>NZ_VIWU01000001.1:0-1265279 GCF_007994075.1 Pseudonocardia hierapolitana | reverse complement strand
ACGTCGGCGGCGCGGACGATCTCGTCGGTCCACGGCTTGGGGTACTCGCCGGAGATGTCGATCCCCCGCTCGGCCATCGCCGCGACCGCTGACGGGTTGATCCGGCCGGCCGGCTCCGAACCACCCGACCAGGCGACGGCACGGTCGCCTGCCAGCTGGGTGAAGAACCCGAGCGCCATCTGGGAGCGCCCGGCGTTGTGGGTGCACAGGAACAGCACGACCGGCACCCCGCCGGCGTGCTTGCCCTCGACCTTGGCCAGCGCGCGCAGCCGTTGGCGGGCGAACCGCTCCGCCAGCAGCGGCAGGTAGTTCGGCACGGCGGCCCGCTGGGCGAACTCGTCGTAGGAGCCGTGCAGGAACCGTTCGATGGTATCGACGCCGAACGTGCCGTCGAACTCGCGGCCCAGGTTCGACGCGGCTGTCCGGAGCGCGAGCTGCTGATCGATGGACAGGTCCGGGCGGTGGGTCGTGGGCACGGCGCTCCTCAGGACGTGGACGGATCGATGGGGCGGATCACGGGGGCGAGCCGGCCGATCCGGTCGGTCAGCTCGGCGACGGCGCGGTCGAACGCGGCGTCGTCACCGTGGCGTGCCGGGTCGGGGATCGACCAGTGCAGCCGTTCCGGTCCCGCGCCGAGCTCCTCGTGGGCGGCGTCGCACACGGTGATGACCACGTCGTCCGTCCGCAGGACGTCGTTCACGTGGCGCGGCGTCGCGGGGGTGAGGGGCAGCCGGTGCCGGGCCGCGGCGGCCACTGCGCCGGGGTGCACCGCCTGCGCCGGATGAGTGCCCGCGGAGGTCGCGCGCACGGGCGCGGTCCCTGCCCAGATCGCGGCAGCGAGCTGTGAGCGAGCCGAGTTCTCGGTGCACACGAACACGATCCGCACCGCCTCCCGGACCGCCTTCGGTCGCAGCGCCTCCAGCGAGCCCGGGGTCAGCCGCAGGTAGCTGCGCCGGCGGTCGCCCTCGGAGCGGTGCCGGCCGACCACGCCGGCCCGCTCGAGAACCCCGACGTGGTGGGCCAGCAGGTTGGAGGGCATGTCCAGTAGCCGCTGCAGCTCGGACGGGGACGCCTCGCCGAGCACGAGCGCGTCGACGATCGCCAACCGCCCCGGATCGCCCAGTGCCGCGTGCACGGCGGCACGTCGCACTACGCAGTTTCGCTCAGTAGACATTGAGTCAATAATTGCTGAGGTATGTCTGTCGAGTCAACAGCGCGCCGCGGCCAGTGCCGGACCTGCAGCAACTGGGTGCTCCCGCTTCGCCGCGCCAGTTGTCACGACGGGGGGATGGGTGCGGCCTTTCGCTCCTCGTCAAGGCGCTGCGCCCTCCGGCGGTGGAGGAGGATCACGGCGGCGGCCACGCCCTGGGCGCCCAGCCACGCCCATCCGGCGCCCGTGACTCCGATCGCGGGGATCAGGACCAGCGTGCAGGTGATGACCGCTGCACTGGTCGCGGCGGGCAGCCCGAACTGCACCGCACGGTTGCGGCGCACACGTGCTTCCCACAGCGCGGAGTTCGTGACCACGTTCGGGATCGCGGAGAGCGCCAGCAGCGCGAGCAGGAGCGCGCCGGTCTCGGCATATCTGCTGCCGAACACCGACAGGATCAGGTAGGAGCCGCCTGCGACGACGAGGGCCCCGGGCAGGACGAGGGTGATCGCCTTGCGGTCCATCCCGCGGCGGGCGTGCACGATCGCGGCGGAGTCCCCTCCGGCCGAGTGCGCGACCATCGACTTGCCCATGCCGGAGGCGACCAGGTAGAGCGCGTAGGTGACCTGCCACGCCACGCCGTAGACGGCGGCGCCGCCCGCGTCGGTGAGGGCGATCACGATGAGCGGGAGCCCGAAGACGGCCGCCTGCCAGGCGACGTTCCCCGCGTAGTCGACGCCGACGAACCCGGCGAGGTCACGTGCCGTGACCTCCTGGACCGCCTGCGGCGCCGGGACCGGCTGCCTGCGCAGCGCCCGGGCCAGATAGGTGGTGACCGCCAGCACGAGGACGAACGTGGCGGCCAGCGTGCCGACCGCGATCCCGAACACGAGGCCCAGCCAGGCGGCCACCACGAGCAGAGCGATCTTCAGCAGGGCGAACACGATGTTCTCGACCAGGACCAGGGGGGCGCGCTTGATCGCGGTGAGGGCGGAGTCCTGCAGGACGAACACCGTCCAGATCGGCACGCTGAGCAGGTAGAAGGCGATCAGGGCGGGGTGCCCGAACGCCGCCACGAGATCCGGTGCCCAGAGGTTCGCGCCGATCCCGAACCCGAGCCCGACCACCGCCCCCCAGCCGATGCCGACGGCGAAGCAGCCCGCGACGAGGGCGCGGCGTCCATCGGACACGGGGACGAACCGCAGGATCGCGTTGCCGAGGTTGAGGTGGGAGGCCGAGGCGAGGAGCGTGACGGCCGACAGGGCTGCCGAGTTGACCCCGACGGTGTCCTGCTCGAACAGCCGCGCGGCGAGCACCCAGAACAGCATCCCGATGGCCGAGGACACGCCCGAGCTGAGCACGAGGGCCATCCCGTCGCGGTGCTGTGGTGCCCGCCAGCCGTCGGTGTTCTCGTGCTCGCCCGTCATCGGGCCGCCCTCCGACATGCCGACATGCTGGGTCGTGCCTCCTCGGGAACGCGGCTGGTGAGCCGATCCGTCGACGGTCGTCGTCCGCCGCGTGCGCCGCCGGCGCGGTGCGTGACGGGGGTGATCATGGGGGAGGGAGGCTGAGGCCCGGCTGAGAGCGCACGCGGTGCCCCGATTTCCCTCGTCAGTGCTGTGCAGCGCATAGAACCGGGCTGTGCGGGAACAACCCCGGCGTGTGGGTCGGGGGATCGTCGGTGCGCTGGCAGAACCGATGAGCGGGACAGATGGCAGTGGCTGCACGGCGCACGCGGCTGCCCTGTTCGAGTCCGGCGACGACCTCCGACGGCGGGTGGTGCCGTTCGTGCGTGACGGCCTCGCCGCCGGAGAGTCCGTGGTCGCCGTGGTGTCCGGACGCGCCGCCGCGCAGCTGCGCCGCGGCCTGGGTGCCGACGAGCGCGACATCCGGTGGCAGGTGCCCGACGTCAGCTACCGGAGCCTCGGTCCCATGTACAACGGCCTGCGCCGCTACCTGGCCGGGCAGTACGAGGCCGGGAACCGCATCCGGCTGATCGCGGAGAACGACACGACGAGCAGCGCCGCGCGCACGGCCGCCTACCTCCGGTTCGAGGCTGCCAGCAACCACGTGCTGGGCACCTACGGGTTCCCCTGGGTCTGCCTCTACGACCGGCGCCGCCACTCGCCTGACGTTCTCGATGCCGTGCGTCAGGTCCATCCGCTGCTCGTCGGCTCGGACGGGCGTTCAGCGCCCAGCAGCGACTACGTCCCGCCCGAGACCTACCTGCGCGCCCACCCCGGGCCGCTCTCGGTGGTTCCGCCGGAGCCTCCGGTCGACTTCTGGGTCACCACGGTCGGGCAGTTCGGGGCGGCCCGGCGCGCCGTGGCCGAGGCCGGGGGCATGCTCGGACTCACCGAGGAGACCGGTGACGACTTCGAGCTCGCCACCGCGGAGGCCCTGTCCAACGCCCTGCGCCACGGCGAGCGGCCGTGCCGGATCCGGGTCTGGGCCACCCCTCACCACGTCGTCATGAGGGTCGACGACCAGGGGCTCGGCGACGACATCACGACCAAGGGTTTCCACCCGCCCGACCCCGCGAACGTGCACGTCGGCGGGATGGGCGTGTGGATGATCCGGCAGCTGGCCGACGTCGTCCACATCCGGGTCGGCGCCGCCGGAACCGCCGTCGAGGTGCAGTTCCCGCGGCCGCCCGCACTCGAGCGCAGCGCCCGGGAACGCCAGACGTCCCAGAGCTGAGTCCGGGCTGCCACGAACGCCGGCCGCGCCTTCGGCGTCCTCCCCGCCGTCAGCCCTCGAGGTGCGCCGGGGCCGCCGACAGCGCGTCGGTCAGCAACGCGACGAGCGCCTCGAGCTGCACGTCGGCCGACGACCCGACCTCCTCCTCCGAACCGTCGAGCGCCTGGGCCGCGAGGCCGGCCTTGCTGTCGATCAGCTCGGCGATCCGGGCGTCGATCGTCTGCGCGGCGATGATGCGCCACGCGGTGACGGGCTGCGCCTGGCCGATGCGGTGGCTGCGGTCGATGGCCTGGGTCTGCTCCGCGGCGGTCCAGGACAGCTCCGCCAGCACGAGGTTCGACGCGACCTGCAGGTTGAGGCCCACCCCGGCCGCGGTCAGCGAGCAGACTGCGACGGCCACGCCTGCGTCGTTCACGAAGGCGTCGATGTTCCGCTGCCGCACCGCGGCCGTCTGGTCGCCGCGGATCGACGAGAAACGGACACCCTGCTGGGCGAACGTCTCCTCGGCGGCGTCCATCACGTCGACGTGCTTGGCGAAGAAGACCACCTTGCCCGCGCTGCGCGCGATCTGGGCCGCGTAGTCGGCGGCGAGGCCCGCCTTCGCCCGGCCGATCCGCCGCATCATGCTGAAGACGTTCTCGCCGGTCGTCGAGGCGGCCGCATCCTTCTGCTCCCACCTGGCCACCTGGCGCACGAGGTCGTGGTCGATGCCCTCGACGACGGCACCGGACCGGCGGCTCGCGAGCGCCTCCTCGTACCGCGCCACCATCCGGCGCGCGAGTTCGCGCTCGGCCGCCCGGATCGACCGGCCTGCCGGCCCGTCCAGCTCGACGGGGAGGTCGGCGATGCGGCGCGCGGGGATGTCGGCGGCCACGTCGACCTTGCGGCGCCGGACGATGCCGAGATCGACGACGCATTGCCGGGCCGCGGCGTAGAACCCCGGGTCGGCGGGGGTCAGGCCGGTCTCGTCGAGCGCGTTCATCAGCCCGGCGAGCGGCTTCGTCTCGTCGATCCAGCCGAGGAACTGCCAGATCGCCCGGAAGTCGTCGATGTCGTTGATCAGCGGGGTACCGGTGAGGGCCATCAGCAGCGGGCCCGCGGTGAAGGACCGGATCCGCTCGGACAGCGACAGGACGTGCCGTGAGCGCTGAGAGGACTTGTTCTTGATGAAGTGCGCCTCGTCGACGACCATCCCGCGCAGGCCGAAGTTGCCCAGCCAGCCCACGTGGCGGTCGAGCACCTCGTAGTTGACGACGAGGATGTCGGCGAACCCGTCGACCGAGTCGCCGTTGCCGTGGATCACGGTGGCGGTGCGGTGGGGCGTCCAGATCGCGGCCTCGCGCGCCCAGTTCGTCTTGACGACGTTCGGCACGACGACGAGCAGCGGGTAGGCGTTCGCCGCCTCGGCGGCGAGCAACGCCTGGGCCGTCTTGCCCAGGCCCGGCTCGTCGGCGAGCAGGAAGGTCCGGTGGCCTGCCGCTGCCGCGGCGACCAGCCGGGCCTGGTGCGGCATCAGCTCCAGGCCGGGCGGCGTGTACCGGGAGGTCGGCGCGGGGAGTGCCATGCACGCCGGGGCTCCGCTGCCGGCGCGCTCGAACGAGCTGAGCAGCGGGCCGATCAGCTCCCACGTGGCCAGCCGGGTGGGACGGGGTGCGCTCGGCCGGACGGCGGAGACATCGGGGGCGAGGAAGGGGTTGGCCAGCTGCCGGGAGACGACCGACCGTGGCACCACCCGGTTCTCCGCGGCGGCGTCCTGGGGCGCAGCCGGCGGAAGCTCGTCGGCGGCCGGCTCGATGCCCGCGGCCCTCAGCATGTCCCGCTTGAGTGCCCGGGCCTCGTCGGAGACGACAGCGTCCTCGGCGAGGAGCGCCATGAGCCCGGCATCGCGCACGGCGCTCTTCGCGAGGATCGTCGCGATGCCGTCGAGGCGCTTGAGCTGCTCGGCCCGGTGCGTGTCGCTGCCGTTCTCCTCCGCGCGGATCCGGGCGCGCTCGTCGCGCAGGAGCAGCGCGACGGCCTGGAACTTCGTGCGCGTCGCGGGGGTGACCCGACCGCTTCGAAGGGCCGTCTCGACCTCCCGGACGGCGCGGGCGAGCACCGAGTTGACGTCGTCGCGGCGAGGGCCGTGACGACGGCTGTGCGGGGCGCTGCGGCGAGCCCTGGTCTGGGGCTGGCCTCGTCGAGCCACTAACTCCTCCTTCGGGTGCCGCGCACCGTGCTTCGGTCGGGTGATGGGCGTCGCGGGGAGGGCCGAAGTCGCTCCTCTTCACGCGAGCGGACCCACGGATCGGCGGGGATCGACGCGCGGGCCGGACAGCCCGCCTGCATGCCGATTTGCCGCGGCACCCACCGCACAGGGCGGCCTCCGCCGGGTTCGTTCTGCCGGTGATCCTACCGCCTCACCGGCGATGTGGCTTGCGACGTTGGCCGCACTCGTTCGGCGCGACCGGCCGGGCGGACCCGGAGCGGCGCCGCCGACCCGCTGACGTGGAAGAAGTCCGCGGCCGGGCCGGTGTCGTCGACGTGGTCACAGTACCCGGCCCGGCCCGTTCTCGATGTCGTCCTACCGCGAGTGGCGCACGGATGACGCCCTTGCGGGTCTGCCGTCGCTGTCCGCAGCCGCCGATCGATGCCGGCATTCCCGCGCCGAGCTGATGCCCGAGTGGCGACTCCAGCACCAGCTCGGCGGCGGCGAAGGTCTCACTCGCGGTTGAGCTTGTCCTGGACGGCCCCGGCCGCCTTCTCGACCGGGTTGGGCAGGTCGGTGGTGCCGTACATGCGCGAATCGGGCCGGGTGGGGGCCGGCATCGGCTCGTGCGTCGTGGGCCCGTCGTGGTAGCTGAACTCGTGCCCGTCCGGGGTGGGCCCGCTCGCCCAGCGCCCGTTTGCCGCCTCCTTGCCGTCGCTGAAGTTGAGGTACTGGTAGGACACCTCGGTGTACTCCTTGCTCTGCGGGAAGTTGCTGGGCACGGGCATTCCCTCGTAGCCCTCTTCCTGCAGTTCCACGGCCGCGGCGAGCCACTGGTTCTGGTGCATGGTGTCGCGGGCGAGCAGGAAGGACAGCAGCTCGCGGACACCGTGGTCGTCGGTCATGTGGTACAGCCGCGCGACCTGTGTGCGGCCTTGCATCTCGGCGTTGGCGTTGGCGGTGAAGTCGGCGAGCAGGTTGCCGCTGCCGGTGATGTAGCTGCCCTGCCACGGGTTGCCGTTGCTGTCCACGGGGCGGGCGCCCGCACCGGCCACGATCGCGTGCTGCACGTCCGTCCCGCCGACGACAGCGGCGACGGTCGGGTCGTCCTGCACCGCATCGCTGGTGATGCCCAGGGGCGCCTTCTCGAGCAGCTGGGCGATCATGGTGGCGAGCATCTCGACGTGGCCGAACTCCTCGGCGCCGATCCCGAAGACGAGATCGCGGTACTTGCCGGGGAGGTGGGAGTTCCAGCCCTGGAACATGTACTGCATCGCCACGGTGATCTCGCCGTACTGGCCGCCGAGCACCTCTTGCAGCTTGCGCGCGTACACGGCGTCGGGTTGATCGGGCGTGGACCTGAACTGGAGTTCCTGGCGGTGGAAGAACATCGTTCTCCTGGGAGCGATCGGGACGGTTCCGACACCGGCGAGTGCCGGAGCCCCGTGGGTGCCCTGGACTTCCGCGCGGAAACTGCCGATCAGCGAGTCGCCCTCCCCGGCGCAACGGCGCCGCCGGCGAGGGCGCCAGGGCGCCGGCAGGAGGGCATCCACATCGCAGTGCGTAGCGCTGATCCTGTGACCGCGCTCGACGCTGCCTGCCGGGCGCCTCGTTCAGCTCTGCGGGCTCAGCCCTGCCACCGTCAGCCGGAACAGCCGGTGTGCCCGGGTGGCGGGGTCGGGGTGGTGCTCCGTGGCCAGGACGATGCCGACGATCAGCGTGATCAGGTCTTCGACGGTGACGTCGCTCGCCACAGCGCCGTCCTGCGCGGCGCGGCGCAGTAGCGGGCCTGCCGCCTCTTCCACCGCCGCCGAGCAGGCGTTCTCGTGCACCGGGTCGGACCCGGCGCCGTCGTAGGCCAGCGCGGCGGCCAGGCCCCGGGCGGAGACGCAGTAGTCGACGACGTCGCTCAGCCACTCCAGGAGCGCGGTGTGGCTGTCGCCCGTGCCGGTGAGGTCGTGGGCGCGGACGCACAGGGCCTCGATCCGCGTCCGGGATACCGCCTCCAGCAGTGCGCGGCGGGTCGGGAAGTGCCTGCGCACGGTCGCCGAGCCGACCCCCGCGGTGCGGGCGATCTGCTCGAGGGACGCAGCGGCGCCGTGTGCGGCGACCTCCGCCTCGGCCACGGCGAGGATCCGTGCGTAGTTGCGCCGGGCGTCCGCACGCTGGCGCTCGGGCATGGCGTCACCCCCAGGGTTGCTAAGTGGCGGGGCTCGCCATATCGTACCGGAGTCGAAACGGCGGGCCCCACCGTTTTCATTCGAAGCCCACCCGGAGGAGAACCATGTCCACGGTTTCCGCGCCCGTACTGGTCGCAGGCGCCACCGGCAGGCAGGGCGGTGCCACCGCGCGTGCCCTGCTCGCGGCGGGTGTTCCCGTCCGCGCCCTCGTGCGGGACCCGGCCACCGACCCGGCCAAGGCCGTCGAGGCGCTCGGCGCGGAACTGGTCGTCGGCGATCTCCACGACCGCGACTCCGTGATCCGGGCCGCCGAGGGCGCCCGCGCCGTCTTCTCCGTGCAGGCGCCCGCCCTGACCGCCGAGGGCTTCGATTTCGCCGGGGAGGTGGCTCAGGCCGTCAACCTCGTCGACGGTGCGAAGGCCGCCGGAGTGCCGCAGTTCGTGCAGACGTCCACCTCCGGAGCCGGCCGGCACGCCGAGACCCCCGGATGGGCCGAGGGTCGCTGGGCCGGCGTGGTGCCCAGCCTGGATGCCAAGAGCGCGATCCAGGAGCGGGTCCGCGCGGCAGGCTTCTCGCACTGGACGATCCTCAAGCCGGCCTTCTTCATGGAGAACTTCCTGCCGTCCATGGCGTTCCTGTTCCCGCGCGGCATCGAGGGCGGCATCGTGAGCGTCCTCCACCCCGGGACCCGGCTGTCCCTGGTCGCGGTGGACGACATCGGCAGGGCGGCCGCCGCGGCCATCGCCGCCCCGGAGCGGTTCGACGGGGTCGAACTGGAGCTGGCGAGCGACTACCTGTCGATGACGGAGATCGCCGAAGTCCTCTCGCGCGCCCTCGGCACGCGGCTGTCCGCGCCGGACATGACCGAGGAGCAGGCCGTTGCCGCCGGGATGCCGGCGATGGGCGCCTCGCACGAATGGCTGAACGTGGCGGGCCAGCCGGCGCGTCCGCAGTACGCCAGGGACCTCGGCATCCCGCTCACCAGCTTCGAGGAATGGGCGCAGGAGCACATGCGGCCCACGGCCTGACGCGGCCCCGCGTCCCGTTCGGTTCGCCGGGAGGCGGGCATCCCGTGGTGCGTCAGGCCAGTGCCCGTGCGGTGTAGTAGCTGCGGTTGGCCTCGATCAGCTCGTCGAGGGCGTCGCGGGCGCGGGTCAGCTCGTCGATGTGGGTCGTCAGGTGGTCGCGCTCCTCGAGCATCCGACGGAAGGCGGTCTCGGTGTTGTCGTCGCTGGGCGAGTCGACGCAGGGCAGCAGCTCGGCGATCGTGCGGCTGGACAGCCCGGCGGTGTAGAGGCGTTGCAGGAACCGCACCCGCTCGACCGCGTCCTCGGCGTAGTGGCGTTGTCCGCTCGGGCTGCGCGTGCTGGTCAGCAGGCCTTGCTCCTCGTAGTAGCGCAGCGACCGGACGCTCACTCCGGCCCGCTCCGCGAGTACCCCGATCCGCACGGGCTCCTCCTCGTGTGATCCGCGACGCAAATCCTCGCCTCTGACGTCAATGTCAGGTTTTAGCGTAGCGCGCAGTTGCTTCCGCACGCGGAGATGCCCCGAGGAGATGTCCGTGACCAGCCTGTTCGATCGCTACCAGTTGGGTGACCTCGCCCTGCCGAACAGGGTCGTGATGGCGCCCATGAGCCGGGTCCGTGCCACCGCCGACGGGCGGGCGACGGCGTCGATGGCGACCTACTACGCGCAGCGCGCCACCGCGGGCCTGATCGTCACCGAGGGCGTGCACCCCAACCGCGTCGGTCGGTCCAACCCCGGAACCCCGGGCCTGGTCACCGAGGAACACGTCGCCGCATGGCGTCCGGTCACCGACGCGGTCCACGTCAACGGCGGCCGGATCTTCGCCCAGCTCATGCACGGTGGCCGCGTGTCGCACCCCGGCACCACCGGGCTGCAGCCGGTCGGACCGTCGGCCGTAGCGGCGGTCGGGGAGGTGTTCACCCCGAACGGCCCGCAGCAGGCGCCGGTCCCACGCGCTCTCGACAGCGCGGAGATCCCCGAGCAGGCACGGTCGTACGCCGACGCGGCCCGGCGCGGCGTCGATGCGGGCTTCGACGGGGTCGAGCTCCACGGCGCCAACGGTTACCTGATCGCCCAGTTCCTCTCCTCGACCGCCAACCTGCGCACCGACGCCTACGGCGGCCCGGTCGCGCACCGCATCCGGTTCGCGGTGGAGGCGGTCGAGGCGACCGTCGACGCGGTCGGCGGGCCGCGCACGGGCATCCGGCTCTCTCCGGGCGCAGGGCTGTGGGGCGCCGAGGACACCGTCGTCCCCGAGCTGTACAGCGCCCTGCTGGCCGAGCTGAACCGCTTCGACCTGGCCTACATCCACCTCGAGGCGACCACCGACGAGGACACCCTGCTCCAGCTGCGCAAGATCTGGGACGGCACGCTGATCGTCAGTCCGACCAGGCCGATGGGGGCGCAGCGCACCGACCGTCGATCCGCCGACCACTGGCTCGACCTCGGCGCCGACCTGATCAGCTTCGGGCGGGCCTTCATCAGCAACCCCGACCTGGTCGAGCGGCTCCGCGCAGGACTTCCGATGGCCCGGGACGACCAGGACACCTGGTACCAGGGCGGCGACGCCGGCTACGTCGACTACCCGGCCTACCGGCACGCCGCCTGACGACCTCGGTGCTGGGAGGCGGGGAGGCGCTGGCGGTACTCACCTGCGGCGCGCGGTGAGCAGGAGGCGACCGGTCCCGACCGTGAACGGCTCACCGCCGGGCCCGCCGTACTGCTGGATCTCGGTGAAGCCGCAGTCGGCGAGCAGTCGCCGCAGCGCCGCGACGGTGTAGACGTGGTGCAGAGCGGTGACCTCGACCACCTGGGTGCCCCGCTGGAACCGGTAGTGGCTCAGCAACCTGCTGCCCACCACGTCGTAGGTGTTCGACCCGGAGACCGTGATGTCGCCGACGGTCATGTCGCGCGGCCGGTCGTCGACGAACCCGGGCAGGACGGACTCGGCGGCCGCCGAGAAGTCGACGACCAGGCCACCACCCGGTCGGATCGCCGCGGCGAGTGCCGTCACGAACTCGTGCAGGCCGTCGGGATCGAGGTAGCCGAAGCTGTTGCCCATGCAGATGGCGGCGTCGAACGAGCCGTCGGCGGGGATGTCGCGCATCTCGGCGACGACCAGATCGACGTCGACGCCGGCGTCGGCCGCTGCGCGTCGCGCGTGGCCGATCGCCTCGGTCGAGATGTCCACGCCGACCACGGTGTGACCGCGAGCGGCGAGGGCGATGGTGTGCCGCCCGCTGCCGCACGGCACGTCGAGCACCCGGGACCGCGGGGCGAGGTCGATGCGGGTGCAGACGAAGTCCACCTCGGACGCGGTGGCCTCCGGTGGCACGGCCCGGCGCCAGAACTCGTTGGGCAGCTCGGTGAAGAAGTCGGTGTACCAGTCGGACGGGACGTTCGCGGTCATGGGGTTCGACACGTGTCGATGGTGGCGGCGTGGTCGGTTTCGCGGATGGGTGCGCGGTGCCCATGTGTTGCGGGCCGGGTGCCTACGGGGCGGTCGCCGAGCGCGTGCTCGCCCGAGCACGGCGAGATGGGCGACCAGCACCGATGCCGGAGACCGTTGCCTGCCGGTAGGAACGCCTTCATGACGACATCGTCGACCACGTCCCGACGCATCCACGAACTCGGCATCGAACTCCCGGTGCCGCTGCAGCCTGCGGGGCTCTACGTCCCCGCAGTGCGCGCGGGCGATCTGCTCTTCCTCTCCGGCACGGGCCCGGTGCGTGCCGACGGCAGCCTGGTCACCGGGAAGGTCGGCCGCGACCTCGACCTCGATGCGGCCCGCGAGGGGAGTCGCTGACGTGCGACGGCGCGGTCAGGATCGTGTGCGCGGCTGGACGTGCACGCGTTCGCCGTGCAGCCCGAACAGGATGAGCAGCTCGACCGCGCGCCCGTCGGCCGATCCCAGCCAGTGCGGGAGCGTGGTGTCGAACTCCGCGGCCTCTCCCGGGGGCAGGACCATGTCCCGCTCGCCCAGAACCAGCCGCAGCTGTCCGTTGAGGACGTAGAGCCATTCGTAGCCGCTGTGGGTCTGCGGGGTGGGTTCGGCGGGTCGCGTCGAACTCGGGATGAGCATCTTGTACGCCTGCACCCCGCCGGGCCTGCGGGTGAGCGGGATGAAGGTCATTCCGTAGCGGTGGATCGGCTGCAGGTGGATCCGCGGGTCCCCGGTGCGCGGCGCGCCGACGAGGTCGTCGAGCGGGACGTCGTAGGCGCTCGACAGCGGTAGCAGCAGCTCGAGGTTCGCCCGTCGCCGCCCGCTCTCCAGCCGGGACAGCGTGCTCTCCGAGATCCCGGTCTTCGCCGCGACCTCGGCCAGGGTGATGCCGCGCTGCCGGCGCAGTGCCCGCAGCCGCGGCCCGACCGCGTCGAGCACGTGCTCGATCTCCTCGCTCACCCTTTCAATCTTGCCGCAGTGGCAAGTTCCCGTGCGCAACGCGCAGGTGGCGGGCGAAGGTGGTGCCACCCGCCCCCGACCCCGAAGGAGGGGACCCGCGATGGGTACGCAGTCCGCCGGCACCGCACCGGACTCCGAGGCTGCCCGCTTCTGGGAGGACCACTACCGCACCCGCCGGTCGTCCCGGCCCGCGCGGGTGAACCCCCTGCTGGCCGAGATCACGGCCCCGCTCCCGCCGGGCACCGCCCTCGACCTGGGGTGCGGAGCCGGCGGCGACGCGCTCTGGCTCGCGGGCCGCGGATGGCGGGTCACCGCGGTCGACATCTCCGCCAACGCCGTGCGCCGCCTCGCCGAGACCGCACGGGGCCTCGACCTCGGCGAGCAGGTCTCGGCGCATCGCGTCGACCTCGCCGAGGAGTTCCCCGCGGGGCTCTTCGACCTGGTGTCCGCCCAGTACCTCCACACGCCGTTCGCGCTGCCCCGCCCGGCCGTGCTGCGGGCCGCCGCGCACGCGTTGCACCCCGGCGGGAGGCTCGTGGTCGTCGACCACGGCTCGACAGCGCCCTGGTCCTGGAACCAGGACCCCGACGTCCACCACCCCACACCGGACGAGGTGTTCGCCGAGCTGGCCCTCGACCCGGCCCGCTGGCTCCTCGAGCGCGCGGACATGCCCCGGCGGCGTACGCGAGGGCCCGACGGCCAGGCCGCGACCGTCATCGACAACGTGCTGGTCGTCCGCCGGACAGCCACATGACAGCGCCGGCGGCTCCGCGTCCCGGAACCGGGAGGACGACCGTGGCCGGACGGCGCCGATCCGGCAAGCGCCGCCGCGACGCCGGCCCCCCGCCCACCGGGCCCGGGGAGAAGGACGTGCTGGTGGGGTTCCTCGACTACCTGCGCGAGGCGGTCCTCGCCACGGCCCACGGCGTGCCGGAGCCGCAGATCCGTACGCCCGGTGTGGCGTCCGGGACCAACCTGCTCGGCCTGGTCAAGCACCTCACCCACGTGGAGCGCTACTGGCTGCTCGGAGAGCCGGTCACCGACTGGGCCGCCACGTTCCACGCGGGCCGGGACGAGACCGCCGACGACATCCTGCGCGCCTACCGGGACACCGCGGCCCGCGCCAACGCGGTGATCGCCGCCTGCCCCGACCTCGCCGCCGCCGGTCCGCGACCGGGAGGGCGGCGCGGCGCGGCACCGTCCTGGCGCTGGACGGTGACGCACATGATCGAGGAGACCGGCCGGCACGCCGGGCACGCCGACGTCCTGCGCGAGCTCATCGACGGCGCCACCGGGCGCTGACCACCCACGACCTCAGCCGAGCCAGGGAGCCACCTTGTCCGAACCGGAGCGGAACGGCCGTCAGGGCGCCGCCGCGTCACGGCTGCGGGCCGTCGCCGCCGCGGCCGCCGCGATCATGGTCCTGGTGACCGCTGCGTGCGCAGCCCCGGCCGGCCCGGCCACGGCCGCGGCCGTCACCGCCGCCCCGCAGGCGGGCGCCGGTGTCGACTCGGGCACCGTCGGCGACGCGGAGTTCGCCCGCACCTTCCGGCACGAGTTCACCGACGTCGACGGGGTGCGCATGCACCACGTCACCGGCGGCTCCGGCCCAGCTCTGGTCCTGTTGCACGGCTGGCCGCAGACGTGGTTCGCGTGGCGCGGCATCATGCCCGCGCTGGCCGAGCACTACACGGTGTACGCGGTGGACCTGCCCGGCCTCGGCGACAGCGAGGGAGCGCCGCCCTCCTACGACAAGGCCACGCTGGCCCGTTACGTGCACACGCTCGTCGCCGAGCGGCTCGGCCTGCGCGACGCCGGTGTCGTCGGCCACGACCTCGGCGCCGCGGTGGCGTTCCAGTACGCCGCTCAGTTCCCGCAGGACCTGACGAAGCTCGGCTACCTGGACCTGCCGCTGCCCGGCCCCGCGATCGACGCCGCGGGATACCGCAGCCTGAGTTGGCACATCGCCTTCCACATGCAGGCGCAGGTGCCCGAGGCGGTGGTAGGCGACGACGTCCGGGAGTACCTGGCCATGTTCTACCCGCAGGTCGCGTTCGGCGGCACCGCCTTCGGTGGCCCCGGCGCCGCTCCGCCCTTCGACGACGCCGAGATCGACGAGTACGCCCGCACGTACGGCCGCCCCGCGGTCCTGCACGGCGGGTTCGAGCTCTACCGCACCCTCGCCCGGGACGTGGCGGACAACGTCGCGGCCCGGCCGATCTCCACACCGACGCTGCTGATGACCGCCGCCGGCCTGCTCGACTCCACCAGGGCGACCCTGGCACCGCGCGCCGAGAACATCGTCCGTGCGGTGGAGGTGCCCGGATCCGGGCACTGGCTCGCCGAGGAGAACCCCGGGTTCGTCACCACCGAGCTCCTCGCCTTCCTCGGTTCCTGACCGCGAGACGCGGCCTCATCCAGTACGGGCTCGCGGTCATGCGTCCCAGGTGACCGGGAGGCTCTTCACGCCGTAGATGTCCGCGGTCTCCGGGCGCAGGGCGACCTCGTCGGCCGGTACCGCCAGGCGCAGCGTCGGGAAGCGGTTGACCAGCGCGGGGAACGCGACCCGCATCTCGACGCGGGCCAGCTGCTGACCCAGGCACTGGTGGATGCCGTGGCCGAAGGCCAGGTGCCCGCCGTCCTGCCTGCGCAGGTCGAGCACGTGGGGATCGGTGAACCGCTCGGGGTCTCGGTTCGCGGTGTTGTACGACAGGATGACGGTCGAGCCGGCCTCGATGGTGCGGCCGCCGAGCTCGACGTCCTCCAGCGCCGTCCTCATGAACGACTTCGCGACGCTCAGGTACCGCAGCAGCTCCTCCACCGCCCGGTCGGCGAGCGCGGGTTCGGCGCGCAGCGCGGCCAGCTGCGCCGGGTTGCGCAGCAGCGCGAAGGTGCCCAGCGCCAGCATGTTCGCGGTGGTGTCGAGCCCGGCCGCCAGCAGGATCAGGCTCATCCCCTTCAGCTCCTCGTCGGTCAGGTCGCTGTCGGTGAGGTCGCTGAGCACGTCGTCGGTGGGGTTCGCGCGCTTGGCCGCCACCAGCTCCGCGAGGTACTGCTGGACCGCGGTGTAGGCCGCCATCAGGTCCTCGTCGCTCGTCTCCCCGCTCATGAACGACTCGACCTGCTTCTGGAAGGAGCCCCGATCCTCGTAGGGCACCCCCAACAGCTCGCAGATCATGATCGCGGGGATGGGCGTGGCGAACGCGGTCACCAGGTCCGCCGGCGGCCCGGCCTCCTCCATGGCATCCAGGTGGTCGGCGGTGATCTGCTCGACGCGCTCGGTGAGCAGCCGCATCCGTCGTACGGTGAACCTGCCCACCAGCGGCTTCCGATAGCGCCCGTGCTGGGGCTCGTCCATGAGCAGGAACTCGCCGGGCGGCGCAGGAGGGACCTCGATGTCGCCCATGTCGATGTACGGGTGGTGGCGCATCAGCTCCCTGCGTGAGCTGAACCGCGGGTCGGCCAGGACGGACCGGACCAGGTCGAACCCCGTGACCAGCCAGCCCTGGTGCCCGTCGGGGAAGGGGTAGCGGCTGATCGGCCCGTGCTCGCGGGCCGTGATCAGCTCCTGGGGCGGGTCGAAGGGACAGCCGGGCCGGCGCGCGGTCGGCAGCGTGGTGACGGTGTGTTCCATGGTCTCTCCGAATCGGGTTCAGGCGGGTATTAGCGCTGATCGGCGAAATGGTGCTGAGTGCGAATTTCCGTCCTCAGCCGACGACCGCGGGCCGGGCCGACAGCGGCGCCGGCATCAGGTGCATGAGAGCCAAGATGGCACCAATGTGGTGCCAAGTCAAGGCGGTCCGTGGCGCCATGGCGCCGGGCTACGATCTCGCAGGTGATGCGGCCAGGGCTGCGGCTCTGGCGGCGGGTGTGCTCGGTCCTGCTGAGGTCGTCGCGCCAGCAGGTGGATGAGATGATGCCACTCGTGGCACCACGAACGACTGGTTCGAGGCTCGGAGGTGCCCCGAACGCGGCAGGCTGGGATCGGCGCGCGAAGGAAACCCTGTCGTCCGTGCAATGGTGCCGGTGCCTGTGTGTGCGTGACGCTCTCCTTCGACCGCGAACTGCCGCACCGATTCCAGGAGCCGGTAACGACTCGGTCCACTCGACGTCTCGGCGATCACCAGCGAGTGGTGACCAGGCGGCCGAGCGCCACCAGCACTCCGGGTCGCTCGTCGGCGTAGCCGGCACCGCTTCTGCGGCGTTGCAGCCGAAATCGCCGACGAACACACCGAGCCGGTGGAAGACCCTTCGCGTGGCCGTGTCCAGACGGATCGTCCACGAGCTGTGCGCTCGACCGGAACTGCGCACGGTGGACCAGCAGATCGATGAGCAGCGCGCGCAGCTCGGCGCCGCTCGGTTCCACGCGACGGCCATCGCGCAGCAACCTCGAGACCTCGAGCTGCCCCAAGCCGAAACGCCACCTGCGGAGCGTGCCCATTCATCGTGGCATGAGCCTGGTGCGCCGGTCGGAGCGTCCAGCCTGATCAGGAGGTGAGCTCGGGCCATGGGCGCCGGGTCACCGGAGCACGCCTGATCGTGGGGGAGTGCATCGGGGGTGGCTCCGAGGTCGTACTTTTCGTGAGCGAGGCTCCCGAGAGCGCATCGAGATGTGTGATCATGTACTCTCTGGGAGGCCTACTGACACAGAGAGTGAGTGCGTCAACGACATGAGCAGCGAGTTCTCTAGCTCAGGCGCCGGGCCGGCGGTCGACGAGTCTGTTCCCCACTCGGCGCGGATCTGGAACTACTGGCAGGGCGGCAAGGACTACTACGCCGTTGACAAAGAGGCCGGTGACCAGTACATCGCGGTCTTCCCCGGAATCGTCGACATCGCGCGGAGCATGCGCTACTTCCTGAGGCGCAGCGTCCGGTTCCTGGCCGGAGAGGCCGGAGTCTCCCAGTTCCTGGACGTCGGCACCGGGCTGCCCACCTCCGACAACACGCACCAGGTGGCCCAGGGGGTGAACCCGGCCGCTCGCATCGTCTACGTCGACAACGACCCCACCGTGCTGGCGCACGCACGTGCGCTGCTGACCAGCACCCCCGAGGGGGCGACGGCCTACATCGACACCGACCTGACCAACACCGAGGTGGTCCTGTCCGAGGCCGGGAAGACGCTGGACCTCTCCAAGCCGGTCGCCGTCACCATCAACGGCGTCCTCGGGCACACCAACGACTACGGTGCGGCATTGTCGGTCGTGCGTGGAATCCTGAGCGGGCTGCCATCGGGCAGCTACCTGGCATTTTCCGATTCCACCACCGAGGACGAGGCGTTCAACCAGGCACAGCAGGGTTATGACGACACGGGTGCGGTCCCGTACAAGCTGTGGACTCCGGAGGAACTCGCCGGTTTCTTCGATGGCCTGGAGCTCGTCGAGCCCGGGCTGGTGAGCATTCCGAAGTGGCGCCCCGAACCCGGCGACGAGCCCAAGGATCTGCCCACGCTCGCCGGAGTCGGCCGCAAACCCTAGCGGCTGTAGACCCGTCGCAGTTCGATGCCCGCCGCAGGTCGTGCGGGCACGAGCCGATTTCCTTCGCCCCTGTGCGCTGAGCGCACAGGGGCGAAGTGGTCGTAGTGCTCATTCGGATCGAGGATTGACCGGTCCGCCCGTCGACGTGCCGTCCACGATTCACTGCGAGCGCAGATCTCGACGCTCATGGCGCCTCGATCGGGCAGGCCGTGCCCGGCCCGGCCGAGGCGTCAGAGCGCGTCGCGTACGGACGTGATCAGCGCGGTGGACTGCTGGGGCGTCAAGGCGCCGGCGGCCAGCCGGTTGATGATCTGGAGGTAGTTCATCACGTCGACGTCCTTGTTCAGGTACAGGGCGCTGTTGAGCTGCTCGAGGTAGACGATGTCGGGGAGATCGGCTTCGGCGAAGCGCAGCAGGGTGAACGGCCCGCCGACCGCCGCGACGTCGCTGCGGTCGAAGGGCACGACCTGCACCGTGATGTTCGGCCGCTTGCTGACCTCGAGGATGTGGTCGAGCTGCTCGCGCATGACCTGCCGGCCGCCGAGGTTCCGGCGCAGCACCGCTTCATCGATCACCGCCCAGTAGTCGGGCGGGTTGGGCATGTAGAGCAACTGCTGGCGGTGCATCCGCAGCTCGACGCGCTTGCTCACCTCGTCGGCCCGGACGGCCTCCCCGAGGTCGACGACCGCGTTGGCGTAGGCCTCGGTCTGCAGCAGGCCCGGTACGTACTGGGCCTCGTAGCTACGGATGATGGTGGCGGCCTGCTCCAACCCGACGTACGTCGAGAACCAGTCCGGCATGGTGTCGCTGTAGCGGTGCCACCAGCCCGGCTCGTTGGCCTGCTCGGCCAGGTGCAGCACCACGTCCCGGGCCGACCCTTCGGTGAGCCCGTACAAGGTCAGGAGGTCGGCGACGTCCCGCGGCTTGAACCCGACCCGGCCGGACTCGATGCGGCTCATCTTCGCTTCGGAGCCACGGATGGCATAGGCGGCAGCCTCGCGGCTTATGCCGCTCGCTTCACGAAGCCGACGAAGCTGAGCACCGACCAGGATGCGCAAGACCGTGGGACCGCCACGAGCCTCGGCGAACGCACCCTCGAGCGGGTCGTCCTCCTGGCCATCGGCCATAATCACCCCCGACGTAGACCGCGGAACTCGCGCATGTGGCGACACCGTACCGCGGGCTTTGCGCCAACGGACGAGCCGCACTACACCCTACGGCGTCGGGCGGGTGCAGAGCGAATTCACGGGGCCACGGACACGGGTGGCGCCCATCCTCTCCGCGTCGCGCCGGCAAGGCCTCGTTCCGATTCGAGCTATCCGTCCGCGTCCACATCAGGACGCCTATCCGCTCGGTCACCCACCCGGCCATCCGCACCGCTGATGGGCTCGGACGGGAACGAGCTGTTTCAGCGAAGACCCGCGCGGTCGCTGTCGGTCAGATCGTCGAACTCGCCGTGTTTGGCGCCCAGCAGGAACGCCCGGAACTCCTCTGCGGTGTGGAGCAGCACTTCTCCGTCCGGGTGCCGCGAGTTGCGCATCGCGACCCGCCCGCCGACCACCGGGGCGAGCTCCACGCACGAGCCGTTCGGATTGCTGTGCCCGCTCTTACGCCACGGGAGCGACGCGGTATCCACCGGCGACGTCATCACCTCGTCCGACGGCCCAACGAAGTCCTGCATGCTCTGGTCACCCTCCGGGCGTGCGCTGTCCATTCTCGGCGACACAGCTGGTCGCAATTGCATATGAAACTGCATCCGGGCTTGCATCTGCAACCCGGGGCGGGGCAGCGTGTGCCCGACCCGGCCTGGTGCGTCTCCGCCGAAGCCCACCCGGGCCGACGGATGGGTACTGTCGCGGTACTGGCGTGCGGGCGAGAAGGTGCAGGTTGGGCGAAGTCGAGCGCCGTCGGCGCAGTGGGGTCACGATGACCGACGTCGCTCGCCGGGCCGGTGTGTCGACCATGACCGTGTCGAACGTGATCAACGGGCGCTCGCAACGCGTCAGCGAGCCGACGAAGCGCCGGGTGCTCGCGACGATCGCCGAGCTCGGCTACCAGGTCAACATGACGGCCCGGAACCTGCGGATGGGGCGGACCGGGGTGGTCGGGCTGGCCGTGCCCGCGTTCGCGCCCGGGTACTACTCCCAGCTCGCCGACCGGCTGGCGGAACGCTTCGACGCCCACGGGCTGCGGCTCGTGGTGGAGCGGACCGGGGCGAGCCGGACCGCCGAGTTGGATGCGCTGACGGCGGCGCGGCTGAGCAGCTACGACGGGTTCGTGCTCAGCGTCGTGGCGGGAGACGCGGCGGATCTGGAGAAGTTGAGCATCGACACGCCGGTCGTGCTGATCGGCGAACGCGCCGTTCCCGCCCGGTTCGACCACGTGCTCATGTCCAACGTCGCCGGGGCGCGGATGGCGACCGAGTTCCTGATCCGCTCCGGCGCGCGCCGGATCGCGTTGCTCGGAGGGGCGCCCGGGGGTGAGGAGTCCATGCCACAGCTGCGGACCCGCGGATACCAGGGCGCGCACGAGTCGGCCGGGCTCGCGGTCGCCGACGAGCTGATCGTTCGCTGCGAGTTCGCGGCGGACGACGGTTACGCGGCCACGTGGGGGCTCGTCGATCGCGGCATCGGGTTCGATGCGATCTTCGCCCTGACCGACTCGGCGGCGATCGGTGCGTTGCGCGCGCTGGCCGAGGCGGGACGGAGGGTGCCGCAGGAGGTGCAGGTGGTCGGGTTCGACAACCTGGACGACGGCAGGTTCACCGTTCCGTCGCTCACGAGCGTCGAGCCCGGGAACGCCGAGATGGCGGAGGCGATCTGCACGCTGTTGGTCGAGCGGATCGAGTCGCGGCCCGCGGGTGTCCCGGCACGGGTGGTCATGCCCGCCGCGCGGATCGTGGAGCGGGAGAGCACCCGCGGTACCTGACCGGGATGCCCGCGCGGTGCCGTCGGCAGGCAGCACCGCGCGGGTCGCCGGGGAACGCGTCAGGCGAGGTCCAGCTCGACGATGGCGAACGAGTGCGGCGGGAGCACCGCGGTCAGCTCCGTGGAACCGTGTGCTCCTGGCCTGGTCGTCACGGCGAAGTCGGCAGGCGCCACGGCGTCCGGCGCGGTCGGGGTGTTGTGGCTCTGTGGCTTGTCCGCCGTGAGGATCCGGGCGCGGGTGGCCGTGATCGCCCGGCCGCGCAGGTCGAGCCGCACGGTCGTGTCGGTGTCGAGGGCCAGGTTGCTCAGCGAGACCAGGGCCCTGCCGTCCTTCGTGCTGGCGGAGACCGACAGCGGGTCGAGCTCCTGGTCGCCGACCGTCACCGCGGGGGCGGCCTCGACCAGGTGGACCGGCACCGAGACCGCGTCCTGGTGTCCCTTGTTCATCTCGAACACGTGGTAGGTCGGGGTGAGCACCAAGCGGTCCTCGTCGTCGGTGAGGATCATCGCCTGCAGCACGTTGACGGTCTGGGCGATGTTCGCCATCCGCAGCCGGGCGGCGTGCTTGTGGAAGATGTCGAAGTGCAGGCTCGCGACCAGCGCGTCGCGCAGGGTGTTCTGCTGGTAGAGGAAGCGCGGGTTGGTGCCCGGCTCGACCTCCCACCAGGTGCCCCACTCGTCGCAGACCAGACCGACCTGCCGCAGCGGGTCGTACGCGTCCATCACGGCGCTGTGCGCGGCGATCACGCGGTCGATGTCGGCCGCCTTGACCATCGTCCGGTAGTACTGCTCGTCGGTGAACCCGATGGCCGGGCTCTTCGAGATCCCGTCGCCGGCGAAGGTGTAGTAGTGGAACGAGATCGCCTGGAAGAGGCCCCGGGGCCGGCTCGTGCAGCCCAGGCAGCTGACGGCCTTCATGAGCGCCTCGGTCCAGGTGAGGTCGTCGTCGGATGCACCGGCGGCGATCCGGTACAGCGTGTTGCCGTCGTGGTTGTGCAGGAATGTGGCGTAGCGGCAGGCCAGGTCGGCGTAGGTCTCGGCGCGCATGTGCCCGCCGCAGCCCCACGCCTCGTTTCCGATGCCCCAGAACGGGACCTTCCACGGCGCGTCGCGGCCGTTGGCCTTGCGCAGGCGGACCATGGGCGAGTCGCCGTCGCGGGTGAGGTACTCGACCCACTCGCTCATCTCCTGGACGGTCCCCGAGCCGACGTTGCCGTTGATGTAGGGGTCGGCACCGAGGAGCTCGCACAGCGCCATGAACTCGTGGGTGCCGAAGTGGTTGTTCTCCTCGACGTCCCCCCACAGCGAGTTGACCATCACCGGCCTGTCCTGCTTCGGGCCGATGCCGTCGCGCCAGTGGTAGGCGTCGGCGAAGCAGCCCCCGGGCCAGCGCAGGTTGGGCACGTCCAGCGCACGAAGGGCCTCGACGACGTCGAGCCGGATTCCGCCCTCGTTCGGGATCGATGAGTCCTCGCCGACCCAGAAGCCGCCGTAGATGCAGCGGCCGAGGTGCTCGGCGAAGTGGCCGTAGAGGTGCTTGCTGATCGTCGCACCGGTGACGTCGAGATCGACGACCGCGTGGGCACTGCACGTGGGCATGGATGTCCTTCGGCTCGAAAGTTTCGACACCCGAGATCTCAGCACAGGAGGCTTCCCAGGCGAGGTTTCACGTTATACCGTGTCCCGCGCCACAGCGTGCGACGCGCGTTCGCCGAAGTTCGCCGCAGTGGGAGTGGAAACTTTCGAAGCAGGAGGCACATCGCCGTGAAGCTCCGCACCACCACGCCGCTCGCGTTGCTGGCCGCAGCTGCGCTCGCGGCGGTCAGCGCGTGCTCGCCGGGATCGACGTCCGGAGGTGGCGGGGATCCGAACGCGTTCGAGTTCTGGTCGATGTCCGGCATCGACCAGCAACGGTCCGTCGACCAGTACACCCAGAAGCACCCCGAGATCCGGGTGGGCCTCACCGAGGTCGGCAGTTCCCAGGAGACCGCGCAGGCGCTGACGACCGCGCTGGCCGGTGGGAAGGTGCCCGACCTCGTCCTGATCCAGGGCGACGACCTGCCCAAGTTCCTCGAACAGCCGCAGAACTTCTACGACCTGCGCGAGTTCGGCGCCGACGAGATCAAGGGCGACTACCTGGACTGGGTGATGGCGCAGGCCACCGCCGAGGGCGGCGAGATCATCGGGATCCCCACCGACGTCGGCGGCATGGGGGTCGCGTACCGCACCGACCTGTTCGCCGCGGCCGGGCTACCGACCGACCGGGAGTCGGTCTCCGCGCTGTGGCCCACGTGGGACGACTTCATCGCGACGGGGCAACGGTACGTCGCGGCCACCGGGAAGCCGTTCGTCGACAACGTGCCGACCAGCGTCTTCTACCAGGCCGTGAACCAGGTGTCGCAGAAGTACTACGACGACGCCGGCAACGCCATCTACGCCGACAACCCCGAGGTCAAGGAGGCCTTCGACCTGGCGCTCCGCGCGATCGACGCGGACATCTCGGCGAAGCTCTCCTACGCGTCGGAGGGCTGGAACGCCGCCCTGCCCCGGGGTGACTACGCCGTCGTCTCGGCACCCTCGTGGATGCTGAACAGCCTCCGACGGATAGCGCCCGACACCGCGGGCAAGTGGGACATCGCGGCGATCCCGGGCGGCGCGGGCAACTGGGGCGGCAGCTACCTGGCGATCCCGCGACGCGCGCAGAACCCGCAGGCCGCCTGGGCGTACATCAAGGAGATGCAGGCGCCGGAGCGGCAGCTGTCGCACTTCCTCGACGTCGGCACGCTGCCGACCACGCCGGAGGTCTACGAGGACCCGCAGCTCCTGGCCGAGACCGAGCCGTTCTTCTCCGGCGCGCCCATCGGGCGGATCTACACCCAGGCGCTGCTCGGGCTGGAGCCGTTCCACATGGGTCCGGACACGGCGACGATCGGCGCGGAGTTCCTCAACGCGCTCGTCGACGTCGAACAGACCGGCGGTGATCCGGCCACGGCCTGGGACCGGGCGGTGGGCAACATCCGCACGGCCATCGGCCAATGACCCGGACCCGGCACCGCGGCCCACGGCGAGGCGACGACGCATGACCGCCACGCTGCCCAGCAGGCAGATCCCGGCGCCGGTGGGCACCGGCAGGACCCGGGGGCGGCTCCCCTTCGTGGAGAGCCTGACCCCGTACGCCTACGTCGCACCGTTCTTCGTGCTCTTCGGGATCTTCGGGCTCCTGCCGTTCCTGTTCACCTTCTACGTCGCGCTGTTCGACTGGAACCCGATCGGCGACCAGACCTTCATCGGGCTGGACAACTTCACGCGCATGCTGGCCGACCCGCGGTTCTGGAACGCCACGGCCAACACGGTCAGCATCTGGTTGCTGTCGACGATCCCGCAGTTGGCGTTGGCGCTCCTGCTGGCGCACGTGCTCAACCACGCCCGGTTGCGGTTCGCGCTGTTCTTCCGCATGTCGATGCTGGTGCCCTACATCACGTCGGTCGCGGCCACCGTCATCGTGTTCGCGCAGCTGTTCGATCGGAACTACGGGTTGCTCAACTGGCTGCTCGGCTTCCTCGGGGTCGGACCGTTCGACTTCGTCCAGACGACCTGGGGGAGCCACCTGCTGATCGCCGTCATGGTGGCCTGGCGCTGGTTCGGCTACACGACGCTGCTGTACCTCGCCTCGCTGCAGGCGGTTCCGCGTGACGTGTACGAGGCGGCGTCGATCGACGGGGCCGGCGGGTGGAAGCAGTTCGTCCACATCACGATCCCGTCGCTGCGACCGGTGATCATCTTCACCGTCGTGACGTCGACGATCGGCGGGCTGCAGGTCTTCACCGAACCGCTGCTGATCTCGGGAGGTGTCCTGACCTGCGGGCCCGTGCGCCAGTGCCAGACGCTGTCGCTGTTCCTCTACGAGCAGGGCTTCGGCCAGTACGAGTTCGGCTACGGCTCGGCGATCGGCGTCGCGCTGTTCGTGATGGTGATCGTGGCGGCCATCATCAACTACCTGCTGTCGAGCCGGATCAGGGCGGAGCGATGACGATGGAGCCGACGACGAGCGGGACGGCGGCCGACGTGGTGACCGGGGCGTCGGTCGGTGCGGCGTTCACCGGGGCACCTCCGGAACCCGGTCGCCACCGGGGCCGGCTCGGGCGCGTCAGGTGGTGGAACTACCTGCTGCTGGGCGGCGCCGCCTTCCTCTGCCTCTTCCCGCTGTACTGGATGTTCATCGTCGCCTCCACCGACTCGGCGACGGCGACCCAGATGCCACCGGAGATCGTCCCCGGCGGCAACTTCTTCCACCTCGCCGGGCTCGTGTTCGACACGGTGCCGTTCCTGCAGTCGATCCTCAACAGCCTGTTCGTCGCCACATCCATCGGCGTCGGGCACGCGGTGCTGTGCGCGCTCGCGGGGTTCGCGTTCGCGAAGCTGCGCTTCCGCGGCAACAACACGCTGTTCCTGATCGTCGTGCTCACGATGACGGTGCCGACGCAGCTCGCGGTCATCCCGCAGTACATGATCGTCTCCTGGCTCGGGTGGGTCGACACCCTGCAGGCGCTGGTCGTCCCGGGGCTCGCGAGCGCGTTCGGGATCTTCTGGATGCGCCAGCACATCAGCTCGACCGTCAGCGACGAGCTGATGCAGGCCGCCCGCATCGACGGGGCGAGCACGTGGCAGATCTTCTGGCGGATCGCCTTCCCGATCGTGCGGCCCGCGGCGTTCGTGCTCGGCCTGTTCGGATTCGTCAGCGCCTGGAACGACTTCCTGTGGCCGTTCATCGTGCTGAAGTCACCGGAGCGGTTCACCGTGCAGATCGCCATCAAAGCCCTGCAGAACGAGCGGACGATCGACCTGGGCCTGGCCATGTCCGGTTCGTTCCTGGCGACACTCCCGCTGCTCGTGCTGTTCGTCCTCGTCGGGCGCAGGATGGTCGCGGGCATCCTGGACGGAGCCTTCAAGGGGTGAACACCGGCGGGCCGCGCCACGGCATCCACGACACCGCGCCCGCGGCGCGGTGGGAGGACGCGTTCGTCTCGGGCAACGGGGAGACCGGCGTGCTGGTGGTCGGCGACCCGGCCGCCGAGCGGCTGATCGTCGACCACCACCGGTTGGTGCTGCCGAACGGGTCGCGGGACATGGCGCCACCGGCCGTCGCCGGGCGGCTCGACGAGGTGCGGGACCTCGTCCTCGCGGGTGAGGCGGAGGCGGCACAGCGCGCGTTCTCCGACGGGAGGCGGCTGGCCTGGACCCAGCCCTTCCACCCCGGATTCGTGATCGAGCTCGATCGGGCGAACCCGGCTCCGGCGCGCGACTACCGGAGGGAGACCGACTTCCGCACCGGCGAGGTGGGCGCCGCCTGGACCGACGTCGCCGGAGGGTGGCGCAGCCGGGCCTTCGTCTCGCGCGCCGACCGGGTGCTGGTGTACGAGCTGGCCGGGCCCGCACTCGACCTTGCGGTGCGGCTCTCGGGCGAGCTGCCCGGGCGGCCGGCCGACGTCGGGTACGCGTCCGCCGCCGAGGCCTGGGACCCACGAGAGGCGCTGCTCACGATCCGGGGCACCTACCCACCCGGTCTCGGGGCGCACGGGTTCGCCGGCGTCACCCGGCTCGTCGCGGTCGACGGGCCGGTCCGCGCCGAAGGCGACCGCGTGGTCGTGCGCGGAGCGTCCCGGCTCGTGCTGTTGACGGTGCTGGACCGGGGCGACGCACCGCCCGACGAGGGACTCCTGCGGGAACGGTTGGAGGCGCTCCCGGCCGAGTACGAGCACCTGCTGCGCAGGCACACCGCGCTGCACACGCCCGTGTACGAGCGCGTGGAGCTGGACCTCGGCGTCTCGCCGGCCGATCGGGCGCAGCCGGTGGGGGAACTGCTGGCGGCGCAGGGTGGGGATCCGGGTGTGAGCCCGGTGCTGCTCGAGGCCATGTTCCACGCCGGGCGGTACCTGCTGATCAGTTCCACCGGAGTGCTGCCGCCGCGGCTCACCGGGCTGTGGCTCGGGGAGTGGGGCGCGGCGTGGTCGGGGGACTTCACCACCGACGCCAACCTGAACCTGCAGCTGGCCGGGGCCGGCATCGGAGCACTCCCCGAGGCGGTCGAGAGCCTGCGGAGGTTGATCGCGGGCCAGATCGAGGACTGGCGGGAGAACGCGCGTGCCGTGTTCGGCACGCGCGGCGTGCTCGCACCGAGCCGCACCGACGGCGAGCACGGACGCCTGTTCCACCTGGACGCCGACTGGCCGTGGGCGATGTGGGTGGCGGGCGCGGACTGGCTGCTGTTCCCGCTGCTCGAGCACTGGCAGGTCACCGGCGACGACGAGTTCCTGGCCGATCCGCTGGCGCCGTGGCTGGTCGAGGTGGCGCTGTTCTTCGAGGACTTCCTGACCCGCGTGGACGAGTGCGGCTCCCTGGTGCTCGTCCCGTCCTACTCACCGGAGGTGGGCCCGACAGGTCGCGCCGGGGTGGCGGCCGTGAACGCGACCATGGACATCGCGGCCGCCCGGCACGCGCTGTCCGCGGCCGTCGAGGTGTGCACCCGGCTCGGGATCGAGGAGGCGGCCGTCGGCCGCTGGCAGGCCATGCTGAAGCAGCTGCCGGAGTACGCGGTGGACGCCCGCGGCGCGCTCGCCGAATGGGCCTGGCCGGGGCTGGCCACTCCGGACGACCACCGCCACGTCAGCCACCTCTACCCGGTCTGGCCGCTGCACGAGATCACCCCGGACGGCACGCCCGAGCTCGCCGTGGCCGCGCACCGCGCCCTGGTGCTGCGCGGCGACGAGAACCTCTCGGCGCACGGGAGCCTGCACCGGGCCCTGTGCGCTGCCCGGCTGAAGGACGCGGACCTCGTCGAGGCGAACCTCGGCAAGATCCTCGGCAACGACATGGTGTTCCGGTCGCTGATGACCTCGCACAACCCCGGGTTGGACGTCTACAACGCCGATGCCGCCCACGCGATCCCGGCCGTGGTCATCGAGGCGCTGGTGGACTCCCGGCCCGGGGTGGTCGAGCTGCTCCCCGCGCTGCCCGGGCGATGGGCACGCGGGCGGGTCCGCGGGGTCCGCTGCCGGAACCGCGTCACCATCGACGAGCTGGCCTGGGACCTGGAGCGATCGGCCGCGCACGCCGTCCTGTGTTCCGACGTCGACGTCACGGTGTCGGTGCGGTGCCTGCGGGCCGTCGGGCCGATCCGCCGTGGCGAGTCGCTACACGTGGAGGCCGGCGAGCCGGTTCGCGTCGAGTTCGCGCTGGAGGCCGACGACGAGTGAGGAGAACCCGATGAAGATCACCGAGGTGGTTCCGTGGCTGGTCGGAGCAGAGGGCACCGGCTGGGGTGAGTACCTGTTCGTGGAGGTGCGGACCGACGAGGGGGTCAGCGGTTGGGGTGAGATCACCACGACGACGCCGACGGCCAACCGCGGGATCGCGGCGATGGTGCGGCAGGCGAGTGACCTGCTCGTCGGGGACGATCCGGCGCGGATCGAGGACACCTGGCACAAGGTGTTCCGGGCGTTCACCTACATGGGCAGCCGCGGGGCGGGCACCAACGTGGTGAGCGCGGTCGACATCGCGTTGTGGGACATCCGCGGCAAGGTCCTCGGGCTGCCGGTGTGTGAGCTGCTGGGTGGGCGGGTCCGGGACGATCTGCTGATCTACACCCATCCCGACCAGCGCCGGTTCGGCACCCGGGACGGGGTGGTGGAGGAGATCCGCGGGATCGTCGACTCCGGGCACACCGGTATCAAGTTCGACCCGTTCCCGAACAAGCCGGGGGTGCCGTTGGCCGATGACCGTTATCTCGACGGCCGGATCAGCCGGGGCGAGCTGGGGCAGGCGATGGAGCTGACGGCGTTGATCCGGGAGGCCGCCGGGCCGGATGTGGAGTTGCTGATCGATGCGCACGGCCGGTTCGACGTGCCGAACGCGATCCGGATCGGGCAGGCGTTGGACGAGCTGGGGGGCATCCACTGGTACGAGGAGCCGGTGCCGCCGGAGAGCTACCGGGCGCTGGAGCAGGTGCGTGGGCGGGTGCGGGTGCCGATCTCGGTGGGGGAACGGCTGCACACCCGGTGGGACTTCGTCCCGGTGTTGGAGAACCGGTTGGCGGATTTCGTGATGCCGGACGTGACCTGGACCGGTGGGATCTCGGAGCTGAAGAAGATCGCCACCATGGCCGAGGCCTACTACGTGCCGGTCTCCCCGCACGACGCGGCCGGGCCGGTCAACCTGGTGGCGGGTGGGCAGGTGATGGCCACGGTGCCGAACTTCTACCGGATCGAGTCCAGTCGCCACGACCTGAGCGGCTACAACCGGTTCCTCACCACCCCGTTGGACAACAGCGGCGGCCGGTTGAAACTCCCGCCCGGTCCGGGGCTGGGGCTCGAGTTCGACATGGACCACCTGCGCGCCCACGCACACGACGGGTTCCACGGCTGATCCGGGACCACCCGGGCGGGGTTCACCTCAGCCCGGGTAGGGCCGGTTGAACGTCGGCGGGTCGAATTGCACGTAGCGCGGACCGGGATCGGCGCCCAGCTCGTTCGCGCGGGCGTTCATCGAGCGCGCGTCGGTGGCCGGCCAGCGGCCGGTAGGCGGTCGACGACGGCGCGCAGCGCGGCCTGCTGCTCGGCCGGGGAGAAGGCGCAGTGGCCGACCGACTCGACGTAGGTCTGGCGGAGCAGCGCGTTCTTCCCCGCCCGGCGCACGTTCTCGCCGTAGAACTGTTGTTGGGCCACGGTCGAGATCTGGTCGCCGATGTTGGAGACCGTCAGCACGGGGATCTTCAGGTCGCCGTCGAACACGAGGCCTTGCGCGAAGCGCTCGACGGCGGCCGGGTCGGCGGCGATCTGCGGTGCGGCGGCCAGGGCGTCGAGATCGGGCCGCAGGTCGAGCCCGGCCGTG
Source organism: Pseudonocardia hierapolitana (assembly GCF_007994075.1). Lineage (NCBI taxonomy): Bacteria > Bacillati > Actinomycetota > Actinomycetes > Pseudonocardiales > Pseudonocardiaceae > Pseudonocardia > Pseudonocardia hierapolitana. Next base: position 1,235,345 of record NZ_VIWU01000001.1, on the reverse strand, counting down.
GCGTACAGCGCCTGCACGGCTCGGCGTAGGGCGGGGTCGGCGGCCCGGAGCTGCGCGGCGTAGTCGACACCGGTATTCCACGACGGGTTGCCGCCCGCGATCGTGTTGATCTGGCGCCTGCTGCTCATCGCCTGCCCGATGTAGGGCAGCCGCCCGCGTGCACCACGCCGACTGGCGGCACTTCCCCGAGACCGACCCGGACATGCCGGCCGAGCTGCTCCCGCCGGACTGGCCCCGCGAACACGCGCAGCGGGTGTTCGTCCAGATCTACGACCGGCTGGGGCCGCTCGCGGAGCTGCGGTTCCGCGAGATCCTCGCCCGGACCGACCCGGGACTGGCGGCGCTGGCGCGCCACCACGACTCCGCGACCGTCGCCGCGCTGTTCGCGGAGCTCGGCGAACGCCGTCCGCGCGGCGACACGCCGTTCGAGCGCGCCGCCGAGGCGCGCAGGCTGGCCGAGGCGGCCCCAGCGGGGGCGGGCCGGCCTCGCCGGCGCGGCCGGCCGAGGGAGTAGGGCGGCCCCCCGGGCTTGATCAGCCCTTGCGGTCCAGCCGCTCAGGCGCGATGCGGACGGGCGTCGGACCTCCCGCTCCGGGCGGTCAGGGGACGAGGTCGAGGGCTGCGCGGATGATGGTGTCGGTGTCGAGCCCATGGTGGCGGTGGACCGAGTCGAGGTCCCCGGACTGCCCGAACCGCGACACGCCCAGGTGGGCGGCACGCACGCGATGGATCCCCGCGAGGAACGCCAGCGTGTGCGGATGCCCGTCGAGCACGGTGACCAGAGGGGCGGCGCGACGCGCCGGGAACGCAGCCTCCAGCACCCAGCTGTCGCCGTGGCCGTGCCCGGCACGCGCCTGCAGCGCGCGGAACACCAGTCCGGCGCTGGTCACGCAGACGACGTCGGCGGCCACGCCGAGGGCGGCGAGCCGGTCGGTCGCGGCGAGAGCCTCGGGGACGGTCGCGCCCATCGCCGCGATCGTCACCGCGGGCGCGTCGTCGGCGCCGCGCAGCAGGTAGGCCCCGGCCACCACCTGCCGGCGCCGCCGTTCCCGGGCGGCGGGATCGGTGGGCACCGCGGCGAGGCTCTGGTCGACGGGTCGGGTGGACAGCCGCAGGTAGGCCGACGTGCCGTCGGGGCGGCCGAGGCGGGCGAGCGACGCGAGGAGCGTCCACTCGACGTCGATGGCGAACGCGGGTTCGTAGCTCGTGCAGCCGGGCTGCTCCAGCCCGACCGACGGCGTGGTGATCGACTGGTGCGCCCCGCCCTCAGGAGCGAGCGACACCCCGGACGGCGTGCCGACGAGGATCGACTGTCCGCCGGAGTAGATCCCGAACGACCAGGGCTCCAGCGCACGCTGGACGAACGGGTCGTACAGCACCCCGATGGGCAGCAGCGGCTCGCCCCAGCGCGACCACGTGGCGCCCAGCTCGCCGAGCAGCCCGACGAGGTTCGTCTCCGCGATGCCCAGCTCGAGGTGCTGGCCGGTGGGCCGCTCGCGCCAGTGCAGGATCGTCTCGGGATCGTCGGCGAACCAGTCCACCCGCTCGCGGGCCGACCACACCCCGACCTTGTTCACCCAGCCGCCGAGGTTGGTCGAGGAGCTGACGTCGGGGCACAGCGTGACCACCCGGCCCGTTGTCTCCGGTGCCACGCGGGTGAGGTCGAGCAGGACGCGACCGAGCGCGGCCTGGGTGGTCGCGGTGCCGGCCGGCGTGCGGCCGATGTCGGCGGGGATCGGCGGCACGGGCGTAACCGGTGCCGGGTCGCGTCGCAGCCGCTGCGCGACCGCCGCGCAGACCTGCGCCTCGTCCGACCCGGCGGGGAACCGGGCCCACGGGTCGTCGACCGACGCGCCGACCCGCTCGGCCAGCTGGGCCCACTGCGCGTCGGTGAGCAGCGAGGAGTGGTTCTGCGGGTGGCCCTCGGTCGCCAGCCCGTAGCCCTTCACGGTGTAGGCGAAGATCACCGTCGGGCGGGTGTCGTCGATCGCCTCGAGCGCGTCGCCGAGGGCGTCGAGGTCGTGACCGCCGAGGTTGCGCACGGCGGCGTGCAACGTCGCGTCGTCCAGCTCTCCGACCAGCGTCGCCAACTCCGGATCCCCGCCGGGCAGCCGTTCGCGCAGCTGCTGGGCGCTGCACCGGAGCAGCCGTTGGTACTCCGGGTTGGACATCTCGTCGATCCGCCTGCGCAGCGCGGGCCCGCCGGGCCGGGTGAACAGCTCCTCCAGCAGCCGCCCGTACTTCACGGTGAGCACCTGCCAGCCGGCGGCGTCGAACATGCCCTGCAGCCGGGTGGCGCCGATGTTCGGGACCACCCGGTCGAGCGACTGGCGGTTCAGATCGACGATCCAGACGACCTCGCCGAGCTCGCCGACCATCGGGTCGAGGATCGCCTCCCAGCACGCGCCCTCGTCCAGCTCGGCGTCGCCCACGAGGGAGTACTGGCGGCCCGTCCCGGCACCGGCCCCTTTCGAGGCGACGTACCGGCGGGCCAGCGCGCCCCAGATCGGGGCGGTGGCGCCGATCCCGACCGACCCCGTCGAGTAGTCGACGGGGTACGGGTCCTTGGCTCGTGAGGGGTAGCTCTGCAGCCCTCCGAACGCACGCAGTGTGGTCAGGTAGCGCTCGTCCAGCTCGCCGAGCAGGTAGTTGATCGCGTGCAGCACCGGCGACGCGTGCGGCTTCACCGAGACGCGGTCCTGCGCGCGCAGGTGCTCGAACCACAGCGCCGTCATGATGGTCACCATCGACGCGCTCGACGCCTGGTGGCCGCCGACCTTCAGCCCGCCCGGGTTGGGCCGAACCCGGTTGGCGTGGTGGACGATCGACGTCGCGAGCCACAGCACCCGCCGCTCGATCGCCTGCAGCACCTCCAGGGGATGCCCGGTCCCGTCGGGCCGCGTTGCCGTGGTCGTCATCGCCGCTCCCTTTGTGCCAAGATGCCCTCACATGGCAGCACCGTGGAGCGACCTGCGCAAGCTATGCGGATTTCGTTGATCAGAATGCTCAATCACGGGGATGTCGCGGGGAAGGGGACGAGGCACAGTGCGCGATCCGGGCACCGTCGACGACACCGACGCGCGGCTGCTGCTCGCGTTGGCCGAGTCCCCGCGGGCCACCGTGTTGGCGCTCGCGGAGCGGGTCGGGCTCTCGCGCAACACCGTGCAGGCGCGGCTGGCCGCCCTCGAGGCGCGGGGCGTGCTCGCCTCCTTCGAGCGGCGCATCGACCCGGCCGCGCTCGGCTATCCGCTCGCCGCGTTCGTCACGGTGCAGGTCACCCAGCGCATGCTCGCCGACGTCGCCGCTGCCCTGCGCGAGGTGCCCGAGGTGCTCGAGGTGCTCGGGCTCTCCGGTCCGGCCGACCTGCTGGTGCGGGTGGCCGCCCGGGACGCCGATGACCTGTACCGGATCGCCGGCCAGCTGCTCGCCACGGACGGCGTCGAGCGCACGACGACCTCGCTCGTGATGCGCACCCTTGTGGAGCACCGGGTGGCGCCCTTGCTGGAGCGCATCGTCGCTTCGTGACGCGTGCGTCCCTCTGGCTCCACGCGTCATCGGGTCGCGCTCCCTGCTCGATCCGTCGCGTCGTCGACCGCGGCGTCCGGCACCCGTCTGGGGATCCAGCGGAGGGCGAGTACACCGAGGGCCACGTGCAGCAGGCCGGCCACCCCGGCGACCGCGTGCAGCCCGGTGACGAAGGCGGACTTCGCGTCCTCCGCGACCGCAGGCGTGAGGCCCGGGAGCTGGAGCGTTCCGTCGAGGGTGGGGGCGAGGTCGGGCCCCTGGAGCCGGAAGACGAGGGCGGCGAGCGAGCCGAGGAGTGCGATGCCGAGGGCGTTGCCGATCTCGTTGCTGGTCTCCGCGATCGCGCTGGCCGAGCCGGCCCGTTCGGCGGGGACGGCGCGGACGGCCGTGTCGGCGACGAGGGAGAAGGAGATGCCGTAGCCGACGCCCGCCACGGCCGTGGACGCGATGTACCAGCCGATCCCGCCGGTGGTCGACACCGCCAGCAGGAGCAGCAGGCCCGCCGCGATGGAGAAGTGGCAGACGACGAGGGCGGTCCGCTTGCCGATGCGGTCGACCACGACCGGCGTGACGACGCAGGTGGTGGTGAGCACCACCGCGCCGGGAAGCGCGAGGAGCGCCGCGTGCAGCACCGGCAGGGCGAGCACCGACTGGAGGTGGACACCGGACAGGTACGCCGCCGCCGACCACGCGGCCAACGGCAGCAGACCGGTGATGATCACCACCGTGAACACGCGGTCGCGGAAGAGCGAGAACTCCATCAGCGGGTGCTCGAGCCGGCGCTGGCGCCGGACGAACCACGCCAGCAGGACCAGGCCCGCGACACCCACGACGATCGCGAGCACCGACAGGCCTTCCGCGGCGGCGTGCTTGAGACCGTAGATCGTGAGCAGGAGGCCGGCGGCGGAGGTCACGACGCTGAGGCCGTCGACGCGACCGGGACGGGTCAGGCGCACCTCGCGCAGCAGGATCGGCGCGAAGAGCAGGAACACGGCGATGACGGGAAGGTTGATCAGGAAGACCGATCCCCACCAGAACCGTTCCAGCAGGACGCCACCGAGGACGGGGCCGATGGCGAACCCGGCGGCGAACGTCGCGGCGAAGATCCCGATGGCCTGCGCCCGGCGCCGCGGATCGGCGAAGAGCTCGCTCAACACGGCCAGCGCCGACGGCAGGAGCGTCGCGCCGGCCACCCCCGTCAGCGCCCGAGCGGCGATCAGGAGCTGCGGGTCGGACGCGAACGCCGCTGCCGCCGAGCCGACGCCGAAGACGGCGGCGCCGATCATGAGCAACCGCAGCCTGCCGTACCGGTCGCCGATGTTGCCGAATGCGATCAGCAGCGAACCGACGGCGAAGCCGTAGACGTCCAGGATCCACAGGGCCTGGTCGGCCGTCGGTGCGAGGGCCTGGCTGATCCGGGGCATGGCCAGGAACAGGATCGACCCGTCCATGGAGACCAGCAGTACGGGCCCGAGGATCACCAGGAGTCCGAGCCACGCCCGCGGGCCCGGAGAGTCGTGAGTGTGCTGTCGAGGCATGCCGGCGACGCTGCGGCACGGCACGGTCGGCAGCCATCCCCGTGCTGTGGGTAGACCCAGCAGGTGCACCCACCGGTGGGCGGTGCGGCATAGCCTCGATCTCGTGGAGAGCCTCGGAGCCTTCCTGAAGAGCCGTCGTGACCGCGTCACGCCTGCGGCGGTCGGCCTGCGCACCTACGGGACCGCGCGCCGCGTCCCCGGCCTGCGCCGTGAGGAGCTCGCACAGCTCGCGGGGGTGAGTGCGGGGTACTACACGCGTCTGGAGCAGGGGCAGGCCGAGACCGCCTCCGCGCAGGTCCTCGACGCGCTCGCGCGGGTCCTGCAGCTGGATGAGATCGAGACCGTGCACCTGCACAACCTCGCGCGGCAGCCCGCCAACCGCGGCCTGTCCGAGCCGCCCCACGAGGAACCCCACCCGCGCGTCCTCGCGCTGCTGGAATCCCTCGGCGACTCCACGCCTGCGATCGTGCTCGGGCGGCGTGCCGACGTGCTGGCCTGGAACCGGGCCGGTCATGCGCTCAAGGCCGAGCACATCGCCTTCGACGCGCCGCAGGACCCGGCGCGCCGCCCGTCCCTCCCGAGGATGTTCTTCCTCGATCCGCTCACGCGCGACCTGCACCGCAACTGGGACGAGGTCGCCCGCGCCCACGTCGCCTACCTGCGGCTCACCGCGGGTCGCTATCCCACGGACGCGCTACTGGCCGAGCTCATCGGCGAGCTCACGATGCGCAGCGACGAGTTCGCGACGATGTGGGCCAGCGGGGAGGTGGCCGACTGCACCGTCGGCATCATGGAGCTGCAGCATCCCACCGTCGGCGCCGCGAACGTCTCCTACCAGGTCTGGCTCCAGCCCGACAGCCCCGACCACCGGCTCGAGATCTACACCCCGAACGACCCCGGCTCGGCCGACGCCCTGCGGATCCTGGCGCACGAGACCCGCCGGGACAGGGAACCGGACCCCGTTCGATCGCACTGAGCCCGGCGGCTCGACCGAACCGATCGGGCGCGGTCAGCCGGGCCTGCGCTCAGCGGGAGAGGCCGCCGATGAGCAGGTCGACGATCCGCCCGGCCAGGTCGCGCAGCTCGTCGCCGGTCTGGCCCTCGATCCGGCGGTACCACATGTCGACGGCGTTGAGGTTGCTCAGCAGCGTCCTCGTGGCGAGGGCGGCGTCCACCCTGCGCAGGGAGCCGTCCTCGATCCCGGCGGTCACGACGCCGTGGAACATCTGCTCGTAGTCCTTGCGGAGCCGGTTCAGGTCCAGCAGCGCGTCGCGCTGGCGCGCCTTGAGCGCGGGCGACGCCTCGCCGCGCACCGCCTGGTGGACGACGTGGTGGTACGCGACGTCCTCCATCAGGTTGAGCAGGTGGGCGATCGACATGGCGACGAGCCGATCACGACCGGCGCCGGGGCCCTCGACGTGCGGCTCGACCCGTTCCCGGACGCGACGCATGCCCTCGCCGTACACGGCGAGGAAGATGTCGAACTTCGACCGGAAGTGGTAGTAGACCAGGCCTTTCGTGGCCCCCACCTCGTGGGCGATGTCGTCGATCGTGGTGGCGGCGAACCCACTGCGCATGAACGACTCCGCCGCGGCGTCGAGGATCCTGCTCCGTGCGCCGGCCTCGACCTCGGGGCTCGTGCTCACCGGCTCCTCCTCGCTGCCCGCACCGGGGGCATCCTCGCACGCCCCGGCGGCGGTAGTTGACACTCCGTGACGCCCCAGCCTACCGTGATACTGGGTAGTATCGCTGGTGAGAGGCCGTAACTGCGGTTACGCCGCCCCAGCGGACGCCTGGCGATGCGCCCCCGGATCCACATCGACGTCGAAGCCGGAGCCACGGATGACGAGCGCGACAGACCTGCTGCACGAACTCGCGACGAAGAAGGCCATGGCGCGGCTGCTGCCGGTACTCGGCGTCACGTACTTCATGTCCTACGTCGACCGGACCAACGTCGCCCTCGCGAAGACGGCCCTCGAGGCCGACATCGGGCTCAGCGCGGCCGCGTACGGACTGGGTGCAGGCCTGTTCTTCGTGAGCTACGCCCTGCTCGAGGTGCCGAGCAACCTCGTCCTCTACCGGATCGGCGCACGGCTGTGGATCACCCGGATCGCCGTGACGTGGGGTGCGGTCTCCGCCGCGATGATGTTCGTGCAGGACGAGCTGTCGTTCTACGTCCTGCGCCTGCTCCTCGGCGCCGCAGAGGCGGGCCTGTTCCCGGCCATGATGTACATGGTCACGCTGTGGTTCTCGCAGAAGCACCGCGGCACGGTGGTCGGCCTGATCTACACCGCACCGTGCATCGCGATCTTCATCGGCTCCCCCATGGGCGGGGCGCTGATGGAGCTGGACGGCGTCGGCGGCCTGCACGGGTGGCAGTGGATGTTCCTCGTCGAGGGGCTCGTCACGATCCTCGTCGGGGTGCTCGTCTGGTTCCTCCTGCCCGGACGCCCCGCCGAGGCCACGTGGCTCACGCAGGAGGAGGCCGCCGCTCTCACGGAGCGGGCGGTGGGACCGGAGGCCCCGACGCGGACGCACCTGCGCGGGAACCTCCGATTCGCGTTCGGGCGCCCGGTCGTGATCGTCCTGGCCGCGATCTACTTCATCAACCAGGCGATCAGCTCGGGCATCGGCTTCAACTTCCCGGCACTGGTGCAGTCGCTCGGGATCCAGAGTCCCTTCCTCATCGGCGTCGTCGCCGGTGGCGGCGGGATCGCCGGGCTGGCGGGAGTGCTGCTCTTCCCGTGGCTCCAACGGCGCATCGGCCGCGAGATCACCCTCATCGGCGTGTGCGCAGGCGCCGGCCTGCTGATCCTGGTGACCTTCATCCTCTCTACGAGCGTGGGGTTGAGCGTGAGCCTGATCTACGTCGCCAACTTCTTCGCCCTGGGCACCCTGCCGTTGTTCTGGGTTGTGGCCATGTCGCGGATGTCGGGTCTCATGGCGGCGGCCGGCCTCGCCTTCATCAACATGATCGGGATCATCGGTGGGTTCGTCGGCCCCTTCGCCTACGGCCTCATCGAGGACGCCACCGGCAGCCTGATGGCGCCGTACTACACGATCGCCGTCGCGTCCCTGATCGGCCTCGCGCTGGTGCCGCTGCTGGGGTTGATCATCCGCCGCGACGGGGAACGGGAGAGGACGGGAGCGAAACCGGTGGGCACGCGCCTGCAGGCGCCCGCCCAGTCGTCCTGACCCTCGATCCCGCCTTTCGCACCACCGACAACGACGTACGGGGAGACGAGGTCATCGATGACGACGCAAGGACAGGTGTCGACGCGGCAGCCGCGGGTCGTGCTCGAGGGGTACTCCTACCTCGAGTGCCCGCGATGGCACGACGGTCGGCTGTGGCTGTCGGACTTCTACACGAACCAGGTGGTGGCCACCGACGGCCGGGGCGGCAGCGAGGTCGTGGCGGAGGTGCCCGGCCAGCCGTCCGGGCTCGGGTTCCTCCCCGACGGGCGGGCGCTGATCGTGTCGATGCGCGACCACCGCGTCCTCGTCCGGGACGGGTCTGGGCGGCTGGAGGAGCACGCCGACTTGTCCGGCGCGGTCGCCGGGGTCCTGAACGACATGCTCGTGGACGACCGCGGACGCGCGTACGTGGGCAACTTCGGCTTCGACCTCATGGGCGGGGCCCCCTTGCGCTACACGACGCTCACCCGGGTCGACCTCGACGGCACCGTCACCACCGTGGCCGAGGACCTCGGCTTCCCCAACGGCATGGTGATCCTGCCCGGCCGGGTGCTGGTCGTCGCGGAGACGTTCGCCGGCAGGCTCACCGCGTTCGACATCGGCGACGACGGCGAGCTGAGTGGCCGGCGCGTGTGGGCGCAGTTCGGCGAGACGCCGCAGACCGAGGACGTCGGCGAGGCCGTCGCACAGCTCGAGGTGGCCCCCGACGGCATCTGCGCGGACACCGAGGGGTCGATCTGGGTGGCCGACGCACTCCACAACCGCGTCCTCCGGGTCCGGGAGGGTGGCGAGATCCAGGAGGAGATCCCGGCCGGGACCGGGGTGTTCGCCTGCATGCTCGGCGGCGACGACGGCCGCACCCTCTACCTGTGCGCCGCTCCCTCCTTCCCCGAGCACGAACGAAGGCCGGTCCGTGAGGCCCAGCTGCTGGCCGTCGACGTCGACGTCCCGCACGCGGGTCTGCCGTGACCCGTCCGACGAGCGAAATGGAGGGCCCCGTGGAGGTGTCCTGCGCGTTCCCGACAGCCCTGGACTCCCCGGACAACATCGCGCTGGCCGAGCAGCTCGGGTACGCGCGTGCGTGGGTCTACGACACGCCCCAGCAGAGCCCCGACGTGTGGATGACGCTCGCGCTGGCCGCCGAGCGGACCGAGCGGATCGGGCTCGGGCCGGGGGTGCTGGTCCCGAGCCTGCGCCACCCGATGGTCAACGCCGCCGCCACCGCCACTCTCGCCGCGCTGGCGCCCGGCCGGGTCGCCATCTCCTTCGGCACCGGGTTCACGGGCCGCCGCGCCATGGGCTACGGCGCGATCACCTGGGCGTACATGGAGTCCTACATCCGCGCCTACCGCGGGCTCCTGCAGGGCGAGGTCGTCGAGTGGGAGGGCGCCCGCATGCGGATGCTGCACCCCGACGGGCACGCCCCCGCCCGACCGGTCGAGGTCCCCATCCTGATCGGAGCACTGGGGCCGAAGGGACACGAGGTGGCCAAGCGCCTCGGGGACGGCCTCTACGTGACCCTCCAGCTCCCCTCCTTCGCGAGCGAGTACTCCTGGGTGCCCTACCTCGTGTGGGGCACCGTGCTCGACGAGGGCGAGGCCACCGACTCCGACCACGCGCGGCTCGCCGCGGGTCCCGGATGGGCCCTCGCCTACCACGGCGCCTACGAGTTCGGTGGCCCCACCGCCGTGCGGGCGCTCCCCGGCGGCGATGAGTGGATGGACGTGGTGGAGCGGACCGCGGGGGAGCAGCGGCACCTCGCGGTGCACTCCGGACACTGCGTGGAGCTCAGCGAGGCCGATCAGGCGGCGTGGGACGCAGGCGGTCACGCGACACTGCAGGACGTCACCATGAGCGGCACGCGTGACCAGATCCGGCGCCGCCTGGACGAGGCCGCCGCCCGGGGCGTCACCGAGATCGTCTACCAGCCCTGCGGCCCCGACATCCGCGCCGAGCTCGAGAGGTTCCTGGACGCCGCGAGCGGCTGACCCGGGGGTGAGGGCGAGCACGCCGCTGGGTCCGGGCGAAGGCCGGAGGGATCCGCATCCGCACGCGCGCGGCCGCGCGCCCACGACCCCCGCGCCGACGCCTCGCGCTGCTGTGCCGCGGCAGGCGTCCGCACCAGAGCCTGAGCCCCAGGACGAGCCGGACCCGGAGCCGGCCGCCGAGAGCGACGACGACGAGGACTCCCGCGGGGGATCGTCGGCGGGGACGGTGAATCCGGGCTCGTTCTGCGACCCGCCGGGCACCGGGGTGTCGAAGACCGGCAAGGCGATGGTGTGCGCGCCGGCGTCGGACGGCCGCAACCGCTGGCGGGGGGCCTGACGATCCTGCTCGGGCGGCGGAACCCCGGTCACGGGGAGCCGGACGCACGAGCGTGTGCCGGGATGGGAGACGGCTGCGCGTATGGTGGTACGGTCCGGATTCGATCGGCGAGCACGAAAGCGCGGAATGTGACGGCGGTGGAGAAACCGGCCAGCAAGGTTCGGTCGATGAACAGCGTGTTGAGCACGCTCCGCGTCCTCGAGGAGGTCGCCGCCCGTCAGCCCATCGGCGTGTCCGAGCTCGCGCGCGTGACCGCCATGCCGAAGAGCTCGGTGCAGCGATGCCTGGTCACGCTGCAGCAGGCGGGCTGGCTTCGGGTCGTCGACGTCGACCGCACGCGCTGGGGCGTGACGATGAAGGCCCTCGTCATCGGGCTGCGGGGGACCGGCGAGCAGGACCTGCGTGATCTCGCCCGACCCGTGATCAAGCGGCTTGCGGCCGAGACCGACGAGACGGTCCACTTCTCGCTGCGCGACGGGGACGACGTCATCATCATCGCCAGGGAGGACAGCAGTCAGGCAGTTCGCGTGTTCATCGAGGTCGGGACGCGACTGCCCCTGCGGGCCACATCGGCAGGGGTCGCGATCCTGGCCCGCCTGGACCCCGCTGAGGCAGGCGAGGTGTTGAAGCACCCGGTCGAGGACTTCGCCGAGCCGGTGCCGAGTGCCGACGAGCTCCGGGACGAGATCGCCCGGACCGCCGAGCGGGGCTATTCACTCAACGGGTCCGCGTGGTTCCGCCCGCACGTCGTCTCCCTCGGGGCGGCGATCACCAACGCAACGGGCCGCCCGATCGCCGCGCTGACGTTGTCGATCCCGGAGATGCGCTTCGTGCCGTCGGAGGAGGAGGCGTTGGCACGCCTGACCGTCGCCGCCGCGGAGGAGATCAGCGGGCTGATCTCCTCCGTCTGAGCAGGGCGGAGCGCTAGAAGGCTCGGTGGTACTGCCTCGGCCAGGACTCGAGCGGGTCGGAGCCCCTCGCGCGCAGCGCCCAGTAGGGGTCGCGCAGCATCGCCCGGCCGACCAGCACCGCGTCCACCAGGTCCGGGACCGCCTCGTCGAGGTGGTGCGGCTCGGAGACCATCCCCGAGGCCGCGGTGAGGACCCCCGCCTCCCGGAACCGGGGGCCGTACCGGGCGTTGTGCAGGGGCTCGGCGAGGCGCGGCGCCTCCGGGACCAGCGCTCCGGAGGAGAGGTCGACGACGTCGACGCCCGTCGCGCCCATCCGGGCCGCGACGGCGACCATGTCGTCCGTGGTGAGCCCGCCCTCGAGCAGGTCCTCTGCGGGTAGCCGGACGATCAGCGGCTTGTCCTCCGGCCACCCGATGCGGATGGCCCGCACCATCTCCAGGGGGAACCGCATCCGCCCTTCCAGGTCGCCACCCCATTCGTCGCTGCGGTGGTTGGCCAGGGGCGAGAGGAACTCGTGGAACAGGTACCCGTTCGCGCCGTGCAGCTCGAGGACCTGGTAGCCGGCGCGGTGCGCGTTGCGGGCGGCCCGCACGACGTCCTCGAGGATCCGGGTCCCGTCGCGTGTGGTCATCTCGGTCGGGACGGTCAGGCCGGCGAACGGGAGGGCCGACGGCGCCAGCGGCTGCCACCCGCCCTCGGCGGGCGGCACCGGGTTCCGGGCCCCGCCGTTGTCCCACGGCACGCCGTGCGAGCTCTTGCGTCCGGCGGCCCCGAGCTGGACCGCAGGCACCGAGCCGAGGGTGGTGATGGCCTCGGCGAGCCGCCGGTGGCCCGCCACCTGCTCCTCGGTGTACAGCCCGAGATCGCGGGTCGTGGTGCGCATGTCGGGGGAGATGCCGCTGCACTCGACCACCACCATGCCGACGCCCCCCGCTGCGCGGGCGCCATAGTGGGCGAGGTGCCAGTCGGTCGGGGCCCCGGAGTCGTCGGCGGAGTACTGGCACATCGGGGAGAGCCACACCCGGTTGGGGACCGACACGTCCCTGAGCCGGAGTGGGGCCCAAGCTGTGGACACCTAGTCGATCCTCGCTGTCAGGAGGAGCCCGGCGGTCTCCTCGGGTGCCTCGACGAGGAAGTGGTGGCTGCCCAGGTCGTGGACGACGAAGTCGATCCGGTCGCCGTAGCGGTCCACGGCCGCCGGGTCGAGCAGGCCGCGCACGGCGAGCGTGGTGACCGGCTGCGGCACGGCGCGCAGCGCCTCGTCCATGTCCCAGCGCAACAACCCGTCGAGCGCGGCCGCGCCCACCGCGGGCGGGATGCTCGACATCTTCCGGAAGATCGTCTCGCCGAACTCCGGGTCCGTGCCCGGGACCGAGCCCATGACGACCAGGCCGCGCACGGCGGCCGGGAAGTCGTCCTCGAACGAGCGGACCATCCGGCGCGCCACCGAGTCCTCGACCGCCGGGTAGAGGCCGAGGAAGTGGAACGAGTCGATCCCGATCACCTGTGCGACCACGTCCGGCCGCAGCCGCGCGAGCTCGACGCCCACCGCACCTCCGAGTGAGTGCCCCACGACGGTGCACCGCTGCACCGACTCGGCGTCGGTCACCGCGGCGACATCCCGCGCGAACTCCGCCATGGTCCAGGCGGTGCGGGCCGAGCGGGAGTCGCCGTGCTCGGCGAGGTCGATGGTGATCACCCGGTGGTCGGCGGGGAGGAACGCGGCGACCGGCGCGAAGTCCGTCCGTCGACATCCCCAGCCGTGTACGTAGACCCAGGTCGGCCCGTTCTCGGGGCCGCTCACGGTGTAGTGGATCGACGTCTCGTCGCCGCGCTGCACCGTGCGGGTGGAACCTTCGACACTGATCATGATCACGGAACCTCTCCTCGTTCCACTGTGACGAACGAGCGTATCGACTGACGGAACATTAAGGTGCGGTCGGCAGGTCGTCAACAGCCGGCCGTGGCGACCGGCTCACCGTGCTGCGCAGTCCGAAGTGGATGGCCCCGTCCGGGTCCACGCCGACCGAGGGGTCGAGCTCGCGGGAGGAGCCCTCGACGAGCGCCCTGATCCTTGCGGCGGTCTCCGGGTCGGCGACGTGGGGTTCGCCGAGGTCGTCGAGGGTGATCGGGGTGATCCGCAGGCGCGGCGGGCCCTGCACGGGCATCTCCACCACGAAGACGGCGCTGTCGAACCACGGCGTTCCCTCGAAGAGGCGGGAGGCCCGGTAGGGGAGGCCGAAGTAGGTGTCGGGCCGCCGCACCTCGCCCGTGTGGAACAGGAAGTTGCCGAGCGAGTAGAGGATGAGCCCGTCGTTCCAGCGCTCGACGGGGTGCAGGCAGTGGGGGTGGGTCCCCGCCACGACGTCCGCCCCCGCGTCGACGAGTCGCCGGCCCAGGTCCTGCTGGTACTGCGCCAGCGGTCCCTGGTTCGGCGGGAGGTAGGCGAACGGGACGCCCCAGTGCAGGCACACCACGACCCGATCGGCCTCGGCACTGGCCGCGCGCACGCGTTCCTCGACCCGCACGACGTCCGCCTCGTGGGCGGCGCTGCGCACGAACGGCGGCGTGCCGGGCTGTTCCTGCAGAAGTGTGCCGTCCAGTGCGAAGCTCTGGTCGACCCTCAGCGGTGCGATGCCGGGGCGGGCCGGCGTGGCGCCCGCGCCCGGCGGCAGGGTGGCGCAGAAGCTGAGCACGGCGACGCGCCCTCCGGTCGCCGTGTCGACGACGACCCCGGCGTCCGCCTCGGCGAGCGTGCGGCCGCCCCCGGCGTGCCGGACGCCGGCGTCGTCGAGGGCTCGCATCGTGCTGAGCAGAGCTTCCGCGCCGTGGTCGAGGGCGTGGTTCGTGGCCAGCGAGACGACGTCGACGCCGAGATCGCGCAGCGCCCACGCGGTCGCCGTGGGCACCCGGATCGTCATCTCCTTCTCGGCCGGGCGGTCGGTGTCGACCAGCGGGGCTTCGAGGTTCGCGATCGTGAGGTCCCCGCTGCGCAGCAGGGGGAAGGCGGAGTCGTGCCGGCGCTGCGCCGGTTCCCGGGCGAGGACGGTGTCGCCGACGAGAACGATCTTCACGGGCTTCCTCCGGGAGATGTGGCGGTTGACACGGGCGCGGAGCTCCGCTCGAATTGCGTGCCGGATAGTAGCACCAGCGTTCCGCGATGGTGAACGAAAGCTCGCTCCGTCGATCCTCGTAGCCCCGGAGGCGAACCCGCGATGTCACCCAACCGCTACAGCGGATACCAGTCCTTCTCGTACCTGGAGGCGGGGACGGACTACACCGAGTTCGCGCCCTCGGCGGACGTCGGCCGGTTGCCGGAGCACCACCTCGGGCTGACCGACGCCGAGCTGGCGCGGGCCGAACGCCTCCTCGTGGACACCGTCGTGGTGTCGTTGCACGACCATCCGGTGCGGCTGCCCCGCCACGCCCGGACGGAGTTGCTCGACTGGAACCGCGGAGCGCGGCTCGCCTACGGCTACGAGGGGCTGAGCCGCTCCGGATTGGACGCCGTGTTCGACAACCTCGGCTGGGGGGCGTGCGAGTCCCGCAACGGGTGGAAGTGGGACGACGTCATCACCGACCTCGGCATGCGGTTCTGCGACTTCGCGCACCAGGACTACGTGATCCGCGCCGAGTCGGTCACCGACATCCGCCGCGCACACGCCGAGGGGCGGCTCGCCGTGGTCGCAGGCCTCGAAGGCGCGGCGCTGATCGAGAACGAGATCGACCGGCTGGACGTGCTCTACGGGCTGGGTGTCCGCCAGATCGGCATCGCCTACAGCGACGCCAACTCCCTCGGGAGCGGCCTGCGCGAGCGCGGTGACGGGGGCCTGACCGCGCTCGGGCGGCGCGCCGTCCGTCGCATGAACCAGCTCGGGATGGCCATCGACGTGTCGCACTCCGGGGACCGGACCGCCCTCGAGGTGATCGAGGCCAGCGAGCGGCCCGTGCTCATCACGCACGCCGGAGCACGGGGGGTCTGGGACACCCCGCGGATGAAGCCCGACGACGTCATCCGGGCCTGCGCCGAGTCCGGCGGGATCATCGGGATCGAAGCCGCCCCCTACACCACCGTCAGCCCGCAGCACCGCCGGCACACCATCGAGTCGGTGATGGACCACTTCCGCTACTGCGTCGACCTGGTCGGGATCGAGCACGTCGCCTTCGGACCGGACACGTTCTTCGGGGACCACCTGGACGTCCACCACGTGATGAGCCGGAAGTGGGGCGTCGCCGACACCATCAGGTCCGGTCCGGAGTTCGAGACCATCGAGTCCGTCGCCGGGTTGGAGAACCCGGGGGAGTGCTTCCGCAACATCACCCGCTGGCTGGTCAAGCACGGCTACTCGGACGACGAGATCACCGCCGTGATCGGCGGGAACGTGCTCCGCGTGCTCGAGAAGATCTGGTGAGGCCGCCCATGAGGAGGAAGGTCCTCGGCGCCGCGATGGTCGGGCACGCCGTCGAGTCCTACGACTTCGTCATCTACGGGGCCTCCGCGACGATCATCGCCAGGCACTTCTTCCCGAACGAGAACCCCACCCTGGCGATCCTGTCGACCCTGGCCGTCTACGGCCTCGCCTTCGTGGTGCGTCCGCTCGGTGCCGCCGTGTTCGGCAGCATCGGCGACCGCCTCGGTCGACGAACCGCGCTGTCCGCCGTTGTGCTGATCATGGCGGTGTCGACGGCGGCGATCGCGGTGCTGCCCGGCTACGCGACGGCCGGGGCCGTGGCCCCGCTGCTGTTGCTGTGCTGTCGGCTCGCCCAGGGCGTCTCGATGGGTGCCGAGTACACGAGCGCGGCCTCCTACGTGATGGAGCAGGCGCCCGCGCACCGGCGTGGACTGTGGGTCAGCGCGGTGAACAGCGCCACCTTCGTCGGCTCGGCCTTGGCCGCGCTCGCGCTGCTCGCGCTGCAGTTGCTGTCGCCCGCGGCGTACGCCGACTGGACCTGGCGGCTGGCCTTCCTCTTCGGCGGCGTCATGGCGCTGGTCGGCCTCTACATGCGGCTGCGCCTGGAGGAGACGGCCACCTTCCGCGCCCTGGAGAGCAGGGGCGAGGTCGCGGTCAGCCCGGTGCGGGACTCCTTCCGCAACTGGCGGGTCTTCCTCCTGCTCTTCGCGATCTTCGCCCTGCTCGCCGTCGTCGTCCACAACCTCCTCGGCTACTTCCCCACCTATCTGGCGACGACCGGTGGTCTCTCCGACGGCACCGTGCTGACCGCCGGAGTCGTCGCGCTCCTGCTGTGCGCCGCGATGTGCGTGCTGACCGGTGTGCTCGTCGACCGGTTCGGACGCAAACCGCTGCTGGTCCTCGGGGTGGTCCTCGCCGTCGTGGGGTCCGTGCCGGCGTACCTGCTGGCGAACGGCGGGACGTTGCTCACCACACTGGGCGCCGAGATCCTCCTGGTCCTGCCGGCCGCGGTGATCGGCATGTCGGCCACGATCATCGCGGTCGAGATCGTGCCACCGCGCATCCGCGCCACCAGCACGGCGCTGGCCTACAACATGGCCTATGCGGTGTTCGGGGGCACGGCCCCGATCCTCGGAGCGCTGCTCACCGCGTGGTTCGGACGCCTTGCGCCCGGCGGGTACATCACGGTGCTGGCGGTGATCGCCCTGGTCGTCGTGGTGGTCGCCATGCCGGAGACGCGCAACCGCGCGGTGGTGGTCGAACCCGACCCGGTCGAGCACGACGAAGAGTCCGAGGTGCTCCGTGGCGTCAGGTGAGGTGTCCATGTCCGCATCGGTGAAGGACCGGATCGCCGCCGAGTTCGCCCGGCACGAGCCCGCGGTCGTCGAGCTGTCACGCCGGATCGGCGCGCATCCGGAGATCGCCTTCGAGGAGCACCGGACCGCCGCCGCCGTCGTCGAACTGCTGAAGGCGCACGGTGGGTTCGACGTCGAGGAAGGGGTGGCCGGGCTCGACACGGCCTTCGCGGCCACCGCGGGCACCGGGTCCCTCGCGATCGGCCTGTGCGCCGAGCTGGACGCGCTGCCGGGGATCGGGCACGGGTGCGCGCACAACGTCATCACGGCGACGTCGGTGGCGGCGGCCCTCGCCCTCGCCCCCGTCGCCGACGAGCTGGACCTGACGATCCGGCTGCTGGGCACGCCCGCAGAGGAGGTACTGGTCGGGAAGGTGATCATGCTGCGCGAGGGGGCCTTCGACGGCCTGCACGCCGCGATGATGATGCACCCGACGCTGAAGGACATGGCCGCCCCGCACATCCGGGCGGTCCGGCACTGGTCGATCTCCTACCAGGGACGTACCGCGCACGCCTCGCGCCCGTTCGAGGCGCTCAACGCCGCCGACGCGGTGACCGTCGCACAGGTCGCGATCGGGTTGCTGCGCCAGCAGAAGCGCGATGCGGACCGGGTGCACACCTGGGTCAAGGAGGCGGGCACCGCCGTCAACGTCATCCCGGGCGCGGCCACAGTGGAATGCATGATCCGAGCCGACTCGCTCGACGACGTCGACCTGCTCTGGCCCCGGGTGCGCAGCTGTTTCGAGGCGGGCGCGCTCGCCGCGGGCGTCGGCATGGAGATCACCGAGCTGGCCTCGGTCAACGGCTTCCGCCACGACCAGGACCTGGCCGGGCTGTTCCAGGCCAACGCCGAAGCGCTGGGCCGGACGTTCCCCGACTACGCCGACCGCTCGCTCGGGTCCACGGACATGGCCGAGGTCTCGGTCCACATGCCGGCGATCCATCCGGTCCTGTCGTTCGACTCCCCGCCCGAGGACGGGAACCACACCGCCGCGTTCGCCCGCACCGCCTCGGGACCCGAGGGGGCGCGGGCGGTCCACGACGGCGGGCTCGCGTTGGCGTGGACGATCGCCGACGCGGCCCGGGACGAAGCGCTCCGCCGCCGCCTCACCGAGGCCGGCCCGTTCGTCTGGCGGGAGGACTCGCCGGCCGCATGACCAGCGAGTACGCCGACCGCCGGGCGTCGATCCGCCCGGCGGTCGGCGTTGCGGTTCAGACGCTGACCGGGGTGAGGGCCTCACCCATCCACCGCGCGATGGCCGTGACCTTGGCGTCCGTGCCCGGCTGCCCCATCACCTGCAGGCCGAAGGGAAGACCGCCGACACCCATCAGGGGCACGTTCACCGCGGGGGCGCCCAGCAGGGAGCTCGGGAAGTTGAAGCCCGGGTCCCCGGTCGGCCACCGGACCGGTTCCTGCCCGGGCACGTCGCCCGACCATTCCGGCGCGGGACCGCTCGAGGTCGGCGCGATGACGGCGTCCACCCGGGGGCCGAGGAGCGCATACGTGGCCTGCACCGCGGCGCGCGTGCGCAGGGCCTCCTCGTAGCCCGCCGCCCCGAGCCGCTCCGCGGTCTCGAGGAAGAACCGCTTGCCACGTGCGCTGACGCCGTCGGGGTTGTTCGCCGCGATGTCGCGGAACGCCCAGCAGTGTTCCCACGCCAGGATCCCGCTCCCGAGGTCCGTCACGCCCACGAGGGACTGCTCGAACCGCTCCACCACGGCGTCGTCGGCACGCCGCAGGACCGTCACGCCCGCGGCCTCGACCTGCGCGACGACCTGATCGAACGCTCCGCGGCTGACCGGGTCCAGCCGCTCCCAGGCCTCGGTCTCGATCACGGCCACCGTGCCGGGCCGGCGGGCGGGCGGCGGCGTGGCGGGACCGAACAGGGCGGGCCGGCCCGGGTCGCCCCCCGCACGCGAGGCGATCGCGATCGCGATCAGCCACATGTCCTCCGGGCACGCCGCCAGGACGCCGTGCGACGTCATGCTGGCGGTCTGCCGCTCGCCGCGGTTGATGGCGCCCTGGGACGGCTTCAGGCCCCAGGCTCCGTTGAAGCTCGCCGGCCGCATGAGGGAGCCACCGGTCTGCGTCGCGATCGTGGCCGGCACCATCCGCGCCCCGACGGCAGCGCCCGAGCCGGACGAGGATCCGCCCGGGGTGTGCCGCGGGTTGAAGGGGTTGGTCGTGGGACTCGGTTCCGGACCGCCCAGCTCCGTGGTCACGGTCTTGCCGAGCACGACCGCGCCGGCCCGGCGCAGCGCCCACACCGCGGCGTTGTCCCGCTTCGGGAAGTTCCCCGCGAACGCCGCGCACCCCATCTGGGTGGGCATGTCCCGGGTCTCCAGCAGATCCTTGATGCCGATCGGGAGGCCGTCGATCGGCGACAACGGCTCGCCGCGCTGCCAGCGCCGCGTGCTGACATCGGCCTGCTGACGTGCGCCGTCCTCGTTCAGCACGACCCATGCCCGCACGACGGGCTCGCGCTCGTCGATCGTCGCGAGGCACCGCTCCAGGTACCCGCGCGGGGAGTCGGTGCCGTCGCGGAAGGCCGTCACCGCGGTGTGGAAGCGCAGCCCCTCGAAGGTGGCCGGGTCGTAGGCGACAACACCGCCGGCGCGTGCGGAACTCATGGGTGCTCTCCTCGTCGCAGAACGGCCGTGGCCCTGGGCGCGACCGCCTGGCGAACCGTCGACACCCGGATCCGTGCGGCACCGAGCGTTCGCGATCGTGGAACATACGTGCCGCACTTCGGCACATCCCAGCGGACCGGCGTGGTGCTGTCAACCGGCGGCAACCCGCATGCCGCCCAGCTGCGGCTGGCATCGACGTTGCGGCGCGCCGCCAGCATCGGCCGAACCACCCGTCGTCATCGACGGTCGGCGGGCTTCAGTCGGTCGTGACGGCGCGCCTCACGCACTCGCGGAGCAGGGCGCGACGCCGGTCGTGCAGTTCCGGGGGCTCCTGGGCGGTTGCGGCGTAGACGTTGCTGACCGGCGACCATGCCATGGACATCGCGATGACCATGGCCATCACGTCGAACGGGTCGCCCGGCCTCACGATGCCCGCGGCTTGTGCCTCGGCGATTGCGCGCAGTTTGCCGTCGTCCAGACGGTCGGCGTCGTCGACGAGGTGGCCGACCGGGCGCCGCTCCAGGCGTGCCCAGGTGGCCAGCCGGATGAGGTCGGGGCGGCGGAGGTACTCGTCGTAGAGGCGCACGGCCCAGTCCGCGAGGTCGGCGGCGTCGATCGGGACGACGTTCACGATCCGCTCCAGCGAGCCGGAGAAGATGGCGTCGAACAGCCCCTCCTTGCTGCCGAAGTAGGCGTAGAGCTGCGCCTTGTTGGTGCGGGCCGCGGCCACGATCCGCTCGATCCGGGCCCCGGCGATCCCGTGCTCGGCGAACTCCCGGGTCGCCACCTCGACGATGCGATCGCGGGTTGCGGCACCACGCGCGGTGAGGGGCTGGTCGGGCATGCGCGGCAGTCTAGCGAACAGAACAGTCGGTTTGTTTCGTGCTAACCTCGGGATAGACCGAACAGTCTGTTTGAAAGAGGGCGACATGAGGACCACGGTGGGTTGGCGCGCGGACGGTGCCGGGGCGACGCTGCGACGAGCGCCCCTCGAGCGCCGCGACCTGCGACCCGACGACATCGCCGTGCGGGTGGACTACTGCGGCGTCTGCCACACGGATCTCCACGCCGTGCGCGGCCACTCCGGCGAGGACGGGATGCTCGTGCCCGGCCACGAGTTCACGGGAGTGGTCACCGACGTCGGGCCGGATGTCACCCGATTCCACGTCGGCGACCCCGTCGCCGTCGGCAACATCGTCGACTCGTGCGGCGCGTGCGCGATGTGCCGGGCCGGGCAGGAGAACTTCTGCCACGAGTTCCCCACGCTGACCTACGGCGGCACCGACCGCCACGACGGATCCACCACCTCGGGTGGCTACTCCAGGGAGTACGTCGTCCGGGACCGGTTCGCCTACTTGCTCCCCGATGGCCTCGACCCCGCCGCAGCGGCTCCCCTGCTCTGCGCCGGGGTCACGGTCTGGGAGCCGCTGCACGGCCTCGGCGTGGGGCCTGGCACGCGGGTCGCCGTGGCCGGGCTGGGCGGTCTGGGCCATCTCGCGGTCAAGCTCGCCGTGGCGCTCGGCGCCCGCACCTCGGTCATCAGCAGATCGGCGGACAAGGCCGCCGACGCCCGCCGGCTCGGCGCCGACGATCTCATCGTCTCCGCCGACCCGGAACAGATGGCCGACGCCCGAGATCGGTTCGACGTCGTCATCGACACGATCTCCGCCCCCCACGACCTCGGCCCCTACCTGCGGTTGGTCGCCATGGACGGGACGCTCACCCAGGTCGGGCACCTCGGACCGGTCACCGTGGAGACCCTCGACCTGCTCGTCGGCCGCAAGAAGCTCAGCTCCGCGGGCAGCGGCGGCCGTCCCGCGACCGCCGCCCTCCTGGACTTCTGCGCCGAGCACGGCGTCACCGCCGACATCGAACTCCTCCCCTCGGCGCGGGTGAACGAAGCCCTCGACCGCGTCGCGCGCAACGACGTCCGCTACCGCTTCGTGCTCGACATGTCCGACCTGGCCTGAAGGAGGTCAGCGTGTACTACTGCCGGGGCGTGCGGCCCCTCGGCGGTGGTCGCCGCGCATGATCCGCAGTATCGGTTGTCCATTGCTGCCGCCACAGCGATGTGCACCCGCTACTTGCGATCTTGCCTTCCATGATCCCCTGTATCGGGTGTCCATGGTTGTGACCACAGCAATGGACGCCCGATAGTTCGGATCATGCCGCTGGCGCCGGGGTCGGTCTGGTGGGGTGGGGCTGCGGTGGGCGCGCCGTTCCCGGCTCGGATCACCCGGTGCTCCGTCGCTGCTGGGGTGCCACGCAACTGGCGGTGGTGCCGACCCCTTACCTCCAGCCCGTCCTGGCAAGTCACGGCGAGACCAACCCAGGCGCCGGCCCCTTGCGACACTGTGATCAGCGGAAACGGGACATCAACCGTGCGGGTGCGTTCATGTCGTGCTCGGTCGGTTCGTGCCTCCGGGCTGGAAGCCCTCAGCGCACTGAGGACTAAAGGACCTTCCGGGCCCCCGGCAGGGCACGCAGCGGGAACGCCGCCATCCAGCACAGCGGCACGGCGAGGACGGCCAGGAGCACGAACTTCGCCACGGCGGGTGCCTGCCCGCCGCTGAGGGCGTGGCCCAGGGCGACCAGTACGAGCGGGTGGATGAGGTAGACGGTGTAGGCGTGCGCCGAGAGGAACCGGCGGCGGCGTCCTTGGTGGTCGAGGCGCTCCCGGAACAGCACGAGAAGGCCGAGGGTGAGGCCGACGGCGAGCGCCTGCTCGCAGCTCGCCATCAGCAGGGACGGCAAGGTGCCGTGGCCAAGGATCGCGTCTCCGTCGGAGACCAGGACGAGAACGATCGCCACCGCGGCGACGGTCGCGGTGGCGAACCCGACCCGCCCGGCCGTCCTGGAGAGGCCGGCCGGCCATCCACGCCTGCTCGCGAGCAGCCCGACGGTGAAGAGCGCCGCGTACTGCGGCAGGTAGGCGGGCGTGGGCATGCCGAAGACCTGGAAGTCCATCGGCACAACGATGCGCCACAGGTAGGTCACCATGGCCAGGCCGACGGTGAACCCGATGATCGCGACCGCGCCGGGTGCCCGGCCCGCGGTCCGAGCCGTTCCGGGTGCGTGCCGGCCCTCGCCTGCCAGGCGCCGCCGGAGGACGTAGAGCGCACTGAACACGAGCAGCACCTCGACGAACCACATCGGACCCGGTGAGAACGAGTGCACGTAGTACTGCCAGTACGACAGTTCGGTCCCCTGCCGGATGGCGGCGTCTCTCGCCTCGATGTAGTCACCGACGGTCGCCAGCGGATGGAGTACCAGCAGCCAGAGCAGCAGTGGGACTCCCAGGCGCAGCAGCCGTTCGGTGAGGAAGCGCCCGGCGCCCTTCCGGTCGTAGGAGCCCGGCACGAAGAGCGCCGAGATGAGGAAGAAGGCGCCCATGAAGAACGCCTGGTTGAGCAGGATCAGGACGTCCAGGAGCGTTGCGGACGAGTCGGTCGGGGGCTCGACGTAGAACCAGCCCGGGATGTTGCTGTACCCGAGCGCGGCGTGGTGGATCACGACGAGCGCCGTCAGGGCGGTGCGCAGGTTGTCGACGTAGCGGAGCCGTGGGTATGTGGTGGCCGACGCGGTCGGCTGGTTGAGGGGTCGGGTCATCGGTCTGCCGCTCCTCCAGGGCGTTCGGCACGGGTGGCGTGCTCGAACAGGTCGGCCAGTTCGTCCGCGTGCGCTTCCAGGTCGTGGTCGGGGTAGGTGGCCCAGTAGGCGAACATCTCGTCGATCGCCGCCTGCACGGTCACGGCCATCACGCGGGGGTCGAACGGGCGGAGCTCGCCGGTCTGCTGGCCGAGGCGGAACATCGCCTCCCGCTGGACGTAGATCGGCTCGTTGAAGGCGATGCCGTAACGCCGCTTGCCGTCGGGGGTGCGGAGGTTGTTGAAGATCTCCCCGAGGGCGAGCCGCTGTGCGCGGTGGCCCCGCATGTACTCGGCGACCGAGCGGATGTTCGCCCGCAGCGCGCCGGTCGCCGTGGACTCCTTCTCCATCCGCGGCAGGACGAACTGGGTGATCTCGCGGTAGACCTGCTCGACGAGCTGCTCCATCAGCTCGCTCTTGCCGGCGAAGTGGTACGAGATCACGCCCTTGCTGATCCCGGCGCGCTCGGCGATCCGCGCCAGTGAGGTGTTGGCGTAGCCCAGCTCGGCGAAGGTCTCGATGGCGCACTCGAGGATCTGGGCGCGGCGGGCCTCCTCGATGAAGGACGCCCGCTTCTGACCGCCCGACCTGTCTTCTGGCCGCATGGCCAAAAGCTAGCACGTTCGGTCAGAAGGCATCGGCCCTGGCCACCCGCCCTGATCCTGGCCAGCGCTGGGTCTGCTCCTGCTCCGACGGATGTGCGAACACCTTGGGCTGATCCCGTCGCCCAGAGGTCACACGTTCTTGATCATTCCGCCGTCGATCAGGTACTCGTTGCCGGTGATGTTGGTGGGCGAGGCCAGGAACGCGATGAGGCGAGCCACCTCCTCGGGCGTGCTCATGCGGCCGGTGGTCACGCCGAGCCCGCTCATCGCCTGCTCCACGAAGAACTCGTGAGGAACGCCCTGCTCCTTGGCGAGGCGGCCGACGAAGCCGTCCGGGTCGATCCACACGCCGGTGCCGACCGGTCCCGGCGACACGGTGACGGCGCGCACGCCCTTGCCGCCGAACTGCTCGGCGATGACCTTGGTGAGGGCGCTGAGCGCCGCCTTCGAGACGTTGTAGTTCGCGGGGCCCGCGGCGAGGGCGCGCGCACCGACCGAGGAGATGTTGATGATCGTTCCGCGGCGCTCGATCAGGCTGGGCTGCGCGGCGCGGCTGGCGCGCAGCGCGCTGTAGAAGTGGAGGTCGAACGTCTGCTCCCAGCTGTACTCGGGCAGTTCGAGCAGGTTGAGCGCGGCCCCCTTCGCGAAGTAGTCGGTGTCACCGACCCCCACGTTGTTGACGAGCAGGTCGATGCCTCCGAGCTCGTCGATGGCCCTGCCGACGAGCTCGGCAGGGCCATCGGCCGTGGAGAGGTCGACGGTCACCGGCACGGCACCGGTCTCCTTCAGCTCCGCCGTGATGGTGCGGGAGCCGGAGACCACACGCATCCCCTCGGCGATCAGCGTTCGCACGAGGGCCAGACCGATTCCCCTGCTGCCGCCGGGTGACGATCGCGGTCTTGCCCGTCAGATGCAGATCCACGGTCTTCTCTCCTTCTTGCACAGCGTGAGCTGCGCGCGCGGAATGCTGCGTACCACGCCGATGCGTGGCCGCAGTTCATCGCAGCTTTGTTCGGAGCCGCTGTCGTGGGCCCTGGATGACAGGAGTCCGCGCCTCGTCATGAGATGTCGGCATGTAGCACGACGAGGCGCCGCGGAAATCATTGCTGGCGGGAGTCTCGCTCTGCCTTCTCGGCGACCTGCTTGATGATGGCCAGTCGTCGATCCCAGTCGGCGGCGAGCGCTGTCATCCACTGCGCCGTGGCGTCCAGCGCCGCGGGCCGCACCGTGTAGCGCATCTCGCGTCCGACCCGGTTGCCGGAGACCAGCCCGGCCGCGTCCAGCACCGCGAGGTGCTTGACCACGGCCTGTCGCGAGACGGGGAGTCGTTCGGCGAGGGTCGTTGCGGTGCCCGCACCCGCAGCGGCGAGGAGGTCGAGCAAGTAGCACGTCAGTTTGGCGCGGCGACACCTGTGATCCTGTCACCACAAGTGCTACCGTCGCGGCGTGAAGGCCGTTGTCTACGACCAGCCGCGCAGCTTCACCGTCACCGACGTGCCTGATCCGCACGCCGGGCCGATTCAGGTCCGGTTGCGCGTGGTGCTGGCGGGTGTCTGCGGCACCGATGCCCACCTGCACGACGGCCAGTTCGACCCGGTCTACCCGCTGACACCCGGGCACGAGATCGTCGGCGAGGTCGACGAGGTGGGTGAGGGCGTCACGCAGCTGCAGGTGGGCCAGCGCGTGGTGCTGGACAACATGCAGTCCTGCGGGATGTGCAGCAGCTGCCGGCGGGCCCGTCCGGCATTCTGCAGCGAGCTCGTGGCGCAGGGCGTCAACGCGCCGGGCGGGTTCGCGCAGTACATCGTGGCGCCCGCCGGGAAGTGCCATCCCGCCGACGATCTGGCGCCGGACGTCGCCGTGCTCACCGAGCCCACCGCCTGCGTGCTGCACGGCCTGGACGTGCTCGGCCTGCAGCCGGGCAGCGACGTGCTGGTCTTCGGGGCAGGCCCCACCGGGCTGTTGCTCGCACAGCTGCTGCGCCACTCCGGCGCGCACCGGGTCACCGTCGCCGCGCCGACCGCCGCGAAGCTGGAGATCGCCGCCCGGCACGGCGCGGACGAGACGGTGCAGCTCGACCGCGCGGACCCGGGCGCGGGCGCTGCGCGCCTGCGGAAGCTCGCCCCGGAGGGCTTCGACGTGGTCGTCGACGCCACCGGGGCCGTCGGTGTGCTCGAGCAGTGCCTGCCACTCACGCGCGACGGCGGCACCGTGTTCGTCTACGGCATGACCGATGAGGCCGACCGGCTCACCGTGTCGCCCTACGAGGTGTTCCGCCGGGAGCTGGTGATCAAGGGGTCGTTCAGCCAGGCGTACAGTTTCGACCGGGCGCTGCAGGCGCTGCGCACCGGCCGGGTGGCCACGGAGGGCATCGTCACCCACACCTTCGCCCTCGACGACTACGCCGACGCGCTGGCGGCGCTGCAGGATCGCGCGTGTGTGAAGGCGGTGGTCCGGCCCTGAACGGAGCGGGAGCAGCGGTGTCGGACGGGCGCGGGCGCATCGACCGGTCCTCCCCATTGCCCTACTACCACCAGCTCAAGCAGCTGCTGGTGCAGGAGATCACGCGCCGTGGCCTGCAGCCGGGCGACCTGCTGCCGGGTGACAACGCCCTCTGCGAGACCTACGACGTCTCCCGGACCGTGGTGCGGCAGGCGCTCACGGAGCTGGAGTTCGAGGGCGTCATCGAGCGCCGGAAGGGCAAGGGCACCTTCGTCGCGCGCCCGAAGACCGCCGAGGGCCTCGTCCAGTCGCTCACCGGCTTGTTCGAGGACGTCGCGGCCCGCGGGGGGCACCTGCGCAGCCAGGTGCGCACGCTCGCGGTCGTCCCGGCCGACGACCAGGTGGCCGCTGAGCTGCAGCTCGAGCCCGACGACCCGGTGGTGCTGCTGGAACGGCTGCGGTTCGTGGAGGACCAGCCGTGGGTGCTGACGGTGACCTACCTCCCGCACGCCCTCGTCGCGGGCCTGGAGCACGAGGACCTCAGCGACTGCTCGCTCTACGCCGTGCTGGAGGAGTCCTACGGCGTGCGGCTGGCCCATGGACGGCGGTCGGTGGAGGCGAGCGCGGCTCCCCAGCCGCTCGCGCACGCGCTCGGCGTGGACCCGGGCGCGCCGGTACTGGTGCTGCGCAGCCTGAGCTTCGACGCCGACGATCGCCCGGTCGAGAGCTTCGTGGCCTACCACCGCGGCGACCGCAGCCGGTTCGAGGTGGACCTGGTGCGCGAACCGACGGCCCGCGCGAAGCCGTCGATGATCGTCACGAGGCGCTGAGCAGGTCTGCGCGCGGGGTGAGCGCCAGGACCCTCGCCGGGTTCGTCACCAGCAGTCGATTCAGCAGCTCCTCGCCCAGCCGGTCGCGCACGCGGGGGAGGAAACGGCTCGGCAGGTAGTCCAGGCCGGGGAGACCGCCGTAGGCGCGGTAGCGGGTGCGGCGGGCGACGTCGCCGCCCAGCAGCAGCCGATCGCCGCCTCCGCCGGCGGCCACGCGCTCCAGGCAGTCGAGGACCGCCGAGTCCGAGGCCTCGCGGTGCCGGGCCATGCCGTCGTAGCCGAGGTAGACGCCGGCGGCGGTGAGCTCGGCGTGCAGGCCCGGGTCGAGGTTGCGGTCGGCGTGGGCGAGCACCACCCGATCAGCGGGCAGCCCGTCGGTGGCCAACGCCGCGAGCACCTCGTGCGCGGCCGAGCCGTGTTCCAGGTGCACCATCACCGCCACCCCGGTCGATACGGCTGTGGCAGCCGCCGCCGCGAGGACCCTCCGCTCGAACGCGTCGATGCGCCAGTAGCCCACGCCCGCCTTGACCAGCCCCGCCCGCACCGGAGCGCCGCCCGGGCCGGTCGCCGGGGCGCCGCGGTCGCGCGCGTCCACCGCGGGCAGCCCTTCGCGGACGTCCGTGCCGAACCGCGTCGCGAGCTCGGCCTCCGGGCACTCGGTCAGCCAGTGCCCGCTCCCGTAGTGCTCGCTGCGGTGCCCGCCGGTGGTGTGCACGACGTGCAGGCCGGTCGCTGCGCTGATCCGGGCGACGCCCGCCGGGTCGCGGCCGAGGCCGGTGGGGGTGGCCTCGACCATCGCGTCGATCCCGGCCGCCCGCAGCGCCGCGGCCTCGGCACCGCTCGCGGTCTCGTCGTCCAGCTCGTCACCGGGCAGCAGCGGCGAGACCTGGAACAGGTGCTCGTGGTAGTCGCAGCGGCCCAGGTGCGCGGCGGGGACGTCACCGAGAACGGTGCGGATCACGGGGGGCAGGATCACAGGCTCTCGAACCACGGCTCCAGCCGCCGGTAGGCGTCGAGGAACACCGGGTGGGCGCGGCGGTAGCGCTCGTGCGCCGCCGGGTCCGGCTCGCACGGCGCCGCCCGCTCGGACATCTGCCCCGCCACCGAGAAGTCGTCGTAGAGCCCGACCCCGACTCCGCCGACGACGGCCGCGCCGAGCGCGGTGGCCTCGTCCACCAGGGTGCGCCTGCTCACCGGCACGCCCCAGACGTCAGCGAAGATCCGCAGCAGGGGTGCGGCGTTGGCCGCCCCGCCGATCGCGTCCATCCGTCCGATGGTGGCGCCGTTCTCCAGGAACGCCAGCAGCCCGGTGTGGAGGTTGAACGCCACCCCCTCGACGACGGCGCGCGCCATGTGCTCGGGGCCGTGGTGGCGGGCGAGTCCCGCGAACACCGCGCGGGCGCGCGGGTTCCAGTACGGCGAGCGCTCGCCGAGCAGGTGCGGCAGGAAGTACAGCCCGTCCTCGGACGCGGTCACGCCGTCGGCGGCCGCGAGCAACCGCTCGTAGCGCCCGTCCTCGCCGGGCGCGAGGACGTCCATGATCCACTGCAGCGAGGCACCGCCGGCCTGCATCGTGGCCGTCGGCACGTAGCGGCCGGGGATCACGTGGTTGAACGTCATGGAGCGCATCTGCGGGTCGTGCAGCGGGGCGTCGGCGGCGAGCGACACCCACGACGACGAGCCGAGGTAGGCGTAGGCGCCGGAAGTGGCGTCGACGATGCCTGCGCCCAGGGCCGCCATCGGGCCGTCCCCGCCGCCGAGCACGACCGGCGTGCCCTTACGCAGCCCGGTGGCCGCGGCCGCGGCCGCGGTGACGCCGCCGACGACCGTGGTGGACGGAACCACCTCGGGGAACAGCGCCCGGTCCAGGTTGGCCGCCTCGATCAGCTCCGCCGACCAGGTGCCGGCTGCCTGGTCGAAGGCGTTGGTGCTGCTCGCGTCCGACGGGTCGGTGACCAGGGCGCCGGTGAGCCGGTGCACCACGAAGTCCTTGGCGAGCACGACGTGGCGGACGCGGGCGAACGCGTCGGGCTCGGTGTCGCGCACCCACATGACCTTGGTGAGCGAGTACGTCGGGTTGAGCCGGTGCCCGGTGATCCGGTAGCCCGCCTCCATTCCGACGCGGTCCAGCAATCGGTCGGTCTGGGCCGTCGACCGGGTGTCGGCCCAGATGATCGCCGGGCGGACCGGCTCTCCCGCGGCGTCGAGCAGCACCGCGCCCATCATCTGGCCCGAGAAGCTCACGCCTGCCACGGCGTCGCGGGCGCCGGGCACCCGCTCGAGCAGTTGCCGGGTGGCGGTGCAGACCGCCTGCCACCACGCCTCGGCGTCCTGCTCGGCCTTGCCGCGGGGGCCGAAGTCGGTGTCGTAGGCCGCGGTGACGGCCGCGACCACCTGTCCCTCGGCGTCCACCAGGGTGGCCTTGTCGCCCGTCGTGCCGAGGTCGTGCGAGAGGACGTAGCCGCTGCTCATCGCCGTGTCGGTCATCGCCGTGTCGGTCATCGCAGGGAGAAACCCCCGTCGATGAGCAGTTCGGCGCCGCAGCAGAATGCCGACTCCTCGCCCAGGAAGTACTCCACGGCCTTCGCGATCTCGGCGGGCTGCGCGAACCGGCCGAGCACGGTCTCCCGCGTCCACTGCGGGTGCATGTCGGTCTTGAGCGCGTTGAGCGGCGTGTCGACGTAACCGGGGGAGACGGTGTTGATGCGCACGCCGCGCGGCCCCCACTCCACGGCGAGTGAGCGGGTCAGCGCGCTCACGCCGGCCTTGGAGGTGTTGTAGACGCTCTGCCGCTGGGGGAAGTTGACGATCGCGTTGCCCGACATCGAGGCGATGTTGACGATCGCCCCGCCGCCGCGGGCGAGCAGCTCGCGGCCGAACTCGCGGCAGGTGAGGAACACGCCGCGCAGGTTCACGGCCATGATCCGGTCGAACTCCGCCATCGGCATCTCCTCGGCCGCGACGTTGTCCTCCACGATCCCGGCGCTGTTCACCAGGTCCACGGGGCGGTCGTCGTCGGCGTAGAGCGCGCGCACCGCGGCGACGACCGACTCCTCCGAGGTCACGTCCACGGAATGGCCGGTGGCGTTCCCGGGCAGGGCGTCGAGCCCTTTCAGGTCGAGGCCGTGCACCTGCGCGCCCTGCGCGGCGAGGCTCTCGCAGATCGCCAGCCCGATACCGCCGGCGGCCCCGGTGACGGCGACGCGCCGTCCCTCGAAGCGGTTGATCATCGCTCGCTCTCCCTCACGGCCGTGTGATGTAGTAGTACTAGCTCAACGGGCACCGCCGGCGCAAGAAGTGCGGGTGTAGAGGGTTCCGTTCGGCGAATGTGTGTAGTAGGACTACACGGCGATGGAGGAGAGCGACCCAATGACGTCCCCCGTGCCCGAGCCTGGCGTGCTGACGATCGATGCAGGCGGAGCCATGGCCGGCCGCACCGGCTTCTACGAGAAGTGCCTCGGCGACATGGCCGGCGTCTACCGCGACGAGCGCGCGTTCGGTGCCGCCGTGGCCGAGCACGGTGCCGACCACCTCGTCTACCGCGTCGAGGAGCACCGCAGCGGTGACGGCCCGGGCGCGCTGATCATCGGCACGAGCACGATCCTGCCTGGGCGCTACGGCGACGAGTTCGCCGTCACCCGCGGGCACCTGCACGCGCGCCCCGACCGCGCCGAGCTCTACCACTGCCTCTCCGGCCGCGGGGTGCTGCTGATGGAGACCCTGGACGGCCGCAGCCGCGCCGTCCCCCTCGCCCCCGGCCAGGCCGTGCACGTGCCCGGGCACTGGGTGCACCGCAGCGTGAACACCGGCGACGAACCGTTCGTGACGCTGTTCTGCTACCCCGCCGACGCGGGCCAGGACTACGCCCTGATCGCCGAGGCGGGCGGGATGGCCCAGCTCGTCGTCGACGACGGGGCCGGTGGCTGGACCACCCGCCCCAACCCCGACCACACCGGCTACCGGAAGGAAGCGGCCTGATGGCGCCCGAATCCGACGTCCTCACCGCGATCGAGGCGCTCGCGGTCGTTCCGGTCGTCGAGATCGACGATGCCGCGGCGGCCGTGCCGCTCGCCCACACCCTCTCCGAGGCGGGCCTGCCGGTCGTCGAGGTCACCTTCCGGACCCCGGCGGCGCGGGACGCGGTGGCCGCGATCGCGGCGGAACTGCCGGACTTCCTGCTGGGTGCGGGCACGCTCGTGCTGCCGGACATGGTCAGCGCTGCTGCCGACGCGGGCGCGCGGTTCGGGGTGTCGCCCGGGTTCTCGGGCGCCTGCGTGGCCGCCGCGGAGAAGGCGGGGCTGCCGTTCGTGCCGGGTGCTGTCACCCCGAGCGAGGTGGGCGCGTGCCTGGAGGCCGGGGCGCGGCACATCAAGTTCTTCCCGGCCGGCGCTTACGGGGGCATCGCGACGTTGAAGGCGCTGGACGGTCCGTTCGGCTGGACGGGTGCCCGGTTCATGCCGACGGGTGGGGTGCGGCCGGAGAACGTGGGGGAGTACCTCGCGCTGTCGAACGTGTTCGCGGTCGGTGGTACGTGGATCGCGCCGCGTGCCGACATCGCCGCGGGCCGCTGGGACGTGATCGGCGAGCGCGCCCGTGCGGTCGCGGGGCTGCGACCGTGACCGCGGACCCGACGGCGCTCGACCCGGCCCCCGGCGAGCTGCCGCGGCCCGCGCAGCGGCCCACGCTGTACTTCGTCGGCGTCACGACCGGACGCTCGTCGATCCGCACCGTGTTCCCGCGGTGGGCGCAGGCGCTCGGGCTGGGCGACGTGCCGCTGGTCGGGGTGGACCTGCCGCTGCACGCGCCGCGTGAGGACTACCGGCGGATCGTGGAGTTCCTCGCCGCCGACCCGCTGAGCGCGGGCGCACTCGTCACCACCCACAAGATCGACCTGTACGCGGCGTGCGCCGACCTGTTCGCCGAGATCGACCCGCTCGCGCGGCTGATGGGCGAGGTGAGCTGCCTGGCCAAGCCGGACGGCGCGCTCGTCGCCTCCGCGAAGGACCCGATCACGGCCGGACTCGCACTGGACTCGATCATTCCGAAGGGTCGCTTGGCGACCGCCCCGGCCGACGCGTTCGTCATGGGCGCGGGGGGTTCGGCGATCGCGATCAGCTGGTACCTCACCCGGCCCGAGCGCGGGGCGGACCGGCCTTCGCGGATCGTCGTGACCGACCCGGACCGCGGCCGGCTCGCCGCGCTGCGCCGGGTGCACGACGAGCTGGGCACCGACGTGCCCGTGGAGTGCCGGCCGATCGACGGCGCGCCGGACAACGACGCGCTGCTCGCCGGCCTGGCCCCGGGCTCGCTCGTGGTCAACGCGACCGGGCTGGGCAAGGACGCCCCCGGCTCGCCGCTGACCGGCGCCGCGCGGTTCCCGGCGGGCGCCGTGGCGTGGGACCTCAACTACCGCGGTGAGCTGGTGTTCCTCGACCAGGCACGTACGGCGGGGGTGCGCGAGCACGACGGCTGGGAGTACTTCCTGCACGGCTGGACGAGGGTGATCGCCGAGGTCTTCCAGGTGGAGATCCCGACCTCCGGACCGCGGTTCGCCGAGCTGGGGCGCCTCGCGGCGGAGGTCCGGCGATGACCGCGCGCGTGCTCGTGACCCCGCGCTCGCTCACCTCGGCCGGGCTCGACGCGGTCGCGGAGCTGGCACCGCTGCGCGATGCCGGGTTCGCGCTCGTGCCGGGGCCCGCGGGCCGCACCCCGACCGAGGCGGAGCAACTCGCGCTCGTGCCCGGCTGCGTCGGCTGGCTCGCAGGTGTGGAGCCGATCGGGGCGCGGGTGCTTGCCGCGGCCACCGACCTGCGCGTGATCAGCCGCAACGGATC
Source organism: Pseudonocardia hierapolitana (assembly GCF_007994075.1). NCBI lineage: Bacteria > Bacillati > Actinomycetota > Actinomycetes > Pseudonocardiales > Pseudonocardiaceae > Pseudonocardia > Pseudonocardia hierapolitana. The sequence goes on along the minus strand of NZ_VIWU01000001.1, from coordinate 1,202,095 downwards.
AGGCACCGACGCGATCGACACGGCCGCCGCGGCCCGCGCGGGAATCCGCGTGCTGCGCGCGGAGGGCGCCAACGCGCAGGGCGTCGCGGAGCTGGCGCTGGCGCTCGCGCTGGCCGGGCTGCGCCACGTCCCGTGGTCGGCCGCCGCGCTGCGGGCCGGCGGCTGGGACCGCCACCCGGGCCGCGAGCTCGACGAGTGCCGTGTGGGCGTGGTCGGGCTGGGTGCGATCGGCGCTCGCGTGGCGCGGCTGTTCCGCGGGCTCGGCGCCGACGTCGTGGGAACCGACCCGGTCGTGGACCCGGCCACCGCGCCCGTCCCGGTCGTGACGCTCGACGCGCTGCTGGCGACCTGCGACGTCGTCACGCTGCACGCCCCGCCCGCCGCCGACGGCCGCCCGCTGCTGGACGCGGACCGGTTGGCAGGCGTGCGCAGGGGAGCGGTGCTGGTCAACACCGCGCGGGCGGCCCTCGTCGACGACGGCGCCGTGCTCGCAGCACTGGACGACGGGCGCCTGGCCGCCTACGCCGTCGACGCGTTCGAGACCGAGCCCCCCGAGCTCACCCCGTTGCTGCGCCACGAGCGCGTGGTGGCGACCCCGCACGTCGGCGGGTTCACCGGGGCGAGCGTCCGGCGCGCGACCGCGCAGGCCGTCGAGAACCTCATCGCCGCGCTCACGGAGGTCCGGGCATGACGGGCGAGTCGGTGCTGGAGCTCATCACCGGTCGGCAGGACCGGATGCGGCCGTCGGAGCGCAAGGTGGCCGCGGCGGTGCTCGCCGACCCCGCCGCGGTGGTCCACATGAGCATGGCCGGGCTCGCCGACGCCGCGGGCGTGAGTGAGCCGACCGTCATGCGGTTCTGCACCGGGCTTGGCTTCAGCGGGTTCCAGGCGTTCCGGCTGGGGCTCGCGCAGTCGCTGGCGGTGGGCATCCCGGTCACGCACTCCGCGATCGAGCCGGACGACCCGGTCGAGGCGATGGCGGGCAAGATCTTCGACCACACGCTGAGCAGCCTCGACCGCACCCGCCGATCCCTGGACACGGCGGCCGTCGCCGACGCCGTCGAGACGCTGGTGCGGGCCACGTCGGTGCACTTCGTGGGCCTCGGTGCCTCCGGGATCATCGCCCAGGACGCACTGCAGCACGCCGTGCTGTTCGGCGTGCCGTGCACCGCCCCCGTGGACCTGCACCAGCAGTACATGGCCGCGGCGATGTGCGGACCGGGCGAGGTGGTCGTGGCGATCTCCAACACCGGGCGCACGACATCGGTGCTGGAGGTCACCGAGCGCGCGAAGCGGGCAGGTGCGGCGGTCATCGCCGTCACCGGCGGGCCCGGGCCGCTCGCCGACCTCGCCGACGTCGCGATCGTCCTGCGCACCTTCGAGGACACCGACATCTACACCCCGACGGTGAGCAGGCTCGCCGGTCTCGTGCTCGTCGACGTCCTCGCGACGGCGGTGGCCGTGCGCCGCGGTCCGGCTCACCTGGAGCGGCTGCGGGAGATGAAGGAGGCGCTGTCGGCGTTCCGGGGCAGCGCCGACGGCAGCCGGAACGTGACTTGACATCCTGTCATTACAGGTATGCGATGACCGAAGGCATGAGGAGGTGCAGGCAGTGGACGAGGTGGTCTTCTCCGCCAGCGGCGTGAGCAAGAGCTATCCGGGTGTGCAGGCGCTCTCCGACCTCGACCTCGACGGCCGAGCGGGCGAGGTGCTCGCGATCTGCGGCGCCAACGGCGCAGGCAAGTCCACCTTCGCCCGGCTGCTGGCCGGCCAGGAGGCCCCCACCGCCGGTGAGATCCGGGTCGCCGGGCACCCCGAGCCAGTCGCCGACCCCGCGGAGGCCGACCGTGCCGGGATCATGCTCATGCACCAGGAGCCGCTGATCGTCGACGACTTCACCGTGGGCGAGAACGTGTGGCTCTACCGGCTGCGTGCGGGGCGCGACATCCGGCCCTGGTCGCTCGCCCGCCGCAGCGACGACGAGCTCACCCGGCAGGCCCTGCGCGACGTCGGCCTCGGCGACGTCGCGCCCGGCCGGCTCGCCGGGTCCCTCGCCCCGGGGCAGCGGCAGATGCTCGCGCTCGCCCGCGCCCGGGTCACCCCGCACAAGGTGCTGATCCTCGACGAGACCACCGCCTCCACCACCGAGGAGCACTTCGCCGACGTGCAGGAGATGGTGGCCGCGGAGAAGGCCGCGGGCACCGCCGTCGTGTTCGTCTCGCACCGGATGCCCGAGGTGTTCGCGCTCTCGGACCGCATCGCCGTGCTGCGCGGCGGCCGGCTCGTCACGGTGCTGCGCACCGCCGACACCGACCCGGCCGAGGTCACCACGCTGATGATCGGCGAGGGGGTGCGGGCACTGGAGCGGCCGCCAGCGCACCGCGCCGAGGGGCGACCGCCGGCGCTGGCGGTGCGCGGCCTGCACGCGGGCTCGGCCACCGACGTGTCGTTCGAGGTGCGGGGCGGCGAGGTCGTCGGGATCTACGGGCTGGTCGGGAGCGGCCGCTCGTCGGTCGCGCGCTCGGTCTCCGGCCAGCAGCAACCCCGCGCCGGCACCGTCGAGATCGGTGGCCGGCCGGTGACGATGCGCAGCCCCGGCGCCGCGCTGCGGCACGGCGTCGCGTACCTCACCGAGGACCGGCGCCGCGAGGGCTTCGTCGCCGAGTTCAGCAATGCCGAGAACCTCAGCCTCGTCACGCTGCCGCGGCTCGCCACGGCCGGTGTGGTGCGCCGCCGCGACGAGCGGGCACAGGTGAGCGACCTGATCGAGCGGTTCCAGGTCAAGGGCGGCCCGCAGACGCCGACCCGTGCCCTGTCGGGCGGCAACCAGCAGAAGGTCTGCCTCGCCAAGTGGCTCGCCGCCGACCCGGACGTGATCGTGCTCGACGAGCCGACCAAGGGCATCGACGTCGGCGCCCGGCTGAACATCTACGAGATCATCCACAGCCTGTCCCAGCAGGACAAGGCCGTCCTGGTGGTCACCAGCGAGGCCGAGGAAGCCCTGCTGCTGTGCCACCGCGTGCTCGTGCTGCGCGACGGCCGGCTGGTCGCCGAGCTCGACGCCGCGCAGGCCTCGACCGAGGACCTCATCCGCGCCGCCCTGGGCGGGGCCCCGAGAGAAGACGCCGCCCAGGGAGGGGACGCCGCATGACCGTCACCGAGAAGACCGCCCGGACCGCCCCCGACGCCGGTGCGGCGCCGCGCGCGTGGGCCGGCCGCGGCGGGGCGTGGCTGCGCAACCAGTACCCGCTGCTCATCCTCGTCGCGCTGGTGGTGCTCGCGGCGATGCTCTCCGACGCGTTCCTCTCCACGCGCAACCTCGAGAACCTCGTGCTGCAGATGTCGGTGATCGGCATCGTCGCGCTGGCGCAGTTCATCGTCGTGGTGTCCGGCGGCATCGACATCAGCGTCGGCTCGGTGCTGGGGTTGGCCTGCGTGCTGTCGGCCGGCCTCTTCGGCGGGTCGTCGGTGATCGTGTCGGTGCTGGTGGCGCTGGGCGTCGGGGCGCTGCTGGGGGCCGTCAACGGGTTCCTCGTCGCGTTCCGCGGCCTGGAGCCGTTCATCGTCACCCTCGGCATGCTCGCGCTGGCCCGCGGGCTGGTGTACGCCTACACGGAGGGCGTGCCGGTCCGGCCCGCGGATCCCGCGTTCACGGTGGCCGGCACCGCCACCGTGCTCGGGGTGCCGGTGCTCGGCATCCTCTGGGTCGCCGTCGCCGTCGGCATGGCGTTCCTGCTGCGCCGCACGGTCTTCGGCCGCCGCGTGTACGCCGTCGGCAGCACGCGGGAGGCCGCCCACGCCTCGGGCGTGCCGGTGCGCGGCACGCTCCTGGCCGTCTACGTCATCGCCGGGCTGCTCGTCGGCCTCGGCGGGTTCCTGCTGGCGTCCCGGGTCGGGGCGGGCACACCGACCGCAGGCACCCTCTTCGAGCTGGACGCGATCGCCGCCGTCGTCATCGGCGGGGCGCGGCTGGCCGGCGGGCAGGGCCGCGTGTTCGGCGCCGTCGTCGGTACCGCGATCTTCGGCGTCATCACGAACCTGCTCGTGCTGCTCAACGTCTCGACGTTCCTGCAGGACGCCTTCCGCGGCGCCCTGATCCTGCTCGCGGTGGCGCTGGCCACCATCGGCCGCACCGGCACCCGGCGCGGTCACTGACGAACCCCGACGAACACCCGAGAACCCCGGAGAACCCATGCGCACCCCCCGCCTCCTCGCCGTCGCGGCGGCCGCGTCCCTCGCGCTGCTGTCCGCCTGCGGCACCGTCGGCTCGAACTCCTCACCGGACCAGGCGCAGGAGCCGAAGCCGGTCAGCGAGGTGACTATCGGCTTCGCCCAACGTCAGATGGACGCGCCGTACTACGCGGCCATGGAGGCGATGGCGCAGGAGCGCGCCCGGGCCGAGGGCTTCCACCTGCTGTTCCAGAACGCAGGCGGCGACCCGGTCACCCAGCTCAACCAGGTGCAGGCGATGCTCGCCCAGGGCGTCGACGCGCTGGTCGTCAACGCGATCAGCCCGGAGACCCAGCGCACCCAGCTGGAGCAGGCCGCGGGTGAGGTGCCCGTGCTGTTCGTCGACACCTCGATCCCGGACGTCGGGCTCACCGCGGTGCAGTCGAACAACAAGGAGATCGGGCGCCTGTCGGGCCTGCTCACCGCGCAGCGCTTCGGCTCGGGCGCCACGATCCAGGTGGCGATCCTCAACGGCGGCCCGAACGACGAGATCGTCGGACCGGCCCGACAGGAGGGCTTCCTCGCCGGGCTCACCGAGGGCGGGGTGACCCCGGAGGTCGTCGCCTCCGCGACAGCCACCTACACCCAGGAGGAGGCGGTCCCGGCCACCGAGTCGATGCTCGCCGCGCACCCGGAGACCGACCTGGTGCTCGGCCTGAACGACTCGATGGCCCTCGGTGCGCTGAGCGTGCTCCGCAACCAGGGCAACAGCACGGTCCTCGTCGCCGCGGCGGCCGACGGGCAGAAGGAGGCGCTCGCCGAGATCGCGAACGGCGGGTGCACCGGGCAGTACGTCTCCACCGGGCTGAACTCGCCGAGCCTGGCCGCGGAGCAGGTCTTCGACATCGCGGTCGGCGTGGCCACCGGGCAGCTCGACCCGGCCACGGTCCAGAAGATCTCGCTCACCCAGGCGGCGGGCATCGGCTGCGAGAACGTGTCGGAGTACTACGACCCGAGCAGCGTCTTCTGATGGGCGTCCTCGACACGTTCCGCCTCGACGGCCGCACCGCGCTCGTCACGGGTGGGAACCGCGGCCTCGGCAAATCGTTCACCCTCGCGCTGGCGCAGGCGGGCGCCCGCGTCGCCTTCGTGGCCCGGGACGCCGACCGCAACGCCGCCACGGTCGCGGAGCTCGCCGCCGAGGGCGTTGACGTCCTCCCGATCACCGGGGACATCACCGTGGCGGCCGACGTCGACCGCGCCGTCGCCGAGACGGTGGCGGGCCTCGGCGGTCTCGACATCCTCGTCAACAACGCGGGCGCCTGCTTCCACAACCCGTCATGGGACGTGCCGGACGAGGAGTGGGACACGGTGTTCGACCTCAACGTGCGGGCGCTGTGGAAGTGCAGCCGGGCCGCCGGCCGGCACATGCGCGCGCACGGCGGCGGGTCGATCGTGAACGTCGGCTCGATGTCGGGCTTCGTCGTCAACCGGCCGCAGTGGCAGCCGGCCTACAACGCGTCGAAGGCCGCGGTACACCACCTGACGCGGTCGCTCGCCGCCGAATGGGCCCCGGACGGCATCCGGGTCAACGCGGTGGCACCGGGTTACGTCAAGACCGAGATGTCGCCGGTGCACCGGCCCGAGCTGCGGCGCTACTGGATCGAGGACGCGCCGCAGCAGCGCTACGCGATGCCCGAGGAGATCTCGCCGAGCGTCGTGTTCCTCGCCAGCGACGCCGCGTCGTTCATGACCGGTTCCGTGCTGGTCGTCGACGGCGGCTACACGGTCTTCTGACCGCGGAGGGAAGTGCCATGAGCAACATGCGCCAGGTCGTCGTGACCTCGTCCGAGGACATCGAGGTGATGGAGGTGCCCCGGCCGGGGCCGCCCGCGCCGGGGCAGGTGCTGGTCGCGAGCCGGCTGGTCGGCATCTGCGGCACCGACGTGCACGCAGCGGCCGGGCACCACCCGTTCATCGACCGGCCCTACCGGCCCGGCCACGAGGTGGTCGGCGTCGTCGAGCAGGTGGGGGAGGGGGTCACCGACCTCGCCGCGGGCGACCGCGTCGTGCTCGAACCCAACCTGACCTGCGGCGAGTGCCCGCAGTGCCGCGACGGCCGCTACAACATCTGCCGCAACCTCGCCGTCTTCGGCTGCCAGACGCCGGGCGGCATGGGCGACGTGTTCGTCGTGGCCCGCGACCGGCTGCACCGGATCCCCGACGGCATGTCCGACGAGCTCGCCGCGCTGGTGGAGCCGCTCGCCACGCCGGTGCACGCGGTGCGGAGAGCGGGGCTCCGAGCGGGCAGCCGGGTGGCCGTGCTCGGCGCGGGCCCGATCGGGCTGCTCGTGCTGGTCGCGGCGCGGGCCGCGGGCGCCGAGGTCGTGGTCGTCACCGACGTGCTGCCCGAGAAGCTGGACCGGGCCCGGCGCCTGGGCGCCGCCGAGGCGCTGCGCGCCGACGCCCCCGACCTGGTCGACCGGGCGGCCGCCGTGCTGCAGGGCGCCGACGTGGTGTTCGACTGCGTCGCCTCCGCCGGCTCGATGGCCCAGGCCGTCGAGCTGGTCGACAAGGGCGGCACGGTGATGGTCGTCGGCATCGCCGCCGGTCCCACCTCGATCCCGCTGCACCTGGTGCAGGACCGGGAGATCTCGGTGATCGGCAGCCTCATGTACGTCCGGGAGGACGTGGAGCAGGCGATCGCGCTGCTCTCCTCCGGGGCGGTGGCGGCCGACGAGCTCGTCACCGCCGTCTACCCGCTCGACCGGGCCGCCGAGGCGTTCGCGGCCTCGGCCGACCCGCAGCAGGTGAAGGTGCTCGTCTCGGTCGGCGACACCGCCTGACGCTCCCCGCCCGCTCACAGCAGTCCCGACCGGCGTCGTGCCGGCCGTCCTTCCCCGAGAGGCTCGAAGATGAGTGTCCCGAAGCGCTCCGTCCTGCGCGGATCGCGTACTCGCATCACCGCCGCCGGTGCGGCGCTGCTCGCCCTGTTCGCCGCCGGCTGCTCGTCGGCCAGCGAGGACGCGGCGAATCGCTCCGCCCCCGCGGCGCCGGAGAATGTGGTGCTCGTGCAGTCGATCCGCAGCCTGTCCAACCCCTACCACGCCAACTGGGCGAAGGGCGGCGAGATGTTCGCCCGGTCGGTCGGGATGCCGGTGCAGACCCTCGCGAACGAGGGCGACTCCCAGCAGCAGCTCAACCAGATCAAGTCGGTGCTCAGCGGCGGCAGCACGGTCGTGCTCAACGTCGACCCGAACACCTCATCGGACACGCAGGCGATCGTCCGGGCGGTGCAGGAGGCGGGCGGCCACGTCGTCACGCACTGGAACAAGCCCGACGAGCTCGCGCCCGCCGACGTCGGCAACGGCTGGGTCGCCCACGTCACGTTCGACGGTCGCGTCGGCGGCTACGAGACCGCGAAGGCGCTGATCTCCGCCATGGGCGGCAGCGGCGGCATCATCGCCTTGCAGGGCATCCTCGACAACGTCCCGGCCAAGCAGCGCTTCGCCGGGTTGGAGAAGGCCCTGCAGGAGAACCCCGGCGTGCAGCTGCTCGACCAGCAGACCGCCGAGTGGAACCGGAACAAGGCGTTCCAGGTGACCCAGACGCTGCTCGCCAAGCACAGCGGGCAGGTCAAGGGGATCTGGGCGGCCAACGACGACATGGCCCTCGGCGCGCTGGAGGCCCTGCGTGCGGCCGGGCTGGCCGGACAGGTGCCGATCGTCGGCAACGACGCGGTGCCCGAGGCCCTCGAAGCCATCCAGGCAGGCGACAGCGGTTACGTCGCGACGGTGTCCTCGGACGCCTACTGGCAGGGCGCCGCGGGTCTCGCACTCGCGTACAAGGCCGCCACCGGTCAGTACGACGTCGCCGCCGCGAGCCCCGGCGACCGCGCGTTCTACGGCGAGCAGTTCGTGATCACGAAGGACAACGTCGCGGACTTCCTCACCCCGCCCACCGAGGCCGACCTCGCCGACGACATCGCCGACCCGCTCGCTCGCAACACGGGCGCCCTCGAATGAACGCTGCCCGACCGGGGACGGCGGTGGTGGGGGCGAGGCCGTCCGTCCTCGCCCCCACCCCGCTGGCCCGCCGGGTGATCGACGCCGGGCCGGTGCTCGCCCTGGTGGCGCTCGCCGCGGTGTTCTCGCTGCTGACCGACCGGTTCCTGACGGCGGGCAACGCCGGCAGCATCGCCGACCAGACCGCCATCCTGCTCGTGCTCGCCGCCGGCGCGACGTTCGTGATCCTGCTCGGCAGCATCGACCTGTCCGTCGAGGGCGTGATGGCGACCTCGTCCCTGGTCGCGGTCCTGCTGGCGGCCAACGACCGCAACGGCAACGACCTCGGCTACCTCGCCGTCCTCGGTGGCGTCGGCGTGGGCGCGTTGTTCGGGCTGGTCAACGGCCTGCTGCACACCCGGCTGCGGATCCCCTCGTTCATGGTCACGCTCGGCACCGGGGCGATCGGCACCGGGATCGCCACGGTTCTGTTCGGCGGGCAGCCGCCGCGCATGCTCGACGAGGGGCTGCGGCTGTGGGGCACCGACCGGGTCCTCGGCGTCTCCCGCCTGGCGCTGCTCGCTCTCGCCGTGCTGCTGCTCGGCTACCTCGTGCAGCGCTATACCCGGGTGGGGCGCACGATCCTGCTCGTCGGCGGCGACGAGCAGATCGCCAGGCTCGCCGGGCTGCCGGTCGCGCGCTACAAGGTGTGGGCGTTCGTGCTCGCGGGTTCGGCCGCGGGCCTGGCCGGCGTGATGGCCGCGACCCGGCTCGGCGTCGGCGACGTGCAGATCGGATCGGGGCAGCTGTTCGCCACGATCACGGCGGTGGTCGTCGGCGGGACGTTGCTGTCCGGCGGCCGCGGCGGGGTGCTGCAGACGCTCGTCGGCGCGCTGCTGATCAGCGTGCTCGCCAACGGGCTGATCCTCGTCGGGGTGGACCCGGCGATCCAGCGCTCGGTGCAGGGCGTGGTGATCGTCGTGGCGATCGCCGCGACCGTGTGGACCCAGCGGCGGCGCACGCGGGTGGTGAAATGAGCACGGCCGCCCTCGAGCTCCGCGGGGTGACCAAGCGCTTCCCCGGTGTCGTCGCCCTCGACGACGTGAGCATCACCGTGCGGCCGCGCGAGGTCGTCGGGCTGATCGGGGAGAACGGGGCCGGGAAGTCGACGCTGCTGAAGATCCTCTCCGGGGTGTACCAGCCCGACGAGGGCGAGCTGCTCGTGCGCGGGCAGGCCCGGCGGTTCACCGGGCCGCGTGACGCGGCACGGGCGGGCGTCGGGATCGTGCACCAGGAGCAGTCGCTCGTCGCGTCGGTGTCGGTGGCGGAGAACCTCATGCTCGGCTTCGAGGGATCGGCCGTGCGCGGCGGGATCTACCGCTGGCCGGAGCTGAACAGGCGGGCGCAGGCGCAGCTGGACAAGATCGGCTCGCCCATCCCGCCGACGGCCCGCGTCGACGCGCTGACGTTCGCGCAGCGGCAGATGGTGGAGGTCGCCAAGGCGCTGTCGGTCGAGGACCACCTCGACGGGCCGGCCGACACCGAACCGGTCATCGTGTTCGACGAGCCGACGTCCGTGCTCGACGGCGACGACACCGAGGTGCTGTTCGCGCAGATCGAGCGGCTGCGCACCCGGGCGTCGGTCGTGTTCGTCTCGCACCGGCTCGACGAGGTGCTGCGCGTCTCCGACCGCGTCTACGTCCTCAAGGACGGGCGCTGCGTCGCCGAGCGCGACCCCGCCGACGTCGACGTGCAGGAGCTCTACCGGCTGATGGTGGGCCGGGAGAGCACCGGCAGCTACTACCGCGAGGACGCCCAGGGCGACGTCGACGGCGCCCAGGAGGTGCTCGGCGTCACCGGTCTCACCCGGGCTGGCAGCTTCACCGACGTGTCGCTGTCGGTGCGCCGCGGCGAGGTCCTCGGCGTCGCGGGCGTGGTCGGGTCCGGGCGGGAGGACCTCGCGCGCGCCCTGTTCGGCGCGGAGCCGGTGGACGCGGGCGAGATGCGACTGGCCGGGACGCCGGTGCGCTTCCGGTCGCCCGCCGACGCCGTGCACGCCGGCATCGGCTACATCCCCGCGGAGCGCCGCTTCGAGGGCGTGGCGATGGGGATGTCGGTGGCCGACAACATCCTGCTCGCCGACCGCTCCCCGGTCTCCGCCGGACCGTTCGTCGACCCCCGGCGCCGCCGCGGGATCGTGGCGCGGTGGATCGAGCGGCTGCGCATCCGCACGCCCGGTCCCGGAACGGACATCGCGACGCTGTCGGGCGGCAACCAGCAGAAGGTGGCGCTCGCCAAATGGCTCGTCTCGCCGCGGCTGCGGGTGCTCGTCCTCGACCACCCCACCCGCGGCCTCGACGTCGGGGCCAAGGAGGACGTCTACCGCCTGGTGCGGGAGATGTGCGAACGCGGGCTGGCGATCGTCCTGCTCTCGGACACGCTCGAGGAGACGATCGCGCTCAGCCACCGGGTCGTCGTCATGCGCGACGGCCGGGTGACCGCCCGCCTCGACGCGCCGGCCGGCGCGAAACCCACCCAGGTCGATCTCGTCGAGCAGATGGTGTGACCCCCATGACCAGCGTGTCGTTCCTCCGCCGCGACGACCTGCGCGAGCGGGTCGTCGCCGCCGTGCCCGCCGCGGTGCTCGTGGTGCTCGTGCTCGCTGTCGCGAGCCGGGAACCGTCCTTCCTCGGTGCGGCGAGCCTGCGCGCGCTGCTGGAGGGGGCCGCGCCGCTGCTGCTGCTCGCCCTCGGGCAGACGTTCGTGATCCTCATCGGTGGCATCGACCTGTCGGTCGCCGTGCTCGCCTCGCTCGGCACAGTGCTGCTCGCGTCGTGGCTGCCGTCGGCGGGCGTGGGGGGTGTGCTCGCCACGCTCGCCGCCACCACCCTCGCCGGCGCGCTCAACGGCGCCGTGAGCGCGTACGCCCAGGTCCCGTCGTTCGTGGTGACGCTCGGCGCGATGGGGTTGTGGTCGGGCGTGGCACTCACGGTGTCCGGCGCCTCGACGATCTCCATCGCCGAGGGTTACGACACGATCTTCTGGCTGCGCGATCTGCGGGTCGCCGGGCTGCCGATCGCGGCGGTGCTGGCGATCGTGGCGGTGCTCGTCGCGGCGGCCCTCATGCGGGTGCTCGCGAACGGCCGCGCCCTGCACGCGATGGGCCGGGCCGAACGCGCGGCGCTGATGTCGGGCGCGCGCACGCCGCGGCTGCGGGTCCTGGCGTTCGCCCTGTCGGGGCTGTGCGCAGGCCTCGCCTCCGTCGTACTGGCAGCCTCCCAGTTCAGCGGTGCCCCGACCTTGGCGGACTCGTTGCTGCTCCCGGCGATCGCCGCGGTCGTCGTCGGCGGCACCGCGATCACCGGCGGTGTCGGCGGCCCGCTGCGCACGCTGGTGGGCGCCCTGCTCATCGCGGTCCTGCGCATCGGCATGTCGGTGATGGGCGTGGACCCGAGCTACGAGCAGATCGTGTACGGCGCGGTGATCGTTTCCGCGGTCGCGCTCACCATGAACCGGGGGCATGTCGGCATCGTGAAGTAGTCCCCTGCGGGTTCTCCGGCACGAGCACCAGTGCGACGGCGGATGCCCGCTCGGTGAGCTCGCCGAGACCGATCCGCACGCGCCCGCCGGCTCGCCGCCGGACTGCATGCCCGTGTCCGCCGAGGCTACGGTCGGGTGTGACCTCTTTCGACCGGATCGTCGTGATCTTCAATCCGCAGAGCACGGGGGAGGCGCCGCGGCTGGCCGAGGAGCTGCGGGCGGATCTTGCGGGCCGGCTGCCGACCACGACGGTGAGCCTCAGCCCGACCGAGCATGCCGGGCACGCACGCGACCTCGCCAGGGAAGCGGCTTCGAAGGGTCGTCCGCTGATCATCTCGGTGAGCGGCGACGGTGGGTACAACGAGGTGGTCGACGGGGCGATGCAGGCGGGCAACGAGGAGGTGGTCTGCGCGGTGATGGCCGCAGGCAACGCGAACGACCACCGGCGGACCACCGCCGAACGTCCGCTTGCCGATGCCGTGGTCGCCGGTGACGTGCGCCGCATCGACCTTCTTCGTCTCACGGTGGGGAGCGGGCCGGATGCGCGGTCGCGATTCGCCCATTCCTACATCGGGATCGGCCTGACCCCGGTGGTCGCGGTCGACCTGGAGGAGGGGGGCAAGGGATCGGTCCGGGAGATCGTGTCGGTGGTGCGGACCTTCGCCCGGTTCCGCCCGTTCGCGATCGAGCTGGAGGACGGGAGCCGGCGCAGGTTCGACAGCCTGTTGTTCGCCAACATCACCGAGATGGCCAAGTACGCCACCCTCAGTGAGGGCGGGACGCCCGACGACGGGCGGTTCGAGGTGATCACCCTGCCGCACACCGCGAAGTGGCGGATCCTCGGTGTGGCGATCAAGGCGGCAACCCGCGGGCTGGGGCCGCAGCCGACCGCCACGCACTACGGATTCACCACGCTCAAGCCGATGCCGCTCCAGCTGGACGGGGAAGTGCTCACGCTGGATGCCGGCACGGAGGTGCAGGTCGACATCGCGCCCGGGGCGCTGGCGACCGTCGGCTGATCCGGGTGTTCGCGAGGCGGTCGTAGGGTGGTGTGCGTGCGGCCACCGATCGACGAGCCCGTGCAGCCCGGCGCCGACGAGGCGGCGATAGCGGCGGTGCGGGAGCGGTTGCGCTCGCTGTTCGGGGCGACGCTGCCGGACGCCTACGCCGACCTGCTGCGCCGTGAGGACGGTGTCGATGTGGACGGGCTGGTGCTCTACGGCAGCTGGCAGAGCCCCGAGGCGCGTGGGCCGGGTGGGTTCTGGCAGGGCTTGGTCGCGGCGAACACGCTCTGGCGTGATGTGCCGGGTCGGGAGGGGTACCTGGTGCTGGGGGACAGCGACCTGTACCTGCTGACCGTCGACCTCGACGGCGGCGCGCCCGTGCTGCGGGACAGGGTGACCGCCGAACCGGTCGAGAGCTTCCCCGACGTCGCGACGGCGATCGAGCACGTGCTGGCGCCCCGGCGCTGAGTTCTTCGCCCCCTGCCGATCGCGATCGGTGGCCGTGCCGGGCACGATCTCGGTATGGCCGCCAGCAGATCCGCCTCCGACCTCGACCTCGACCTCGACGGGCTTCGATTCGCGATGGTGTCGTCGACGGCGAGCGACGTCGATCCGTCCTCGCCCACGATCTTCGACTACCACGAGCGCGACGGGATGATCTGGGGCGAATACGAGGGCGACACGGTACGCATCGGCCGTTTCGTCGGCACGCGGGCGGGCCGGCGGATCTCGATCCGCTTCACGCACGTCGTCGCGGCCACCGGTGCGGTCGTGAGCGGCACCGCGGAGAGTCGCATCGAGCAGCACGAGGACGGGCTGCGGCTCGTGGAGGACTTCCGCACGGCCGACGGCGACCAGGTCAGTGTCTGCGCGCAGATCGGTCCCGGTCGCGCGCCGCGGCATCCCCGCTCGCCCGGCTGAACGCCGTCACACCCCCTGCATGCAGATCGTCGAACGGATCGCCGAGCCCGGGAGCGCTAGTCGGACGGATCGGTGGTGTGGATACCGCTGAGTGCGGCGGTTGCGGCGGCGACCGATGTGGGGTTGTGCCGACCGTGGTGTATCAGACGACGGTCGTGATTCCGCCGGAGCCGCTCCTCGAGTTTGCCGACAGCGAGCTCGAGAGCCGCGGAGATGTCGGGGCCGTGCGCTTCGGCGCGCATCGTCGGGCCTCGTCCGCTGCCGGTGATCTCGACCCGGTGGCTCGTCGCGGGCAGGTGCGAGTTCGTCTCGTGGTCGAGCATGACGTCGAAACGGACGACGTGGCTGCTGTAGCGCTTGAGGCGGGCCAGCCTCAGGGCGATGTGCTCGCGATACCGCGCGGGCGCATCGATGTTGCGCCCCGTCACGACGATCTCCATCTCGTTCTCCGGGCCGTCCTGGGGCGTTCGCGGTTCCATGTGACTCCGATGTTCGGTTGGGATGGTCCGGATCGGGGAGAACGACGCTCCCGGTTTCCCGCGGTCAACCCGGCCCTGCTCGGCCGACCGCGGAACCGGTCGGTGACGCGGCGACGAGCACTGGCGGCGCCCAGCCGCCGTCCGGGGCCCATCGGCTGTCGACGAGCGTGGAAACACCGGTCGCGGGTCGTGATGCGCGGACGTGATGGCGAGAACCGCTCGGTGTGGAGAACGCCCGAGAACCGACCTCATGTCGGCGCTCCTGCCTCCGGTCTCGAACCGGCTGCCTGCGCTGACGACGACTCCGACGTGGACGTCGGCGCTCGATGTGCCGCCAGTCACCGCACCCTACTCCCATTCGTCCGCTTCGAAGGCGAGCAGCGGCTGTCCTGCGCGCTCCCCGTGAGATCGACGCCTACACCGCCGCGCTCGCCCTCCCGGGGCCGCCGGTGATCGGGTCCGTGCGCGCCTCCATCGAGACGGGGGCTGTGATGCCGATCACGTCGTGTCACAGCCGGCCGGGCCGTGGCGTCTTGAGTGCATGCCGAACGACGCTGATGCACTGGTTCGGGGGGCGCTGGTGCGGCGGTGCGTCCCATGAGCTCGATCACGACGCCCACCGGCTCGGGCGACAACGCGAAGGTCGTGGCTGCCCTCGACGGGCTCGACCAGCGCTACCACCCGGCGGCCGGGCTGCGCAGGCAGTTCAACAAGGTCTTCCCGACGCACTGGTCGTTCATGCTGGGCGAGGTCGCGCTCTACAGCTTCATCGTGCTGCTGCTCTCGGGCACCTACCTCGCGCTGTTCTTCGACCCCTCGATGGAGGAGGTCGTCTACGACGGCCCGTTCGAGAACCTGCGCGGCATCCACATGTCGCGGGCCTACGAGAGCGCGCTCGCGATCTCCTTCGAGGTCCGCGGCGGGCTGTTCATCCGCCAGGTGCACCACTGGGCGGCGTTGCTGTTCCTGGCCGCGATGGTCGTGCACATGTGCCGGACGTTCTTCACCGGCGCCTTCCGCAAGCCGCGCGAGGCCACCTGGGTGATCGGCGTGCTGATGCTGTTCACCGGCTTCTTCGCCGGCTTCACCGGCTACTCGCTTCCCGACGACCTGCTGTCGGGCACCGGGCTGCGGATCGCCTCCGGGTTCACCCTTGCCATCCCGGTGGTGGGCACGTGGCTGCACTGGATGCTGTTCCGCAGCGAATTCCCCGGCACCGAGGTCATCCCGTTCCTCTACATCACGCACGTGCTGGTCATCCCGGCCACCCTGCTCGCATTGGTCTCCGTGCACCTCGGGCTGATCTGGTACCAGAAGCACACGCAGTTCCCCGGCCGCGGCCGCAGCGAGCGCAACGTCGTCGGCGTGCGGATCCTCCCGACGTTCGCGGTGAAGGCCGGGGCGTTCTTCGCGGTCACGGTCGGAGTGCTCGGGGTGATGGGCGGGTTGTTCCAGATCAACCCGATCTGGAACTTCGGCCCGTACAACCCGGCGCACATCTCCGCGGGCTCCCAGCCCGACTGGTACGTGCTGTTCACCGAGGGGATGCTGCGGATCTTCCCGCCGTGGGACATCTACCTCGGGGACTACAACATCCCGCCCGCGTTCTGGGCGTCGCCCGCGTTCCTCCCGGTCCTGTACGTGCTCGCGGGCGCCTACCCGTGGATCGAGCGGCGGTTCACCAAGGACGACGCGCTGCACAACCTGCTGCAGCGGCCGCGGGACGTGCCGGTCCGCACCTCGCTCGGCGTCATGGCCATCTCGTTCTACGCCGTTCTCGTGCTGTGCGGCAGCAACGACCTGATCGCCTACTTCTTCGACGTCTCGCTGAACGCCACCACGTGGGCGGGGCGCATCGGGGTGCTGGTGGTGCCGCCGATCGCCTACTGGGTGACGTACCGGATCTGCATCGGGCTGCAGCGCTCCGACCGCGCGGTGCTCGAGCACGGCATCGAGACCGGCATCATCAAGCGGCTGCCCCACGGCGGGTTCATCGAGGTGCACCAGCCGCTGGGCGGTCTCGACGAGCACGGCCACGCGATCCCGCTGGAGTACCAGGGTGCCCCGGTGCCCAAGCGGATGAACCAGCTCGGCATGGGCGGCGCGCCGGTCCCCGGCTCGCTGCTCACGCCGGACCCGGCCGAGGAGATCGCGGCCCTGGAGCAGGCCCGCGCGGAGGAGGCCGCAGCCGCTGCTGCCGCCCGCAACGGGCGAGTGACGAACGGGGGAGCAGGCCGATCGGTTCTCGGCTCGCCGGGCTCGCCCGCCCGGATCGACTCGACTTCTTGACCGACGACACCCGTGTCGCGAAGCTGTTCGGTGTCGATCGCGGCGTGCCGGCGGATCAGGTGTGAGGCGCCGAAGCCCTACGCCGCGAGCTGTGGCGGATCGTGGAGGCGCGGACTGTGAGCGGCCCCCTGCCGGACTTCCCCGGCGCCGTGGGCATCACCGCGTTGCGGGTCTACCCGTGGCAAGCGGCCGACGGGCTGTGCGGCGGCTCGCCGCACATGCACCTGTGCTGCACGGAGGGCTACATCGTCATCGGTGGCGCCGGCCGGGTGCAGACGCTCACCACGGACGGCTTCGCCGAGGCGCCCCTGCGGCCCGGCGACGTCGTCTGGTTCACGCCCGGCACCATCCATCGGGCCGTGAACGACGGCGACCTGTGCGTCGTGGCGCTCATGCAGAACAGCGGGCTGCCCGAGTCGGGCGACGCCGTTCTCACGCTCCCGCCGCAGTACCTGACCGATCGGGAGACCTATCAGCGGGCCGTGTCGCTCGCGGGACCCGGCGGGCCATCGCCCGACCGGGCACGGGCGCGCCGCGACCTCGCGATCGAAGGGTTCGCCGAGTTGCGCAGGCACAGCGAGGCCGGGAACGGTGAGGCGCTGGAGGCGTTCTTCGCGGCCGCCGTTGCGCTCGTCCGGCCGCAGCTCGCGAGCTGGCGGGATCGCTGGGAACAGGGGGCGGCCGCGGCGAGCAGGCGCACGGGGCAGCAGATCGAGGCGCTCGCGGCCGGCGACCATCGGCATCTGCGGGAGGCCGCGGTCGCGCGGATCGAGCAGCCGCCTGCGGCCACGCTCGGCATGTGCGGTCACCTGTCGCCCTACGATCCGGGTCCGCATCGCCGCGAGGCCCGGAGTCCGGAACGCGAGGAGTGACAGGATGATCGGGTGCCACGCGCCTGGGGATCCTCCGTTCTCGTTGTGCTCGCGGCGATCGCAGCCGTCGGCTGCGCCCCGGCGCTCCCACCGCTCACGGCCGGCGGAGCAACGCCCCGCCCCACCACGGCAGCGCCGGTCCAGCTCGAGCGCGCCGCGCCCACGGCAACCGCCCCGGTCGCGCTCGACGGGCCGATCGGACCGACGGGGCTGTTCGAACCCGCCGCCTGGCCTCGCGCGTGCGCGGTGCTGGACGACACCGGACTGCGAACCGTCCTGCCCGGAACCGGCCGGATCGCACGGAAACCCCGTGCCGGTGAGATGACGGTCTTCGGTGTCGGCCGAGCATCCACGGTCCAGGTCCCCGAGGCGTCCTGCGACATCGGCGTGGAACTGCCCGACAAGGACTTCGACCCTGCGGGCGGCTACAACGAGTACGCGCTCACGGTCGAGATCAGAATCGCCGGTACGCCGGAGATGGTGGCCCAGAACCGCCGTGATCCGTCCGGCGACGAGCGTCCGACCGTCCTCGACGGCACCAGCTGCCTGAGCCGGAGCTCCGCCCAGGAACTGACGTGCACGACGTCCCGAGTCGAGTTCTCCGTGCGGCGCGGCTCGATCGGCATTCCCAACCCGATCGACAGGGAGGCGGTCATCCGTTACGTCCACGACGGACGGACGGAGGTCTTCCGACGCGACGGCGGGGTCCCCGAGGTCGAACGGCGCAACCGGTACGAGACCGAGGTCGTGCTCCCCGAGTTCGCGCGGGTGATCCTCCGCAACCTCGGCTCCTGAGCGAACTGTGAGGGGTCGACGGTTCAGACCTGTGCATATCCACCGTCGATGAACCACTCGGCGCCGTTGACGTAGGTGGCGGCGTCAACCCGGCTTGCACTCAGCTTTCACTCAGAACTGGTGCTCGCCGCCGTCGATGTCCAGGTTCGCGCCGTAGACGAAGCTGCTGTCGGCAGAGGCGAGGAAGGCCACCGCGGCCGCCACCTCCTCGGGGCGCCCGAGCCGTCCGATCGGAACCCCCGCTGCGAGCTGCACCCGGAAGGCGTCCGCCGCCTCCGCGCCGACGACCCGGTCGGGCGCTGGAGTGTCGATCGCGCCGGGCGAGATCGAGTTCACCCGGATCCCGCGGCCCTTCAGCTCGTTCGCCCAGGTTCGAGCGAGTGACCGGACCGCGGCCTTCGAGGCCGAGTACAGGCCGAAGTTCTCCCACCCGTCGGCGGCGCGGATGGAAGCGTTGAAGATGACCGACGCCCCCTCGTTGAGCAGTGGCACGGCCTTCTTGACCGAGAGCCAGGTGCCTCGGACGTTGGTTCCGAAGGTCTGCTCGTAGTCCTCGTCGGTCGCCTTCTCGAGGGGCGCGAGCCAGGCGCCACCCGCGTTGGCGAACAGGACGTCGAGGCCGCGTCCGCGTGCGCGGACCGCGTCGTAGAGCCGATCCAGGTCGGCCGGTTCCGCGACGTCCCCCGCGACGGCGGTGGCCGCGGATCCGATGGAGGCCACGGCTGCGTCGAGCTCGGACGCCCGTCGTCCGGTCAGGAACACGTGCGCCCCCTCGGCCGCCAACCGCTGCGCGGCGGCCAGCCCGATCCCGCTGCTGGCGCCGGTCACGACGGCCGTCTTGCCGTCGAGCATCCCCATGCGTGAGAACCACCTTCGAGTCGCGTCGATCCGACTTCGGTATCGACCGGTACAGAGCGACCGTACCACCTTCTGTATCAATCGGTGCATATCTACGGCCTGGGTGCGCCGCACGAGCGCTCGAGCGGCCGGACTCTCCTCGGGCACTTGCATCATGAAAGCCGGTCGGCTAGCTTCACGCTAGTAAATGCCGGACGAGGCAACCGCTGCACAACAGCGGGACAGCGATGACGTGCGGCGGTCGTCCGCCGGTGGCGCCGTCGTTCACCTCCACCACGGCCACCCGCTGCACACCGAGAGCGAGCATCCGATGCCTTTCGACATGGGCGGGCTGATCCTCGCCCGGCAGGCCGCCAGGCGGGACGTCACGTCAGCTCAGCCGGGCGCTCCCGTCCGGCCGGACCGACGGTCGCGCCGGTCGCGCCGGTCGCGCAGCGAAACCCTTCGCCGGTACTCAGCCCCGCTGCTGCGGCGGCCCGGCGGGGACGACGTCGACCCCGTCCGTCAGTGATCCCGTCCCACTCCCACGAAGGACAGTCACCCCGAATGAGAACCGCACCGGTCCGGATACGCGACTTCCGGGCAGAGATCACCGACGCGCAGATCGCCGATCTGCGCGACCGGCTGGCCCGTACCCGCTGGCCCGAGCCGGAGACGGTGGACGACTGGTCGCAGGGCATCCCGCTGAGCTACACCCGCGATCTGTGCGAGTACTGGGCCGACGAGTACGACATCCAGCGGCTGGCCGCCCGCCTGAACGCGTTCCCCCAGTTCCACGCCACGATCGGCGATCTGGGCATCCACTTCCTGCACGTTCGCTCCCCGCACGAGCAGGCCCGGCCGCTGATCATGACGCACGGCTGGCCGGGCTCCACCGTGGAGTTCCTGGACGTGATCGGCCCCCTGACCGAACCCGAGGCGCACGGCGGCTCGGCGGCCGATGCGTTTCACGTGGTGGTCCCCGCACTGCCCGGGTTCGGATTCAGCGACAAGCCGTCCCGGACCGGTATCGGGATCGAGCGGATCGCCGGCGCATGGCACGAGCTGATGGGGCACCTCGGATACCCCCGCTACTACGCGCAGGGCGGTGACTGGGGCTCGGCGGTGACCACCGCTATGGCCGCCGGCGCCTTCGAGGGCCTGCTGGGGGTGCACCTGAACGTCGCGCTGGTCTCACCGGAGGCGCTTCATCAGCTGGGTGAGCCGACCGCGCAGGAGCGGGAGATGCTGGCCAGGACGAAGCGGTTCTTCGCCGAGGAGAACGGCTACGCGGCCGAGCAGTCCACCCGCCCGCAGACGATCGGGTACTCGCTCGCCGACTCCCCGGCCGGCCAGCTCGCCTGGATCGTGGAGAAGTTCTACGCCTGGACCGACTGCGACGGTCACCCGGAGAACGCCGTCTCGCGGGACGAGCTGCTGGACAACGTCATGATGTACTGGCTGACGAACAGCGCCGCATCATCAGCCCGGATGTACTGGGAGAACGCCCAGTACCTCAGCACCGAGCCTGAACGAGCAGTGCGGATCCCCACCGCGTACACGCAGTTCCCCGAGGAGATCTTCGCGTTCAGCGAGCGTTGGCTGAGGACGCGGTTCAGCGAACTGCGCTATTACCACGCCGCCGAGCGTGGCGGGCACTTCGCCGCCTTCGAACAGCCCGAGATCTTCGCCCGTGAGGTGCGCGCCGGCATCGCTTCACTGGCGGCCTGACCTGCGGGCGCTCGTGTTCGTTCCCGGCGACGTGAGCGCTATCGTCGGCACGTGACGATCCGGGGGGCGTCGACGCGGTGCGTCCGTGCTCGTCAAGACGCGCCCGATGGCAGCTCCGGACGGGGTCGACGACCGGGACGGCGCCGCGCACGCAGCCGTTGCTGCCCGAGGATCCCCACCGGTTGGGCCCATTCGCCCTCACCGCCCGGCTGGGATCGGGTGGCATGGGGGTCGTCTACCTCGGACGCCACGAGGACGGCCGTGCGGCAGCGGTGAAGGTCGTCCACCCGCACCTGATCGGCGACCCCGACTTCCGGTCCCGGTTCGACCGGGAGATCGCGCTCGCCCACCGCGTCGACGGCCCCTGGACGGCCCGGGTGATCGACGCCGGCCCGTTCGCCTCCCGGCCGTGGCTCGCCACCGAGTACGTCGAGGGAAGCGCGCTCGACGAGCAGGTGGGCCGAACCGGCCCGCTGCCGGCATCCGAGCTGGAGCCCGACCTCGCGGCGGTACCGGCACCGTTGCCGATCGCTCCCGGCGGCCGCTTGCTCTACGCGGCGAACAACTCACGCGCTCTGGTCGTAGACACCGCGACGAGGCGGATCGAGCAGGACATCCGGCTGGGAACGGGGACCGGCCCGTCCGTCCTGCCCGAGGACTGGACGGTCCTGCTCGCCGCGGACGGCGAGCACGTGTTCACCAGCGACACCGGCGGCCACATGATCACCGTTCGCACGCTGGACGGCGACCCGGTCGCCGCGATCGACGCGGGCGCGCGGATCGGTGCGGGCGGCATCGCGCTGTCCCCGGACGGCGCAACGCTCTACGCCGCCCTCGCCGACCGGCTGCTCGCCATCGACGTCAGCGCCTACAGCTGACGGGTGCGCACGGCGGAACGCGAACGGCCGGACCCGGCGGTCCGGCAGGGCTGCGGCGGCTACGAGGCGGTGGGGAAATCGGCTCCGCGCGAGAGCGGTTCCGACGCGCGGAGCTCGGCGAGCGACTCCTCGAGCGTCGCGACGGCCACGTCGAACCCGGCGTTGCCGAGGACGAGCCGTCGGGGAGGCGGATCCTGAGCCATCGCCGCGATCACCGCGCGGGCTCCGCGCTGCGGGTCGCCGGGCTGCTTCCCGTCCTGGTCGATCATCGCAGCGCGGACCCGCTCCAGCACCGGCCGGTACTCGGCGATGGGTTCCTGGACCGGCTCGCCGGCGAAGCCGGCGTAGGCGCGGGTGCGGAAGGCGCCGGGTTCGACTGCCATCACCCCGATGCCCAGGGGCGCCACCTCCTCGCGGAGCACCTCGGTGACCGCTTCCAGGGCGAACTTGGTCGCGCTGTAGTAGCCGAATCCGGTCACTCCGCGCAGCCCCGCCACCGACGACATGTTGACGATCCACCCGCTGCCGCGAGCGCGCATGCCGGGCAACACCGCCCGGATGACCGAGAGCACGGCGAAGAAGTTCAGCTCGAACATCCCGCGCACATCGGTCTCGTCCATGCCCTCGATCGACCCGTACCAGCCGCGGCCCGCGTTGTTGACCAGCACGTCGATGTCGCCGAAGCGCTCCTCCGCGGTCCGTACCGCCTTCTGCACCTGCCCCGCATCGGTGACATCCAGCGGCACGACGAGCACCCGGTCGCCGTACACGTGTGCCCATGCGGCCAGCTCCGCGGGTCGACGCGCGGTGAGCGCCACCTGGTCGCCGATCTCCAACGCCGCCTCGGCGAAGGCCATGCCGAAGCCGCCCGGCGTGCCACCGGTGATGAACCAGCTTCTCATCGGTCGACCGTTCCTGAGGGCTCGATCACCAGCCGGATGATCGACCGGCCGTCCAGGTCGAACCGGAAGTGCAGGTCGACCGCGCCGCCCGGGAAGTTCCCTTCGAGGTGCTGGACCACGTCGAACTCCGCCTTGCCGGTCCTGGTGGCGCCGGTGAACGCGGTGGTGTAGGTGTACTCGCCGGCCGCACCGCCCAGCCAGCTGCGGATCTCCTCCTGCCCGCGGTAGGTGCGGCCCTCGTCGGTCACGACGGCGTCCCCGGTGAACGCCCTGATCGCCGTCTCCACGTCACGGGCCCGGTGCGCGGCGAGATACGTCGTGATCGCGGTCGGCAGCTCGCTCCACGAGGTCCTGGTCCCGTCGCTCCGATCAACTGTGCTCATGTCCCCACGGTCCGGTCTCCCCCGGGGAGAGGGTCAAGGTGACGGCAGACTGGCCTCATGCGCTCCGGACTGACCATCGGCGAGTTCGCCACGGTGACGCACCTGAGCGTGCGCACCCTGCGCCGCTACCACCAGGCCGGGCTCCTGGAGCCCGCCGCGGTCGACCCGTTCACGGGCTACCGGTACTACGCGCCGGAGCAGATCCCGACCGCGCAGGTCATCCACCGGCTCCGTCAGCTCGACGTGCCCCTTGTCGAGGTCGAGTCCATCCTCGCCACCGACGACCCGGAGCAGCGCGCTGAGGTGATCACGGGCCATCTCCACCGACTCGAGGCCGAGCTGGACCGGACCCGGGCCGCAGTCGTGTCGCTGCGCCGGTTGCTGCGCCCCGATCCCGCCGACGTCCACGTCGAGCTGCGCTCGGTCCCCGCCCGCACCGTCGCCGCCATCAGCGGTGACGTCGACCTCGACGGTTCGCTCGCCTGGTACGACTCGGCGATGGCGGAACTGGACGCGGCCTTCCCGCCGGCGGAACGCACCGGACCGCCCGGCGGGCGCTACGCCAATGAGCTGTTCGCCCACGGCGCGGGCGCGATGCTCGTCTTCCGGCCGGTCCGCACGCCCCGCCGATCGGGCCGGATCGAGGTCGTCGAGCTCCCGCCGGCCGACCTCGCCATCGCCGTCCACGCCGGGCCGCACGACGACATCGATGTCACCTACGGCCGCCTCGGCGCTTGGGTGGTCGCACACGCCTTGGCGGTCGACGGACCGATCCACGAGACGTACCGGACAGGGCCGCGTGACACCGGGCACGCGGACAGGTGGCGGACGGAGATCGGGTGGCCGGTCTTCCGCCTCGCCTCGGTCGTCGAGCCGGGTGCGGGCTCCGGCGAACGCGGTGTCGAGGGCGCGGGGCGTACCAGGAGCGGAGCCTCGAACGGAGCGTGAGCGCTATCGCGCTCCTGTGATCTTCGGGCTTGGGCCTTGGTGCGTGTGTCGCCGCGGATTCGCCGGCGGAGACGGCGCCTGGCCCGAACCGGGCGAGCCCACGATGTCTCGGTGTGGCCGGGGACCCCTCCCCGAGCGATCGGAACACACTGGCCGCAGACGACATGCCGCCGTGAGCTCCCCTGCGAGGCCCCGATGACGCGCAGCACGACCCGGGCGAGGTTTGCTACGCGGAGGCCGTTTCCATCCCATTGGCCGGCAGTGCATCGCGGAGCTGCCGTCGTGAGCTGATCGAGAGCTTGGCGAAGACCCTGCGCAGGTGCCATTCCACCGTCCGTGGGCTGAGGAACAGCCGGGCGCCGATCTCCGGGTTCGTCATGCCATCCCGCACCATCAGTGCGATCTGTCGCTCCTGTGCGGTCAGCTCGTCGCTCGCCGCAGCTTCGGAGCGCTTGCGGACCGTCTCCCCGGCGGCCCGCAACTCACGACGCGCACGGTCCGCGAACGCCTCCATCCCGATGGAGACGAACATGTCATAGGCGGAGCGCAACTGCGTCCGGGCATCGGACCGGCGCAGTTGCCGGCGCAGCCACTCGCCGTACACCAGATGGGTGCGAGCGAGCTCCGGCCGCAGCCGCGTACGGCGTAGGTGCTCGACAGCCTCGAGGAAAGCAGCCTCGGCACTCGCCCCCTCGCTCACCAGGCCCCGCGAGCGTGCCTCCAGGCCGAGGCCCCACAGCTCATCCGTACCGCGGGTTCTCTCCTGAAGCCGCCCCATCGCCTCGGCCGCGCCACGATCGTTCCCGCTTCTCGCGGCCGCTTCGACCTGCTCGACAAGCGCCCACGCCGACACGAACAGCTCCGGGGTGTCGTCGCTGGCCAGTTCGGCCACCGCAAACGACTCGTCGTAGCGGCCGACGGCGTTCAGGACAACCGACCTCGCCCAGTGCGCGTACTGGACGGCGGTGCCCTGGCCCTCCGATGTCGCATTCGCGACCGTGGCGTCGATCAGCGGAAACGCCTCGCTCATCCGCCCGCGCAGCGCGGCCAGCACCAGCGCGCCGTAATGCGCGACCTGGGTGCCGGTGGCCTCCCTGACCGCGTCGGCCTCGGCTTTCAGCGACGACGCCTGGGCGAAGTCGCCTGCCAGCGTCGCAACCTGTCCGAGCACGTTGACGCCGACGGCGAGAACCGCGAGTGCGCCCGCGTTGCGGGCCACCTCGACCTGGCGAGTGGCGGTTGCCATGCAGGTCTCGAAGTCCCACGCGGCGGCGGCCGCCGCCGTGGCGAGCCAGCCCCAGCGAAGGACCTCCTCGATCGAGATGCCGTCTCCCGCGAACACGGCTGCCGCCTGCTTCAGCAACGGAATCGTGCTGCCGCGCCCCTCGGTGAACAGCAGCGCAAGGCCGTCGAGGAGCAGGTCCGAGGCACGCGTCGGGCCGCCGGGTCGTGGTGCGGCTCGCGCCGCCCGGGACACCTCTCGCAGGTCGCCCGCCGTGGCCAACCGCCCGGCGAACAGCGCTGCGCTCCACGCGTCGAGGTACGTGTCCCGGGCGAGCCGGGCGTCGAGCGACTCGAGCGTCCGGGCAGCGCGCAACAGCAGCGGCGGTGCGTCGCTGCCGCGCCGCTGCGCGAACGCGGCTTCGGCACGCAGCAGGTCGACGCGGGCCCGCCCGAACTCGTCGAGCGTGCCGGCCTCTGCGATGTCGAGCAGGTCCAGCGCTGTCCCGAACGAACCGGCCGCCAGGCCGGCTTGCGCCGCGGACAGGGCCCGATCGGCGCGGCGCGCCGGATCGGGCGTCAGGTCCACCGAGCGCTGCAGGAACGCGGCCGCGGCGGCGAGCCCACCACGTGCTTCGGCCCGATCGGCAGACCGCTCGAGCTCCCCGGCGACGGCGTCGTCGGGTTCCACCGCGGCCGCCGCGAGGTGCCACGCCCGGCGATCGGGATCGACCTGCGCGTCGGTCACCGCTGCCAGCGCCGCGTGGGCTGCTCGTCGATCCGCCGCATCCGCCGCCCGGTACACGGCCGACCGCACGAGCGGGTGGCGGAACGTCATGCGGGCATCCACCGACAGCAATCCATCGGTTCCGCCCGCCATGGCCGTTGCCGGCGTCACCCCGAGCCGCTCCGCCGCGCGCCACACCAGGGCGGGGTCGCCGACCGGCTCGGCCGCCGCGACCAGCAACAACTTCCGGGAGTCCGCGGGCAGCGCTTCGATCCGCGTGAGGAAGCTCTGCTCGATCTGCCCGGGCAGCGAGCCGGCCTGCAACAGGCCGAATCCGCCCGCCACCTGGTTCACGGTCAGTCCGCGCGGCAGTTCGAGCAGGGCGAGTGGATTGCCCCTGCTCTCGGCCACGATCCGATCCCGTATGTGCTGATCGAGCCGGGAAGGCGTTGCGGAGTCCAACAGGGCGCGGGCGTCGCCGACGGGTAGCCCGGTGATCTCGAGTTCCGGCAGACCGTGCAGGTCACGGCCGGGCTGTCGGGCGCCGAACACGAGGGCGATCGACTCCGCCAGCAGCCGGCGTGCGACGAAGCCCAGCACCTGCGCCGAGGCTCGATCCAGCCACTGCGCGTCATCGACCACGCACAGCAGCGGGCGTTCCTCCGCGACGTCCGACATCAGGCTCAACACGGCCAGGCCCACCAGGAAGCGATCCGGTGGGGCTCCCGCTCGGATCCCGAACACCGTCTGGAGCGCCTCGTGCTGCGGATCGGGAAGCCGCGACAGGCGGTCGAGCAGCGGAACGCACAACTGGTGCAGCGTGGCGAACGCCAACTCCATCTCGGATTCCACGCCGACGGCGCGCAGGACACGCACGTTCCTCGGCGAGTGCGCCACGTGGTCGAGGAGCGCGGACTTCCCGACACCGGCATCGCCGCGCACCACGAGCACGCGGCTCTCGCCCTCCCGAACGGCCGCGATCATCTGGTCGAGGGCGGCGGTCTCCGCTCGTCGCCCGAGCAGCCCGGCACCGTCTCCTCCGCGGAAGCCCTTCCCTCGTTGCCGCGTCATCCTCCGCCCTCTGCCGGAAGCGGTGATCTCCGCGACGGGCCGGCCGGTCGGCCGGCCCGCGGGGTCGCGCGGAGGACCGCCAGCTTATGCGGTGGCCGGTGGGTCTGTGCGCAGCCACAACTCGATCGAGGCGACGATGATCTCGGCCCGGCAGTGGGCGGCGCCTCCGGCGTAGCGGGTAGGCGCCCGGATCCCGTATCTGTTCGCGCCGGTTGACGCAACGTTCAACGCAGGTGCGACCAGCCGGGGTCGACGTGGGGTCAGGTCATCGAATGATCCGTCGGGATCGAGTCGACCACGCGCCGCCCGAGGGACCGTTCGAGGTCGCTGTCGGAGTTGAGCCCGAGAGCCTGCAACCGCGCCCAGTGCGCCTGTTGCGCGGGACGCCCGAACAGCTCGCGAAAGTCGGCCACGGGACCCGCCAGCTCGGCGTCGGCGGGCAGGGTCACCTGGTCGACGTAGGACTTCGTGCGCGCGATCGCTTCGTGATCGAAGCGCGCGAGCCGGTCTGCCATCGCCTCGACCTCTGCGTCGAGTCGGTCATCGGCGATCGCGCGGTTGACGTACCCGTACTGCTCGGCGCGCGGTCCGTCGACGTCGTCGGCGACGAGCAGGATCTCGAGTGCGCGGCCGCGACCCACCAGGCGGGAGAGCCGGGCCATCGGAGCGCCCCCGGGAACCACGCCGATCGCGACCTCGAACTGGCCGAGCACCGTGTTCTCGCGCGAGGCGAACCGCAGGTCGCAGGCCAGCACGAACTCGCTTCCCGCCCCGCGGGCACGCCCCCGGATCGCGGCGACGCTGACCACCGGGGCGCGGGACAGACGCAGGAGGAGATCCGGCCACGCGGGCAACCCGGTCGGGCCGGCTCCCAGCCCCGCGGTCCTGCCGGGATCGTTCTCCACGTCGTAGTGGGCGAGGAAGAACTCCGGGTCGGCGCTGGCGAAGACGACGACCTTGACGTCCGGATCCCGCTCGATCAGGCCGACGAGCTCGGCGAGCTCGGCGACCGTGGTCGCGGTGATCGTGTTGATCGGAGGGTGGTCGAACGTGACTCGCCACTGACCAGGGCTCGGGCGCGTGACGCTCAGGTGTCTCCACGGGCGTGACCACGCTTCGGGGATGACGGTCCTCGACACGCGCGGCCCGGTGGGGGCCTCGGTCGAGCTGTCGCTGCTGAACGGCGTACTGCTCATGCGGACCTCCGTGCAGGTGTGGTGGTGGAGCGCTCGCCCGTCAGATGACCTGCTGGCCGCCGTCCACGTCGAAGGTCGCGCCGGTGAGGGCCGTGTTGGTCATGATGTGCACGGCGAGCGCCGCGACGTCCTCCGGCACGACGACGCGGCGGATCGGCAGCGTGGCGCGCAGGTGCGCGCGGCGCTCGTCGAGGTCGTCGCCGAGCAAGGACGCCGAGAGGGGGGTGTCCACGAAGCCTGCGGCGATGAGGTTGACGCGGACCGGCGCGAGCTCGAGCGCGAGGTTGGCCGTGAGTGCCGGGAGCCCCGCGGTGAGCAGTGCCGTGAGGCCGATCCCGACGGCCGGCCGCCGACCGCCGGTTCCGCTCATGAGCAGGAGCGCCCCGCCGGGCCGCACCGTCCGGGCTGCGTGCCGGGCGACCTCGAGGGTGAGCCGGACGTGGTCGGCGACGTAACGGGTGGCGTCCGTCATGTCGATGTCGGCCAGCGGCGCGTAGTACGGGCCACCCGCGGTGACCAGGACGTGGTCGATGGGCGCAGGAAGGGACCGGAAGAAGGCGTCGAGGTCGTCGGGGTCGTGGGCGTCGAACGCCGCGTGCCGCTGCGCGCCGACATCGGCGGCGCCGTGTCCGAGGCGTTCCGGGTCGCGGCCGGTGAGGACGACCTGTGCGCCTTCGGCGCGGACGGACCGGGCTGTCTCGAGCCCGATCCCGGAGCTCCCGCCGATGACGACGACGGTTTGCCCGAGCAGGCTCGGTTCACGCACGGCGGTCACGCTACCGGTGAGAGTGGTCATGGTGCCTTCCGATGTCTGGGAGGTCGAGGTCGTCGGATCCGCCGCCCCGATGGTCACGGCGGGTTCCGCGGGTGTCGGGACGCGGGCGCCCCACGAGGCCGCCAGATCGACGGGTGCGGACCAGTAGTACGGGTAGAGCCACTCCACGGCAGCCTCCGTCTTCTCAACCGGCCGACGCGGCGCCCACCGCGGACCCGGCGCGGCTGACCTGGGCGTCGAGGTCGCGCAGCGCCTGGAAGACCGCCTCGGAGAACGTCGGGAACGGCTGGATGACGTCGAGCATGACCGGGAGCGGAGTACGGGCGCGGATGGCCACGGTCACCTGCTGGAGCCACTCGCCCGCCTCGGGGCCCAGGGCGTAGGCGCCGGTGAGCCGGGCGCCGTCCGAGATCAGGGTCAGGAAGCCGGGCTGCGTGTCGTAGGCCCGCGTGTAGGTGGACGTCCGCGGGACCCCGGCGAGCGCGACGGTGGCCACGAACGGTCCGTCGGGTTCGCCGACCGAGGCGGCCTGGGGATCGCAGAAGATCACGCGGGGGACCGCCTCGTAGTGCGCCTCGCGCGGCCGGCCGAGGATGTTCGACGCGACGACGCGCCCCTGGTACTCGCCGACGTGGGTCAGCAGCCACAGCCCGGTGACGTCGCCGATCGCCCACAGGCCCGGTCCGGCCGCCATCCGGGCGTCGACCGCGATCCCGCGTGGATCGGCCGTGATGCCGACGGTCTCGAGCCCGATGTCCGCGACGCGGGGACGACGGCCGGTTGCGACGAGGAGGCGGTCGCCGCGGGCCTCGGATCCGTCGTCGAACTCCAGGACGTAGTCGGTGCCGTCCCGGCGGGCCATGACCGGTGCGTGGCCGAGCCGGATCTCGATGCCGTCGTCTCGGAGGGCGTCGGCGACACCCTCCCCGAGGCGGCGCGGCTCTCGCGGCAGCAGGTGATCGCCGCGCTCGGCGAGCGTGACCGACGCGCCCAACCGGCCGACCGCCTGGGCCATCTCGACGCCGATCGGGCCTCCTCCGAGCACGAGGAGCCGGGGTGGAAGCTCGGTCAGCCCCGTGACCTCGCGGTCGGTCCACACCCCGGGCAGTTCGCGCAGGCCGGGCACGGGCGGGATCGCCGCGTCGGAGCCGGTGGCGACGACGACGTGCTCGGCGGTGTAGGTCGTCCCGTCGACGACGACCGTGCCCGGGCCGGTGAGGCGGCCGTGACCGCGCACGATGTCGATCCCGGCGCCGCGTGCCCAGGCGACCTGTCCGGCGTCGTCGTAGTTCGACACCATGAAGTCGCGCCAGGCCAGCGCCGACGGCACGTCCAGGGCCCCGGTGACCGCTTCCCGGGCGCCCGGTGCGGTGCGCGCGGCCGCGAGCACCTCTCCCGGGCGCAGCAGGGTCTTGGACGGGATGCAGCCCCAGTAGGAGCACTCGCCGCCGAGCAGATCGCGCTCGACGACGGCGACGCGAAGGCCGCCCGCGGCGAGTGCTGCGGCACAGTGCTCCCCGGGCGCTCCACCACCGAGGACGACGACGTCGTAGTCGGTGATCATCGTCGCGCCGCCTCGAGAACCGCCGACGCGTCGCGGTACGCCTCGTCCGGCGTCCGGCCCTGCTGGCGGGCCACGATGAAGGCCGCGTACCAGTCGGCCCAGTGGTGCTTCGGAGCCGACGGCTCGTAGTGACCGTGCTGGTCCTCGGCCTCGCGCAGCAGCTCGGCCAGTGTTGTCACGTCCATCGCGCCGTCCTCACTCACGGCCGGGCAGGCGGCTGGTGATCTCCTGCACGATCCAGCCGTTGCCGTCCGGGTCGTCGAACGACAGGAACGACGCGTAGGTCTGCCGCTCGGGGCTCGGCCCCGGTTCCCGTCCGGCCCCTCCCACGGGCTGGAACCGCGCCCCCAGCCGGGCTTCGTGGAAGATCTCACTGACCTTGGCGCCGCGTTCCGCGAGCTCGGCCCGGGCGGCCTCGACGTCGTCGACGACGAGGTAGAGGCCTTGCAGGGAACCTGGCGCCGCGGACGTGACGCCGACGCCGAACTGGATCGAGCCCGCCGAGCCGGGCGGCGTCAGCTGCACGATGCGGAAGTTCTCGTCGGCGACGAAGTCGGCGTCCTCCCGCCAGCCCAGCGCCTTGTAGAACTGCTTGGCCCGGTCGACGTCCGAGACGGGTACGACGACGACCTCGAGTTTCATATCCACAGCCGGAACTCCTCGTCCTCGAGAGCGCCGGCACGACGGGCCGTGCCGACCCGACCACCCTGGCGCGGTCCCGGCCGCTTCCGACCCAGGGAAACTCCCTGGACCGGTACCTGGCGACCCGCCGGGGCGCAACTCGTCGCCTGAACCGCACAGGACGGCCCGGCTCCGACGCGTGGCGGGCGTCAGCGAAGCGCCTGCGCGCCGATCACGGACAACAGCTGCAGCTTGTCGTGGCTCTCGCTGCCCGGGACCGCGGTGTAGACGAGCAGGGAATGCGACTGCTCCGGGTCGAGCAACCTCTGGCAGTTCAGTTCCAGCGCACCGACCTCGGGGTGGACGAACCGTTTGAGCGCATCGGGCCGGACACCGATCTCGTGGTCGTTCCACAGGGATCGGAACTCGTCGCTCTGCGCGAGGAGGAGGTCGGCGAACTGCGCCGCCCGGGAACCGGGCCCGCGCAGCGTGACGATCCCGCGCAGGCCCGAGGCGAACATCCGGGAGAGGAACGCGTGGTCGTCGGGCGCGTACAGCCGCCGGGTGGCGGGATCGGTGAACCACCGGTAGCCGATGCTGCGGGCCGGACCGGTGTATCCGGTCGTGTCACCCGTGAGCGCGACGCCCAACGGGCTCTGCCGCAGCGTCTCCCCGAGTTCGGTGACGATCTCCGCAGGGGTGTCGGCGAGACGATCGAGCACCCGCAGCAGGCCGGGGCTGATGTGCTCGCTGGCCGCGCCCCTGGCGGGTGGATTGTGCCCGGCGAGGCGGAACAGGTGGTCGCGCTCGTCGAGCGAGAGGTACAGCCCCTGCGCGATCGAGGCGATCATCTGCTCGGAGGGCTGCGGGCCCCGTGCCCGCTCCAGCCGCGCGTAGTAGTCGGTCGACATGTGGCAGAGGGAGGCGACTTCCTCGCGCCGTAGCCCGCTGGTCCGGCGGCGCCGCCCACGCGGGAGGCCGATGTCCTCGGGTTGCAGCGACTCCCGACGGCGCCGGAGGAAGTCCGCCAGCCCGGTTCGGTCGATCATGGCCCGACTCCCTCACCTCGATGCTGCTCCGTTCTACCGGCTCGACCCGCGCCCAGCCACGGATCGTCGATCCCCCCTTCGGGCCGTCGCGGTGGCTCCGTCATCCACTGATCGGGAGGCCGTGGCTGTGCTCCCGGCAACGCGCAAGTCTCGACGGCACACACCCACACCTCTGCAGGAGCGCTCCATGACGAACGAACCGGCCACCTCGCCCTCCCGGGCGGTTCCCGGCGCCGACGAACAGGCGACCGTCGCCTCGGCCGTCCGCCAGGCACTGGAGCGCTCGGGGGGCTGGGTCGGGATCGCCGTGGCCGCCGCTCCCACCGTGGCATTCGTCGTCGCCAACAGTCTCGGCGGGCTGACCTGGGCGTTCATCGCCCTCGCCGGGTCTGCGCCCGCGGCGTTCGGAGTGCACCTCGCGCGCCGGGAATCCGTGCGGGGAGCGGTTCTCGGCCTCCTCCTCGCCGCGGTGTGCGCGCTGGTCGCCGCCGTCGCCGGGGAGGCCCGCGCCTTCTTCCTCGTCCCCACGCTGCTCCCCGCTGGGTGGATGCTGCTCTTCCTCGGCTCGGTGCTCGTCGGCAGGCCGCTGACGGGAATCGCGCTCAACCGCCTGGCCGGTGGGCCCCGCGACTGGCGTCACCACACCCCGTTGCGGCGCGTCTACACCGCCACCACATGGCTCGCAGCCGGCATCTGCTTCGTCAACCTCGTCATCCGTGTCGTGCTCTACCTCACCGAGCAGTTGGCGGCCCTGGCAGCCGTCGAGGTCGCCGTCATGCCGGTGCCCTTCGCGTTGGCTGCTTTCACGGTCGCCGCCGCCCGCCGTGCCGTCCGCCGGTCGGCCGCCGCCGGGGCGATCCAGTAGCCGCCACACCGCGTGGATTCACACCAACGACGACACCAGGAGCACCGTCATGGCACGCACACGACCCGACATCACCGTCCCCGACCTCTCCGGGAAGCGCGCCGTCGTCACCGGAGCCAGCGACGGCGTCGGTCTCGGCCTCGCCACGAGGCTCGCCGCCGCCGGGGCCGAGCTGGTCCTGCCCGTCCGCAACCCGCGCAAGGGGCAGGCGGCGATCGGCAGGATCGCCGACCGGGTCCCCGGAGCGCACGTGTCGCTACGCGAGCTCGATCTGTCCTCGCTCGGCTCCCTCGCAGCACTCGGCCGGACGCTGCGCGACGAGGGCCGCCCGATCGACATCCTCGTCAACAACGCCGGTGTCATGACTCCGCCGGACCGGCAGACCACCACCGACGGGTTCGAGCTGCAGTTCGGCACCAACCACCTCGGCCACGTCGCACTCGTCGCCCACCTGCTGCCACTGCTCCGAGCCGGCCGAGCCCGCGTGACCTCGCAGATCAGCATCGCCGCGCGTACGGGCGCCATCAACTGGGACGACCTGAACTGGGACCGTTCCTACGACGGCCGGCGCGCCTACAGCCAGTCGAAGATCGCGTTCGGGCTCTTCGGCCTCGAGCTCGACCGGCGCAGCCGGGCAGCCGGCTGGGGCATCACGAGCAACCTGTCCCACCCCGGGGTCGCCCCGACGAACCTGCTCGCCGCCCATCCCGAGATGGGACGCGACCGCGACACCCCCCAGATGCGGGTGATCCGGGCACTGTCCCGCCGGGGCATCCTCCTCGGGACGGTCGAGACCGCGCTGCTCCCCGCCCTGCACGCCGCGACCTCACCGGACGCCCGTGGCGGCCTGCTCTACGGGCCGGACGGCTTCGGGCACCTCGGCGGCGCGCCCGCCGAGCAGCGCCTCTACCGCCCTCTGCACAGCACCGAGGACGCAGAGCGCATCTGGCACATCTCCGAAGAGCTGACGAAGGTGTCCTTCACCTCGCCCGAGCCACACGGCAGGTAATGCCTCCGGCGGCGCGAACGCCATCCCGGCGGGGCCACTCCGCACGATGCACAGGCCACGCGCGGTCACCGGGCGGCGAGGTGGGTGGTGAAGAAGGTGCCGAGCTCGGCGACGGCCCGGCTGACGTGCTCATCGACGTCGTAGAGGGACACATGGGTGGCGCCGTCGATGACGACGAGCTCCTTCGGCTCGGCCGCCCTGTCGATGGCCTCGCGACTGATGTACGCCGTGTTCGCCTCGGAGCCGATGATCATCAGAAGCGGGCGGGGCGAGATGAGCCGGATCAGGGCGTAGGAGTCGTACTGGATGAGCTGGTCGAGGGTGCGCACCGGCCACGGCTGGACCGCCCGGGGGTGGTACCCGCGCGGGGTGCGGTAGTACTCGTAGGTCTCCGCGTCCACGGCGTCGGTGATCCACTCCTGCATGCGGACCCCCTCGCCACGGGCCTCCGCGGTGCGGGCGGCTCCGGCGAGCTCCAGCATCGCGCGCGTGGTCTCCGGTGCCTGGTTCCCGCCCAGACCGTTGCGCATGACGGTGCCGAGGTCACCCGAGCTCACCGTGGCTACGGCCTTGATCCGCAGGTCGGTCTGGGCGGCGAAGGGCACGTAGCCGCCGGAGGCGCAGATACCGAGCGCGCCGATCCGATCGGGGTCGATGTCGTCTCGGGCCGTCAGGTGGCTCACGGCGGCCTTCACGTCCTCGGCGCGCTGGAAGGGGTCCTCCAGGCCACGCGGTTCGCCTTCGCTCTCGCCCTGGTACGCGGCGTCGAAGACCAGCGCGGCGAACCCCTCACGGGCCAGGCGCTCGGCGTAGATGCTCGCGGTCTGCTCCTTCACCCCGCCACTCGGGTGGCCGACGACGACGGCGGGGAGCGGGGTTGGGGAGGGGGCGTCGGGCAGGAAGAGGATCCCGGCGAGCATGAGGTTGTTGCTCGGGAAGGTGACGGCGGTCTTCACGTCCTCGAGTCTCACCGTGTTCGGCGCCGGTGACGGGGGCCAGTTCTGTCCCACCAACCGGAGGGTCGACGGCTGCGACACTCGAATCCGTGAGCAGCGAACTGGGCGACTTCCTCAAGGCCCGGCGCAGGCAGCTGAGCCCGGCGGAGGCCGGGCTCGTCGACGACGGACGGCGGCGCGTCCCAGGCCTGCGCCGGGAGGAGGTCGCCCTGCTGGCCTCGATCAGTCCCGACTACTACACCCGCCTGGAGCAGGGGCGTCGGCGGGCCGCCGAGCCTGTGCTGGACGCCCTCGCCCGCGTCCTGCGACTCACCGAGGACGAGCGGGTGTATCTCTTCGAGCTCTCGGGCAAGGACGCCGGCAGGCCGCGCAGCCGACCTGCGCAACGGGCCCAGCCGCAGCTGCAGCGCCTGC
The DNA here is from genome assembly GCF_007994075.1 of Pseudonocardia hierapolitana. Lineage (NCBI taxonomy): Bacteria > Bacillati > Actinomycetota > Actinomycetes > Pseudonocardiales > Pseudonocardiaceae > Pseudonocardia > Pseudonocardia hierapolitana. The sequence goes on along the minus strand of NZ_VIWU01000001.1, from coordinate 1,166,874 downwards.
TCGACGACCTCACGAACACCCCGGCACTGGTGCTGGGCCGGTGCACGGACATCCTGGCGTGGAACCCCCTGGCCGCCGCGTTGTTCACCGACTTCGCAGCACTCCCGCGGGAGCAGCGGAACTTCGTGCGTCTGGTCTTCTGCGACACCGCGATGCGCGCCATGTACGTCGACTGGGACCACGTCGCGCGGGCCTGCGTGGCGCAGCTGCGGATGGAGGCCTCTCGGGACCCGCGCAACCCGCGCTGGATGATGTTGGTCGGAGAGCTGTCCGTGCAGGACCGGGACTTCCGCCGGTGGTGGGGCGATCACCGGGTGGCCGAGCGGACAGCCGGGACGAAGACCCTCCGCCATCCGGTCGCCGGGGAGCTCGCCCTCGACTGGTCCACGCTGACCGATGCCGCCGATCCGGACCAGCAGCTCATCGCTCTCACCGCCGCGCCCGGCACGTCCTCCCACGACCGCCTGCGCCTCCTCGCCTCCTGGGCCGCCGAACCGTCGACGGCCCGAGCCGGCCCGGCGTGATCCGCTCGAGCGGTTGACCTCGACCTAGGTTGAACTTGAACACTGGCGCGATGGCCGATGACGTACTGCTCGACGCCCTCCAGCGACTCCACGACACCGGTCCGGAGTTCGACGGCTTCCTCGCCAACCACGGGCCGATGGCGGCGGAGGCGCTGATCCGGATCGGTGGATCGGACGCCGTCCCGGCCTGGGTCGACGGCTACCTGCACCGCCTCGGCCCTGCCCCGGGGGTCGTCAGGGGGATCAGCGACGCGGACTGGCGAGAACACCTCGGTGACGCTCGGCTGGCGGGTGACTGGATCGCCTACCTACGCCGGCAGGCCCGCGATCTGTACTGGCGTGACATGCTGCTCCGCTGGTGGCCGCGACTGCTCCCGGGGATGGCGGCCAGCGCCACCCACGGGGTGATCCGCACCGCGCACGCGGTCCGGTCCCTGCGCGCGGCCGGCGACCGGCCCGACGCCCTGCTCATCGACGAGCTCGCCCAGGGGCTCGCCCTCTGGGCAGCCCGCTACCAGACCCTGCCGGGCAACCCGCGCCTGGAGGGCGGGTTCGACGCCGTCACCGCCACCACTCGCCTGCCCCGCCTCGATCCAGCGGTGCCGTCCGAGGGGCCGGGGATCGTCGGCCGGCTGCGGTCGTTGCACCGTCTGCCCCGCCTCAGCGAGGGCTTGGACGGGTGGAGAGCGTCGTCCGTGCCCGACCTGGCTCTGGACGAGCTCATCGGTGCGGCGTCCCGGGTGCTGGCCGCCCGCTCCGACATGCCGATCGCCTTCTGCCACGCGGTGACGGCCCCCGCGGCCGTGCGCCTCGTACTGCCCGTGCTGCCTCCGGACGTGCAACGGGCGAGTGTCGCGGCGAGCTGGCAGGTGGTCGGATGCATCGTCGCCGCGTTCGCCTCTCCCCGGGTGACCGCCGAGGACGCATCCGCCGTGGCCGATGCCGCACCATCTGTCGAGCAGCTCGCGGTCCGCGCCGTCGAGCACGGAGATGAGCACGTCATCAAGCTGACCGAGGCAGCCGCGCGCGAGTTCCACCGCCGCGAGGACCCCACGCTCCTCATCGCCGCAGACCGGTTCCGCGAGCGCGTGCCCACCGCCTGATGCACCCTGCCGGGCACTGAAGCAGGTTGGCCGCTCGTCGAACCACTCCGACGAAGACCCTGGGGCCTCCCGGACTTCCGGCTGCACGACCCCGACGGCCACCACATCCGAATCACCAGCCGGGACCGAATGTGGGTGTCGCGAGATCGGCCGGGGAGCTTCGGCCCTCGCCCGCCGCGTCACCGAACCCCCTATGCTTCGAGCGGCCGCGCAGGTCGTTCGGCGACCGCAAGGAAATCGCAAACACGGCTGTCAGGCTGAGGGGTGTGTCGGAGTTCGCACCACGTGCCGATGATCGGCAGCAGCCGCTGTCGCACCGGCGACCAGGCCTCGTCCGCCGGCCTGGGCTGCTCCTCGACGCGCCGGCCGAGACCGCCGTCGCAAGCCGGGCCGCTGCAACGGCTCCGCCGGGCGTCCGAGGAGATGCCGCACCTGGTGCAGACGCTGACCCACTACGCCATGACCTCCACCATCCGCGCGGCGGCCACGGCGCTCTTCGTCCACCACTCGACGCTGCAGGACCGCCTCGACCACGCGGAGCGTCTGCTCGGGTGGGACATCCGGCAGCCGGCCGGCCGCTGCCGCCTCCAGCTGGCCCTCGCCGAGCGATTGCTCCCCCGGTGAACCAGCGACGCCAGGGGCTGGTGCCCCGGCGGCGCTGATCGAAGAGGCGGGTCGAGGCCGTTCGAGGGCACGAGAGGACTTTCGTGTGTGCCCCGCTCCTGGTCCCCACGCGGCCTGGCGAGGACGGTGTCCCGGCCGGACGCTGTGACCATGACTGAGCACAGCCCGCAGAGCGCGCACGTCGACGTCGAAGGGATGTGGGTCACCGCGGACGGCTCCATCCGGCAGGAGCTCCTCCCCGATGGACGCTACGACGAGGCGCGCGGCAGCCGGCGGAGTGCGTACACGGGCCGCTACACGGTGACCGGATCGCACCTCGACTACCTCGACGACACGGGCTTCACCGCGACCGGCGACGTGCGCGACGGGATCCTCTACCACGAGCACCTGATCCTCTTCCGGGAGAACGACCCCCGGCGCACGGCGCGGTGACCCGAGGTACCGGGTGATCCTGGGTGCGGTACTCCCAGGAGCCCGCGGGCCTTCCTCCTTCGCGGGCCCCGGCACCACCGTGGACCGCGAAGGAGGAACAACATGACGAGGACGAGGCTCACCACCGGTGCGTCACGCGGCCCAGGCTCCCGAGGTGGTCCAGGGCATCTACGCGAGCAGGCTCCAGACGTGGAGGGACCGGGAGCACCCGGCGGAGCGAGCCCAGGGGTGATCGGGGCGGACTACCGTGGAACGGTGCCATCGGACCTCGGTGAGTTCCTGCGCAACAGGCGCGGTGAAGTACGCCCCGACGACGTCGGCCTGCCCATCGGCCGGGCTCGCCGGGTGCCGGGGCTGCGCCGCGAGGAGGTCGCCCTGCTGGCCGGGGTGAGCGTCGACTACTACGTCCGGCTGGAGCAGGGGCGCGAACGCAACCCGTCGGCGCAGGTCCTCGACGCCCTCGCGGAGACCCTGCGCCTCGACGACGACGCCCGCCAGCACGCCTTCCGGCTGGCCGGGCTCGCACCCCGCCCGGTCTCGACCCGCCGCGAACAGGTGTCCCCGAGCCTTCTGCAGCTCATGGACGGCTGGCCGGGCAACCCCGCGCTCGTGCTCTCCCGCTGCTACGACGTGCTGGCCCGCAACCGGCTGGGCACGGCGCTGTTCCACGCGTTCACCCACTCGGACAACCTGCTGCTCAACGTGTTCCGCGACCCGGCGGCCAGGGCGTTCTACGCCGACTGGCAGTACGCGGCCGTCAACACCGTGGCCGGGTTCCGGCTCGCCACCGGCTCCGCGCCGGACGACTCGCGGACGCTCGCGATCCTCGACGAGCTGCGCGCCACCAGCCCCGAGTTCCGCCAGATCTGGGCACGCAACCAGGCCCGCGGCAAGAGCGCCGAGGTGAAGACGTTCCTCCACCCCGAGGTCGGCCGGATCACCCTGCGGATGCAGACGTTCGACGTCCGGGAGGCGCCGGGCCAGCAGCTCGTCGTCTACCACGCAGAGCCCGGGTCGACGGACGCGCAGGCCCTGGCGCTCCTGGGCAGCATCGCCGCCACCCGGGAGCAGGTGACCTGATCCTGGGTGCGCCGCACCCACGAGGTGCGCGGCCTCCTCCGCCGGACCGGTCTCCCCGAATCTGGAGACGACCCGGAGGAGAGGAGCAGGAAATGAGCAAGGTGATCGCGGTGACCGGTGCGAGCAGCGGCATCGGGGAGGCGACCGCGCTGCGGCTCGCCGCCGAGGGACACCACGTCGTGCTGGGCGCGCGACGCGAGGATCGGCTCGCATCCCTCGCGGAGAAGATCCGCGCCGCGGGCGGCAGCGCCGACGTGCGGCGGCTCGACGTCACCGACCGGCACGACATGACCGCGTTCGTCGACGCAGCCGTGGACGCACACGGCCGGATCGACGTCCTGGTCAGCAACGCGGGCGTGATGCCGCTGTCGCGGCTGGACGCGCTGCTGGTCGAGGAATGGGACCGGATGATCGACGTGAACGTCCGAGGCCTGCTGCACGGCATCGCCGCCGCGCTGCCGCACTTCCAACGCCGACGCGGCGGACACTTCGTGACCATCGCGTCCATCGGCGCCCACGAGGTCTCACCGACGGCCGCGGTCTACTGCGCCACCAAGTACGCGGCATGGGCCATCACCGAGGGACTGCGGCAGGAGGCCGACCCCAGCATCCGGGTCACCACCATCTCCCCGGGGGTGACCGAGTCCGAGCTCGCGGGCTCCATCACCGACCCCGGCGCACGGGCCCTGATGGGCGACTACCGGGCCAACACCATTCCCGCGGGCGCGATCGCCGACGCCGTCGCCTACGCCATCGCCCAGCCTGCCGACGTCGACGTCAACGAGATGATCATCCGGCCCACCCGGCAGCGTTGACGGGGACGCTCCCGGAAGCGGCGCGCAGGGGTCACGCAACGGTCGTCGAGCGCGGCCGCGGGACGGTTAGGTGGTTGTTGTCGACGCGAGCACGTGCGGCCCGGGCTCGTCGTCGGCCGGCTGGCGTCCGTTGCCCCAGGGCGGCTCCGTCGGTGGCTGTCCATCACGGCGGCCCTGGTGGCGGCACGTCTGGTCGTCGCTCTCCTGGGGGACCGGATGCTGACCGCGGCGGCCCAGCACGCCGACATCGTCGCCTTCCCCAGCGTGGGGCGATCGTGTGGCCGATCGAGAACGCGCATCCGGCGGCCTCTGCGCTCACCGCATTCTGGGCCCGCCTCGACCGGTCGTGAATCGACGACCCGGGAACCGCCACGGCACGGCGCGCTGCCGGTCCCGGGGGAGAGGGCGAGGAGCGTCTCGAGAGGACGGCTCGGCGATCTATTCGAGACGAGACCCAGGTCTCGGTCCATCCAGCCGGGCTGTCGAATCGCAGGGCTGCGCTCCGACCAGCGATGTCAGGTGGGTCTCGAACGTATCGAACGCATCGGCGCCGATCTTTCGGGACCACTGCTCGCGCAGCCCGTCGAAGATCTCCTTCACTCCCGGGCCTCTCGACCGAAGCCATATCAACGCGAATGAGCATCGACTGCCTCGTGACCTCTGGCACCTGAGGATCCTGGAACTCCACCTGACGTCGGCGTACCGATCCTGGCGGCCCGAGCTCCTAGCGTGACGGCACCGCACGACGATCGAGGGAGCTCGTCCACCATGGCGAAGATCACCATCCTGGGTGCATGCGGGTACGCCTCCTGACCAGGCGCCTGTGGAGCTTCGAAGCACCTCTGTCGCGGCAGGCAGGCGCTCCATACAGTGGGTTTCGGCACGCGACGGGTTTCGTCGCGAGGGGGAGGAGCGAGGAATGGCACGGGTGCTGGTCCTGACGGGCGATGCGGCCGAGGAACTCGACTCGATGTATCCGGTGTTCCGTCTGCGGGAGGGTGGCCACGAGGCGGTCGTGGCCGCGCGTACGGCGCGCCCGGTGAAGCTCGTGGTCCACGACTTCGAGCCCGACTGCGACGCCTACACCGAGAAGCCCGGCCATCAGCTTCCCGTGGACGTGGTGTTCGGTGAGGTGAACCCCAGCGACTACGACGCGCTGGTCATCCCGGGCGGGCGAGCCCCGGAGTACATCCGCACGGACCCCGACGTGGCGCGCATCGTCACGTACTTCTTCGAGCGGGGGCTCCCGGTCGGCACGATCTGCCACGGCGCCCAGGTGCCGGCTGCGCTGGGGCTGCTGCGCGGCCGCACCACGGCGGCGTTCCCGCCGTTGAAGGCCGACATGGAGCAGGCCGGCGCCACGTTCGTCGACGCACCCGACGTCGTGGACGGTGCCATGGTGTCCTGCCGCGGCTGGCCCGACCTCCCCGAGTGGTCGCGTGCCTTCATGCAGGTGCTGGAGCGGGCGAGCGTCCCGGCTTGACCGGCTGAAGCGGCGCCACCGGGCCCGGCCCGGGCGGTCGTCGCCGGCTCACAGGTCGGCTCGACGCATCGAGCGAACCCGTTCTTCCCGCGTAGCGCGTTCGAACTCGGACTCCTCCGCCCCCGTCTCCCCGGCGCCGTCCGGCTGCCGACGGATCGAGTCGAAGGTGTGGAAGGACACCAGTTCGGCGAGCGCCGGGTCGACCTGCGCGAGCAGCTCGCGGAACCGCCGGGTCGCCGGTTCACCGAGGGTGTGATGTCCATGCAGCACTGGAGCGCGGTCCCGCGAGGCCAGCACGGCGGGAGCAGCTCCGCCGGGAGCCGCGGATCGGTCAGCTCGGCGCGGCGCCACCGGGCGGTCAGCTCGGTCCGCACCCGCAGGGTCTCCCGCGGCTGCACCTCCCTCGCGTGGATCCGCTGCCGCACCGGCTCGTAGCGTTCCGCGAACGTCCGGTAGCGCTCGGCGGGATCGCGAAGGTCGAACGCGCGCGCGACGACCGCCTCGGGCGCCATGCCGTCCAGCCCGGCCCGGAAGACCGAGGCCGCCTCCACGGAATGCCGTTCCAGCGCGGCGCGGGCGTGCGCCCGCCGGTCACGGGGCGAGACCCACAGGCCGTCGAAGAGCGGGCCGAAGCCCTGCAGTCGCAGGTCGTCGCGGAGGTTGCGGCGCGACTCCCGGTCCTCCTCGGGCACCGAGAAGGCCACCCCCGTCCAGCGCCCGTCCCACGGTTCGTCCCGTTCGACGTCGAAGAGCGCCTTCGGGCGCCCCCCTGGCCCAGATGATGCTGGATGAGCTGCTCGCCCGCACCACCGACTTCGCGGTCTCCGGCGAGATCCTCATGGCGCGCTGGGCGGAGTGGGGCACCCGCTCCGTCCCGATGCGCTTCACCCCGGCCTGACGGTGGCGCCGCGTGACGCGGCAGGCGAGTTCACCGGGGCCGTACCCGTGATCAACGACCGAGGAACCTGCGCCTGGCCAGGAACGGTCCGAGCCCCGATCGCCACCACGGCAGCCAGGCGGACGGTCGGCACATCACCGCGTGGATCAGCGGAGCCGAGTCGAAGAAGGAGTCCCGGCGAAGGATCGTGCCGTTCTGCGTCAGCCACAGTTTGTCGATCGCTCGGAAGTCCAGGGGCTTCCCGCCGAGTGTGGCGGTGAGCCGGAGCTCGATGAACATGAGGTCCTCGTTGCCCACCCAGCTCACCACCTCGCCGCGGATGTCGGGAAGGAGCGTCACGAGGCGCTGTGCTTCTTCGTGCCACGTCTTCCGCGTCGTGCCGGGCTGCAGCAGCGGCTGGTTGAGTTCGATGTCCTCCGCCATGAGGCTGTCCCACGCATGCGGTTCGGGGGTGTCCCAGCCCCTGGCGAACCCGGCGAGGACCCGTTCGTGGACGCTCATCCAGCGAGTCGGCGCGGCTCGGTAGCGGACATCGTCTTCGGTGGTCACCGCGTTCTCCTCCGGACCGGGTCGGTCGATCAAGGCGAACAGGAACCTACCTCGATCAGCGCGAAGTCACGATCCGCGGTGGATCCCGCGGCGTGCCCACAGGGTCTGATCATCGTCTTCGTGCTGCGGAGTACCGGCTGCTCCGCACGACCGGGCGTCTTCGCCCACAGCTGCACGGCAGGGGCGCGCTGCGCACTCAGGTGGGCGGTGTCGTTGCCCGGATGCCTGCGAGCACCACGTCGACGATGCGCTCCGCGTCGGCTCGGGTGAACGGGCGTATGCCGCGGTTCACGATGAGGTGCACCGGACCGGAGAGCATCTCGCCGAACAGGGAGCGGTCGACCGGCGGCAGCTCGCCGCGGTCGACGGCCAGGTCCACCCGGCTCCGCATCCCGGCGCCGCGCACTTCGAGGATCCTGGTCGCCGCCCGGCGGACGGTCGGGCTTTCGTGGGCGGCCTGGGTGGCCAGTACGAGCGCCCGGGCGGTCGGTCGGCCCAGGCTCTCGGCGAGGGCCATCAGGAAGTCCACCAGGTCCCTGCGGAGATCGCCGGTGTCGGCGACCGACCCGAGGTCGTCGGCGTACTGCAGCAGGGCCTCGACCACCAGCTCCTCGCGGTCGGGCCAGTTGCGGTAGACGCTGGTCTTGTGCACGCCGGCGAGCTCGGCGACCTCCTCGTAGCGGAAACCCGCGATGCCGTCGCGCGCGACGAGCTCGGCGGTCGCGGAGAGGATCTGCGCTCGCACCCGCGCGGTGCGGCCGCCGGGGCGACGCGCCGACGGCCGGTCCACGGTGCTGACCATCAGTGGTTCACCTCCTGCCATCGGCTCGGGCAACGATTGTCGTCGACCCCGCGTCGCGGGCGCACGAGGGAGGAGCGTACGGTCGATTAAAGCAACAGATTGTTGTTTTAGCGCCGTCGGAGGCCCCATCGTGAAGATCCTCGTGTCCGGAGCAGGCATCGCCGGGCTCGCCTGCGCGCTCGACCTCGGCACCCGCGGCCACGACGTCACCGTCGTCGAGTACGCCCGGCGGCTGCGGGTCAAGGGCACACCCATCGACATCCGGGGCGACGCCATCGAGGTCGTGGACCGGATGGGACTGCTCGCGGAGATACGGGAACGACGGGTCCGGATGAGCGAGCTCAACCAGTTCGTCGACGCCGACGGCGAGCCGGTGGCCAGCATCCCCATGGCGGCGGTGAGCGACTCCGACGACGACGTCGAGATCACCCGCGAGGACCTGGTGCGCATCCTCGCCGACGCACTCCCGGACACGGCGACGATCCGCTTCGGCGACTCGATCGAGGCGCTGACCGACGACGGCGACGGCATCGACGTGGCGTTCAGGTCCGGGCGTGCCGAACGCTACGACCTGGTGCTCGGTGCCGACGGCCAGCACTCCGCGGTGCGCGGACTGGTGTTCGGGCCAGAGCAGGACTACCTGCGGCACCTCGGTGTCTACATCGCCCTCGCCACCCTCCCCGGCGAGGAAGGGCCGGACGGCGTCACCCTGCACAACGTCCCCGGCCGGATGGTGGGCATCGCCCGGTTCAAGGGCACGGCGCTGGCGTCGTTCACCTTCCGCTCGGACCGGCTCGACTACGACCACCGCGACCTGGACGCCCAGAAGAAGATCCTCGTCGACGCCTTCGCGGGCCACGCGTCGTGGAAGATCCCCGAGTTGCTCGAAGCGGCCCGCGCCGACCCCGAGCTCTTCTTCGACTCCGCGAGCCAGATCCACATGCCGTCCTGGCACCACGGCCGCGTCGCCCTCGTCGGGGACGCCGGGCACTGCGCGGCCTTCCTCTCCGGCCGGGGCACCTCGCTCGCGCTCACCGGCGCCTGGTTCCTCGCCGAGGAACTCGAACGGTGCGGAACCGACCACATCGCCGCGTTCGAACGGTACGAGGCCCGGCAGCGTCCCTACGTCACCGCCGCCCAGGAACGGGTCGAGCAGGGCCGTGAGCGCCAGACGCCGCTCACGTGGGAGGCCATCGAGGCCCGCAACGAGGCCCTGCGAGCGGCGAGCACGGCAGCGCGCTGAACCACATGCGATGCGACCGCCACCTGCCGCAGGGCGGAGCGCGGTGTTGCGGGCCGGGCGAGCGCGTCGTCGCCCCCGTGCCCGTCCCGTGAACGCTGCCGCAGCAAGGCCTTTCGACGTACGCCGGCGACCGGAACACACCGCCCGGACCACCTTCACCCGCCACGAGCAGGAGATGACTCGTCGTGAATGACGCAACAATGGAGCTCCCCCGGGTGGTCGAGGAGCACCGATGGAGTGGGCGGCTCATCTGCTGGCTGGTCGTTCTCACCCTCGCGAACCGCATGGCCGACACGGCCGTCACAACTCCCTTGATGGTCCTGCCGCAGATGCTCGAGCACTTCGAAACCGACCAGGCCGCGTGGCTGAACGCGAGCGCGCTGCTGGCGGGCGCCATCTGGTCACCGTTGCTCGCGAAGAGCGCCGACATCTTCGGCAAGCGCCGGGTGCTCCTCGCGACGATTCTCGTTTCAGGCATCGGCTCGGTGGTCTGCCTCGTCGCGCCCAACCTCGCGGTCTTCCTGGTGGGGCGGCTCCTCCAGGGCGCCGCGATGGCCGTGGTGTTCCTCACGGTGGCGCTCACGCGCCAGATCAGCGCCCCGCGCGTGGCGATGACCGCCATCGGGATCGTGACCTCCGCCTCCGCGATCGTCGGGATCGTCGAGCCGTTCCTGATGACCCCGATCATCGACCGGTTCGGCTACCAGAGCGTGTTCGTCGTGTCGGTCGCCCTGGCCACGGCCGCCGGGCTGTGCGTCCGACTGTTCGTTCCCGAGTCGCCGATCCGCACCAGCGGCCGGGTCGACGTGGGCGGGGCACTGCTGCTCGGCGGCGGCCTCGCGGCAGTGCTCGGCTACATCAGCCTCGGGCAGGATCTCGGGTGGCTGTCCGGGGGCATGATCGTCCTGGTCGCGGCGGGCATCGCCGCCCTTGCCGGTTGGGTGGTCCTGGCCCTGCGGGTCGACGAGCCCATCGTCGACCTCCGGGCGCTGAGCAGGCCGCTCCTGCTGACCCTGCTGGCCGTGGTGCTCGCCGCGGGCTCGTTCCAGAGCGTGCTGCAGCTGACGAGCCTCATCGCCGAGGTGTCGCCGCAACTCGGGCTCGGCTACGGGCTGGGCGACACCGGTCCGGTCGCGCTGCTGTTCGCGGCACCCGCGCCGGGCATCGTGCTCGGTGGCACCTTCGCCGGATGGCTCGCCACCCGGATCGGCCCCGCACGAACCCTCCTCGGCGGTATCGCGATCGGAACACTGGCCACCTTCACGATGCTGGGCGGGGTGTCCTCGTTCCCGCTGGCGATCGTCGGTGTCGCGATGCTGGGGATGGCCGCCGGCGCGATCGGCACCTCCGGGTTCAACCTGGCGACCGCCCTCGCACCGCCCGAGCGGCACGGCGTGGTCTCCGGTCTCGTGTCGGTCATGCTCTCGCTCGGCGGCGTCGTCGTCACCGTCGCCTCGACGGCGGTGCTCAACGCCACCACCACCGTGGTGAACGGCGCCCCGCAGAACTCCGCGGCCGGCGTGTACCTCTACGTCCTGATCTCCGGGATGCTGTTCGCCCTCGCCACCGTGACCGCGACGGTACTGGTACGGAAGCGGTTCGGCCCGCGGCAGACGCAAAGGAATGCCGGGTCGCCGGGGCGGGCGCACGTGCCCACGGCCCACCGGGCGGCGCCGTCCGCCCGCCACCGCCGTGCGCCCACCCCGCCCGCCGCAGGCGGTGGCGTGAAGAAGCCGGTACAGCGCCTCGCAGTCGGGATCGGCGGAGTGCTGTTCGCCGGGATGGCGCTGTTCTTCGGGACCCAGATCATCACCGCAGGCGACGGCACGGCGCTGCTGGGCAGCCGTCAGGTCGACGTCGGGCCCGACCAGGAACGGGTGCAGGTGGGTGCGCTCTTCGGCAGTGTCGACGTGGTCGTGCCCGACGGCGTGCACGTCCGGCTGGCCGGCCGGGTGGCGTTCGGCGGCACCGAGTGCGAGCGGGCCTGCAGCGAGCCGGGGCGCGAGGTCGAGGTGAACGTCGTCGGTGCGTTCGCCATGGTCGACGTGATGCGCCCCGGCGAGGTCCTGGCCGATGAGCGCGAGGAGGCGCGGGAGGACGCCGAGGACGCGCGGGAGCGGGCGGAGGAAGCCCGGGACGGCGGCTGAGGGCCTCGAAGGCCACGACGCCACAAGAGCGGCCCGAGGACATCGAGGACGGAGCGGCGACAGGCCGTTCACACGTACGTGAATCAGGCGCTGCGCCCCGCATCGAGATCGCGCGCACCACCCTGCTGCTCGAGGCTTCCGTCGCCGACGAGTACGACGGTGCCCTTCCCCTCACCTGGCCGAGTAATCGTCAGCGCGGGCGCGGATCCTGCGGACGAGCGTTTCGTACGTCGTGTTTGATCGCGGCAGAGGCCGGGAACACAGCGTTGCGAGCCACCGGGTTGTTGACGAATGTGCATTGATGCCACGACTGCATCGTCATCTCCCCAACTGCGATCGCGACGGCGAAGACGCTACGTCGAAAGGAACTGCGCTGTGATTGTTCTTGGCCTCATTCTCTTGCTCCTGGGCTGGTTGACCGGTATGAGCCTCCTCTACACGGTCGGCTCCATCGTGCTCATCGTCGGCATCGTCTTCTTCATCCTCGGTAACGTCGGCCGCCCCGTGGGTGGCCGAAAAGTCTGGTTCTGACCCCGCATCGCAGTGCTGGTCGGCAAGCACAGGGCGCGGCGAGCTCGTCCGACGCACCAGAGCTCACCGCATGGCCGGCCGGGAGGGCTCCTCGGTGCGCGGGAACACGATCCAGCGCATCGCGCAGTACATGAAGAGCCCCTCGGCGGCGCCCGCTGCGATTCGGGCCACCTGGTAGTGCACGCCGACGGCTTCGAGTCCTGAGCTGATGGCGACCAGGATCGCGAGGTTGACGGCGACCACGCCGAGGTAGACGAGGGTCTGGCGGCCGGCCGGGTCGTGCGACCGGAAGTTCAGGACGCGGTTGAGCACGAAACCCAGTGCGAACGCGATGGTGTAGCCGGTGCCGACCGCCAGCCAGTACGGCAACTGCCCGTGGCCGTGGAGGGCAGTGAGGATGAGCAGGTCCACGCAGTAGGTGGAGCCGTTGATGGCGGCGAAGCCGATGAACGTCGACGGGACCACGTGGGACAGGCCGAAAGGCAACCGGGCTGCGACGGCGGCACAAATCCGGGCGAAGCGTTCCGGGGTTCCACCTCCGTCGTGGTCGGACGTGCGGTGTCGCGCCTTCGTTCCCATGCTCCCCTTGGTATCCCGTGCTGATCCCGGCTCGGCGGCGGAACGGCGAACCTCAGCTGAACTCCCTGCTCGAGAGCTGGGCGGACCGAACACGGCGGCGTGCTGTCCGACGTCCTGCCGAAATCGCTGAGCTGCACACCCGACGGGGAGCGGGAGGGGGCCGGCCTCGCGGCGCTCGGATCGCCTGATCGCGACATCGCGGCGCAGCTGCGGGGTGCCGGGGCGCACCGGGCACACGCGCTGCAGAGCGGCCCGCGCCGCGGCGGCGGTGGGGAGAGCTGTCGCGCTGCAAGTGCGCTACAGCGGCCCTGGCGGGGTCGGCGCAATGTACTACGACTTGCCGCCCCTGCGTTCGATCGCTGTCAGATCAGAGGAATGAAACGCTTTACGCAATGTCGCGTCGAAATGTCGGGGCCGGGCTGTCGGCAGCGAGACCGCTTCGCTAGTGTCATCCGCGCTATGAAGCAGACAACGAAGTTGTCATGCCAGCTCTTCCTGCTCCTCCATGACCCGTTCACCGGGAAGGGGGAGGTCAGCCAGGAGCTGTTGGAGTGCGGGGTATCCGCTGCCGAGCTCGCCGACCTCGTCATCGGCCGACGGCTCGGGGTCATCGACGATCACGTGGTGGTGGCGGACCAGGTACAGGCCGGGCCTACCGACCGGGTCGGTGACTACGTCCGCGGATGTGTCGCCGATCAACCGAAGACCTACTCCGTGCGCACGTGGGTGGGCTCCCTGGGTGAGGCCGTCACCGACCTCGTCGTGCGGGAGCTCGTCGACGCCGGAGTGGTGCGGCACGAGCGAGGGTCGCTGGGCCTGCGCGGTCGCAAGCCGGACCGGTTCCCGGCGGTCGATCTGTTGCGGGCCAGCAGCTCGCGCAACCGGGTGCGGCACATGCTCACCCATCCCGCCGAGTTCGACCTGGCCGGCGCCACTCTCGCGTCGATGGTCGGCGCGCTGGGTGCCGAGCGGGTCTTCGAGGTCCACGAGGCGCGGGACGTGCTCAAAGAGTTGAGCACCTACCTGCCGTCGGCGTTGCAGGCGGTGGTGGCCGGATTGACCGCGACGGTCGCCGCGGCGTCGGTGGCGTTGGGCGGCCGGTGAGTGCCCACAGATGACATCCGCCGGCGGCGGTCTCGACGGAGGCCGGTTCAAGGGTTCGGCCTTTCTCGCCCAGAGCGCCGCGCTCGACCAGGCCCTCCACGGAGGTCGGCAGGACACCGCGGCCGTCGGCTGGCTGGCGCTGGCGGAACGCAACGCGGCGGGGGTTGACCTCGTTCATCAGGATCGGGCGGACGAGGCCGTCGAGACCCTCCACGATGTGGTCGCCGACTGCGCGGAAGCGCTCGGGCCGCAGCACCCGGACACGCTCGTCGCCGCCGGGAACCTGGCCATCGCCCAAGCGTGCGCCGGTCGGCTGGCCGAAGCGGTGGGCCTGCTCGAGGCGAACCTCGCCTCGCGCGTCGCGGTGTTCGGGGATGGGCATCCGCGCACGCTCGACGCGCGAGATGCACTGGGCACCATGCTGCGGCTATCCGGACGCACGGCCGACGCGTTCACCATGCACTCGCGGGTCGCGCGGCAGCGGGCACTCGCCCTCGGCCCCGGCCACCCCGACACGCTGGTCTCCCGCCTGGGGCTGGCTCTCGACGGCGCGGAAGCGGGCGACCTCGGCCCGGCCTTCGCGGCGCTGGACCGGCTCCTCCACGACGCCGAAGCGGCCTTCGGGCCTCGCGACTACATGACCACGGTCGTCCGGGCGGTGGCCGCGGACGTCGCCCTCGCGCTCGGCCACGTCGACCACGCTGTGACCCAGCTGCAGCTGGCCTACTCGGCTACGGAGTCGGTGCGCGGGCCGGCCCACCCCGACACCGTTGCGCTGCGTGCGGAACTGGCCGACGCGGTGGCCATCCAGTCGGCCGCTCAGTCCGGCCCCTAGGAGCGCCCTGAACAGCTCCGACCTGCTGGCGACGCCCAGGCGGCGCCCTCGCCGCGATGGACGATCGCACCGGTACAACAGCGGTATCGGCTCGATCGTTCCGCCGGCTCACGCTCCCCGTTCCGGCCGGCGCACCCCGTTTCCGCCCACGCCTCCCGTCGATGAGCCGCGTCGGCGCAGACCGGGTGCGTGAGCCGAAACGGCGGTGCGCAGCACGTCGATCAAGGCGTCGAGCGCGTCCGACCAGGCATGGGCGGCTGGGGTGGCGTACCCGACCGCGATGCCGCCCGGCCGGGTCGGCCGGTCGTCATGCCAGGCAGCCCGCATCCCGACGATCCGCACGCCGCGCCCGGCGGCGAGGCGCACGACCTCATCCTCGGTGGGTCCCGCGGCCGGGAGCTCCAGCAGCAGCTGGACGCCGACGGCGGCCCCGCGCACCCGGACCTCCGGCACGTCACGGGCGAGCCGGCGCAGCAGCTCATCGCGCCGGCGCCGGTACTTCAGCCGCTGCGCCCGCACGTGCCGGTCGTAGTCGTGGCCCCGGATGAGCTCGGCGAGCACGAGCTGGCCGATCGACTCGGTCTGCGCGTCGGCGTAGAACTTGGCCTCCGCGACGGCGTCGACCAGTCGCGAGGGCAGGACGAGCCAGCCGAGGCGGACCGCAGGGCCGAGCGTCTTGGACGCGGTGCCGGCATACACCACGTGCTCCGGGGCGACGCCCTGCAGCGCGCCGGGCGGCTGCCGGTCGTAGCAGAGCTCGCCGTCGTAGTCGTCCTCCACCAGGATCCCGCCGGTGGACACCGCCCAGTCGATCAGCGCCCGCCGCCGGGTGGGGCCGAGCACCACACCGAGCCCGGCCTGGTGCGCGGGGGTCAGCACAACCGCGCCGATGTCGGCGGGAACGTCGCTGCTCGCGCCGATCTCGTCGACTGCGAGCGGCACGACTCCCGGCCCGGCGCGGCGCACCACCTCGCGGTGGAACGGCACGCACGGGTCCTCCATCGCGATGGCAGCGCACCCGCGGTCGTGAAGGACCCGCGCGATCAACCCGAGCGCCTGCATGAAACCGGACGTGATCACGATGCTGTCGTGGTCGGTGATGACGCCCCGGGTACGGCCCAGGTACTCGGCGAGCGCAGAGCGCAGCTCTGGGCGCCCCCTCGGGTCGCCGATCGCGAACGCCGCCGTCTCCACGCGGGGCAGCACGGCGCGCGCGGCGCGCAGCCACGCCTGCACCGGGAACGCCGAGACGTCCGGCCGTCCCGGCATCAAGTCGTGCCGGACCGGCGGCACGGGCGGCACAGCCCGGGTCTGGCGTTCCGCGCGGTTCCCCGCAGGGACCGGCACGTCGGCGATCACGGTGCCCGCCCCGCGCCGCGCGGACAGGTAGCCCTCCGCGACGAGCTGGTCGTAGGCCGCGGTGACGGTGCCGCGGGCCACCCCGAGCTCCCCGGCGAGGACACGGGTCGGCGGCAGCCGGGTGCCGGGCGCCAGCCGGCCGTCCCGGATCGCTGCGCGCAGCGCGCGTTCCAGCCCGGCGCGGCGGCCGTGGCCGGCCGGGTCGAAGTCGAGGTGGAGGTCGAGACCACCCCGCACATTGGCCCATTCGGACGGCATGAACTTGGACCATACCAACTGTGCCAATCGCTCCTAGGGTCGAAGCATGACGACCGAAACGACCGAACGAGTCGAGATCCCACCGCGGCTCGACCTGGGTCGGCACGTCGCCGGGCCGGTGTTCCAGGCGTTGCTGCAGTTCAGCCGGGCCGCCGAGAACCACGGCCTGGAACGCTCGCTCGTCGATCTGGTGAACATCCGCGTCTCGCAGCTCAACGGCTGTGCGTACTGCGTGGACATGCACACGATCGATGCCGAGGCGCACGGCGAAACCCACCAGCCGATGCACGCGCTTGCCGCCTGGCGCGAGACGCCGTTCTTCACCGCGCGCGAGCGGGCGGCGCTGGCGTACGCCGAAGCTGCCACAACGCTCGACCACGCCGCGATCGACGCGGCGCTCGCCGCGGCCGAGGCGCACTTCACCGAGGACGAGCTGGTCCAGCTCGTCTGGGCGGTCGCTTTGATCAACACCTGGAACCGCGTGGCGATCCCGGCGCGGGTGCCGCCCGGCCAGTACACCCCGGGACAGTTCTCGTGACCGCCGCCGCGACGGAACTGGCCGACCGGCTGCGCGCGCTGCACGTGCCGGGCAAACCGTTGGTCCTGCCGAACGTGTGGGACGCCGCCGGAGCTCGCGCGGTGGTGGCAGCCGGATTCCCCGCCGTCGCCACCGCGAGCGCCGCGATCGCCCCGAGCCTCGGTTTCGACGACCACGAGAACACGCCGCCGGACGAGATGTTCGCCGCCGTGGCCCGAATTGCTGCGGCCGTGGACGTTCCCGTGACCGCCGACATCGAACGCGGCTACCGGCTGCCCGCCGAAGAGATCGCCGCCCAGTTGCTCGCGACCGGCGCCGTCGGCTGCAACCTGGAGGACTCCGACGCCCGGACCGGCGAGCTCGTGCCGGTCGGGGAACAGGCGCAGCTGCTCGCCGGTGTCCGGGCGGCCGCCCCCGAACTGGTGATCAACGCCCGGGTGGACGTGTTCCTGCACGGTTCAGGATCCCGCGAGGAACGGATCGCCGAGGCCGTGCGCCGCGGAAAGGCGTACGCCGAGGCCGGCGCCGACTGCGTCTACCCGCTCGTGGTCGACGGACTGGAGCTCGCCGAGGCTCGGGCGCTCGTCGACGAGATCGGCGTGCCGGTCAACGTCGCCTACCTTCCGAGCGGGCCATCGCTCACCGAACTCGCCCAGGCCGGGGTCGCGCGGATCAGCTTCGGGCCAGGGCTGTTCCGGATACTGCACGGCCACCTCGAAGCCGCGCTCCGCACGATCGCGGCCGGCGGCGACCCCTACTCGCGATGAGTTTCACGGGTCTGGCGGACCTCGGCGGTATCGGGTTCGTGTTGATGGGGATCGCCATCACCATCGTCCATGTCCGCGCCCGGCTGCCGCTGCCGGTGGCCCGATATCACTACCGCCCCTCCTAGCCCGCCGCCAGAACGAGGTCACATCTCGTCGAGGGCCATCAGCGACTCGGGAAGGACCTGGCCACCGTCGACGACGAGGCACTGACCGGTGATGTAGCCGGCCTCCTCGGTCGCGAAGAACAGAGCTGCGTTTCCGATGTCGGCCGGCGTGCCCAGCCTGCGCTGCGGGATTGATCGCGCCATCTGGTCGAGGTAGTCCTGCCCGAGGTCCTCGAGCCCCTCCGTGACGATGTTGCCCGGCAGCACCGCGTTGATGGTCACGGCTCGCGGGGCCAGTTCCATGGCCGCCGTGCGGATGAACCCGAGCTGGCCGGCCTTGCTGGCGCCGTAGTGGGACCAGCCGGGGTAGCCCGTGATCGGCCCGGTGATCGAGGAGGTGACCACGATCCGACCCCGGCCCGACTCGGTCAGCGCGGGCAGACAGGCCTGGACCGAGAACACCGTGCCCTTGAGGTTGGTGGCCAGGACCTCGTCCAGATCCGCGGGCTTCATGTCCTCCAAGCGGGCGGAGGGAAAGATCCCCGCGTTGGCGCACAGGACGTCGATGCCGCCGTGCCGGGCGAGCGCGGTGCGCGCCATCTCGTCGCACTGCTCGCGGTCGCGGACGTCGCACACGACGGCCGACGCCTCGCCCCCGGCCTGCGTCAACTCCGCGACCGTAGACGCGAGCGCGTCCTCGTCGCGGCCCACGACCAGGACCCGGGCGCCCGCGGCGGCGAACACGCCCGCGATGCCGCGGCCGATGCCCCGGCTCGCTCCGGTGACGACGACCGAACGGCCGGCGATCGAGGTGAACATCAGCATCAACTCCGTGGCGGGGTCGTCAGGGTGTCGTCGTGGGGTTGGCCAGGTGCCCGGCTGTCCGGGCCGAGCGAGTGCCCGGCCGACTGCAGGTAGCGCCGCGCGAGCGTGCAGGAGTCCGCGGTGTAGCCCGGCCCGATCTCCTGGCACTCCCGGGAGTGCGCGTGCGAGCCCATCCAGGCCACCAGCATCAGCCGGCGCATCATCACGAACGTGGCGAGCATCTGTTCGTCGGCGGGGTCGAGCGGTTCCACCGTGCGGTAGCCGCGCAGCCAGGCTGCCTGCCACTCGGGCAGTCGAGGGTCGTGTTCGACGAAGCTGACAGCGGCAGCGAAGTCGTAGAGGAACCAGGAGAAGCCGCAGTCGTCGAAGTCGATCACGTGGAGCCGGTCGCCGTCGACGAGCAGGTTCGCCGCTCGCAGATCGGCGTGGATCAACCCGAAGCGATCCGGGGATGTGCCGTATTCGGCGAGCCGGGCGCGCACCAACTCGGCGGCCGGGGCGAGCAGGGCCCGCTCGGCATCGCCGACGCCGATGCCGTCCTGCCAGCGCCCCCACCTGGCGCTCGCGCCCAGCGAGTTCGGCCAGTCCCAGGAGAACCTCGAGAAGCCGGCCGGGCGTCGCCACGCGCGCGCGTGCCTGTGCAGCCGGGCCGTGATGGCGCCGAGCGCAGCGAAGGTTCCCGCGCCGAGTTGCGCATCGTCGGGTTCGGCACCCGGGACGACCGTGAACAGCGTGGCGTGTCGCGCGACGCCGTCCACATCGACCGTGACGACACGGTCGTCGTCGCGCGTCGGCACCACCGACGGCGTCGAGATGTCGGTGTCCGCGCCGAGAGCCGCCATCCAGTCCAGCTCCGACTCGATCGCCGCCCGGTCGTGGTAGTCGGCCCGGTGCACCCGCAGGATGCCGCTGCGACCCGTCCGGGGATCGTCGATCCGGTACGTGGCGTTCTCCGACAGGTTGATCAGTCGCCTGGTCCGCTGCGCGGACAGCCCGTATCTGTCCAGCGCAGCATCCGCGACCCGGTCGTCGCCCCGCGCAGCCGCTTCGTCCTCGATCGCCTTGGCACCGATCGCCTTGTCTTCGATCGCCTTGTCTTCGATCACCGCCCGCCCTCCCTCGCGTTGGATGCAACCGGGTACGGCGGGACGGGACCGTGCTCGGCCACCCGTGACTCCATCGTGGCGAGTTGTGCGATCACGCCGGGCCGTGTGCCGGTCGACGTGACCGTGGTCCAGCTCAGCAGATCCTCGGGCCGCAGCCCGGGCGACTGCCGGCCGGCAATGGTCATGCCGGCCGCGACGGCGTCGACGAGCCCGGCGTCCCCGTCACGGCCCGCCGTCGTGCACGCGGCGTTCACCACGACCCGGGCGACCGGGACCTCGGTGCAGAACCGCGCGATCACGGCCGGATCGGTCGAGTGCACGGCGGCGGCGAGCCCGGCGCCCCGGGCGCGCACCACGGATCGGGCCGCTGCCACGCCCCGCATGACGTCGGGCACCCGCACGATGCCCAGTACCGGCGCGCGCGACCCGCGCACGAACGGTTCTTCGGGGACGGCGAGATCGAACGGCGCGACCAGGACGCGGGTCGCCGGGTCGACGCGGATTCCGGCGCGGTGGGCGATCCAGGCGGCGTCCCGCCCGGCGGCGTCCGGGGCGGGTGTCCCGTCCGCGAACAGGTACCGGCGGAGCTGCCCGGCCGCCGCAGCGTCGAGCACCGCGGCGCCGCGGCGGCTGAGTTCGGCCGTGACCGGCTCGGCGACCCCGTCCGTGACGACCAGCACCGACTCGGTGCCGCCGACCAGGGCGTTGTCGAACGACACGCTGTCCATCAGCTGCGCGGCCACCGCCGACGGGTCGACCGCCGCGTCGACGAGGACCGGCACGCCGCCTGCGGCCGGGGCGGCCTCGGCGGTGGGGACGGGGGTTGCCACGACGAGGTCGACGCGTCCGTGCGTCAGGAGGTCGGTGGCGGGGGGCGGGGGCTGCTCGGTGAGGCACTGGATGACGCCGTCCGGGGCACCGGCCGCGACCGCCGACGTCGCCAGCAGGCGGACGCCCTCAGCGCAGCTGGGCTCGCCTGCCGGGCACCGGATGACGATCGCATTGCGCGTCATCAGCGCGAACAATGCCGCGACGCAGCCATGGGCGAACGCGGAATGGGCGGGCAGGAGCGACAGCACGACCCCCGCCGGGCGGGGAATCTCGACAAGGGCCCGCGCCGGGTTCATGCGCGGGCTCAGCAGGTCCGGTCCGTCGTGGAACTCATGCGCAGCGTTCGCGCAGGCCGTGTGGGTCCGGGTCCGGTCGGTGACGACCCCGCGACCCGATTCCGCCACCGCTGACTCGGCGAGCCTGCGGGCGTTCGTCTGCGCCGCGGCGGCAACGGCCGACACGATGCGCGCGACCTCGGTGGCGGGGTAGCGCTGGTAGGCCCGGGCGGCCCAGCGTGCCCGGCCGAGGACGTGCTCGCTGGTCGTCACCTGCGCCGTCACGCGGTGCCCTGTGCCACGGGTGTGGCGCGGCGCGCGGCGCGTGACACACCCACGGCCACCCGGTCCAGCAGCTCCTCGACCAGGTCAGGGGTCAGCAGGATGCCGGGCTTGAACTGGAGCACCCGCGGATCGAGCGAGGAGAAGATCGCCCACACGCCCACCTCGTAGAGCTCGCGCATGACGTGCTTGGCGCCCTCGGGATGGCCGAACTCCAGGCCCAGCACGACCCCGTCCTGGCGGATGCCGGTGAACCAGTCCGGGTGGTCGTCGCGGATGGCCCGCAGCCCGGCGCCGACGGCGTCGGCGATGTAGTGCACCGTCGAGCGCACCTCGGGGCGCAGCGTGATCTCCAGTGTCGCGAGCGCGGCGATGCAGCCCAGCTCGGCGCCGCCGAAGGTGGACATGTGCCCGAACCCGTCCTGGTGCAGCCACGCCCCGGCCCGCTCGCTCAGCAGGACCGCCGCGATCGGGTACACGCCCCCGGACAAGCCCTTGCCGGTGACCAGGATGTCGGGCTCGACACCGTGCTTGGTGATGCCCCACAGCTCCCCGGTGCGCATCAGCCCGGTCTGCACCTCGTCGGCGATGTACAGCGCGTCGTACCGCTCGCAGAGCGCCTTGACCTGCGCGAGATAGCCCGGCTCCGGGAGCGGGAAGCCGTAGGTGGCCGGGATCGTCTCCATCACCACCGCCGCGACGTCCCCCGGGCGCAACGCACGCTCCATCGCCTCCAGGTCGTTGAACGGCACCTGCCGGAACTCCTCGGGGCGGTCGGCGAGGAACAGCCTGGAGAACCGCTCGTCGCCGGTCGCGACGGCGAGTCCGGTGTGGCCGTGGTAGGCCTTCACCACCGAGACGATCCCGCGCCTGCCCGTGGCGTGACGCGCGCTCTTCAGCGCGATGTCGACGGCCTCTCCGCCGCCCGAGGCGTACGCGACCTTCGTCAGCGTCGCCGGGGCGCTGCGCACCAGCGCCTCCGCGAGCGCGGTGCGGGCGAGCGACGGGAAGTGGTGGTTGCCGATGTCGAAGCGTCCCATCGCCGCGGTGACCGCGGCCATCACCTCCGGGTTGCGGTGACCGAGGTTGTAGGTCCCGCCGTTGAGGTGCACATCGATCAGCCGCCGGCCATCCATGTCCCAGAACAGGTAGCCCTCTCGGCGGTCGATCACCAGATCGATGCCGCTGCCGACCCAGAACGCCGTCTTGTCGGGATTCCAGTACTCCGCGGCACGTTCCAGCAGCTCAGCCTTGGAGCCGAACCGCACGAGATCGTCGACCTCCATCGTCCTCCCCGATGCGCCGGCGCCGGCGCAGATGCAGCCGGTGTCGATCCAGCCGCACGAAGCCTGTCGGGAGTTCCCGCGAGCTGTCAACCACGGCCAGTGAAAAGCGTTTCATTCGTGAAAAGCGTTTCACTGGACGTTGCATGCTCACACTGTGAGTGTCTCTCCCCCAAAATGAACGGCCCTGACCCGAACGCGAGGAAAGTTGGGCCTTGTGGTCCATCGGAGGATCCGTGATCATGTGCTTCACTCGGCGCGCGTTCCTCAGTGGACATATCACACGAGAGTGGAGACCATGCCTGCAGCGAATTCCGGACCGGTGATTCGGAGCACGCACGCCGGAGTACAACGCCTGAAGCCGAACGCGGTCGGTCTCGTGGCAGTTGTCTTCATGGCCGTCGCGACGGCGGCTCCGATCACCGCGATGGTGGGCAACGTGCCGATCGCGGTCGGCTTCGGCAACGGCGCCTACGCGCCGGCCGGCTACCTGGTGGCCACCATCGTCCTGAGCCTGTTCGCGCTGGGCTACTCGGCCATGGCCCGCCACATCACCGCGACAGGCGCGTTCTACGGGTTCATCTCCTACGGGCTCGGCCGCGTGATCGGCATGGGGGCAGGCGCTCTCACCACGCTCGCGTACGTGGTGTTCGAGGCATCGCTGGTGGGGATCTTCTCGTTCTTCGCGAGCAGCTTCGCCTCCACCCACCTCGGCGTCGAGGTGTCCTGGATCTGGTTCGCGGTGCTCATGCTCGTGATCAACGCGCTGGCCACCTACTTCAAGATCAACATGGCGGCCGGCGTCCTCGGGTTCTTCCTCGTGGCCGAGATCGTGATGCTGGCCTTGCTGGTGCTGGGCGTCCTGTTCGCCGGCGGTGGTCCGGAGGGCTGGTCCCTGCAGTCGCTCAACCCGTTCAACGCCTTCCAGAACCTGGAGGGCACCGTGCCGGACCCGAACAACGCCGGCGCGGTGCTGGCCGTCGCCGGTTCCGCTGGGATCGGCCTGTTCTTCGCCTTCTGGTCGTGGGTCGGCTTCGAATCCGCCGCCATGTACGGCGAGGAGTCGCGCAACCCGACGAAGCTCATCCCCCGTGCCACGATGCTGTCCGTCGTCGGCGTCGGGATCTTCTACGTGATCGTGTCCTGGGCCGCGATCGTCGGCACCGGTCCGGACCGAGCGGTCGCACTCGCCCAGGACAGCGCCACCGCGGGGCAGATCTTCTTCGGCCCCCTGCAGCAGAACCTGGGCAGCTGGGCCAGCGTCCCGTTCGAGTTCTTCCTGATGACCGGCTCGCTCGCGTGTGGCATGGCGTTCCACAACTGCGCCTCGCGATACCTCTACGCCATCGGCCGAGAGGATCCCCTGCCCGGACTGGGCCGCACCCTCGGAGCTTCGCACCCCCGGCACGGTTCGCCCTACATCGCCGGTTTCGTCCAGTCGGGCATCGCAGCGATCATCGTGCTCTGGTTCTTCGCCACCGATCGGGACCCCTACGGGCAGCTGTACGCACTCATGGCGCTGCTCGGAACCACCGCGATCCTCGCCGTCCAGGCGCTCGCCGCTTTCGCGTGCATCGCGTACTTCCACTTCCACCGCAACCGCCCCGCCGACGCGCACTGGTTCACCACCTTCCTCGCTCCCTTGATCGGGGGGCTGGGCATGATCTACGTCATCTGGCTGCTCATCGACAACCGCGACTTCGCGGCGGGCGCCGCGGCGAACGACATCGTGTTCGCCCTGTCTCCGTGGATCGTCGCCATCGTCGGAATCGGCGGTGTCGCCTTCGCATTGGTGATGCGCAAGTACGCGCCCAGCCGGTACGAGATCATTGGTCGCGTCGTGCTCGATGTGCGGGAGCGGAGCGAGACCTGACCGGGTATTTCCCCGAAAGGCCGGTCATGCCATACGGCTGTCCGTTCAGCCGAGAGTGATCCGATCGGTTGCCGGCGGGGCGACGGGGCGGTTCGCGCCGAGGTGGGCGGTGAGCGCGTCCACGTCCGCGCCGCCGACGACGTCGTTCGTGGCCCGGGGGAGTACCGAGAAGCCGTCGCCGCCGCCGGCGAGGAAGCTGTTCACCGTGATCCGGTACGTCCCGCCGGGGTCGACCGGGGAGCCGCCGATCGTGATCCCGTCGACCTTCGTGCCCGCGCACGGGTCGGCGGCGGATCCCGGGGTCCCGGCCTGCCTGACGGTGTAGCGCACCGTGGCCGACGGTTGCAGGATCCGCTCGGTGACGAACTGCTGCTCGAGCAGGCAGTCCAGCTGTTCACCGGTCAGGTCCAGCGTGGTGAGGTAGTTGCCGAACGGCTGCACGGTGAACGCCTCCTCGTAGGTCACCGGTCCGGCGTCCAGGTCGGCGCGCACGCCGCCGGGGTTCATGAACGCGGCGACCGCACCCTCCTCGTCGTCGGTGGCGGCGAGTTGGGCGTCGGCGGTGAGGTTCCCCAGCGGCGTCTCGCCCGAGGGCGCGGCGGCCCGGGTGATCGGCCCGCTGGCTTCGCCCACCTCCTCGGCCGCGACGGGACCGAGGAGCGTCCGGTAGTAGCCGATCAGCTCCTTCTGCGCAGCGTCGGGGGCCACGTCACGGCCGACGACGACGTTGCGCGCCCGCGCCTCCACCACCTCGCCCGAGGACGGATCGATGCGCAGGTCGATGTCGGTGACGAGCCGGCCGAACGAGCTCGCGCTCGTGACCACGCGTCCGTCGAGCACGCAGTTGTACGCCTGGTGGGTGTGTCCGCTGACCACGACGTCGATGGCGCCGGAGAACCGACCGACGACGTCCACGACCGGGCCGGTGAGGTTCGTGCAGTCGTTGATGCCTCCGCCGCCTGCCTGGGTGCCGCCCTCGTGGAGCAGCACGACGATCGCCTGCACCCCCTGCTCCTGCATCTCGGCGGCGTAGCGGTTCGCCGTGTCGGCCTCGTCGCGGAAGTCGAGGCCCTCGATGCCGGACTGCGTGACGATGGCGGGCGTGCCCTCCAGCGTCATCCCGATGAAACCGATGCGTACCCCCTGCACCTCGCGGATCGCGTAGGGCGGGAGCAGCGGCTCGCCGGTCGCGGTGACGAAGGCGTTGGCCGACAGGTACTGGAAGTGGGCGCCGGTGTAGGGCCGCGCGGGGTCGGCGCAGCCGTCCTGGGGATGGCAGCCGCCGTTCTGGATGCGCAGCAGCTCGTCCGAGCCCTCATCGAACTCGTGGTTGCCGACGCTCGCCAGGTCGAGCCCGGCGAGCCCGAGCGCCTCGATCGCCGGCTCATCGTGGAACGCCGCCGAGAGCAGCGGGGACGCGCCGATGAGGTCACCCGCCGCGACCGTGAGCGTGTCGGGCCGCTGCACTTCCTCGGCCAGCAGCCGCAGCTGGGTGGCGAGGTACTCGACGCCACCCGCGTCGACCCCGTCGATCTGCCCGCTGGACCCGCTCGGGGGCTCGAGGTGGCCGTGGAAGTCGTTCAGCGCGAGCAGCTGCACGTCGACCAGCGGCGGCGCGACGCTCCTGCGGGGGATCACGAGCGCAGCCACGGCCACGGCGACGAGGGCGAGACCGACTGCGACCAGCAGTGTCCGGCGGGAGACCGACCATCGAGCCATGGGTGATCCTTCCGAGGGAGCGACCGCGATCAAACACCCTCATCGGCTCGGGTGCCGCGTGTCCGTCGCACCGCGGTCGGGCGGGCCACCGCGGAATGAACGATTCGCCTTGATCGACCGGATCCGACAGGAGCGGCTGTCGGTCGACAGCGCTCAGGCGGTCGTACTCGCCGCCGCGCCCTGACCGACCGGTCACCCGCTCCGTGAGCGACGGCCGCTCAGTCGCCTTCCACAGCGATGCCGGGGAGCGCGGGCCGGTGCAGCCATGCGGTGAAGAACGCGGTGAGGTCCTCATCGGCGTGCCGGCCGGCCAGCTGGACGAACTGCGCGGTGGTCACCGTTGCGTGCCGGTACCGCGCCGCCCAGTCCCGCAGCAGTGCGAAGAAGCGGTCGTCGCCGATCCGCCCGCGCAAGGCGTGCAGCGCCAGCGCCCCGCGTTTGTAGACCCGCTCGTCGAACATCCGCGCCGGGCCGGGGTCGGCGAGGACGAGGTCGGCCGGCTTCGCCACCAGGTGCGCGTGCCACTGCCGGGCGTGCGCTGTGACGCCGCGGCCGCCCGAGGCCTCCGACCACAGCCATTCCGCGTACGTCGCGAAGCCTTCGTTGAGCCAGATGTGGCGCCAGTCGGCGATCGTGAGGCTGTTGCCGAACCACTGGTGCGCAAGCTCGTGCACGACGAGCCGCTCGTGGGTGCGCCGCCCGTCGACGTGGTTCGCCCCGAAGATCGACATGCCCTGGGCCTCGATCGGGACGTCCAGCTCGTCGTCGGTGACGACGATCTGGTAGTCGGCGAACGGGTAGGGCCCGAAGAAGCCCTCGAGCGTCGTCATGATCGCGGGATGGCGGCCGAGGTCGCGAGCGGCGTTCTTGCGCAGCCGGGCCGGGAGCAGCGCCACCTGGGGGACCGGGCCTGCGGCGAGCACGACCTCGTCGTAGCGCCCGATCTGCACGCTGACCAGGTACGACGCCGTGGGCGCCGCGAGCTCGTACACCCACGTCCTCGTGCCGGCTGAGCGACGCCGCGCGGTGAGCACACCGGTGGCGGCGACCGTGTAGGGCGCCGCGGTGGTCACGGCGATGCGGTAGGTCGCCTTGTCCGAGGGGTGGTCGTTGCACGGGAACCAGGACGGCGCGCCGACGGGTTGGCTCGCGACGAGCGCGCCGTCGGTCAGCTCGTCCCAGCCGACGTCGCCCCATCGGCTGGAGACCGGTGTGGGGTTGCCGACGTAGCGCACCTCGACGGTGAACCGGCCCTCGACGGGGCGGGCCGGTGTGACGCGCAGCTTCCCCCCGCGGTGGCTGAACTTCGCCGGCTCGCCGTCGACGAGCACCCGCGGCACGCGGAACGCCGAGAGGTCGAGGCTGAACCGGCTCAGCGGCGCGCCGGCCACGGCGGTGAGCACCGCCCGCCCGGTGAGCCGGTTGGCCGCGAGCTTGTAGTCGATGTCCAGCTCGTAGTGCTCGACCCGGTACCCACCGTTGCCGTGGGTGGGCAGATACGGATCGTCCGACCGGGCTGCGCCGGCCGTCGGCTTGCTCAGCCCCACGTCGTGATCGGGTTGCCCAGCCACCGGGTCGCTGCCGGGACGGTGTCGCCGCGCGTGACCAGCGATCCCGGTCCGACGGTCGTCCCCGCGCCGATGCCGGCGCCCGGGAGGATGATCCCGTTGGGCCCGAGTGTGGCGCCGTTGTCGATGCGCACCTCGTCCATGCTCATGATCCGATCATGGAACAGGTGGGTCTGCACGACGCAGCCCCGGTTGACGGTGGCGCCGTCGCCGAGCAGCACGAGGTCGGACTCGGGCAGCCAGTGCGTCTCCAGCCAGACGCCGCGCCCGATGCGCGCGCCCATCGTCTCCAGCCACGCCGTGAGCACGGGCGTGCCGTTCGCCGGCCCGACGAGCCACGGCACCGCCAGCACCTCGACGAACGTGTCGGCCAGCTCGTTGCGCCAGACGAACGAGCTCCACAGCGGGTGCTCGACCGGGCGGAACCGGCCCACGAGCAGCCACTTCATCACGCTCGTGACGCCGGCGGCCGTGATGCCGGCGGCCAGCAGCAGCGGCCCGGCCAGCAGCGCGGCGACCACGAACCCGGCCGCGGCGTGGATCGCCACGAGCTGCCCGGTGACCAGCACGGCGAGCGCGACGGAGCACATCACCGGCACCACCCGGCACAGCTCGACCAG
The DNA here is from genome assembly GCF_007994075.1 of Pseudonocardia hierapolitana. NCBI lineage: Bacteria > Bacillati > Actinomycetota > Actinomycetes > Pseudonocardiales > Pseudonocardiaceae > Pseudonocardia > Pseudonocardia hierapolitana. Next base: position 1,138,717 of record NZ_VIWU01000001.1, on the reverse strand, counting down.
CCCGCGGGCGATCTTGATCCGGCGCGGTGGCTGGAACGTGCGGCTGGTGTCGCCCTGCTCGACCGCCCTGCGCAGCGGCATGGGCGGCAGGCCGAGCCACGACGAGCCCTTCTTCGCCTTGCGCGGTGTCGCCGACAGCACGCCGACGAGCCCGCGGTCGGGCACCGACCGCCCCGGCGCGGTCATCCCGGAGTTCCCGAGGAACGCCTGCTTGCCGACCCTCGACGGCGCCACGTGCATCCAGCCACCGGAGAGCTCGTAGGTACCGACCATGGTGTCGTCGGCCAGGAAGGCGCCGTCCGCGACGGTGGTCATCTTCGGCAGCGCGATCACCGTCGACGCTTCCACGTCGCGGCCGACCTTCGCGCCGAGCAGTCGCAGCCACGCGGCCGTGAACTGGCTGGAGTACAGCGGGAACAGGCCCGCGCGGGCCATGCCCATCAGCCGCTCGGTGGTCCAGACCTGCCAGCCGGCGCGGCTGTGCACCGGGTGGAAACCCTCCGCCATGCCGATGCCGAGCAGGCGCACCCCGGCCACGACGAGCGCCGCGTACGCCAGCAGGTACGCCAGCGTCGCGGGGGCGACCACGAGCAGTGCCCGGCCCGTCGCCTCCGCGGGGGACGTCGTACCGGCGACCCCGCCCGCGACGATCATGAGCGCCGGCAGCGCCGCCACCGCGGGGAGCAGCCCCAGCAGCATCGACGTGAAGCCGTAGACGAGCGCCCAGTAGCGCGAGTGCGCCGGCCGGGTCGACGGCCAGTGCACACCGCTCTTGCCGGTGCGCTCCGCGGGCGAGCCCGCCCAGCGCTGACCCGCGGGGACGGCGCCGCGCACCGTCGACCCCGCGGCGATCCCTGCGCCCTTGCCGATCCGGGCGCCCGGAAGCAGGGTGCTGCGGGATCCGATGGTGGCCCCGGCGCCGATCCGGATCTTGCCGATGTGCACGACGTCGCCGTCGACCCAGTGGCCGGCGAGGTCCACCTCCGGCTCCACCGCCGCGCCACGCCCGATCTTGAGCAGACCCGTCACGGGAGGAGCCGAGTGCAGATCGACGTCCTTGCCGATCTTCGCGCCGAGCGCGCGGGCGTAGCGGGTGGTCCACGACGCACCGGAGACGCCCGTTGCGCCGGACAGCTCGGCGAGGCGCGTGGCCGCCCACAGCCGCACGTGCACCGAGCCGCCGCGCGGGTAGCTGCCGGGACGAACACCGCGCAGCAGCAGCCGGGCGCCGCCCGCGGCGATCGCGATCCGCCCGGCCGGGCTGAACATCACCAGCCAGGCCACCGCGAGCGACCACCACGGCACGGTGGGCATCCAGGGGACCGCGGCGGCGGCGACCGTCGAGATCGCGGCGGCGACGCTCGCCCAGCGCAGGCCGACCAGCGCCAGCATCGGCGTCATGAGCAGCGCCTGCGCGAGCGCCGTGCGGCGCGGCATCGGCGTGACCTCGCGCCGCTCGGTCCCGGTCGCGGTCAGCGCGTCCAGCCGGGCCGCGAGCGCTCCCAGCTTCGGGTGCAGGTAGATGTCGTTGACCGACACCTGAGGGTGCCGCGTGCGGATCCGCGCCACGAGCTGCGCGGCGGTGAGGCTGCCGCCGCCGTGGGTGAAGAAGTCGGCCTTCGGGTCGGTCACCGCCACGCCGAGGATCTCCGCCCAGCCCTCGGCAAGCCAGCCCTCGGTGGGGGTCAGCAGGCCCGCGGCGGCGGGGTCGGCCCCGCTCGTCGCCGGGAGCGGCCACGGCAGCGCGTCCCGGTCGACCTTGCCCGACGTGCGCGTCGGCAGGTCGTCGACCTCCGCGAGCAGCGGGACGAGCGCGGCGGGGAGCTGCTCGCGCAGGGCGAGCGCCGCGGCGTCGGTGTCCAACTCGCCGTCCGGCACCACGTAACCCACCAGCACCTGGTTGCCGGCCCGGGTGCGGCGCACGGCGGCCGCCGCACCGCGGACACCGGTCAGCGCGAGCAGTGCGGCGTCGACCTCACCCAGCTCGATGCGCCGCCCGCCGAGCTTGACCTGCTCGTCGGCGCGGCCGAGGAACACCAGCCCGGCCTCGTCGGCGCGGACGACGTCGCCGCTGCGGTAGGCGCGCTCCCAGCCGAGCGAGGGCAGCGGGGCGAACTTCGCGGCGTCCTTCTCCGCGTCGAGGTAGCGGGCGAGCCCGACCCCGCCGATCACCAGCTCGCCGCTCTCGCCCATGGCGACCGGCTCGCCCGCGCCGTCGACGACGGCGAGCGCCCACCCGTCGAGCGGCAGCCCGATCCGGACCGGACCCTCCCCGGCGAGCTGCGCGGCGCAGGCGACGACCGTGGCCTCGGTCGGGCCGTAGGTGTTCCACACCTCGCGGCCCTCGACGGCGACCCGCTCGGCCAGCTCGGGCGGGCACGCCTCGCCGCCGAAGATCAGCAGCCGCACGTCTTCGAGGGCCTCCGGTGGCCACAGCGCGGCGAGCGTCGGGACGGTGGAGACGATCGTGATGCGCTGCGCCTCCAGCCAGGGCCCGAGGTCGACCCCGGCACGCACCAGCGCCCGGGGCGCCGGGACCAGGCAGGCGCCGTGCCGCCACGCGAGCCACATCTCCTCGCAGGAGGCGTCGAACGCGACCGACAGCCCCGCCAGCACGCGGTCACCGGGCCCGATCGGCTCCTCGGCGAGGAACAGGCGCGCCTCGGCGTCGACGAACGCCGCGGCGGAGCCGTGGCTGACCGCGACACCCTTCGGGGTGCCCGTCGAGCCGGACGTGAAGATGATCCACGCGTCGTGTCCCGCTCCGGGTGTGCCCGGTGTGCCGATCGGCGAGCTGCGCCTCGTCATGGAGCCGTTGTCGGCGAGCACCGCGCACACCCCCGCCTCCCCGAACACGAGCTCGGCCCGCTCATCGGGGTCGTCGGCGTCGACGGGAACGTACGCGGCGCCCGCGGAGAGGACAGCGAGGATCGTGACGTACAGCTCGGCGGTGCCGGAGGAGATCCGGACGCCGACGCGGTCGCCGACCCCGATGCCGGCATCGACGAGGCGCCGCCGGACGGCGTCGACCTCGTCGACCAGCACGCGGTAGGTGAGCACCGTGCCGCCGGCGTCTATCGCGGCCTCGTCGGGGTGCGTCGCGACAGTGTCGGCGAGCACGTCGAGCAGGGTGCGGCGGGCCGGCGCAGGTGCGGCGGGGTAGATCGCGGGGGTGCGGGTGAGCGCCAGCGTCACCGGGCACCGGCCGGGATCGGCGCCGTTCGGGCTGGGCGACGGCAGCGTGCAGCGCGGCGGCGCATGTCTCACCTTCCGGATGAACGTGCTGTGTCGTCAGCCGGGTCGAGGATGGGTGCGGGACGGACGGCACCACCCGGGGCACAGCGATCTTGAGCCCAAGGTTAACGGCACGTGTCCGTGCGGTCTCGGAGACGTGTGGGAGTTCACCTCTCCGGCAGGGTGATCAGACGACACGGCACGTCGCGGCGGCAGCGACGGGCAACAGCACTCCCGATCCCGCCAACGGGTCAGCCGTGGAATCCGTCGCGTGCGTGGGCGCGCAGGTGGTCCATGTCGAACTCGAGCCCCAGCCCCGGACCAGGTGGGAGTTTCAACCGGCCGCCGCTGTTGTCCAGCGGGGTGGTGAGGAACCGGTTGTAGCCGCTCAGGTCGTGGCGGCTGGACTCGATCCGGTAGAAGTTCGGCACCGTGGCCATCACCTGCCCACCCGCCACCAGGTTGACCGGCCCGGCCGCGTCGTGCGGGGAGACCGGCACGTAGTAGGCCTCGGCCATGGTGGCGATCTTCTTCAGCTCCGAGATCCCACCGGTCCAGGTCACGTCCGGCATCACGAAATCCGCCAACCGGTTCTCCAACACCGGGACGAAGTCCCACCGGGTGTGCAGCCGTTCCCCCACCGAGATCGGCACCCGCACCCGCCCACGCACCTGCTCCAGCGCCCGGTAGCTCTCCGGCGGCACCGGCTCCTCGTACCAGTGGATGCCCCCCAGCTCGTCCAACGCCTGCCCGATCCGGATCGCGTTCGGCACGTCGAACCGGCCGTGCGCATCGATCAGCAACTCCACATCCGGCCCGGCGGCCTCCCGGATCAACGCCGTCAGCTCCATCGCCTGCCCCAGCTCGCCCCGGCTGATCCGGCCGTCGAGATAACGGTCATCGGCCAACGGCACCCCCGGCTTGTTCGGGAACGGGTCGAACTTGATACCGGTGTGCCCGGAGTCGACGATCCCGCGGATCTCCTCCACCACCCCGTCCCGGGTGCCGAACCGGCGCTGGTCGGGATGGGTGTAGATCAGCAGGTCGTCCCGGACCCGCCCACCCAGCAGCTCACAGATCGGCAGGCCGAGGACCTTGCCGCGGATGTCCCACAACGCGATGTCGACCGCGCTCACCACGTTGGTGCCCGCCCCGCGGCTGCCCATGTAGGTGAACGCCCGGAACACCTTGTGCCAGGTGTCCTCGATCCGCGCCGGGTCGTCCCCGACGAGCAGGTCACTCGCCTGCCGCACCATCGCCGCGATCCCGCGGTTGGCCGTCGGCGTCGTCGTGGTGATCTCACCCCAACCGGACACGCCCTCGTCGGTCCGCACCTCCACGAACAGGTACTCACCCCAGCCCGTGCTTTCGGAACCGACCAGCCACGGCACGACTTCAGTGATCTTCATCGAAAATCCTCTCCCTCTCGGAATCGAGGCTCAGGCTGCGGAGGTCGTGATGTCGGCGGTCTTCTCGAAGGCGGGGTCGAGCGTGACCCCCCAGCCGGGGGAGGTCGGAGCCGGCACCGCGCCGCCCACGACCTGCAGGACCGGCTCGTACACCCCCTGGCTCCACGGCGTGTGCTCGATGCTCCACTCCTGGTACTGGGTGCAGGCGGGCATCGCCGCGGCCAGGTGCAGCGTGAACACCTGCAGCAGCGAGTCGTTCGCGCAGTGCGGGGTGCACGGGATGCCGGCCGCCTCGGCGAGCACGGCCACCTTGCGGGCGCGGGACATGCCGCCGATGTAGCCGATGTCGGGCTGCACGATGTCGACCACGCGGCCGCTGATCATGCGCTGGAACTGCGGCATCGAGATGTCCTGCTCGCCGCCGGACACCGGGATGTCGAGCGCCGCCGCCACCTGCGCGGTCTGCTCCAGCTCCGGGAAGGGGCAGGGCTCCTCGAAGTGGAAGTAGCCGTGATCCTCCAACATCCGCCCGACGCGGATGGCGCGGCCGACGGAGAACCCGCCGTTCGCGTCGGCCGAGATGTCCACACCGGTGCCGAGGACCTCGCGGACGTGCGGCACGATCCGCTCGGTACGGCCCGGCGCCGCGTCCGTGTCGCGGCCCATGGCCTCCCCGACGCGGATCTTCACGGCGCGGAAGCCGTGGGCGGCCACGAGCCCGGCGAGCCGTTCCGCCTCCTCCTCCGGCGTGATCGAGCGCTTCATGCTGGAGGCGTACATCGGGACGGATGCGCGGGCGTGGCCGCCGATGAGCTTCGCGACCGGCTGCCCCGTGACCTGCCCCAGGACGTCCCACAGCGCCGTGTCGACGCCGGCGAGCGCGCGGTGCAGGAAGCTGCTCGGGAACTTGTAGTGCACCCGCACGCACTCGTCCACCAGCGTCTCGACGTCCCACGGGTCCTTGCCGAGGAACAGCGGCGCCACCATCGTGTGCAGCACGTGGGCACTGGTGGCCGCCTGGTAGGGGGCGGTCTGGCCGATGCCGACCACGCCGTCGTCGGTGGTCACCCGGACCACGGCGACCTGCTCGCGGACCAGCGTCTCGATCCGTTGGATCTTCACGGGTGAGTCCCCCGATCGCCGTTCGTCGGTGTTCGTCGAGGCGCCACTAGGATCCCCAGGTGGCGAAGGAACGCGTGACCATCCGGGACGTGGCGGCCCGGGCGGGCGTGTCCGTGGCCACCGCCTCGAAGGCGATCAACGATCGCTACGGCGTGGCCGCAGCCACCGTTCGCCGGGTCCACGAGGTGGTCGCCGAGCTCGGATACGAGTCGAGCCTCGTCGCACGCAGCATGCGCATCCCGCGCACGGGCGTGATCGGCATCCTCGTCTGGGAGATCGAGCCCTACAGCGCGGAGGTGCTCAAGGGCGCGGCGCATGCGGTCCGCGAGGCCGACTACGAGCTGCTCGTCTACGCCGCGGCCGGGCGGGCCGCCGACCGCATGGGCTGGGAGCTGCGCTACCTGCCTCGGTTGTCCGGCACGCTGATCGACGGCGCCGTGCTCGTGACCCCCACGGTCGAGTCGACGCCGGGCTCGATGCCGGTCGTGGCCGTCGACTCGCACATCGGCAGCGCGGGCCTTCCGGCGGTCGACTCCGACAACCTGGGCGGCGCTCGGCTGGCCACCGACCACCTGCTCGGGCTCGGGCACCGCCGGATCGGGTTCCTCGGCCGCCCGCCACGCGACCTGGAGTCCGCCCACCAGCGCGAGCACGGATACCGCGCCTCGCTCGCCGCGGCCGGGGTGCCGTTCGATCCCGACCTGGTGCGCGCCGGCGGCTACGGCGCCACCGACCTGCAGGACGCCGCCCGCGCGCTCCTGGAGCTGCCCGACCCGCCGACGGCGATCTTCGCGGCGAACGACGTGTCCGCGATCGCCAGCGTCGACGTCGCGCTCACGCTCGGCCTGGACGTACCGCGCGATCTCTCGGTGGTCGGCTTCGACAACATCCCGGAGAGCGCGCTGTGCCGACCGGCGCTGACCACGGTGGAGCAGCCCCTGCAGCTGATGGGGCAGCGCGCGGTCGAGATGCTCCTCGCCCTGCTGGAGGGCGACCGCCTCGCCGACCCGCAGCTGCGGCTCCCCACGCGTCTGGTCGAGCGCGACTCCACGGCGGCTCCGGCCCGGCAGGCGCCGGGTGACCCGGCAGGGGTCCACGCTCAGCCCGCCTCCTGACGCACCACGTGGTAGGGCTGGTTCGCCAGCGTCGCGTCCAGCCCCGGCAGGATCCAGGCGTCGCCGTCCGCGTGCCGCATGGTGAAGAAGTAGACGAGCGGGTACGGCGAGTCGGTGTAGTCGCCCGGGACGGTGGCGGCGCCCGCTTCCACCTCGACCGTGCGGTAGTGCTCGCCCTGGTTGAGGTGGCGGTAGTGCAGCACGACGGTGCCGTCGAACGGCCCGTCCGGTTCGGCCGTCAGCACCACGTCCGTGCCGGGGCGGAACGAGGCGGGCGGCGTGTGCCGCAGCCCCGGCCGGTCGCAGGTGGGGATCGGCGGCACCGCCACCGAGGCCCCGTCGGCGGGCGGTGCGGCGAGTGCGGTCTCGTGCTCGAGCTCCAGCGCCGCGAGGTCCTCCTCCACCGCGGGCAGCCGATCCGCCCAGTGCCCGTGCTCGGCCACGCGGTCGCCGAACGTGAGATCGGGCCGGTAGACGCCGGTCGTCGCCTCCACCACGGCGGCGAAGGCGTCGCGCGCCGCCCGGTACGCCGTGACCGCGTCACCCAGGTGCTGCGGGTCCTTCGTGCGCTGGTGGAGCGCGTACGCCAGCCCGGCCCGCATCTTGCCCGCGAAGAACCGGGCCAACCCGGCCTGCGCCGTGACGTCCACCGCCACCCGGCGGAACGCGGGCGCGGTGGCGTCGGGGCTCGCCGCCACCGCCTGCCGCAGCGCGCACTCGGCGTCGTCGGCGAGCCGCTCGAGCCACCCCGCCACCTCGGACGGGCCGTAGCGGCCGCTGCGCCGGCCGGCGAGCAGGTCGTCGGCGTGGTCGTCGATCCGGTCGAACAGGCCGGGGTCGAAGGGGCTTGCGGCGCCGAGGGTGCCGGGCTCGGGTGTGTCGAAGTGGTAGTGCCACGAGCTCGCCCCGCCCGCCAGCGGCATGTTGACGTACATCTCGGGCCAGTAGTAGTTGTTCGACGCGCTCGGCCCGTGCGCAACGGTGACGAGCGGCAGCACCCGGCTCGCCGCCCCGAGCGCCGCCTCGAGGTCGGACGCGGCCGCCCCGTACTCGTGCCGCAGGAACCGCCGCCACGACGCCGGGTCGGCGTCGGGGTCGTAGAGCAGCCGGCCCCACAGCCGGTAGGTGTAGCGGTACTTCGTCCACTCCGCGCCCTGCAGGCGCAGCTCCGGGTCGAGGTAGGGGTCGCGCCCGCCCGGCTCGCCGCTGGTCTTGCGGCCCTTGAACGACAGCGGCTCGCACAGCTCCGCCCCGAGCGCTCCGCCGATCGTCGAGAGGCGGCCGAACCCGGCCGCCAGCACCGGGTCGCCCCACAGCAGCAGGCGCTGGGTGCCCGGCCAGATCCGGAAGAGCAGGTTGTAGTCGCGGTCCTCCCGCAGGAAGTCGCCGTAGCCGTAGCGCGTGAACCGCCGCTGGTACCGGGTGATCGACTTCAGCCCGGTGCCGGGCTCCGCGGTCGGCTCCTCCAGCGTGCGCACCGATACCTGGTGGTAGGGCAGGCCGAGGTGCTCGGCCCAGTACTTCGCCGAGATCACGACCGACGCACCCGTGCCGCGGGCCACGTCGACCAGCCCGGCGTCGACGCCCTTGGAGTGCATGTCGATCTCCAGCGGGCGGCCGACCCGGGAGACCGCGCCCATCACCGTGCGCCAGAAGTCGTGGCCGGGCTCGGGCACGCCGCCCTCGTAGTGCACGCGCAGCGTGAGCCCGTCGATCGCGGGGCAGGCGCGCAGCAGGGCCTCCAGCCCGGCGGAGGCGTACTCCGCGTGGTTCTCCGGCGTCACGCCGATGATCGGGTAGCGGGGCTGCGGGCTCTCCGGCATCTCGAAGGCGTGGTTCCACAGCCCGAGCTGGAAGCCGATGCCGCGCCGTTTCGCCTCGGCGCTCACCCACTGCAGGGTCTCGAGGTTGCGGGCGCGGTCCTCGTCGGAGACACCGCCCGCGCGCACGTCGTAGCCGGGCACGTCGACGAGGAACGGATAGGCGAAGCAGAGGTAGTTGTCGCGCACGTTCAGGTCGTAGGAGTAGTTGTACTGCATGCCGAACGCGAGCTGGAGGCGGTTGATCCGGTGCGTGGCCAGCTCGGTGAGGTACTCGTCCCAGAACGCGCGGTCGTGCAGCCACGGCGTGTCCTCGACGTCGCTGACGAAGATGCGGCTGACGCTGCGCACCGGGGTGGCCGGCGCACCGTCCGCCGGCACGGTGCGGGTGAGCGCGTCGAGCGGGTCGGCGGCGAGCGCCGCGACGTCGGCGAGGTCGAGCACCGCGTAGGCGAGGCCCCGCCCGTCGCTGCCCGCCACGCCGATCGTCCGGGGTCGGTCCGCGGGGCGCGTGACGGAGAACGACTCCGGCGTCCCCGGCGCCCCGCTCCCGCCGAGGGCGAGCGAGATCCGCAGCGGCTCGCCGGGCACGCCGCGCCCCACCGGCTCCCGGACCACGGCGATCCCGCGCCGGGTCAGGACGTCCATCAGGTGCTCGACGGCCCAGCGTCCCGTCGGGCTGGCGCCCACGTCGTCCCCGGCCTCGATGACGACCTGTGCTGCGGCGTGGTGCTCGTCGGGCTGCTCGCCCATCCGTCTCCTCGCTTCCCGGGCGGGCGCTCAGCCCTTGAGCCCGTCCATCGTGATGCCTTGGATGAAGTAGCGCTGGGCTGCGAAGAACAGCACCAGCACCGGTACGACGCTCACGGTCGCGGCGGCCATGAGCAGGTTGAGCTGGGTGAAGAACTCGCCCTGGAAGAGCGCCAACGCCACCGGGAGCGTCTGCAGGTGCTCGGAGTTCAGGAAGATCAACGGCCCGAACAGGTCGTTCCACGACTCGAGGAAGGTCAGGATGCCCACCGCCGCGAGGGCCGGTTTGACCTGCGGCAGCATCACCCGCCAGTAGATCTGGAACGTCGAGCAGCCGTCGAGGCGCGCGGCGTCCTCCAGTTCCTGCGGGATCGTGCGGAACGACTGGCGGAGCAGGAAGGTCCCGATCACGGGGGTCAGCACGCGCGGCACCCAGAGCGGGTAGTGGGTGTCGATCCAGCCGATGTCGAGGAACAGCAGGTACTGCGGCAGCAGGTAGACGATGCCCGGCAGGATCGCCGAGGCCAGGAGCAGCGCGAACGCGAGGTCCCGGCCCGGGAAGTTTATCCGGCCGAACGCGTAGCCGGCGAGCGAGGCCACGAACAGCAGCCCGACGACGTTGAGCACGGCGAGCTTCACGCTGTTGTAGAGGAACTGGGGGATGAGCGACCAGACCGCGACGTAGTTGGCCCACTGCGGATCGGTGGGCCAGAACGTCGGCGGCACGACGAGCGTCTGCGCCTCGGTCTTGAGCGAGGTGCTGATCATCCAGACCAGCGGCAGCACGAACAGCAGCGCGAGCACGGTCATCACCGCGTAGCGGAGGACGCGGGTGGTCGCGGCGGTCACGGACATCGCCCCCTCTCAGTCGTAGAAGACCCAGCGGCGCTGCAGGCGCCACTGGATGAAGGTGATGAGCCCGATGAACGCGAAGAGCACCATCGCCAGCGCCGAGGCGTAGCCCATGCGGCCGAAGGCGAACGCGTTCTGGTACAGGTAGTAGATGTAGACCGTGGTGGCGCCGGCCGGGCCGCCCTCTGTCATCACGAAGATGATCCCGAAGATCTGGAACGACGCGATCGTCTGCGTGATCGTGAGGAAGAACAGCTGCGGCGACAGCAGCGGCAGCGTCACGCTCCACAGCCGGCGCAGCGGCGAGGCCCCGTCGATCGTCGCCGCCTCGACGAGCGAGGTCGGGATGCCCTGCAGGCCGCCGAGCAGGACGATCATCGGATATCCGACGCCCTGCCAGACGCTCACGAGGATCACGGCCGGCATCGCCCACACCGGGTCGGTCAGCCACTCCGGCCCCTGCACGCCGACCGTGGAGAGCATCCCGTTGATCACGCCCTGGGTCGGTGCGTAGAACCAGAACCAGACGAGGCTGACCGCCACGATGTTCACGACGTACGGCACGAAGAACGCGGTGCGGAAGACCCGCATCCCGCGCAGCTTCCCGTGGCAGAGCAGCGCGAGCACCAGCCCGATGACGATCGACAGCGGGATGTAGCCGATCGAGAAGTACAGCGTGTTGACGACGGTGCTGACGAAGAGCGGGTCGCTCGGCATCCGCAGGTAGTTGCCGAGCCCGATGAAACGGGGCGAGGAGAGCCCGGTCCAGTTCGTGAACGAGGCGTAGACGCTCACCAGCACCGGGACGAGCTGGAACGCCAGGATCCCGACGACCACGGGCAGGATGAACACCCAGCCCTCGACCACCTGCCGGCGGGTCCACCGGGGCCGGGTCGGTGCCGCGGTGCCGGGCGGGGCCGGCGTTCTCCAGGGGGCCTGCACTGCCATCGCGTTCAGCTCCCCTGGAGGGCCTGTTCGACCTGGTCCTTCACCCCGTCGACCACCTGCTGCACCGGGGCGTCGCAGTTGTAGGCCGTCTCCAGCTGCGGCCGGTACAGCTGCTTGGCGAGCGAGGCGTTGTCGGACGGGAAGTTCGGCACGATCCCGTGCGCGGCGGATCCGACGAGGACGTCCATGCTCTGCGGGTCCTGGCCGGGCACGGGCTTGATCGCGTCGGCACCCTTGGCGTTGATCGGGACGTAGTAGCCGCCCTGGCCGAGCACGGCCCCCGCCTCCTCGGTGCCGAGGTACTGCAGGAACTTCCAGGCGCCGTCCGCCTCGCGCTGCGGCGTGCTCGCCGGGATCACGTACACGTAGAGGCTGTTCTCGTTGACCTGCGCCGCGTTGCCCGGCACCGGCGCGATGTCGTACTGGAACCCGTTCACCAGGCTGCGGATCGCGGTGTTGGTGGCGTACGCCCCGTGCAGCATCGCGACCCTGCCCTGGCCGAAGAGGCCCTCGGACGCGTTGTCCTGGGTGAGCTCGGACCACGGCGGCTGCACGCGCTCCGTGCAGGTCAGGTCGACGACGTACTGGATGCCTGCCGCGGCCACCGGGTCGGCGAGGGTGAAGCGGTGCCCGTCCTTGCTGAACACGCCGTCGGGCGAGCCGTTGTTCATCGCCCAGGTGTTCTCGAAGCCCTCGTCGGTGTAGACGATCGCGCCCCACCGCTCACCGGGGATCGTCAGCGCCTTCGCGGCCGCCAGGAAGTCGCTCCACTTCCAGTTCTCGTCGGTGTACGTGCTCGGCGGGAGCGGGACTCCCGCCTCCTCGAACATCGTCTTGTTGTAGAAGATCACCCGCGGACCGGTGCCGACCGCGAAACCGGTGTACGTGCCGTCCTCCTGGCGCCCGAAGTCGAACAGCGGCTGCAGGTACTGCGACGTGTCGACGCCCTCCAGGTAGGGGCTCAGATCCGTGAGCACGCCCTGGCGCGAGAAGCTCGTCAGGAAGTCGTCGTTCATCCGGAAGAGCGTCGGGGCGGTGCCCGCGCCGAGCTGGGTCTGCATCCGGGTGTCGTACTCGGGACCGAACGGGATCTGCGGGGCCAGCTCGACCCTGATGTCCGGGTTCTGCTGTTGGAAGGTCTGGATCACCTGCTCCATCGGGGTGCCGGGGATCTGGCTCCACTCCTGGATCGTGATCGTGACGGGGCCGGACTCGTCGGACTGCCCACCACCCCCGCACGCCGCCAGCAGACCGACCGCCGCGGCCAGCGCACCTGCCCGCCATGCCCTGTGGAAGGAACGCATCATCGAGCACCTCCTTGATCGTCGGGGTGTCTTTCGGGGATCACCAGCAGCACCTCGTGCTCGGCGACCGTTGCCACCGGGAACCGGGCGACCTCGCCCACGACCACGTGGGTCTGCTCGCCGCCGGCCACGAGCGAACGCACCACGACCGCCTCGGCGGGCGCGGGAAGCCGGACCTCGACCTCGACCGGCCCGACCGGCACCACCTCCTGCAGCGGCCCCCGCCCGCCGTCGCCGGTGAGGTTGACCAGGTGCAGGACCAGCGCGTCGCCCTGCCGGTAGAGGTGGCAGTCGAGCAGGCCCGGCCCGGTGACCGTGAGCGGCTGCGGCGCCCCGGCCGCCCAGCGGACGGTGTTGGCCAGCAGCCGGGCGTGGTCGGGGTGCTGGGCGCGGCCGTGGCAGCGGTCGACGTCGGCGGCGAGGTAGGCCACGCGGCCCCCGCCGGTCACCGGAGCGTCCCGCACGACGACGGCGGGGACGGCCGTCTCCGGCCGCCGCATCCACGAGGTCTCGGGTGGGTAGATCGGGAACGGCGGAACGAACGTCGCGAGGACCTCGGTGCCCTCGCGTGCGTGCACGACCTCGATCCGCCCGCCGAACGGGAGCAGGTCGGTGGCCTCGAACCCGTCGAGGACGGCGTGGCGCGCGGTGTCCCCGCTCCCGGCCGCCGCCCCGGGTCCGTCGCCCCGCCCCCGGGTCGACGGCCGGAGCCGCAGGTGGGTGTGCGCCGCCCAGCACTCCCAGCTCGGTTCGGACGGCGCCGTCGACCCGTGGTGCTCACCCGTGGCGTGCACGCCGAGCAGGTCACCGAGCGCGAGGTCCGGGCGGGCCACCCCGTCGGCGTCGTAGCGGCTGGTCTCTCCCGTGGCCACGAGCCCACCGCCGCGGGCGACGAACCGGCGCACCTGTGCGCACTGCTCGTCGGTCATCGCCGCGAGGTTCGGCAGCACGAGCACGCGGATCCCGCCGGCGTCGACGTCGAGCCCGTCCACGTCGTCGGCGTGCACCGGCAGGTACGGCACGCGGGCGCGCACCAGGGCGTCGACCACACCGCTGTAGGGCAGCCCGGTGCGCTCGCGGGGAGCGTCGCGGCCGTGGAAGTCGTGGTTGTCCTGGCTCCACAGCACGGCGACCGACGCCACCGGGGTACGGCCGGTGAGGAAGCGCTCGTGCTCGGCGTGCCAGGTGAAGACGGGCTCGGCCGTGGCGTACTGCCGGCGGTCGTCGCTGTCGGCCCCGATGTGGTGCCACCACGGTGAGAGCCCTGCGGCGATGCCGTCGTAGGCCCACATGCGGGCCTCGGCGGGCGGCTTGCTGCCCAGGCGGAACGTCGGGCGGCCGGCGTCGTACATCGCCGTGCTCTCGGCGATGACCCGGTCCCACCCGAAGAGCGAGTGGATCACCTTCGCGGCGTCGCCGTTGGTGTGGAAGCCGGTGCCCTCGCGGCGCCACTGGTGATCCAGCATGAGCAGCGGTGCCCGCTTCACGATCGCCCGGTGGTCGCGGAACCGCTCGCCCTGCGTGATGACCTCTCCGGCGTTCATGCCCAGCCACAGACAGTCCGGGCCGCCCGCCTCCGTGGTCACGCGGTTGTTCGCGTCCCAGATCTCGAGCCGCCGCGCGTAGTTCCACCGGATCCACGCCCGGTAGACCGGGTCGTCCCAATCGGCGGTACGCGGCAGCCGCTCGCCCGCGGCGGCGGCGAAGCCGCGCCCGCAGTGCGCGCAGTGGCAGATGCGGGCGCGCTCCAGCCCGCTCCAGCTGTTGTCGGCGAAACCGTCGGGCGCGCTGCGCTCGATGATCTCGCGCAGCACCCCGGGCAGGTACTCGTCGTAGTAGGGGCTGTTGACGCAGGCGATGAACCGGTCGCCGGACCGGTGGGGCACGCCGTCGGCGTCGACGGTGAACCAGCCGGGATGCGCGGCGTGGAAGCGTTCGTCGGCGCGGTTGGAGTCCATCCTGGCCAGGACGGCGAGGCCCTCCTCGCGGGCGGCGGCGACGATCTCGCCGTAGAGGTCCCGGTCGCCGAGGTGCTCGGCCCGGCGGTGCAACGGGAAGCGGCTCGGGTAGTAGGCGAGGATCCCGCCCGCGTTGACGATCACGCCCTGCACGCGCGTCCGCCGCCAGTGCCGGCGCCACCAGGCGTCGTCGTAGCGCAGCGGATCGACCTCGGTGAGGTTCGTCTGGCCCCAGCGCAGGGTGCGCCGGTGCCAGGGCCCGGTCGCTCCGTACGGATCGGACAACTCGCTCGGGTTCCTCTCGGGTGCGTGGGGTAGGGCCGTCAACGGAGGGCGGGGGTGCCGCCGGGACCGGTCACGACCTGCCGCAGGCACGCGCGCATGGCGAGGTGGCCGACGACCGGCGCGCACAGCGGGACGAGGAGCGGGGAGAGCGCGCTGGTCGCGGCGACGAGCGCGGCGGTCACGATCACGAGGCAGGCGCTGCGTACCGGATCGCGGAACGCCACGACGAACGCCGCCTGCAGCCAGCGCCGCGGTCCGGCGGCCGGGAAGAGCACGATCACCGGCACCAGTGCCAGCTGCATGGCCGTCGATATCAGCATCAGCACGACCGTGCCCGCAGCGAGCACGACAGCCAGGCCGACGCCCTGGGTGCTCAGGAACAACAGGTTGGTCGCCAGCACGGCCGGCACCAGCAGTGACAGCGTTCCCAGCGCGACGGTGCGCCGGCGGTGGCGGCGCCAGCCCTCCCGGAACGCGTGAAGGGCCTCGGTGGGGGAGCGCGTTCCGCCGTCGAGCGCATGCACCAGGGCGGCGCTCGCGGCGAGCCACGTCACCACGGGGACCGTGCACAGTGCCCACAGTCCGGCGAGCGCCACGAGGCCCAGGAACCGCCGCGCGACGGCTGTGCCGGCCGACCGGTGGGGTTCGAAAACGTTTTCGAACGAGACGTACTCGCGCGCAGCGGTGGGCACGACAGATTTCCTTCCGGCAAGCGGAAAGTTGATTTCGACAGACGATAGGCGTTGGCTGTCGAGCGCGTCAAGGGCTTGACGACGACGAGCGGGGCTGAGCACTATGGGACCCTAACTGTTAGGGACCCTTACTGAGGTGCGGCATGAATCCAGCAGGCCAGGACGATCGGCGCGGGGAGGATCTCGGCGTGCTGCTCGTCTCGGCGTCGGCCCGGCTCAACCGCCTGTACGGGCGGGTGCTCGGGCAGCTGGGCACCTCGCTCACCTACCGCCAGCACCGCCTCCTGCGACGTGTGTCCGAGGGCCACACGTCGATGGCGGAGCTCGCAGCGCTCGGCAACCTGACCGTCCCGACCGTCTCGGAGAGCGTCGAGGGGCTCGTGCGCCGTGGCCTGCTGAACCGGCAGGTGAACCCGCAGAACCGGCGTCAGATGGTGTTGAGCCTGACCGCGGAGGGGCGCAAGGCGAAGGAGGCGGGCGACGTGGCGCTCCAGGCGGTGAACGACCGCCTGCTCCGTGCCGTCGCTGACGAGCACCGGGAGGTGCTGCAGGAGTCGCTGGTCGCGCTCTACGACGCGGCCACCGAGGCCTTCCAGCAGCCGGATGCGATCACGCCCGCTGCGGCGGGAGCGGCTCGCCTCGCCGAGACCTGAGGTCCGCCCCGGTCGCGCGGAAGCGGCGGCCGGGCGCGAGAGGAGATCACGATGAAGTGTTCGCTGTCCGATCGGACCAGGAAGCGGCGCTGGCAGGTGGCGCTGCTGGGCGTCGTGAGCGTCGCACTCGTCGCGTGCGGTGGCGGGGGAGACGCCGGTGCGGCGGCGGGTCCGGCGGCGAGCTGCGGTCCGCTGACCGAGCCGCAGAGCCTGAAACTGGGTGTGAACCCCGGCGCCCAGGACCTCGTCACGTTCGTCATGCAGGGGCAGGGCTTCGCCGAGAAGCACAACCTTCGGCTGGAGGTCAGCTCCTTCCAGAACCCCGCCGCCCTGCACGCGGCCATCGGTCAGCAGGCCGTCGACGTCGGTTTCGGCGGCCTCACCGCGATGGCCACGGCGCGGCAGCAGGGTCGCGGGACCATGATCTTCGACGTCCTGACCAGCCCGTCCAACGTCGTCGTCACGCGCGCCGACTCGGACGTCCAGAGCTTCTCGGACCTGCGAGGACGCAAGCTCGGCGTCTTCGGCGGCCGGTCCAGCGCGACGTTCGCGATCACCTCGGTGGTCGCGAAGGGGAAGTACGGGATCGAGAGCCTCGAACGCGACGTCGACGTCATCGAGGGTCCGGACGCCGCGGTGCTCGGCCTGCTCGACGAAGGCAACATCGACGCCGCGCTGATCGGCACCACGGCCACCGTTCAGGCGATGCTCTCGAACAAGTACCGCGTGCTGAGCGACATCTCCGAGGACTACCAGTCGACGTTCGGCAAGCTCCCCGGGCACGTCCTCGCCGCGACCACCGACGACTACGCCGAAACGCACTGCGGGGTGCTCAACGCGTTCAGCGGGGCGCTCGACGACACCGTCGCGTTCATCCAGAGCGACGCAGGTGTCTGGGCCGACTACGCGAAGAAGGTCGAGCTCACCGACCCGCGGGCGCCGCAGCTGCTCCAGGAACGGGTGGCCTCGCGCTACATCGCCGACTGGAACCAGGCCCAGGCCGACGCCGAGGCCGCGCTCATCGAGCAGCTCATCCCGGTGCTCGGTGCCGACAACTTCGTGCCGGCGGTGCCCGACGGGCTCTTCCGCACCGACCTGCGAACGGGAGCGGAATGAGCACCGACACGGCGGGGACCGGAGAGACGACCGCGGGCGGCGTCACGCCGGTCGTGCCGGTGGCGCGCGAGGCGGACCTCGTCACGCCGGCGCGGCGCTCGTGGCGCGGCGTGTGGCTGCGCGCGCTGTCGCTGCTCGCGCTCGTGGCCGTCTGGTTCGTCGCATCGCTGTTCCTGTCGCCGAACGTACTGCCCGGCCCGGTGCAGGTGATCGGGGCGATGATCGACAACCTCGGTGACCCCGAGACCTACTTCCACCTGTGGACCACGGTGTACCGCGTGGTGGCGGGCATGCTGATCGCCGTCGCCGCCGGGCTGGTGATCGGCCTGGTCATGGGGCTGTCGAAGTTCGGCGAGGAGTTCCTCGACAGCTGGGTGCTCGTCGCCTTCACCGTGCCGTCCGTGGTCTACGGCATCCTGGCGATCCTCTGGTTCGGCCTGAACGACGTCGCCGCGATCGTGGCCATCGGCGTCACCGCGGTGCCCGCCGTCGCGATCAACATGTGGCAGGGCGTGAAGGCCATCGACCTCTCGCTGATCCGCATGGGCCGGGCCTTCCACTTCTCCCGCAGCTCGATCCTGCGCAAGCTCGTGGTGCCGCAGGTGATCCCGTTCCTGCTCGCCGCGCTGCGCTACGCGCTCGGCCTGGCCTGGAAGATCGCCACTGTGGTCGAGCTGATCGGCCTGTCCAGCGGCGTCGGCTACCAGCTCGGCTACTGGTTCGGGCTGTTCAACATGACCCAGGTCCTCGCCTGGACGATCTTGTTCACGATCGTCCTGCTGCTCATCGAGTTCGTGATCCTCAAGCCCACCGAGTACTGGCTCACCCGGTGGCGTCCCTCCATGCAGAACTGACGAACATCCCAAGGAGCAGGCGACGTGGCCGAGCCCTACCTCGTCATCGACAACGTCCGCAAGCAGTTCCCGCGGCGCGGGGAGCCGCCGCTCACCGTGATCGACGGGCTGAACGTGGCAGTGGAGCACGGCTCCCTGCTGTCCATCCTCGGCCCGTCGGGCTGCGGGAAGTCCACCCTCCTCAACATGATCAACGGTCTCGACGACGTCACGTCGGGTCGCATCATGATCAACGGGCACACCGTGAGCGTCCGGTCGCGGTCGGCCGTGCGCATCGGCGTGGTGTTCCAGGAGCCACGGCTGCTGCCGTGGCGCACCGTCCGCGACAACGTGCGGCTGCCGTTGGACGAGCTCGACGTCCCCCGCGCGGAGGCCGACCGGCGCGTGCAGCGCTACCTCGACCTCGTCGGCCTCGGCGAGTTCGGTGACTACTACCCGCTGCGCCTGTCGGGCGGGATGCAACAGCGCGTCGCGCTCGCTCGCGGCCTCGCGATCGAGCCGGACCTCCTGCTCGCCGACGAGCCGTTCTCCGCGCTCGACGAGATCACCGCCCGCAAACTGCGCCAGGAGTTCACCGACATCTGGCGCGCGACCGGCCGCACCGTCCTGTTCGTCACCCACAACATCCGCGAGGCGGTGTTCCTGTCCACGCGCATGCTCGTCGTCACCGCGCGGCCGTGCACCACGCACATGGACATCGCGATCGACGTCCCGTACCCGCGGGTGCCGGAGGACGACCGCCTCTTCGAGATCGAGAAGCAGGTCACCCGCGACTTCATCCGCATGGAGGACGCCGCGAGCGCCGACCGGACAGCAGAGAGGACAGCAGCGGTATGACATCCGACCTTGCGGATCACGCCGAGCACGACCTGCGCTACTCCCGCATACGTGCCGCGATGGCCGACCACGGCATCGATGTCCTGCTCGCCTACGGGCCGGGGTGGCGGCGGGAGAACATCCGCTACCTGACGGACGCGCGCGTCACGGGCAGCGCCGCGCTCGTGCTGCTCCCCGCGACGGGCGAGCCCGTCGCGTTCTCCACGCGGCTCGCCGACCTCGGTGTGATCGCGCAGCGCGGCTGGGTCACCGACGTGGCCCGGCTCGACATCGCGGGCGCCGCGGCACTGGTCGAGCGGCTGCGTGACCTCGCGCCGTCCCGCGTCGGCGTCGCGCACCGCGAGCTGCTGCCCCAGGCGCTGGCCGACGCGGTGACGGCGGCGGTGCCGGCCGCGGAGGTCGTGTCCGCCACTGCGCTGCTCGACGACGCGCGGATGGTGAAGAGCGACTGGGAGCTCGCCCAGATGCGCCGGGCCGCGACCGTGTGCGCTGCGGGCTGGCGGAAGTTCGTCGACGTGCTGGAACCGGGGCTCCCGGAGTACCGGATCGTCGCCGAGGTCGAGGCCGAGCTGAAGCGGCTCGGCGCCGAGGACAACTTCATGCTCATCGCCTCCGGCGGCGACGAGGTCACGGGCATGACGCCGCCCGGGCCGCGCCTGCTGGAGGACGGCGACATGGTGCGCACCGAGCTGACGCCGCAGATGAACGGCTACTGGCTGCAGATCTGCCGCTCCGCCGTGGTCGGGCGGGCGAGCGACGCGCAGCGGCGCTCGTTCGACCTGTTCAACGAGGCGGTCGAGGCGGGGCTGTCGGTGGTGCGACCCGGGGTCACCGCACACGAGGTCGCGGTGGCGGAGAACGACGTTTTCCGCAAGTACGGCTACGGCGAGTACTGCGGCGCCAGGTACACGCGGGTGCGCGGCCACGGGCACGGCTTGCACCTGGACGAGACGCCGATCATCGAGGGCAACCACACGGTGCTCCCGGAGCGGTCGGTGTTCATCGTCCACCCGAACACGTTCACGCCGATCGCGGGCTACCACGTACTCGGCGACCCGGTCGTCGTCACGGCAACCGGCTACGAGGTCCTGATCGAGACCGAGCGCGTCCTGTTCGAGACGCCGCAGGGGGTGGCCGCATGAAACGCGGACTGGTGGTGCTCGACCCGGCCGAGGTGCCGGAGCAGGAGCGGGCCGAGCGGGTGCTGCGGCTGCAGCGGCGGCTCGCGGACGAGGGCATCACGATCGCCCTCGACTACGCCGACGTGCACCGCTCCGACGACCTCGCCTACCTGACGAACCTGTGCCTGTACTGGAACGAGGGCATCCTGGCCGTCCCGGTCGTGGGCGAGCCCGCGTTCCTCATGAAGCTCTCGCCGCGGGTGCACCCGTGGATGCGCCGTTCCTCCACGTTGACCGACCTGCGCAGCGGCAAGGGGTTCACCGCACTGGTCGAGGGGCTGCTGGCCGGTGTCGAGCCGGGCGTGCTCGGGCTGGTCGACGCCCCGCTGTGGCCGGCCACGGCGATCGAGGAGGTGCGGGCGGCGGCGCCCGGCTGGGAGATCCGCCCGCTCGGCGGGCTGGTCCGCGAGCAGCGGCTGGTGCCGTCGGCGGCGGAGCGGGCGCTGCTGCGTGAGGCGCAGGCGCACCTGGAGGCCGCGCTCACGGACGCGGCAGCTGCTGCCGGGGGGACGCGGATCGCCCTCGTCGAGCGTGCGTTGCGCGGGGCGGGCTTCACCGACGTGTTGGCCGAGGTCGTCCGCGGCCCGGACGGGGTGGCCGCGCTCGACGTCACCGGGCAGTACCGGTTCTGCTGGGTGCGGAGCGCCCGGCTGGTCGACGGGGCGAGCGAGCCGTGGGCCGGCGATCTCGGTCGCGCGCTGGCCGCTGCCGTCGCCGCCGTCGCGCCCGGGGTGGCACCCGGCGTCCCCGTGGCCGCGGCGGAACAGGTCCTGACCGGGTTGCCGGCGGACGTGATCGCCTCGGCGACGGTCGTGCACCAGGCCGACCTCTCGACCGGCGGCGACTACGCCGACCCCGCCGAGCGGCTCCCGATCGGCGCCGTGGTCGTGGTCGGCGTCGAGGTGCTCTTCCCCGACGGCGGCAGGGTCGCCGTCACCGAGACGGTGCCCGTGGAGGCCCCATGAGGATCCTGTCCAACGCCGACGTCGAACAGGTGCTCACCCCTGGCGAGTGCCTGTCGGCCCTGGAGACCGCTTACGTCGAGCTCGCGCAGGGCAAGGGTGCCAACCGCCCGCGCAACCACACCTACTTCCCGGTGGAGGACGAGCGGTACCCGGGCTTCCGGTTCCGGTTCAAGTCGCAGGAGGGCGGCACGGTCGGCAGCGGGGTGTGGGCGCTGCGGATCACCTCCGACATCGCCGGCGTCGAGACGCTCGCGAACGGCGTGCAGCGCCGGCGGCTGATCCCGGCCGCGCCGGGCGGGCGCTACGTCGGGCTCGTGACGCTCTACAGCCTCACGACCCTGCAGCCGCTCGCGGTCCTGCACGACTCGGTGATCCAGAAGATGCGGGTCGGCGCCACATCGGCGCTCGGCATCCGCGAGCTCGCACCCACCGGCGTCGCGGTTGCCGGGATGTTCGGCTCGGGCTGGCAGGCCGAGGCGCACCTGGAGTGCCTGCTCATGGTGCGCCCGGAGATCGAGGAGGTGCGGGTCTACAGCCCGACGCCGGCCAACCGCGAGAAGTTCGCGGCCACGTGGAGCGAGCGCACCGGCAAGCGGATCGTCGCCGTCGACGACCCACGCGGGGCCGTCGAGGGTTGCCGGATCGTCACGTGCGCCACCGCGGCCATGGACCCGTGCTTCGACGGCGCCTGGCTCGAACCCGGCAGCCACGTCACCGCGATCACCTCGCCGGACGGCACGGCGACCCGCCGCGAGCTGGACGACGCGACGTTCGACAAGGCCGACCGGGTCGTCGTGCTGTCGCGCGAGCAGGTGCACCACGACAAGCAGTACGACATCCTCGGTCCGGTCGAGCGCGGCCGGATGGGCTGGGACGACATCCACGAGCTGGGCGACGTTCTCGCGGGCACGCGGCCGGGCCGGGCCGACGACGGCGAGACGACGATCTTCGCCAACAACACCGGCATGGGCCTGCAGTTCGCGGCGGTCTGCGCGCGGGCGCTCGCCCTCGCCGAGGAGCGCGGGCTGGGGCACGAGGTGCCGACCGACTGGTTCCTCGAGGAGACGAGCCCGTGACGAGCACCAGCACGCTGGGCGGCAAGGCGATCGTCTTCGGTGACGACGTCAACACCGACGTGATCATCCCTGGCCGCTACCTGGTGAGCATCGACCCGGCAGAGCTGGCCGAGCACGCGTTCGAGCCGCTCGGCCCGGAGGTCCAGCAGCGGCTGCGGCAGAGCGCCGTGGTGGTGGCCGGGCGCAACTTCGGCTGCGGCAGCGCCCGCGAGCAGGCGTCGACGTGCCTGATCGGGGCCGGGATAGGTGCGGTGGTCGCGAAGTCGTTCTCGCGGGTGTTCTTCCGCAACGCGATCAACACCGGGCTCGTGGCGGTGGAGTGCCCGGACGCCGTGGACGCGGTCGAGGACGGCGGTGAGGTGCTCGTCGACTACGCAGCGGGGACGGTGACGGTCGGATCGGACGTGTTCGCGTTCGCGCCGTACCCACCCGGGTTGACCGTGATCCTCGAGGCGGGCGGGCTCATCCCGTATCTCATGAGCCAGGCAGCGCTAGCACAACGTGGGGCAGGACAACGTGGGTAGGACGTTCGCGCAGAAGGCCCTGGAGCGGGCGTCGGGGGAGAAGGACCTGGCCCCGGGCCAGATCGTGGATGCGTTCCCCGACCTGTACATGAGCCACACCGCGAGCTGGCGCTGCATCCGCACGCTCGAGCGGATGGGTTGGCCGGACCTCTACGACGTCGACCGGATCGCGATGGTCATGGACCACATCGCCCCGGCCGACAACGCGAAGACGGCTGGCTACCACGCGCTGTGCCGGGACTTCGCGCAGCGCAGCGGGGTGAGGAGGTTCTTCGACGTCAACGCGGGGATCGCGCACGTCGTGCTGATGGAGCGCGGCCTCGTGAAGCCGGGCGAGGTGATCATCGGCACCGACTCGCACTCCACGATCTACGGGGCGCTCGGCGCCTTTGGCACGGGCGTCGGGTTCAGCGAGATCACCGCCACCTGGGTCACGGGCAAGCTCTGGATGAAGGTGCCGGAGTCGATCCGGGTGGAGGTGGACGGGCCGCTCGCGCGCGGGACGTACGCCAAGGACGTCATGCTGCGGCTGATCGGCGACATCGGCGCGGACGGCGCCACGTACTGCTCGGTGGAGTTCCACGGCAGCTACGTCGAGGCGATGTCGGTGTCGGAGCGGATGACGCTGTGCAACCTCGCGATGGAGATGGGCGCCAAGAACGCGTTCGTTCCGCCGGACGCCACGACGCTGGCCTACCTCGACGAGGCGGGCGCGGACCGCGGCTCCTACGAGGTGCTCCTGCCTGACCCGGACGCGGAGTACCGCCAGGTGGAGCGGGTGGACGGACGCTCGCTCGTGGCGCAGGTGGCCGTGCCGCACACCGTCGACAACGTGGTGCCGGTGACCGACGTGGCCGGCACGAAGGTCGACCAGGTGTTCATCGGCTCGTGCGCCAACGCCAAGTACGACGACCTCGCGATCGCGGCCGGCGTGCTCGCCGGGAAGACGGTGGCGCCGGGCGTGCGGCTGATCGTCACGCCGGCATCGAGCCGGATCATGGCGAAGGCCGCGAGCGACGGGATCGTCTCCACGCTGCTCGCCGCGGGCGCGACGATCACCAACCCGGGCTGCGGGGCGTGCGCGGGCGTCGGCGGCGCGATGGCCGACGGGGAGGTCACGTTCTCCACGGCCAACCGCAACTTCCAGGGCCGGATGGGCAGCTACGACAGCAGCATCTACCTGGGCAGCCCGGCCACGGCGGCGGCGACGGCCGTGCGTGGCGTGATCAGCGACCCGAAGGAGCTGCTCACGTGAACATGGTGGAGAAGATCCTCGCGCGGGCGAGCGGACGCCGGTCGGTGCAGCCCGGCGACGTCGTGGTCGCCGAGGTCGACCTGCTGATCATGCACGACCTGAGCGGCTACCTGACCTCGCGTGTGTTCGACGAGCAGGTAGGTGGGGAGGTCCGGCACCCGGAGCGGGTGGCGATGGTGTTCGACCACCACTTCTCCCCGCCCACGGAGGACGCGGCGGCGATGTTGGAGGCCAACCGGGCGTGGGCCCGCCGCACCGGCGTCCACCTCCTGGACTGCGGCAACGGCAACATCCACCACGCCGTGGTGCAGCGCGGGCTGGTACGGCCGGGCGCGATCGTGGTGGGCTCGGACAGCCATACACCCGTGCACGGGACGCTGGGTGCGCTCGCCGTCGCACTGGGGAACGACTCGCACGCCGGCACCGTGCTGCCGTACGGCAAGGCGTGGTTCCGGGTCCCGGAGACGGTGCGCGTCGAGCTGGTCGGCACGCCGCCGCCCGGCACGACGGCCCGGGACGTCGCGCTGTGGCTGGTCGGGCGGATCGGGGAGGGCGGGCTGATCTACGCGGCGGTCGAGTTCGCCGGCCCGTACGTCAAGGAGCTGGGGTTCTGGGACCGTTGGCTCTTCCCGCTGCTGTGCGTCGACCTGGGCGCGAAGTGCAGCTTCGTGGAGCCGGACGAGGTCACGGAGGCCTTCGTCGCGGGCCTGCCCGCCGGGGCGCCGGACCGGCTCGAACGCGGCGACGGCGGCGAGGCGTCCACCGTGCTGCGGTTCGACGTCGGGGAGGTGGCGCCGCAAGTGGCGTGCCCACCGACGGTCGGCAACCTCGCCGACGTGCCAGCCGTGGCCGGGAGGCCGGTGCAGTGGGCCGAGCTCGGCGGGCACGCGGGCGGACGGCTGGAGGACTTCCGCGCTGCCGCCGCGGTGCTGCGCGGGCGGCGGGTGCACGCGGGTGTCCGGTTCAACCTCGTGCCGTCCAGCCGCGAGGTGTTCACGCAGGCCCTCCAGGAGGGGCTGGTGCTCGCCCTGCACGAGGCCGGGGCGACGTGGTTCCCGCCGAGCACGGGCTCCAACCAGGCCTACAACATGGGCGCGATGGCGCCGGGGGAGTCGATGATCTCCACGCACGCCCGCAACTTCCCGGGCCGCAACGGGAGTCCCGACGCGAGCATGTACCTGGCCGCCGCGCCGACGGTGGCGGCGTCCGCGGTCACCGGCACGATCACCGACGCCCGGGAGCTGAGATGAAGGCGCTGAGAACGACGACGCGGGGCCGCTGCTGGACGTTCGGCGACAACATCCCCACCGACCGGCTCGTGAAGACCAAGTACGTGGTGGAGCCGATGGAGGTGATCGTCCAGCACGTGCTGGAGGACCTGAACCCGCGCTTCCCCCTCGATGTGGCGCCTGGGGACGTCGTCGTCGCCGGCAAGCACTTCGGGCAGTCGTCGGGGCGGGCGATCGCGGTGAAGGCGCTGCGCGCCACCGGCGTCGGCTGCGTGGTCGCCGAGACGTTCGCCCGCACCTTCTACCGCAATGCGTTCGAGGTGGGGCTCCCGGTCCTGGAGCTGCCCGGAGTCACGGACCTCGTGTCCGACGGCGATGTGCTGATCGTCGACGTCGCAGGCGGGCTGTTCCGCAACGAGACGACGGGCGTGGAGCGTGCGGTGCCGCGGCCGGACGCGTTCCTGCTGGACATGCTCGAGGCCGGCGGGCTGATCGCGCTCGCGAGGTCCCGCCCGGAGCTGTTCGAGGACCAGCGCCGCTGACCGCTGACCGCCCGGGGCGGCCGACCTCCACGCCGCGACTCGACCGGGATGTCAGGCGCCGCCGGCGATCTCCAGCGCGATCCAGAGATCGGCCCGGCCGGCGGCGGTGTCGACGCTTCGTCCGGTCAGCGCCTCGATCCGCGCGATCCGCTTCCGCAGCGTGTTGCGGTGGACCCCGAGCGCGTCGGCGGTGGGCTGCCAGCGGCCCAGATGGATGAGGTAGGCACGCAGGGTGCGGCGCAGCTCCGGCTCGTCGGCGAGGCCGCGGAGTATCTCGGCGGCGAGGATGTGCGCCGCCTCGTCGGACAGTCCGGCCCGGACGGCACCGCGGAAGCGCTCGTCCCAGCGGACCACGGGGTCGCGGTCGCTCGTGGCGGTGAGCGCGGTCGCGGCGGCCGCGGCGCTCGTCCCGGCCTGGTCGACGGGGACGACGGTGCCGACACCGATCCGGCAGCCGAGGTCGGCGAGCAGGCGTTCGACCTCCTCGGCGTGACGTGGGCCGAGCACGATGGCGAGCCGGCCGTCGACGGCGTTCGTCGTGAGGGCCGCCGGGTGGGTGCGCGCGATCTGCTCCCGGGCCGCGGCCGGCACGTTCTCCGCCCGGAGCACCTGGACGGTCGCCGGCACGTCGGGTCGGTCCGCCAGCAATGCGGCGACGCTGCGTGCCGCGTCGGGTGCACCGTCGAGCAGCAGCCGTGCGGCGCAGTCGCGCAGGCGCAGATCCGCATCGGCCGCTGCGCGGGACCGTTCGGCGTCCAGGGTGAGCAGTGCGACGGCGGTCGTGAGTGCGGCTCGCAGGACGCTGTCCGGGGGCGTTCGGGCGGCGAGCACGAGGTAGGCGTGCGGTACGTCGGTCCCGATGGGCTGGACGACGGTCGTGCCGCTGCTGTCCACCTCGGTCACGGCTGCGCGGCGTCGCGACCCCCGCAGCGCGAGCAGCGCACGTCGGGCCGCGTCGCCGAGCTGGAACGTGGTGGGAGCGATCGCGGTTCCGTCCGGCGTGACGAGGCCCGCCGCGCTGTGGCCGGCGCGGGCCAGGATGGCGAGGACCCGCTGGATGCCGTCCGGCCGCGAGATCGCACGCGTGAGCTCCCGTTGCACGGCGAGGGCGGTGACCGTCGATGCGCGCTCCTCCTCGGCGATGAGGTGCGCGACGGCCTTGCTGATCGCGATGAACGGCGTGGACTCGGGCACGACGAGCAGTGCGAGGTCGGCGGCGGTCGCGGCGGCGACGAGGTCGGCGGGCACGTCGGAGTGGCTGAGGCCGATGCCGAACCCGAGCCCGATCACCCCGGCGCCGGCGAGCCGGCGCGTGTAACCAGTCCAGCCCTCGGCGTGGTCGACGAGCCCGGTCGTGAGCAGGAGCTCGCCGCCTTCCAGGTAGGGCGTCGGATCAGCGAGCTCGCTGGTGGCGACCCAGCGCACGGGCTGGTCCGACCGTCCGGTGCCCACTGCTCGGAGACCGAGGGCCGGCATCCGGAGGAGATCGGCGAGGATCGGCATGCGCGCAGGTTTGCACACTTTGTGCCGCAGAGTGTCAGGTCTGCACTCTTCCCGATGACGTTCTGCGTTCCTACCGTCGGCGCTGGTCACCGAGAGGAGCACGTCATGAGCGCGCCAACCGCCGTCCTCGATGTTGGGGGCGGGCCCGGCCTGCCGCAGCGCCGTGAGCTTCGGACGCCGGTGCCGGGTCCGCGCTCTCTCGAGCTGCAGCGCCGCCGCGCCGCGGTCGTCTCGGCCGGGCTGTCCTCGACCATGCCGGTCTACGCGGCGGCGGCCGGTGGCGGGGTGCTCGTCGACGTCGACGGGAACTCGTTCATCGATCTCGGCTCCGGCATCGCCGTCACGACCGCAGGCAACTCGGCACCGCGGGTGGTGGAGGACACCGCGGCGCAGCTCACCCGGTTCACCCACACCTGCGCCATGATCACGCCCTACGAGGGCTACGTGCGGGTCGCGGAAGAGCTCGCGGCGATCGTCCCCGGCGACCACGCGGTCAAGACCGCGCTCTTCAACACGGGCTCGGAGGCGGTCGAGAACGCGGTGAAGATCGCCCGGTACGCCACGGGGCGGACGGCGGTCGCCGTGGTCGACCACGCCTACCACGGCCGGACCAACCTCACGATGGCGATGACCGCCAAGGCCGTCCCGTACAAGGACGGCTTCGGTCCCTTCGCCCCGGAGGTCTACCGGGCCCCGACCTCGTACCCGTTCCGGGACGGGACGGACCTCGACGGGGCGCCGATCAACGGGCCGGCGGCCGCGGCCAGGGCGATCGCCCACCTCGAACGCGCCGTCGGCGCCTCGCGGCTCGCGGCCCTCGTCATCGAGCCGATCCAGGGCGAGGGAGGGTTCATCGTCCCGGCACCGGGGTTCCTGCCCGCGCTGGCGGCGTGGTGCCGCGAGCACGGGATCGTCCTCGTGGCCGACGAGGTCCAGTCCGGGATCGCGCGGACGGGCGCCTGGTTCGCCTGCGATCACGACGGTGTCGTCCCCGACCTGGTCACCACGGCCAAGGGGCTCGGCGGCGGGCTCCCGATCGCGGCCGTCTCGGGACGTGCCGATCTGATGGATGCCGTGCACCCGGGTGGCCTCGGTGGCACCTACGGCGGCAACCCGGTCGCCTGCGCCGCCGCCCTCGCCACGTTGCGCACCATCCGGGAGGAGAACCTGCTCGATCGCGCCGTCGAGATCGAGACCCTGGCGCTCGGCAGGCTGCGCGAGCTGCAGCGCACCGACCCGCGGATCGGTGACGTGCGCGGGCGAGGAGCGATGATCGGCATCGAGTTCGTCCGGCCCGGCAGCCACGAGCCGGACGCCGACCTCGCCAAGCGGGTCGCCACCGCAGCACACGAGGCCGGCGTGATCGTGCTGACCTGCGGCACCTTCGGCAACGTCGTTCGACTGCTGCCCCCACTCGTCATCCCGAACGACCTGTTGTCGGAGGGACTCGACGTCCTCGCCGACGCACTCTCCGGCGGTGCGCGATGACGGCTCCGCACTCCGTGGTCGATCCTCGACCCGCTGGCGAGCGCGAGTTCGAGGTGCTCGACCCGGCCACCGGCACGGTCATCTCCACTGTCCCGGACGCCGACGCCGCAGCCGGCCGCCACGCCGCCGACACCGCGGCAGCCGCCTTCCCGGGCTGGGCCGCCACAGCCCCCCGGCGGCGGTCCGAGGTGCTCGCCGGCACCCACCGCCTGATGGTCGAGCGCACCGAAGAACTCGCCCGGCTCATCTCCCGCGAGTCGGGCAAGGCGCAGGCCGACGCGCGCGCCGAGGTCGCCTACGCCGCCGAGTTTTTCCGCTGGTTCGCCGAGGAGGCGGTGCGGCCCGACGGCCGCTTCGGCACGGCCCCCGACGGCCGCAGCCGCACCCTCGTGGCTGCGCAACCGGTCGGCGTCGCCGCACTGGTCACGCCCTGGAACTTCCCGGCGGCCATGGTCACCCGCAAGGTGGCACCGGCGCTGGCAGCCGGGTGCACCGCGGTGCTCAAGCCGGCGGCCGAGACCCCGCTGACCGCGCTCGCGATCGCCGACATCCTCCGCGAGGCGGGCGCGCCCGCCGGCGCGCTGACCGTGGTGCCGACGACCCGGCCGGGGGACGTCGTCCAGGCGCTGCTCGAGCACGACGCCGTCCGGAAGCTGTCGTTCACCGGTTCCACCGCCGTCGGCCGTCTCCTGCTCCGGCAGGCCGCGAACCGCGTCGTGAACTGCTCGATGGAGCTCGGTGGGAACGCGCCGTTCATCGTGTGCGCCGACGCCGATCTCGACGCGGCGGTCGAGGGCGCCGTGGTCGCCAAGCTGCGCAACGCGGGCCAGGCCTGCACCGCCGCGAACCGGTTCCTCGTACACGAGGCGGTCGCGGACGAGTTCATCGCCGCGCTGGCAGAGGCGTTCGCCGCCCGCACGGTCGGCCCGCCATCCGACCCCGGCACCGACATCGGGCCCCTGATCGACGCGCGGGCAGTCCGCAGGATCCGTGCTCTGGTCGACGACGCAGTGGGCCGCGGGGCCTCGCTCGCGCACGCCCCGGCCGCCGTCCCCGAGACCGGATCATTCCTCGCCCCGCTGGTGGTCCGGGACGTCCCGCGGGACGCCGACCTCGCCACCACGGAGATATTCGGCCCCATCGCCCCGGTCCTCACCTGGCGCGACCTCGACGACGTGATCGCCAGCGCGAACGCCACCGAGTACGGCCTCGCCGGCTACGTCTTCTCGCGGGACACCGCCCGGGCCGTGGCGATCGGCCGCTCCCTCGACTGCGGGATGGTCGGTGTCAACCGCGGCATCGTGTCCGACCCCGCAGCGCCCTTCGGCGGGATGAAGCAGAGCGGCCTCGGCCGAGAGGGCGCGCAGGACGGGATCCGCGCGTTCCAGGAGACCCAGTTCCTGTCCGTGGCCTGACTCCTGCCGGACGCGTGGGTCACGCGCGTCCGCGGCGCCGCCGTCACCAGGTGAGAACGCCCTTGGCCACCGATACGAGACCGCCGGTGACGGCCAGCGCCAGCACGAGGATCCGGCCGGCCCGCTCGCTGACGAGCCTGCTGGTCCACCGGCCGACGAGCGTGCCGGCGAGGACGGCGGCGACGCAGCTGAGGACGAGCCTCCCGGGCAGGTGCGCGTCGTGCTTCGCGACGAGCGACAGCGCGTTGGTGACGATGCTGACCACCTGCACGGTGGGAACGAAGCTGGTGCGCGGGTGCCGCGTGCTCGCGCCGTAGACGGCCAGTGCCGGCCCCCCGACGCCGGCGGTGACGTTGCTGAACCCCGAGGCGAAGCCCGCCGCGACGCTCCCGGTCGGCCGGGCGAGCCCGGGGATGCGGCCCCCTGCGGCGACGAGGACGGCCGCCCCGGTGGCGATCCCGCCGACGACGACGAGCAGCGCGGGGTCGGGCAGGGCCCGGGCGAGCGCTGCGCCGGGCGCGATGGCCAGGGAGACACCCACGCTGAGCATCGCCGCCCTGCGCAGGTCGACCGCCCGCCAGGTGGCGGCCAGTACGAGGCAGGCCGTGACGAGCGACAGCAGGTTCGCCAGGGCGACGCCCTCGTAGGGGCTCAGCACGAGGACGAGGAAGGGTCCCGACACGAGGGCGAACCCGAGCCCGGTGCTGCGTTGCAGCGTCGCCCCGGTGACGACGGCGGCGACCGCCAGGGCCAGCTCCACGGGTGGTGCCGGTCAGCGACCGACGGTCTCGTCCACGACCCGGACGAGGCGCTGCAGGGCCGGCACGGCGACCCGTTCGAGGTCCTCCTCGAGCCGGGGACTGCCGACGACGGACGCCCAGACCGCGCGCCCGGCGAGGAACCCCGATGCGCCGGCCTCGCAGGCGAGCCGCACGGCGTCGGGGAAGCGGTCGGCCGCAACGCCGGAGGAGAGCACCACCCAGGCGCCGTCGACGAGGTCGTCGATGCGTCGGCAGCCCTCCCGGACCTCGAGGTCGCCGCCCTTGCCGTGGGTGGGGACCTCCGTCTTGTAGACGTCGGCCCCCAGGGCGCCGAGCTCCCGCGCGGCGGCGAGGATGCCGGCATCGGCGTCGAAATCGCCGCCGGCGAGGGGTGCACGGGACACCGGCTCGATGATGCTGACCAGGTCGCGGCGGCGGCAGCGGGCGACGAACTCCTCGACCATCGCCACGCGGCGGTCGCGGTCGCCATCAGGGCGCCAGACGACGAGGAGCTTCAGCGCGACGGCTCCCTGGCGGGCGAGCGCGTCGAGGTCGAGGGACTCGTCGATGACGGCGTCGCGGACGAACTCGGTCTCGCCCGGGACGAAGTGGTCGGCCGCCGCGATGAGCGCGCACGCCGGATCGACGGCATCCGCTGCCAGGACGGCTTCCCAACCGAACTGGGGGTCGACGAGGACGGCCGACGCGTGCGGGGTGAGCGCTCGGGTGGCGGCGACCTTGAAGGCGGTGACGTCTTCGTCGGGCACGGGAGCGCCGGTCCGCTCGGCGATCATCGCGCGCAGTGCCTCCCGCTGGTCAACAGCCAGCATGGCGAGGCCGCCGGACGGGCGGGCGAGGCGCTTCAGGGCGGGGCGAGCGGTCATGGCGGGCTCTCCACACAGTTACGGCACGAATGGATGGTTGTTAGAAAACTACCATCCAGTGTGTGATCTGTGGCCTGGCTACCATCGTGCCGTGACCGACATGACGAGCCCGGCGCTGCGCTACGACGCCGCGCCGCGCCGCCGCGAGGCCATCCTGGAGCGGCTGCGCGCGAGCGGGCACGTCTCGGTCTCCGAGGTGAGCCAGGCGCTCGGGGTGTCGGAGATGACGGTCCGTCGCGACCTGCGCCGGCTGGCGGCGACCGGCGAGGCGGCGCTCGTGCACGGCGGCGCGAGCCTGCCTGCCGGGTCGCACGGCCGGCCTGTCTTCGTGGCGAGGGCGCTGGTCAACGCCGAGGGCAAGCGCCGGATCGGCGCTGCGGCCGCGGAGATGGTCGCGGCCGACGACACGGTCGGCATCGACTCTGGGACCACCGCGGTGGAGGTGGCGCACGCGCTGCCGGAGGACTTCGCGGGCGGCGTGGTCACGAACTCGGTCCCGGTACTGGCGGCCATGGTCGCCCGCCGCAACACCCGCGTCATCGGCATCGGCGGCGAGATGTCGCACGACAACCACGCCCTCATCGGGCCCAGTGCTGCCCGGTTCGTACGCGACCTGCGCCTGCGCCTGCTCGTCCTCGGCGCGACCAGCATCGACGCCCGCGGCGTCTACGTCCGCTCCGAGCTCGAGCTCGGCGTCAAGCAGGCGCTGCTCGATTCCGCGGAGGACGTCGTGCTGGTCTGCGACGCCTCCAAGGAGGGCGCCCCCGGCACCGTCCGCGTCTGCGGCCTCGAGCGCATCGACACCGTGGTGACCGACGCTCCGCTGAGCGCCGCGCTCACCCGTCGCCTGCACGAGGCGGGCACCCGGGTCGTCGTCGCCCGCTGAGCCGGACCTCCCGGTCCCCTTGACATCATCGGCGAGCCCACCCAGACTGCATGCAATGTTCACTTCCGAACAATTGCTGAGGGCGCCGGGTGCGAGGCCCCAGACGCCCCCGCTGCCGGCGTCGCCCGTCGCCGCCGTCCGGCTGCGGGTGTTCCGCAGCCCGGTCCTCGACGGGGTGGCGATGTCCTTCGGTCCCATGGGCCATCGCGTGATGGCGGTGGTCGAGGTGCAGCTCGCAGACGGCAGCCGCGGCGTCGGCGAGACGTGGGTGAACTACCCGTCATGGGCCTGGCGCGAGCGGGCGGCCACCGTCGTGGAGGGGATCGCGCCACTCCTCGTGGGCCGCACCCCCGCGACGCCGGTCGAGGCGCACGAGCTGCTCATGGCCGCCCTGCGGCCGTTGGGTCGGCAGTGGGGTGCGCCGGGCCCGGTGCACCAGGCCGTCAGCGGCCTCGACACCGCCTTGTGGGATCTGGCCGCCCGGCACGCGGGCATGCCGCTCGCCGTCCTGCTGGCCGGGCCAGGACGGCCGCGTGAGCTGCCCGTCTACGCCTCCAGCCTCGGCCCGGACGACGTCGCCGCCACCGCGGAGCGTTGCGCGGTGGCCGGACACACGGCGGTGAAGGTCAAGCTCGGCTTCGGGCGCGACCGGGACCTGGACAACGTCCGCACGGCCCGCTGCGTCCTCGGCGACGGCGTCCGGCTCTACGGCGACGTGAACCAGGCCTGGTCGCTCGACGAGGCCCTCGCCATCGTCCCCGCGCTGCGGGACGAGGGCGTCGAGTGGCTGGAGGAACCGCTGGCCGGCGACGACCCCGGCGAGCTCGCGACGCTGCGCCGCCGGGGCGGGCTCGCGCTGGCCACCGGCGAGAACCTCTACGGTGCCTCCGCGTTCGCGCCCTACCTGGAGCAGGGATCCGTGGACATCGTCCAGCCCGACCTGTCGAAGGTCGGCGGCCCGACCGAGTACCTGAAGGTCGCCGCGCTCGCCGCGCCGACGGGCACGACGGTCAACCCGCACCTCTACAACGGCGCCGTCGCCACCGCCGCCACCCTGCAGGTCGCCGCCGCCGTCGCGGCGACCACGGCGGTGGAGTGGGACGTCCGCGGCAACCGGCTGCGCGAGGCCGTCGACCACCTGCTGACCGACCACGGGACCGTCCGCGTCCCCGACCGTCCCGGACTCGGCGTCGACTTCGACCTCGACGCCATCGCCGACCTGGAGGAAGCCCTGTGACCGCCGTGGTGAGCAGCACCGACGCGATCGTCGAGAAGGTCCTGGCGGACTCGACGTCGGTCGTCGTCGCGGGCCGTCGCCGCGCGACGTCGTCGCGTCGGGCCCTCGTCGCGCCGGTCGACGGCCGGCCTTGGACCGAGGTGGCGATCGGCGGGCGGCAGGACGCCCACGACGCCGCCGAGGCCGCCGCCCGGGCACTGCCGGACTGGTCCGCCACGCCCGCCGTCGAGCGCGCCGCCGCACTGCGCGCCGTCGCCGACGAGCTCGACGCCGCGTCCGCAACCGACGGCTGGCCCACGCTCGTCACCCGCGAGACCGGCAAGCGGCTCGCCGAGGCCCGTGCCGAGCTGGGGCTGTCGGCCGTCTACTTCCGCGTCATGGCCGATCTCCTCGACGAGCAGCAGGAGCGGGTCCTGCGCGCCGTCCCCGGGGCCGTGCACCACGTCGAGCCGCGCCCGCTCGGCGTGGCGGCGGTGTTGACGCCGTGGAACTTCCCGGTGTCCATCCCCGCCCGCAAGATCGCCCCGGCGCTCGCCGCGGGGTGCCCGGTGCTCTTCAAGCCGTCCGAGGTGGCACCGCTGTCGTCGATGGTCCTCGCCGCCCTGCTCGACCGGCACGTGCCGGCGGGCACGGTGAACACGGTGCTCGGCGAGCCTGCCGACGTCGTGGACCCGTGGCTCGCCCACCCGGACGTGCAGGTCGTCTCCTTCACCGGCTCCACCTGGGTCGGTCGGCTCGTCGCCGCCGCGGCGGCACCCCGCTTCCTGCGCACCGTGCTCGAGCTCGGCGGCTGCGCGCCCTTCATCGTGCTCCCCGACGCCGACGTCGAGCACGCGGTGCAGACGCTGCTGGTCGCGAAGTACCGCAACAACGGCCAGTCCTGCATCGCCGCGAACCAGGTGTTCGTCGCCCGCGAGGTGGCCGAGACGTTCGTCGACGCGTTCGTCGCCGCGACCGAGCGGCTCGTCGTCGGCGACCCGCTCGACGCCGCCACCGACGTCGGGCCGCTCGCCCCCGCGGGCGACCCCGCGCGGCTGGCCGCGCTCGTCGACGACGCCGTCGCCGCCGGGGCGCGCGTGGCCGGCACCCGGGCGTCCGCGCCCGAGAACGGCCACTGGTTCGCCCCGACGGTCGTCGTCGACGTCCCCGCCTCCGCGGCGGCGTCCCGTGACGAGGTGTTCGGGCCCCTCGCGGCCGTGAGCACCTACGACGATCTCGACGAGGCCGTCGCGCAGCACCGGGCCACCGGCTACGGGCTGGCCGGCTACGTCTGCGGCACCGACGTCGAGGCCGCGCGGGACGTCTCCCGGCGGCTGCGCGCGGGGATCGTCGGCATCAACACCGGCACGCCCAACTACCCGGGGGCGCCTTTCGGTGGGCTCGGGCTCTCCGGCACCGGCTACGAGGGCGGCCCGCAGGGCCTCGAAGCGTTCCAGGCGTGGCGCACCACCGCGGTCGTCGGTGCGGCGGTGTCGTGATGCGGCTCGTCATCGGGCAGACCGGCGCTCCGACGGCGGTCGTCAACCGCAGCGTCGCCGGCTTCCTCTCCCGAGCCGCGGGGCACGAGGTGCTCCTCGCCCGAGGAGGTCCGGACGCCCTGGTACGCGCGGCGCTCGATCCGCTGCCGCCCGGCGGGATGCCGGCGGACGAGGTCGAGCGCGGAGGCTCATGGCTCGGTGGAGGACGCCGGGCGACGACGCCCGAGGACGTCGACGTCATCGTCTCCGGCCTCGCCGAGCGCGGGGTCGAGGGGCTCTGCCTCATCGGCGGCAACGGCACCATGGCGCTGCTCGACGCCGTCGCCCGGCGGGCCGCCGAGCGCGGGCTGCCACTGCGCACCGCAGGCGTGCCGAAGACGATCGACAACGACCTCGACGGCGTCGACCACGCCCCGGGCTACGCGTCCGCGGCCCGGTACGTGTCGACGGTCGTGCAGGACATCGCCCGCGACCACCGCGCGATGGCGACGATCGAGCCGGTCCGGATCGTGGAGACGATGGGCCGGGCCACCGGATGGCTCGCGCTCGCCGCCACGCTGCCCGTCCCGGGTGACGACGAGCACGTCGTGCACCGCGTGCACCTGCCCGAGCTCGGCTTCGACGTCGAGGAGTTCCTCGCCGACGTCGCAGGCCTCGTGGCGGGGCGGGGCCGCGCGCTCGTCGTCGTGAGCGAGGGCACGGCCGCCGACCTCACCGCCGCGCCCGTCCACGCGGCCAACCACACCACGTTGCTGGTCGGCGGGGTCGCCCGCCGCCTCGCCGAGCTCGTCACCACCCGGCTCGGCCTGCCCGCCCGCGGCGAGGTGCTCGGTGTGGCGCAGCGCTGCGCGTCGCACCTGGTCAGCGCGAGCGACGCCGCCGAGGCGGTGGAGGTGGGCCGGCTGGCGGCCCGCACGCTGCTCGACCGGTCCGCGCCGACGGCGACGATGGTCGGCCTGCAGCGCCGGCCCGGGCCCGGCTACCGCGCGCACCACCCGCTCGTCCCGCTCGCCGATGTGGCGTCGCGGGTCCGCACCGTTCCGGAGCGCTGGAGGCACCGCGACCCGGCCGACCTCGGGGACTTCCACACCTGGCTCGCGCCCCTCGTCACCACCCCCCAGGCAGCCTGCACTGCCGCAACCGCCCTGGAGGCGATATGAGAACCCGGACACGCATCCTCGGCGGTGTCCTCGCCGCCGCCGCTCTGGCCCTACCCGCGTGCGGCAACCCCACCGACGCCGCCTCCGGTGGCGGCAACGCGATCAACCTGGTGATGTCGAACCACCCGTGGCAGCGCGGGATCGAGCCGCTCATCGACCGGTTCGAGCAGGAGTCCGGCATCACGGTGAACGTGCAGACCTTCGCCGAGCAGCAGACGCGCGACAAGATCCAGCTCAACCTGCAGTCCCGCAGCGCGGCGATGGACGTCTACATGACCCTGCCGTCGCGCGAGGGCCCGGTCTTCGCGTCGTCCGGCTACTACGAGCCCCTCGACGACCACCTCGCGAAGGCGCCCGCGGAGTACGAGGCCGCCGACTTCAGCCGCGGCGCCATCGAGGGCATGAAGGTCGACGGCACCACGTACGCGCTGCCCATCAACGTCGAGGGCCCGGTCCTGTACTACCGGACGGACCTGTTCGAGCAGTGGGGTCTCACCCCGCCGAAGACGGTGGACGAGCTCATGGCCACGGCGGCGGCCGTCAAGAGCCGCACCGCGGACGTCACGCCCATCACGCTGCGCGGCTCCTCCGCGGCGCTGCCGTTCACCTTCGGTCCCTTCTTCCACGGCGCAGGCCTGGAATGGACCGACGAGCAGGGGTTGCCGACCTTCGACGACCCGCGGGCCGCCGAGGCGATCGACCAGTACGCCACCCTGGCCCGCGAGTACGGCCCGCCCGGTGTCATCAACTACTCCTTCACCGAGTCCTCCACGCTCTTCGCGCAGGGCAAGGCCGCGATGGAGCTGGAGTCCAGCAACGAGCTCAACAGCGTCATCGACCCGGGCAGCTCCACGGTCGCCGAGCACGTCGGCGTCGCCGGAGTCCCGGCCGGCAGCGCAGGCCCGGCACCCACCGTGCTGTCCTGGGGCATCGCGATGTCGCCGTTCTCGCAGAACAAGGACGCCGCGTGGCGGTTCATGCAGTGGGCCACCAGCCCCGAGACGCAGCTGGAGCTGGCGAAGGCCGACATCGCGCCGCCGCGGAAGTCCGTCGCCGAGGACCCGGCCTACACCGACGCGCGCAACACCCCGACGCACCAGCAGTGGCGCGCCGCCGTGGCCGACCTGCAGGAGAACGGCAACGTCGAGGTGGGGCCCGTCGGCGCCAACGCCCCGGCCATGCGCAAGACCATCGGCGATGCCGTCGGCAAGGCCATCCTCGGGGAGGCGACCCCGGAGCAGGCCGCCGCGGAGATCCAGACCGGCCTGGCGTCCCAGCTGGCGGGCGGATGACCGCCGTGACCACCCGCACGCGGGCGGCCGCCCCGCCGGCCGCTCCACCACCCGCTCCCTCGCCGTCCCGGCGCCGCCGGGGCGACGGGGCGACCCCCGTGGCGCGGGGCGTCTGGCCGCTGCTGGCGCCGGCGATGGCCGTCACGGTGGCCCTCGTCGTCCTCCCCGTCCTCTACACCGTCTGGCTGTCGCTGTCCGACCGCCGCCGGGACGGGACCAACGCCGGTTTCGTCGGCCTGGACAACTTCGCCCGCATGGTGCAGTCGCCGGAGTTCTGGAACTCGGTGCGGGTCACGCTCGTGCTCTTCGTCGTCTGCCTCCTCGTGGAGACCGTGCTCGGCATCGCGCTCGGCTACCTGCTGAGCATCGACGTCCCGGGGCGCAAGGTCTTCCAGGGCCTCATGCTGATCCCGGCGATCACGGCGTCGGTGGCGGTGGCCCTGGTCTGGATGCTCATCTACGACCCCACCCTCGGCGCGGCGAACCAGATCCTCACCGCCGTCGGGCTCGACCCCGTGGTGTGGCTGGGCGACCCGGACATCGCCCTCTGGTCGATCGCGATCGTCGACGTGTGGCAGTGGACGCCGTTCATGGCGCTGATCATCGCCGCGGGCATCCGCTCGCTGCCGGCCGAGCCGTTCGAGGCGGCGTCCATCGACGGGGCATCCGGGTGGCGCAAGGCGCGGCACGTCGGGTTGCCGCTGCTCATGCCCGTCATCTCGGTGGCGATGCTGCTGCGCACGGTGGACCTCGTGCGGTTCTTCGACACCGTCTACATCATGACCCAGGGCGGACCGGTGGACGCCACCAACACCCTCAACGTGTACGGGTACCGCGCCGCGTTCATCGACCAGGAGGCGAGCTACGCCGCCGCGCTCCAGCTGAGCCTGCTGCTTCTCGTCGTGATCATGGCCGGCGGGTTCACCCTCTGGCGCCGGAGGAGGAACAGTGACCGCTGAGGCCACCACCGCGAGCCGGCGGCGGCTCGTGCAGGTGTACGCGCTGTACCTGCTCGCCGCGCTGGTGTTCTTCGGGCCCGTCCTGTTCATGCTGTGGTCGGCGTTCCGGCGCAACGTCGACATCACCGGCTCGATCTTCACCATCGCCACACCGCTGACGCTGGAGAACTTCACCAACCTGTTCGACCGGTTCGTCTTCTACTACTACATCCGCAACAGCTTCATCGTCGCCGGCGGGTCGACGTTGCTCGGCCTCGCGCTCGGCGTGCCGGCGGCGTACGTCATCGTGCGGCGGGGCGCGGCGAGCATCGGCTTCCTCATGCTGCTCGCGCGGATGGCACCCGGGGTCCTGTTCGTGCTGCCCCTGTTCATCCTGTCGGTGCAGGTCGGGGCGCCGTCGAACAACGGCCTGAACTTCGCCCTGCTGATCGCGGCGCACCTGATCATCACGCTGCCGCTGTGCATCTGGCTGCTGGTGCCGTTCTTCGAGGACATCCCCCTCAGCCTCGAGGAGGCGGCGATGCTCGACGGCTGCACGGTGTGGCAGCGCTTCCGGCACGTCGTCGTGCCGCTGGCCCTGCCCGGTCTCTCGGTCGCCGTGACGCTCTCGTTCGTCTTCTCCTGGAACTACTTCCTGTTCGCCCTCGCCCTGGCGAACGCGGACACGCTGCCGCTGCCCGTGATCGCGTTCAACTTCATCGGGCAGGGCTCGAGCGACTACGGAGGTCTCATGGCGGCCAGCACGCTCATCTCGCTGCCGGCGCTCCTGCTCACCGTCTTCGCGCAGCGCTGGCTCGTGCGCGGGCTCACCGGCGGGGCGGTCAAGTGACGGCCCCGGCGAACCGGCGCGCCGCCCGGTTCCGCGGCGAGGCGGTCATCGACTTCACCGTCGACGACCTGCGAGAGGTCGCACCGGGCGAGGTGCGGTTGCGCGTCGACGTCTGCGCGCTCTGCGGGTCCGACAAGCGGCTCCTCGCCGGCGGATCCGCGGTCGTTCCCGGGCACGAGATCGCCGGGACGGTCGTGGCGACGGGCGACGGCACCTCGCTGCCCGTCGGTACCCGCTGCATCGTCTACATCCCGATCTTCTGCGGCGCGTGCGACCAGTGCCTGCGGGGCCAGACCAACCGGTGCCTGCGGCTGCGCGAGCTCATCGGCTGGCAGCGCGACGGCGGGTTCGCCGACGTCGTCGACGTCCCCGAGCGCTGCGCGTTGCCGGTGCCCGACGACATCGGTCAGGACGTCGCGGTGCTCGGCCTGGACACCGTGGGCACGGCCGCGCACGGCCTCCGGCTCGCCCTGCGCACGCAGGACGAGCCCCCGCGGCGCCTGCTCGTCGTCGGGTGCGGCCCGCTGGGCCTGGGGGTCGTGGCCGTGGCCCGGGCCATGGGCGTCGAGGCCGTCGACGCCCACGACCCGCACCCGGGACGCCTCGCGCTCGCCGAACGCCTCGGCGCGGGCACCCGGGTCGACCTGGAGTCGGAGAACCAGTACGACGTCACGGTGGAGGTCAGCGGCGCCGCTCCCGCCCGGGCGGTCGCCCAGCGCGTCGTCGTGCCCGGCGGCGCCGTCCTCGCGCTCGGCGAGTCGAACGACCCGTACACGATGCCGGCGACGCCGCGGTGGCGGCGCACCGACTGCTTCACCGTCCGGTCGTTCTACTTCCCGCTCGCGGAGGTGGAGGGCAATTGGGACCTGCTGCGCCGCTGCGGCCCGGCGTTGCGCGACGTCCTCGCGCACCCGGTCACCCTGCCCGAACTCGCCCAGGCCTTCGAGGAGTTCGTGGCCGGCGACCTGCTGAAGCCCTACATCGTCTCGGGAGCCCCGGCATGAGCGCACCGCACCTGTTCGTCCTCGCCGTCGACCAGCGGCCGTGGCTCACCCAGGCCCTGTGGGGGCACACCGGCACCGCAACCCCGGACCAGCGGGCCGCAGCCACCCGCGCCAAGCACGTCGTGCTCGACGGGCTCCTCGCCGCGGTGGACGGCGGCGTTCCGCGCGAGGCCGCGGGCCTGCTCGTCGACGACGAGCTCGGGCCGGGGGTCGCCGAACGGGCCCGGGCCGCCGGCGTCACCGTCAGCATGCCGCTGGAGCGGGCGGGCCTCGACGTCTACGAGGACGCGCCCGCCGACGTCGCCGCCTACCTCGCCCACCACGCCCCGGACCTCGCCAAGGTGCTCGTCCGCTACAACCCCGACGGCGACGCCGACGCGAACGCGCTGCAGCGCCGCCGCCTCGCGGCCACGGCGCGGGCGGCCCACGACGCGAGCTCGCGGTTCCTGTTCGAGCTGCTGGTCCCGCCCACCCCGCAGCAGCGGGAATCGGCCGGCTGGGTCGAGGAGATCCGGCCCGGTCTGACCCTGCGGGCCATGGAGGAGATCGTCGCCGACGTCCCCGTCGACGTCTGGAAGCTGGAGAGCCTCGGCCCGCAGCAGGCCTACGCCGACGCCGTGGCGCTCGCCGCGGCGCACGACGCCACCTGCCTGCTGCTCGGCGCCGGCGCCCCGGCGGCTCGGGTCGACGACTGGCTGACCCGCGCGGCCCGCAGCGGGTTCGCGGGATTCGCGGTGGGCCGCAGCATCTGGTGGGACGCCGTGCGCGGGCTGCTGGCCGGCGAGACCGACCACCCGGCTGCCGTGGCGACGGTGGCCGCCCGGTACCGCCATTTCGTCGACGTCTTCCGCGACGCGTCCCTCCGCGATGAACCCCTCACGGCCACCGGGAGGTCGTCGGCGTGACCGAGCAGCCCGGCGAGCCCCTGCTCCTCGACGGCAACGAGCGCGTGGGGGAGCGCGTGCACCGACTCCTGCGCGACCGCATCCTCACCGGCGCGCTGCCCCCGGGGTCACGGCTGTCGGTGCCGGCGATCGCCCGCGAGCTCGGCGTGAGCCGCAGCCCCTTGCGCGACGCGGTCCTGCAGCTCGTCCGTGAAGGGCTCGCCGAGGAGACGTTCAACCGCGGCGCGGTCGTACGGCTGATGAGCCGCGAGCACCTCATCAGCCTCTACGACGCGCGCGAGGCCCTGGAAGGGATGGCGGCCCGTCTCGCCACCGCCGGGTTCACCCCCTCCGTGCGGCGCAGGCTGCGCGACCTGCTCGCCGAGCACGACGAGATCGCCGCCGCCGGGGACTTCACGCGCCACATCGAGGTGGACGCCGCCTTCCACCGCGAGATCCGCCGGATCGCAGGCAGTCCGGTGCTCGCTCGGATGCTCGAGGAGATCCAGGGCCAGGTGATGGTCGCGATGCGCTCGACCAGCGTCAGCGGCGGGATGGTCCAGGCCGTCGCCGACCACCGCCGGATCTTCGAGGCCCTGGCCTCCGGCGACTCGGACGCCAGCGAGGCGGCGGCCCGCCACCACATCGCCCGGCTGAGGGAGCTGCTGCGTGCCCACGCCTGACACCCGGGTCCGCAGCCGGTCGCTGCGCTTCCACGGCCCCGGCGACATCCGGCTCGACGAGGCCGCGGAGCGGGCCCTCGCGCCGGACGAGGTCCGACTCCGGCCGCTCGCGGTCGGCGTCTGCGGTACGGACGCCCACATCGTCGCCGGCTCGTTCCCCGCGGAGCCGGGCGTGGTGCTCGGCCACGAGGTCTGCGGCCGTGTCGTCGAGGTCGGTGCCGGACTCGACGAGGCGAATGCTCCCCGCGTCGGCGACCTCGTCACGGTCGAGCCCCACCGCTACTGCACCGCGTGCACGTGGTGCCGGGCCGGCCAGGAGCACCTGTGCGCCGGCAAGCGCGGCTACGGCGTTCACCTGGACGGCGGCATGGCCGAGTCCATGGTGGTGCCGGCGCGCATCGCCTACGTCCTGCCACCGGACACCGTCCCGTGGGTCGGCGCCCTCTGCGAGCCGGTGGCGTGCTGCATCCACGCGGTCGATCGCCTCGGCATCGTGGCCGGGGAGGCCCTGCTCGTGCTGGGCTCCGGTCCGGCAGGCGCCGTCCTCGCCGCGCTGGGCCGCCTGCTCGGCGCAACCCCGATCGTCG
Organism: Pseudonocardia hierapolitana; assembly: GCF_007994075.1. Classification (NCBI taxonomy): domain Bacteria; kingdom Bacillati; phylum Actinomycetota; class Actinomycetes; order Pseudonocardiales; family Pseudonocardiaceae; genus Pseudonocardia; species Pseudonocardia hierapolitana. Next base: position 1,095,946 of record NZ_VIWU01000001.1, on the reverse strand, counting down.
CCGCGGACACCCGCGAGGGCCGCCGCGACCTGGCGCTGCGCATGGGCGCCGACGTGGCGATCGACCCGCGCGACCCCGACCAGGTGCGCGCGGCCGTCGACCTCACGGGCGGCGAGGGCTACCCGGCGGTCGTCGACGCGGTGGGCTCGTCCGCCGTGCTCGAGCAGGCGATCACGCTGGCGCGCCGCGGCGGCCGGGTGCTGGAGTTCGGCGTCGCATCCCCGCACGACGTCGCCGCCGTGCGCCCGCACGACCTCTTCAGCCGGGAGCTCACGCTCCTGGGTTCGGTCATCAACCCGTGGACCCACCAGCGGGCCGTCGCGCTGCTACCCCGCCTGGGTCTCGACCGCCTCTCGACCGCCTTCCACGGCCTCCACGAGTTCGACGAGGCGCTCGCCGCGCAGCGACGCGGCGACGTCGACAAGGTCTTCGTGGCCCCGGCGGGGGCAGCAGCTGCGCGCGAGCCGGCCCGCTAGGACGGCCGGGACGGCTCGGACGCGACGCTGACGTGCCCGGGACGAGCGGAGAAGTGTTCGGCGGGCGCGTCCGGGACAGCATCGGCTCGCGGCGGTGAGCAGCGCCGCCTGTTCGTCGCCGTCGAGCGTGCGCAGCAGGTCGGCGAGGTTGCGCAGGGGCGAACGGGATCCGCACTTCCACGCTGGGCGTGGACGTGCCGGTCGGGTCGCTGGTGGCGCGCGATCAGCGCAGGCCGAGCTTGCGCGAGCACGCAGGCCACGCACCCCAGCCCTGGCCCTGGAGAACGCGCTCGGCGACGGCGATCTGCTCGGCGCGGCTGGCCTGGTGCGGCTGACCCTTACCGCCGAAGGCCCTCCAAGTCTGCGGCGTGAACTGCAGGCCACCGGAGAAGCCGTTACCGGTGTTCGTCGCCCAGTTGCCGCTGCTCTCGCACTTGGCGAGCTTGTCCCAGACGCTGTCCGGGGCGGCATTGGCGGTACCGGTCATCGCGAGCGGAACACTGACCGCAATGGCACCGGAAACGGCGAGACGAACAAGGTTCTTGGTTACGGACGTGCGTAGGCGGGGAGCCATTCTTCAGATTTCTCCATCACTGCGGGGGCGATTCGGGGGAGGGTGGTTCGGGGCATGTGTTGGACGCCCTGACACCGACGGCAACGACCGTACGTGCTGGTCCGCAGCGCGAGTCAAATTCGCAGTGGGGTGAGCAGAATCACGAAACGGCACTTTCGCGAGTCGTCGTCCACGCGTTTGCCCAGCGCATCCAGCAAATTGATCAGAAGCTGATTCCGAAAAGAATCTACGAGATCTGAACGTGATCAGAGGCGTCGCTCACGCCGCGTTGCGGACAACAGTGACCCGGGCCACACCCCACACCCGGACGGGGCCTGGTCAGGTGAGCGTGGGTACCGGTACGAGGGTGAGGTCGCTGCACAGGTCTGCCACCAGCCGGGGCAGGTCCGCGAGATCGGGCACGCCGCCGTAGACGTAGAAGTCGGGCCGGACGATCACGGCCGCGACGCCGGCGTCGGCGAGATGGGGCAGGTAGGCGTCGTCCACGTGGGCCACCCGGAGGGTCCGGAACCGGACCAGTCGATCTTCAGCAGGACCCGCCCGCCTGGCCGAGTCCCAGCCCCAGTACGGCTTCCGCGTCGTGCCCGTGTCGGTCGAGGACCTGCGCCATCTCACCGAGGCCCGGTGCGCGATCGAGACCCTGGTGCTGCGCCAGGCCTTCGCTCACGGCGGCGTCGGGTGGGAGTCGAACGTCCTCGCCGCACACCACCGGCTGGAGCGCACCCCGCCGATGGCGGCCGACGACCCGGACCGCGTCAGCGACGAGTGGGCGGCCGCCCACGGCGCCTTCCACCTCGCGTTGCTGTCCGGCTGCCCGAACCCGCGCCTGCTCGCCGTCGCCGCGTCCCTGCGGGACTCCGCGGAGCTCTACCGCCGGTGGTCGGTGCCGCTGGGACACGAGAACCGCGACGTCGCCGGCGAGCACCGCGCGATGCTCGAGGCCGTCCTGGCGCACGACTCCGACGCGGGCGCCGCCGTCCTCGCCGGGCACATCCAGCACACGACCGACGTTCTGCTCGAACAGACCGCCACCGGGCTCGGCGACACGGCCAGGGCCTGAGCAGGAACAGGCCGCGGTGCAGGTCAACGGTACGCGCGGCCGGGTCGGAGATCGAGGATCAGACGGTCGCCGCGGGACCGGGAGCAGCAGGTGAGCACCACGGTGCCGGCCTCGCGCTCGGCCTTGGTTAGGGCTGCGTCGAGGTGGTCGACCTCGCCCTGGAGGACGCCCACCTGGCACGTGCCGCAAAGGCCCCTTCGCAGTCGCGCCGCGGCCGTCCGGCCCGCTCCTACCGCGGCGATCAAGGGCAGATGGTCGCTCCCGAAGATCATCTGACGACCATTTCCCCTTGATCGGCGATGTGGTCACCGCAGCCGGCTACGCGCGCGGCGGCGCGAGGTCGAACCGGTCGGCCAGCCACCTGCCGATCCGGTCGCCGGCCAGCCGGTAGCCCGGCGGCTCGCCGGGGCCGATCGGCCCACCGAAGTGGGTGCCGCGCACCACCTCGCAGGTGAGGTCGACGGCGCCGTAGGCCTCGTGCATGGCCCGGGAGTCGGACGGGAAGGCGGCCTGGTCGCCGCTGAGGTCGAGGTGGAGCGTCGGGACGCGCACCCCGTGCACGCACCGGACGAAGTCGGCGCGGGACGACAGGCCCGACCAGGTCGAGAGCCAGGCGTCCGGCGTCGTGATGCGGCCGAAGCCGACCAGCCCGTAGTTGGTGAGGTCGGGGCGGCGGCCGAACAGGGATCCGTAGGGGCGCTCGTTCGGGTCGAGGGACAGGTCGACGGTGCGCGGGTCGGCGTCCGTGCGGTGGACGGTGATCAGCCGGGGAGACAGCGCGGTGCGCCGGTCGCGCGGATCACCGGAGCTGCGTGCCCGGTCGCGCGCGGCGGCGGCCTCGGCGGCGAGCTCCCGGGCGCGGGCGTCGATGCGGGCGACCCGCGCGCGCTGCGCCGCCCGGTAGTGCTCCAGGAACTCCCCGGTGTAGGCCGAACTGCCCGGGGGGTCGGCGAAGCCGTTGGCGGGGTCGAACGCGTCGAGCTCGGGCACCCGCGACAGCGGATCGTCCTCGTCGGCCACGGAGGGGTCGATGCACGACATCAGCAGGCGTCCCGGCCCGGGGTGCGGCGCGAGGAAGAGCGCCGCGTCCGGCTGCGGCAGGTCGGCGTCGGGCAGCCCGGTCGGGCGGCCGGCGGGTGTGGTCGCGGTGCGCTGCCTCGGCGGGAGCCCGGCCTGCTCGTGGTAGTAGGCGTAGAGCGCACCGCCGCCGGAGTGGCCGAGCGTGACCACGTGCGCGAACCCGACGTCCCGCAGGTGGGCCAGCCCGGCGGCGACGTCGAGCAGGGTCTGCTCGTGCACCAGCGCGATGTCGTTGTTCGGTGAGCGGGAGGTCTGCGTCCACACCGCGCACCCGGCGTGCAGCAGGGCCGGCACCAGCGGGTGGTGGGTCTGGTCCTGACGCGGGTGCATGATGCAGACGACCGTGGTCGCGCCTGGCACCGTCCGCAGGGTCCCGGTCACCGTGGCGCCGTCGGCGGTGCCCAGCTGGACGAGCTCGGTCCGGGTGGCGTGGGGGGCCGGTTCGCCCCGGACGTGCCGCCCCGCGCCGAGCCGGTCGTCGGCGCGGGTCATGCCGGCTCGACGCGCAGGGCGTCCTTGTCGTGCTGGATGATCCGCGCCCCGCCGAGGCCGGCGACGCAGCTGTACCAGACGGCGTGCCGGCACCCCGTGGCGCGCCGGTCGACGACGATGGTGCCGGGCGCGCTGATCGCGAAGTATGGCCCGACCCGGTCCACGGTGACCGCGGGGTCCTCCGCCGCCACCTTCGGCACGGCGGTGTTCTCCGGCACGTCGAGCACGTAGAGCGTGGTCACGAGCGCACCCCCTCCTCCCATGCGGCGGCGCGCTCGACGATGAGCTCGGCCTTGCGGGTGAGCAGCTTCCCGAGCGTCGGCTCCGGTCCGGACGCGACCTCGACGAGCGCCTCGATGGTCAGCTCGGCGTCGAGGTCCTCCTGCGGGGTCACCGGCCGCAGGGCGCGGGTGATCTCGACCATGTAGCCGTTGGGGTCGTGCGTGTAGATCGACTCGATCGTCTCGTGCTGGACCTGCATCTCCACCGGCCAGTCGCTGGCGTCGAGGCGGCGCCGGTACTCCATCAGGTGCTCCTCGCTGTCGACGTGGACGGCGAGGTGGCGGGAGTCGACGAACCAGCCGGGGACGTCGGCGCCGAACCCGGCGTAGGCGTCGCCCTGCGGCTGGTCGTGCACCGGCTCCAGCCCGAAGTAGTAGAAGAAGGCGATCCGGTCACCGCCGCCGATGTCGAAGAAGAAGTGGATGAAGTCCGGGTGCTGCTCGCGGCCCCAGCCTGCGGCGCAGATCGAATGGACGACCGGGAAGCCCAGCACGTCGCGGTAGAACCGCACGGTCGCGGCCGGGTCGAAGGTGGGGAAGGCGGCGTGGTCGACGCCGCGGACGAGGTGCTCCATCGTGGTTCCTCTCTAGACGGTCACGGGCGTCAGCAACCGGCCGGCGCCCGGGAGTTCGACGGGCAGCCCGAGCCCGTCGAGCAGGGTGAACGCGCCTGCGGTGGCGGCGGAGAGCACCGGCAGGCCCAGCTCGGCCTCGGCCTCGGTGACGAGGTCGAGCGAGGGCATCTGCACGCAGGCCGAGATCACGAGCGCGTCGGCGCCGGTGAGGTCGAGCCCGCGCGCGGCCGCCCGCACGCGGTCGCCGGGGATGCAGCCGACCTCCGCGTTGTCGGCGACCTCGAGCGCCGTCCAGGCCACGACGTCGAGGTCATCGGCGCTCAGGTAGTCCACGACCAGCCGGGCGATCGGCGCGAGGTAGGGCATGACGAGCCCGATGCGGCGGGCCCCCAGCGCCCGCAGCGCCGTGACGAGCGCGCCCGCGCTGGAGACGACGAGCGGCTCCGCGCCCCGGGCGGCGAGCTGCTCCCGCACGGCCGCCTCGGTGCGGACGTGCTCGCCGGTGCCCTGGGCCATCAACGCGACCAGGCACGCGTAGAGGATCGCGTCGACGCCGGCGTCGCCGACCTCGTCGACGCAGCGCCCGCGCTGGGCGTTCATCGCGCGCAGCTCCTCGGCCGAGACGGTGTGCATCCGCATCCGGCTGGAGTGGAACGAGAACGTCGCGCTCGGGTGCCGGGCGAGCAGCCGCGGCATCTCGGTCTCGACCGTGACGTTCGAGCTGGGCACGACCAGCCCGATCCGGTGGTGGGTCATGCTCCCGCCTCCAGGGCGATCAGGTCGGTGCGCCCGGACGCCAGGCCCGCCGCCAGATCGGGCAGCAGCCCTGCCGGACCCGCGACGACGACGCGTACGCCGGCGAGCCGCAGCCGCTCGGCCAGCTCGAGCCGGGTCAGCAGGGCCGGCCGCTCGGCCCGCCCGCTGAGCCAGACGGTGCGCCCCTCGGACGCCACCCGCCCGACGAGCGCATCGGCGGCCGGGCCCCAGGCGTCGCCCGGGTCGTCGACGTCGACCAGCGCGCCGTCGGCGAAGGCCGCGCGTGTGACGATCCGGCACGGGTGCCCGTCGAGGGGCTGCGCGGTCACCCACGCCACCGGGGCGTCGAGGTCGACGGCGGCCTCCGGCACCCCGGCGTACTGGGCGAGGCCCGCCCGGACGACGTCGGGGGTGCTGGCGGCGAACCGCTCGAGCGAGACGTTGCCGGCCCGGCTCATGTAGGCGACCGTGAGCTGCTCCACCGGCAGGTGCGCGCGGGCCGGGAACGCGTCCCACCACCGCTGGCTGCGGCGCGCCAGCTCCTGCATGCGCTCCACCGCAGGCTTGCGCTCGCCCTGGTAGCGGGCGAGCGCCGTGTCGCGGTCGATCTCCTCGGTCACCGCGCGGGACAGGGCGATGGCGTCCTCCATCGCGAGCTTGGTGCCGGAGCCGATCGAGTAGTGCGCGGTGTGCGCGGCGTCGCCGAGGAGCACCCGGTTGCCGTGCCACCAGCGTTCGCAGGTGACGGTGCGGAAGCGCAGCCAGCGCGTGCGGTTGCCGAGCAGCGGGTGGCCGCCCAGCCGGTCGCGGAACGCCTCGGACAGGTAGGCCAGCGCCGCTTCGTCGGAGCCGTCCGCGGGGGTGGCGTCGGTCGTGCGGTCGAAGCCGGCGCGGCGCCACGTGCCCTCGTCGACCTCCACGAGGAAGGTGCTCCGGTCCGGCGCGTACGGGTAGGCGTGGGCGACGAACGTCCCGTGTTCGGTGGTCGCGGGCGCGAAGAGGGCCTCGTCGAGCGCGAAGGGGGCGGCCGCCCACAGGTAGAGCCCGCCGCCGACCTCGACCCGCGCCCCGAACCCCGCCGCTCCTGCGCCCCGGCCCGCGCTGCTGACGCCGTCGGCGAGGACGACGAGGTCCGCGTCCAGGTCGTCGGCGTCGACGCGCGCGCCGTGGCGCACGTCGACGCCCGCCTTCTCGGCGTGGCGGGTGAGCACGGCGAGCAGCTCGGTACGGGCGATGGCGACGAGCCTGCCGCCGGGCACGCGCGCGACGGCGTCGCCGACCCGCATGCTCATGTCGTGCGGCCGGGCCGCCGCGAGGATGTCTGCGAGGGTGTCGGGGTCGGCGGCCTCGAGGTTGCGCTGGGTGCGCGCCCCGAGCGCGACGCCGAACCCGAACGTCGTCTCCGGCAGCCCCTGCTCGTGGACCACGACCTCGAGACCCGGGTCGGCGAGCCGCAGCAGCCGGGCCGCGTACAGGCCGCCGGGCCCACCTCCGACGACCGCGATGCTGCGCACGCTCATGACCCGACCCCGGCGGTCGGCCTGGCGAGCCGCTCCCGCAGCTCCTTCTTCGACACCTTGCCCACGCTGGTGAGCGGGAGCTCGTCGACGATCTCCAGCCGCTCCGGCCACTTGTACTTGGCCAGGCCCTGCCCGCGCAGGAACTCCCCGATCCCGGCGACCGTCGGCGGGGCCGCGCCGGGCTCCAGGATGAGGAACGCGCAGGCACGCTCCCCGAGCACTGGGTCGGGCATCGCCACCAGGGCGGCGGTGTGCACATCCGGGTGCCGCACGATGATCTCCTCGACCTCCTCGGCGTGGATCTTCTCCGCGCCCCGGTTGATGACGTCCTTGATCCGGCCCTCGATGGAGTAGTAGGCCCGCCCGCCGACGTGGTGGCGCACCGCGAGGTCGCCGGTGCGGTAGAACCCGTCCGGCGTGAACGTTGCCGCGTTGTGCGCCGGCGCCCGGTAGTAGCCGGGGATCGTGTACGGGCCGCGGCAGGCCAGCTCGCCGAGCTCGCCGTCGGGCACCTCGCCGTCGCCGCCGATCTCCAGCACCCGCACCTCGTCACCCGGGGAGACCGGTGCGCCCACGGTGTGCAGCCGCACCCACTCCGGCGCGTCCGGCGGCGTCGCGAGGAACATCCCCTCGGCCATGCCGAACATCTGGGTGCACCGCACGCCCAGCTCCGGCTCGATCCGGACGGCGACCTCGAGTGGCAGCTTCTGGCCGCCCACGTACATCCGCTCGACCCCGCGCAGGTCCTCCCCGGTGGCGGCGGCGTGGTCGAGCAGCCGGATGACCACCGCGGGCGGCGAGAGCGGGATGCAGGTGACGCCCTCGCGGCGCACCGTGGCGACGATCGTGGCGGCGTCGGCTGTCGGGGCGAGCACGAACGCGGCACCGGCGAGGTGCGCCGGCTGCATGGCCGCGACGATCCCGGCGTTGTGCATGATCGGGAGTGCGTGCAGCACCACCGAGGTCTCGCCGATCCCGAGGGCGCCGGCCCAGGACGCGGCGTTGTGGACGTACTCGCGGTGCCGCCGTGGCGCCACCTTGGGCAGGCCGGTCGTGCCGCCGGAGAGCTGGAACGCGACGACGTCGTCGGGGTCGATCCGCAGCGCGTCCAGCGCGGCGCGTGCATCGGGCGTGGACCCCGCGGCGATCAGGTCGTCGTGGCCGAGGGCGCCGTCGATCGGCCCGCGCAGGGCGACGACGACCTCGAGGCCGACGTCCGCGGCGAGCGCGCCGAGGTCCTGGCCGGGGAAGTCGGCCTGCACGAGGTGGGCGCGCGCCCCGGTGTGCGCGGCGAGCAGCCCGATCTCGCGCCGCCCGTGCTGGGGCAGCGTGCAGACCGGCAGGACGCCGGCCTTGACCGCGCCGTAGTAGGCGACGACGGTCTCGGGGACGTTGCCCGCGGAGAACATCATGCGGTCGCCGGGGCGCAGGCCGGCGGCGACGAGCAGGCCGGCGGCGAACGCGTCGGTGCGCTCGTCGAGCTCGCGGTAGGTGAGCCGGGTGCCGGGCGCGAGCAGGGCGGCACGGTCGGGGAAGCGGCGGGCGCTCGCGCGCAGCTCGTCGCCGACGGAGCGCTCCCCCCACAGACCGGCGCTGCGGTAGGCCGCGGCGCGGGCGGGATCGAAGCCGGGCAGGTCGAGAGCGGGTTCGGGGATCACGGGACGCTCCTCAGGACGCCGGCGCGGCGACGGGGACCGGCGCGGATCGGGCGGCGGGCGTGGACCGGGGCGGGACGGCGAGCGCGGTGAGCGCGCCGACGAGGGCGACCGCGGCGAAGGCGGCGAAGTTCCAGCCCAGCCCGAGCCCGGACGCGAGCAGGTAGCCGCCGACCAGCGGACCGGCGACCGCACCGAGCCGGCCGATGCCGGTGCTGATGCCCAGCGCCGTGGCGCGGTGGGCGTCGTCGTAGTGCAGGGCGACGTAGCCGAACACCACGATCTGGGTGCCGACCGACGCCGCGCCGGCCACGGCGATCAGCAGGTAGAGCAGGACCGGGGGGAGCGGCTGCGACAGCAGCCCGATCGAGACCACGCCGGCGGCGAAGGCGCCCGTCGCCACCCACCGGCTGCCGTACCGGTCGGCGAGGGCCGAACCGGCGAGCCCGCCCGCGACCGCGCCGATGTTGAACACCAGCAGGAACGCGATCGCCGACCCGAGCGCGTAGCCGGCCTGGCGCATCAGCTGCGGCAGCCAGGTGTTGAGCCCGTAGACCAGCAGGAAGCCGGCGACGTTGGCCAGCGCGAACAGGGCCAGGGCGACCCCGGCGCGCCCCCTGAGCAACGCCCGGTCCCGGGCGCCGCGCGCGCGGACGGCCGGGGCGAAGCTCGGCGACTCGGGGAGCAGCACCGCGGCGAGCGGGAGCAGCGTCACGAGCGGGAGCGCGCCGAGCGCGAACAGCGTGCGGAACCCCGCCTGTTCCAGCAGCGCGATCCCGGCCAGCGCCGCGAGCACGCCGCCGATCGGGAACCCGCAGAGCATCACCGCGTTCAGCAGGTTGCGCCGTCGCGGCGGCGCCCACTCGACGACCAGCGCGATCGCGATGGGCGCGATACCGCCGAAGCCGAGCCCGGCCGCGAACCGGGCCAGGCCGAGCAGCTCCGGCGTCGGTGCCGCGGCCACCGCGAGCATCATCACCGAGAACCAGGCCAGGGCGGCCAGGAACATCCGGCGGCGGCCGAACCGGTCGGTCAGCGCGCCCGCCCCGACGGCGCCGACGAACATGCCCAGCAGCGCGTAGCTGCCGATCGCGCCGACCTGCGGGGGCGTGAGCTGCCACTGGGGATCGGCGAGCAGGGCGGGCACCGCGGATCCGTAGACGATCAGGTCGTAGCCGTCGAAGACGATCGCGGCGAACCCGAGGGCAACGACGACCCAGGGGCGGGCACTGCGGCGGGCGGTGGGCGGCGCTGGCATGGGCTCCTCCTCGAGCTCGATGACACAACTGTCAGCTTTCTGACATGAGTGTCACAAGCGCCCGAACGGGTGACCGGTCGGGGAGGTGGGAGTTCCGCGGAGCGGGGTCAGGCCCCGTCGTCGTCCTGGGGGAGTTCCGCCGACATCGACCGCTCCAGCACTGCCAGGTCCTCCTTGACCTGCGCCAGTGCCGCCCACGGGCCGGAGCCCTGCGCGCGGCCGTCGGGGCGCCGGACGCCGCTCATGGCCATGTCGACCATGACGTCGGCCAGGTCCTCGGCGGGACCGTCGACCTCGGGGCGGTACCACCAGGCGATCCAGTTGATCATCCCGAGGATCGACAACGCGACGGTGCGCGCGGGCAGCGGCCGCAGTGCCCCGGCGGTCATGGCGTCCTCGACGAGACCCACGAGCAGCGCGAGCACCCGCCGACGCGAGTCGCGGTGCTGGGCGGCCAGCTCGGGGGACAGGTGCGGCTCGCTGCGGTCGAGCAGCCGGAAGCGTCGGGTGTTGCGGCAGTTGTGCACCGCCATCGCCCGCACCGCGTCGGCGAGGCGCTGCTCGGCCGGGACATCGGTGCGCTCGTGCGCCTCCTCCAGGATGCGCACCGTGGGGTCGAGCACGTCGTGCACGAGCTCGGCGAGCAGCTCCTCCTTGTTGCGCACGTAGGTGTAGATCGACGGCCGGCTCACGCCCATCGCGTCAGCGATGTCCTGCAGGCTCGTGCCTGCGAAGCCGCGCTCGCTGAACAGTCGGGCCGCGTGGTCGAGCAGCTCGTTGGACACGAGCGTCCGCCTGCTGCGGGCGTTGGCCATGTGCCGCGTCCTTCCCCTTCAATTGCTCTGGCAGGGGTCATTGTTCTGCCCACTCGACCATCTCCCTCCGCGGGATCGGAAGGGTTCAGCGCGTCCGCGAGCGCTTCGGCGAAGACGCGGTCGGCGACGTCGACCGCACCGCCGGGCCAGGAAGAGCCGAGCGCGTCGACGACGACCGGGCGGTCCGTTGTCTGCTAGACGGCGAGCGGCAGGGCCACGGTGCCGGAAGAGCGAGGCACCTCGGCCTCGTCGAGCATGGCAGCGGCGACGGTCTCCCGGCTGACCGTCGCGCGGAGGTCGAACGGCGGCGCGGCCTCCAGGCCGACCGTGCGCCGGTTGGTGCTTTCCGGTCCGTCGTCGAGAACCCCGGCGTGGAAGACCGTGCCCCCGGCCGCGAGGACGGCGTTGTCGGCCTCCACCTTGTCCGCGATTCGGTCGCCCAGCAGCTTCCGAGAATCCCGGCTGCCTCTCCCGCCGCGGCGGCGGATGTGCCTGTTCCGTAAGCACCGCCGATCGCGAACGCATCCTGGCTGCTGTCCATCGAGATCCTCGGTGTGCGGCCATGATCGACACCGTTTCGGCGCTGGTGGGCAGGGCCGAGTCCGTGGTGCGGTTGGAGCCGACCGCCGGGCCCCGGACTCCGCTGACCCGGCACGCGATCGAGACGTGCGCACTCGAGATCGTGTTGAGAATGTCGATCGCCGGGTATCAAGACGTGTGCTGTTCGTACGGGTGAGTTTTTGAAGATCGGCCCGTCCGGGTCGAGTTCGGCTCTTGCGGCCCGGCGCAGCCCGGGTCCAGGCTGGACGAAGCGGTCGCACCGCATCCCGATCTGGCCCTTTGCGGGAACTGGCCTTCCGGCGGGAAGGGGAAGACGATGTCGCAGGCATCCGAGTACCGCGCGGGCGGCGGCGAGCAGCGCGCGGCAGCCGCGCCGTACGCGAATCTGCTGCGGGTCGGGGTGGTCGAGTCAGCGCCAGGTGTGCTCGTCCTGACTCCCGTCGGTGAGCTCGATGTCACCAGCGCGGGACTGCTGCGCGACGCCGCGCGCGACGCTCTTGCGACCCGACCCCGATGCGTGGTGATCAACCTGGCCGGGCTGAAGTTCTGCGGCTCCACCGGTCTGGCGGTGCTCCTCGACGCGCGCCACGACGCGGAGGCGGTCGGGGTGCGGTTCGGCACGGCGGACGGCTCTCCGATCGTGCGCCGCGTACTCGAGATCACCGAGCTCGGGCCTGCGCTGGGGCACCGGGAGACCGTGGCCGACGTCGTGGCGGACCAGGGGTCCTGATCCTCAGGCGGGCAGCGCGAGGACCGCCCAAGCGGTCTTGCCGTCGGCCTGCTCGCGAACCCCCCATGCGCTGGAGAGCGTCGCGACGAGGTGCATGCCGCGCCCTTCGGCGCGGGCCGCGTCAACCGGGCGGGGCCGCAGGTCGCGTCCCGGCGCGTAGTCGCGCACAGCGATGTGCAGCCCTGAGGAATCGATGTGCATCGACAGTCGGCACCCGCTGCGTGCGTGCTGCACGGCGTTGCTCACGAGCTCGCTCGCGACCAGCGCGGCAGCGTCCTCGGCCGCCATGATCGACCAGTCGGCGCAGGTGTCTCGCACCAGGTCCCGGGCCATGGCCGGGGCGTAGGGGGACAGCGGCAGGTCCCGGTGGCGCGCCACGTGGTCCGGCCGCTGCTCGAGGCGAGCGGGGGCGGCCGCGGGATCGTCGACCAGCGGGACGGTCCGGTGGACGCGCAGCCCGCGAAGCTGTGCGGCCAGCGGTTCGTCGGCGCCGGTCAGTACGAGGCGGGCGGTGGACCAGCCGCCCGCCGCAGCCAGCGCGGAGGGGAAGACCTCCAGGGCCGGCTTCCAGCCGAGCTCCAGCTCGGACAGGTCGACGACGACCGCACCGGGATCACGCAGCAGCTTGTCCAGCACCCGCCGGACGCGCGGCACCGTGACCAGGGTGAGCACGCCCCGCAGCCGCACGAGGGCGTGGTTCTGGCACGCCTCTGTCTCGCTCCACAGGCCCTCGAGCACCTCCATCAGCTCGCTCCGTCCCCGGTCCGGGCGTCGGCGTGGCCGTCCTGCTCCATCATCAGGATCACGCCGGCCGGCCGGTCGTCGTAGCCGGTGAGGGGGCTGCCGAGCACCCGCACCCCGATCCGGCGGCCGCGCCGGTTCACCGCGGGCAGCGCGAGCTCCTGCGGTCCCGGCTCGCCGCCCAGCGCCCGGCGGATCATGGGGGCCAGCTCCTCCAGCGGCAGCCCGATGTCGAGAGTCAGGAAATGCCGGCCGATCGTCTCCTCGGGCCGCAGTCCCCACAGCTCGTGGGCCTCCTGGTTCCAGACTCGCACCGACATGTCAGGGGCCAGCACCACGACGCCCGCGCGCAGCCCGGTCAGGATGGCCTCCAGGAAGGCGTTGGACTCATCCAGCTGGCCGGTGCGGTCCTGCAACTCGTCGTTGATGGCTTGCAGCTCGTCGTTGGTGGACTGGAGCTCCTCGTTCATCGTCTCGAGCTCCTCGTTCGTGGACTGGAGCTCCTCATTGGTGGTCTCCAGCTCCTCCACCGTGGACTGCAGTTCCTCGTTCGTGGTCTCGAGCTCCTCGTTGATGGACTGGAGCTCCTCGTAGGCGGCCTCGAGCTGGCGGTGGGTGGCCTCCAGCTCAGCCTGCAGCCGGCGCGACTCCGTGACGTCGTGGAAGGCCACCGTGACGCCGAGCACGCCGGAATCGTGGTCGACCAGCGGGGTGATCTGCACCTCGAGCGTGAGCTGCTCGCCGCCCCGGTGGAACACCGTGTCCCCCGCGCGCACGGTGCGCCGTTCCACCTGCGCCTGCTCGATGAAGCGGCGCAGCTCCAGCGGGCGGTAGGACACCTCGAGGTCCCGGAACGGACGCCCCTTGTCCCGGGTGGAGACCCCCAGCAGCATCTCGGCCTGGTGGTTCACCGCGGCCACGGTGCCGTCCGCGGTGACGACGAGCTGCGCGACGGGACCGGCGAGCAGTGCCTCGTCGCGGATCCGGTCGAGCCCGCCGGGGTTGCCGCCGCCGGGCAGCGTGATCGGGTCGGCCAGGACCGGCGCCCCCGCTGCGACCGGGCGCGGCACCTTGCGGAACACGCGGTGCTTGAGGTCGATCGGGGTGAACAGGCCGCTGTGGCTGAGCAGCATCTCAGCCTTGCCGAGGAACAGCGCGCCCGAGGTGGTGAGTGCGAAGTGGAACCTCGACAGGATCCGGGCCTGGGTCTCGGCGGTGAGGTACATGAGCGTGTTGCGGCAGACCAGCATGTCGACCCGGGAGATCGGGGCGTCCTGGACGAGGTCGTTGCGTCCGAAGATCACCGACCGGCGCAGGTCCTTCCGGAAGGTGTGGGTCTGGCCCTGGCGCTCGAAGTACCGCTCCAGGAGTGCGGCCGGGACGGCGCGCACCTCCCGCTCGTCGTAGACGGCGTGGCGGGCCTGGATGAGGCCCTCCTCGTCGACGTCGGTGGCGTAGATCTTCACCCGGCGGCGGAACTCGTCTGCGCCCATGAGCTCGGCCAGCAACATGGCCAGCGTGTACGCCTCCTGACCCGATGCGCAGCCCGCGCTCCACACCCGGATCGGCTCGTTCGCGCCCTTGCCGGCGAGCAGCCCGGGCAGGACCTGTGCGCGCAGGAACTCCCACGGCTCCGGATCACGGAAGAAGCCGGTGACGTTGATGAGGATCGTGTTGAAGAGGGCGGTGAACTCCTCCCTGTGGAGTTCCAGGTAGTCGAGGTAGTCGGCGTAGTCGGAGCAGCCGACCTGACCCAACCGGCGGTCGATGCGGCGCACGAGGCTCGTGCGCTTGTACCCCGTGAAGTCGAAGCCCCGGCTGTCGCGCAGGTGCACCAGCAGCGTCTCGAAGGCGGGATCCGGCTCGGGCACGAGCACAGCATCCCGCGCGGCCCCCGCCCCGGGAACGCGGGTCGCGATTCGGGTTCCGGTCTCATCCGCCGGGTGCGGTGCCACCGTCGGACTCCTGCTCCTCGCCCTCGGCCCCGACCAGGTCGCGCACCTGCTGCGCCTGCTCTCTGGCGAAGGCGGCCCGCTGCGCGAATGCTTCGGCCGACCGCGCGCGCCCGTGGCGCCGCGCGTCCCCGGCGAGACGCTCGACGAGTTCGGCCTTCTCCTCCAGAGCGCGGACCGCGGCCCAGAGCGCTTCGTCGACCGCCTGCGCCTGCTCGGCCTCCAGCGACGCGGGCGACCACGCGTGCCCGACCCGGCAGCGGAACCGCGGCACAGGCGCGCCCGGCAACTCGTAGAGCACCCCGTGGCAGCTGGGGCAGCTGAACCCCGACGGGACGGCCTCCTCGAGCGTGTCCGTGCCGGGTCCGCCGGACGCGGCGATCCGCGTCTCGGCGAGCAGCAGATCGCCCTCGGCCGCGCCGGCCGGCGCGGCAGCAGGACGCCTCGCCAGCTCCCCGAGTAGGGGCCCGATCTTCACCGCCGGGTGCACCAGAGCGCCGGGCACCTGGGCGAGCGCGTTGGCCGGCATCGCGCCGTAGAGCGCGTCCTCGGGCTCCTGGACGACGGCAATGCCGCCGCGGGACACGATCGCCGCGAGCCCGGCCGTGCCGTCGTCGCGGGTGCCAGAGAGCACGACCCCGACCGCGTCCGGACCGTGGGCGAGCGCGGCCGAGCGGAACAGCGGGTCGATCGCCGGGCGGTGCCCGTTCTCGACAGGGCCTGCCGACAGGCGCAGATGGCCGTCGATGACGAGCACGTGGTGGTCGGCCGGGGCGACGTAGACCACACCCGGCCGCAGCGGAGCAGCCTGCTCGGCGGCGACAGCCGGGAGCGGTCCGGCCCGGTCCAGGATCCCGGGCAGCGCGCTCGGCGCCCCGCGGGGGATGTGCAGCACCACGACCACGGCGGCCGGCAGATCCGGGGGCAGTCCTGCCACCGCGGCGCGCAGCGCCTCGACGCCGCCCGCGGACGCCCCCATCACGATCACCGGATCGCCCATGCGAGTGACTACCCCTCCCGCCCCCGACCGACACGGCTGGCTGGAACGCGGGCGGCCCGGCCGCAGCCTCCGAAGACCTCCATCGCGGGTCGTCGCGGGTCGTGCGGGCCCCAGCCAGGGGCGCCCGTTGCGGCGAACGCGACCCAGGCGCGGTGCATACGGGCGGCGAGCCCGGCCGGCGCTGCGGCGGGGCCGAGCAGGCCGGTGTCGCCGTGCAGCCACGGCTCGTCGGCGACGTCGAAGACGAACGGCAGCTCGACGGTGTGGGTGGCACCGAGCCGTCCGTCCAGGGCCGTGGAGCGGTGGGCGAACGAGTAGACGTGGGTGCGCCCGCCGGAGATCCGCGCGTGTGCGTCGGCCATGCGCGCCGTTCCGGCGCCGAACAGGGCCTCCCCGAGCACCGCGGAGCGCAGCTCGCCCGGCGTTGCGTCCGGCCGTGCCGCCCGGTGCGCGGCGACGAGGGCCTCGGGGTCGTCGTGCACCTGCGCGGCGAGGGCGAGGACGTCCGCCTCCGTCGAGGGCTCGAGGCGGTCCTGCGGCACCAGGTACAGATGGCCCTCCTCGCTGTTGGCGCCGATCAGCAGGTCGACGTCGGCGGCCGGCCCGCCGGCGAGCGCCTCGGCGGGCTGGACCGGGAGCACCAGGCTGAACGGGCTGAGGCCGACCAGGGGGTCGGTGGCGGTGGTGGTGCGCAGGTCGAGCCCGGCGAGAGCGGGGAGGATCTCCAGGAAGCGCTCGTCCGGGATCGCGGCGAAGGCCTCGGCGGTCGGCTCGACGCCGAGTGCAGCGGCCGCTGCGGCGGTGACGCGCCGCGCCTGTTCGGGGGTGAAGGCGCCGGTCCCACTGCCGCTCTGCATGATCGCCCGCCGGAACAGGCCCTTGGCGTCGGGCGTGGCGAGCAGCGCGCCGGTGAGGGTGGCGCCCGCGGACTGGCCGAAGACCGTGACGGTGTCCGGGTCGCCACCGAAGGCCGGGATGGTGTCGCGCACCCAGCGGAGGGCGGCGAGCACGTCGAGCAGGCCGCGGTTGGCGGGAGCGCCCTCCAGGTCGAGGAAGCCCGGGATGCCGAGGCGGTAGTTGAGGGTCACGAGGACGACGCCGTCGCGGGCGAAGGCGCTGCCGTCGTAGAGGGCGGCGCGGGTGGAGCCGGTGACGAAGCCGCCTCCGTGCACGAAGACCATGACCGGCCGCCTGCCGTCGTCCGCGGCCGGCGTGCGGACGTCGACGGTGAGGTACTCCTCGCCGCGCACCCAGCCGGGCCCGAAGTAGGGGCTCATGTCGAGCCGGCCGAAGTCGCGCGCCGGCTGCGGGGCCGTCGGCGAGGCCCGGGTGCCGTCGCGGACGCCGGACCAGCCGGGGTGCGGCGCGGGCGGGGCGAAGCGGCCGGCGCCGGTCGGGGCCGCCGCGTAGGGGATGGCGCGGTAGAGCTCGCCGAACCGGTCGCGGACGCCGCGCACGGCGCCCGCCGGGGTCTCGACGACCGGGTCTGCCTGCTGGGACACGGGAAGGTCTCCTCTCCGGGGGCGGGCCTCAGGCGATGCGGGAGTAGCCCGCCCACTGCTTGATCGCGAACCGCGATCCGTTGCGTTCGATCTCCGCGGCGCCCTGCCCGCCGAGGTGGGCGGGGAAGACGAGCGCCTTCTCCTCTGCGGCCCGGCCGAGCAGCTCGTGCCGGGTCGCGCGCGACTGGGCCGGGTCCTCGCAGAAGCAGGAGTTGGTCGCCGGCTCCACGAGCTGCAGCGCCGTGTGCACCAGGTCGCCGACGAACAGGGCCCGGTCGCCGCCGGACTCCAGCACCAGCACGGACGAGCCGGGGGTGTGCCCCGGTGCGAGCTCGAGCCGCAGGTTCCGGTCGATCCGGTGCGCTCCGTCCCACAGCTGCACCAGCCCGGCCTCGCGCACCGGGGCGACGCTGTCCTCGAACACGTTCTGGTTGCCGCGGCCGAGCACGGGCTGGTGGTCGCCCGCGGGGTCCCAGAACTCGAAGTCACGCTGCGGCATCAGGTAGGTGGCGTTCGGGAAGGTCGGCACCCAGGTGCGACCCTCGAGGCGGGTGTTCCAGCCGACGTGGTCGATGTGCAGGTGGGTGTTGACCACGATGTCGACGTCCTCGGGGCGCACCCCGGCTGCCGCCAGGTTGTCGAGGAAATCCGTCTCGAGGCGGCTCCAGACCGGCGCGTAGGGCCGGTCCTTGTGGTTGCCGACGCCGGTGTCCACCAGGATCGTGCGGCCCTCGCTGCGCAGCAGCCAGGTCTGGATCGCCACGTGGACCTCGTCGTCATCGGGGTTCCAGAAGTCCGGCGCCAGCCAGCCGCGGTGCTCGTCCCATGAGCCGTCGGGGCTGTCCGGGAAGAACTGCGCCGGGCTCATCCCGCACGAGCCGTAGTACTCCTTGATCCGGGTGACGGTGACGTCTCCCAAGATGATCTGCTCCATCGTCTGGTCCATGCGGCCGAGCCTGGACGCGCGGGGCCTGCACGAACCACTCCCGCGTTGTCCTACCCCTCCCAGGGTGTGGCCGAGCCGGGCCACCGACCGGACACTGGGGAGGTGGACGGACCTGGCCCGCTCGGTGACTTCCTGCAGGCTCGGCGCGCGCGGCTGCGGCCGGAGGACGTCGGCCTGCGCGACATCGGGCCCCGACGGCGGGTGGCCGGGCTGCGCCGCGAGGAGCTCGCCCAGCTGGCGGGCGTCAGCGTCTCGTACTACACGCGGCTCGAGCAGGGCCTCTCGCGCGGGGCGTCGGCCGAGGTGCTCGATGCGATCGCCCGCGCCCTGCGGCTCGACGAGCACGAGCGCGAACACCTCGAGCGGCTCGCCGACTCATCCCGGCGGACGCTGCGGGTACGCCGGCCGCGGCCGGAGCGGCTCTCCGACGAGACGCGGGACCTGCTGCGCGCCCTCGACGACGTCCCGGCGCTCGTCCTGGGCCGGCGCACCGACGTCCTGGCGTGGAACGCGCTCGGGCACGCCCTGCTGGCCGGGCACCTGGATCGGCGGGCCCCGGAGGACCCGGCGCGCCGGCCGAACACGAGCCGGCTGCTGTTCCTGGACCCGCACTGCCGTGAGCTCTACGGGGATGACTGGAGGCGGAAGGTCCGCGCGGTCGTCGGCAACCTGCGGATCGCCGTCGGCCGCCACCCGGACGACCCGCTGCTCGCCGAGCTGATCGGCGAGCTGACGATGAAGAGCCCCGAGTTCGTCGCGCTGTGGCGCGACCACCGGGTGGCACCGTGCGACGCCGCCTCGTACGAGCTGCACCACCCCGTCGTGGGGAGGGTGACGGTGACCCAGCAGACGCTCGCGATCGCCCGCTCGCCGGGTCAGTCGCTGATCGTGTGCACGACGCCCGCCGGGTCCCCGTCCGAGCAGGCCCTCGTGCTGCTCCGGCAGGCGGGCCGCACCCGGCCGACGCCGGTGCCCGCGTCCTGGTGAGACGGCCCGGCTGCGCGAACGGCTCCGCAGGCCCGTCCGCGACAGCGGGTGGCGCGGCCTCTGGCCGTCCGCGGATCAGCCCGGCCCGGGTCCCGGCCTCCCGAGCGCGGCGTAGGTGAGGTCGGTCAGGTAGTCGTTCAGCGCCAGCGCGGCGTCGACCGCTGCCGCCGCGTCACCGTGGGCGACCGGGCGGAGGATGTGGGCGTGCCGGTCGGCGGCGATCCGCAGGTGCTCGGCGACGTCGGGCAGGTGGGCGAACCAGAACCGGCGGGAGAGTGCCTGCAGCGGCGCCATGGCGAGCTGCAGGTACTCGTTGTGGGCCGCCTCGACGATCGCGGCGTGGGAGCGTTTGAGGAGCGTGCCGAAGGCTCGGACGTCGGTCCCGGTGAACGCGTCGAGCTCCCCGGCCAGCGCCAGCATCTGCTCCTTCTGGCGGGTCTGCGCGCGGAAGGTGGCGAACCGGACGGCCATCTCCTCCAGGCCCCGGCGCAGCTCGAGCAGCCGGAAGTGCGCTTCCACCGACACCGGTGCGACGAAGACCCCGCGGTGCGGGTGGATCTCGACCATGCGTTCCCGCGCGAGCCGCTGCAGTGCCTCGCGCACGGGTGTGCGGCCGAAGCCCGTCCGCGTCATGAGCTGCGACTCCGACACGGCCTCGCCCGGAGCGAGGTCCTGGAACGTGATCATCTCCTCGAGCAGGGCGTACACCTGGTCGGTCTTGTTGCTCAGCTGCTCCGCCACCTCGTTCCCTCCCGCCGGCGCCCGCCCATCCTCGCAGACCGCCTCTGGACCGCTGCCACATCTCCCATGTATAACCGATATATGAGCGATCGACGGACGCCGCCCGAATTCGCCGGTTGGCGTCTGGGAGAGGCCGCAGGAGACGTCGCCGAGCTTCCGGTGCTGGCCGATGGCGATGTCGTCGTGGTCGGTGGGGGAGCGGCCGGTGTGGCGGCGGCCACCGTCGCCGCGGAGGGCGGCCTGTCGGTCGTGCTGATCGAGAGGTACGGCTTCTGCGGCGGTGCCGCCGTGGCGGGGATGTCCGGGACCCAACGTCGACCTGGCCGCCTTCGGCGCCGCGTGGGGCGAGGACACGATCTGCGCGCCGTGGGTGACCGAGGCCATCGAGCGGGTCCGGTCGGACGGTGCCGACCTGCCCCGTTCGAAGATCTGGGTCTTCCGCACGACGCGACCCTGTTCGAGGACTTCTACGAGGTGCGTGCCGCGATGCACGCCGCCGGCAGCGATCTCTGACGCCCGGCCGGCCGTACCCCCTCAGACCGGAGGCCACCCATGCCCGAGCTGCCCGACCTGCCCGACGTCGACCGTCCCCGCCGGGACGGCCTGCGCAGCGAGTTCACCCCCGGCACCACCCGCTGGGCGGTGCGCCGCGCGCAGTGGACCGCGATGGGGTACGCCCCGCAGGACCAGGGCCGGCCCAAGATCGCCGTCGTCAACACCTCGTCGAAGCTCGCGGTGTGCTTCTCCCACCTCGACGGGATCGCCGACGTGGTGTCCGAGGCGATCTGGGAGGCGGGCGGGCTGCCGCTGGAGATCCGCACGGTGGCGCCCAGCGACTTCGTGACCAGTGCCGGGCGCAAGGCGCGCTACCTCATGCCGACCCGCGACCTGATCGTCAACGACATCGAGGCCGCGGTCGAGGGTGCGGTGCTCGACGGCATGGTCTGCCTGTCCTCCTGCGACAAGACCACTCCGGCGCACCTGATGGCGTCGGCGCGGCTGGACATCCCGTCGATCCTCGTCATCGGCGGGTACCAGCAGGCCGGCACGCGGGGCGGCTGCTCCGTCGACATCGACACGGTCTACGAGTCCGTCGGCGCCGTGCGCTCCGGCGCGATGACGGTCGACGAGCTGGGCGAGGTCGCGGACTCCGCCATCGTCGGCCCCGGTGTCTGCGCCGGCCTGGCCACCGCGAACACCATGCACGTGCTCGCGGAGTCGCTCGGCATGACGTTGCCCGGATCGGCGCCGGTCCGCGCCGACTCCGAGCGGATGCGCGCGCTCGCCGCCGAGTCCGGCCGGCGGATCCTCGGCATGGTGTCCGAAGGCCTCACGGCGCGGAAGGTCCTCACCGCGGCGGCGATCGAGAACGCGGTGCAGGTCGCGCTGGCACTGGGCGGTTCCGTGAACTGCGTGCGGCACCTGGCCGCGGTGGCCGCCGAGGCGGACCTCGACCTCGACGTCGTCGGGCTGTTCGAGAGCCTCGGTGCCGACGCGGTACAGCTCGCGGCGATCCGCCCCAACGGCACCGACCAGGTCTGGGACCTCGAGCGCGTCGGCGGGGCGCAGGCCGTGGCGCGTGCCCTGCTGCCGCGGATCCACGGCGACGCGCTCACCGTCACCGGCCGCACCGTCGCCGAGCTCGCCGCGCAGGCCCCCGAGCCCGACGGCGCCGTCCTGCACCCGCTCACCGATCCGGTCCGCCCCGAGCCCGGTCTGCTGATCCTGCGCGGGTCGCTGGCACCCGACGGTGCGGTGGTCAAGGTCGCCGGTGCCGGGAACGCCCGGCGCCGCTTCACCGGGCGTGCCGAGGTCTTCGCCGGCGAGGACGCAGCCATCGACGCCCTCGGCGAGGGGCGGATCCGCCCCGGCGCGGTGATCGTGCTGCGTGGCATGGGGCCGAGAGGCGGCCCGGGCACCGTCTTCGCGGCGAGTTTCGTCGCGGCGCTCAACGGGGCCGGGCTCGGCGGCCAGGTGGCCGTGGTGACCGACGGCGAGCTGTCCGGGCTCAACCACGGCCTCGTCGTCGGACAGGTCATGCCCGAGGCCGCCGACGGCGGACCGCTCGCCGGGGTCGAGACCGGCGACGTCGTCACGATCGACCTCGACGCCCGCACCCTCGACGCCGACCCGGTCCGCGACGGCGCCCCGGTCACCTCTGGGCGGCCGGGCCAGGAGCGGGGCTGGCTCGGCCAGTACGCGGCCCTCGTCGGGCCCGTCCAGCAGGGCGCCGTGCTGCGCAGGCCCGCGCCCACCACCTGACCGCTCCACCCACTGTTCCCGTGCGACCCCGCGATCGAAGGAGATGGCCCGTGTCCGCACCCCCCGTCCCGTCGCAGCGTCAGTCGAAGCGGGCGTCGCTCGCGGCGCTCATCGGCACCGTCCTCGAGTGGTACGACTTCATCGTCTACGGCACCGCCGCCGCGATCATCCTGAACACCCTGTTCTTCCCCTCGGACGACCCGCTGGTCGGGACGTTGGCGGCGTTCGCGACCTACGCCGTGGGGTTCCTCGCCCGTCCGCTCGGCGGGCTCGTGCTCGGCCGGCTGGGGGACCGCGTCGGGCGCAGGAGCGTCCTGGTCCTGACCCTGTTCCTGATGGGCGCCGCGACCACCGCGATCGGGCTGCTGCCCACCTACGAGCAGGTCGGGGTACTGGCGCCGATCCTGCTGGTGCTGCTCCGCCTGGTGCAGGGCTTCGGGGCGGGCGGTGAGTACGCCGGCGCCGTCGTCCTCTCCGTCGAGCACGCCGACCCCCGGCGCCGGGGGCTCGCCGGGTCGGCGGCGCCGCTGGGCTTCGCGGTCGCCACCCTGCTCGGCAACGGCGTGTTCTTCCTGTTCCTGCTGCTCCCGCCGGAGCAGTTCGCCTCGTGGGGCTGGCGGGTGCCGTTCCTGCTCGGCGCGGTGTGCGTGCTCGTCGGGTACGTGATCCGGCGGCGGGTCGAGGAGCCGCCCGCGTTCGCGCAGGCCCGGGCGGAGGGCGTGACCGGCGCCCCGTCGCCCGGCGGTGTGTTCGCGGCGATCCGCAGGCACCCGCGCAGCTTCCTCATCGTGATCGGCTCCCGGATGGGGGAGAACGGGTTCGCCTACCTGCTGCCGGTCTTCGGCGTCGCCTACGTCTCGACGACCCTCGGGCTCGGCCGCCCGGTCGCGCTCTGGGCGGTGATGGCCGCCTCCGCGGTGCAGGTCCTCGCGATCCCGCTGTGCGGGCTGCTGTCCGACCAGGTGGGCCGCAAGCCGGTCTACGCCGTCGGCACGCTGGCGTCGCTGCTGTGGCTGGTGCCGTTCTTCCTGCTCACCGACACCGGCGTCACCGCCTGGGTGGTGCTCGCGTTCGTCGTCGGGCTGGGGATCTGCTATCCGGCGATGCTCGCCCCGCAGGCGGCCTGGTACGCGGAGCTGTTCGACACCGAGTTCCGGCTCTCGGGCTTCGCCTTCTCCCGTGAGCTCGGCTCCCTGCTCGCCGGTGGGCTCGCGCCCTTCGTGGCCACCGCGCTCTACGCCTGGTCGGGCCACTGGTGGCCCATTGTGGTGTTCATGGCGGTCCTCGCCGTCCTGACCCTGGTCGCGCTCGCGCTCGGCCCGGAGACCGTCCGGCTCGACCTCGACGGTCCGGCCCGGCAGGAGAACGTCGGCGCACCACGGGAGCCGTTGCGGACCGCTCCCTCCGACTCCTCCCCGCGGTCCTGATGCTCATCGGGATGCGCGTGCCGCCGTCCTCCCGCCGCCGGTGGTCGGCCACCGGGGACGGTCACCCGCGCAGCGCGCCGAGCAGCACCGCGTCGAGGAGTCGCTCCAGGTCGTCGGCGATCCGGAATGGCGCGGGCTCGACAGCGATCCACCGGCTCACCGACGAGAAGTAGCCCAGTGCCAGCAGCCGGCCCACCCACTCCGGGTCGGCGCCCGGCTGTAGCTCGTGACGGGCCGCCGCGAGGATGTCGGCGAACTCGCGGCCCAGGGGGTGGTCGACCATGACGTCGGTGTGCCGCAGCGCAAGGGGCATGATCGCGACGGTCTCGGTCCGGTCCTCCTCGTTGAGCGCGGCGAGGCCGGCGAGGTAGGCGCCGAGGACGTCGCGGACGGGGAGGTCTCCGGGGGCGCGGTCGGCGAAGGACCGTGCAGCCCGGTGCCGGCGGCGCTGCGTCCAGTCCTCCAGGAACAGCACCTTGCGCGGGTAGTGGTTGAAGACCGTCGTGCGGGCGAGGCCCGAGCGGGCCGCGATGTCGTCCATCGACGTCTCGTCGTAGCCGCGCTCGGCGAAGAGCGCGACGGCGGCGGCGAACACGCGGTCGCGACGCTCGTTGCGCTTGCGTGCCCGTTGGGTGAGCGGTTCGGCGGCGGGTGGGGCGGCGTTCGGCGGCACCCGTCCAGTCAACCACCTGCCCGCACGAACTCGTACTTGAGTACGGCTTCGCGAGGCCCTACTGTGCCATCACGAAGTTGTACTCCAGTACATCTTCGACCCGTACCAACGACGGACGGAGTGCGCACCGTGGCGACGACCGACGCGTTCACCCTGCTCGGCACGCACGACCCCGAAGCGCCGTTCCTGGTGGTCGAGGACGGGACGACCACGACCTACGCCGAGCAGGTCCGGCGCGCCGCCGGCACGGCCGAGGTGCTCGCCGGGTGGGGCGTGGCGGCCGGCGATCGGGTGCACCTCGCGACCCCGAACCGGCAGGAGTTCTTCGACGTCCTGTTCGCCTGCACGGTGCTCGGCGCCGTCCTCGTGCCGGTGAACCCGCTCTCCGCCGCTGACGAGATCGCCCACCAGGTCGCCGACTCCAGCGCGGTCGTCTGCCTCGTGGACCCGGGGCTGCGGACGACCGCCGAGCAGGGCGCGGGGCGCGTCCCGGTGCACGACCTCGACGAACTGGCCGCGTCTCGCCCGGCCGACCCCGTGGTTCCCGCACACCGCCCGCGGTCGGGGGTGGCGATGGTCCTCTACACCTCGGGTACGACGAGCCGGCCCAAGGGGGTGCTCGTCACCCACGAGAACCTGGCCCGGGTCGGCACTGCGATGGCCGCGCACCTGACCGTCACGCCCGCCGACCGGTGGCTCGTCACGCTGCCGCTGTTCCACGCCAACGCCCTCTACTACTGCCTGATGTCCGCCCTCGTGGCCGGGGGCTCGATCGCGCTGGCCCCGCGGTTCTCCGCGACGGCGTGGCCGCGACAGGCCCGCGAGCTGCGCCCGACGCTCGCGAGCCTGTTCGCCGCGCCGGTGCGGATGGTGCTCGCCCGCGCCCCGCGCGATCCGGCCGACGCCGCCAACGCCCTGCGCCTGGTGGTGTTCGCGCAGCACCTCACCGATGCGCAGGCCCGGGAGTTCGAGCAGCGCTTCGGCGCCCCGCTCGTGCAGCTCTACGGCATGACCGAGACGGTGCTGCCGCCGTTCGTCAACCCGCCCGGCGCCGGACGGCGCTGGGACTCGGTCGGACGTCCGCTGCCGGGTGTGCGGGTTCGCGTCGTCGACGAGGCCGGGCACGACGTCCCGCCCGGCACGCCCGGCGAACTGCTGGTCGGCGGACGCCCCGGCGTCGACGTCGCTCTCGGCTACCACGGCCTCCCGGATGCGACGGCCGCCCTGTTCGACGGCGGCTGGCTGCACACCGGCGACCTCGTCCGGCTCGACGCCGAGGGCCGCGCGACGTTCGTCGACCGGGCGAAGGACATGGTGAAGCGCTCCGGGGAGAACGTCGCCGCCAGCGAGGTCGAGCGCGTGGTCGCCGAGCACCCGGCCGTGCTCGAGTGCGCCGTCCACGGCGTCCCCGACCCGGTGCACGACGAGGCGGTCGTCGCGCACGTCGTCCCACGCCCCGGCCACCGCCCCGACCCGGACGAGCTCATGGCCTGGTGCCGCACGCGGCTCGCCCGCTTCAAGGTCCCCAGCCTCGTCGTCGTCCGCGACGAGCTGCCCCGCACGAGCGTGGGGAAGATCCGCAAGGACGTCCTCCGCGCGGAGCTCACCACGACCCCGACCCCCTCGGAGGACCGATGAGTGCGACGCTGCACGACGCGCCCACCCCCGGCGGCACCGCCGCCGAGCTCCGTCGTGGCTGGCGTGCGCTGACCGCCGCCACCGTCGGCATCGGCACCGGTGTCGCGGTGCTGCCCTTCTACACCAACGGCCTGTTCGTCCCGGAGCTCGAGGCCGAGTTCGGCTGGAGCCGCGGCGAGCTCTCGGCGCTGCAGCTCGTCGGGTCGTTGGTCATCGTGCTGACCGCGCCGATCGTCGGCGTCGTCATCGACCGCTACGGCGTGCGCGTGCCCGCCACGCTCTCGCTGCTCGCCCTCGGCGGCGCCTACTTCCTCCTCGCCGCGAGCGGCCCCGCGTTCGCGGGCTACCTGCTCGTGTTCGGGCTGATGTACGTGCTCGCCGCGGCGTCGACGCCGGTGTCGTTCACCCGCGCGGTCAACGAGCGGTTCGACCGGGCCCGCGGGCTCGCGCTCGGCACGGCGCTCGGTGGCGCCGGACTCGTCGCGTTCCTCGTCCCCCAGTTGCTGGGCGCGACCATCGACGCGGACTGGCGTGGCGCTTACCGCGTCCTGGGTGTCGCCGTGCTGACGGGCGCCGTCGTCGTCGCGGTGGTCATGCCCGGCCGCGCGCCCGTCGCCACCGGACCGCGGGCGACGGCCGTGCCGATCGCCCCCGTGCTGCGCACCGCGCTGTTCGCCCGGCTGGCCGCGGCGTTCGCCGTGCTCGCGCTCGCCGTCGGCGGGCTGACGCTGCACCTCGTGCCGCTGCTGCGCGACGCCGGTGTACCTGCCGCGTCCGCCGCCGCGACCGCGGGCCTCGTCGGCATCGCGGTGATCGTCGGGCGGGTGTCGGTCGGGCTGCTCGTCGACCGGTTCTTCGCTCCCCGGGTGGCCGCGGCCGTCCTCGCCGTGGCCGCGGCGGGCTACCTCGCGCTGCTACTGGGGGGCCCCGGGCTGGCCGCCGCTGCCGCGCTCGGCGTCGGCCTCGCGCTGGGCGCCGAGGTCGACCTCATCGGCTACCTCACCGCCCGCTACTTCGGCCTCGCCCGCTACGGCCGGCTGTTCGGCGTGTTCTACGCGGTGTTCACGCTCGGTGTCGGCGCGAGCCCGCTGCTGATGGCGTGGTTGCGCAGCGCCACGGGCGGCTACGGCGCGGCGCTCGGAGCCGCCGTCGCGCTGCTCGGCGTGGCGGCCGTGCTGCTCGTCACCGCACCCGCGTTCCCGCAGCAGGAGGAGGCCCGGTCGTGAAGTGGGTGACCTATGACGCAGGCGCCGGCCCGCGCGCCGGCGTGCTCGACGGGGAGACCGTGCACGGGCTCTCGGCAGGCGTGTCGGTGCTGTCCCTGCTCGGCGAGGACGCGCTCGTCGAGGCCGGTGCGGACGCGCTCCGCGCCCCGGCCGAGGTGCGCCCGCTCGCGGAGGTGCGGCTGCGCGCGCCGATCCCGCGGCCCCCGTCGATCCGCGACGGGTTGTGCTTCCTCGACCACCTCCACGGCTGCTACCGGGCGATGGGCCGCAGCACGGAGCTGCACGCGGCCTGGTTCCAGACGCCGGCGTTCTACTTCGCCAACCCGGCCGCCGTCGTCGGCCCGCACGACGACGTGCCGATCGCGCCCGGCAGCACCATGTTCGACCTCGAGCTGGAGGTCGGGATCGTCATCGGGCGGGGCGGCAGCGACCTGCACCCGGACGAGGCCGAGCGCCACGTCGCCGGCTACACGCTCTACAACGACTGGACCGCCCGCGACCACCAGCAGCGCGACATGGCCCAGGGCATCGGCATGGGCAAGAGCAAGGACAGCGCCATCACGCTCGGGCCCGCGCTCGTCACCGCCGACGAGCTCGAGGAGCACCGCCGCGACGGCCGGCTCGACCTCGGGCTCTCCGCCGCAGTCAACGGGGCGGAACTGACGAGCGGCACGCTCGCCGCGATGGACTGGAGCGTCGGAGAGCTGCTCGCGTTCGTCTCCCGCGGCACCGAGCTCGTACCCGGCGACGTCATCGGCTCCGGCACGGTGCCCGGCGGATGCCTGCTGGAGCACGTCGACACCACCGACATGGCCGCGTTCCAGGGCTGGCTCCGCCCCGGCGACGTCGTCGAGCTGCGTGGCGACGGCCTCGGCGCGACGCGCCAGACCGTCCGCGCCGCCACTCCGTTCACCCCGCTCCGCTCGGGCTGCTGAGCCCCGACCACGAGGAGATCACGGTGCCCACGCTCGTCGACCTCACCCGCACGATGGACCCGGAGAACCGGGCCCGCGTCCACGAATCCTTCAAGGCGCTCGAGACCGTCATCGCTCCCAACATCACCTATCTCAGCCCGGAGTCCGGCGGCCGCGACCGCATGATGGCGATCTTCGGCTGCACCGCGGGCGACCTGCCCGACGGCGAGGGCTGGGGCGAGGACCTGCTCACGGACATGAACACCCACTGCGGCACGCACGTCGACGCGCCGCTGCACAGCGGTCGCCTCGTCGAGGGCAGGCCCGCCCGCACGATCAGCGACATCGGCCTCGACGAGCTGTTCCGCCCCGGCATGGTGCTCGACCTGCGCGAGTGGGTGCAGCCCGGCACCGCCATCCCCGTCGCGGGGCTGGCGGCCGCGGTGGAGGCCACCGGCCGCGACATCGAGCCAGGCGACGCCGTACTGCTGCGCACGGGCCAAGAGCGCTGGACGATGGCCGACGCCGAGTACTACGACTACCCGGGCATGACCGGCGAGACGACCCGCTGGCTCACCTCCCGCGGCGCGACCGTCCTCGGCACCGACGCCCTGGCATGGGATCGCCCGTTCCCGGTGATGAAGAAGGCGTTCGAGGAGACCGGCGACCCCGGCCAGATCTGGGACGGCCACTTCGCCATCCGCGACAAGGAGGCGTTCATCGTCCAACAGATGACGAACCTCGCCGCGCTCCCGCTCACCGGCTTCACCGTCGGGTTCTTCCCGATGAAGCTGCCCCGCACCAGTGCGGCCCCCGCCCGGGTCGTGGCGTTCCTGCCTGACTAGAGCGAGGTCGCTGAGGCTCTGCTGCGGCCGCCACTTCGGGGCCACCGGCTGATCCCGTTGGTCGAAGCGCCGAGCGGCTCGCCGTGGTGTGCCCGTCACCGGAGAGATCCCCGTCACCACGCTCGCCCCTCGAAGATCTCCCAGCCGACCGGGCCCGGAGCAGAGCCTCGCCGGTGCGGTGCGCCGGCTCGCCCCGGCCGGCGTCGGAGCGGTCGTCGGCTACCCGCGCGCGGACGTCCAGGACGTCCTACGCCTGCGCGGGACGCAGGGCCACCGGACCGGTTCATCCCCTCGCAGCGTCCCCCGCGAGCCGGTGACGAACGGGCCAACGGCTCGGGACCGATGGCCATGCCGGGGGCACCCGACGGTGAGCAGGCTCGGTGGCGGAGGTGGACATCGTGAAGATCGGTTGGAGGGACGGGGTCGCGACGCTCCTCGTCGCCGCGATCGTCGTCCCGTACATCGGCTACCTGCTGCGCGGCAGCATGCCGTTCATCCAGGACCCGCGCGGCATGGCCGTCACCGGACTCGTCCTCGGAGTCGCCGCTGCCGCGGCCGTCGGCCGGGCGGCGTTCCGCGGGACGTGGGGTGCGATCGCCGCCTTCTTCGCCGTGGCGTCGGGCGCGGTCGGGATCGTGACGTTCATCCGCGCGGATGAGGGCGCCCTCAGCGAGGGGCTGCTCGCCGTCTTCATGACCGCGCTCGTCGTGGCGTGGGTGCTGGCGGAGCTCGTCCGCACCCATGTGCCGCTGACTGTGCCGCTGACCAGGGCCGGGCGCTCGACTCACTGATCCAACGAGGGAACGAGATCCTG
The DNA here is from genome assembly GCF_007994075.1 of Pseudonocardia hierapolitana. Lineage (NCBI taxonomy): Bacteria > Bacillati > Actinomycetota > Actinomycetes > Pseudonocardiales > Pseudonocardiaceae > Pseudonocardia > Pseudonocardia hierapolitana. The sequence goes on along the minus strand of NZ_VIWU01000001.1, from coordinate 1,066,445 downwards.
CCCACCCGCTCGGCGAGTACCGGAGCGGCGAGGACGTCGCGCGTCGTGGCCCGCGGCGTTGGTGGCACACCACGCCCGGATCGCGCCGCTCGAGCTCGGCCCGAGCCCGCCCACCAGATCCTGCCTCGCAGCACGCCCAGCCGACCAGGGGAGTCGTCGTCCACCGGTCTCACTCACCAGATCGCGGCCGCCGGCGGTGTGCTCTGTCGACAGGGCGCACCGATCGGCGAGCGGACGGTGCTGCCGGGTGCCGTCGCGGCGCCGGAGGTGCGGTGCGGTCGCCGCTCGCCGGGCAGGACGCCGTCGCGCCTCCCGTCGCGATCCGCGAGGTCGCCTCCGTTCCCCGCACCGCAGCCGGCAAGGCGCCCCTGGTCACGAGAGCCGATTGATCGGGCGATCGTCGATCCCACGGGTGTCGGCGCGGCGCTCCGCGACGAGCCGGAGGTCCTGCTCGATCCGGTCGAGCCGCGCGTCGAGCGCGTCCAGCCGGGCCTCGATGCGGTGTTCGACCGCCTCGGTCTCGGCTTCCAGTGCCCGTTCCTCGGCCGCGGCGACGGCGTGCGCGACGACGAGGGCGACGACGGCCGCGACACCGCCGAGCACGGCCACGCCGACCGCCATCAGCGCGACGGCGATCAGGCGGCCCGCCGTCGTGACCGGGATGTGATCGCCGTATCCCACGGTCGTCAAGGTCGTCACCGCCCACCACAGCGCGTCGCCCCATGAGCCGACGGTCCGGCGCGGCTCCTCGCGTTCGATCAGCCACAGGGCCGAGCCCCCGAGGAGGATGGCGGTGGCGGCGACGAGCGTCACCAGGGCGGAGATCCGACACGCGGTCGCGGCGGTGGTGCTCCGCTCCTTCCTCGTCACCGTATCGGTCACGGCGTCGCCGCAGTCGAGGCCGCCCAGGTCGCGGATCGCCTCGACCGGGCCGGTCGTGGCGTTGGCGGTGTGGTCGGCGCCCAGCTCGGTGGCCAGCCGCGCCGCGCCGCCACCACTGCGGCCTTCACCGCGTTCATCGGGTCCTCTCGCGGGTCACTCAGAGCTGGCTGAGGTCGTGCGGTTCCCGGACGTCGGCGCTCGACGTCCGGAGTGCGGCGGGCACGGTGACGGGCGGCTCGCCCGGTCGGGCCGCACCCGGGTTCACCACGACGACCGGCACCGAGGAGCGGCGCAGGATCGCGCGGCTGGTCGAACCGAAGAGCGCCCGTGCTGGTGCCCGGCGCGCCCGGGTGCCGAGGACGACGAGCCGTGCGTCGACTGCCGCCGCCAGCAGGGCGGGGACCGGTGACCCGGGTACGACGGTGAGCTCGACGGGGACCTCCGGGAAGCGCGTGGTCCACCGTGCGAGCGCATCGAGACCGAACGGCACACCGTGCCCGGCGTGCAGCACCGCGACCCGGCCGCGGTGCCGGTGCGCGTCGTTGAACGCCACGGTCAGCGCCGCCGCGTCGGTCACCGGGTCGTCCACCCCGACCAGCACCGGGGCGCCGGCGGGTGGATGGTGCCAGCCGCGCACGACGGCGACGGGACACGGGGAGTGCCCGCTGACGTCCAGCGCGACCGAGCCGATGAGCACCTCCTCCGGCCGTTCGCCGCCACCCATGCCGACCACCAGGAGCTGCGCGCGCTGCGCGGCGTCCAGCAGCGAGGGGATCGCGGACCGCTCGGTGTGGTGGGTGGTGACGGGCAGGGCGGGGTCGGCCCGGTGGGCGACGGTGAAGGCGCGGGCGAGGATGTCGCGTGCCCGGTGTGTCCCGGCCGTCGAGCCGGCGGCGTAGGGCGCGGCGTGCAGGATCTGCAGCGGCAACCCGCGGAGGCGCGCCTCGGGGACCGCCCAGCGGACCGCGTCGAGCCCCATCCGGCTGCCGTCGACGCCGACGACCACACCGAGCGGGTCGTTCCGGCCGTGCTGGATCTGCGGTGAGTCCATCTGGCTCTCCTCCTGTCGTCTCCGCTGCCAGCGTGCGCTCACCGGACGGTCGGTGGCAGGACCGCTGGTCCCGCGTCGGCGGGCCGAGGGTCCCGGGGAGGGGCCCTCGTCGCCGACGCCACGCCGGCCGAGCTGCGCGCCACGACCGGCGCCGACGATCTCGAAGCGGCCTTCGTGCGGTTGATCGGGCGGGGAGGGGCGGCGGCGTCGTGAGTCGAACTGCGGTTGGGAGTCGAGCATCCGGTGCAGCAGCACAACGAACCAGGTACGCGGATCGGTGAGACCGGCGCACGGCCTGATGGTCACCGCGCCGCAGCGCGGTGAGCCCTGGCCGCAGCCCCGACCCGGCACGGATGCTGCCGGCGATCCGCTCGATGGCCGGTCGGTCGTGCATGCACCCCGTGGTTCACGGACGGGCGGGGTGGGTCGCCTCGTCGCGGATGCGGACGCCGACGACGCCCGGGGTACAACCCGCCACGACGGTGGCGATGTGCTGGTCGGTCTCGTCCGCCCCCTCGCTCGAGAGCGTGACCACGCCGTCGGTCACCGCCACGTCCCAGCGCCGCCGCCCGGCCGCTGACAGGTGGGCGGTGACGTCACGGGCGATCGCGTCGTCGTCCCGCGCGATGGTGCGCAGCACGTCGGCCCGGCTCACGATGCCGACCAGGCGGTCGCCGTCCACCACGGGAACGGCCCGCAGGTGCCGATCCACCATCAACCCGCCGAGCTCCGCGGCATGCGTGTCGGGGGTGGCGGTGACGACCTCCGTGGTCATCACGCCGGCGACGTCCGGAGGGGCAGGCGAGGTGGGCTCCGGTGGCCGGTCGTGGATGAGCTCGCGCGGGTCCGGCAGGAGCCGGTTGCGCAGCAGGTCCGCCTCGGTGACCACACCGAGCAGCCGGTCGTCGGCGTCGACGACCGGGAGCACGGCGAACCCGTGCGTGACGAGCAGCTGCGCCGCCTCCTTGACGAGGGCGTCCGGGCCCACGGTCACGACAGGGCTCGTCATCAGTCCGCGCGCCCTCATGCCCGTCCCTCCCCGCTGTCCGCCGGAACCGCGACCAGCCGGCGCCCGGTGAGTCGCTGCAGGGGCACGGCGATGGTGTGGGCCGTGCGGCCCGGCGCCCACGGATGCGGCATCCGGGTGGCCAGATCGGCCACCCGGTGGGGGACCAGTACCTCGTAGGCCTCGCCGACGCCCAGCACGTCCCAACCGGTTCGGGTGCTCGGGTCGATCTCGTCGACCTGGAAGGCCACGACCGCGCCTCGGGTGGCGGCGGCCAGCTTGCTCCCGCCTCCGGTGCGGAAGACGACCTCCTCGCCGTCGAGGAGGTACGTGACCGGCTGAGCCGCCGGGAGGGCGGCGTCTGTGAAGACGACGCGGCCGATCTCGCACTTGGTGAGCAGGCGGAGGCACTCGGCCTCGTCGAGCTCCACCAGTTCGACGATCGCCGCTCGATCTGCGGCTTTCACTGCTGTTCTCCTTCTGTGTCCGACCACCGACGATCCCCCCGCGCCCAGGGCTGTCGACAGGGCCGAAGGTCCTCGTCCAGCGGGCCGTGTCGATCACATCCGCGAGTGCCGTGACGCGGGCGAACGCGACGCCGCCTCACCCGCGCCGAGGGCCTGCTCGATCCCCTCGGACAGAACGGCGATGTCCGATACCGCCGTGTCGGCGTTCACGGTGACCGCGAGCGTGTCGGCGTAGGACAGCGCGGCGATCCCGACCGGGACGTCGGCCGCCAGCGGTGCGACCGGTGCCGCGTCCAGCAGCCGGGCGCCGGCGAGCCAGAGGGGTTGCGGTGGCCCGGGCACGTTCGTCACGAACAGGTTGATGTGCCGGGCGGCGTGTCGGCGCATCCACCGCACGGCAAGACGCGCGAGGGGGGCAGGGAGGTGCAGCACGTCGAACACGTCACCGCCGCCAGCGCGCAGCCGGGCCTTCAGCCCTCCCGTCGTCGCCGTGATCGTCGCCAGGCGCCGGTGCGGGTCGGGGTCACCGACGGGCAGGCCGAGCAGGAGCATCGCCGAGGTCTGGCCGGCACCCGTGACCCCGACGGGCATCGAGGCGCGCAGCGTGAGCCCGTCGACGTGCTCACCACGGCTGTGGAACAGCTCCCGCAGCCCGCTCGTGACAGCGCCGAGGAGCACGTCGTTGACGGTCGCGCCGGCCGCGCGCCCGGCCGCGCGGACCTCCTCGAGCGGGAACCGGACGACGGCAAGGCGCCGGCCGGGGCCGACTCGCCGGGGGAGTGATGTCCTCGGTGCCGTCTCGCGGATGTCGCCCGCCGCGTCGCGGGCCTGCCGCACCGTGCGGAGCAGCGTCGCGGGGATGCGGGGGACGGCGAACAGCGCCGCCGTGACTGCCCGGCGCCGGGTGCGGCGGGCGTCCGCGACGAGCGCCTGGTGCGTGGGTAGCGGCCAGGCCGTCGGCGCTGTCACGGTGTCAGCGGTGTCGTCCGGTGAGGCGTCGAGCAGGCGGCCGATGATCGCGACGCCGGTGAGCCCGTCCGCGAGCACGTGGTGGAGCACGATCAGCAGGCCGAAGCGCCCGCTCGGGAGTCCGGCGACGATCTCGGCGCGCCAGAGCGGCCGAGCGGGGTCCAGCCGGGAAACGATCCGGTCGGCGCACCAGGCCGCGAGGTCGGTGCCTGCGGGGAGCGTCGCGGCGGAGATGTGGTCGAGGGGGTCGAACGAGGGGTCGTGCACCCAGACCGGCCGCCCCTCGCCGCGGCGGGTCCAGTTGATGCGCCGGGCCAGCTCCGGAACCCGCCGGACGCGCCGGGCCAGCTCCGCGCGCAGCCGTTGCACGTCGAGGCGGCCGGCCGCGTCCAGCAGCGGATCCGCGGCGAGCTCACCGATCAGTGCGATCTGGGACGGCGTGTTCCGGTCCTCCGCCCACAGGTTCGCGAGGTCGCCGAGCCGCAGCCGGTGCAGCTCGGGAGCGTCGCTCGACATCAGCACTCCTCTCCTCGCTGCCATCCAGCGTCCCCGGGGCATCGGGGTGCGGCCTCGGCCGGAAGTCCCGCGTCGCGCGGCCTCCGGTCCTGCCCGGGGCGGCGGTGGCCGTGGAGCCTGGAGCCATGGATGCGGCCGAGCCCACGCCGCGTGGCGGACCTGGGTGCCGGGCTGGTTCGGGATGCTCGATGACAGATGGCCCTGCATTTCGCCTCACCCGCCGTGAGCTGAGCTGGCACCGGGTGACCGCGGCGACGACGTCCGACGCGGCCGCCTCAGCGGCCGATCGCCACCACATCGTCGACTGGCCGGCGCGGTGTGGCGGGCAGCTCACGCGCGCCGGGCAGGGCCCAACCGAGCCGCAGCAGGATATGCGGGTGAGCGGTCTTCTTGGCCCCGACGTGGTCGCGCACGAACGCGCGGGTCTCGTGGACCTCCAGCGGTTGGGTCAGCGGGCTGCTCGCGAGCCCGGCCAGGGTGGCGGTGAGGAGGATCGCACTGGTCACCTCGCCGGCACGCAGCCAGCTCGCGCGGGTGTCGGTGAAGGTCGACAGCAACAGAAGGGCGGCGTTCTCCGGTTCGCCCTGCCCCGGCGACTCGACCACTGCCGGGCGGGCATATGTGCGCATCGGCATCCGGCCCCGTGCCGGTGCGGGCAACGGCACGTTCGCGGAAGGCACCCCGTCCGTCGCTCCGGGCAGGCGTCCGCTCCACCGGGCGATCTCTCCGGCGTAGAGCGGGTCGGCCTCCTGCGTCTCGGCACCGGCCGCGATCGCCTTGTACAACCGCCAACGCAGCCGCGGTTCGGCGACCTCCTGCAGCGTGAGGCCGTGGCGCTCGGCGAGCTCGGTCATCCCGCCGATCACCTCGCCCGGCACGGGCCACGAGCTGAACCTGCGCCGGTCGGTGCAGCGGCGCGGGATCACGGCCGCGAGGTCGGTGCTCGTGGGGGTGCACGGGGTGAGCTCGACAGCGGCGAGGTGATCAGGGCGCTGCGGATCGGGGAGCCGGTGCACGTGGCCGGCCCAGCCGGAGGCGGCCAGCGCGACGATCAGGTGGTGCAGTGCCGCGCCGCAGCTCATCACCAGGTCCCGGCCCTGCGGGTCGGTCGCGGGGATGTGGCGGGACGGGTCGGCGTAGAGATCGACGGTGTTCCCGTAGACGCGCCACGCCCAGGGCTGGCTGTTGTGCACCGACGGGGCGCGGATGGCCAGCCGCAGCGCGGCCAGGACGCTCTCCTCGTCGACAGCTGCTCCGGTCATCGCCGCGATGCCTCGCCGTCAGGGGTGGTCGCCACTGTCTTCTCTCCTAGCTCGCAGGCGGAAGGCGTACGTGGTCCAGGCTCGCTCGTCACCCGCGCCTACGGCAGGGCCGGTCGTCCCGGCACGGCGTGCGGAACGGCCCGGCCGACGAGGTGGCTGCCGGCGGTCCACGGCCACGCCGAGCCGACCGAGGAGCGGATCCAGCGCGAGGAGAACCGGCTGGAGAGTGAGCGGGTCCGTGCCGATCGCCGGCGGAACCCAGGGCCTACGTCCCTGCCGCCGCTCGCGGCCGGCGGCGACCGTACCTGTCGGAGGTGGAGGAGATGACATCTGGAGGCGCCAGTCCGGTGCGCGTGACCGCGCGGCTGGACGCCCCGCTCAGCCGCTGGCTGTGGCTGGTGAAGTGGTTGCTCGTGTTGCCGCACGCGGTGGTGCTGGCATTCCTGTGGGTGGCGTTCGTGGTGCTCAGCGTCGTCGCGTTCTTCGCAATCCTGATCAGCGGCCGCTATCCGCCCGCGATCTTCGAGTTCAACGTCGGGGTGCTGCGCTGGTCCTGGCGCGTCGGCTACTACGCCTACGGCGCGCTCGGGACGGACCGGTACCCGCCGTTCACGCTCCGGGAGGTGCCCGACTACCCGGCGACGCTCGAGATCGCCTATCCCGAGCACCTGTCCCGGGGCCTGGTGCTGGTCAAGTGGTGGCTGCTCGCGCTGCCGCACTACCTGGTCATCGCGTTCTTCATGGGTGGAGGGACCTACGTCGCCTACCAGTCGGGGACGTGGACGACGCAGACGGATCCCGACGGCGTGTGGTCGATCGCCGGCGGGCTGATCGGGCTGCTCGCCTTCTTCGCGGCGATCGCGCTGCTGTTCACCGGTCGCTACCCGCGGGGGGTGTTCGACCTGCTGCTCGGGATGCACCGCTGGGTGCTGCGGGTCGCCGCGTACGCGGGGCTGATGACCGACGCCTACCCGCCGTTCCGGCTCGACATGGGCGGGAGCGAGCCGGGAGCGCTCGCCGTGACCGACGGCGCGACCGCGCCGACCGGGCCGCAGGTCTCCTCGACACCGCCGGAGCCGCCGCAGCACCGGGAGTGGACGGCCGGTCGCATCGTGACGGTCGTGATCGGGTCGGTGCTGCTGGTGGGCGGTATCGGCACTGCGGCGGGTGGTACGGCGCTCCTCGTGGCCGACCAGGCCGGCCGCGACGCCGAAGGCTTCCTCGGCACGCCCACCAGGCAGTTCACGTCGAGCGGGTACGCGCTCGTGTTCGACCCCGTCGAGCTGCGCGACGACGCGGGAACGGTCGGCCTCGGTAGCGTGCTCGGCGACCTGCGGGTCCTTGTGGCGGGACAGGATCCGGACGGGGTGTTCGTCGGGATCGGCCCTGCCGCCGACGTCGATCGCTACCTCGGCGCCGTCGAGTGGGAACGCCTGGTCGACATCACCGACGAGGGCCGCGCCGTCCAGCAGCGCATCCCTGGTGCAGAGCCCGCCACGCCACCGGCCCAGCAGCCGTTCTGGGCGGCCTCGGCAGCTGGTCCCGGGGAGCAGCAGCTCGTCTGGCGGGCCGCCGACGGGCGCTGGAGCGTCGTGGTGATGAACGCCGACGCGACTCGGCCGGTGATCGCCGATCTGTCGGCGGCGGTGACCGCTCCCGCCCTGCGCTGGGTGTGGATCGGGCTGTTCATCGGCGCCGGCCTCGCGCTGCTGGTCGGTGCGCTCCTGATCGCAGTCGCCGTGCCGCGGCGGGTGACGCGGTGACCGTTCGGGTCTCCGATGTCATGGCGGGGGAACGTCGTGGCCGTGCACGAGGGCACGCCGGTCGGTGTGGCGAGGAAGGTGGATGCGCCCCGGTCGACCGGCGCCTCGGCGGCCGCCGACCCGCACCCCTGGTGCCAGGCCGGTCGGGTCAGAGGTAGGCCGCCGCCTCGAACGGGGGCGGAAGCCGGCCGGGGACGATGCGCCGGCCGCTGATCGCCTGCGGGATGAGCCGCACCCAGTGCCCGTGTTCGCCGGGTGCCCACGTCGTCAGGCCGGTGCCTTGCGTGCGGGCGATCAGCTCCGCGCGGTGGGCGGGCGTGACCTCCTCGGCGAGCCCGCGCACCAGCACGCTCCAGCCGGAGCGCGTGTGCTGGTCGATCTCGTCGACCTCGAAGGCGACGTTCGCGTGGTCGGCCGCCGTGAGCTTGGTTCCGGGCGCCATCCGCATCACGATCACGTCCCGCTCCAGCGCGTAGTTCACCGGGAAGATCAGTGGGTAGTGCTCGGCGTTGACGCCGAGCCGCCCGATCTGCTGGGTGGCGAGCAGCCGGTAGCACTCGTCGGCGGTGAGGACCTGCAGCTCGGACTCGCGCTCGTGGTCGGTCATCGGGCACCTTCCCGTCGTTCCTCGAAGGACGCCTCCACCTTCCCGCCAGGACGCGGTGCTGTCATCGCGGCGTCCGACCGCGGGACGACGGCCGGAAGTCCCGCCCGAGCACGAGCGAACGACCTCCCGTCCGGGGACGGCAGCCGCTACTGCCCCTCCAGCGTCACCCGGCACCGTCGGAAGGGACGAGTGGAGGAATCGAGATGAACATCGATGTCGGCAGGCGGGTGGTCACCGTCGGCGTGGACGGTTCGGAGTGCGCGCTGCGTGCGGTGCGGTGGGGCGCGGCCGAAGCGGCGCGCCGTGGCGCCGCGCTGCGGCTCGTGACCGCGTTCGGGTGGCTCCCCGAGCGCACGGACGGCCCGAGTTTCCGTCTGGACTACCGGGAGATGCTGCGCGGTCGCGCCGAGTCGCAGCTGGCGGCGGCGCGGGTGGCGGCGCGGCGTGTGGCGCCGAGCACCGAGGTCGAGGCCGAGGTGATCCTGGGATCCCCCCACGCGGTGCTCGGCGCCGAGGCACGGATTGCGCAGTTGCTCGTCGTGGGCAGCCGGGGACGTGGCCGTCTCGAAGAGCTGATCGCCGGCTCGGTCGGCGTGGCGCTCGCCGCGAGCGCGCCGTGTCCGGTGGTGGTCGTCCGCGGCGAGGAACGGGACCCGGACGAGGAAGCACAACTCCCGATCGCGGTAGGGGTTGACGGAACGGCCGGCGGCGATGAGGCCATCGCGTTCGCCTTCGACGCCGCCGCGAGCCGCCAGGTGGAGCTGGTCGCCGTCCACGCCTGGAACGACATCACGGCTCCGTTCGGGTACGCCCCGTTCGAAGAACCGGTGATCAGCGAGGAGGAGCTGCAGGCGCTGGCCGAGCGGCTCGCCGGTCACCTGGCCGGGTGGGCGCGCAAGCATCCGGACGTGCCCGTGCGCCGCGTGCTGGCCCGCGGCCGCCCGGCGCCCTGCCTGCTGGAGCAGGCGCAGCAGGCCCAGCTCGTGGTCGTGGGATCGCGCGGGCGGGGAGAGTTTGCAGGGCTGGTCCTCGGGTCGGTCGGCAACGTCCTCGTACACCACGCGCCCTGCCCGGTCGCCGTCGTCCGGCCGTAGCCGGAGCGCGTTGCGCCAGTTGCGCCACCGTTCGGTCACGGGAAGCGCGGCCCGCGAGGAGCGGCCCGCGCCCCGGACCGGGCGGAACCTCGTGCTGGCTTCCTCGCTGATTCCTGGTGCTGATTCCTGGTGCCGCGGCTTTCCCTCGGCGGGAAGCGTGTCAGGGGAGGAGTACGGAGCGGAGCTCGCGGCGTGGTGTCGCGGGTGGTGCCGGCGCGCCCGAGGCCGACCAGCCGACGCGGATGACGAGCTGGGGGAACTCCGGCGTCCCCAGCACGTTCCGCTGAACCTGGAGGCGGGAGCTGTCGATCTCCATGGCCTGGCTGAGCGGGGTGGTGGCGAGCCCGATCCGCGTCGCCGCGAGCAGGACGGCGCTCGTCGCCTCCCCGGCTCGCAAGCGGTCCGCGGTCTCGTCTCCGGCGGTCGTGACGACGAGCAGCTCGGCGGCGTCGTCGCCGCGGCCGTGCCCGGCGACCCGTGCCGCCTGGGCGAGCTCCGCGCGGCCGAAGCGACGCAGGGGCGACGGGTCGAGGGTGCCGATCAGCGGTGCGGCGACGTTGGCGGCCGGCACCCCGTCGCGCCCGCCCGGGAGGCGGTTGGTCCACATCCGCAGCTCGCTCGCGTAGCCGACGTCCTCGCGCTGGAGCCGCTGGGCGGTGACGATCGCCGCGACGAGCTGCCGCCGCATCGCTGGGCGGGTGACCGGGACGAGGGTCGCCCCGTTGCGGGCGGCGTGCTCGACGAGGGTGTTCAGGTGCTGGGCCGGGACCGGACGGCGGCTCATGCGGCGGCGGTCGGTCCTGCGTTCCGCGATCGCCGGGAACAACGCGGCGTCGGCCGGTTCGCCCCCGGGCCGCACCTCGACGGTGGCGAGGTGGGTGCTGTCCTCGGGGTCGGGAAGGCGTCGGATGTCGGCGCGGAGACCTCGTGCGGCGAGGGCGACGCGCAGGTGGTGCAGGGCCGCGCCGCAGCTGAGAACGAGGTCGCGACGATCGGGGTCGGTGGCCACGAGGTGACGTTGTGGGTCGGCGTGCAGCCGCACCTCGTCGGAGCCGATCCGCCAGCGCCACGGCTGGCTGTTGTGCACCGACGGCGCGTGGAGGGCGTCCTCGACGGCGTCGGCGAGTTGCGTCGCGGTCGTCACCTTCGGCCTCCGGCTGCCGGAGCCGGCGGTGTCTTCTCGCCGAACGTCGGCGACCACGGCTCGGCCGCCGACGGCGCGGGCCGGGGAGCCAACAGGACCGCGCACGGAGCGTGGAACAGCGCACTGCGCGCGACGAGGCCGAGCACGGAGGGGGCGTGGGCGGCCAGCTGGACGTGCTCGACGATCATTCCTGCTCCTCGGGGCGGCGGAGCGGACGCGGGTCCGTTCCTGCTCGCCGTCGACGATCCCCTGCGGGCCCGATCGCGACCAGCGGCCGTGGTCCCGGACCGGGAAGGACTCTCGCCCCTGCGAGCGGGGTCTCCGGGCGCTTCCGCGAGACCCGCGGCGTGGCGGAACGTTCCCTCGAGATCGAGGAGGAGCGGCCGGGCCCCGCTCGCCGGGCTGCTACTCGCACCGGTCGGAAACGCTCTGCCGCACCGGACCGAGTACCCGGTGGCGCTGACCCGGCCCGCGGAGGGAGGGGATCGCGATGCGTCCTGACCCGGACGGCGCCCCCGTTGCCGGGCGGCTCCCGCGGCGCACCAGCGACCGGATCGAGGACGCCGTCGCATGGTTCCTGACGGGTGCCGTCCTGGTGGTGATCGTCATCGGCGCGGTGACCGGGCTCGCCGTGCACCGCGGGGAAGCCGAACGGGCCGAGCTGGACAGCAGGGCGACGTCGCAGACCCGTGCCGTGCTGCTCGAGAACGCGCACGTGGCGTTGTCCTTGGAACTCGGGCACACGCCGGCGCAGGTCCGAGCGCGCTGGGCCGACCGCGAGGGGCGGGAGCACGTCGGCGTCGTCCCGGCGATGCGCTCGCAGCCCGCCGGCGCCGAGGTGGACGTGTGGATCGATGCCGCGGGCGAGATCGCGTCACGGCCCGTGCACCCGGCGAATGCTGTCTTCGGTGGGATCGTGGCGGCGATCGGCGTGGTGTGCGCAGGTGGGACGCCCCTCCTCGCAGCCTGGTTCGGCGTCCGCCGCCTGACGGGGCGCTACAACTCCCGGCAGTGGGAGCAGGAGTGGGTGCGCGTGGAGCCGCTGTGGCGCCGCACCATCCTCTGATCGGCGTTGTCGTAGTCGTGCTTCCCGCCGCGCGTTCGACCGGACCGACCTGAGCGATGCCGTCTCCGACGATGTCCGTCGCAAGGCCGCGTGGTCGACCTCATCGATGTCGACCACGACCGTCCACCTCGTCAGGTCATCGGCGTCCGTTCCCCGTGAGGGAGACGCACCGGGGTGCTCGTCGACGGTGCGATGAGGTCCGCCGGCGCGCGCCGGCCGGTCGGTGGGACCGGCCAGCCGTGGCCGATGCGCAGCACGGCCTGCGGGGGCTGTGCGCCGGCGACGAGGCGTCGCACCTCCTCGCGAGCCTGCGGCACCTCGACGACGTGCGAGAGGAAGGAGGCGGCGAGGCCGTCCGCCGTGGCGGTGAGCAGGACCCGCTGCAGCGCCTGCCCCGCCTGCACGTCTGCTGTGGGTCCGCTGAGGTGCGTGGTCAGCACCGCGATGAGCGGTTCGTTCTCGAAGTCCTTGCCGGGCGCGCGTGCGGGCCGGTTCCCGCCGGTGTAGTCGCGCAGCACCCATCGGTCCTGCGGCTCGGCGGGCGTGCCAGCGGCGGCCGGCACGCCGTCGGCCCGGTCGCCCGCCCGGCCCGTCCAGCGGGCGAACTCGGCGCGGAAGGCGGGATCGGCCATCTGGGCGCGGTGGGCGCGGGCCGCGATGTCCCGCAGAGCCGTGCGCCGGCCGGGGTCGTCGACGATCTCCAGCCAGGCACCCTCGTCGAGCGCCGCGCGGCGCAGTGCCGACTGTTCGGGCCGGTCCACCGGCTCGTCGGCGTACGGGTGGCGGTTCGTCCGGCGGAGCGGCACGGCGTGCAGCAGCCGCAGCTGCTCGGGGGTGGCCGGTTTGCGTCCGCCGTGGCGAACCACGGCGAGCAACTCCGGCCGGCCCAGGTCGGGGAGGATCGTGACCAGCGGCCTGATGCCGTTGCCGAGCAGTGCGAGCCGCAGGTTGTACAGGGCGGCGCCGCAGCCGATGCGCAGCTCGCGGTCGTCCGGGTCGGCCGCGGGGAGCCTGCGGTCCGGATCGGCGTACAGCTCGATGGCCTCCGGGCCGAGCCGCAGCCGCCAGGGCTGCGCGTTGTGCAGCGACGGCGCCTGCCCGACGGTGAGGAGGAGTGCCTCGACCTGTTCGGGAGCGAGGCCCAGCGCCTCGGGGAATGCGGTCATCAGCGGTCACGTCCAGCCGGCGCTCGGAGCCCGGACCGGCTGTCCGTGCTCGTTCGACCACTCTCCTGCGGCGACGGGGAGTGCGGTACGGGCGAATGGCCCGTCGGGTGACGGACTTGGGACCGGCTTGCCCGCCGTTCGGCCACGTGCGACGTTGGGTCCGCTCCACGAGGAGAGAGCGAGGCTTGGGATCGATGGCGAACGACGACCTCGACGGGCCGCGGTCGCGCCTGAACGTCCTGGCCGGCCTGCGGCTCGACGAGCTGCTGCACGGGGTGCAGGAGCGACTTGCGGAGATCGTGCAGATCCGCGACCAGATGCAGGGCCTGCTCGATTCCGTCCTCGCGGTCGCGTCGGGGTTGGAGCTGGACGCGACCTTGCAGCGGATCGTGCAGTCCGCGGTGGACCTCGTCGACGCCCGGTACGGGGCGCTGGGTGTGCTGGCGCCCAACGGCGGCATCTCGCGGTTCATCACCGTCGGCCTCGACCCGGAGACGCGCTCTCGGATGGGCCGGCTCCCCGAGGGCAAAGGGCTGCTGGGCCAGCTGATCCGCGATCCGCGGCCGCTGCGGATCGCCGATCTGGGGACGCACGAGTCCTCCGTCGGCTTCCCGCCCAACCATCCCCCGATGCGCAGCTTCCTCGGGGTGCCGGTGCGGGTCCGCGACTCGGTCTTCGGCAACCTGTACCTCACCGAGAAGAGGGGCGGCGGGGAGTTCACCGCGGACGACGAGGTGGTGCTCGAGGCGCTCGCCGCGGCGGCGGGGATCGCGGTGCAGAACGCCGACCTGTTCGAGCAGACCCGGTTGCGGCAGGCCTGGCTGGAGGCCACCGCGGAGATCCGCGCGGAGCTGTTGTCGGGCGCCACCGAGGAGGATGCCCTGGGCCTGGTGGCGCTGCGCGCCCAGGAGCTGACCGGATCGGACTCGACGCTCATCGTGCTCGGGCCCGACCCCGCGGACGAACACTTCACGGTGCGGGCCCAGCGTGGGATGGCGGGCGTGGACCTCGTGGGACGCACGCTCGACCCGCAGGACCCGCTGCTGCGAGAGGTCGTCGACGACCGCGCCGCGGTCCTCAGCGCGACGGTCGGCGGGTTGCGAGAGGCCGGCGAGGAGCTGTTCGGGTTCGGCCCGACGGTCGCGGTGCCGCTGCAGTCGCAGGATCGGGTGATGGGGGTGCTGGTCGCGCTGAGGAAGCGGGAGACCCAGCCGTTCCAGCCGAGCGAGGTGCCGCTTCTGACGTCGTTCGCCGAGCAGGCCACGCTGGCGCTCGAGGTGGGGGAGAAGAACCGGGCGCAGCGGCAGCTGGCCGTGTTCGGCGACCGCGAGCGCATCGCACGCGACCTGCACGACCGGGTCATCCAGCGGCTGTTCGCCACCGGGCTGCAGCTGCAGAGCATGCAGCGGCGCGTCGCGGACCCGGCCGTACAGGGGCGCATCCAGCAGGCGGTGAACGACCTCGACGAGACGGTGCGGGAGATCCGCACGTCGATCTTCGACCTGCATACCGCCGGGGAAGGAGCAGAAGGCGGGCTGCGGCGCCGGCTCCTCGACGCGGCCGCAGAGGCGGCCGAGGGTCACGGGCTGTCCCCGTCGGTGCGGATCTCGGGCGCGGTCGACACCCTCGTTTCGCGGGAGGTGGGCGGGCACGCGGTGGCCGTGGTCCGGGAGGCGGTGAGCAACGCGGCCCGGCACGCCGCGGCGAAGACGGTGACGCTCACCGTCGAGGCGGGCGACGAGCTGCTCGTCGACGTCGTGGACGACGGGCGTGGGATCGACCCGAGCGTCGCGCGAAGCGGCCTGCGCAACCTCGAGGAGCGGGCGCGGGAGTGCGGTGGAACGCTGCGAGTCGCACCGGGCGCTGGGAGCGGTACCCGGCTGAGCTGGCGGGTACCGCTGAACTGACGCGCGGGGTTCAGCGCGCGCTGCCGTCCTTGCGCAACTCGGCGGCGTAGACGGCGGCCTCGGTGCGGCGGGCGAAGCCGAGCTTGTGCAGCAGCGACGAGACGTAGTTCTTGACCGTCTTCTCGGCCAGGAACATCTCGGCGCCGATCTGGCGGTTGGTGAGGCCGTCGGCGATCAGGTGCAGGATGCGTCGTTCCTGAGGGCTCAGCGATGCGTAGCGGGGGTCGGCAGGTTCGTCGCCCTTGCGCAGCCGCTCCAGCACCGCGGCGGTGGCCTTGGTGTCCAAGAGGGACCCGCCGGCCGCGATCGTCCGGACGGCGCCGACGAGGTCGATGCCCGTGACCTGCTTGAGCAGGTAGCCCGAGGCGCCGGCCATGATCGCGCCGAACAGCGCCTCGTCGTCGGCGTAGGAGGTGAGCATCAGGCAGGCCGGCGGTGGAGCGACGGCCGAGCGGATGTCCCGGCAGACGGTGACGCCGTCCCCGTCCGGCAGGCGGACGTCGAGGACCGCGACGTCGGGGCGCAGAGCGGGGATCCGGGCCAGTGCCTGCGCGGCGCTGCCCGCCTCGCCGACGACGGTGATGTCGTCCTCGCCCTCGAGCAGCTGGGCGATCCCGCGTCGGACGATCTCGTGATCGTCGAGCAGGAAGACGGAGATCGTCACGCTCTGGCCTTTCGATCAGGGTTGCGACACGGACGACGGTAGACCTGGGTACCCGCGTCGGCGAGCCGCAGTCGGCCCGGGAGAGCGGGCCGAAAGGCCCTGTCGGTGTTGCGACTACCGCGTACCGCCTCGGCCGGTCAACCGGCCGCGTCTCGCCAGAGCGCCGTGGCGCGCTCCAGCGCGAACCCGACCGGGCCCGCCGTGTCGATCGGGACTGCGTCCGGCCACGGGTCCGCGACGCTCGCCATGAGCGTGGCGACGGGCACGGTCGCGTCGGACGGGTCGTCGTGACGCTCGGCGACGCGGCGGGCCGTCGTCTCGGCGCCGGCACGGCACTCCAGCTGTAGCAGCTCGCTGCTGGTGCGCCGGGCGATGTCCGCCGCGGCCGCGCGGTGCGGCGCCGAGGTCCAGGAGGCGTCCAGCACGACCGACTCGCCCCGGCCGAGCAGCTGCTCCGCGCGGTGCAGCAGCTCGGCGTAGAGCTCCTCGGTGCGCTCGGGGGCGTAGATGCCCTGGCCGAACGCGGCGCCGGCGGGCCGCGTCGGGTCGATCCCGGCGAGTTCCTTGCGGATGCGGTCGCTGGACTGCACCACAGCGCCGAACCGGTCGGCGAGCGCGCCCGACAGGGTGGACTTCCCGGTGCCGGGCAGGCCGCCCACGAGGACCAGGCGGGGGGCGCCCGCGCGCAGGTGCGCAGCGCGATCGCGGTGTAAGTCGCCGCGTCGGCGCCCGCGGCCGGGTCGCCCTGGGCGTGGCGGATGCACCCGACCTTGGCGCGCACGCCCGCCCGGTAGGCGATGTAGTGGTGGCGCAGTGACGTCGGCGCGGGGTCGCCGGAGAACTCGAGGTAGGAGTCGAGGAAGGCCTCGCCGAGATCCGGTCGACCGAGGCGCTCAGAGCCCGAGGTAGACGTCCGGGGCGAGCCTGCGGTTGAGTTCCAGCTCACGCCGCAGCGCGGCGAGCCGCCGTGCGGGCGTGCTGAAGTCGGTGCACATCGACGCGCGAGGCGAGAACACCCGAAGTGGATCCCGCGGGTCCGAAGACCTGCCACATGGGGACCGGCGCCACTGCCGCCGGCTCGTCCTGCCGGGTGAACCTCGGCAAGAAGATCGCTGAGGAAGGAAGACGATGAGCACGGTCGGAGACGGCGGGGATGGCTGCCGTCGTCGCTCCTGCCGTCCGGACGCCGGCGCAGGTTGCGGCGGCGAAGGCAATGGACCATGTGGGCGTGCGGGACGAGCTCGCCCAGCTCCCGTGGCCGGAGGGAGGAACGGTGGAGACACACGACGAGCGACCCGTGGTGGTGGGGGTGGACGCCTCGGACTCGGCGCGCGCCGCCGCGGATTGGGCCGGTGACCTGGCCGCGGTGTGGGGTGCCCCGCTGCACCTGCTGCACTCCGTGCCCGCCGACGCACCGGTGCGAGCGGCATCGCCGGCGTGGCTGCGCGAGTTGGCGGACAAGGCCGAGAGCGCCGGTGCCGGCGCGAGCCGGGCCGATGTCGTACCCGGCGACACCATCGAGCTGCTCACCGACCGTGCCGATCGTGCCCGGATGCTGGTGCTGGGCAGTTACGGCGAGGGTGCCTCGTCCGGGATGCTCGCCGGTGCCGTCGCGCTCGCGCTGGCCGGGACCGTGCCTTGCCCGGTCGCCGTCGTGCGGGGCGTGGCGCCGCGAGTGGCTCCGCCTCGCACCGGTCCGGTCGTCGTCGGTGTCGACGGCTCCGCGACCGCGCACGCCGCCGCGCTGCTCGCCGCGGACATCGCAGCGTCGATGGGTGCTCCGCTCGTCGCCGTGCACGCCTGGTCCGACCTCGCCGAGACCGAGAGCGGCCTGCGTCGCATGCACGACGACTGGGCACAGCTCGCCGAACAAGGCGGCGCGGCGCTCGCCGAGGAGGTCCGGGCCGTGTCGGAGGTCCGGCCCGCACTGGACGTTCGGCCCGATCTGGTGCGCGACACCCCGCTGCGGGCGCTCCTGCGCCGGGCCCAGGACGCCCGAATGCTGGTCGTCGGGCATCGCGGCGGCCGGGTCGCAGAGGGCATGGGGCTCGGTTCGACCAGTCGCGCGCTGGTCGAGTTCGCCCCCTGTCCGGTCGTCGTCACCCCGCCGGTCCCGGCGCCGGTGGTGCCGGCCACCCACACGACGGACCCGGCGCGGTGAGGACAGACGGTCGAGAAGCGGTGTCGCGGCGTCGGGCGGGACCTTCGGCCTGACCGAGCACTGCGGACGTCCCGCATGGCCGGGATCTGCTGCCCTGCCGCCTGCCTCGCTCCGCGAGCAGCCTTGGAGCAGGCCGCGAGAGACAGGAGGCGGTGGATGCGCGCGCTCGTGGTGGTGGAGTCGGTGTTCGGCAACACGCGGCGGATCGCCGAGGAGGTGGCCCACGGACTGGCGGAGGGGCCGCTGCGCGAGGGCGAGCTCGCCCGGACGCGGAACTGCGGTGCCGACGTCGCCCGTGCTGCCACCGCCGTCACCGACGCCGTATGAGGAAAGGACCGACATGCAGGTCCGGAACGTGATGAGCAGCCCCGCGGTGTCGGTCGGGCCGGACGTGACGGTCGCCGCTGCGGCGAGTTTGCTGGCCGAGCACCGGTTCACCGCTCTCCCCGTCGTCGAGGACGGGGAGCTCGTCGGCATCGTCACCGAGATCGATCTTCTGCACGGCCGGGTGCGTCACGATGCCCGCCCGCCCCTGCCGGCCGCCGAGCTCGCGATGGGTGCCGTCCCGCAGACGGTGGCGGACGTGATGGCGGTTGACGTGCTCATCGCCGCCCCGACGACCGACGTCGCCGACGTCGTCGAGGCCATGCGTACCCGCCGTGTCCGCTCCGTGCCGGTGGTCACCGGCGGCGTGCGTGGTCGCGAGCTCATCGGCGTCGTCACCCGCCGCGACATCCTGGCCGCGATCGCGCGCGATGACGGCCAGCTCGCGCACGACGTGTGCAACCGGCTGGCGCGCCACGCCCTGCCGGGCCGCTGGCACGTCGACGTGCACGACGGGATCGTCACCCTCGGCGACCCCTTCGACGACGAGACGGGGCGGCAGATCGCCGCGCTGCTCGCCGGATCGGTACGAGGCGTCATCGGAGTCCGCATCGCGGCGGTTCAGCTCTGACCGAGCCGCCTGTCACCTCGTCACCGCGGGCCCGTAGGAAGCTCTGCCCAGGGACGGGGAGGCAGGAACGTCGCGAATGGCGCGAACGTGTTGTTGACCGGCAATTTCCAGGACGACTCGTCCCATCCGATCGCGGTGTCGCTGCTCACGATCAGGGGTGGCTGCCTCGCTTCGCCACGGTCAGCAGCACGGCGGCGTCCTCGAGCGCCTCGAGGCTGTGCGACGCGGGCGGAACGATCAGCAGGTCTCCGCGCCTGCCCTCCCATGCGTCGTCGCCGCTCACGAGGCGGACGCGGCCGAGCAGGACGTGCACGGTGGCTTCGCCCGGGTTGACGTGCTCGGCCAGGGTCCTGCCGCGCAGCAACGCGATCACCGTCTGGCGCATCACGTGCTCGTGCCCGCCGACCGCGGTGTGCGCCGCCCGCCCGGCGTTGCTGCGGCGGGCGGCGTCGAGCTGCTCGCGGGCGAGCGCGTCCAGTGACAGTTTCCGCACGGTGCTCAGACCCGCTCCCACCCGCGGCGCGGTGGTCGGGCCGCCGGCCCGCCACCGCGGGAGCGGTAGACGATGTAGGGGCGGAAGAGGTACTGGATCGGCGCGGTGAAGGCGTGGACCAGCCGGGTGAACGGCCAGATCGCGAACAGCAGCATGCCGATGAGCGTGTGCAGCTGGAACGCCAGGCCGGAGTGGGCCATCGCTTCGATGTCGGGCTGCAGCACGAACAGGGACCGGAACCAGGGGGCGACCGATAGCCGGTAGTTGTGTTCCTCGCCGCCGGCGGCACCGAGGAGGGTGGTTGCCAGCCCGACGACGATCGCGGCGACCAGCACCACGTACATGGCCTTGTCGTTCTTCGTGGTGGCCATGAAGACCGGCCCGGTCGTGCGGCGCCGGTAGACGAGGATCCCGACCCCGACGAGGGTGCAGAAGCCGGCGATCCCGCCGAGCAGTAGCGCCTGCACGTGGTACGCCCCCTGGGACAGACCCGCCGCGTCGGTCCAGGTCTTCGGGATGAGGAGGCCGATGACGTGGCCGATGATCACCACGAGGATGCCGAAGTGGAACAGCGGGCTGCCGATGCGCAGCAGCCGGGACTCGTACAGCTCGGACGAACGGGTCGTCCAGCCGAACTTGTCGTAGCGGTACCGCCAGATCGTGCCGAGGACCAGGATCACGATCGTCACGTAGGGCAGTACGCCCCAGAGCAGGACGTCCAGCGCACTCATCGGGGTCCTCCCATCGGGAACGGGGCGAGCTCCAGACCGACCTGCTCGCGCGGTGGGCCGCTGCGCGCGAGCGCCTTCGCGGCCGCGACGTCGGTGGGGGAGGGGCCGGGGAGCAGCGCGCACACCGCCTCGACCGGCGCGACGTACGGCGTGCCGGCCTCGAGCAGGGCGAGCCGCAGCAGTTCCAGACCTGCCCGGTGCTCCTGCAGCAGCGCGAGCCCGTCGACGAGGTCGGTGGTGGCGGCGTACTCGAGTACCGCGGGGAGGAAGTCGGGCAGCTCGGTGCTGTCCCAATCGACCCCGGCGGCGCGATAGCGCTGCTTGAGCGTGGCGAGCGCGCCGCCTCGGCGGCGGGTCTCGCCGTCGCTCCACCACGTGAGGTAGAGGCAGCAGCGGCGGCGCCGGTCGAACACAGCGACGTAGTGCTCGGCGAGTGGACCGGCCGGAGTGGTCTCCGCGTGGTCCAGAAAAGCCGTCAACCGTTCACGCGGCCGACCGGCCGGGAGCGCGTCCACCGCGGTCCGGACGAGCGGGAACGTCTCCCGGACGGTGTCGTCGGGGTACTGCAGGCTGATCGACGCCGCCTGGAGCACGACCGCTTGCCCGCCTGCCTGCGTCGTCATCGCGTCTCCCCCGGCGTGGGGGCGGGATCGGGTCGGCTGCGGCCGGTGATGTCCCCGGGTCCCGGTGGCGACTCGCGCGGCGGCGGGAAGAGACCGGGCGGGCGGCCCTTGCCGTCCCAGTTGAGGAGGTTGATGCGGGCGCCGCGCTCGCTCGGGTCGGCGAAGGTGTCGCTGGTCTGGCGGTCGCGCAGGGCGTGGAAGGTCTCCACCGACACCGGCATCGGGCGTCCGGAGGCCTCGCCGAACGGGCCGCTGCCGACCATCCCGGGCCCGCCGTCGACGTCGAGGCTGCAGCCGATCTCCTCGAGGTCGTGGGCCTGCGCCTCGTATGCGGTGGGGATGACGTAGCGCTCCTCGTACTTCGCGATCGCGAGCAGCCGGTACATCTCCAGGATCTCGGCGCCGGTCATCCCCACGGATTCCGCGATCGACTCGTTGCGCGGCCGGCCCAGGGTGACGTCGCGCATGTACGACCGCATCGCTGCCAGCCTCTGCAGCACAGTGCGGACGGGTTCGACGTCACCGGCGGTGAACAGCTCGGCGAGGTACTCGACGGGGATGCGCAGCGCGTCGATCGCGCCGAAGAGGTTGCCGGCGTCCTCGCCGTCGTGCCCCGTCTCGGCGAGCCGGTCGACGACGGGGGAGAGCGGCGGGATGTACCAGACCATCGGCATGGTCCGGAACTCCGGGTGCAGCGGGAGCGCCACCCGGTACTCCTTCGCCAGCCTGAAGACCGGCGAGCGCTGGGCGGCCGCGATCCAGTCCTCGGCGATGCCGTCGCGGCGCGCGGCGGCGATCACCTGCGGGTCGTGCGGGTCGAGCAGCAGGTCGAGCTGCGCCTCGTACAGGTCGTGCTCGTCCTCGACGGAGGCCGCCGCGGTGACGCGGTCGGCGTCGTAGAGGAACAGGCCGATGTAGCGCAGCCGCCCCACGCAGGTCTCGCTGCACACCGTGGGCAGTCCGACCTCGACCCGCGGGTAGCAGAACGTGCACTTCTCGGCCTTGCCGGTGCGGTGGTTGAAGTAGACCTTCTTGTAAGGGCAGCCGGTGACGCACATCCGCCAGCCGCGGCACTGGTCCTGGTCGACGAGGACGATCCCGTCCTCGGCCCGCTTGTACATCGCGCCGGACGGGCACGAGGCCACGCACGACGGGTTCAGGCAGTGCTCGCAGATGCGCGGCAGGAAGAACATGAAGGCCCGCTCGTAGTCGAACTTGACCTTGTCCTCGGACTCGCGCCGGATCCGCTCGACGATCGGGTCGCGCGGGCCGTGCTCGGGGGCGCCGCCGAGGTCGTCGTCCCA
Source organism: Pseudonocardia hierapolitana (assembly GCF_007994075.1). Lineage (NCBI taxonomy): Bacteria > Bacillati > Actinomycetota > Actinomycetes > Pseudonocardiales > Pseudonocardiaceae > Pseudonocardia > Pseudonocardia hierapolitana. The sequence continues at coordinate 1,044,614 of NZ_VIWU01000001.1, read as the reverse complement.
GTTGGCACTCCACTCGACGGCCATGGGCTCGCCGGAGATCAGCGACTTCGGCTGGGCGACGGGGAAGTCGTCGCCCAGCGGGGCGTCGGTGAGGTTCTCGTAGTCGTAGGTCCAGGGCTCGTAGTAGTCGCGGATGTTGGGCAGGACCGGGTTGGCGAAGATCGAGAAGAGCTTCCGGAACCTCCCACCGGCCTTGAGCTGCAGCCGTCCGCGGCGGCCCAGCACCCAGCCGCCCTTCCACGTCTCCTGGTCCTGGTACCGGCGCGGGTAGCCCTGCCCGGGCCGGGTCTCGACGTTGTTGAACCAGACGTACTCGACGCCGCTGCGGTTGGTCCACGCCTGCTTGCAGGTGACCGAACAGGTGTGGCAGCCGATGCACTTGTCGAGGTTCATGACCATGCCCATCTGGGCCATCACGCGCATCAGTACGTCACCTCCTGCGACCGGCGGCGGATGACCGTGACCTCGTCCCGCTGGTTCCCCGTGGGACCGAGGTAGTTGAACGCGAACGACAGCTGCGCGTACCCGCCCACGAGGTGCGTGGGCTTGACCATGATCCGCGTCAGCGAGTTGTGGATCCCGCCCCGGCGACCGGTCGCCTCCGACTTCGGCACGTTCACCACCCGCTCCTGTGCGTGGTAGACGAACACGACACCCGGCGGCAGGCGGTGCGTGACGACCGCCCGAGCGACGAGCACGCCGTTGCGGTTGACCCCCTCGACCCAGTCGTTGTCGCGCACCCCGATCGAGGCCGCGTCCGCCTCGCTCATCCACACCACCGGGCCGCCGCGCGACAGCGAGAGCATGAACAGGTTGTCCTGGTACTCCGAGTGGATCGACCACTTCGAGTGCGGCGTGAGGTAGCGAACGGTCACCGAACGGCCGTCGTCACCGAGCTGCCCCGGCCGGCCCTCACCGAAGAGGCGCTCCATGTCCAGGGGGGCCCGGTAGACCGGCAGCGTCTCGCCGAACTCGTGCATCCAGTCGTGGTCGAGCAGGAAGTGCATCCGGCCGGTCAGGGTGTGCCACGGCTTGCTCCGCTCCACGTTCACCGTGAACGGGGCGTAGCGCCGACCGCCGGTCTCGCTGCCCGACCACTCCGGGCTGGTGATCACCGGCACGGGGCGGGCCTGGGTGTCGGCGAAGGAGATGCGCTTCTCCTCGCTGCCCTCGGCGAGGTCGACGAGGCGGGTGCCGGTGCGCCGCTCCAGCTCCCGGAACCCCTGGACGGCGAGCCGCCCGTTCGTCGTGGCGGAGAGGGTGAGGATCGCCTCCGCCATCTTGGCGTCGGTGTCGATCGCGGGGCGGCCGTCGCCCGCGCCGCCGAGCATCACCCCGTTCTTGGCCGCGAGGTGGGCGAGTTCCTCGTCGGGCTGGTAGGTGATCGCCTTGGTCGTCATCCCGAGCCGGTCGAGCAGCGGCCCGATGCTCGCCATCTTGTCGGCGATCGCGGCGTAGTCGCGCTCGACGATGACGAAGTTCGGCATCGTCCGGCCCGGGACCGGCTCCACCTCGCCGGTCCGCCAGTCGCGCACCCGGCCGCCGGGCTGGGCGGTCTCGCCGGGCGTGTCGTGCTGCAGCGGCACGGCGACGACGTCGCGCCGCACGCCCAGGTGCGTGCCGGCGAGCTCGGAGAACCGGCGGGCGATGGCCTGGAAGGCGGCGAAGTCCGTGCGCGTCTCGAACGGCGGGTCGATCGCCGGCGTGAAGGCGTGGACGAACGGGTGCATGTCGGTGGTGTTGAGGTCGTGCTTCTCGTACCAGGTGGCGGCCGGGAGCACGACGTCGGCGAGCAGCGTGGAGCTGGTCATCCGGAAGTCCAGCGCGAGCAGGAGGTCGAGCTTGCCCTCCGGTGGCTCGCCGTCGCGCCACGCCACGTCACGGGGCCTGCGGTCCTCGGGCGTCTGGCCCGCGAGGAGGTTGTTGTGGGTGCCGAGCAGGTGCTTGAGGAAGTACTCGTCGCCCTTCGCCGACGAGCCCAGCAGGTTCGCCCGCCACAGCGTGAGGCAGCGCGGCCAGTTCTCCGGCGCGTCCGGGTCCTCGATCGCGAATTTCAGCTTCCCCGACCGCAGCTGGTCGACGACGTGGGCCACGACGTCGCCGTCCCCGGCCTCGTCCGCCACGTCCAGCGGGTTGCGGTCGAACTGCGGGTAGGACGGCATCCAGCCCAGCCGGGCGGACAGCGCGATCGTGTCGATCGTGTGCATGCCCGCCAGATGCCCCTGCGCCAAGGGCGAGGTGAGGGCGTCGGCGCGGTAGCCGTCGTAGCGCCACTGGTCGGTGTGCGTGTACCAGTAGGCCGTGCCGATCATCTGTCGCGGCGGGCGGGACCAGTCGGTGGCCATCGCCATGGTCGCCCAGCCGGTGATCGGGCGGCACTTCTCCTGCCCGACGTAGTGGGCCCAGCCGCCACCGTTGCGGCCCATCGATCCGGTGAGCAGCAGCAGCGAGAGGACCGCGCGGTAGGTGGCGTCGCCGTGGAACCACTGGCAGATGCCCGCCCCCATGATGATCATGGTGCGACCCTCGGATTCCTCGGCGTTGCGCGCCATTTCCCGCGCCACGCGCACGACCTGCTGGGCCGGCACCGAGGTGATCGACTCCTGCCATGCGGGGGTGTACGGCTCCGCGGCGTCGTCGTAACCGGACGGCCAGGTGCCCGGCAGGCCGTCGCGGCGCACGCCGTACTGGGCGAGCATCAGGTCGAACACCGTGGTGCAGAGCTTCCCGCCGACCCGCTGCACGGGCACACCACGACGTAGCACGCCGCCGGTGCCGTCGAGGGAGTCGAAGCGGGGGAGCAACACCTCCGCGGCCGCGCCACCGAACAGCGTGAGCTGCGGAGCGACGTCCCCGAGCTCGAGGTTCCACCGACCCCGACCCGCCTCGGTGTAGCGGAAGCCCAGCGAGCCGTTCGGGACCACCGGCTCGCCGGTCCGGCCGTCGAACAGCACCGTCTTCCACTCCGCGCCTTCGCCCGTGTCGCCGATGTCGGCGGCGGTGAGGAACTTCCCCGGGACGTACACAGCGCCGTTCTCGGTGGAGCGTTCCTCCAGTGCCACCAGGAACGGCAGGTCGGTGTAGCGCTGCACGTAGTCGACGAAGAACGGCACGCGCCGGTCGACGAAGAACTCCTTGAGCATGACGTGGCCCATGGCCATCGCCAGTGCGCCGTCGGTGCCGGGCTGGGCGGGGAGCCAGGTGTCGGCGAACTTCGTGTTGTCGGCGTAGTCGGGTGAGACCACGACGACCTTCTGGCCCTTGTACCGCGCCTCGGCCATCCAGTGCGCGTCCGGCGTGCGGGTGATCGGAACGTTCGACCCCCACATGAGCAGGTAGGAGGCGTTCCACCAGTCGCCGGACTCGGGCACGTCGGTCTGGTCACCGAACACCTGCGGGGAGGCGACGGGAAGGTCGGCGTACCAGTCGTAGAACGACGTCATGCAGCCGCCGACCAGCTCGATGAACCGCGACCCGGCGGCGTGGCTGACCATCGACATCGCCGGGATGGGCGAGAACCCGGCGATCCGGTCCGGCCCGTGGGCCTTGACGGTGTGGACGTGCGCTGCGGCCACCATCTCGACCGCTTCGTCCCACGACACCCGCACGTGGCCGCCCTTGCCGCGAGCTCGTTGATAGCGGCGACGCTTCTCGGGATCGCCGGTGACCTCGGCCCACGCGAGGACCGGATCCCCCAGGCGGTCCTTCGCCTCGCGGTACATCTCAACGAGCGCCCCGCGGGCGTACGGGTAGCGGACGCGGGTGGGGGAGTAGGTGTACCAGGAGAAGGCCGCGCCGCGCGGGCAGCCGCGCGGTTCGTACTCCGGGGAGTCGGGGCCGACCGACGGGTAGTCGGTCTGCTGGCTCTCCCAGGTGATGATCCCGTCCTTGACGTAGACCTTCCACGAGCACGAACCCGTGCAGTTCACCCCGTGCGTGGAGCGCACGACCTTGTCGTGGCTCCACCGGTCGCGGTAGAAGACGTCGCCCTCGCGGCCACCCGCCCGGTACACCGCGCGTAGGTCGTCGGACGTCTCGCGGCGGGTGAAGAAGCGGCCGGTCCGCAGCAACGCATCTGCCACAGCCCCATCCGTGCCCGGGCCGGCGGCCCTGCCCTCGGTCGTTCCTGCCGCCGCAGCGTGTCGCCCGCCCATCGTGAAGCTCCCCTGCCCGTCTCCCGGCACCGGACGTTCCCGTAACCGGCCGCGGCCATACCTCTGGCCGCTCGGCGACCCATCGTGCCGAGCTCGGCAGCGGGCGATCACCGGCGAAAGTCCCGGGTACTCGGTCGCAACGGCCCTGTCCCGCCAGGGAGAGCAGCTGGCGCAATCGGGGCCTGGAACATCCAGTCGGAGGGGATCATGGCCGAGGACCCGCGGGAATCGATGCAGATCCACTCGCACGGGAAGCCACCGTCGGCACGCCGAGCGCTCGTGCTCGCCACGGTCGGGTTCGCGGTGACGTTCTGGGCGTGGGCGCTGCTCTCCCCGCTCGGGGCGACACTCCGCGAGGAGCTGTCCCTCACGTCGTTCCAGCAGTCCCTGTTGGTGGCCGTTCCGGTCATCGTCGGATCGCTCGGCCGGATCCCGGTCGGTGCACTCACCGACCGGCTGGGGGCGCGCCGGATGTTCCCGACCGTCGCCCTGCTGACCGTGCTGCCGGTCCTCTACCTCGGGCACTTCGCCGACTCGCTGGCCGGCTACCTCGTCGGTGGGTTCTTCCTGGGCCTCGGTGGCACCACGTTCGCCATCGGCGTCCCGTTCGTGAACTCCTGGTACCCGCCCGAGCGCCGCGGGCTCGCCCTCGGCATCTTCGGCGCCGGGATGGGTGGCACCGCCATCTCGGCGTTCTCCACCGTGCAGCTCGCGGCCGCGTTCGGGCCGAACTTCCCGTTCGACCTGGTCGCGATCGTGCTCGTGGTCTTCGCGGCGATCGCCTTCCTGCTACTGCGCGACCGCCCCGACCGGCCGGTCCCGTCGGGCTCGATGCTCACCCGCCTTGCCGCCGCGCTGCGGACGCCGGTGGCGCTGCAGCTCTCCTTCCTCTACGCCGTGGCGTTCGGCGGGTTCGTCGCCTTCAGCGTCTACCTGCCCTCCTACCTGAGCACCGCGTACGGCCTGGAGCGCGGCGACGCCGCACTGCGGACGGCCGGCTTCGTCGTTCTGGCGGTCGCGATGCGGCCGGTCGGAGGCTGGCTCTGCGACCGTTACCCGCCGATTCCCGTCCTCACCTGCACCTACGGGGCGGTGACCTTGCTGGCCGCTCTCGCCGCGTTCGAGCTGCCCCTCGCCCCGGTCGGTACCGTCGCCTTCCTCGGACTCGCGGCGGCGCTCGGCGTCGGCACCGGTGCGGTCTTCGCGCTCGTCGCGCGCCTGGTCGAGCCGAGCCGGGTCGGCGCGGTGACCGGCCTCGTCGGTGCCGCCGGCGGGCTGGGCGGCTTTTTCCCGCCGCTGGTGATGGGCGTGATCTACGGGATCTTCGGGGACTACTCCATCGGCTACGTGCTGCTCGCGCTCACCGCGGCAGCCGCGGGCGCGCTCACCGCGACGGTCGTGCGCAGGCAGGCGGCCCGCTGGAGAGGCGCGTCGTGATCCTCGGGATCCCGCGGTTGTCGTTGTCCTTGCGGAGCCCGGCGGCGTAGAGGGCAGCCCCTGCCCAACGGGCGAAGGCGCTCCTGGGCCAGCTCGTCATCGATCCGCGCCCGCTGCGCCTGGTCGGCCTGGGTGTACGAGTCACCGGTCGGCTTCCCACCCAACCGGCCGCCGATCCGCAGCTCCTTCGGCGTGCGGGTGCGGGGTTTCGAAACCCGACGACACAGGACTCTTCACCAGTTGCTAATCTTTGCAACTGCGAACGTTGTCAACGGTCCGGGAGGTGTCGTGAGCACGCCGCTCCACCAGCTCAAGGCGGAGTTCTTCAAGACGCTCGGCCACCCGGTGAGGATCCGAGTGCTGGAGTTGCTCAGCATCCGGGAGCACGCCGTGTCGGAGCTGCTCCGAGAGATCGAGATCGAGCCGGCGAACCTCTCGCAGCAGCTCGCGGTGCTGCGCCGGGCGGGCCTGGTGACCGCGCGCAGGGAAGGGGCGGCCGTGCACTACGCGCTGACGAGCCCGCAGGTCTCGGAGCTGCTGGCGGTGGCCCGGTCGATCCTCACCGGCGTCCTGTCCGGGCAGCTCGAGCTGTTCGACGACCTGCGGACCTCGTCGTGATCGGTCTGTGGCGGAAGATCCGCCGGACCGGACGGGTCGCGGAGGCCGCGCCGCCCGCGCCGACGGCGTCACCCGCTGCCGCCGCGCTGTCCGGCTCGGTGCAGATCCGGCACGTGGACGCCGGGTCGTGCAACGGCTGCGAGGTGGAGATCGGGTCGGCGTTCGGGCCGGTCCACGACGCGGAGCGCTACGGGGCACGGCTCGTCGCCTCGCCGCGGCACGCCGACGCGCTGCTGGTCACCGGGCCCGTGACGCGCAACATGGCCGAACCGCTGCGCCGCACGTACGAGGCCGTGCCGACGCCGCGGGTCGTGGTTGCGGTGGGTGACTGCGCCCGCAACTGCGGTGTGTTCGCGGGGGCCTACGGGGTGGTCGGCCCGGTTTCCGAGATCGTCCCGGTGGACGCGGAGGTCGCCGGGTGCCCGCCTCGGCCGGAGGCGATCGTCGCGGCGCTGAGGGAACTGACCGGCAGATGAACGTCGTGCAGGTGGCTCTCGTCGCAGCGCTCGTCGTCGGGTTCGGTGGAGGCGTCGCCGCGCTCGTCGTGCCGCGCGCGGCCCGGCCCGCGGTCGTCGGCGCCTGCGTCGTCGCGGCCGGCGGGCTCGGGTCCGTCGCCGGGGTCGCAGCGATGAGCGGGGTCTCATGGTCGGTCGCGCTGCCCCGGCTGTTGCCGCTCACCGGCGTCGAGCTCGCAGTGGACCCGCTCGGTGGGGTGTTCCTCGCGGTCGCGGGCGCCGTTGCGGTGGCAGCAGGCGTGTACGGGATCGGGTACGCGCGCGGCGGGCTGGACGGGCGGGCGGTACAGGCGAGCTTCCCGATCTTCGTCGTGTCGCTGTTGCTCGTTCCGGCGGCGGGGAGCATCGGCACGCTGCTGGTGTGCTGGGAGCTGATGGCGCTGGCGTCGTTGTTGCTGGTGCTGGCCGAACACGGGCAGCGGGCCGAGGTGGCGTCGGCGGGCCGGTGGTACGCGGTGATGACCCACCTCGGGTTCGTCGCGATCCTGATCGGGCTGCTGGTGCTGGCCGGCGCGGCGGGCGACGGCTCGTTCGCGGCCGTGCGGGAGTCGACCCGCTCACCCGCGACGGCCGGGCTGGTGTTCGTGCTGTGCCTGGTGGGGTTCGGCTCCAAGGCGGGCATCCTGCCGTTGCACGGCTGGCTGCCGCGGGCGCACCCGGAGGCGCCGAGCCACGTCTCGGCGCTGATGTCGGCGGCGATGGTGAACCTCGGCGTGTACGGGATCGTGCGGGTGGGGTTCGACCTGCTCGGGGGCGGCGCGTCGTGGTGGTGGCTCACCGTGCTGGTGCTCGGCGCCGCATCGGGTGTGTACGGGATCCTGCAGGCGGCGGTGGGGAGCGACCTGAAGCGACTGCTGGGCTACTCCACCACCGAGAACATGGGCTTGGTCATGGTCGGCGTGGGCGCGAGCGGCATGTTCGCAGCGGGCGGGGACGAGGTGCTCGCGGCCCTGGCGCTCACCGCCGCGCTGCTGCACGTCATGGCGCATGCGGCGTTCAAGACGCTGCTGTTCCTCGCCGCCGGCTCGGTGCTGCACGCCACCGGCACCCGTGATCTCGATGCGTTGGGCGGGCTGCGCCCGGTGATGCCGCTGACGACGGCGGCGTTCGGGTTGGGGGCGCTGGCGGCGTCCGCGCTGCCGCCGGGCACGGCGTTCGTCAGCGAGTGGGTGCTGCTGCAGGCGCTGGTCCACGGCTCGGGCAGCGGGTCGGGGGTGGCGTCGTCGCTCGTGTTGCCGGTGGCGGTGGGCGCGGTGGCGCTCACCGCGGGATTGGCCGTCGCGACGTTCGTCAAGGCGTTCGGGGTGGGCTTCCTGGCCCGGCCGCGCAGCGCCGCCTCCGCGGCGGCGCACGAGAGCCCGCCGACGATGCTGGTGGGAATGGGCCTCGCCGGGCTCGCGTGCATCGTCCTCGCGGTCGTGCCCACCCTCGTCCTCCCGGCCGTGGCGGGCGTCGCGGGCGGGGTGGCCGGTTCGGCCCCTGCGGTGACCGGAACGGTCACGATCGAGCTCGCAGGCGTCTCGGGGGCGATGTCGCCGCTGCTGCTGGTGGCGGCGCTCGCAGCCGCGACCGCGCTCGTGGCTGCGCTCGTGTCCGGACGGGCCGCCCGGGAGGCGCGACTGTGGGACTGCGGCGGCGGGCCCGTGACGGCGCGCATGGAGTACACCGCGACCTCGTTCGCCGAGCCGCTGCAGCGCGTGTTCGACAACGTGCTCGAGCCCGACCAGGACGTCGACGTCACCCACCACGACGAGTCCCGCTACCTCGTCCGCGCGGTGGCCTACCGGCGCACCCTCCGGGACCGGGTCGAGCATCGCCTGTACGAGCCGGTGCTGTCCGCCGCCGCCGGGTGGGGTCGGGTCGGGCGCCGGCTGGCGACCGGCAGCGTGCACCTCTACCTGGGGTACGGCTTCGCCACGCTGTGCGGCCTGCTCGTTCTGCTGGCGGTGACCCGGTGACCGCGCTCGGAGTGGCGGGCGGCGTGCTGCAGGCGGTCCTGATCGTCGGCGGGGCACCGCTGTTGCTCGGCCTGATGCGGCAGGTGCGGGCCCGGCTGGAAGGCCGGGCGGGGGCCGGGATCGGGCAGCCGTGGCGGGACCTGCGCAAGCAGCTGCGCAAGGAAACGATCACGCCGCGTGGCACGAGCGAGATGTTCCGGGTCGCCCCCGTGCTGATGGTGGCGATGGCGCTGGTGGTCGCGGTCGTCGTCCCGTTCGTCACCACGGCGTCGGCCCTGCCGGCCGTCGCCGACCTGTTCGTCGTGGTGGCGCTGCTCGCGCACGGCAGCGTGGCGATCGCGCTGGCCGGGCTGGACACCGGCACGGCGTTCGGCGGGATGGGCGCGAGCCGGGAGGTGACGATCCTCGCCCTGGTCGAGCCCACCGCGCTGGTGGCGATCTTCGCGCTGTCGGTGCGCGTCGGATCGACGAGCCTGCCTGCGATCGTCGAGTCCACCCTGGACGACCCGGCGCGGGGGCTGTCCCCGGCGAGCCTGCTCGCGGCGGTCGCGCTCGCCATGGTGATCGTCGCCGAGACCGGACGGCTCCCAGTGGACAACCCGTCGACGCACCTGGAGTTGACCATGGTGCACGAGGCGATGGTGCTGGAGTACGCCGGACCGCGGCTCGCGCTCGTCGAGCTCGGCGGGGCGATGCGGCTCGCGGTGTACCTGGGGCTGCTGGCCAACCTGTTCCTGCCGTGGGGCGTTGCCACCGAGCCCGGCCTGCTGGCACTCGCCGTCGGCCTCGCAGCGTTCGCCGTGAAGGTCGCCCTGCTCGGCGCGGCGCTCGCCTACGCCGAGGTGTTCCTGGCCAAGCTGCGGCTGTTCCGCGTGCCCGAGCTGTTGGCCGGGTCGTTCCTGCTCGCAGTGCTCGCCGTCACTGCCGCGTACGTCCTGGGGTGAGAAGTGCACGGGATCGAGATGCTCAACCTCGCCGCCGGTGGCCTGCTGCTGACGGCCGTGCTCGTGCTGTGGCGCCGTGAGCTGACCGTCATCGTGCGTGTCTTCGGGCTGCAGGGCGTCGCGCTCTCGGCCTTGGTCGCCGCGTTGGCGTGGGACGAGAGCTCGGCCGAGCTGGCGATGGTGGCGGTCGGCTTCCTGGTGCTGCGCGGGGCCGTGCTGCCATGGCTGCTGCGCCGCGCCCTCGCCGGGGCCGGGCCGGTGCAACGCGAGACCCGCCCCGTCATCAACGTCGCCACGTCGCTCCTGGCGGCCGCGGCGCTCACGCTGCTCGCGCTCGCCGTGTCGCGGCCGCTGGTCGACCTCGCGCCGACACCGGCGTCGCGCGCGGTGCCGATTGCGATCGCAGTGGTCCTCATCGGGTTCCTCGTCCTGGTGACGAGGAGACACGCCGTGTCGCAGCTGGTCGGGTTCCTGCTGATGGACAACGGCATCACGGCGGTCGGGTTCCTCACCACATCGGGCATCGGGTTGGTCGTCGAGATCGGGGTGGCGCTGGACGTCCTGCTCGTCGTGCTCGTGCTGCAGGTGCTCACCGGGCGGATGCGGGAGGCGTTCGGCGACACCGACCTCGACGAGCTGCGGGAGCTGCACGACTGATGGAAATCCTGCTGGTGGTGGCGCCGCTCGCGGTTCCCGCGCTCGGCGCCCTCGCGTACGCCGCGGCCGGGTGGCGGCGGTCTACGGCGGGCGTGGCCGCGGTGTCGGCCGTGCTCTCGCTGCTCGCGGCTGCGGTGCTGGCCGGGGAGGTGGTGACGCACGGCCCGCTCGTCGTCGGAGCGCTGCTACGCGCCGACGCGGTGAGCGCGTTCATGCTGGTGGTGATCACCGCCGTTGCCGTGCTGGTCGCGATCGCCACGCCGGCGCACCTGGCCGCGGAGCTCGCGGCCGGGCGGATCGGGTCGCGCACGGCGACCTGGCACGCGGTGCTCGTGCAGGCGTTCCTCGCGGCGATGGCGCTCGCGGTGCTGGCGGCAGACCTCGGCGTGCTGTGGGTCGCAGTCGAGGCGACGACGATCGTCACCGCGTTCCTGGTCGGGCAGCGGCGTACCCGCGCAGCGGTCGAGGCGGCCTGGAAGTACGTGGTCATCTGCTCGGCCGGGATCGCGCTCGCGCTGCTCGGGATCGTCGTGCTCAACCACGCCTCCGCCCGTTCCGGAACCGGCGCGGGACTGGACTGGGCGGCGCTGGCGGGCGCATCTGCGCACCTCGACCCTGGCGTCACCCGCATCGCTATCGTGCTGCTGGTCGTCGGGTTCGGGGCCAAGGCGGGGCTGGCGCCGCTGCACGCGTGGCTCCCCGACGCGCACAGCCAGGCACCCGCCCCGGTGTCAGCGCTGATGTCCGGGGTGCTGCTGTCGGTCGCCTTCTACGCGGTGCTCCGGATCAAAGTCATCTCCGACGGCGTGCTCGGCCCGGGGTTCGCCCGCGCGCTCCTGCTCGCGGCCGCGCTCGCATCGCTGCTGGTCGCGGCCTCGCTGCTGATCGCGCAGCGCGACTACAAGCGGATGCTCGCCTACTCCAGCATCGAGCACATGGGCCTGCTCGCGCTCGGCGCGGCCGTGGGCGGGCCGCTCGCCACCGCCGCCGTGCTGCTGCACGTGCTCGGGCACGGCCTGGCCAAGACCGTGCTGTTCCTCGGCGCGGGACGGGTGCTGCAGACCACCGGCACCAGCCGCATCGCCGAGGTCAGCGGATTGGCCGCGCGTCAGCCCGTCCTCGCCGGGAGCATCGGGCTCGGCGTGCTCGCGCTGGTCGGGCTGCCGCCGTTCAGCCTGTTCGCCAGCGAGCTCGGCATCGCCCGCGCCGGCTTCGGATCCGGTATCGGATGGGCGATGGCCGTCGCGCTCCTGCTCGTCGTGGTGATCGGCGCCGCCCTCGTCAACCACACCAGCCGGATGCTGCTCGGTCCTCCCCGCGAGGCCCCTGGAGCGGCCCCGGTGCCCCGGCCGCTGCCCCGCACCACCGCGGTGGCCCTCGTCACCGGCCTGCTCGCCTGCGTCGCGTTGGGCCTGTCCACCGGGCCGCTGGCCGATCTGCTCGGCGCGGCCGCCGAGATCCTCTCCGGAGCGCCATGACCGCCGTGATCCCCAACCCGAAGCTGCGACCGGACGAACTGCCCGACCGCGCGGCCGAGCTGCTGCGCGGCGGCGCCCGGCTCGCGCTCGTCGCCGGCCACGACGACCGACCGATCGGTGGTGGGCTGCGCGCGGTGTACCTGTTCACCGACCCGGCCACGGACGCTCGCACCGAGCTGCACGTCCCGCTCGACCCCGCGAAGCCGCACGTGCCGAGCCTCGCCGACCTGTCGTTCCCGGCGGACGGTTCGAGCGCGAGATGCGCGACCTGTTCGGGATCGTGCCCGTCGGGCATCCGCTGCCGCGGCGGCTGGTGCGCCACTTCCACTGGCCGCAGGGCTGGTACCCGATGCTTTCCGACGCCGGGCCCCCGCCGGAGTTCGGCGACGTCGACGGCCCGTACCCGTTCCACGAGGTCGAGGGCGCCGGCGTGTACGAGATCCCGGTCGGCCCGGTGCACGCCGGCATGATCGGACCTGGCCACTTCCGGTTCTCGGTGGTCGGGGAGACCATCCTCAAGCTCAAGGCCCGGCTCTGGTTCGTCCACCGCGGGCTCGAGAAGCTGGTCCAGGGCAGGATGCCCGCCGAGGCCCTTCCCGTGGCCGAACGGGTCAGCGGCGACACGACAGTGGGCCACACGCTGGCGTTCTGCCAGGCCGTCGAGGACGCCCTGGGAACCCCGGTCACCGAGGACGACAGCCGGCTGCGGATGATCGTCCTCGAGCTCGAGCGGCTGTACAACCACGTCGGCGACATCGGTGCGCTGTGCAACGACGTCGGTCACGGCGTGCTCAACGCGCACGCGTTGCGCATCCGCGAGCGCCTGCTCCGGCTGAACGAACAGGTCGCCGGGCACCGCCTGCTCCGCGGCGCGATCGGCCTCGGGACGGCCACCGTGCTCCGGCTGCCCGACCCCGCCGATCTCGCCGCGATCGCCGACGACGTCGCCGAGGTCGTCGCCCTCGCGCTGGAGCACAGCGTGGTCCGCGACCGCTTCACCGGCACCGCCGTGCTCACCCGCGAGCAGGCGAGCGATCTGGGGGCGCTCGGATACGTCGCCCGCGCCAGTGGTCTCCCGGTCGATGCCCGCCACGACCATCCCACCCTGAGTGCGGCCTTCTCCCACGCGACACATCGCCATACCCGCGGGGACGTTCTCGCCCGCTTCTGTGTCCGCGCCGAAGAAGCCGCCGCGTCCGTCGACATCATCACTGCCTTGGTCGAGCACCTCGGTGGCATGCCGACGAACCAGCCCTCGGCATCCGGCGGGGAGGCCGGACCGGGCGTCGGAATCGTCGAAGGGTGGCGCGGGACGATCGTCCACCGCGTCGAACTCGCCGAGGATGGCACGATCAGTCGTCTCAAGATCGTGGACCCCAGCTTCTTCAACTGGCCGGCGTTGCCGGTCGCGTTGGCCGACACGATCGTTCCGGACTTCCCCCTCGTCAACAAGAGCTTCAACCTGTCCTACGCAGGGAACGACCTCTGACGTTCGCTCGAAACGCTGGACGGAGCGGCGGATCGAAGGGCGACTCGACCGACTTCGACCGGCGCCCGGCCCGCAGCGACGAACACATCCGTCAGGCGAGGTGACGCAGGTCGGTGGAGTCCCGACAGCTGTCGGGACTCCACCGGGTCCATCGCCTCTGGGGCGGGGCCGGGGCGGCGGCGGACGCTGGTCGTGCGGAGCGGTGGCTCCGCGCAACCGAGGAGGCGGCCATGAAGGCACGTGATGTGATGAGCAGTCCGGTGATCTCCCTGAGGCCTCACGTGCCGGCCGATGTCGCCGCGGCGCTGCTTGTCGCGCACGGGTACACGGCTGCGCCGGTGGTGGACGAGGACGGTCTTGTCGTGGGTATCGCGACCGAGGCGGATCTGGTGCGCGGCCGGTTCGTCCCGGACGGCTGGACCGTGGACGAGCGGCCCGAGCCGGTCGTGGCGGACGTGATGACCCATGCGCCCGTGTGCATGCGGCCCGACGACGACCTCGCCGACGTGGTGTCGACGATGCTCGACGCCGGGATCAGGTCCGTACCGATCGTCGAGGACGGTCGCATGGTCGGGATCGTCTCCCGGCGGGACGTCCTGCGTGTCGTGGCCAGGGCCGGAGCCGCGTCGCTGAGCGGGCAGCGGCACATCACCCGCAGGGACCGGGTCATCGGCTGACTCGGCCGGGACACCGCGGCGGGCCCGGGGAACGGGGTTTGGCCGAGCAGCTCGCTGGAACCGTCACGGCGGGTCTGCCGGGCTGGACGCGCGTGCTTCGCGGAAGGCGGCAACTGCGGTGGGGAGCGTCGGGAAGATCCGGTCATCGCCGATCCGTTCCCGCAGTCCGCTTCCGTCCAGGTACCCGAGGAGGTCCTGCTGGACGCGTGCGAGTGCGCATACCACGCCGCGGCGGTCGAGCTCGTCGCAGAGCGCGTGGAGTGCGTCGGCGGCGGTGACGTCGAGTTCGATGATGGCCTCGGTGTTGAGCAGCAGCCACGTGGCGGGCGGGTCGGCGGCATCGACGGCGGCGAGTGCGCGGCGCCGGAAGTCCTCGGCGTTCGCGAAGCACAGCGGGGCGTCATATCGGTAGACGACGAGGCCTGGCTCGGTCGTGGCGTCCGGGTAGTCGTCGACGTCGTGCATCCCGGCGAGGCCGGGGACGAAGCCGAGGATGCCGTCGTGGGGGCGGGAGACCTTGCGCAGCAGGTCGAGGATCGACAGACCCACGGCCGCGAGCACCCCGTAGAGGACGCCGACGGCCAGGACCGCGGCGGTGCTGACGAGGGCGAGCGCCAGCTCGGAGCGGCGGAAGCTGGCGAACCGGCGGAACTCGGGGACATCGATCAAGCGCAGGGCGGCGTACACGACGAGAGCGCCCAGGGCAGCCATCGGGAACGTGGCGAGAACCGGCCCGCCGACGACGAGCACGACCAGGACCGCGAGCACCGTGATGACCGAGCTCAGCTGGCTGCGCGCGCCCAGCGAGTCGCCGATCGCCGTGCGACTGCCGCTGCTGCTGACCGGGAAGCCGTGCAGCAGACCCGACGCGACGTTCGCCGCACCGAGCGCGAGCATCTCCTGGTTCGCGTCGACCGGGTATCCGCGTTTCGTCGCGAAGGCGCGGCCGGTGAGGACGTTGTCGGAGTAGGCAACGATCGTGACGCCGAGCGCCGGGAGCAGCAGGTTCGCCAGATCCACTGCGCTGACCGCGGGTAGCGCAGGTACGGGTAGCCCGCTCGGGACCGCCCCGACGACCTGCACGCCGAGCCGGTCGAGTGACAGCAGCGCGGTTGCGGCGGCGGCCAGCAACACCGCGAGCAGCGGGCCGGGCACGCGCGGGAGCAGCGCCCCGACCACGACCAGGAAGGCGAGCACGGCGACCGACAGCACGAGCGTCGGGACGTGCACCTCTCCGAGGCCGCCGGCGAAGGAGACCAGCTCGGCCAGGAACGTGTCGCCCTCGGTGGGCACCCCGGTCACGTTCTCGAGCTGGCCGGAGATCATGATCAGGGCGATCCCGGCGAGGTAGCCCACCAGCACCGGGCGTGACAGCAGGTCGGCGAGGAAGCCCAGCCGGGCCGCGCGTCCGAGCAGGCAGATGCCGCCCACCAGCAGGGCGAGCACCGCGGCGAGGGCGGCGTAGCGGTGCGGATCGCCGGCGGCGAGCGGGGCGATGGCGATCGCGGTCATCACCGCGGTGGTGGACTCCGGGCCCACCGACAGCTGGCGGGACGACCCGAGGACGGCGTACACAGCCAGCGCGGCGACGGCGGCCCACAGCCCCGTCACCGGGGCGAGCCCCGCTACCTGCGCGTACGCGAGGACTTGCGGTACGAGGTAGGCGGCGACGGTGATGCCGGCGACGGTGTCGGCCCGCACCCGTGGGTGGTCGCGGTGACGGATGGCCGCCAGTCCCGGCCGCAGCCCCGTGCCGATACCGGACCAGGGGCGGGCGCTCATCGCTCCATCGTCGGGCCGCGTCGCCGCGGCGTCCACGGTCCTTCAGGCAGGGTCTGCGGGGTCCGAGGGCCTCTCACCCTCCCCGCGTCCGCGCGTTCCGGGCGTGAGAGCGGCGCGCCGCGCGGATCAGGGTCCGATGAGCGCCCACACCCGTTCGCGGGTCGGGAGCCATGGCGGGCGTGCCTGCAGCGCTGCCGCGGTCGGCACGACCATCACGGGACACGCGCTGGTGCGCAGCAGCGCGTTCGCGGGTGATCCGGTGATGCCGGCGACGAGTGCGCCGCGCGTGGACCGGCCGAGTACGAGCAGCTGTGCCCGGTGGGAGAGCGCCTGGAAGAGCTCGGTGGGCCGGTCCTGTACGACCATCGCATCGATGGGGGCATCGGGGTGGATGATCGTCCACGCGGAGAGCGCATGGTCGAGCTCGCGGCGAACGCGCTGCTCGGCGCCGTCCCACGCCGCGATCGGGTCGGCCCGCGGCCTTCCGAGGTCGAGGGGCGGTTCGGACCAGGCCCGGACCGCGAGCACCTTCGTGCCGCGGTCGGATGCCGCCTGGAAGGCGAGCTCGATGACGTTCGAGGGGGTCCACGGTGCCGCGCCGAGCAGGACCGGGCCGTGCACCGCATCCGGCGACGGATCGCGTGCCGGAACCGTGACCACGGGGCAGTAGGCATCGGCGACGATGACCTCGAGTTCGGGCAGCGTCGCCGGCACGACCAGTGCGGTGGCGCCGATGGACAGCCGGCGCAACAGCGCGCCCGGGGAGTCACCGGACGCTCCTCCGATCACCGGGAGGCCGGGAACCGCGGCCCGCGCGGCCGCGAGGGCGCCCGCGAAGGCGGAGTTGCGTGAGCGGCGGGTGCGCTGCGGTTCGGTGACGACGGTGAGAGGCAACCTGTGACGCTCGGCCTCGCTGGTCGCCCACCTGAGCGCCTGCAGGCCGGCGGGCGACTGGTCGGCGCAGACGACGACGGCGTGGGTCACGACGGGGCGCTCTCGGGATGCGCTCGCTCGTCGGCGAGGGACCGGACGAGATCGGCAGCGGTGACGATGCCGGCCGGCCCGTGGTGGCCGATGACGAGCACGGCGTCCGTGCCGGCGGCGTTCATGCAGCGGGCGGCGTCGGAGCGGCGGGCGGACATGTCCACGGATGTCAGCGGCCGGATCAACCGGCCGACCCGGGTCGCCGCCCGGTCGACGGGGGAGGTCGGACTCGCCGCGAGGTGCTGGATCACGTCGGCCTCCCGGAGCACCGCGCGGCAACGGTTGCCGTAGAACACGGGGAGGTGGTGCACGCCGGCCGAGGCCATGAGCGTGAGGGCGGCCGACGCCGGTGCGTCGGGGGTGAGCCCGATGATTCGCCTGGTCATCATCCTGCTGACGGGCGGATCACCGTCGCGGCTCTCCGGTGGCGCTGCCAGGCGCTGTGGACCGGTTGTCATGACTGTCGCTCCCTTGCGTGCGCTCGGGCCTCCAGCCTCGTGTCGGCGGAGTCACGTCGGCAGGGGCGGAGGTCCCGCGGAACGCGCCCTTAGGTCACCGGACGACGGGTAGGGCCTGGCGCGACGGGCTGGGCTGCCGGTAGCGCGATTCACTACGCGCCCGATCATGCTCGTTCGTCGACGCTCGTCCTGTTCGCGGTGCCCGGTACGGGCCGAACGGCACCCGATTCAGGGCCGGGCGCACCTGCCGAGGGCGCGCCGGAAGGGGGAGTGTCGTCGACATGGATGCATACAGCGGCCGAGCGGTGGTCGTCGGAATCGACGGATCGGAGATCGCCCTGCGAGCAGTGCGCTGGGCCGCAGCGGCGGCCGCCCGGAGCAGGGTCCCCCTGCGCGTGGTGACCGCCTTCGACTGGACCCGGAACCACCCGATCGGCGAGATCAACCTCGGGGCGAGCTACCGGGACATCATGCTGAACGAGGCGCGACGCAACCTCGCCGACGCCGCTGCCGCCGCCGAACGCGCGGCCGAGGGGATCGAGGTGGAGCAGCAGCTCGTCGTCGGGTTCCCGATCGCCGTGCTGACGGCCGAGTCCGAGCACGCCCAGCTGGTGGTGATCGGCGACCGCGGGCTCGGGGGCGTCACCGGGCTCCTGCTGGGCTCCGTCGCCGCCGGGCTGGCCGCGCAGTCGAAGTCCCCGGTGGTCGTCGTCCGCGGGGACGAGGACACCGACCCGGCGGGGCCGATCGTCGTGGGCGTGGACGGAACGCCGCTCAGCGAGGCCGCCCTGGCCTACGCCTACGAGGCCGCGGCCGCGCGTGGCGTGCACCTGGTGGCTGTGCACAGCTGGCGGGGGCTCATCGGCGATCTCGACGTGGCGCCGCTGCTGGACTGGGACGGCATCGAGACCGAGGAACGCGAGGCGCTTTCCGAGCGGCTGGCGGGCTGGGGCGAGAAGTACCCCGACGTGCCGGTGCGGCGCGTCGTCACGAAGGACCGGCCGGCCCACGCGCTGGTCGAGCAGTCCCGGCACGCCCAGCTCGTCGTCGTCGGTTCGCGGGGCCGCGGCAGCTTCACCGGGTTGGTGCTCGGGTCGGTCAGCCACGCCGTGCTGCATCGCTCGCACTGCCCCGTCGCTGTCGTCCGCGCCGTCGCAGGGAGCGAGGGCTGATGAGCGGCGCCGGGTCGGCCGTCGTCGGACTCGTCCTCGCGGTCGTCCTCGTGCTCTTCTCCACGCTTGCGGTGCTCGTGCTGGCGACGGTGGCCGGTCTCGGGTCGGCGCTACCCGGACCGGTCAGGGGGTGGTCAGCTCGACGCGGAGGATCCGGTCGTCCCCGGGGCGGGGGTCGGTCCCTCCCCAGGTCGCCTCGTCGGTGTTGGAGGTGACGATCCACAGCGCGCCGTCCGGTGCGACCTCGACCGCGCGGATCCGGCCGTACTCGCCGATGAAGTGCGGGATCGGCGTCCCCGCGGCGTGCCCGTCCCGCACCGGGAGCTGCCAGAGCCGCTGCCCGGACAGCGCCCCCATCCAGAGCGATTCGCCGGCCAAGGCGATGCCGGACGGTGACGCCTCGTCCGGGTGCAGGGCGAAGACCGGCGGTTCCCCGGTGGCCCCGTCGACACCCTCGGCCTCGGGCCATCCGTAGTCCACGCCCGGCCGCAGGACGTTGACCTCGTCCCACGTGCGGTGGCCGAGCTCCGACGCGTACACCGTGCCGTCCGGGCCGAACGCGATCCCCTGCACGTTGCGGTGTCCCAGCGAGAACACCGCGGTCCCGAGCGGGTTGCCCGCGGCCGGCGAGCCGTCCGGCCGGATCCGCAGCACCTTCCCGTTGAGCGAGTCGGGGTCGGGGGAGCGGCTGCCCTCGAACGCGTCGCCGGTGCCGACCCAGAGGTTGCCGTCCCGGTCGAACGCCAGCTTGCCCCCGTGGTGGCGGTCGGCCGTGCCGATCCCGTCCAGGACGACCCGCTCGACGCTCATCGAGCGCAGGTCCTCGCCGATCCGCACCGCGACGACCCGGTTCGTGGGGTCGGCGGACACGTAGGCGTACACCGTCCGGTCGGCGGCGAAGCCCGGGGAGGCCGCGAGGCCCAGCAAGCCGCCCTCGGCGCTCTCGGCCACACCGGGGACCGTGCCGACCCGCGACGCCGGCCCGCCGCCCGGCGGGACGTGGCTGATGTCCCCCGAGCCACGGCTCGAGACCAACGCCGAACCGTCGGGCAGGAACGTCAGGCCCCAGGGCATGCGCAGCCCCGAGGTCACCTCGGTGACCGCGCCCGGCGTCGCGACCTCGACGGGCGTCACCGGCTCTCGCGGGGTGGCCGTCACCGGTGGGACCACCGGGCTGACCGCGGGCGCGCTGTCGTCGTCGGGGTAGTTGCGGGTGGGGACGCCGGCGGGGACGGAGCCCGGGGCGTCGTCCGGCGCGGCCGCGCACCCGGTTGCCAGCGCGAGCGCGACCAGTGTCGGCAACGCGGTACGGAGTCGGTTCGAGATCACGATGATCGCCCACCTCCCGGGGGCAGCGGTGCAGCGAGTGCTACCGCTGGAAACGTCGAAATGATAGCGACGATACCTCAGGCGCTAACGTAGCACTGTTAGCGACTGTCGGGCCGTGCGTCTTGACTGCAGCGGAACGGCATGGTGTCCTGAGATGGCGAAAGATTTTCGTTAAGCGAAACGCCTGTCATCGTCGACGGAAGGGTGGCTCCATGCCTCGCACGAGTTGGTCACGCCGGACGGCCGCCGTGGCCGTGTCGCTGACGGCCCTGGCCGGATGCACGATCGGCGGTCCGGAAGCCGCACCGGCGCCGGCCGACGGGTGCGCGGCCCTGGAGGGGCAGACCGTCACCCTCGTCGCGCCGGCCAGTCCCGGTGGCGGCTTCGACACGCTCGCGCGCATCATCGCCGAGCCGCTCGGTGGCGAACTGGGCGCGCAGGTCATCGTGGAGAACCGGCCGGGTGCCGGCGGGCTGCTCGCCGTCAACCGCCTCGTCAACGCCCCGGCCGACGGCAGGCAGATCGCCCTGATGAACGGCACGGGAGCGGCGGCCTCGGTCCTCGGTGAGGCCGAGGGCGCGGACTTCGCGTTGCGCGACCTGTCCTACATCGGCCGGCTCGCCAGCGAGGACACGCTGCTGGTGACGTCCCCGCAAGGGGGTACCTGGCAGGACGCGCTGGCGTCACCCGACTTCCGCTTCGGCTCGACCGGTCCCGGTGGCACCGACTACGCCACCGCGACGGTGCTCATCGAGGCCTTCGGGCTGCGCGGCCGGATCGTCACCGGCTTCCCGGGGCAGAGCGAGGCCATGCTCGCGCTGCTGCAGGGCAACATCGACGGCCTGATCGGGACGGCCGACGACCGCAGGCCGCCGATCGAGTCGGGCGAGGTCGTGCCGATCCTGTCGATCACGCCCGAGCGCGCCGACGTGGCGCCGGACGCCCCGGCGATCGGTGAGCTGGACCTCCGGCCGGAGCAGCGGAGCCTGCTCGACGCGCTGCTGACGCTCAACGAGCTCGGACGTCCGCTGGTGGGGCCGGCCGGCATCGAGCCGGGCACGCTGGAGTGCCTGCGCACGGCGTTCGCCACGGTCGCCCAGGATCCCGACGTGGTGGCCACGGCCGCCCAGCAGCGCCGCCGGATCGGCTACGTGTCCGGTCAGGAGCTCGACGCGGTGGTCGGCAGGATCGAGGCTCTTCCCCCGGAGTTCGTCGGGATCCTGCGCGAGGCGCTGAGCCGCCCGTGAGTCGGCCGGTAGGGTCGGTGATCACGGCGAGAGCGGCCGCTTCTTGACAGATGCCCGCCGTTTTTCGTATAACGAAGCGTGTCCGATGCTGCGGATGGTGTTCGTCCTGCGCCCGTGCGTGAGCGGGCGGAGGTGATGGCCGGCCTCGCCAAGGGGCTGCGGATCATCGAGGCCTTCGACGAGGCCCACCCGAAGCTCACGGTCTCCACCGCGGCCGAGGCGGCGGGCATCACGCCGGCGGCGGCCCGCCGCTGCCTGCTCACCATGCAGGAGCTGGGGTACGTCAGTCACGACGGCAAGTTCTTCCGGCCCACCCCCCGGATGCAGCGCCTCGGCGGCTCCTACAGCGGCAGCGCGCCGTTGCCGGTGCTCGCCCAGCCGCACCTGCAGGTGGTGCGTGACGAGCTCGGGGAGTCCGCGTCGCTGGCGGTGCTCGACGGCTCGCACGTCACGTTCGTCGCCCGGGTGGAGTCGCAGCGCATCGTGACCATGAACGTGCGCCTCGGTGCCCGCCTGCCGGCGCATGCGTCCGCCACCGGGCGACTGCTGCTGTCGGCCCTGCCCGACGAGGAGATCGACCGCCACCTCGAGGGGTGCGTGCCGGAGCGCACGGGCCCGAACACCGTCACCGACGTCGCGGAGATCCGCAGGCGGATCCTCGCGGTGCGCGAGTCCGGGGTGTCGTTCACCGACGAAGAGCTGGAGCTCGGCATCCGGACCGTCGCCGTGCCGGTGGTCGACGCGGCCGGCCGGACCCACGCCGCGCTGAGCCTCGCCGTGCTCGCCAGCCGGACCTCGATGGACGAGCTGCGCGAGCGGCACGTCCCGGTCATGCAGCGCGAGGCCGCCCGGCTCGGCCAGATGCTCTGACCTTCCTCGTCTCCTGACAGCGCCGCGGCGTGAACGCCGCCGGCGCTCGCTGTGTGCGCTCTCGAACGCGCAGGTCACCGGCTTGTCAGTGCGGAGACCCTCTGTTAGATTCCAAACCCGCAAGTTCTTCGAATAGCGAAACTCGACGCACAGGAGGCGCATGTCCGCCCTCGAACGCGCGGTCCGTGATCTGGTGATCGCCAACCGGGTGCTGGCCAACGAAGGCGTGCTCGACGCGTACGGGCACGTGAGCGTCCGGCACCCCGACGACCCGCAGCGCTACCTGCTGTCGCGCTCGCTGGGCCCGGAGCACGTGACCCCCGACGACATCGTCGAGTTCACCCTCGACGGCACGGCGGTCTCCGACGACCGCCCGCCCTACCTCGAACGCTTCATCCACGGCGCCGTGTACGCCGCGCGGCCGGAGGTCGACTGCGTGGTGCACGGCCACACCGCGGCCGTCCTGCCCTACACGATCACGGACGTGCCGCTGCGGGCGGTCGTCCACGACGCCAGCGACATCGGCTCGGAGATCCCGCTGTGGGACATCCGCGAGGAGTTCGGTGACGGCACGGACATGCTCGTCCGCACCGCGGAGATGGGGGAGTCGCTGGCCCGGCGGCTCGGCGCGCACAGCGTCGTGCTCATGCGCGGCCACGGCTTCGCGGCGGCCGGCCGGTCGCTGGTGATGACCGTGCGCATGTGCGTCTACCTGGGCCGCAACGCGCAGGTGCAGACGATCGCCGCCGCCATGGGCGGCGAGGTGGTGGCGCTGACCGACGCCGAGATCGGGGCCCGGCGCGCCTACGACCCCGAGTCGCCTGCCATGCGCCGGGGCTGGAACGCCTGGGCCGAACGCGCGGGCTGTGCAGATCTCCTCGACGGACAGGGAGCACCGTGAACGACACCGACCTCAGGATGAGCATCGGCGGCCAGTGGGTGCCCGCGGCGGACGGCGCCACGCTGCCCGTCGTCGACCCCGCCACCGAGGAACGGATCGGCACGATCCCGGCCGGCGGCGCGAAGGACGTGGCCGCCGCGGTGGAGGCGGCCGCGGACGCCGCGCCCGGCTGGGCGGCCCGGCCCTGGCTCGACCGCGGTGAGCTGCTGCGGGAGCTGGCCGGCCGCATCGAGGAGCGCGTCGACGAGCTCGCGATGATGGACGCGGTCGACGGCGGCAATCCCGTCAGCGGGATGCGCGGGGACGTGCGCCGCGCCGTCGAGGAGGTCCGCTACTACGCCGGGCTCGGCGGCGAGCTCAAGGGCGACACCGTGCCCTGGACCGAGCAGCAGTTCGGGCAGACCTTCCGCGAGCCGTACGGCGTGGTCGGCCGCATCACCGCCTACAACCACCCGTTGCAGTTCGCCGTCACGAAGGTCGCGGCCCCTCTGATCGCGGGCAACAGCGTCGTCCTCAAGCCGTCGGAGCACACCTCGATGTCGGCGCTGCGGTTCGCCGAGCTCGCCCAGGACGTGCTTCCGCCGGGGGTGCTCAACGTCGTGACGGGCACCGGGATCGGCGCCGGTGCTCCGCTCGTCGAGCACCCGGACGTCCCGCGCATCTCCTTCACCGGTGGCGTCCCCACCGGCCGGGCGATCCTGCGCGCGGCGGCGGAGCACATCAAGCACGTCTCGCTGGAGCTGGGCGGGAAGAACCCGATGATCGTCTGCCCCGACGTCGACCTCGCGGCCGCGGCCCGGGCGGCGGTCGCCGGCATGGGCCTGCGACGCTCCACCGGCCAGTCGTGCCAGTCGACCTCCCGGATCCTCGTGCACGCCTCGATCGCCGACGAGCTCACCGCGCGCATTCTGGAGATCATCGGCGGGCTGCGGATCGGCGATCCCCGCGACGACGACGTGGAGATCGGCCCGCTGTGCTTCCGCGAGCACCACGAGCGCGTGCTGGGCTACATCGAGATCGGCAAGGCCGAGGGCGCCCGGCTGCTCACCGGCGGCGGGCGGCCCGACGGCCTCGACCGCGGCTTCTACGTGGCGCCGACCGTGTTCGCCGACGTCACGCCGGACATGCGGATCGCGAACGAGGAGATCTTCGGGCCGGTCATCTCGATCATGACGTGGCGGGACGAGGCCGAGGCGATCGCGCTCGCCAACGGCGTGGAGTACGGCCTCACGGCGAACATCTGGACCAACGACTTCTCCGCCGTCCACCGCATCGCGCGCGCGGTCGAGGCCGGCACGGTGTGGATCAACGGCGCAGCCGGGGCGCGGCCGGTCGGCGTTCCGTTCGGCGGCTACAAGCACAGCGGGCTCGGCCGGGAGGCCTGCCTCGGTGAGGCGCTGAGCTTCACCCGGGAGAAGAGCTTGATCCTCACCTTCCCGGCATGAGCGTCTTCTCCCCGGAGCCCGCCCGGCATCTCGTCGGCGGCGACTGGCTGGCGCACGGCGATCTCGCCGCTTCCGTCGACCCGGCCACCGACGAGCAGCTGGGCGTGTTCCGCGACGGAGGGGCCGAGGTCGCCCGCGCCGCGATCGACGCCGCGGCCACCGCGTTCGCCCGTGGACGGTGGCGGATCGACCACGAGCTGCGGGCCCGCGTGCTGTGGGATTTCGCCGACGCGCTCGACCGCAATGCCGAGCGCCTGTCGACCGCGCTCACGCTGGAGAACGGCAAACCCCTCGTGCAGTCCACCGCGGAGGTCGGGCGGGCGGCGGGCAAGCTGCGCTACCACGCCGGGCTCGCGCTCACCGACCTCGGCACGGCGGCGCGGTCCGCCACCGGTTCCGTCTCGATGCTGGTCAAGGAGCCGGTCGGGGTGGCCGGGGTGATCGTGCCGTGGAACTCGCCGGTCATCCTGGCGATCCGCAGCGTGGCCCCGGCCCTCGCCGCCGGGTGCACCGCGGTGGTGAAGATGCCGGCCCAGACGGCGTTGACGGGCGCGTTGCTCGCCGAGGTGCTCGCGGGCGTGCCGGCGCTGCCGCCGGGCGTGCTGAACGTCGTCACCGAGTCCGGCGACGGCGCCGCGCGGGAACTGGTGGCGGACCCGCGGGTCGCGGTGGTCAGTTACACCGGCAGCACGGCCGTCGGGGCACGGATCATGGCGGCGGCAGGTGCGCAGCTCAAGCGGGTGTCGCTCGAGCTGGGCGGCAAGACCCCCATGGTCGTGTTCGCCGACGCCGACCTGGACGCCGCCGTGCCCGTTCTCGCCGCCGGGGTCACCCGGTTCGCCGGGCAGTTCTGCATGGCGGGAAGCCGCATCCTGGTGCAGCGCCCGATCGCCGACGAGCTGTGCGTCCGACTCCGCGACACGCTCGCCGCGACCGTGCTGGGGCCGGGCATCGAGCCGGCCACCCAGCTCGGACCGCTGATCGACCACGCCGCCGTGCACCGCGTCGACGGCCTGGTCGCACGCGCGGACGGCGCCGAACCGGTGCTGTGCGGCGGGCCGACTCCCGGTCCCGGCTCGTTCTACCGGCCGGCCCTGTTCGCCGTGCAGGACCTCCAATCGCCGCTCGTCCAGGAGGAGATCTTCGGGCCGGTGGCGACCATCGAGGTGTTCGACGACGAGGACGACGCCGTCCACCGGGCCGGTGCCACCCGGTACGGGCTCGCGGCTTCGGTGTGGACGAGCGACGGCGCCCGCGCCCAGCGCGTTGCGGCCGCCATGCACGCCGGCACGGTGTGGATCAACGACTGGGCCAGGATCGTCGACCGCTTCGAGGAGGGCGGCTACAAGCACAGCGGGCTCGGCCGGCTCGGCGGCCCCGGTGGACTGGCCGAGTTCCAGGAGGTCAAGCACGTCTACTGCGCACCCTGACCGCGGCTCCCCGGCGGCGGGGCCGCCTCCCGGTCCGGGAGGCGGCCCCGCGGTGCGCGTCCGGCTCGTCAGGTCGCCGGTGGGGCCAGGACCTTGTCCTGGGTGAGCGGCAGGTCGCGGATGCGCCGTCCCGTGGCGTGGTACACGGCGTTGCCGATCGCGGCGGTGGCCCCGGTCGAGGGGGTCTCGCCGAAGCCGCGGGCGCCGAGCGCCGGGCTGGCCGGGTCGGGCTCGTCGATGAAGCTCACCTCGATCTCGGGGACGTCGGCGTTGACCGGGACGAGGTAGCCCGACAGGTTCGGCGTGACGATCCGCCCGAGGTGCGGATCGACGAGCGTGTGCTCGGTCAGGGCGATGCCGATGCCCCAGATCGCCCCGCCGACGGCCTGGCTGCGTGCGGTCTGGTGGTTGAGCACCCGGCCGGGGTCGAACACGCCCACCAGCCTGGTGACGCGCACCCGGCCGACCGCGGGGTCGACGTGGACCTCGGCGAACACCGCGCCGGTCGAGTAGCCGAGCGGTGCGGGCACCGGCGAGCTGGTGACCACCTCCGCCCGGCCGTGGTACCCCATGAGGTCGCGGTAGCTGATCCGCCGCGACGGCATGGCCGTGGCGAACAGGTGCCCCTCGGCCACCCCGACCTGCTCGGGCGCCACGCCGTGCAGGGGTGAACGGGGATCGGCGACGGCGATGGCGATCGCGCGGTCCCGCGCCTGCGTGCAGGCCCGCACGACGCCGGCCCGACCGCGGGCACGGTCGACGATGCCGCGGAGGCGAACGCCGGCGGGAAGTCCGTGTCCCCCAGCTCGAAGGTCACCGTGTGCAGGTGCATGCCCAGGGTGTCCGCGGCGACCTGCGTCATCACGGTGGAGGTGCCGGTGCCGATGTCGTGCGTGGCGCACTGGACGGTCGCGGTGCCGTCCGGGCCGAGGGCGACCCGGACGCCGGCGCCGGGCCGGTTGCCCGCGGTGTGGGCCGCGGTGGCCATGCCCCAGCCGACCAGGGCGTCGCCGTCGCGCATCGAACCGGGGCGGGGGTCCCGGCGGGCCCACCCGAACGCCTCGGCGCCGCGGCGGTAGCACTCGACGAGGTGGTTGCTGCCGTGCGGCACGCCGGTGTCCTGGTTGATCGCGGAGTGGTTGCGGATCCGCAGCTCCACCGGGTCGACGCCGAGCGCGACGGCCAGCTCGTCCAGCGCGGACTCGAGGGCGTGGACGGCCGCCGTCTCGGGGGAGCGGACGAAGCTCTGCGTCGGCATGTCCAGCCGCACCGCGCGCTGGGTGGAGCGCAGGTTCGGGACGGCGTAGAGCATCCGGATCGGCTCGGCGCCGTTGCCCATGAACTCGTCGGTGCGCGAGACGTGCTGGGTGAGGACGTGCTCGATCGCGGTCAGCCGCCCGTCCCGGTCCGCGCCGATGCGCAGGCGCTGGTGCGTCGCGGCGCGGTGGCCGTTGGAGGTGTAGGTCTGCGCGCGGGTCAGCACGAGCTTCACGGGCTGTCCGACACGGCGGGCAGCGGCCGCGGTCAGCAGGGTGTGCGGCCATACCGGTCCCTTGGATCCGAACCCGCCGCCGAGGTACGGGGAGAGCACCCGGACGTTCGCGGGTGGCAGCCGGAACGCCTGGGCCAGGGCGTTGCGCGTCGCGTTGATGTACTGGGCGGACTCGTGGACGGTGAGCCGGTCGCCGTCCCACTGCGCGACCGTCGCCGAGGGCTCCAGCGAGTTGTGGTGCTGCAACGGCGTGAGGTACTCGGCGTCGACGACGGCGTGCGCTGCGGCGAATCCGGCGTCCGGGTCGCCGCGGACGACGTCGTTGTGCTCCACCGGGGTCGGCGGGGGCACGTAGGCCGTGGGCATGCCTTCGGCCAGCGTCACCGCGGGTTGCTCGGCCGCGTACTCGACGTCGACCAGGGTGGCGGCGTGCTGTGCCTGCTCCAGCGTGCCCGCCACGACGACGGCGATGGGCTGCCCGGCGTAGCGGACGACGTCGTCCTGCACCGGTACGAACCGCTGGAAGTACGCGGTGGCCAGATCGGCGTTGGGCAGGGCGAGCCGGGGCATGGTGCGGTGCGTGAGCACCGCGAGCACGCCCGGCGCCGCCTCGGCGGCACGGGTGTCGATGCGAGCGATCCGGCCGCGGGCGATCGTGCTCATCACCAGGGTGCCGTGGGTCAGCCCGGCCACCTGGACGTCCGCGGCGTACCGGGCGGCGCCGGTGACCTTCGCGTCGCCGTCGAGCCGGGCGATCGGCCGTCCGACCATGGTGGTCATCGCATGCCTCCGAGGACGTCGGCGAGTGCCCGTTGCACGAGGTCCACCTTGAACGCGTTGTGCCGGCGGGGTACCGCGTCGCGGACCAGCGCCCGGCCGGCCGCCTGCGTGGTGGCGGCGGTCAGCGGCCTGCCGACGAGGGCCTGCTCGGCCTCGGGCGACCGCCACGGCCGGGTGCCGATCCCGCCGAAGGCGAGCCGCGCCTCCTGGACGACGCCGCCGGCGAGCCGGACCACGGCGGCGACCGAGACCACGGCGAACTCGAACGTCGCCCGGTCCCGCAGCTTGAGGTAGCGCGAACGCGTGCCTGGGCCGGGGACGGGCACGTCGACGCTCGTGATCAGTTCCCCCGGGCGGAGCGCGGTCTCCCGGTCGGGGGTGCTCCCCGGCTGCAGGTAGAACTCGGCCACCGGGATGCGGCGTTCGCCGTCCCCGTGCAGGGTGTTCACCGTGGCGCCCAGCGCGGTGAGGGCCACGGCGAGGTCGGACGGGTGCACGGCGATGCAGTGCTCGCTGCCCCCGAGGACCGCGTGCCACCGGTTGACCCCGTCGAGAGCGGGGCAGCCGCTGCCGGGCACGCGCTTGTTGCACGGCATGGTCGCGTCGCGGAAGTACCAGCACCTGGTGCGCTGCAGCAGGTTTCCACCGATCGAGGCCATGTTGCGGATCTGCGGTGACGCCCCGGCGAGCAGCGCCTCGACCAGCACCGGGACGGCGGTCACCGCGGGGTCGGCGGCGACGTCGCTCATCCGGGCCGTCGCGCCGATGCGCACCCGGCCTTGCGAGGCGTCGACCTCGGCCAGATCGAGGGCGTTGAGGTCGACGAGCAGATCGTGCTCCTGCACCCCGTCCTTCATCAGGTTCAACAAGTCGGTCCCACCTGCGACGAACCGGGCGTGCGGCGGGCCGGCCAGCCGTACCGCCTCCTCCGGCCCGGCCGCGCGCGCGTAGGCGAAGTCGCGCATCAGCGCACCTCCTCGGCGGCCTCGCGGACCGCGGCCACGATGTTCGGGTAGCAGCTGCACCGGCAGAGGTTTCCGCTCATCCACTCGCGGATCTCGGCGTCGGACGACGTGTGCCCCTCCTCGATGACCGCGACGGCCGACATGATCTGGCCCGGCGTGCAGAAGCCGCACTGCAGACCGTCCTGCCGGACGAACGCGGCCTGGACCGGGTGCAGCTCGCCGCCACGGGCCAGGCCCTCGACGGTCGTGACCTCGCGGCCGTCCTGCATCACGGCCAGCGTCATGCAGGACTTGATCCGCCGGCCGTCGACCAGGACCGTGCAGGCACCGCACTCGCCGCGGTCGCACCCCTTCTTGGTGCCGGTCAGCCCCATCCGCTCGCGCAGGGCGTCCAGCAGGGTGACGCGCGGTTCCACGCTGAGCGCGCGGACCTCGCCGTTGACCCGCAGCGCGACCTCCCGCGGCCCGGAGGTGGGCGGAACCGATTCGAGCGTCGACGAGCAGGCCGCCAGGGGGAGCGCCGCGACAGCCGTACCGGCGGCTCCCGCTTTCAGCACCGTCCGCCTGCCGATCTCGAGCGGGGCCGGCGTCCCTTCGGGAGGCGTGGTCACGAGCGGGCCGTCTCGCTGTCCAGGACGGCCATCTGCTGCTCGGGGTAGCGCTCGCCCGCGACGGCGCCCGCGGGCACGGCCGCCTCGATCGCCGCGCGGTCGTCGTCGCTCAGCACGAGGTCGGCGGCGGCGAGCGACTCCTGGAGGCGGTCGCGGCGCCGGGCGCCGACGAGCGGCACGACGTCGGTGCCGCGGGAGGCGACCCACGCGATGGCGACCTGCGCGACCGTGGCCCCGATCGAGTCCGCGACGGTGCGCAGGGCGTCGACGAGGGCGAGGTTGGTCGTCAGGTTCTCGCCCTGGAAGCGGGGCACGTGCCCGCGGAAGTCGGTCCCGGTCAGCGCGCGGTCGGGCGTCCAGTGGCCGGACAGCAGGCCGCGGGAGAGCACGCCGTAGGCGGTGATGCCGATACCGAGCTCGCGCGCGGTGGGCAGGATCTCGGCCTCGATGCCCCGCGAGAGCAGGGAGTACTCGATCTGCAGGTCGCTGATCGGGTGCACGGCGGCGGCCCGCCGCAGTGTCGCGGCGCCGACCTCCGAGAGCCCGATGTGGCGGACGTAGCCGGCCTCGACCATCCCGGCGATGGCGCCGACGGTGTCCTCGATCGGGACGTCCGCGTTGAGCCGGGTCGGGCGGTAGATGTCGACGTGGTCGGTGCCGAGCCGGCGCAGGGTGTACGCCAGGCGGTCCTTGACGGCGACGGGGTCGGTCTCGGGCGGGGCGGGTTGGAAGGCACCGTCGGGGCTGCGCCTGCCGCCGAACTTGACGCTGATCACGACGTCGTCGCGGTCGCGCTGCCGGAGCGCGTCGCGGATCAGCATCTCGTTGTGACCGGAGCCGTAGAAGTCCCCGGTGTCGATCAGGGTGATCCCGGCGTCGATCGCCGCGTGGATCGTGGCGATGCTCTCGGCCTCGTCGGCGGGGCCGTAGAGGTCGGACATGCCCATGGCGCCGAGTCCCAGTGCGGAGACCTCCGGGCCGTCGGCGCCGAGCTTGCGGGTGTCCATCGTCGTGCTCCTCGTGTCGTGTGGACTGCTTCCACTGATAACCGAAGCACGTTTCCATCGTTACCGCAACTGGTGCTAACAGTGGCGTGTTATCGTTGGAATCATGGACGCGAGGACGACCCGCGAGCGCATCGTCGAGGCGGCCGCCGAGCTGCTGACCACGGGCGGGCGCGAGGCGGTGTCCACGCGAGCGGTGAGTGCCGCGGCGGGCGTGCAGGCGCCGACGATCTACCGCCTCTTCGGCGACAAGCAAGGTCTGCTCGACGCCGTCGCCAGCCATGGGATCGCGGAGTACCTGCACAGCAAGACCGCTCGTGAGCGGGACCCGGACCCGGTGGCGGACCTGCGGCGCGGGTGGGACCTGCACGTGGGCTTCGGGCTGGAGCATCCCGCGCTCTACGCGCTCGTCTTCGGAGAGGTGCGCCCGGGCGTCGAGTCGCCCGGCGAGCGCCAGTCGGCCGCCGTGCTCGCGGGCATGATCCGACGCGTCGCCGAGGCGGGGCGGCTGCGCGTGGGCGAGGAGCGCGCGGCGCACCTGCTGCACTCCACGGGGCGCGGAATCACGCTCACGCTGATCGGGACGCCTCCCGAGCGGCGCGATCCCGCTCTGTCCGAGTTCGCCAGGGAGTCGGTGATCGCCGCCATCACCACCGACGGGGCGGCGGGCCCGTCCGCGGGAGCTGGGGCCGTCCCCGCGGCCGTGACCCTGCGGGCTCAGCTGGCGGATCTGGCGGCGCTCACCGAGGCCGAGCGCGGGCTCCTGCGGGAGTGGCTGGAGCGGGTCGCGACCAACGGGTCCTGACCGCGGGCCGTCCGCCGAGCTCTTGACTCCCGCGCGGGGCCCGTGGTTCGCTGAGCAGACTGAAAACTATTCGCTTAGCGAAAACTCGCGACAGCGTCGTCGACTCCACGAGGTGGCCATGCTCGATGCGATCGTCGCCGGCCTCGCCGGGATCCTGGATCTGCGGACGTTCGCAGTGATGCTGCTGGGGATCGCGATCGGGTTCGTCGTCGGGATCCTCCCCGGACTCGGCGGCCCCGTCGCCCTCGCGCTGATGCTGCCGTTCACGTTCGGGATGAGCCCGGTCGAAGGCTTCGCGTTCCTGCTCGGCATGTGGGTGGTGACCTCGACGGCGGGCGACATCACCTCGGTCCTGTTCGGCGTGCCCGGGGAGGCGACCTCCGCCGCGGCGGTGCTCGACGGCTACCCGCTCACCCGGAAGGGACAGGGCGGCCGCGCGCTGGGTGCCGTGCTGACCAGCTCGGCGATGGGCGCGATCGTCGGTGCCCTCGTCCTGGCGTTGACGATCAGCATCATCCGGCCCGTCGTGCTGTCGTTCGGGCCACCGGAGTTCTTCATGCTGACCGTCGTCGGCCTGACGTTCGTGATCACCCTGTCGAGCGGTGCGATGCTCAAGGGCTTCGTCATGGTGTCACTCGGGCTGCTGGTCGCCACGATCGGCATCGACCCCCAGCTCGGCATCCCCCGCTACACCGGCGATCAGCTCTACCTGTGGGACGGCATCAACATCGTGCCGCTCGTCGTCGGGTTGTTCGGCGGTGCCGAGGTCCTGCAGATCATGCTGAGCAAGAAGAGCATCGCCACGTCGGCCTCCGGTCCGACCCACCTCACCGGCACACTGGCCGGCGTCCGCGACGCCTTCCGGCACTGGCGCGTGGTCGCCCGCTCGGCCGCGATCGGGGTGGGAGTGGGCAGCCTGCCCGGCGTCGGCGGCACCGTGACCCAGTGGATCGCCTACGGGCAGGCCCGGCAGGCGTCGAAGAATCCCGAGATGTTCGGCAAGGGCGCGATCGACGGGGTCGTCGCAGCCGGCGCCACGAACAACGCCCGGGATGCCGGATCCCTCATCCCGACGATCGCGTTCGGCATCCCCAGCGGCGCGTCGTCCGCGGTGCTGCTGGGCGGGTTCATGATCCTCGGGCTCAACCCGGGCCAGGAGATGCTCGACGAGAACCTCCACGTGACGTTCTCGATGGTGTGGATCATGATCGTGTCCAACCTCATCGCGGTCTCGCTCGCGGTCACGCTCGCGCGCCCACTGACGTTGCTCACCCGCGTTCCCGGCCCGCTGCTGGTCCCCGGTCTCCTGTTGCTGCTGCTCGTCGGCGCGTACACGGCGACCAACAGCTACGGGGACATCCTCGTGATGCTGTGCGCCGCCGCGGTCGGCGTCGCCTGCATCCGGTGGGGATGGCCGCGCGTGCCGTTCCTGCTCGCCGTCGTGCTCGGCGGGCTGGCGGAGGAGTACCTGAACCTGTCGACGACCCTGTTCGGCACCTCGTGGGTGACTCGTCCGGGCGTGCTCGTGCTGGCCCTGATCGGGGCGGCCTCGATCGCCTTCGGCGTCCGGGCCGGACGCAGGCGCGCGCACCGCGCGTCGCCCGCCGGGCCTCGTGAGATGGAGCGCAACGCGTGACCACCACCGACGTGACCCCCACCCGGGCCCGCCGGACGAGCGGACCCGACGGCGCCATCGCCGCGGCCGCTCTCGTCCTGTTCGCAGTCGCCTTCGCTGTCACCTTCTCCTGGCCGGAGGCAGCTGCGCGGTTCCCCCGCATGGCCTCCGGGGTGGGCGTGCTGTTCGCGCTCGCCGTCCTCGTCACGGTGCTCTGGCGTCGCCGCGCCGCCCCGGGACCCCAGGCAGGTGCCGAGCCCGGCGACGACCCGGACGACGGTGAGTACGTCTTCGCAACAGCCGGGAGGGGCGCGTGGCTGCGTGCCCTGGGCTGGGTGGCGGGCTACCTGCTGCTGCTCGTCGCCTACGGCCTGTTCACCGCCAGCGGCGTCTTCGCCCTCGCGTACCTGCGGTTCTGCGGTCGGCGCAGCTGGCTGTTCTCGGCCGTGTACGCGGCCGTGCTCGTGCTGGTGCTGCTCGCCTCGTTCCGCTGGTTCGTCCACGTGCCCGTGCCGCAGGGCTTCATCCGCTTCGCCTGACCAGTCGAGAAGGGGTTCGATCATGGCCCGGACAACGGCGTCCCACCGATCGCTTGCCGCAGCCGTCGCCTCGCTCGCGTGCGTGACGGGGTGCACCATCGGCAGTCCCGCGGCCACGGGAGGTGGCGGCGGCTGCGCAGCGCTCGAGGGCGAGACGATCACCCTGGTCGTCCCGTTCAGTCCGGGCGGCGGCTTCGACACGGCCGCCCGGATCGTCGCCGACCCGCTGGGCGAGCAGCTCAACGCACAGGTGATCGTGGAGAACCGGCCCGGTGCGGGCGGGCTGCTGGCGATCAACCGGCTGGTCAACGGGCCGGCCGACGGGACCCAGATCGCGATCATGAACGGCACCGGGGCCTCGGCGTCGGTGCTCGGAGAGGCCGAGGGCGCCGACTTCGCGCTCACCGACCTGGCCTACATCGGCCGCGTCGCCACCGAGAACACCGTCCTCGTCCGGGCGCCCGAGGGCGTGCACCGCACCTGGGAGGAGGTCCGCGCCGCCGGTGACTTCCGCTTCGGCTCCACCGGCCCCGGCGGCGCCGACTACGCGACCGCGACGATCCTCATCGAGGTGTTCGAACTGGACGCCCGCATCGTCACCGGGTTCCCCGGCCAGAGCGAGGCGCAGCTGGCGCTCCTGCAGGGCGACATCCACGGTCTCACCGGTCCCGTCGACGACCGCCGCGCAGCGATCGAGGCCGGTGAGCTCGTCCCGGTGCTGTCGGTGACGCGGGAGCGCACGGAGATCGCGCCCGATGCGCCCGCCGTGGGGGAGATGGCGCTCGGCCCGGACCAGGCGGTGCTGCTCGAGTCGCTCCTGACGCTCAACGAGCTCGGCCGCCCGCTGGTCGCCCCGGCGGGCATCGCCCCCGACACGCTCACCTGCCTGCGGGAGGCGTTCACGCGGGCCGCGACCGACCCCGAGGTGGTGGCCAGGGCGGAACAGCAGCGACGCACCATCGGCTACGCGTCGGGGGCCGACCTCGAGGCCGTGGTCGCCCGGATCGGCGGCGTGCCCGCTCAGTTCCGGCAGCTGCTGCGCGACGCCTACCGGACGGCCTCCTGACCTGCCCGCTCAGATCGCGGGCGAGGCGTGCGTGTGGAAGGTCCCGATCGTCTGCAGGCCCCAGGCCTGGCCCTTCGCCCGCTCCTGCCGCGTCCACGTGACCGGCTCCCGGTCGGAGCCAGCACGAGACGGGCCGCACCGGCCCGAGCGCCCACTCGTCGGTCACCCGGCGGTTCAGCGCGGCGCACTCGCCGCGCTCGCCGTGTCCGAGGTACACGATCGTCACCGGCCGGTCCTCGGCGACGGCGCGCACGGTCGCGCCGGCGGCGCGCCGGACGACGTCGCCGGGGTGGACGCGGATGACCAGCATCGGGCCGGGTCGGTCGAGTCCGTCTCTCCCGGGTCAGTCGGCCGTGGTCTGCAGAGCCGAGCGGGCGTCCAGCGCCGCGCGCTCGACGTCGTAGTCGTAGAGCGAGAGGCGGAAGGTGCGCACGCTGTCGAGCTCGGCGTCCCGGACGCTGAGGTCCTCGTACCGCGAGTCGTAGCGCAGGCCGTTCGCGCGCGCCCCGGCCTGCACGGCCGTGGTGCGGGGGTGGCGCAGCGCTTCGTACTCCCGCAGCCGGGCGGGTGCCGTCTCCGGTGTGGCGTCGGCCAGGACGATGGACAGGGCGATCGCGTCCTCGATGGACTGGTTGGCGCCCTGGCCGAGGTGGGGCAGCATCGGGTGCGCGGCGTCGCCGAGCAGCGTGACCCTGCCGTCGGTCCAGCGGCGCAGCGGTTCCCGGTCGTACAGGCCCCACCAGAAGGTGCTCCGCACCGCCGCCAGCAACTCCTGGATGCGCGGGTCCCAGCCGGAGAAGGCCGCCGCGAGCACGGCGGGATCGCCCGGCGCCGACCACGACTCCGCGGCACGAACGTCGCTCGGGACGAACCCCACGTAGTTGATGAGGGTGCCGGCGCGCACCGGGAAGACGAGCAGGTGTTTGCCCGCGCCCATCCAGAGCTCGAACCGATCGGTCGGCCACGACGGCACCTCCTCGGCGGGCAGGAGCCCCCGGTAGGCGACCGAGCCCGAGTCGACCGGGCGGGCGGGCTCGACCACGTGCCGTTGGAGCGACGAGTGGATGCCGTCGGCGGCGACGACCACGTCGGCCCGGACGAGGGCGCCGTTCTCGAACTCCAACTGGACGGCGTCCTCGGACTGCCGCAGCCCGGTGCACCGGTGGCCGGTGCGCACGACGCCGGCGGGGATGCCGCTCGCGAGCACGTCCACCAGGTCGGCCCGGTGGATCCCGTAGATGGAGTTGTGGCCGGTGGAGTCGGTGGTGAGGACGGGCGCGATCGGCGTGCCGTCCATCCGGTAGTACATCGACCGCTGCCGGTCCAGCTCCACGCCGAGGCGACGCACCTCCTCGCCGAGTCCGAAGCGGTCGAGGAGGCGCAGGCTGTTCGGCGTCACCTGGACCCCGGCCCCGACCTCTCCGAGCGCAGGCGCCTGTTCGTACACGGTGACGTCGATCCCGTGCCGGTGCAGGGCGAGCCCCGTCGCCAGACCGCCGATCCCGCCACCCACAACGGCCACCTGGAGTCCTGCACTCATGGACGTCCTTTCGTTATACGAAAAAGATTCGCTAACGAACAGTACGACTGGCTCGATGCCCTGTCAATCGGTCGACACGAGCCGCATGGCTGCCGATCCGACCTCGGCATTCGCCCCGATGCGCGTCCACGCGATGACCGAAGAGCTGCTGTCCCGCGGCCGGCGCGTGCGGAGGATCGGCGCCATCCCGCCGGCTCGGGGTGTTCGGTGCAGAGGCGGCCGACAGTCGGGCCTCAGGATCGTGGCGCGATGGGCACCCTGGCGTGCCGCCCCCAGGCGACGACGAGTGCGACCGCAGCGAGGGCGATGTTGAGTGGCGTGTCCGCGGCCTCGCCACGAGCGAGGTGGAAGACCGTCGCAGACACCATCAGGACGACGACGCCCAGCGCGGCCAGGACCGTCAGCCGCGGCGCGATCCGGGTCAGGGACGGCAGGAGGACGCCGAGCCCGCCGAGGACGTCGAACACCGCGCTGGCGTAGAGCAGGCCGGGGCCCGTCTCTCCGGCCCACGGGAAGGTTGCCGCGACGATCTCGAACGGGGTGGCGATCTTCCACGCCCCGCCACCGGCGAGCGTGACGGCGAGGACCACCTGCGCAGCCCACAGCGAGACGTTCAGGCGGGTGGACGCTCCTGCCGATCGGGGCGTCGAGACGTCGCTCATGTGTCTTCTCGTTCCTGTGTGGTGAACCGCCGACGGCCTGTCGACCAGGTCGACCTTACTATACGAGCAGTTCATTACTGAACATTGCGTCCAGAAGAACGTCGACCGTCCGGGACGGGTAGGGTCGCGCGCTGTGTCGCAGGATGTGACCGGAACCGACCCACGCGTCGTCCGCACCCGTCGGGACGTGGTCGACGCGGCCACCGCGATACTCCGTGATCAGGGCTGGTCGGCGGTCACCCACGGCGAGGTCGCCAAGCGAGCGGGCTATTCGAAGGCGACCGTGTACACGCACTGGCCCACCCGGCTGGACCTCGTCGGGGCGGCTGTCACGCAGATCTGCGACTCGGCCGGTCACCCGCACCCGACCGGCGATCTGCGTGGTGACCTCGTCCGAGGCTTGGTCGACTTCGCCGACGATCTCGCGAGCGGTCACCTGGCCCGAGTCCTCGGCGGCGCCATCGAGCGAGCGGGCGACGACCCGGTCGTGGACCGACTGCGCGAGCAGCTCTACGTCGCGGGGACCCGGTCGCTCGACGCCGTCCTCCGCGACCATCTCGCGCCCGTCGACGTGGAACCGTCGCTGCTGCTCCTGGTGGGAGGCGTGCTCGCACGCGCATCCTTCCAGGCTGGTCCGATCGGCGAGGCGTTCGTCGAGGATCTCGTCGACCGAGTCCTGGCCGCCGTCACACTCCTGAACGCGGACTGAC
Source organism: Pseudonocardia hierapolitana (assembly GCF_007994075.1). Taxonomy (NCBI): domain Bacteria; kingdom Bacillati; phylum Actinomycetota; class Actinomycetes; order Pseudonocardiales; family Pseudonocardiaceae; genus Pseudonocardia; species Pseudonocardia hierapolitana. The sequence goes on along the minus strand of NZ_VIWU01000001.1, from coordinate 1,007,280 downwards.
CACCCTCCAAGGCCCTGGCACCCCGTCACCCCCGTGGCGTCCGCGCCTCCAGCCTCGGGCTCCGATGTCAGAGGTCCTGGCGGGCGGGGGAAGCCTGGGTCGAGTCCGCGGTCGTAGAAAGGCCCTCGCCACCGTCTGGGGCATCGAGCAGGGGCACGGGTCTGCTGGTCATGGTCACGACCGTCCCGGCGGCGTCGTGTCGGATGCGGACCTCCGCCATGCACTCGCGCACGGTCGTCAGGCCGTAGCCATGCCCGCTCGCCCGCGTTCGCCACCGGCCCTCGTCGCGCACGGTCACGATGATTCGGCGGGCGGTCTCGTCGACGACCAGGCGGCCGGTGACGTCGACGTCTCCGGGTTCCCCGGTCGGGTAGGCGTGCTGGACGGAGTTCGTGCATGCCTCGCTGACCGCCAGTACCGCGTCGACGCGCTCGGACTCCGGCCATCGCAGTCCGCGGAGCCAGGCGTTGAGCCCGGCCCGAAAGAAGATCAACTGCACGGGGTCGGCCGCGAACCGGATCCGGTAGTAGCCCGTGGTCGCCGTCATCGGCACAGCATGAGCATCCGTGGCGCACGACGCGACCGCTACCGGTGCCGGTGCCGGTATCCGTTGATCTCAGGGAACAGTTCGCGGTCTGCTCAGCGGACCGAAGACTTCGGGCGCCGCCGATCCGGGACCTAGCGTCGGAACATGCCCGAACACACCACGCCGCCACCGCGGGTTCTCGACCTCACCGACGGACTCGCCTTCCAGGGGGCGCGCCTGCTGGTCGGCATGGGCGCCGATGTCGTGCGGGTCGACCCGGGTGAGGACCTCGACGCCGCGGCCCGCATCCACTGGCACGCAGGCAAGCGCTGGGTGCGGCTGACGGGCGAGCGCGTGCTCGACGAGCTCGCGGCAGGGGCCGACGTCGTGCTGGAGAGCGGCCCGGTGGCCGCGCTGCGGGGCGTGCGCGCGGACGGCACGTCGCGCTGGCCCCACGCGGTGCACGTCGTCGTCACCCCGTTCGGGCTGACCGGACCGCACCGCGACCGGCTGGCCGACGACCTCGTCCTCGCCTCCGCCGGCGGGATGACGTGGCTCGGCGGGCGCGCCGACGGCCCGCCGAAGCCGCCGCCGCGCGAGCAGGCCGTCCAGGTCGCCGGCGCGCATGCGGCCATCGCCGCGCTGCTCGGCGTGCTCGCCCGCGACCGGACCGGAGCGGGCCAACTCATCGACATCTCGGGCCAGGAGGCCGTGGCCGCCACGCTCGAGACGGGCGCGATCGCCTGGATCCACGCCGGCCGGTTCCCGGTCCGCAACGGCGGGGTCTTCGAGCACGTCGCGCACCGGATCTTCGCCGCGTCGGACGGGTTCGTGGCCGGCGGCTACTCCGGCAGCAACCGGATGTGGACCGACCTCCTGGCCTGGATGGTCGAGGAGGGCGAGGCCGCCGACCTGGTCGACGGGAAGTGGAGCGATCCGGTCGTGCGCTGGCAGGGCCGCCCGTACGTCGACGAGGTCGTCGCCCGGTTCGTCGGCAAGCGCGGCGCGCGGGCCGTCGCCGAGGAGGGCCGGGCGCGCGCCTTGCCGTGGGCCGAGGTCGTTCCACCGGCGCAGCTCACGGAGAACCCGCAGCTGCGCGACCGGGAGTTCTTCGTCTCGGTGGTGGGTGACGATCTGCCCGGTGTCGTCGAGGACGCCGGGTTCCCGTGGGAGGCGCCACGCGTGCCGCGTCCGGTGCGCTTGCACGCGCTGCACGAGACGCCCGCCCGTCGGGCCTGGACGCACACCGAGCCGCGTGGGCGACGACCGCGGCCCTCCGGTGCCCGCGCCCTCGACGGCGTCCGCGTGCTGGACCTGACCTGGGTGCTGGCCGGCCCGTACGTGACCAAGCAGCTGGCGGAGCACGGTGCGGAGATCGTCAAGATCGAGTCGAGGCACCGGCAGGACCCGACGCGGTTCTCGCCGTCGATGCGGCTGCGGGAGGGCGCGGGCCCGGACGACAGCGCGTACTTCCTCAACTTCAACCGCGGCAAGCGGAGCGTCGCGCTGAACCTGCGGACGGCCGAGGGCGTGCGGCTGCTGCGCGAGCTCGTGCCGCACTGCGACGTGGTGGTCGAGAACTTCAGCCCGGGCGTGCTGGCGAAGTGGGGGATGGACTACGCGTCCCTGCGGGAGCTCAATCCGGACGTCGTCCTCGTGTCGATGGCGGGCGTCGGGCAGACCGGGCCGTGGCGGCATGCCGTGACCTTCGCGGACACGCTCGCGGCGATGTCCGGGCTGTCCAGCGAGACGCGCGACCCGGGCGGGCCGCCGCAGGGCCTCACGTTCGGGCTCGGCGACATGGTCGCGGGGAACGCCGCCGTCCTCGCGACACTGACCCTGCTCGCCGACCAGCGCGGCGGGCACGTCGACCTCTCGCAGCTGGAGGCCATGGCGGCATCGATCGGGCCTGCCGTCGCCGAGGCGGCCTTCCCGCCCGCGGGGGAGGACCACCGCACGCCGGAGCAGCCGAACCGCTCGGTGCGGGCGGTGCCGCACGGGGTCTACCCGGCCGCGGGCGAGGACCGGTGGGTCGCGGTCGCCGTCCTGGACGACGCCCAGTGGCGCGCGCTCGTCGGCGTCACCGGCGGACTCGGTGTCCCCGCCGCCGCGGACCTGGCCGCCCGCCGCGCGGCCGAGGACGCGATCGACGCCGCGCTCGCCGGGTGGACGGCGCAGCGCGACCCCGTCGAGGCGGCCGCTGCCCTGCAAGCCGCAGGCGTGCCGGCCGCGCTGGTCGCCACCGGCCAGGACCTGGTGGACCGGGACGAGCACCTCGCGGCCCGCGGCTTCTACCCGGTGCTCGAGCACCCGATCGCCGGCCCGGTGCGGCACGAGGGGATCGTCGCGCGGCTGGGCGCGACGCCCGGTGCGCTCACCTCTCCCGCGCCGCTGCTCGGCCAGGACACCACAGCCGTGCTGACCGACCTGTTGGGGCTCGACGAGACCGAGCTGGCCGCGCTCGCCGCCGCCGGCGTGACCGAGTGAGGAAGCGATGACCGTACTTCGGGTTGCCCGTGACGGGAGCGTGGCCACGGTCCGGATCGACCGGCCGCCGGCCAACGCCGTGGATCCCGCGATGATCGAGGAGTTCCTCGTCGTGCTGCCACCGCTGGCCGCCGACCCGGAGGTGCGCTGCATCGTGATCACCGGGACCGGCCGGTTCTTCGTGGCCGGCGCGGACATCGCCGTCATGCGCGACCTGTCCGAGGAGAACCAGGCCGCGATGCGCCGGTGGATCGAGGTGCAGCGGGCGATCGAGCTCGCGCCCAAGCCGGTGATCGCCGGGATGAACGGGCACGCGCTGGGCGGGGGCGCAGAACTGTCGCTGGCCTGCGACCTGCGGATCCTGTCGAACGCCGCGAGCTTCGGCTTCCCGGAGATCGCCCTGGGCCTCTTCCCCGGTGCGGGCGGCAGCCAGCGTCTTCCCCGGCTCGTCGGGCCTCACCTGGCGAAGCGCCTGATGATCGAGGGGGAGCGGCTCGCACCCCAGCAGGCCCTCGACCTCGGCCTCGTCGACCGGGTGGTCGACGCCGCCGAGTTCGACTCCGTGCTCGCCGCCGAGGCGCACCGCCTCGCCGCCAAGCCGACGGGCGCGATCGGCGTGCTCAAGCGGGTCGTCGACGAGGGTTGGGGGCTCCCGATCGAGGACGCGCTGCTCCGCGAGGAGAAGGGCGTGCAGGCGCTCACCCGCACCGCCGATGCGGCGGAGGGCCTGCAGGCTTTCCTCGACAGACGCGAGGCCCGTTTCATCGGTCGCTGAGGAGCCCGCGCGTCGCCGGCGGCTAGAACGGTGGTGGTTCGTCATCCGGTGGCGACTCCGGTCTCGCCGGTGGTGGCGGGGCGGGGTGGATCCTTGGCCGGTCGTTCCAGGATCCGCGGGTCATACCGGCGCAGCCGCTGGTCAACAGCCGTGGCTTGCGATGAGTTCGAGCTGCACGCCGTCCGGGTCGCAGAATGTCACCAGCGACACCGGAAATCCGTCCATGTCGTACACGCCGGAGTTGGGGACGTCCTGGCTGTGCAGATGTGCCACCCACGCATGCAGTGCGTCCACCGATGCGACCGCGAAGGACAGGTGGTCGAGCCCCGTCCGGGTCGCGTCGAACCCGTCTCCGGGATTCGCGGGATGGTGATCGAGGCCGAGGGTGAACGACGAGTCGGGCGGGCCGAGCACGATCGTGTAGCCGCCCGCGTCGCTTCCGAAGTGCCGCACCTGGAACTGGCGTCGGAAGCCGAATACTCGCTCGTACCAGACGGCGCTCGTCTCCAGGTCGGTGACCGTGATGCCGACGTGGTGAATCGCGGCGAGTGCCGGTTGCACTGCTGAATCATTGGTCGGCCTCGCTTCGGCGGTCGTCATGTCGATCCTCCTCGGGACTCGTACCGTCGGGACTTCTCATGCGGCTGGGCCGACCCCGGCGACGATCGCGTCGAACGCTGCCTGGTTGGGCGGGTCGAACGGCGCGCCGGCGGGAACCGACCCGATGACCTTCACGAACTGGTCGATCGACCGGCCCGATGCGGCCGGCAGGTGGGAGCTGAAAACGGTTGTGGGTCGGAGCCGCGCAACATCCTCGACCGCCACCTGGAAGCGCTCCTGATCGACGAGGTGGGTCCACGGCGAATCGAATGCCGCCCAGCCGGCCATTCCGCCGACGAGATCCGCCTCGGGCACGTCTGCGCAGTCCTGCGGGACGGCCGGCAAGATCGCGCCGAAGGCGTCGACCGTGAACAGCGCACCGGTTCTGTCGTCGAGCAGGCCGGTCGACATGGGATTGTCGTACAGCGGTGGCCGCAGAGCACGAAGGTGCCTGTCACCCACATCGATCCGGTCGCCGGGTCGGAGCGCGGTCACCCGGTCCAACGGCACCGGCCACCAGGTGGCCATGCGCAGGGCACCGAGACCATGCGTTGCCAGTCGTGCCGCCGGCGCCAGCGACATGACCCGCTCGAGGTTGCCCGTGTGGTCGGCGTCGTCATGCGTCAACCAGATCCATCGAATCTCGGCCGGGTCGATGATCGACCGCACCGCGTGCTCGAACTCCTCGGCGTCGATGGCGAGACCGGTGTCCACGAGGACCGGTTGGGCGGCCAAGATGAGGTACGCGTTGACGACGAGCTCACCCACGCCCGGGAGCGGCAGGGTCGTCGGCAGGACGTAGACGTCGTCGGTGGCCCGGTAGACAGGGTCCATGTCCGTTCCCTCCTCGTACGGCACTACCGGCGCCTCGCGTCGGTCGTCGTAGGCCGGTCGTCCTGGATGGCGGACGAGATCTCAAACCCCGTGGTGCTTGGCGCTGTAAGCCATGATCGGAGTGGTGCCCGCGCCCCGGCATCGGGCAGACCCCCATATTTAGGTCATCCCGTCCCCACATGGTGGCGGGCCGCGTAGGCGACCAACTCGGATCGGCCCCCGACGCCCACCTTTGCGGCCAGGTTGGCGATGTGGCGCTCGACGGTCTTCGGAGAGAGATAGAGGCGAGCCGCGATTTCTCTGGTGGAGCGGCCCTCGGCGAGGAATGCCAGCACCTCCGCCTCCCTCGGGGTCACCCCCACGGTCGCCATCGTCGCCGGCAGGTCCGGGGCCGGCCGGCGGCGCCGCGGCACTGGCGCACCGGCCTGGCGGAGCAGCGATCGGCACGCCGAGGCCACCGCGGGCGGCCCGGACGGATCGAAGAAGGCCAGCGCATCGGCCAGCCATCGCGTCGGGTCTCCCCAGCCGTCGGCGATGGCCGCCTCGGCCACCAATCGGCGGGCGTGGTGGCGGTACCAGTCGCACGGGGCGAGGTCGGCGTCAGCTCGGACGAAGGCCTCCTCGGCCTCGGCTGCCTGCCCTCGCCGGCCGAGGGTCACGGCCCGGGCATGTCCCACCCATCCTCGGATCAGCCAGTACGTCGTCAGTCCCGACGCCTCGACCTCGGCCACCGCCGCCTCCCCGTCGCCGGCATCCAGGGCGTGGACGAGGGCCCACAAGCCCCGGCACGGCGCCGTGACCGGCGTGCCCCGCAATAGCTCCATGCCGGCGTCCAGCTCGGCCAGCGCCCGGGCGCGGTCGTCGCGGATGATCCACAGCAGCGCCCGGGCCATGAGCAGGGCCACCCCTCGGACCTCGGGGTGGCCGCCCGAGACGACGACGGCTTCGTCGATGGCCGCCTCCATCTCGGCCCACTGATCCCGCAGGGCGTGAGCCACCGCCTGCAGGACGAACCCCAGTCCCTCGACGAGGGGGAGCCGCAGCCGGCGCGCCTCCGCGGCGCAGGACCGGCCGGCGTCGAGGACCCCTTCCGGTTCGGCGTGGTTGGTGAACCACGCGGCCATCTGGAGGCTGAGCGTGGCCGCGGTGGCCAGTGCGCCCACGTCGAGCGCCGCCTTGCGAGCCTGGGCGAGCCGATCGAGCGGGCCGCCGCCGAGCAGGTCGATGGTGCCCAGCTCGTGGAGGGCCCGCACGCGCCACAGGACAAGGCCGTGCTGCTCGGCCAGGGCCAAGACAGCCGCGAAGGCCCGCGCAGCTGAGGCGAGATCACGCAGGCGTTCCCGTTGGCCGAGGACCGCAAGGGCCTCGCAGGCCAGCTCGTAGCGCCGGCCGGACCCGGCCGTGGTCAACGCCCTCTCGGCGAGGGCCACGGCGTCGTCGAGGCGACCCTCGCCGAGCGCCACCTGAGCGGCCAGGACCTCGAACTCGCCGACCCCGACGCCGCCACTCGCCGCGAGCTCCCGGGCGTCGTGGAGCCGATCGAGAGCACGTGCCCAATCAGCCGACACGATGGCCGTGCGGGCCAGCCACAGGTGCACCTGGGCCCGGCGCGCCGGCGAGGCAGCCAGCGCCGCCAGCCGGGGAAGCAGGCGCCGGCCGACCTCGTCCACCCGCTCGGCGTTGCCGGCCTTGACGAGCACCTCGCAGAGCGCCTCGTCGATCTCGACGGCCAGCTGCCGGTTGTCACCGACCAGCCGCCGGGCCCGCTCCAGGTTCGCCTCGGCGCTGGCCAGCGCGCCGCGCCCGAACGCCCGCCGCCCGGACTCGAGGTGCAACCCGGCCGCCCGCGACGGCTCGTCGGCCTGTTCCGCTAGCTCGGCCGCCAGCTCGCACCACTCCCCTGGCAGGCCCGGATGAGCGGCCTCGACAGCACGGAGACCGCGCGCGGCGAGGGTTGCCCGCTCCGGCGGAAGGAGCTCCGCGAGGATGGCGTCGCGGGTCAGCGCATGCCGGAACCGGAAGCGGTGCCCGGGATCGGCGGCCTCCACGGACAGCAGCTGGGCGTCGACAGCCCGGTGGAGGTGATCGACCACCGCGGCTTCGTCCCGGCCGCTGATGGCCCCCAGCAGGCGCCAGTCGAAGCTCCGGCCGAGCAGCGCCGCCGCCACGAGGAGGCCCCGAAGGTCCGGCGATGCTCCCACACGTCGCTGCACGGTCTCGGCGAACGTGGCAGGGATGGCAAGCCCTGGTGAGCGGTCGAGGACCCAGCCGTCGGCCGTCTCGTACAACTCGTGGGCCTGGACCATCGCCGCCAACAGCTCCTCGACGAGGAACGGCAGCCCATCGGCCCGCGCCACCACCACCTCGGCAACCCCGCGGGGGACGACCGGAGCATGCAGGCAGCCCGCAGCCACCGACACGACCTCGTCGTCGGTGAGGCTCCGGAGCTCCACCACCGTCGCCGATCGCCGGGAAGCGAGGTCGTGGACGCGCGACCGAGCCCTACTGGGTTCATCGCTGCGGAGCGAGACCACGCAGAGGACCGGCTCGCCCGCGATGTTGTCGGCGAGGTACTCGACGACCTCGACGGTCTCGGCGTCCGCCCAGTGGAGATCCTCGAGCACGAGCACGCAGCCACCATCTCGGCCCAGAGCGGCGAGCAGCCTGAGCACCGCTTCGCCCAGCACCACGAGCGACTCCTCCCCGGCTGACTCGCCGGGGAGACGCCATTCCGGGACGAGTCGGCCGAGGATGGGCAGGAACGGTGCGAGCTCCCGAACCCGTGGCGGCCCGGACCTGCGAAGGTGCGAGAACAACGCCTCCGCGACGGGCCGGAACGGGAGCGGGCTGTCGCGCTCGACAGCCCGGCCGGTCAGCACGCGCGCTCCCCGGCGACCGGCCTCCTCGGCAACCTCCCGCAACAGCCGCGACTTCCCGACCCCGGCCTCGCCCGCGACCACCCGTGTCGCGCCGAGTCCGTCGGCCAGGCGATCGAGGGCGGGTCGTAGCTCCTGCCACTCCTGGTCGCGGCCGACAAGTACGGGGCACAGCAGCTCCCGCATCAGACCAGCATGCCACCAGGTGTAGAGCGCATCGCGACGGATCAGAGTGCGGTGACCAGCGGCGTGTCGACGCCCAGGTCGCCGACGGACGCCGCTCCACCCGGATCGCCGAGCGGCGCGTCCCGCCCCGGCAGCGGCGTGGCGAAGAAGTCGATCGAGTCGGCGATGAAGACCGCCTTCTCCTCGTCCTTGCGTCCGGCGCGGTCGACGAAGATCGCGTCGACCGGGCACTCCGGTTCGCAGGCTCCGCAGTCGATGCACTCGTTGGCGTTGATGTAGCTCTTGCGCTCGCCGACGTAGATGCAGTCGACGGGGCAGACGTCGAGGCAGGCGCGGTCGGTGACGTCGACGCAGTTGGCGCCGATGACGTAGGCCATGGTGCTAGCTCCTCTCCGTGGAGTGGCCGGGGAAGAGCGTCAGCTCCGGGTCCAGCTCCACTGCGGCGTTGTTGACGGCGGTCGCGACCTCGCCGAACCCGACGGACATCAGCCGGACCTTGCCCGGGTAGTCGGTGACGTCGCCCGCGGCGAAGACCCGGTCCACCGTCGTCCGCATCCGGGTGTCGACGACGATGGAGCGGCGGTTCAGCTCCAGGCCCCACTCGGCCAGCGGTCCGAGGTTGCTGACGAAGCCCAGCGCCGCCACCACGCTGTCGACCTTCAGGACGCGGTGCTCGGCCTCGCCGCGCACGCGGATGTGCGCCTCGCGAAGCAGCTCGTCACCGAGCAGGGCCTCGACCTCGGCGTCGGTGATGACGGTGGCGCCGCACTCGTGAACGGCCCGTGGGCGCGGAAGCCACCGCGGCGGTGCACGAGGGTGACCGAGCGGGCGATCGGGTGCAGGGCGAGCGCCCAGTCGACGGCACTGTCGCCGCCGCCCACCACGAGCACGTCCTGGTCGTCGTGGGCGGACGGGTCCGGCACGAAGTAGGAGAGGCCACGCCCGAGGAACCCCTCGCCCGCGGGGAGCGGGCGCGGCGTGAAGGTGCCGATTCCTGCGGTCAGGACGACCGCGCCCGCATCGACGACGGTGCCGTCCGCCAGCGACACCTGTGGGCGACCGTCCGGGGAGTGCACGAGTGCGGTGGCCTGGCTGCCCAGCAGGTACTGCGGACCGAACGCGTCGGCCTGCTCCTTCAGCGCGGCGACGACGTCCCGGCCGCGCGACCCGGGGATGCCCGCGATGTCCCGGATCTCCTTCTCCGGGTAGAGCGCGGCGATCTGCCCGCCCGCCTGTGGCAGGGCGTCGACGACCACGGTGCGCAGGCCGCGGAACCCTGCGCAGTAGGCGCCGTAGAGACCGGTGGGGCCGGCGCCGACGATCAGGATGTCCGTGTTCATGCTCGCGGGCACGGCCGACCTCCGGTGGATGGTGGGAAGGGAAGAAGACGAGCTCCCCGGCGCCGGGGGCGTTCCGGACGGTAGGAGCGCCCGCAGGGTGTGTCCCGCCCGCCGGACCGCTCAGCGAAACCGGGACCGGATTCCCGGGCGCGGTTCGGTCAGCGGAACCGCGACCTTGGAGGGTCCGCCGGCCGGTGTTGGACTGGCTTCATGAATGCGAATGGCGGAGCGACCGACGCGTTGGCAGCCGGCGCCCCACGCCGCCGGCCGCGGCGCGCCGGCAAGCTCCCCGGACGCCAGGACTGGTCGAGCTGGCCCCATTACCAGGCCGCGGCCGCCGGTTTCCGCGGTTACTGGTACCCGGTCTGCTACTCGTCACAGCTCACCGGGAAGCCGAAGCAGATCACGCTGCTCGGTGAGAAGATCGTGCTGATCCGCGACGGTGTCAAGAACAGGGGCACGGCGTATGCGTTGAAGGACCGGTGCCCGCATCGCGGGGTGCCGTTGAGCGAGGGCAACCAGCAGTTCCCCGGCACGATCTCGTGCCCGTACCACGGCTGGACGTTCGACCTCGCGACGGGCGAGCTGAAGGCGGTCATCACCGACGGCCCCGAGAGCCCGATCTGCGGGAAGGTCACCCAGCCCACCTACGAGGTCGAGGAACGACTCGGCATGGTGTGGGTCTTCGTCGGCGACGGCGAGGACGCGCCGCCGATCGACCAGCAGCTGCCCGAGGAGCTGGTCGGCAACGCCGCGGTGGTCGGCTCCCGGATCCAGCCCCGCATCGGGAACTGGCGGTTCGCGTGCGAGAACGGCTACGACGAGGGACACGCCAAGTACCTGCACCGCACGTCGCTCTGGCGGCTGTTCAAGGCCATGCCGGTGTGGAACGAGACCCGCATCGTGCAGCGCGGGCGCTGGATCTACCGCGTGCAGGACAAGCAGTACTGGACCGCGGAGTTCCCCGGTCTCGGCAAGTGGGACAACCAGGCCTGGTTCAAGCTCAAGCCGCCGAAGCAGACCAGCAACATCGGCAACACCGGCAGCCACCGCGATGTCAACCCCGTGATCGCCGCCCAGGAGTTCCCGGGGTTCGCGTCGGTGAGCATGCCGGGGGTTCTGCGGATCGCGTACCCGACGTTCATCCACTACGAGTTCTACGTTCCGGTGGACGCCGAGAACCACCTGTACGTGGGTGTGATGGCGGATTTCCGCCAGGGGTGGCGGACCCTGCCCTTCTACCTGAAGTACCTCGGATTCGTCCGGTGGCTGTTCCACGGGCAGTTCTCCGCGCAGGACAAGTGGATGGTCGAGGTGACCGACGCCCCGCCGGAGCGGCTGTACCGGCCGGACGAGTCGCTGCTCAAATGGCGCAAGCTCGCCGAGGACGTCACCGAGGAACGGATCGAACGGCTCAAGACCGACGGGTTCGAGCCCGTCGGCCCGCCCGTCGAGAGCTGAGGACACATGGCGCGCATCGTGCTCGGAGCGGGTGCCTCCCACTCCACCCTGATGAACACGCACTGGGACCAGGTCGTGCACACCGACCGCGCGGAGCGGTTCCGGGACGCGCTGGCCGAAGCCCGCGACGCGGTGGCTCGCGCCCGGCCGGACGTGGCGGTCATCATCGGCTCCAACCACTTCCGCGGGTTCTGGCTGGACATGATCCCGGCGTTCACGCTCGGCGTCGGCGAGGTGATCGGGGCGGGTGAGGCGGGCACCCCGAAGGGTCCGCAACGCAGCGATCCCGGCTTCGCACAGGCGATCGCCGGTGAGCTGGTCGAGCGCGGCACCGAGGTGGCGATCTCGGCCCGGCTGCAGATCGACCACGGGCAGACCCACGCGATCCAGTACCTCCTGGGCGATCCAGCGTCAGACGTTCCCGTCGTCCCGCTGGTGATCAACGTGTTCGCCGCCCCGCTGCCCCGGCTCGACCGGTGCGTGCAGCTGGGCCGCAACCTCGCCGAGGCCGTCGAGGCGATCCCGGAGGACCTCCGGGTGGTCGTGATCGCGTCGGGCGGGCTGTCGCACCAGCTGCCGTGGCCCGCCGACTGGCGGGACCCGCAGAACACGGACGAGGAGTTCCTCGTCGAGGCCTGGCTGAACGGCCGCGGTGAGTGGGAGCGCTACGACAAGCGGCGCCGGGAGATCATCACCGCGGCTCGGCCGACGATCTTCGAGGACTTCGACGAGGCTTTCCTGGCCGATCTCGAGGCGGGAAAGCTGGAGCGCTACGCGACCTACTCCTCCGACGACATCGAGGGGCTCGCCGGCAACGGCGGCCAGGAGCTGCGGACCTGGCTGACCATGGCCGCGGCCATGGGGTTCGCGCCCGGGCGCCGCCTGGCGTACGCGGCGATGCCGGAGTGGCTGACCGGCATGGGCGTCGGGTTGATCGAACCCGCGGCGGAGCGCGAGCCGTGATCGCGCCGACCGGTACGGCCGTCGCCGAGGACGCCGTCGTCGACCGGCTGCTCGCCGCGATCACCGAGGACCGGCTGCGCGCCGCGGCCCGCGCCGTCACCGGGATCCCGAGCCCGACCGGCCGTGAGGCGCCACTGGCGCGCTTCCTGGCCGACCGGCTCGCCGCGGCCGGGTTCGGGGCGACCGCCCAGCACATCGACCAGTTCCAGGCCAACGCCGTGGGCAGGCTGCGCGGCAGCGGTGGCGGCGAGGACCTGATGCTCTACGCGCCGATCGACACCCTCACCACGGGTGAGGAGGCGATCGACGTGCCGTGGATCGGGGAGCGCCTCCGTCCCGACATGCTGTCCATCGCGCGCGACGAGGGCCCGTTCGTCTCCGGGCTCGGCGCGGGCAACCCGAAGGGGCACGCGGCCTGCATCCTGGTGCTCGCGGAGGCGCTCGGCGAGGTCCGGCCGGAGCTCGCGGGCGACGTCGTCGTCGCGTTCGGGGCCGGCGGGATGCCGACCAACGCCGTCGACGCCCCCGGCTACCCGCAGCGGGCGAACACCGGCCAGGGCGTGGGCTGCTCGTTCCTGCTGGAGCGGGGCTGGTACACCGACCACGCGGTGATCGCGAAGCCCGGCGATCTCGTGGCGCACGAAGAGGTCGGGCTGGCCTGGTTCGAGGTGACCGTCCCCGGCGTCCACACCTACGTCGGCAGCCGGCACCGGATGCCCTACCGCAACCCGATCGTCACGGCCGCCGAGGTCGTCATCCGGCTCGAGCGGTGGCTGGCCGACTACCCGGTCCGGCACCGCACGGCCACGGCCGCTCCGCAGGGTGTGATCGGGTCGATCGCGGGCGGCTGGGAGCGGATGCTCGCGGTGACCCCGGCGCTCTGCCGGCTGCGGCTGGACATCCGCATCGCGCCCGGGACGACACCGCTGCAGGTCAAGCGCGAGCTCCGCGGCTTCGTGGAGGAGCTGGGCCGGGACCTGGACGTCGATCTCGGCGTCGAGATGGTGCTCGCCGTCCCGGCGACGCACACCTCGCCCGACGCGCCGATCGTGCGGCGGACCGTGACGGCGTGGGAACGGACCACCGGGCGCCCGCACGAGCCCGTCCCGGACCTCAGCGGCGCGACCGACGCGAACATCCTGCGCGCCAGGGGCATCCCGACCGCCCGGGTCGGGATGCCGAAGGTCAGCTCGGAGGAGCTCGACGTCGATCCGGCCGTCGACTTCTCCCGCGGGATGAACACCGTGGACGTCCGGGCGATGAGGCGCCTCTGCGAAGTGCTGGCCCGCACCACGATCGCCACCACCACCACGACACGGAAGGACTCCTGATGGCGCCCGCACCGGAGAGCCGCTACGCGGACGGTGGCGGCGTCCGCTACCACTACCACGATCTCGGCAGCGGTCCCGACACCGTGTTCCTGCACGGCGGCGGACCGGGCTGCACCGCGTGGAGCGACTTCGGCCCCGTCGCCCCGCTCTTCGCGGCCGACCGCCGCTGCCTGCTCGTGGACATCCACCAGTACGGCAAGTCCGAGAAGTCGCGCATCGAGGGCCCGATGTGGGACCACCACGCCGCCAAGACCGTCGCGCTCCTCGACACCCTCGGCGTGGAGCGTGCGGACTTCGTCTGCAACTCGTGGGGCGGCACGATCGCGCTCAACCTGGCCGCGAAGTACCCGGACCGCGCGCGTTCGTTGGTCGTCACCGGGAGCATGCCGGTCTTCCACGGGCCGCTCGCCCCGCTGCCCGAGGGCGGTCGCCGCGGCCGCAACGCCCGCGACGCCTACTACGGCGGCGAGGGCCCCACCCGGGAGAAGATGCGCGCGCTGATCACCCGCCTGGAGTGGTACGACGCCGACGCGCTACCCGAGGAGACCCTGGACCTGCGCTACGAGCAGAGCCTCGACCCCGGTGAGCGCGCGCTGGCCGCGATGTCCGACTCGCCGCGGGGGGAGTGGCAGGACCTGACAGCGGAGCTCGGACGGATCGACGCCCCGGTCCTGTTCATGTGGGGCATGCAGGACGCGTTCCTGACGCCCGACTACCCGCTCATGCTGGCCCGGATGGTCCCGCGCGGGAACCTGTACGTGATGGACCACGCCTCGCACCACCTGCAGGAGGAGCGCCCGCAGGCGTACCACTCGGTGGTCTCCGGCTTCCTGGACTCGATTCCGTCCACAGAGGTGCCATCCGGCTCGCTCGCAGAGGTGGGTGCTCGATGAAGGTTCGCAAGCCGCTGCTCCTGCTGGCGCTGGCGGGCACCGTGCTCGCGCTCCGCAAACTCGCCGCGCGGAGCAACACCCAGGTCCACCGCATCAACCAGAAGTAAGGACTCCCGTGAGCATCTGGACCGAACTGAGCCCGATCGCCTTCCGCGTCGAGTACGTCGACGCGGCCGGCGTCCCCACCCGGACCCTGCGCGCCGGCAACCCCGATGCGGAGCCGGTGGTGTTCCTGCACGGCACGAGCGGCCACCTCGAGGCGTTCACCCGCAACGTCGTGGCGCACGCCGAGTACGACGTGCACGCGATCGACATGCTCGGCCACGGCTACACCGGCAAGCCGGACCGTCCGTACGAGATCGCGGACTACGTCCGGCACCTGGTCGACTACTTCGACGCCGTCGGGATCACCCGGGCGCACATCGTCGGCGAGTCGCTCGGCGGCTGGGTCGGCGCCCGGACCGCCACCACGCACCCCGAGCGCGTCCAGAGCCTGCAGCTGCTGTGCGCCGGCGGAACGGTGGCCAACCCGGCCGTCATGGAGCGGATCAAGACCAGCACCCGCGACGCCGTCACCACCGACGACGTCGAGCTGACCCGCAAGCGGCTGCGGCTGCTGATGGCCGACCCGGCGGACGCGACCGAGGAGCTGGTCGAGGTCCGGCACGCGATCTACCACACGCCGGAGTTCGTGGCCAACGTCGACAACCTGCTGTCGCTGCAGGACATGGAGCGCCGCACGCGCAACCTGCTCACGCCGGAGGAGCTCGGCCGGATCACCCAGCCGACGCTGATCGTCTGGGGTCGGGAGAACCCGTTCGGCGAGGTGCCGGAGGCGTCGGCGATGCACGAGAACATCCCCGGCTCGCAGCTGGAGCTGTTCGAGCGGTGCGGGCACTGGCCGCAGCACGAGCAGGCGGAGCTCTACAACCCGATCAGCCTGGAGTTCCTGCGCACCGGGGGATGGAAGCCGACGGAGGAGGCGGGGCGGGTAGAAACGGCCGCGCGCTGATGCGGGCCGCGCGTCTCCACGCGTGGGGCGCTGCGCCGGTCCTCGACGAAGTTCCTCCGCCGACCCGCGCCGACGGCGAGGTACTGGTGACGGTCGAGGCCGCCGCCGTCGCCCACCTCGACCTGACCATCGCGGGTGGCGACTTCGGGATGAAGCCCCAGCTGCCCTACATCGGCGGCGTCGAGGGGGCCGGGGTCGTCGCGGAGTCCGGCGGCGGTCTGGAACCGGGCACGCAGGTCATCCTGCGTGGTGGCGGCCTCGGGATGCTGCGCGACGGGACGTGGACCGAGCAGGTGAGTGTGCCCGCGAAGGCGGTGACCCCGCTCGCCGAGCCGCTTCCCCCCGCGGTCGCCGCGACCTTCTTCGTGCCTGCCACCACCGCCTACGTGGCCCTCCACGACGTCGCGCGGCTGCAGCCGGGGGAGGAGGTCGTGGTCGTCGGCGCCGCAGGCGCGGTCGGCGCGATGGTGGCGCAGCAGGCCGTCGCGGCCGGGGCGACCGTGATCGGCGTGGTCGGACGCAGTGACCAGTTGGACCTGGTCCCCGACGGGATCGAGGCGGTCGACGGCTCTTCGGACGAATCGGTCGCGCGGCTCGCCGAGTCGCGCACCGCGACGCTGCTCGTCGACACGTTGGGCGGGGAGGGCCTGGTCGGGCGCAGCCGGTGGGTGCGCCGAGGCGGGCGGGCCGTCGTCATCGGCTACGTCACCGGCACCAGCGTGACGATCGACCTGCCCTCGTGGCTCCTCGACGACGTCGCCCTGCTGCCTGTCAACATGATTCGGCAGGAGCGCCGGGCCCGTGAGGTGTCCGACGAGCTCGTACGCCGGCTGGCGGCCGGGGAGCTGGGGGTCGCGGTCCAGCCCTATGACCTCGCCGACGCGGCGGCGGCGGTCGAGGACCTGCGGGCGGGCCGGGTGGCGGGGCGCGCGGTCGTGCTCCCCTGAGGTGCGGTCCGCTGGGTGGAACGTGCCCGTTCCCCGGAACGGCCCGCTGAGCGACCCTTGTCCGATGACGACGATGTCTGCAACCCGCCCGGACCAGCCCGAAGCCGCGGCGAAGAGCGTCCTGGCGAAGGTGCAGCGCATCCTCGAGGCGTTCGGGCCGGACGACGAGCACTTGAGCCTGACCGAGATCGCCCGCCGGACGGGGCTCGCGAAGGCGTCGGTCCACCGTCTCGCCCAGGAGCTCCTGCAGTGGGGCCTGCTCGAACGGCGCGGTTCGAGCTACTGGCTCGGCATGCGCCTGTTCGAGATCGGTCAGCGGGTGCCGCGCCAGCGGATCCTGAGCGACGCCGCCCGCCCGTACATGGAGGACCTCCACCACGCCACCAACGAGACCGTCCACCTCGCCGTGCTCGACGGGCTCGAGGTGCTCTACCTCGAGAAGGTCTCCGGACACGGGCGGGTGCCGTCCCGCGTCGCGGGCAGGATGCCGCTGCACTGCACGGCCACCGGCAAGGTGCTGCTCGCCTTCGGACCGCGGCGGCTGGTCGACGAGGTACTGGCCAGCCCGCTGCGGCGGCTCACCCCGTACACGGTCGCGGTGCCCGGGCTCCTCCTGCAGGAGCTGGCCAGGGCCCGCGAGCTCGGCTACGCCGTGGAGAACGAGCAGACGCGGGCCGGCTTCGTGAGCGTGGCGATCCCGCTGATCGGCACGACGGGGGTGATCACCGGGGCCCTGTCCGTGACGGCGCCGGTGCACCGCGCTGATGTCCAGAAGTTCGCGGGGCTGCTGAACATGGTCGGGCGGCGGATCATGAAGTCGGTGGCGGCGCTGAGCCAGGGGTAGAAGAAGCGCGCCGAAGCTTCGATCACGGCTCGATCAGCTGACCTGTGCGGGCAGCGACGCGAGGAACTCGCCGACGACGGCGGCGAACTGCTCCGGCCGATGGTCCACGGCCGGCACCCCGGTGCCCGGCAGCACCGCGCTGCGGGTTCCGGGGATCGCCGCCGCGATCCGGGGGAGGTCGGGCAGGGAGAACGTGTCGAGCTCGCCGCAGAGCGCGAGCGTCGGGGCCCGCACGAGGCCGATGCGCTCCTCCATGCGGTAGCGGTTCACCGCGCGGTGGCCCTCCTCGACCCGGTCGAGCACGGCGAGGGCGTCGCGCACGAGGCGGTCGAGCAGGTCGGGCCGGTCGGGCGGGTAGAAGCCGGCGCGGTTGGCCCACAGCTGCCCGAGGTGCGAGCCGTCCGCGGCGGGCACCACGTGGTCGATCGGCGGCCGGGACGTGGCGACCCGCTGCCGGCGCGCTGCGTCGACGAACGGGGTCGCGGAGAGCACCAGGCCGTGCACCCGCTCCGGCGCCGCGGCCGCGACCTCGACCGCGATCACGCCGCCGGTGTGGTGCCCCACGACGGCGACGCGGTCGAGGCCCAGCGCGTCGCACAGGTCGAGGACCCCGGCGGCGAACAGCTCGATCGTCCACGGGTCGGCCGGCCGGGCGGACGCCCCGAAGCCGAGGGTGTCCATCGCGATCGCCCGGTGGTGCGCGCCGAGCAGCGGCAGGACGTCGCGGTACTCGTCCCACGACCGCGGCGTCTGGTGCAGCAGCACCACCGGATCACCGGTGCCGTGCTCGACGTAGTGGACCTGGCCGTGCCGGGTGTCGGCGAACCCGTGCCGCACGTGGCTGCTCACCGCTCGGCCTCGCTGACGCTCGGCCGGCGCTTCGCGCGGGCGCTGCAACATGATTCGCTCGCAAGCTCGCTCATCGGAACGCCGGGACGGTGGGCGCCTGGCCCATGAGAACGGCGCCCGCGGCGTCGTAGATCGCCGGGCCGAGGAACGCGTGTTCCTGCGGTACGAGAGCGTCGTTCAGCAGGGCGGGCAACGGGTGGTCCCGTCGGATGGCGGCGGTGCCGGAGAGCGAGACGACCTGGTGGACCACCTGTGCGGCCGTCCGGGCGAGGTGGGCAGCGGAGAGTCGCAGGTGGGCGTTCTGCACGTCGCTCACCTCGCCGCCGTCGGCGAGCGCCTGCCAGGCCTCGTCGGTGACCTCGTAGAAGTAGGCGCGCGCCGACCGCAGCGTGGCCTCGGCCTCGGCGATACCGGCGCGGTAGTAGGCGCGGTCGGCGAGCTTCGGGGCGCCGGTGATGCTCGCCCGGCCGCTGCCGACCTCCTCCGCGAAGTCGAGCGCGGCCCTGGCGACCCCGGCGGAGACGACGGAGAGCACCTGCGCGGCGTAGGTGATCGCGGGATATCGGTAGAGCGGCTCGTCGATCACCGGCTCCCCGCCCCGGATGAACGTCCACTCCCGGTCGACCTCGACGTCCACGGCGACGAGGTCGAAGGAGCCGGTGCCCTGCATACCGATGACGTCCCAGTCCTGCACGATCTCGAGACGATCCGGGGGCACGAGCGCTCCGCGCGGCTTCCCGGAGGTCGTGTCGTCCCCCTGGATGCCGACGCAGACGATGTCGGCGGCCATGCAGCCGCTGGCGAACTTCCAGCGGCCGTTGACGAGGAACCCGCGGTCGGTGGGGGTGGCGTGGTGGACCGGGAACAGCGCGCCTGCGAAGACGACGTCGGGGCCGTCGGCGTACAGCTTCGCCTGCGCTTCGAGTGGCAGCGAGCCGAGGTAGACCAGCTGCGAGCCGAAGCTCGCGACCCAGCCGGTGGAGCCGTCGACGGCCGAGATCCGCTCGATCAGGTCCAGGAACCGTGCCGGTGGCATCGTCTCCCCGCCGAACCGCTGCGGCGTCGCGGAGCGGTAGATGCCGAGCTGTTTGAGCCGCGCGACGAAGTCCGGGGAGACGTAGCGCTGCTCGCGGAACTCCTCCCGGCGCTCGGCCAGCTCGGCGAGGACCTCGTCGAGCGTGACCGAGCCGATCCCGTCCTGCGTTCGTGTCATCGCTGCTCCTTCATCCGTTGCTGGGCCGCGAGCGCCTCGACGGCGCGCACGACCAGGCCGGTGGCGGCATCGAGCTTCCACGCGTTGTGCGCGAGCGGGTGGGCGTGCGCGTCGAGGACGGCGTCGACGTGGCGGCGCACGCTCGCCACGTCGGGTTCGGTGCCACGAAGCGCGTCCTCGACGGCGGTGAGCCGCCACGGGACGGGGGCGATCGCGCCGAGGACGAGGCGGACGTCGCGCCAGGTGCCGCAGGGTGCCCGGTCGACCGACAGCGCGGCGGACGCGGTGGCGAAGTCGCCCGTGTACAGCGCGAGCTTCGTGAAGGCCGAGGCGCGTTCGAGCGCGGCGGCGGGAACCGTGACCGCGGTGACCAGCTCTCCGGGGCGCAGGACGGTCTCCCCGGGCCCGGTGTAGAACGCGGAGATCGGCACGGTCCGGCCGCGGTCGATCTCGCCGGAGTCGATCTCCCCGGAGTCGATCTCCCCAGAGTCGATCTGCACTGCGGCATCGAGCGCGAGGAACACGGTCGAGAGGTCCGACGGGGTCACCGCCTGGCAGCGGTGCCCGTCGACCACGGCGTGCTGGAACCGGTGGTCGCCGGTGACGGCGTAGCAGGGGCTCAACGGTCCGTTCCGCTTGTAGCAGTCGAAGCCGTTGCGGAAGAACCAGCAGCGCTTGGCCTGCACGAGGTTCCCGCCCACCGTCGCGGCGTTGCGCACCTGCGGGGACGCGATGGTGGCGGTCGCCTCGGCCACGACCGGCGGGACGTCCGGGTGGGCGGCCAGGTCGGCGAGCGGGACGGCCGCGCCGATGCGCAGGCCGGAGCCGTCGCGGGTGATGCGCCGCATCTCGGTCACGAACGCGACGGAGACGAGTACGGGCGCCGGACGGGGTTCGGCCCTGCGTTCGACGAGGGCGTCGGTCGCCCCGCCGAGCGGCGCGGCGCCCGGGGTCGCCAGCAGCGCGGTGGCCTCGGCCAGGGTCTGCGCGACGTGGATCTCCGGGTCGGGCGACTCCGCGATGCGGCGGCGGGCGCGGGCCGCAGGACCGAACCGGCTGCCCAGCGCGTGCAGCAGCCGGTGCAGGCCCAGCGGGTAGGCCGCGCGGATCGCCGCGATCCACCAGCGGCCGGGGCGGCGCCAGATCCGGTGCCGCCGCGCCGGCCATCCCTCGTGCCTGCGCAGGGCGCCGAGCACCTTGTCGGGCGTCAGCGGCAGCTCCCGCAGCCGCACGCCGATCGCGTCGTGCACCGCGTTGGCGATCGCCGCGCCCGGCGGGATGATCGACATCTCGCCGACGCTCTTGGCCCCGTACGGGCCGGCCCCGTCGTGGCCCGGGACGACGATCGGCCGGATCGAGGGCAGGTCGGCGTTGCGCGGCAGCGCGTAGTGCAGGAAGCCGGCGTTCACCACCCGCCCGCCCTCGCGGACGAGCTCCTCGCCCAGCGCCGCCCCGATTCCCATCGCCGCGCCGCCGACGATCTGGCCCTCGACGGCCGTCGGATTGATCGCGGTGCCGACGTCGTGCGCGGCGACGTAGTCGACCACCCGGATCCGCCCGGTCAGCCGGTCGACGTCGACGACGGCGCCGTGGGCGGCGAAGGCATAGGTGGGGGAGAGGTTCGCCGTGCTCTTCTCGGGACTGAGCATCTCGGTGCCCTCGAGCCGGTACGACGTCTCGTGCGGGAGCACGAGCGCGCCGTCCGGGTCGGGCCGGCTGTCCTCGGCCAACGGGACGAGGTCGCCGAGCGCCACCGACGTGCCGTCGGGTGCCACGGCCGAGCCACCGCGCAGCCGGACGTCGTCGGTGCCGAGCTTGGCCGCCGCGAGCCCGCGCAGCCGGTCGGCGAGCTCCCGAGCAGCCTGTCCGACGGACGAGCCGGTCATGTGCGTGCCCCGCGACGACCAGGCGCCCAGCTCGAACGGCGTTCGCTCGCCGTCGGTCGACAGCACCGAGACGTCGGCGAGGTCGACGCCGAGCTCGAACGCCGCGATCTGGGCGAGGATGGTGTTCTGCCCGGTGCCGGCGTCGGCGCTGCCGTGGCGCACGCGGACCCGGCCGTCGGCGAAGAGGTCGACCGCCGCGTCGCTGCGGTTCGCCATCTCGTACGCGTAGGCCCCGGACCCGTGGGCGCCCGCGGCGACGCCCCAGCCGCGGTCGGCGCGCCGCTCCGCCCGCGCGCGATCCCAGTCGAGCGCGTCGCGGACCGCGACCAGGCAGTCGCCGAGGCGGTTGGTGGTGACCCGGTACCCGCAGAGCGTCGTCGCGTGCTCGGGCGGGAGGTTGCGCAGGCGCAGCTCGACGGGATCGATCCCGAGCCGCTCGGCGATCTCGTCGACCTGGCTCTCCATCGCGAGCGAGACCTGCGGCGTGCCGTAGCCGCGGAACTGCCCGCCCGGCTGCGTGGCGGTGTCGACGAGCCGCGCGGTGAACCGGACCCCGTCCGGCCGGTACATCGAGCCGAGGGTGATCAGACCGACCCGCAGGACGGAGGTGCCCATGTGGTTGTAGGAGCCGTTGTCCACCAGGACGTCCGCGTCGAACTCCCGCAGCACCCCGTCGGCGTCGGCCGAGGTGCGCAACACGGTCTCGAACCGGTGGCGCGGCTTGTTCGCCCCGAACTCCTCGGCCCGGTCCAGCTCGACCAGCACCGGTCGGCCTGCGGCGCGGGCGAGCGCCGCCGCGATCACCTCGTGCTCGGACGCCTTCGACTTCGACCCGAACCCGCCGCCGACGGCGACCTCCCGGCACACGACCTGATCGTGGCGCAGGCCCATGAGGTGCGCGACCTCCTTGGCGATGAACCACGGGGCCTGCGTCGAGGTCCACAGCTCGACGACCTCGCGCTCGGCGTCCCAGGACGCCAGCGTCGTGTTCGGCTCCATGCACGCGTGCGCGACGCTCGGGTAGGCGAAGCGGCCGGTGACGGTCACCGTCGCGCCTGCTGCCCCCGGATCGCCCCAGCGCCCTTCGAGGAGCATCGACACGTTCGGCTCCGGGGTGTTGCGCGCGTGCAGCCGGCGGGCGCCCGGCCGGCGCGCGGCCTGAACCGTGAGCGGCGCCCGACGGGGCCGGTAGTGCACCCGGATCGCGCGCAGCGCGGCACGCGCGATCTCCGGTGTCTCCGCCGCGACGGCCGCGACCTCCTGGCCGACGTGCCGGACGACCCCGTCCGCGAGCGGTGGCCGGTCCGACAGCGGCCCGCCGCGGTGGACGTAGCGGATACCGGGGGCGAAGTCGGCCATGGTGAGGACGGCGTGCACCCCGGGGAGCTCGCGAGCGGCAGCGGTGTCGATGCCGTGGATCTCGGCGAAGGGGTGCGGGGAGCGCAGGACGGCGCCGTGCAGCGGGGGTCGGCCGGTCGCGGTCGCCGAGGCCACGAGGTCCGCGGTGTACGGCACCCGCCCCGCGCTGCGTGCGTCCCAGTCGATGGGCCGGACGCGGTCGCCGATGCCCCGCCTCATGGTGAGCTCGCAAGCTCGCTCAACGTGCCTCATGGCGCGCTCGTGGGCTCGTCCGACGTCTCCGCCACGTGACAGATCGCGGCGGTGATCGCCTGGTACCCGGTGCACCGGCAGAGCACGCCGGACATGGCGTGTGTGACGCGCTCCCGCCGCCCGTCGGGGGGCCGACCGGCTTCGTCCCGCAGCACGGCCCAAGCGGTCACCACCTGCCCGGGCGTGCAGAACCCGCACTGGAAAGCGCCGCGGTCGGCGAACTCCGCGCGCAGCTGCGCCGTCTCGTCGGCGAGGTCCTCGACCGTGCGCACCGGCTCGCGGACGAGCACGGCGGGTACGGTGCACGACAGCCGCGGGCGGCCGCCGACGAGCACGGTGCAGGCACCGCACTCGCCTCGGCCGCACGCGACCTTCGTGCCGGTCAGCCCGAGCTGCTCGCGCAGCACCCGCGAGAGCGGCTCGAGCCCGGAAGCCCGAACGTCGAACGGCGCACCGTTGACCTCGAGCCGGTGGGTCACGCGGTCGCCGTGCCGAGCGCGGTGGTCGGCCGGGCGGGTTGCCCCGCGGTGTCCCGGATGGGCATGAGGACGGCGGCGATGAACGACACGGCCGCCATCCCGGCCATGTACCAGGCGATGCCCACCCAGCTACCCGTGCGGCCCAGGATCGAGGTGGCGATCGCGGGCGCGAAGGCGTTGCCGGCGATCGTGCCGATCGTGAACCCGAGTGACATGCCGCTGTACCGCAGGGCGGGCGGGAAGACCTGCGAGAAGTAGGCCGGGAACATGGCGTAGTTGGCCGAGTACGGCAGGAACAGCAGCACGAAGCCGAGCAGCATGAGCCCGTACTGGCGGGTGTCGAGCAGCGCGAACCACGCGAAGGGGAGGACCACCATGCCGGCCGCACCGACGAGGAACACCGTGCGGACCCCGACGCGGTCGGCGATCGGCCCGAAGAGCGGCGGGAACACGAGGGTCGCCACGACCGCGGGGAGCAGCACCGCGAGCATGGCGCTGTTGGTCAGCCCCAGCGCCTCCCGGCCGTAGGCCAGCGAGAAGACGGTCGTCATCGTGACGACGACACCCGCGCCGACCGTGCCGAGCGCCACCAGGATCACCCGCTGCCAGTCCGAGCGGAGCACGTCGAGGATCGGCAGGCGGCGCACCTCGCCGCTGTCCTGCACGGCGACGAACGCCGGGCTCTCGGCGAGCGTGACGCGGGCGGCGACGCCGACGACGACCAGCACCGCGCTGATCAGGAACGGGATCCGCCAACCCCAGCTCAGCAGCGCGTCCTCGGGCAGCTGCAGCACCGCGAGGAACGCGAGGTTCGAGGTCAGCGTCCCGACGCCTGCGCCGGTGTTGAGCAACGAGCCGACGAGGCCGCGGCGCCGCTCCGGAGTGTGCTCGACGGTCATCAGCACGGCCCCGCCGTACTCGCCGCCGAGCGAGAGGCCCTGCACGATCCGCAGGGTGACCAGCAGGACGGGCGCGAGCACCCCGACGGTCGCGTAGGTGGGGAGCAGGCCGATCGCGAAGGTCGAGGCGCCCATCATCGTGAGCGTCACGACCAGCATCGACTTGCGGCCGAGCCGGTCTCCGAAGTGGCCGAAGACGATCGCCCCGAGCGGGCGGGCGACGTAGCCGACGCCGAACGTCGAGAGCGAGATGAGGGTGCCGACCAGCGGGTCGAAGGCGGGGAAGAAGAGCCGGGCGAAGATCAGTGACGATGCCAGCCCGTAGATGAAGAAGTCGTAGAACTCGATGACCGTGCCGAGCCAGCTGGCGAGCACGGCCTTGACGGGGGTGCGCTGCGGGTGCGTGGTGGTCATGGTTCCTCCGGAACCGCTGTCCGAGACCGACGACGGGTGGCCACCCGGCGTCGGAAGAGTGGCCGTACCGTGTACGGTCCGCCGCACGGGGTCAAGGAGCCCGGTCCGGTGGCCGGAACGACCCGTCAGGCGCGGACGTGCTGCAGGGTGCGGAGGGTGGCGTCGATGTAGGCCTCGAGGCCCGCGTCGAACTGCTCGTCGGACGGCAGGTCGGCGATGTCCCCGGCGAGCTCCACGACGTGCGGGAACTCGTCGATGGGCAGGGCCGCGTAGAAGTGCGTGCGCTGGCGGCGTTCCTCGGCGCTCGCCGCCCGGTCGCTGCGGCCCCACGGGCGGGGCTTCTGGTAGCTGGCGAAGCCGATCGCGTACGTCAGGAGGAAGCCGTAACACCGGGCCGCCTGCGGGCCCGGGATCCCGGCGTCCACGAGGCGCGCCAGTACGGCCTCCATCGCTCCGCGCAGCGCGGCACGGCTGCTGGTGACACGGGTCGCGAAGAGCCGCATGACCGACGGGTGCTCGCGCATCAGCGCCAGGAAGGCGTGACCGACGGTCCGCAGCGCCTCGGCGGGTCCGGCGTCCGGCTCGGGTGGCAGCCGCATCCGGCCGAGCACGTGGTCGGCCATGCCGTCGAGGATCTCGTCCTTGCTGCGGAAGTAGCCGTAGAGCGACATCGTGCCGACGCCCAGGTCCGCCGCGAGCCCGCGGACCGTGAGCCGGTCGATGTCGCCCTCGGCGTCGGAGATGCGCAGCGCCGCTTCGATGATCCGGTCCGCCGAGAGCGCGGTCTCACGCCCCGACCGCTTCGACTCCCCGGCCATCGAACCCCCTTGCGTCAGTACGTACCGTACGTCGTACGAGGAGGTACTGCCATGAGGGTCGGCCTGCGCATCCCGCCCTGCGCCCCGGTGCCGGAGATCGCCGCGCTCGCGCGGGACGCGGAGCGGGCGGGGTTCGACGAGGTCTGGTTCCCCGACTCGCAGCTGCTGTGGCGCGACGTGTTCGCCGTCGCCGCCGCCGCGGCCGCCGCGACCTCGCGGATCACGCTGGGCACAGCCGTGACGAACGTCGTCACCCGTCATCCCGCGGTACTCGCATCGGCGGCGCGCACCGTCGCCGAGCTCGCCCCCGGCCGGTTCGTGCTCGGGGTCGGCGTCGGGGACAGCGCCGTCGGTCCGGTGGGACTGCGAGCGTCCACCGGCGCCGAGCTGCGCGAGCGGCTCGCGATCGTGCGGATCCTGCTCGCGGGAGGGGCCGTGGACTTCGGCGGGGCGACGTCCCGGCTACGCGACCCCGTGGACGTGCCGATCCACCTCGCGGCCAGCGGCCCGCGGAACCTGCGACTGGCCGGCGAGCTCGCCGACGGCGCGATCCTGCTCTCCGGGGTGGCCGCCGGCCCGCTGGCCGCCGCGGCCGCCCGCGTCCAGGACGGAGCGCACGCCGCCGGGCGAGGGGCGGTCCCGATGACGGTGTCCGCGTTCTGCCGGGTGACGGACGACGTGCCGCGCGTCGCCCGGGAGCTCAAGCCGATCTGCGCGCGGATCGCCCAGAACGGAGGGGCGCCCTTCCTTGCGCTGGCCGGCGTCCACGTGGACGTGCCGGAGCACCTGCCCGGCGTCTACCCCGACCTGGTGCATGCCGAGGACTGGGAGTCGGCGGTGCAGGCGTGCGACCCGTACGTCCCGGACGCCGCGGCCACCGCCTTCGCCCGGGAGTTCTGCCTCTACGGCACGCCGGCCGAGATCGTCGATCGGCTGACGAGCGTGCGCGCGGCCGGCGCCGACGCGGTGTTCCTGCAGCACGTCGGGTCCTACGACCTGCCGCGTGCTCTGCTGACCGAGGTCTCCGATAGCGTGTTCCCGCTGCTTCGCGTCTCCCGCTGACCCCGGCCCGCCGACGCCGAGGGTCGCCGGGCGCCGTCGAACGTGCTCACCGATGCCGAGGTGCACGCCAGGTCGACTCGCTCGGCGACGTCGGCGCGGCGCTCGTCGACGTGGAGGAGGAGCGCCTGGCGGACCTGTACGTGGCCAGCGGCCTGCAGGTTCGCTACCGGCCTGTGTCGACCATGATCGGGGTGTCGCCCGGCCAGGTCCGGCTAGGCTGCGGGCGTGCCTGGTGGCCGTGGTGGGGCGAGGGGCGGGTCGTCGTGAGGGCGGTCGTCTACGACCGCTACGGCCCACCCTCGGTGCTGCGCGTCGAGGAGGTGCCGGTGCCGTCGCCGGGGCGGGGTCAGCTGCTGGTCCGGGTCGCCGCGACATCGGTGAACCTGTCGGACTGGGAGACCCTGCGGGGGAGTCCGCTCTACTCCCGGATCGGTGGCCTGCGGCGGCCGGCGCGGCCGGTACTCGGCTCCGACATCGCTGGGTGGGTCGAGGCGGTCGGACCGGAGGTCACCGGCTTCGCCGTCGGCGATGAGGTGTACGGCGACAACTTGTGGCTCAAGGGTGGCTTCGCGGAGTACGCCGTCGCGCCTGCCTCTGCACTGGCGCACAAGCCCGACGCGCTGTCCTTCGCCGAGGCCTCGACGATCCCGCAGGCCGGCGCCATCGCATGGCAGGGCACGGCAACCGCGGGGCCGGGCCGGCGGGTGCTGGTCAACGGGGCAGGCGGCGGGTCGGGCTCGTTCGCGATCCAGCTCGCCAAGCGGGCAGGCGCCCACGTGACCGCCGTCGACAACGGCGACAAGTCTGACTTCATGCGCTCGGTGGGCGCCGACGAGGTGCTCGACTACCGCACACAGGACTTCACCCGGGGCGAGCCGCAGGACGTGGTGCTCGACCTGGTCGCCCACCGCTCGGTCTTCGCCTACCGCCGTGCCCTTGCCGGCGGGGGACGGTACCTCTGTGTCGGTGGCACTACGCGCGCCCTGCTCCGCGTGCTGACCGTGGGCGCTGCGCTGGGGCTGTTGACCGGTCGCCGGCTCGGTGTGCTCGCGGTGAAGACAGGGCCCGAGCACTTCGAGCCGCTCGCTGAGCGGTGCGTGGCAGGCGACCTCCGGATCCACGTCGATCGCACGTTCCCGCTCGAAGAGGTACCGCAGGCCCTTGCCCACGTTGGCGAGGGTCGTTCGCTCGGCAAAGTGGTCGTCGAGGTCGCGTGATCCCGTCGCGGGCGGTAGGTGGTGCCCGGTGAGGGCTGCACCTCTTCGAGGACGCTCATCGCGTGTGCCCCCGCCGCGGGGAGACGACGGTGTACACGGCGACCGCTGGCAGCACCACGAGGCATCCGATGTCGAACCAGAGCCCGATGTTGCCTGACGACGCAGCGAAGACCTCGGGCCGGCTGAGGGTCAGGACGACGCCGACGCCCTTGGTGAAGGTGGCGGCGAGCAGGATCGGCACTCGCACGTGGGGATCGACGCCGGCCCAGACGAGCGCGGCTCCCAGGGCGAGCTGAAGGGCTGCCCTGTGCTGGAGCAGGGTCGTCACCAGCGCGTCCGGGGATTCCACGCCGTAGCTGGCGAGCTGGCCGGGTGAGACCAGCGCGAGGGCCGGAGTCATCGTGAGCAGGCCGATCACACCGAGTGTGACCCGCATCGTCCACGGCGAGCGGCATTGCGTGGCGATCGCCGCGCCGGGGGTGGGGGACGAGGTCATCAGGCTCCTTCGACGAGGGCTCTCCTCAACGTGTATCACAGGTACGTGTAGTAGCACTACGCATAGCGTGAATCGCTGTTGCATACTCGGCACATGCGAATGGCCGAGTTGAGCGCGCGCAGCGGCGTGCCGGCGCCCACGATCCGCTTCTACCTGCGCGAGGGCCTTGTCGAACCGGGCCGGCTGACGAGCCCGAACCAGGCGGTGTACAGCGAGTCGCACGTGCGGCGACTTCGCCTGGTGCGCGCCCTGCTGGAGATCGGCGGGCTCTCGGTGGAGGCGGCGCGGGCAGTGATCGCTGCGATGGAGTCGAAGTCGGGCAATGACTTCGCCGTGCTCGGTCAGGTGCAGTACGGACTCAGAAGCCCCGCACGGCGCAGTGGCGCTTCGGAGAGCACGGGTGACGCCCTCGCCGAGGTCGACGCGCTCATCGCCCGGCAGGGATGGCGCGTGCGCGAGCGCAACCCGGCACGACAGTCTCTCGCGGAGGTGGTGACGACACTGCGCGCGATCGGACGTACCGAGATCCTCGACGCCGTCGACGACTACGCCCGCGCCGCTGACGAGCTGGCCCGGCGCGAAGTGGACGAGCTCCTCGGCATCGACGGCGAAGAAGCGCGCGCCGAGGCGGTCATCGCGGCCAGCGTCCTGGGCGACGCGATGTTCTCGGCACTCCGGCGCCTCGCCCAGGAGTCCGCTCTCGCGTCTCGGATCGCCCCCTCGAACTGAACGCCGGCGCTTGCGTCTTGGCCGTCGCGCTTCTCCGCCGCTGGCGCCGCTCGACAATGACGGCCGCGATTGATCACGGCTCAGCCCTGGTGAACCGATCACCGCGCCCGGCGTGTCGCTGCTGTCTCGGTCAGCAGGAGCGTGGCGTCACACGTAGACGCGAACCTCGTAGATCGGCGCCGCGGCCCTAGCGCCCAGCACCTCGATCAACCTCGAGGTTCCCGCCGATCATGACCGTTCCCGCCTGGCCTACCACGATCGACATCCTCCTGTGAGGGAATGGAGCGACCCCAGCCATAGGGGTTCGGTGCGCGCGGGTCAGGCGACGAGCGTGCCGCCGTCCAGGGTGAGGATCGTGCCGGTGGCGTACGGCTGGGTCATCAGCGACAGGTAACCCGCTGCGATGTCCTCGACCTCGCCGACGCGTCCTGCCGGGAGAGAGGCGCCGACCTCGCGGTACATCTCCTCCCGGTCGGCCTCGGACATGCCCGACCAGAGCGGCGACCGGACGACGCCGGGCTGCACGGCGTTGACCCTGATCGGCGCGAGCTCCACCGCAAGCGTCCGGGTCAGGGCCTCCACCGCCCCGCAGATGCTCGCCGCCACCGCCCAGCCCGGCCCGGGGCGGACCGAGGCGGTACCGGTCGTGAGGGTGATCGAACCGCCCGCGCGGATGTGCGGGGCGGCGGCGTGGACCGCTGCGAGCACGCCGAAGTAGCGCAGGCCGAAGAACGCCCGCGCCCTGTCGAGGTCGAGCTCGGCCACCGGCATGAGCGCGAGCGGTTCGCCTGCCGTGTAGACGAGGTGGTCGAGATCGAGCCGGGCGAAGAGGGACCGGACCTGTGCCGGGTCGTTGAGGTCGACGGCCTGCCCACGCGTGCCGGTGGGCAGTGCTGCGAGCGCGCGTTCGACGCTCGCCGGGTTGCCGGACACCACGGTCACCTCGGCGCCGCGTTCCGCGGCGGCCACCGCCGTCGCGAATCCGATGCCGGACGTGCCGCCGAGCAGGACGACGCGTGAACCTTTGAGGTCCAACTTGGAGGCTCCTTCGTCTTGGGGATGCCTCCACAGTGGGCCCGGCTCGTGCCCGCCGTCCAAGACCTTCTGGCCCCGCTGTCATACCCTCGAGGTCTTACCGCTGGTGGAGGACGCAGGTGGGGCTGTGATGGACGTCGACCTGCGCAAGTTGCGCTATTTCGTCGCGGTGGCCGAGCACCTGCACTTCGGCCGCGCGGCGGACGCGCTGCACATCGCGCAGCCGGTGCTCTCCCGCCAGATCCGGGCTCTGGAGAGAGAGCTCAACGTGTCGTTGTTCGACCGCAACCGGCGCTCCACCTCGCTCACCGAGGCCGGGGAGCAGTTGCTCGCCGACGCCCGCCCCCTGCTCGCCGGGGCCGAGGCGCTGCGCCGCCGGGTCGCGGAGGCGGCCGACGGCAAGCGCACGTTCACGATCGGGTTCATGCCGGGGCTGATCGTCACCTCCGCGGTGCGCACCCTGCTCGCTCGGCACCCGCAGCTCGACGTGAAGGTGCTACGGACCAGCTGGGACGACCAGACCGACGTGATCCACGACGGCCGGGCCGACGTCAGCTACGTGCGGCTCCCGGTCGACGCACGCGGGCTGGGTATGCGGCCGTTGGTGACCGAACCACGGGTCGTCGTACTGCCGGCCGACCACCGGCTGGCGGGCAAGGAGTCGATCGCGATCTCAGACCTCGCCGACGAGCACCTCCTGCAGGACCCCGACGCCGTCCCGGAGTGGCGTGACATCGCCACCGAGCTGCGTACCGGCACGCGGGTGCCGCAGCCGCGGGTGCGCACGGTCGAGGAGAAGCTGGAGCACGTCGCCGCCGGGCGCGGAGTGGTGGTGCTCCCGCTGTCGACGGCCACGTTCTACACCCGGCCCGACATCATTCACGCTGCCGTGCGCGACCTCGGGCCCAACCACGTGTGCTTGGCCTGGGATGCGTCCCGCCGCAGCCGGCTCGTCCAGGATTTCGTGGCGATCGCGCAGGAACAGTCGGCTCGACCGGCGAACGCCTCCGACGGGTCGGGATAGCCCGCATTCGAACCACCGGCCATGCTCAACTTCGAGGACATCTCGTGCAGGGCCTGTCGATGGGGGCCGTGAAATGACCCGGCGAGCTTGTCGGCCCAGCGACCTTCGGCGAAGCGGCGGCGACGCTGATGGCAACGCGCCGGCCGACGGCGGTCGCGCGCCCCGCTGCCTGGCTCAGCTCATCGGTTCTCGTCGACGCCTAGGGCCTGGTCGATCACGACGGCGAGCCGCGCGATGAGGGACTCGCCTTCCGGGACTGTCAGGACACCGGCCTCAACGGCCCGGTCGATCTCGTTCCCCAGCACGGCGTTCAGATGCATCGGCCAGCACGCACGGGCCCAGCTCTCGAGCGTGGCCGTGTCGTGGCGCCCTACTGCCGGTTGCGTCGGAAAGGTGCGGCGCCCGGAAGCCTCGTCGCCCTCGAGGGCGAACCGGTCGGGCTCGGAGGCCAGTCGTAAGGCCGGTGGACGGTTGACAGGGCGCACCTCGGGTCTCCTCATGGGGTGTTCCGGGGGCTGGAGCAGCATTCGGTTGGCGCGGGCACTACGTGCTGCGGCTGATCCGCCCGGTAGCTCGACGCTGCGCTGGACCAGGAGTCGGTGGCGCGTCAGCGTCGAGCGGCTTCGCGATCGTACGAGCAGAGGGCCCAGATCACGGCCACGTCCAACGCGATGATCAGTAGTGACCAGATCGGGTAGTAGGGGACGAACAGGAAGTTGGCGATCATGCTCAGGCTGGCGAGCCCGATCCCGATGACGCGTCCCCAGAGGTGGCCCATGAGCACGGCCCCACCGGCAACGGCGACGAGGGCACCGACGAGCAGGTGGATCCAGCCCCAGGCAGTGACGTCGAAGGAGAACACGTAGGTCACGCCGACGACGTACAGCTCGTTCTGGAAGAGCGCCACCAGCCCCGCGACGGCTTGGAAGATCCCTGCGATGATCATGACTATTCCGGCGAACAGGGCGAGCCCGCTGGCCAGTGGCGAGGCGCCGGTCGCGCTGCGCGCTGTGGCATCGCGATAGTCGGCCTGGCTACCAGGCGTGGCCTGGTGCGATGTGGACATCGGGCTGTACCTCCTCCTCGTGCGGTTCGCAGCGATCATGGCTCTCGGATGCTGCCGGTCCCTCACCCGTGACGGGTGAGCCGGGCGATGGAGCCTCCGCCCGCGCTCGGCCCGGGCCCGAGCCGACTCCGTCGCGGCGCCGGGGCGCGGGGGACAGCGGTGCGATCGTGCGCCTCGCGCAGCTGGCTGATCTCGGCCGCGATCTTGCCGGCCGGCGGCCGGGCCGGGGGTCGTCATCGCCTGCCGTACTGCGGATTTCGCCTGCTCCGGGTGAGGCCGAGGCGTGGAGTCCGACGGAGCGTGGACGCGTGAGCGATGACGAGCGGCGGGGCGACCGACCCGACGTGTTGCCCGGTGGTAGAGCGGACACGGCACTGGGCGCCGGGGCCGCCCTCGCTGACCTGGTGGGGACGCTCGCCGGGCCCGTCCTCGCCGCTGCAGGCACGGTGCTCCAGCTCGGCCTGCGGATGTCCCGCATCGGAGTGGGGGAGCGGGTGTTGGCAGGCCTCGCCGATCGCGGGGGACAGGTCCGGGCCGAGCTGGAGCACGCGATGCGGGCGACCGTCCGCCGGCTCGTGCTGGCCGTGGTGGATGTCGTCGACCTGACCGAGCTCGTCCGCCGCAACGTCGATCTCGACGCGCTCGCCCGCGGAATCGATGTGGACGCCATCGTCGCCCGCGCCGACCTCGACGCTGCGGTGAGCCGCGCTGATCTGGACGCCGCCGTGGCGCGGGTGAACCTCGACGCCATCCTCGACCGCATCGACGTCGACGCGATCGTCGCCAAGGTCGATCTGGACCTCGTCACATCCCGTATCGATCTCGACGCGATCGCGGAGCGTCTCGACGCGGATGCGGTTGTCGGGCGGGTGGACCTCGACGCCGTGGTCGCCCGCCTCGACCTCGCCGGGATCGCGCGCGAGGTCATCGACGCGATCGATCTGCCCGAGATCATCCGCCAGTCCAGCAGGGCGTTGTCCTCCGAGACGGTGCACGGCCTCCGGGCGGAGGGGATGCACGCCGACGATGCGGTCGCGCGCTTCGTCGGCCGGGTGTTGCGACGGCCGGATCCAGAGCGGCCTGCGCTGCAATGAGTGATCTTGCAAGCGGATCGTCGGCACAGCGAGGGCGGGAGATGAGCGCCACCCCCGGGCCGTGTCGGGCGGGCGTGGTTACCCGGCTTCTCGCCGCCGCCGTGGACCTCGTCGTGGTCGTGCTGCTGACCGTGTTGGTGTACCTCTCGATCGCGGGCGTCCGGTTCGCGTGGTCGCCCCTCGCCTTCACGTGGCCCCGACCGACGACGGAGGTCACCGTTGTCGTTGGAGGACTGATCGCGACCGCCTACCTCACCGTGGCGTGGGCCACGACCGGGTGCACCTACGGCGCAGGCCTGCTCGGGATCCGGGTGCTCGCGCGACGGGGCGGCCGACTGGGCTGGGCCCGCGCGTCGGTGCGCGCACTGGCCTGCGTCGCGTTCCCCGTCGGGCTGCTGTGGTGTGCGATCAGCCCGACGCGCCGTTCGGTACAGGACCTCGTCGTCGGCTCGATCGTGGTCTACGACCGAAAGCCGATGTTCGCATCCGCACCGGGCGAGACCCCTGCGGGGTCAGCGCACCACGGGATACCGGGTGGCCTGCGCGTCGTCCGTGGGCACGATGATCCGCCCGAGCGGGACGAGCGAGACCGGGATCAGCTTCAGGCTGGCCCAGGCGAGCGGGATCCCGATGATCGTGACCGCCAGCGCGACGGCCGTGGTGAGGTGCGCGAGCGCGAGCCACCAGCCGGCGAAGATGATCCAGATGACGTTGCCGATGGTGGACGGCGCTCCGGCGTCCTCGCGGCGCACGAGTTGCCGGCCGAAGGGCCACAGCGCGAAGTCCGCGATCCGGAACGACGCCAGCCCGAACGGGATCGTGACGATGAGGAGGCAGCAGACCACTCCGGCGAGGACGTAGCCGATGGCGAGCCAGATCCCGCAGAGGAGCAGCCAGATGACGTTGAGCACGGTTCGCATCGCGGTCCTCCATCGACGAGGTCCCTCTGAGCGTGCATCGGGCCGTGGCCCGGCCGCCTCACCCACGTCGGGCGGCTCATGCCGCGGTGTCGGCCACCGGAACGGGAGCCGTGCCTCACGCGACGACGCCGTGCGTACCACCTCTGCCGGCCGATCCTGACGAGCGACCGGTTCGCCCTCAGCGGATGAGTTCCCGGAGATGTCGAGGTCCGAGACTCGGCCCCGCCGTGGGGCGAACCAGGGGAGGTCGCGGTGGGAGCCGAACGCGAGCGCGCCGAGGGATTCGGGCACGTCGAGGGCGGGCACGCGAGCCCCTGGTATTTCTGGGGGCCGTACCTCAGCGAGCGGCAGTGGGGCACGGTCCGCGAGGACTACAGCGCCGACGGTGAGGCCTGGACCTACCTCCCGCACGACCGCGCGCGATCCCAGGCGTACCGGTGGGGCGAGGACGGCCTCGCCGGGTTCAGCGACATCGAGCAGCGGTTGTGCCTCGGGCTCGCGTTGTGGAACGGCCGCGACCCGATCCTCAAGGAGCGGGCGTACGGGCTTACCGGATCGGAGGCCAACCACGGCGAGGACGTCAAGGAGTACTGGTGGTATCTCGACGCCCTGCCCAGCCACGCCTGGAACCGCTACCGCTACCACTACCCACAACGTGCTTTCCCCTACGAGCAGCTGCGTGCGGAGAACGGTAGGCGCGGCAAGCACGATCCCGAGTACGAGCTGCTCGACACCGGCGTTTTCGACGACAACCGCTACTGGATCGTCGAGGTGCATTATGCGAAGGCCGATCCCACCGATCTGTTGATGACCATCGAGGTGACCAACGCCGGCCCGGCGGCCGACGTGGTGCACGTGCTCCCCACGCTGTGGTTCCGCAACACCTGGTCCTGGGAGCTCGAGGCACCCGCGCCCGTGCTGGAGGCCACCGGTTCGCGGTCGGTGACCGTGCCGCACCCGTTCCTCGGCGACCTGGAACTCGTCGCCGGACCGGGTCCCGATGGCGCCGACCCCACCCTGCTGTTCTGCGACAACGAGACGAACACGGGCCGGCTGTACGGAGCGGACCCAGGGCCTCGGTTCCCGAAGGACGGCATCAACGACCACGTCGTCGCGGGCGCGGCGACGGTGAACCCGGAGCGGCGCGGCAGCAAGTGCGCGGCCTGGTACCGGATCGACGTCGGACCGGGCGAGACCGTCGAGCTGCGGCTACGGCTGCGTCCGGCGGGGGCCCCGCCGGAACCGGTCGGCACGGTCGGCACGGACTTCGAGCTGGTCCGGGCGGCACGGCGGGCCGAGGCCGACGAGTTCTACGCCGAGCTGACGCCACCCACCGCATCCCCGGACGAGGCGGCCGTGATGCGCCAGGCGTTCGCCGGGATGCTGTGGAGCAAGCAGCTCTACCACTACGACGTGGCGCGCTGGCTGGACGGCGACCCGAACGAACCACTCCCGCCCGGATCACGACGATTCGGCCGCAACTCCCGATGGCGCACGTTCAAGGCCTTCGACATCATGTCGATGCCGGACAAGTGGGAGTACCCCTGGTTCGCCGCCTGGGACCTGGCCTTCCACTGCGTCACCCTGGCGCACGTCGATCCCGCGTTCGCCAAGTCACAGCTCCTCCTGATCTGCCGCGAGTGGTTCCAGCACCCGAACGGCGCATTGCCCGCGTACGAATGGGACTTCGGCGACGTCAACCCGCCGGTGCAGGCGTGGGCAGCGCTCGAGGTGTTCGCCATCGACGGCGGCCGGGACATCGAGTTCCTCAGCCGTGTGTTCGACAAGCTGCTGGTCAACTTCACGTGGTGGGTGAACCTCGAGGACGCCGACGGCTCGAACCTGTTCGAAGGCGGGTTCCTCGGGCTGGACAACATCGGTCCGATCGACCGTTCGCACCTGCCGGAGGGCTGGGTGCTGGAGCAGTCCGACGCCACCGGGTGGATGGCCACCTACGCCCTGTCGATGGGCACGATCGCGCTGATACTGCGCCGCGCCGGACAGCGACCGGCGGACGACCTGGTGCTGAAGTTCCTCGAGCACTTCGCCGCGATCCGCGACGCGATCGACTCCCAGGGGCTGTGGGACGACACCGACGGCCTGTTCTACGACCGGCTCGCCACGCCCGACGGCCGGCGGGTACCGATCAGGACCCGCTCGATGGTCGGCATCATCCCGATGCTCGCCGCCGGGGTCGTCGACGAGCAGATGCTGGACCGCGTCGAGGCCGCGGGGAAGTACTTCGCCGAGTACCTGGACCGCGAAGGGCTGCGGGACCGGGAGAAGCTCGTCAAGCTCGGGCTCCTGCGCGGCGGCCCGGACCAGCGCCAGCTGCTGCTCAGCGTGGTCAGCGCGGACAAGCTGGAGCGGATCTTCCGTCCGCTGTTCGACCCGGCCGAGTTCCTCTCGCCGTACGGTCTGCGTGCCCTCTCCGCCTACCACCGCGAGCATCCCTACGAGCTCGACGTCCAGGGGGTCCGCGCCACGATCGACTACGAACCGGCGGAGTCGACCACGGACATGTTCGGCGGCAACTCCAACTGGCGCGGCCCGGTGTGGTTCCCCCTCAACTACCTGGTGGTCGAGGCGCTGGATCGGTACCACCGGTTCTTCGGCGACGACTACGCGGTCGACTACCCGACCGGGTCGGGGCACCGGATGTCGTTGGGTGCGGTGGCGCGGGATCTCCAGGATCGCCTGATATCGATCTTCCTGAGGGGCGCCGACGGCCGTCGGCCGTGCTTCGGCTGGGTGGACCGGCTGCAGGACGACCCGGCGTGGCGGGACAACCTGTTGTTCAACGAGTACTTCCACGGCGACAACGGGGCCGGGCTCGGCGCGTCCCACCAGACCGGGTGGACCGGCGTGGTCGCCGACCTCATCCGCCGCAGGCACGGCGCGACCGAGTCGATCGGCACCGTACTGCGCCGGATGCGCGACGAAGGGGTGCGATCGTGACGACCACGGTGACGTCAGCCCTGCCCGGGAGCATGTTCCCGCTGGGTGCGAGCCCGACGGCCGGTGGCACGAACTTCGCGGTCGCCTCGGGTGCGGAGGCGGTGCGCCTCTGCCTGTTCGACGACGGCCCGATCGACGACGGCGGGGAGCGCCAGGTCGAGCTCACCGAGTACGACGCGGGCGTCTGGCACGGTTTCGTGCCGGGTGCCGGCCCCGGCCAGGCCTACGGCTACCGGATGTCCGGGCCGTGGGATCCGCGCCGGGGGCTGCGTTACAACGCGGCGAAGCTCCTGCTCGACCCCTACGCCCGGGCCATCAGCGGGGAGGTGCGGTTCGGGCCGGAAGTGCTCGCCCACCGGCCGGATGACCCGTACGCGCGCAGCGACCTCGAGTCCGCGGCGCACGTGCCGCGCAGCGTCGTGATCGACCCGGCGTTCCGGTGGAGCGAACGACCTCGGCCCCGGTACCGGTACTCGGACACGATCCTCTACGAGGTGCACGTCAAGGGCTTCACGGCGGCCCACCCCGACGTGCCGGCAGCAGTGCGCGGGACCTACGCCGGCCTCGGGCACGACGCGGCGCTGGCCCACCTGGTGGGCCTCGGCGTGACCGCGGTCGAGCTGCTTCCGGTCCACCACAACGTGCCCGAGGCATTCCTGCCCGAGCGCGGCCTGACCAACTACTGGGGCTACAACACGATCGGCTACTTCGCCCCGCACGCCGGCTATTCCGCGGCCGTGCGCGCCGGACGCCCCGGTGGACAGGTCGCCGAGTTCCAGGCCATGGTCGACGCCCTGCACGGCGCCGGGCTGGAGGTGGTGCTCGACGTGGTGTTCAACCACACCGCCGAAGGCGATCACCTCGGCCCCACGCTCTGCCACCGCGGCATCGACAACGCCGCCTACTACCGTCTCGACCCGGCGGACCCGAGCCGTTACGTCGATACGACCGGATGCGGCAATTCCCTCAACGCGGCGGACCCGTTCGCCCTGCAGATGATCATGGACTCGCTGCGCTACTGGCTCACCGAGATGCGGGTCGATGGATTCCGCTTCGACCTGGCGCCGACGCTCGCCCGCGAGCAGGGCGGCTTCGACCGCCTCTCGGCGTTCTTCGACCTGGTCGCGCAGGACCCGGTCGTCTCCCGGGCCAAGCTGATCGCCGAGCCGTGGGACGTCGGCCAGGGCGACAGCTACGACATCGGTCGGTTCCCGCCGCTGTGGCGGGAGTGGAACGGCCGCTACCGCGACACGATGCGTGACTTCTGGCGTAGCCACGCCGGCCTGCTCGGCGACTTCGCCACCCGCTTCAGCGGCTCGGCGGACCTCTACGGCGGCCGGGGCCGCCGCCCGACCGCCTCGGTCAACCTGATCACCGCGCACGACGGGTTCACGCTCGCCGACCTCGTCTCCTACGACAGCAAGCACAACGAGGCCAACGGCGACGACAACCGCGACGGGACCGACGACAACCGATCGTGGAACTGCGGTGTCGAGGGCCCGACCACCGACCCGGACGTGCTCGCGCTGCGCGGGGGCCAGCAACGGGCGCTGCTGGCCACGTTGCTGCTGTCCTTCGGGGTGCCGATGCTGCTCGGCGGCGACGAGCTGGGCCGCACCCAGCACGGGAACAACAACGCCTACTGCCAGGACGGCCCGCTGACCTGGTTCGACTGGGAACACGTCGACGAGGATCTGCTCGCCTTCACGCGCCGCCTGGTCGCCCTCCGCCGGGCGCATCCCGTGTTCCGGAGGCGGCGATTCCTCTCCGGGGTCGACTGGTGGCAACTGCGCTGGTACACACCGGCCGGCGAGATCGTCACCGCCGAGGAATGGGCTGATCCGCGTGCGCGCAGCGTGGCCATCTACCTCGACGGGGCCGACATGCCCGACCACGCCGACGACGGCTCGCTGCTCCTCGACGACGACTTCCTCGTGCTCGTCAACGCGTCGTGGGCGGCGCTCGAGTTCGTGATACCGCGGACGCGGGACGGACAGGTCTGGGAGCCGGAGCTGGACAGCTCCGAGCCCACGGGCGTCGCTTCGCCGACGAAGCCGGGCGCCGGCGATCCCGTCACGGTCAACGCCAGGTCGTTGGTCGTGCTGCGCGGACCCGTCACGGGGGGCCCCGGCTGATCGGATGAAGGACGTGGAGCCGGTTGCGCTCGCCGGCGTCAGCGCACGTCGACGTAGGAAACCTCGACGGCGTTGTTGCCGTAGCCGAGGCGGTTCCAGGGTGGGACCTCGGGCTGCACGTTGCCGGCTGCGTCGACCGCACGGGCGCGGAGGCTGTGGCGGCAGCGCTCGGTCGCCTTCCACGCGAACGACCAATCCTGCCACTGGTACGGGCCCTTCGGGGGTTCGACCTGCGCCGGGTGCCATTCGCCTTCGCCGGTGAGGCTGACGTCGACGTTCGTGATCGGTCCGGTACCCGACCAGGCCTTTCCGCGCACGGTGTAGGTCCCAGCGGGGATGGTCGCGCCCCGAGCGGGATCGGTGATCCGCGCGCGCACACGCATGAGGGTGACGCGCTCAGGCGGACGATCGGCCCACTGGTACATGTAGTGCCCGGTTTCGAACTCCCCGGCGTACGGCTCGGTCAGGACGTCGATGTGCTTCAGCCATTTCACGGAGGCGACGCCGTACCAGTGGGGCACGATGAGCCGGAAGGGCGCGCCGTGGTCGGGGTTGAGCGGCTCGCCGTTCATCTCGTAGGCGATCAGGATCTCGGCTTGCGGGTCGGTTGCGTGGGCGAGAGTCAGGGACCGCACGAAGGTCAAGTCGGACCGCTTGGTGACGGCGAGGACCGGATGGAGCAGGTACGAGCCGTGGTCGGCTCCTGCGAAGCGAACCTCGACGCCCTCCGCCGCCGGCTTGGCCTCCTCCAGCACCTGGTGCAGGAGGGCACCGGTCCAGCGAGCCGTGGAGACGGCGTAGTCACCCCATGGTTCGCCGGCCGGCAGCGGTCGCATCGCGAGTCGCCCGTTCCCGGCGCATTCCATCGTGACGGCCCGCTCGACCGAGGGCATGGCGCGCAGGTCGTCGAGCGTCAGGGTCCTCGGGTGCTCGATCGCGCCACCGACCTCGAGCGATCCATCGTGGGCCGGTACCGCGAAGTTGCTGCGGACGTAGTGGAGTTCCGTCGGCGTGGTGTCGCCTTCCAGGGCCTCCGGCGGGGCTTCTGCGTTGAAGGGCTCGTCGTGGATCATCGTGAGCGCCGAACGCGCCTGCGCCAGGTCATCTGCCAAGGTCATGTTCTCCGCCTCCTCGTGGATGGCCGCGGACGCGCGGGTCGCGCCTCAGTAGTCGGGATCCTGAAAGGTGGGCTCCCGGTCGTCGTTGAAGGCGCCGATGCCTTCGACGCGGTCGGGGTGCACGGCTGAGCGCCAGTGGGCCTCCATCATGATCGCGATGGCCTGTTCGATCGGCTGCCCCTGGCCCATCCGGACGGCTCGCTTGACCGCCTGGACCGCCGTGGGAGAGTTGCTGGCGATCTTGTCCGCGATGCGGTGCGCAACCTCCAGCAGCTCGTCCTGGGGGTGGAGCTCGTTGACCATGCCCAGCCGGTGGGCCTCCTGCGCGGTGATCGGGTCGCCGGTCATCAGCATCTGCAGGGCTTTGCCCGGCGGGAGCAAACGGGGCAGTAGGGCCGGCGAGCCGCCACCGGCGGCCAGGCCGATCATCGCTTCGGGCTGGCCGAAGGTCGCGTTGTCGGACGCGATGATGAAGTCGGTGCTCTGGGCGATCTCGCAGCCGCCGCCGTAGGCGATGCCGTTGACGGCGGCGAAGATCGGCTTGCGCAGCTGGCGCAGGGTGTAGAGCGTGCGGTCGAAGTCCTGGCGCTGCCGCAGCCATTGCTCCTTGGTCATGTCCTTGCGCTGGCGCAGGTCGCTGCCGACCGAGAAGGCTCGGTCGCCGGCGCCGGTGATGATGGCGACGCGCACGGCGGGACGGACCGCGATCGTCTCCAGGACCTCCGTCAGCCGCGCCCCCATCTCCGTCGTGATCGCGTTGTCGGTGTGCGGCCGGTTCAGGGTGATGAGTGCCACGCGTCCGCCGGAGCCGTAATCGACGAGCACCGGCAGTTCGGGCTCCGCCAGCCCCGATGGCGGCGGGCCGAAGTCGAGTGCCTTCCAGCGGTCGGTGCTCGTCGGGCTCGTTGTCACGTCGCCCTCCTTTCCTGGGATTTCGATGCCCGTTCAGGTCTCCAGCTCCGCCAGCCAGCGCAGGGCTCGCAGGCCCGGCACGAAGCAGTACTCGCCACCGCGGGTGACGACGAACGGTGGCAGGCCCTGCAGCCGACGCCGGATCGGCCGCTGCGGGATGGTGAACGCGCCGGACCCGTCGTTCGGCCCGGCGAGCGGGTCCTTCTCGGCGGGTGTGCCGATGAAGATGCCGTCGTTGATCCACTGGGTCTTGACGAACTCGAACTGGCGCTTCAGGTGGGCACCGACGAACACGAAGACGATTCCGCGGTCGACGCCGTCGTCCTCCAGGACGCCTTCGGGCAACATGGGGCCGTAGCTGGTGCCGCGCCGGATCATCCGGTGGAGGCGGACGTAGACGCTTCCCTCGCTGTCGAGCGCGTCCCGCGGGTTCGCGCGCCGTGCGTGCGCGCCAGCCGGGCACTTGAACCCGCGCAGATCGTCGTGGTAGTCGAAGTCGTTGTTGCGCGCGGGATCCGCGCCGAGCTGGGGATCGTCGTGGTCCGGTGACAGCGCCAGGGGCGCGCCACTTTGCCAGCGTCCGACCATCTTGGCGCCCAGCCGCGCCTCCTCCTCGCGGCTGGAAGCTCGTTCGCGGAGGTAGCGCCGGTAGGCCGCGACGCGGGTGTGCAGCTTCCGGAACACGATGTAGGTGCCGTTGCGACCGAGCAGCTGAGGGGTCGGCATCGGCGGCAGGCTCCCCGTCTCGTCGGGGTAGCCGAGGATGAACTCGCCCGCCTTGATCGGTCGCTCCCTGGGGTTGGAGCCCGGGATGCCGCTGCCCTCCACCGCCGGCTGGCCGATCCCGTCCTTGAAGCCGAAGGAGGTGCGCCCCGTGGGGAGCTGGTAGCAGTCCTGGCGCCAGATCACCTCCACCCCGGGCAGGTCCTGGTGGGCGCGGCGGGCCCGCTCGACCACCGTCGCCAGCCGCGCGGCGTCCGGTGACAGCGCCGCCAGCGCCACATGGACATCAGGGGTTCCGAGCGGCTGCTCCCAATTGGCCGGGCTGCTCTCGCCGAGGTCGCCGAGCTCGGCCGCACGGGCCGCCATGCCCTGCTGGAACTCCGGCGCGAAGCTGTCCAGCGACTCCTGCGGCACGCCGAGCGCCTTCAGGCCCTGGTAGGTGAGGGCAACGGTGACCCAGGCGCCGCGGGCCGGGTCGGAGGAGGGCCGGCCGGCGCTGACCACCGGGTGCAGCCGCCGCAGCAGCTCCCGCCCCGCCGCGCGGTCGTCGATGCGCAACAGCAGATAGCGGCCGACGTAGGGCGACGGTCGTGGGTGCAGCACCCCACTTTGGAGGTCGTCGAGCTCGAGGTTGACGGTCTCCTGCGCGCTCACAGTGTCCATGGACGTCGCATTCCTAGAGGTGTTCTGGGGGCTGGGGAGGGTCCGGGTTCGGCGCTGCCAGGTAGGGGAAGGTGCGCGCTGCTGGCTTTGTCGCCTGGTCGACGCCGTCGCGGATCCTGGGCCCGTTCCCGGCGTTGACCAGCAGCGTGAACAGCGTGTCCATCACGTCGTCGTTGAGGGCCCGACCCCCACAAGTCTGGTGCGCGCGAGCCCCGCGGGTGGCCAGCTCGAGCTCCAGGAAGGAGCCCTGCTCGGCGTACGGCTTGGTGACGTCCACGACGAGGAAGTCCGCCAGCAGCAGCTCGGTCAGCGGGTGGGCGCCACCCTTGTCCGCCGGCCAGTCCTGGTTGCCATCCAGGCCGTCCCAGAAGGCCAGGTTGGCGTTCAGCCGCGCCCGGTAGGCGCCCTGGTAGGCCGGCGCGAGCGCGAACGCGTCCTCGCTGTTGTACAGGTCACGGATCTCCAGGTCGCGGTTGACGGGGTCGAACTGCTTGGGCGCCAGCAGGAGGTTCTTCACCTCGGGTCGCCCCACGCGTTCCATGCGGACGGGGATCGGGCCTCGGGTCAGGGTCTCGGCGACCACCCCGACCAGCTCCGCGCCGCCGAGCAGCCCGGCGCAGTCGACCTCGACGACGAGGCTGAGGACGTTCTTGCCGTCCAGGAAGATCGCACTCGGATCGGTGAACGCCAGCTTGCCCGTGGCGATCGTCTCCAGCGCCGCGGGGGCGTCCATGATGAACGGATCCCAGCGCGGCCCGGCGAAGACGCGAACGCCGGGCGCCGAGCCGACCCGCTCGTCGTTCACGCTGAAGGAGACCGTCTCGCCGGCCGGCGTGGTGCACGCGCCGTCCTGGTCGGACCCGGCGGCGCCGCCGCTCACGGGGGTGGAGAACACGCAGTCGAACGCGAACTCCTCCGGGCCGACCACGAACAGCGCAGGATCATCCCGGGCGGCCGCGGCGACCGGGCGCAACCGGAAGCGGTAGACCAGCCCGTCGGAGAACCGCGCGGATGGCTGGGCGAACGGGAGGGTGTTCATCACCAGCACGAGCCGGCCGGAATGCTCCGGGCTCGGAAACGCGTAGACATCGGTGATGTCCGCGATCGGCTCGGCCAAGGCCCGCGGCCCTGAGATGTGGTCCGACACGCCGCTCCTCCATGGCTCCTGCTGATTGGCTCCCAAGGGCTACGTGGAGTCGGGCTACGTGGAGTCGGCGGCCTCGTCCAACAGCGGCTTCAGGGCCGGCTGCTGCAGCACCGTGGCGGCCTCCGGGTCGTCGAGCACCTGCTGGAACGCCTTGTTGACCCGTAGAGCCTTGCGGATCTCCTTGACCGTGCCGGGGTAGTTCCGCGCGTAAGCAGCCGCGGTAACCTGGGCGCCTAAGATGAACGTCTTCACCGCCGCGGCGTCTGGTAGGCCGTCGTAGCCTTCGACGTGCTGGAAGGTGGCGTCGAACAGCTGCAGCGTCGGCCCGGACGTGGCGAAGTCGTCCATGTAGGCGTCCCACGAGCCGTCGAAGCTGGTCGCGAACAGGAGCCGCGTGTCCTCGTCGAACAGCACGAACCTGGCCTCATGAATCGTCGCGATCGCCATGTGGTATTCCCCGGGCCGGTACCCCGGATGGGTCTGCAGCGCCTCGAGCGCTTCCCGCAAGGCGTCCCCGTGGCCCGGCTTGAGACGGAAGAACAGGCTGAATTCGCTCGTCGGGCCGACGCCGACGCCCGGCC
Source organism: Pseudonocardia hierapolitana (assembly GCF_007994075.1). NCBI lineage: Bacteria > Bacillati > Actinomycetota > Actinomycetes > Pseudonocardiales > Pseudonocardiaceae > Pseudonocardia > Pseudonocardia hierapolitana. Next base: position 963,156 of record NZ_VIWU01000001.1, on the reverse strand, counting down.
GGGGCGCTCCGGTCTCAGTTGTTGCCATCCGTTCCTCCCGTGGATCGGGCCCGCGTTCCGAATCGGCATTCCGAAGCCGTCCGCCTCAACGGCAGGCTTGACCTTCCCCTGCAGCCATGACCTGTGCTTCCCTCACTCGGGGTGCGCCGAGATGCCACTTGCGCCTGTACGCCACTGTCGCCTCGAGTCAGGCGAGCGTTCTCATCCGTTGCAGGTGGTTTCGTGCCTGGCCGGCGCTCGTCGGTCGCCGCGGACCCGACCTGCGGTTTCCTGCTGAGCAGGGGGTTGGTGGCTACGGGGTCCTACTGGTCGGTGCGGCGGCGAGGCGCGCGGCTTCATCCCTGACGTATGAGGCGCCCGTCGGATCCGTCGGGCAGGTTCGGTGCCCACACCAACCGACATCGGAGGCGGACCGCTGATCATGATGAGCCACCCGGTGGGACGGCGGGCAGCCGCCGGATTGATCGCAGCCACGCTGCTCGCTCTGAGCGGCGCCGGCTGCTCCGGGGCCACACCCTCGGCCCCACCTGCGGCCCCACCTGCCCCGACCACCACCGCGAGCACCTCGGCCGAGCTCTGCACCGCGGTCGCCGACTTCCGCACCGCCACCAACCAGCTCACCGAGCTCGACGCGGTCGCAGTGGGTCTCGACGGGGTGAAGGCGGCCCTGCAGAACCTAGGCACCGCCGCGAACGGACTGGCGGACGCCGCATCGGCCGAGTTCGGCCCTCAGGCCCAGGATCTGAAGGAGGCGGTCGCCGCCCTCGGCAGCACGGTCGAGGGCCTGCAGAACCAGGCCGACCTCTCCTCGAAGCTCGGCGAGATCGCCACGTCCGTCGGCGAGGTCGAAAAGGCCGCGGCAGCCATCCTGGACAGCGCCCAGGCAGCCTGCCCATCAAACTCGACCCCACCCACCACGTAGCGGCCGCTGGAGGGTGACACCACGATCGGTCCGGCCGCCCCGTCACCCGAATCGGACGAGGCGCAGCGAACCGCGTCGCTCTAGGTTCGCCGCGGTGACGCGCGTGGACATGACGGCGGCGGAGCTCCGTGAACCCTTCCACCCGGTCTCCGACCGGGGGCGCTGGGGCGACGAGACCTCGTACGACGGTTCGCCGCCGCTCGAACCGATAGCGATCTTCTGAGGATGCTCCATCTCAGGGTTTACGGTCACGCCGACTCACTCACCGGGATCGGCGGCGACCTCGAGGATCGCGGCGCGGCGCGCAACGTCGCCGTCGCCCCAGGGGTACGCGCCGGGTACGTCCTCCTCAGCGCGGAGGTCTTCGCGGAGTCCGCCGACGCCGTGCTCGAGCTGCTCGTGCGCAGCGGGGTTGCCCAGGAGGACATCAAGCTCGCACGGATCGACGAGATCGGGCCGATCAAGCCGGGGCGCACGGCCGGGAGCCTGATCTGGGCCGACGTGCTCGGGCAGGCCAGGGCGAACTCGCGTCCGGTCGCGCGCTACCTCGTGTTCCTCGTCGCGGCGGGCGTCATCGCGGGCTTCGGCGTGATCGAGGCGAGCGGCATACTGATCGTCGGCGCGATGGCGGTGAGCCCCGACCTGCTGCCCATCACCGCGGCCTGCGTCGGCCTGGCGAGCCGGCGTGGCCGGCTCGTCCTGCGGGCGCTCGCGACGCTGGCCATCGGGATGGGCGCAGCGTGCCTCGCCGCGGGGGTGCTGAGCAAGTGCCTCGGTCTCCTCGGCGTCCTGCCACCCGGGTTCGTGGTCGGCGAAGCCGTGGTCGCCGGGCTGACGACGATCAACGTTTCGACCGTAGGAGTCGCGCTCGCGGCGGGTGTCGCCGGCATGCTCGCCCTCGAGACCCGTGCGAGCGCGGCAGTGGGTGTGGGCATCTCGATCACCACGATCCCCGCCGCGGCGTACCTCGGGGTCGCGGCCGGCGTCGGCGAAGCGTCCAAGGCCTTGGGCGCACTCGCTGTCCTCGGCACCAACGTGGCCGTGCTGGTGGCGGCCGGGACGCTGACGCTCGTGGTGCAGCGTTGGCTCGCTGCGGATGGGAACGCGGTGCGGCTCCGCCGCGTCCTCCGCTCGGGATCATGACCGAGGCGGCGGGATCGTTGTGCCCTGCCTCCGGACGGCGACCGAACAGCCGAACCCCCGGATCTGGCCTCCGGGTGCTCACATTTCCTGCGTCACGATCCCGCAGCTCCCGAGCTGGAGGTGCCGTCGCTCCCATCGGGCGCCGCAACAGGTGCACAGGACGTCGACGGTGCCGTCCGGGTGGCTGCGCATCACGGAGATGTCGATGACACCGGCGGGCGTGACCAGCCGGTAACGCCTGCCCGCTCGACCGGCATGAGGCGATGGCGATGCGGCCATGGTGCCTCCTTGGAAGGACGACCGAGGATTCTCGGTCTCGCCGGGGAGGACGTTAACGGCGCGCGAGAGCGTTCTGACCCTCCGCCGCGGGTGAACCTCCGGCCGTGCGCCGCTGCGGCTGCAGGCCCCGGGTATCGCGGGGATCCCGGGGCCGAACTCATCCCGCACGGATGGGGCCGAGCGCACTGCTTCCGCCGACCATCGCGGGAAAGCACGACGGGAACGACGGAGGCTGCTGTGCGCCACGGGGTCCTGCTGCTCCTGGTCGGATGGGCCGCGATGGGGTTCACGATCGCAGTGCTGCCCGGCGTATCCCTGGACGTGCGCTGGGCCGTCCTGCTCGCCGTCGTGCTCCTCGGGCTGCTCGCCGCGGTGCTGCGGCCCGCGTTCGTGGCCGTGGCCGTGCGGCTCGGATGGGCCGGGGTGATCGCGGGGTGGCTCCTGAGCCAGGCCGTGCTGATGTACCTGGCCCTTTCCGTCACCCCGGGAATCCACGTCGGAGGGTTCTGGGACGCGTTCTGGGCCTCGTGGCTCTACGCGATCCTGGTGAGCATCGCCAGCTGGTTCGTCACGGCGGGGGACAACCGTGCGGTCATCGCGCACCTCCTGCGCAGCACGCGCAGCGCCCGCCGGGCCGCTACGCCAACCGATGCCCCGGGTGTCGTCATGATCCAGATCGACGGCCTGTCCGCCCCGCTCGCGCGCTGGGCCGTCCAGGCGGGCAACCTGCCGACGTTGAGCCGCTGGATCCGGTCGGGCAGCCACACCCTCACCGAGTGGCACGCCGAGCTACCGGCGACGACCCCGGCCAGCCAGGCCGGCCTGCTGCACGGCGGGAGTGACGAGGTGCCGGCGTTCCGCTGGTGGGAGAAGGACGCCGGCCGGCTCGTCGTGACCAACCACCCCAAGGACAGCGCGCTGGTCGAGTCACGGCTGTCCGACGGGCGCGGGTTGCTCGCCGATGACGGCGTGAGCCTCTCCAACATCTTCTCCGGTGACGCGCCGATCAGCAGCCTGACGATGAGCACGGCGGGGTCGGGTTCGGCACCCCGCCCGACCCGCTGGCTGAGTGCCTTCTTCGTGGATCCCTACGGGTTGACCCGCTCGCTGGTCCTCACCGTCGCGGAGATGATCAAGGAGCTGTACCAGGGCCGCCGCCAGCGGCTGCGCGGCATCGAGCCGCGGGTCCATCGCGGCGCGTCCTACGTGGCCCTGCGTGGTGTGACGAACGTGCTGCTGCGCGAGCTGAACACCTACCTGGTCGCGGCACACCTCCGCGGGGGAGCACCGTCGCTCTACTGCGACCTCGTCGACTACGACGAGATCGCCCACCATGCCGGCCCGACGCGTCCCGAATCGCTGGCCTCGCTCGAGGGGATCGACCGGGTGCTGGGCACGCTCGAGCAGGTCGCGCGGGCCGCCCCCCGGCCGTACCGCTTCGTGGTGCTGTCCGACCACGGGCAGAGCCAGGGCGCCACGTTCCTGCAGCGCTACGGCATGCGGTTGGAGGACCTCGTCCGGCAGCAGATGCGCGCCGGGGCCGAGCTCGCGGCGGCGACGCACGGGCAGGAGCAATGGGGGCGGGTCAACGCGCTCCTCACCGAGGTGACCGCCCAGGGCGGGATGGCGGGCGGCATGACGCGCCGCATCCAGCGCCGGCGTCCTCCCGAGGAGGGGAGGCCAGCGGACCGGCCGCCCGGCGCCGAGCGCCCGGATCTCGTGGTCGTCGCGTCCGGCAACCTCGGGCTCGTCTACTTCCCCCGCGTACCGGGGCGCCTGACGCTCGAGGAGATCGATGAGCTGCACCCGAGGCTGCTCAACGGGCTCGCGACGCATCCGGGTATCGGATTCGTCGTGGTGCGCTCCCGCACCCACGGCCCGCTCGTCCTCGGCGCGAACGGCACACGCAGGCTGTTCGACGACCACGTGGAGGGCCTCGATCCGCTCGCGATGTTCGGCCGGCATGCAGCGGATGACCTGCGCCGTCACGACCGGCTCCCGCATGTCGGCGACATCCTGGTGAACAGCCGGATCGACGTGTCGACCGGCGAGGTGGCGGCGTTCGAGGAGCTCGTCGGCTGCCACGGCGGGCTGGGCGGCTGGCAGTCCCGGTCGGTGCTGATCCACCCCGCGGACTGGCCGGTCGCCGGACACCTGGTCGGGGCCGACTCGGTGCATCACCAGCTCGTGGCCTGGCTCGAACGGCTCGGGCAGCGGCAGCAGTTGCCTCAGATGAACCGGACGGTGCGGTAGCAGGGCAAGGGCCCACCCCGGACCGAGCCGCCTTCCACGATCGCCCCCGCGGGGTGATGGCGCGGCGGGTCGCGGTCAGCAGAGTGCGTGACGACCGATCGTTCCTGAAGGAGGCCGGGCATGGCAGCGACCTTGACGGTGTGGAAGTTCGACACGGTGCACGGAGCGGAGGGTGCTCTCGGGCTCCTCCAGCGGATGCAGAAAGAAGAGCTGATCACGATCAACGACGCCGCATACGTCTACTGGACCGAGGGGCGGAAGAAGCCGAAGACACAGCAGCTGCGCAGCCTGGCCGGGGTCGGGGCGCTGGGCGGCAGCTTCTGGGGTCTGCTGTTCGGCCTCATCTTCTTCGTGCCGCTGCTGGGCATGGCGATGGGGGCCGCCATGGGGGCGATCATGGGCTCGATGTCCGACGTGGGCATCGACGACTCCTTCGTCCGCCAGGTGCGGGAGCAAGTCACGCCGGGCACGTCGGCGCTGTTCGTCATGGTCTCGGACGTCGTCGTCGACAAGGTCCTGGACGAGTTCAAGCAGACCGGCGCCACCCTCCTGTCGACGAACCTGTCGAACGAGCAGGAAGCCAAGCTGCGCGAGGCCTTCGCCGACGCCGAGTGAGTCGCTAGAGCACAACGCCGGAAACCTGGGCCAGAACGGAGCTCGTGATGTCGGACGTCGAGATCAGCCGGAAAGAGTCGCTCACCCGGCACGAGGCGGCCCGCCGGCTCTCCGCGCTGGCCGATGCGCTCGGCGCCGGTGGCCACGTCGAAGTCGAGCTCGGCGCCAGCACCGTGAAGCTCCACGTTCCCGACCACGTCCGGTGCGAGGTCGAGGTGGAGGTCGACGGAGACGAGGTGGAACTCGAGGTGGAGTTCACGTGGTCGACCGCGTCGGCCGATCCGGAACCCGCCGCGGCACCGCGCGGGCACGCCCGCGGCGGCAAGGCTGCGGCACGGTCACACTCCTGACCGGCGCACTCCCGACCGGCCGGCGTGCGGTCCACCGCTCGCCGGCCGTCCGGCGAGCGGTGACGACCTGAGCCCCCGGTCGAGGTCGGTCCCGCCTGTTTGCGGGTCCTTCACCCGTGACGGGTGAGCCGTCACCCGCGGCCGGGCGTGTCCGGGTTCCGGCCGTCCGGGGCCACCGCCGTTGCCGGGCCCTCGCTCTCCCGCCGTCGAACCGCCGTCTGCACGGCGCCCAAGAGGATCTTCGCGACCAGCCCGACGACCACGAGGCCGGTGATCATCTGGATCATCGTGAGGATCCGCGCGAGTTCGCTGCGTGGTGCGATGTCTCCGAAGCCGACGGTGGTGAAGACGGTGACCGTGAAGTAGAGCGCGTCGGTCCGGCCCAGCGCCTCGCTGAAGCTGTCCGGGGCATCGCGGGAGATCCGGAGGTAGGTCGAGGCGAACAGCAGCAGGAGCATCGGGAGGCCGATGGCGACGGCCTCGACGGCGCGCAGCCGCGGGACGTCGGAGGCGAGGATGGCCCGCACCTGCCAGACGATGACCGCGGCGAAGGCCCCCAGGCCGAGCACGAACCGGATCCAGGTGGCGGCATTGAGCGGCCGGTCCAGCGGGATGGTGTAGTACACGGCCGTCAGCAGAGTCACCGATGCGCCTGCCCGCAGCAGGGACGCCACGATCAGGCGCTTGCGGGCAGCTGGGGTCAGCTCGTCGTAGTGCTTCCTCGTCACTGTGCTTCCTCGTCACCGGCCCGCTCCGTCCTCGGGTGGGCACCGAACCTGCCCGACGACTGCGGCGAGGCGCCTCATCCGTCAGGGATGAGGCCGCGTGAGCAGGACGGGATCGGTGACGGAGGCGGGTGCTCGGCGTCCTTGGTCGTCGGTCGGTGAGCCATCCCGCCTCGCCATCGCCGTACGGCGACGCCGAGGCAGCCCCACGACCCGCGGATCACCCGCAATGAGTGACGCGGACCGGTGCCACGAGACGCGAGGGTCGCGTTGACCGGACACGCTTCGACGATGGGCAGGGCGCTGATGATCCAGAAGCCGCCGACCGGGTCCACGGAGTTCGCCCATCGGGAGATGTCCACGACGCTGCCGTTCGGGAACACAGCGGACTTCGATGACGCCGCTCGGGGGTTCTTGGGGGCGTGGGAGCCGGGCGTGGTTCGTGCTGCTGATGGCCGGGTGGTGTGGGAGAGCGACAGCTACGCGTTCCTGACCGGCGAGGCGCCGGCGACGGTGAACCCGAGCCTGTGGCGGCAGTCGACGCTGGTGGCGAAGCAAGGTCTGTTCGAGGTGGTCGAGGGCATCTACCAGGTGCGCGGTCTGGACCTGTCGAACATGACGATCGTCGAGGGTGACACCGGGTTGATCGTCATCGACCCGCTGATCTCCACCGAGACCGCGGCCGCGGCACTGGCTCTGTACCGCGAGCATCGCGGTGACCGGCCGGTGGTTGCGGTCATCTACACGCACAGCCACGTCGACCATTTCGGTGGCGTCTTCGGGGTCGCCGTGCAGGACGACGTCGACGCCGGGAAGGTTCAGGTGATCGCCCCGGAGGGCTTCACCCAGCACGCGGTCGAGGAGAACGTCTACGCGGGCACGGCGATGGCCCGCCGCGCGGGCTACATGTACGGCGCGGCGCTCGCGCGCGGCCCTCAGGGCCAGGTGGGCGCAGGGTTGGGGCAGACGACGTCGACCGGTGAGATCGGGCTGATCGTGCCCACCCACGACATCACCACGACCGGCCAGACCCTCACCGTGGACGGGGTGGAGATCGAGTTCCAGATGGCACCGGGGACCGAGGCTCCCGCGGAGATGCATTTCTACTTCCCGCGGTACCGCGCGTTGTGCATGGCGGAGAACGCGACCCACACCCTGCACAACCTGCTGACCCTGCGTGGGGCCCTGGTGCGTGACCCGCACGTGTGGTCGCAGTACCTGACCGAGGCCATCGACACGTTCGGGGCGCGGACCGACGTGGCCTTCGCTTCCCACCATTGGCCGACGTGGGGCCGCGAGCGGGTCGTCTCATTCCTCTCGACCCAGCGCGACCTGTACGCGTACCTGCACGACCAGACCGTGCGCCTGCTCAACCACGGGTTCACCGGGGTCGAGATCGCCGAGATGATCGAACTGCCGCCCGCCCTGACGGACTCGTGGAGCACTCACGGCTACTACGGCTCGGTCAGCCACAACGTCAAAGCGATCTACCAGCGTTACATGGGCTGGTTCGACGGCAACCCGGCCCGGCTGTGGCCGTACCCGCCCGCCGAGCTCGCCACCCGCTACGTCGGCGCGCTCGGGGGCATCGACCGGGTCGTCGAGCTCGCCCAGGCGGCGTTCGACTCCGGCGACTACCGGTGGGCGGCCACCCTGCTGGACCACGCGGTCTTCACCGACTCGGACCACGGCCCTGCCCGTGAGCTGTACGCGGACACCCTCGAGCAACTGGGCTACGGCGCCGAGAACGGCACGTGGCGCAACTTCTTCCTGTCCGGCGCCACCGAACTCCGTGAAGGAAACTTCGGTACCCCGGCCGTCACGGCCGCGCCCGCGATCGTCGCCCAGCTGACCCCGGCGCAGCTGTTCGACTCGCTGGCGATCTCGGTCAACGGACCCCGCGCGTGGGACCTCGACCTGTCCCTCGACGTGACGTTCACCGACATCGACACCAATCACCGGCTCACCCTGCACAACGGTGTGCTCGTCCACCGCGAGCGACCGGCCGACAACACCGCGGACATGACCCTGACCTTGACGACCAGCAGGATGCTCGGGCTCCTCGGAGGCGACACCACAAGTCCCGGTGCCGACGTCGCGGGTGACGGGAAGGTCCTGCAGTCGCTGCTGGACGTGCTCGAGAGAGGCAACCCGTCCTTCAACATCATGACGCCGTAGGTGGCGATGTCGACAGATTCCAATACCCCGCCAACATCCCCGGCCGCACCGGAGGTGGTCGAAGGTGGCAGCACCACGACTGCTGATGGCCTCTCCCTGAAGAGGTACCCGCGGGCCGCCATCATTCTCGTCGGTCTGGCCGGGGCGACCGTCGCGGGGATCGGCATCAGCAGCCTGCGGGGAATCCTGGCTCCGACGCTCCTCACGCTCGTCCTCACGATCTGCGCGGCTCCCGTTCGCGACTGGCTGCCGGCGCGCGGCGTGCCGAGGGGAATCGCCACACCAACCATCGTCCTCGTCGTGTTCGGGGTGCTGGCCGCATTCGTGTATGCGATCGTGATCGCCTTGGCCCAGTTCTTGGCGATGTTGCCGACCTATTCGGATCAATTCGCCCAAATCGGTGAGAGTGTCGCTCGATGGCTGGGGAGCGTGGGAATCGGTCAGGCGCAGATCCAGGCCATTGTGGCCGGGATCGACCCCCGGAACATCGTGGCAACGGTCGCCGGTGCGCTGGGCGGAGTTGCGGCGCTGACCGGAGCGCTGGTGATCGTTCTCACGATGATGATCCTGATGGCGGCTGATTCAGCGTACGCTCGCGTGATCTTCGGCCAGCTCCGAGAGGTCAACCCGGACTTCATCGCCGCGATCACGCAGTACACGTCGAATGTGCGGCGTTACATGGTCGTGACCACGTTGCTCGGCATCGTGCAGGGAACGCTGAACACCATTGCGTTAGCCTTACTGGGCGTACCGTCCGCGCTTTTGTGGGGAATGCTCTCCTTCCTCTGCAGCTTCATTCCGAACGTCGGCTACTTCATCGCCCTCATTCCACCGCTCTTCTTCGGATTCCTCGTGGGAGGCTGGTCGACAGCGATCGTCGTGTTGGTCGTCTACGCCGTCATCAATGCGGTCGTGCAGTCGATCGTCCAGCCCCGGGTCGTCGGCCAAGCGGTTTCGCTGAGTCAGACGGTGACGTTGTTCTCGGTGCTGTTCTGGGCTGTGATCATCGGCCCGATCGGAGCCATTCTGGCGGTCCCGCTGACACTGCTCGCCAAGGCGGTCCTCATGGATGCAGATCCGCGTGCCCGCCGGTGGCAACCTGCCGTGGGGCCAACGGCCGAGACCCGCGCCCTCCTGAGCGCTGAGGTGGAGCAGGAACGAGCGGATCGAAGAGCAGCGCGTACGGCGACCGAGCCGGCGCCGCCCGTGGACGAACAGGGTTCAGGTTGAGGTCAGCTCGTGCCGCCGCTCACCCCAGGCAGGTGAAGGCACGAGGCTCGAGGACGGCCACGATCGGTCGATGACCGCGACAGCCCTACCTGCCGGCGTGCTCCTCCTCCTGGTGGGGCTGGTGCTGTGCTTCGCCGGGGGCCGTTCGTTGCGGCTGACCGGGCTCTGTTTGGGCTTCGCGCTCGCCTGGGCGTTCGCCGACCTGCTCGGCGCGGACGGGCCCGTCGGACTCGTCATAGCTGTCGGCGGAGCGATCGCCGGGCTCGTCCTCGTCTCGTTGGTGTTCAGGTTCGCGATGTGGGTGATCGGTGGTCTCGCCGGCGCCACGATCGCACTCAAGGTTTACGTGCACGTGGCCCTGGGTGAGGGCAGTGCACTGGTCGCGGTGCTCTTCGCGGCGGCCCTCGGTCTGATCGTCGGATTCCTGGCCGACCGGTACCGAGAGCCTTTGCTCGCGGCCGTGACCGCGCTCAGCGGCGCGAGCATCATCCTCAACGCACTGGCGACCCTCGCCCCGTCCAGCCTCGCCTTCCTCGGTCAACCCACCACCGGCGTGCAGAGTGCACTCGCCACCGCCGCCTGGGTGATCTTGGCTGTTGTCGGATGGCTCGTCCAGCACCGCGCGCTACGCACCAGGGCTGAGCGAGTCTCCTGACTGGAGGATCTGATGATCTGGGCGTTGTTGGCCGCGTTCCTCACGAAACGACCGGCCTGGGTGCAGGCGGTCGTCGTGGGTCTGTGCACGGGCCTCTTCGTCGCTGCCGGGGCGTACGCGAACCAGCGGGACCCGTTGATCAGCTCTGTGGTCCTCTTGGTGCTGGCCGTTGCTGTCGTCGCCGGCGTCGCCTTCTTTCTCGCGCTCCGCGCACGGCTTCGCCGCGGCTGGGCCGCGGGCAGCGCCCCGCCGACCTGGGTCAACCTCGTCTATGCCGCGGTGTGGCTGCTGTCCTTGATCGCCGCGATCAATGCGCTATTCGGCGCCGGTGGCCTGAAGGTGGCCGTGCTCGCGATCGTCCCGATCGTGCTGCTGGCCCCACCCGCTCTCGTCAGTATCCGTGCGCTCGTCGGGCGGTCACCGGCGCACGACGGCGACGCGCCGAGGGCCGGGGGGATGGGATGAGGCCGCGCCCGCATCGCCGCCGCACCATCGACCTCGAACGCACGGCGGGATGAACCGCGACGCGCGGGCCGCAGGCGCCCTGACGGCGGCCTGGACAGAGGCGCGACATTCCCTGGGAGGACTGCCATGTGCCTGTTCCTGATCTTACTGCTGTTCGGCCCGCGGTCCGTGATCGTCATCTGGTGGTTGATCCAGCCGATGCGCTGGGATGCGACCTTCGGCTCGTTCATCGTGCCGTTCCTGGGATTCCTGATCCTTCCCTGGACGACCCTGATGTACGTGATCGTGGCGCCGGGTGGGCTGGTCGGCGGCCTGGACCTCCTCTGGATGGGGATCGCGGTGCTCGCCGACATCGCCAGCTACGCGGGCGGTGGCGTGTACGGCGGCCGCAGGCGACGCACGAGCACGGCGTGACCGGGCCATCCTGGTGGCATGCGGACACGGGCTTCCTCTTCGGCCCGTCCGGGAGCCGATCGGTCACGTCGGGGGTCAGAAGACAGTCGCCCGGTCGTTCTCGGTCACAGCTGCTCGTTTGCTCGGTGGTCCTGGCGGTGCAGCACGTCCGGCGTCGGCACCCGGCCCGCGGCGATCGCTGCCAGTGCGCGGAAGCCGTCCACGACCCGGTCGGGCTGCATCGCCGACGGCGACGCCCCGGGGTGCTGCGGGGCGATGCGGACGTGCAGCGCGCCGGGGCGGATCCGGAAGCGGATCGGTGGGTCGAGCACGACCGCCTCACCGTCGATTCCCAGCGGGACCGGTTGTGCCGAGTCGATCTGGAACGCCTGCGTCGACCACTGCCTCAGCAGTGAGGACGGTCCGTGCCCTGCCGTCCCGTCCTCGCCGCGTGCGGGTACCACGGCGACGCCGAGCTGTCCGGTGTCGATCCGCGGGCGGGTACCCGATCCGACGGCGCGGCCGAGCCGGTAGGGGTTGTTGGACACCAGGATCGTGGCCGCCGACGTGTGGGCCACACCGTCGGGAGAGCTCCAGCGCAGGTCGAGTTCGGAGCCGGCGGGACCCAGGACCGTTGGTGCGGTGTCGAGCAACGTGCGGATCTTCGCGTCGCGGTAGCCCTCGCTCTGCACCGCCTCGGCGTACAGGCCCATCGAGACGTTGTTGACGAACACCCGGCCGTTGACCTCCCCGAGGTCGACGATGTGTTCGCCGCCGTCGACGAAGGCGTCGAGGGCCCCGACGACGTCGTCGCGATCCACCCCCAGGTCGAGCGCGAAATGGTTGCGGGTGCCGGCGGGAATGCACGCGTAGGGCAGGCCGTGTTCGGCGGCAGCTGTGGCGACGATGGCCTGTGTGCCGTCCCCGCCTGCCGCCGCGAGCCCGTCGGCACCCTCGGCGACGGCGTCGCGGACGAGTTGCTCGAGATCGTCGCCGCGGTGCAGCTCCACGGTCCTGATCCCCCGGGCGGCGGCCTCGTCGGCCAGCCCGACCTTGGCGGCCTTCCCGCCGCCGGACCACGGGTTGACGAACAGCACCGGTCGCCGCGGCCGATCGGCAGCCGGAAGGTGAACGTGCGCCTGGAACGCCGCGCGGGCCGCGGCGTGCCAGATCGCGATACCGAGCACGAGCAGCATCAAGGGGAGCCAGCTGCCGTTGCGGATCAGCAGCGCCGCGCCGACCATGAGGGCCAGCACCGCCACGGCGATCCCCACGCCGCGTTGCCTGCCGCCTCGCACCACCCCGAACCAGGCAGCTCCCAGCGCGATCGCGACGCAACCGAGCACCCCGAGGCCCTCCGGGAAGTCGGTGATCGCTACCACGACGGCGAGCACAACCGTCAGCACCGCGGTGAGGAGCGCGACCGCGGCGGCTGCGCGTTGCCTGCCGGATACGGAAGCCGCGGGAACGGTCATGGGCGTTCCCGCTAGCCTTTCTTCCCGAATTTCTTGGCGATCTTTGCCCGCACCTTCGGGTCCTTGGCCTTGCGCATCGCCTCGTCGCGCAGTTTTATCCCCTTCGATGATTTCGCGAACTTCGACAGTCTGTTCTTCAATGAGCCCATGCTGCGTGCTCCTTCGGTATCCATGAAGCCAGAAATTTTCGCACGGCAATTCGAAGGGGTGCATCACCCTGAAGGGGTGACCCTGTCCATGAGGAGCCGGACGAGCTTCACGTCACGACCAGGAACAGGCCGTACCCGACGATCAACGCGACGGCCAGCGTGCAGACCGCGGCGATGGCTGTGCCCACCGCGGGTCGCAGCGGTGGTGGGGCGCCGTCGTTGCGGCCGCCGATCGGCCGGTGGACGCGTGCCGAGAGCCCGACGACCGCGAACGCGACCAGCGACACGACGCCCACGGTGACGGCGGCGGAGAAGACCGCGGCGAGGACGAGGGAACCCCAGTCGATGGTCACGCGGCCTCCTGACCCGAGCGGGCCGCGGCGGGTGCGGGCGGAAGCGTGGGCACGTCGTTGACGTTGAGCGCGTTCACCGGGTTCCGGCGCGACGCGGCGTACATGCCGGCCGCGAGCGCAAGCCCGCTCACCGCGACCACGACGACGCCGAACGGCCCGCTCGCCGCCGTCCAGGAGGCGGCCGCTCCGACGACCGCGGCGGCGGGCAGGGTGACCGCCCAGGCCAGTGCCATCCGGCCCGCGACGCTCCAATGCACTGTCGCAAGCCTGCGTCCCGCGCCGGCACCGAAGATCGCACCGGTGCACACCTGTGTCGTGGAGATCGGGAGGCCGAGGTGGCTGGAAGCCAGGATGACCGTGGCGCTCGTGGTCTCGGCGGTGAAGCCCTGGGTCGTCTGGATGTCGCTGATCCGCCTGCCGAGCGTCCGGATGATCCGCCAGCCGCCGACATAGGTGCCCAGCCCGATCGCCAGACCCGCGGCGGCGACCACCCAGAACGGTGGCGCGGAGCCGGGGGCGAGAGCCCCCGCCGTGATCAGCGTCAGCGTGATCACACCCATCGTCTTCTGCGCGTCGTTGGTGCCGTGAGCGAGCGCGACCGTCGAGGCCGACACCACCTGACCGATCCGGAAGCCGCGATGGGCGGTCCCGGCGTCGGCACGCGCGGTGATCCGGTAGGCGAGGAACGTCGCCGTGACGGCCACGAGACCGGCGAGGAGCGGCGAGATGACGGCCGGTAGGACGACCTTGCCGAGGACGGCTGTGCCGTTGACCGCGTTCGGCCCTGCCGCCATCAGGGTGGCACCGATGAGCCCGCCGAACAACGCGTGCGAGGAGCTGGAGGGCAGCCCGAGCAGCCAGGTCAGCAGATTCCAGAGGATGGCCCCGACGAGCCCGGCGAAGATCACGACCGGGGTGATCAGGGCCTCGGCGACGATCCCACCGGAGATCGTCTTGGCCACCTCGACGGAGAGGAAGGCACCGGCCAGGTTGAGGACTCCCGCGATCGTGACGGCGGCCTTGGGGCGCAGCGCTCCGGTGGCGATGGAGGTCGCCATCGCGTTCGCCGTGTCGTGGAAGCCGTTCGTGAAATCGAAGACGAGTGCAGTCACCACGACTACCACGACGATGACCAACACGTCCATGGTTCGCGCCTTCCAGACGCCGGGATGGAACCGAGCCGTGCGGGGGAGCGTGACGTCCTGTCGATCAGTCCAGCATGGTGGGCGATGCCGCTGAGGCCTCCTCGTCGAAGACGCAGAGGGCCCAGATCACGGCGAGGCCCAGCATGATCCCGAGGATCGACAGCACGGGATGGTGCGACAGCGACAGGAAGCTCACCCCGATGGCGACGGCGGTCAGCGCGATCCCGATCACCCGTCCCCACAACGTCCCCATGATGACGGCCATCCCCGCGAGACCCACCAGCGCGCCGGCGACGATGTGGATCCAGCCCCAGGTGACGGCGTCGATCGAGAACACGTGGACCAGGCCGGGCACGGCCTCGGTGCTCTGGAACAGTGCGCCCGTCCCGGTGACGATGTACAGCACGCCGAGCAGGGCCATCGCCAGACCGGCGAAGCGGGCGAGCCCGGTCGTCCACGATGTGGTGGTGTGCGGGGCCCAATTCGTGGCGACGGATTCCGAGCCGGTGCCGTTCGCCTGCGCGGTCGGCTTGGTGGTCCGCTTGGTACCCATCGCCGGATTCTGAGCGCCCGGACCGACGTCGGCATCACCCGCGGGAGATGGCTCCGACCACTCACCCGGCCCGGACGATGCCCCGCCTCGCCAGGCCGCGCACCGTGCGCTGGTGGCCGATGGGCGGGGAGGTGCGTCGATGGGGGACACGGCGGCGGCTCCGGCGGGGACGGCGACCCCGCCGGATGCGGAAGCCCAGCTGCGATCCCCGGCGTACCTGCGCCTGCTGGTCATCGCGGCGGTCATCGGAGTGCCCATCTCGGCCGCCGCCTACTACTTCCTGCATCTGGTCAACATGCTGCAGAGCTGGGTGTACGCAGACCTGCCGCGGGCGCTCGGATTCGCCACGGCGCCGCTGTGGTGGCCGTTGCCGATGCTCGGGATCTCCGGCGTGCTCGTCGGCCTGACCGTCCAGCACCTACCGGGCAGAGGCGGCCACTCGCCGGTCGACCGGTTCGAACCGGGTGCCGTGCCGAAGCCGGTCGAGCTGCCGGGTGTCCTGCTGGCGGCGCTCGCGAGCCTGGGGCTCGGGGTCGTGCTCGGGCCGGAGGCACCGCTGATCGCCCTCGGTGGTGGCCTCGCCGTGTGCGCGGTGCGCCTCGCCCGGCGTGACGTCCCCCAGCGGGTCGCCGCGGTGGTCGCGGCGGCCGGGAGCTTCGCGGCGGTCAGCGCGCTGCTGGGGTCACCGATCACCGGTGCCTTCCTGCTGATGGAGGCCTCCGGACTCGGCGGGGCCACGCTCGGGCTGGTGCTGCTCCCGGGCCTGCTGGCCGCCGGGATCGGCTCGTTGATCTTCGTGGGGCTCAACGCGTTGACCGGCATCGGCCCGGCCGAGCTGGCACTGCCCGGCCTGCCGCAATTCGACCATCCGGACGTTGCGCAGTTCGGCTGGGCGCTGGTCATCGGGGTGCTCGCCGCGCTGGTCGGGTCGGGTATCCGGTGGCTCGCGACCGCCCTGCGGGCCCACGTCGAGCGGCACACCGTGCTGCTCACGCCGGTGATCGGGCTGGCCGTCGCGGGGCTTGCGATCGCCTACGTCGCCGTGACCGGCCACAGCGCCTCGGACGTGCTGTTCTCCGGGGAGGCGGAACTGAGCCCGCTGCTGCAGGGCAGCGCCGGCTACTCGGTCGGCGCCCTGCTGATGCTCCTGGTGTGCAAGGGGCTCGCGTACGGCCTGTGTCTGAGCAGCTTCCGGGGCGGGCCGGTGTTCCCGGCGCTGTACATCGGCGCGGCGGGCGGGATCGCGCTGTCGCACCTGCCCGGGCTGCCGATGGTCGCCGGGGTGGCCATGGGCATCGGCGCGATGTGCGCGGTGATGCTGAAGCTGCCGCTGACCTCGGTGATGCTGGCCACGCTGCTGCTGTACGCCGACGGCCTCGCGGTCATGCCGCTCGTCATCGTCGCCGTCGTGGTCGCCCATGTGGTGGCCGCGCGGTTCGCCCCCGACCAAGACCCCGTCATCTCCGCCGGGTGATGGGGCCCGCGGCGGCCGTTGCAAACGCTTCCGGAGGTGGAGCGGGCGTGCCGCGCGTCGTGACGGAGCGCGGCCGGCACAGGTTCGCTGCATGGCGTTCTCGGCATCGGTCAGGCCGGGTCGTGCCAGGTCTCGCCGTTCGGGAGCAGGCTGTCGGCCTCCTTCGGTCCCCAGCTGCCCCGCGGGTACGTGTGCACGGGTACGGCGTCGCCGAGAACCGGGTCGACGACGCGCCACGCCGCCTCCACGGTGTCCTGCCGGGCGAAGAAGACCCGGCGACCGTCGAGGGCGGCGCCGATGAGCCGGTCGTAGGGTCGCATTTCCTCACCGGCGTGCTCGGCGAACACGAGGTCGTTCAGTCGCGGCTCGGCTCCCGGGCCCGGCTTCTTCCCGGCCAGCGTGAGGCTGATCTGAGTGTTCGGCCAGATGCGGAACCGCAGCGCGTTGGTGAGGTTCTTGCCCGTTACACCGAACATCGCGAACACGTCGTACGGCACCGGGCGGAACTTGATACTGATCTCCGTCGCGGTCACGGGCAGGGTCTTGCCGGCGCGGATGAGCAGGGGCACGCCCGCCCACCGCCACGAGTCGAGCGCGAGCCGGACCGCGACGTACGACTCCACCGTCGACAGCGCGTCGACACCGTCCACGTCGCGGTAGCCGTCGTACTGGCCGCGGACTGTGTCCGCAGGCGTCAGCGGCCGCAGTGCGGACACCACGCGCGCCTTCGCGTCCAGCCACGAGTTCACGCCGGAGCCGTCCGGCGGGTCGGCGACCACGGTGGCCAGCACCTGCAGCATGTGGTTCTGCACGACGTCGCGGATCGCGCCGGTCCCGTCGTAGAACCGGCCCCGGTCGGCGACGTCGAAGGCCTCGGCCATCGTGATCTGGATGCTCTCCACGTGGTCGCGGTTGAGCAGCGGCTCGATCATCGAGTTGGCGAACCGGGCAACGAGGACGTCGTTGAGCGGATCCAGTCCCAGCCAGTGGTCGACGCGATATATGGCGTCCTCCGGGAAGTACCGGTGCATGGTCTCGTTGAGCGCGATGGCGCTGTCCAGGTCGGTGCCGAAGGGTTTCTCCACCATCACCCGGGCGCCCTCGGCCCGTCCCGCCTTCGAGATGCCCTCGGCGATGCGGCCGAACAGGAACGGGGGCACCTCCAGGTAGAACAGGGCCCGCCGGGCGTCACCCATCTGCCGGGACATCTCCGCGTAGGTGGCGTCGTCGCCGAGATCCCCGTCCACGTAACGGAGCAGGCCGAGCATCGTCCGCGCCGCCGGCGACTCGACGTCCATGCCGTTATCCCGCAGCGACCGCGCGGCGTAGTCACGGAAGCGGTCGAGGTTCCAGCCGCTCTTGGCGACCCCGATGACGGGGACGTCGAGCACCTCCCGGTCCACCAGGCCCACCAGGGCGGGAAAGGTCTCCAGCTTCGCCAGGTCACCTGTTGCCCCGAATATGACAAGAGCATCCACTCGGTCTGCTGCCACGGTGCTCCCCCTCGATCATCCGAGTCGCGTTCGAGCATCAGCACGCATCCCGGACGGGGCGAGCCGGTGCGCGAGCGTGCCGCCGCCCGCGCCGGTGCCGATGACGACGACGTCGTAGTGCCGGCCGTCGGACACGTCGACTCCTCGGGCGCCGGTTGAGTGCGACGTCGAGGAAGCCCACGGTCCGGCGGCGCCGACGGCGACGCATCACCTCGCTGAGGTGAGCAGCGTGCGGGTCGTCGCGCGCTCCCGGCCGAAACCGGGGCGCTATCGGGCAGCGGGCGCAACCGGGCAGAAACAGGGCGGGGCCGTGGAGGCGACTGCGGTCGCTCGTCCGTCGCGGGTGATGCCTCGGCCGTTCCGTCCGGGCAGGGTGGCCTTGACCGTGGGGCGTGACTTGCTCGCGGAGCGGTCTCTCGTTCGGTACGGAGGAGGCAGTCATGACCGAGGCAGCGATCGCCGACCACGGGCTGATCGGCGACCTGCAGACGGCGGCGCTGGTGAGTACGGATGGATCGATCGACTGGTTCTGCTGCCCGCGTTTCGACTCTCCGAGCGTCTTCGGTGCTCTCCTCGACGACGAGCGTGGGGGCCACTTCCGGGTCCGGCCCAGCCGTGACTGCGAGTCGAAGCAGATGTACTTCCCGGACACGGCCGTGCTCATCACGCGGTTCATCACCGAGGCCGGGGTGGGCGAGGTCGTCGACTTCATGACGCCGTCGGGCCGGGAGGCCACCGGGAACCACCGGCTCGTGCGGATGCTGCGCTGCGTCCGCGGCGAGATGAGCTTCGAGGTCGACATCGCCCCGCGGTTCGAGTACGGCCGTAGGGCGCACCGGACGGAGCTGACCCAGCACGGGGCGGTGTTCAGCACCGATGCCCTGACGTTGACCCTGCACGCGGTGCGGGAGCCCGACGACGCGCGCCTGGCGGAGGTCCGCGTCGAGGAGGGCGACGTTCGGGTGTCGATCGATCTGAAGGCCGGGGACGTGCGAGGTGTGGTGCTGGAGTCGGCGGCGGAGGGCCCGCCGCGCGAGATCCGGGTGGCGGAGTTCCGGCAGATGTTCGACGACACGGTCGAGTTCTGGCGCTCATGGCTGGCCCAGTCGACCTATACCGGCCGCTGGCGGGAGACACTGCAGCGCTCGGCGATCACGCTCAAGCTGATGACCTACGCCCCGACCGGCGGGATGGTGGCCGCTCCGACCACGGGGCTGCCCGAGCAGGTGGGCGGCGAGCGCAACTGGGACTACCGCTTCACCTGGGTACGGGACGCGTCGTTCTCGATCTACGCCCTCCTGCGGCTGGGCTTCACCGAGGAGTCGGCGCAGTTCAGCGGCTGGCTGCGGGACCGGGTGGCCGAGCGCGTGGGGGGCGAGGGTGGCCCCCTGAACATCATGTACCGGGTCGACGGGTCATCGGATCTCAAGGAGGAGTCGCTGGAGCACTGGTCGGGCTACCGCCGCTCGCGCCCGGTCCGGATCGGCAACGGCGCCTCCGACCAGCTCCAGCTCGACATCTACGGCGAGGCGCTGGACAGCATCTTCTTCGCCGACGAGCACGGCCTGCAGGTCGGGCACCGCGGCTGGATCGCGATCCGCGAACTCCTGGACTGGCTCGCCGAGCACTGGGACCAACCGGAGGAGGGAATCTGGGAGACCCGCGGCGGCCGCCAGGACTTCACCTACGGCCGGCTGATGTGCTGGGTGGCGTTCGACCGGGGCATCCGGATGGCGGCCTCGCACGGGCGTCCCGCCGCCGTCGATCGCTGGCGTGAGGCCCGGGACGCGATCTACGACCAGATCATGACCAAGGGCTGGAACGCGCAACGGAAGGCGTTCGTCCAGCATTACGCCAGCGACGTGCTGGACTCGTCGCTGCTGCGGATGTCCAGTGTCGGGTTCGTCGCCCCGCACGACCCGATGTGGGCCTCCACGCTGAGGGCGATGGACGACGAGCTGGTGACCGACAGCCTCGTCTACCGCTACGACCCCGGCGCATCGCCCGACGGTCTGCTCGGCTCGGAGGGCACCTTCTCGCTCTGCTCGTTCATGTACGTCGACGCGCTCGCGCGGGCCGGCAGGCTCGAGGACGCCCGGCTCGCCTTCGAGAAGATGCTCACCTACGCCAACCACGTCGGGCTGTTCTCCGAGGAGATCGCCCTCACCGGCGAGCAGATCGGCAACTTCCCGCAGGCCTTCACCCACCTCGCGCTCATCGACGCCGCGATCACCCTCGACAAGGCGCTCGACCGAACCGCCCGCGGATGACGGGGGACTGAGGTGCGTGCGCGCTTCCCCCGGAAGGAGCTCGCTCCGGGGCCGTCCCGTGACGGCGGGACCGATGCGCCGGTTCCCGAACCGAGCTACTGACCGGGGAGGCTCAGATGACACTCGCCGCCTTCTCCGCCGCGATGGCCGCCGTGGCCGTGTCGACCTTCACCGAGCTCTACGCCCGGGTGATGGTCTCGAGCGCGTCGTCGCCCTACGCGCTGCGGGTGATGACGGTCGTGCTGGCCGCGCCCGGCGCAGGCCGTCCTGGGATCGAGCCCGACGGGCAGCGGTAGGAGGCGGCGATGAAGTTGACCCCACGGGAGCGACGTGCCCTCCGCGCGATCGAGGAAGCCCTCGCCGCCGAGGATCCGGCACTGGCCGGACTCCTGCGCCGGTGGCCCACGCCGTGGCGGGCGCGGCTCCTGCGCTGGGTGACGTGGGCGGGCGTCGCTCTTGCGGCGATCCTGCTGCTGATCGGGCTGGTGCTGTCGGATTCTGGGCTGTTCCTCGGGGCCTTGCTGACGATCCTGGCGCTCGTGGTGATCTTGCGGCGGGGCTCGCCGTCGGCCGGAGGCGGGGGGAGAGGGTGACGTGCGCCCCGCGCTCAGGGCTGCAGTAGCTGCATTCGCCCGCCGCGGGTGACGCCGGGGGTCCGGCGCCGGCCCTACCGTCCGGGGGTGACCACACCGGCAGGCACTCCCGCCATCCCGGCCGCCCGTCCATCCTCGGACGGTGTCCGCTCACGGCCGCCAGCACGGCAGGGTGGCCTGCCGCGGGCGATGGTCATCCTCGTCGGTGCGGCCGCTACGGTGATCGTCCTCGCAGGGGTGCAGGCAGTCGCGTGGCTGATCGGCCCGGCGTTCATGGCACTCATCATCGTGATCGCCGTGGCGCCGGCGCAGAGCTGGCTACGGCGCCACGGGTGGCCGGGATGGGCCACGACACTCGTGGTGATCCTCCTCGTCTACGCGATCATGTTGGGGCTGGCCCTCGGCATCGTCTTCTCCGTTGCCCGGCTGGCGACCGAGCTGCCGAAGTACGCGTCGACGGCCGACGGCCTGGTGACGTCCGCGACCGCGCAGCTGGCCGCGCTGGGAGTGGGACCGGAGCAGCTCGCGCAGGCGAGGAGCTCCCTGAGCCTCGGCAGCTTCGCAGGCGTGCTCGGGTCGCTGCTGAGCAGCGTGGCCGGGCTGGCGTCCAACCTCGTGTTCCTGCTGGCGCTGCTGCTCTTCCTCAGCGTCGAGGCCGGGGGCACCGGGGACCGGCTGGCGTCGATCGCGGCGGACCGGCCGAGAATCGCCGACGCGCTCGGACACTTCGCCTGGGGCACCCGGCAGTACCTGCTGGTGACGACCGTCTTCGGGTTGATCGTGGCGGTGCTCGACTCGGTCGCGCTGGCGCTGCTGGGCATCCCGCTCGCGGTCACCTGGGGCCTGCTGTCGTTCATCACCAACTACATCCCGAACGTCGGGTTCATCATCGGCGTCGTGCCACCCGCGCTGCTCGCGCTCCTGACCGGCGGACCGCAGCTGATGGTGATCGTCATCGTGGTGTACTGCGGGATCAACTTCGTGGTCCAGTCGATCATCCAGCCCCGGTTCATCGGGGACGCGGTGGGGCTGTCGGTCACCGTGACGTTCGTGGTGCTGGTGTTCTGGGCGTGGTTGCTCGGCCCGCTCGGGGCGATCCTCGCCATCCCGCTGACGCTGCTGGCCAAGGCGCTGCTCGTGGACATCGATCCGCAGGCCAAGTGGGCCGATGCGCTGCTGAGGGACACCCCGAAGGAACCGGACCCGGATGCGCCTGCGAAGAAGTCGCGACGCGAGCGGCGCAGCGAACGCGAGCAGCAGAAGCAGGACCTGAAAGCCGCGCCGACCTGATCTCCGCTGTTCATCCGTCGGAGGTGAGGTCACGGAGGAACGCCCGGGCGAGCGTTCCCGGACGTGCCCGAGCGCCGTACGAAGGAGTGACATGGGCGACGAACTGGACATGATGGGACCGGTCGACTACCTCGTCGTGGAGTTCCCGGATACGCGGGTGCCGGGGGACGTGCTGCAACGAATCCTCGATCTGGTCGACCGGGGGACCGTGCGCATCCTCGACCTGGCCTTCATCCGCAAGGAGGCCGACGGATCGGTGACCGGCCTGGAGATCGCCGACCTCGACGGCGACGGCGAGCTCGACCTCCGGGTCCTGGAGGGCGCGACGTCGGGTCTCGTCGCTCATGACGACCTGGACGAGGCCGCCGCCGCGATCGAGCCGGGCACCGCGGCCGCGATCGTGGTGTACGAGAACCTCTGGGCGATCCCGTTCGTGTCGGCGCTTCGCCGGGCCGGAGCCGAACTGGTGGCGAGTGGGCGCATCCCCGTCGCGGCCCTGCTCGACGCACTCGACGCGGTCGAGGAGGCCAAGCCCGCCCGCGCCTGATACGGCATCGCCACCGACCGGTCCCGACACCTGAGAGGACGATGAACATGCCCGGTCTGCTTCGAGGAATAGCACGCACGGCGATCGTCGCCGGCACGGCCACGGCGGTGTCCAACCGGGTGTCGCGGCGGCAGGGGGGCCGGTGGGCCCGCCAGGACCAGCAGCAGGCCGACGCGCAGGAACCCGTCGAGCCCGAGCCCGCGGCCGCCGGGGGCATGGACGACACGCTGGCGCAGTTGAAGCAGCTGGGCGAGCTGAAGAGCCAGGGTGTGCTCACCGAGGCCGAGTTCCAGCAGCAGAAGAGCCGGATCCTGAACGCGTGAAAGCGGTCTGGGCGACATGAGCACGGAGGCGCTCGTTCTCGCCCTGACCGGCGTGATCCGTCCAACGAGTGCGGCGGCCGTCTTCGCGATGCTCTCGACGCCGCGTCCGCAGCGGCTGCTGGTGGCCTACCTCGTCGTGGGGCTCGGGTTCAGCCTCGCCGTCGGGACGCTGGTCGTCGTCCTCCTCGGCGGACTGCAGTCGACGCGCGCGTCGTCGGCGGTCCGCCCGCTGCTCGACCTCGTGCTGGGAACCTCCGCGCTGGGCTGCGCCGCCAGTGCGTGGATCGGATGGCTGCCCCGATCCCGGCCCCGCGGCTCGGGGGAACCCGACAGCTGGCTACGGCGCCGGTTGACGGATATGTCGCCCTCCGGCGCCGCGGTCGCCGGTGTGCTCACCCACCTGCCCGGGCTCGTCTACCTGGCCGCGCTGAATGCGATCGCCGCAGGCGCGAGCGGCACCGCGAGCGGCGTGCTGCAGGTGGTGGTCTACAACGGCATCTGGTTCAGCCTCGCCATCGTGGCGCTGGTGCTGTCGGTCTACCGGCCGACGGTGTCCCGGGAATTCCTCGAGCGGGTCATCTCATGGATCCGCGAGCACCAGCGGGTGATCACGATCGGGTTCTTCGGCGCGCTGGGCGGCTACCTGGTCGTGGTCGGCGTGCTCGGCCTGGTCGGTGATGCGTCGTGACGGTTCAGGACTTGCGGTGCGCGGACGCGTGGTCGAAGCCCGCCGCGTCCGACCCCCTGGCCGGAGCGGACTGCCGCTGCAACCGGGGCAGCAGGTGGGCGACGTCGTCCAGCAGGAGGTCGGCCATCTCGCGACTGGTGCCGTTGCGCACCACGACGCGCAGGGCGGCGAGATCCTCCCGGTCGGCCGGGAACGTGTAGGCAGGCACCTGCCAACCGCGCTCCCGCAGCCCGGCCGAGACGTCGAAGACGCTGTAGTTCGTGACGTCGTCGTGCAGCGTGAACGCGAACACCGGGAGCTCGTCCCCGCGGGTGAGCAGCCGGAACGGGCCCAGCTCCGCGAGCCGTGCCGATGTGTACATGGCGACGTCGCGGCACTCCTGCTGGACCTGCCGGAATCCCTCCTGCCCCAGACGCAGGAACGTGTAGTACTGCGCCACCACCTGCCCACCGGGCCGGGAGAAGTTCAGGGCGAGGGTAGGCATCTCTCCGCCCAGGTAGTTGACCTTGAAGATCAGTTCCTCCGGCAGTGCCTCCGCGTCCCGCCAGACCACCCAGCCGACCCCGGGGTAGACCAGCCCGTACTTGTGTCCCGAGGTGTTGATCGACGCGACGCGGGGCAGCCGGAAGTCCCATTCCAGTCCGGGGTCGAGGAACGGGGCAACCATGCCCCCGGACGCGCCGTCGACGTGCACCGGGATGTCGAGGCCGGTGCCGGACTGGAGATCGTCCAGCGCGGCGGCGATCTCGGCCACCGGCTCGTAGCTGCCGTCGAAGGTGGAGCCGAGGATCGCGACGACGCCGATGGTGTTCTCGTCGCACAGCCCGACGGCCTGTGCGGCGTCGAGATGGAACCGCTCGCCCGACATCGGCGCGAAGCGTGGCTCGACCTCGAAGTAGTTGCAGAACTTGTCCCAGCAGACCTGGACGTTGATTCCCATCACGAGGTTGGGCCGGGCGGTGTCCGCACCGGCGGCGCGGCGCCGCTGTTGCCAGCGCCGTTTGAGCGCGAGCCCGGCGAACATCGCGGCTTCGCTCGACCCGATGGTCGAGCAGCCGAGCGCCGAGGCCGCCTGCGAGCCGTTCCCCGGGGCGTTCCACAGCGCGGCGAGCATGTTCACGCAGCGCACTTCGAGCTCGGCGGTCTGCGGGTACTCGTCCTTGTCGATCATGTTCTTGTCGAGGCACTCGCCCATCAGCCGGTCGGCCTCCGGTTCCATCCATGTGGTCACGAAGGTCGCCAGGTTGAGCCGCGCGTTCCCGTCGAGCATGAGGTGGTCGTGGACGATCTGGTAAGCGGTCGCGGGATCCATCGGCGTGTCCGGGAGCCGGTGCCGCGGCACGGCGGCGATCTCGCCGGATCGCGCGAACATCGGGTTCACCGATAGCACGCCGGCGATTCCGCGAGCCGTGTCGAGCTTCGCCATCCTGGTCCTCCCGATCACGCAGATCACTGCAGTCGTCGGAATCGATGGTTCCGGCCGTCGAGGGCCCCTGCCTCATCCGCGGCGGGCGAGGCGCGCATCGCGTCGACGGACGACCGTCCAGCCTTGTCGTCGACGCTGCGTTGTCGTCAAGACTGCGGAGGTACCGGAGATGTCCCAGGTGCAGGGCCGCGAGATCCCGCCCGACGAGGTCCGGACCGCATTGACGACCGACGAACGCGCCGAGCTCGAGCGGTTGCGGGAGGAGAACTCGGCGCTGCGCACCCGGCCGCGCCCCCCGCGGTGGCACATCCGCTGGCGATCGGTGATCGCCACCGTGCTGCTCGTCCTCGGCTGCGCGCTGGCACCCGTCGCACTCGTCGCGGTATGGACGCGCAGCGAGGTCTCCGACACCGACCAGTTCGTCGAGACCGTCGGACCGCTCGCCGCTGATCCCGCGGTGCAGGAGGCCCTGACGAACCGGATCACGACAACCGTGTTCGAACACGTCGACGTGCAGGCCCTGGCGAACGAGGCGATCGACGCCCTCGCGGCGCAGGGCCTGCCACCCCAGCTCGTGCAGCGGCTGCATGCCCTGACCCCGACGATTGAGTCGGCGACCACCAGCTTCGTGCGGGAGAAGGTCGGCGAGCTCGTGGCGAGCCCGCGGTTCGCGGCGGCGTGGGACCAGGCCGTTCGGGTGGCCCACCAGCAGGCCGTGACGGTGCTGTCGGGCGACAGCCAGGCCGTCGTCGTGCAGGGCGGCACCGTGTACCTGGACCTCGCGCCGTTCATCGACGCGGCGAAGCAGCGGCTGAGCGCGGAAGGCCTGACCGTCGTCGCCATGGTCCCCGAGGTGCACCCGACGATCGCGCTCGCTCCGGCCGACCAGCTGGTGCGCGCGCAGACGGCCTACAGCACGCTGGGCTCCCTCGCGAGTGTGCTGCCGTGGATCACCCTGCTGCTGCTCGCGGTGGGCGTGTACCTCGCGCGGGTGCGGATGCGGGCGGTGGTCGCCGCCGGCCTGGGCGTCGCGCTGGCGCTGGTCGTGCTCGCGGCCGGGCTGCTCGTGGCGCGCGGACTGCTGGTCGGTGCCGTCCCGCCGGCCGGAGCGCCGGCTGCCGCGTCGGGCTTCGACATCGTCGTGGGGTCCCTGCGAACCGCCGGGCGATCGCTGCTCGTGCTGGCCTTGGTCGTGGCACTGGGTGCCTTCCTGGCCGGCCAGTCGGCGACGGCCGTCGGCGTCCGCCGGTGGGCCACCGGGCTGCTGAACCGGATCCGGGTCGGCCCGTCCTCGACCAGCGCGGTCGGCACCTGGGCCCACGCGCATGTGCGCGGCCTGCGGATCGGGGCGGTCGCACTCGCCGCGCTGGTGTTCGTCTTCCTCGACCAGCCCACCGGGATCACGATCCTGATCATCGCCGCGGTGTTGCTCGGGGTGCTCGGAGTGATCGAGTTCCTGGGCCGTCCGGGTCCGGTGGCGTCCACCACCCCGGGAACGGGGGGTTGACGGCCCCGGTCGGAACGGCGACGCCACCGTCGGGACAGGTGGCCGTCGGCGCAGGTGGCTGCCGGAGGCCGCGACCGTGGTCAGCTCGTCGTGGTCCGGTTCCGGCGCACGAAGTCGGTCGCGGCGTCACGGATCTGATAGTGGAAGGCGTCCGGTCCGAGCCGCTCGTCCAACCCGAGCCGGCGCATGGTGGAGCGGAGCGAGCTGCGCACGCGGGCCAGCACCATGCGCACTCCGCGATCGTCGAGAGCGTCGAGGAGCTCGTCGAGCGTCTCGGCTCCGGTGATGTCCATGTCGACGATGCCCTCGGCGTCGAGCACGACCTCGCGGACCGGTGGGTCGGAGTCGTCGACGAGCCGGAGGACCTGCTCGCGCAGCACGTCGGCGTTGGCGAAGAAGAGTGGTGCGTCGAAGCGGTAGACGAGCAGGCCGGGGACGGTCCGGGTGCCCTCGTGGTTGTCGGTGCTGCGCCACGTCGGGCGGCCCGCGACCCGGCCGAGCACAGCCGTGTGTGGCATGACCGCTCGCCGCAGGACCTCGAGCAGCGACACCGCGACCCCGACGCCGATGCCCGGCAGCACCCCGACGACGAGCACGCCCGCGGCGGTGACCGCCGCCAGCACGAAGTCGCTGCGGCGCACCCTCCACAGCCGGCGAAGGGCGGTGACGTCGATCATCCTCGCCGCAGCCGCGAGCACGACCGCGCCGAGCGCCGCCTGCGGCAGGAACCGGAACACCGGCGTCAGCACCACCAGCGTCAGGGCCGTGAGCCCGACGGCGACGAGGTTCGCCATCTGCGACCGGGCACCCGTGTCGGCCACGACGAAGCTGCGGGACTCGCTCGCGTTGGCCGGGAAGCCCCCGAACAGCCCCGATCCGGCGCACGACGCCGCGAGCCCGAGGAACTCGCGCCGGCCCGACACCCGCTCGCGGTCGCGCCGGGCGAGAGCGCCGGCCGTGAGCATGCTGCTCGCGAACACGAGCAAGGCGACGCTCGCGCCGGCCCCGAGCAGGTCGACCACGTCGCCGGGGGCGACCCGAGGAAGCGCGGGGACGGGAACACCGGAGGGCACGTCGCCGATCACGGGAACCCGGCCCTCCCAGCCGGCGATGGCCACGACCGCGGTGGCCGACGCGATCGCGAGGAGGATGCCCGGAACCCGCGGTGCCCACCGGAGCAGTGCGACCACGACGACGAGGGTCGTGACGCCGATGAGCAGCGCCCACGGGTTCATCGCCGGGAGACCGGCCACCACCTCGGCGAGCTTCTGCCACCAGTGCTCGCCCGGCGTCGGGACGGCGAAGATCTTGCCGAGCTGGCTGGCACCGATCACGACTGCCGAGCCCGTCAGGTATCCGGCCAGCACGGGTGTGGACAACAGCCGAGCCGCGACGGACAGCCGGAGGAGCGCGCCCAGCAGCAGGAACCCCGCCACGACGAGGGAGAGCAGCGCGGCGAGTGATTCCGCCCGCTCGGGCGCGTCCGCGACCAGACCGCCGATGTAGGCGGCGGTGACGATGGCGACCGCGGACTCCGGTCCGATGTGGACGTAGCGGCTGCTGCCCACGAGCGGGTACAGCAGCAGCGCACCGAGCGCGGTGTAGAGACCGGTCACGGGCGACAGGCCGGCGAGCTCGCCGTAGGCCAGCCCCTGCGGCACGAGCACCGCCCAGACCGCAAGTCCGGCGACGAGGTCGGGGCGCAGCCACGACCGCCGGTACTGCATCAGGTCAGCCGCACCGGGCAGAACGCGGTGCAGCCAGGTCCGGGGGCGCGAGTCCGGCGCGCCCACGCTCATCCGCCAACCGCCCTGTTACCCGCGTCCACCCTCCCGACCGTGGACCACCGGCCCCGGGGCAGCACCACCTTCGGCGAATGACCCCGGGGCCGGAGCGCGACGAAGGGCGGTGACCACGGCATCACGGCTCGTCCGAGAGCAGCCACTGGTATCCCGACCTGGTCCCCGAGAACCACGACCATCGGGCGATCTTCGGCGACTCCACCCGGGCCGGGCGATGTCCCGTTCGGCAGGTGGGCGCAGGGTGCCCGGGTGGCCGACGATCGATGTCGGCCGCCGGCCCGCGACCCGAGATGAGGCGATGAGGCGATGGCAACGATGCACTACGAGTTCCGGGTGGAAGGTCGGCTGACGGACGAGGCCAGGGCGGCGTTCGGCGACATGCGGATCACCGAGGTTCCACCGGAGACGGTCATCGACGGTGAGGTGCTCGACGAGTCGCACCTGCACGGCATCATCGTCCAGCTCCAGGCGCTCGGGATCACCGTGGTGGCGGCGCATCCGATTCCCGAGTAGCGGCGGATCTGATGTCGTGTGAGGTCGTGGTCCTGCCAGGCTCATCAGTGCAGGGCGTACTTCAGCCCGATGATGGCAACGCCGAGCAGGGCGGTCCCTGCCGCCCAGCCCAGAGCGGCGGCGGCCGCGGCGCCGGAACGGCGCGCGGCCTCGTACCCGAGGCCGGCGAGCAACGCGGTGGACAGCCCCAGCGCCGCCAGCACCGCTCCCCGCAGCTCCGCACCGAGCGCCGAGGCCGCGAGCAGCACGATCACCGGAGCGTAGGAGGACTGCAGCATCGGCCAACCGCGCCGCAGCGCACCGACGACGCGGCTCCGGTTGGGCGCAGGCCCGTGCACGCCGGAGCCGAGTACGTCGGCGTAGCGCTCGGTCAGCCAGTAGACGAACAGCGTGGCGACGACGGCGATCACGACCTGGCCGAGAGAGCCGTGCAGGCTTGCGGCCACCATCACCGCAGACCCCACCACGGTGCCGTTGACGGCCTCGGCCAGCTCCCGCTCGTCGGTCCACCTGGAGCGGAGTCGACCGACCGATCGCCGCATTGCTCCTCCGCCTCCCTCACACCGGCGCGCCGCTCATCGGGCGGCACGCCGGCGTCGCGGTGGTTCCGTCACATGATGGAGGTCACGTGATGGTGGAGGAGGAGGTCGCCGCTTGCTGGTCGCGGCGCGCCTGAGCAGGCTGCACCGGGCTACGGCCCAGGGCCTTGGCCTTGGCCTGCTCGAACTCCTCGGCCGAGATCGTGCCCCGGTCTCGCAGGTCAGCGAGCTTGGCGAGCTCGTCGGCCGTGCTCGTCGCCCCGGCGGTCTCCCGGACGTACTGCCCGAACGCCTGCTCGTGGCGCAGGGCCTGAGCGCGAGCGCGCTCGTTCATCGAGCGGCCGCGAGCGATCAGGTAGACGAGGGCACCCAGCCAAGGCACAACGACCAGGAACAGGATCCAGAGCGCCTTGCCCCAGCCGGACAGCTCGTGGTCCCGGAAGATGTCGCCGAAAATGGAGATCAGCAGCCAGATCCACGTGAAGAGAATCATGAACCAGAAGATGGATACGATCACGTCCCACAAAGGCATCTCGATCTCCTCGATCCGTGCCTGGGGCACCGCTACTGGCACGGGGCCACCGCCGATCGGCCAACGGTCGGCCCCAGGCATCGGACCGGCATCACCCGCCGCAGATGAGCCGGGGTCGTGTCGACGTCCACGACGCTGGTCCAGTGCCGGTCAGTCGTTCGTGCGGTTCAGCAGCATGATCCCGGCGAAGGCGACCCACCCCGCCCAGTAGTGGTCCTCGGGCGAGCTGCCGCTCGTACGGGAGGCCTCCGTCATGACGTCTCCTTTCACGGCGCCAGGGCCACCGTGACGCCGAACCGTCCCACGCGCGTCGTCACCCTGCCCGGAAGACCCGTGCTCTCACCCCCCGTGGGCGATGCCAGGTGCCCCACCCCTACGGGACTGTCGCCGGGGACCGCGACGGCGGTCCCGGCAGGGGAGACGGGAGGCTGCGATGACGCCGACGGACGTGGAGTCCGGGAGCGGGGGGACCGGCCTCAGTGCCGTCCGGAGGGTGCACTTCCGTGATCCCGACGCCCCGGTGGCCACCGTCGTGACGCCGTCGGTGTTCGTCGCGGTCCGCGAGGAGCAGGGCCATCTGCTGCTGGTGAGACGCCGCGACAGCGGTGCATGGGAGCTGCCCGGGGGCCGCGTCGATGTCGGCGAGAGCGCCGTCGAGGCAGCGGTGCGCGAGACGGCCGAGGAGGCGGGCCTGCGCGTGCGGATCACCGGGCTGGTCGGGTTGTTCAGCGATCCGGCACACGTTGTCGAGGCTGCGACGGGCGACGAGATCCGCCAGCAGTTCGTGTTGTGCTTCCACGGCTGGGTCGTGTGGGGACGTCCCCACCCCGACGGGCACGAGACCACCGACGCCGCCTGGTTCGAACCCGCCGTCGTCGAGGCGCTGACGCTGGAGCCCGGGGCCCGGCGGTGGATCCACCACGCGCTCGCCGGGGCGAGCGAGCCCCACCTCGAATGAGCTCGTCGCGATGAGCGTCTTCGAAATCAACGACATCGACGAGACCCTGCCGGCGCCGTGGGAGTGGGACGCCAGGCCGCTGGGTGGACGCCATCGCGTCCGGGCGGGTCAGCGCTGAATCCGGCCTGCAACTGCTTCGGACACCTCGTTTCGCCGCACGCCGCTGAGCAGCCCGTGTTCGTGGGCGGAGAGCACAGCCAGCCGCCTGCTGCTCACGCCGAGCTTGGTGTAGATCGACCTCACGTGGCTCTTCACGGTGTTCACCGAGACGGTGAGGTCGCAGGCGATCTCATCCAGCGACAGCAGGGACGGGAGCAGCCCGAGCACCGTGAGCTCCCGCTCGCTCAGCAGCGCCTGCCGTGTTCCATTACCTGCGCCTGCGGCGAGCGCGCGCTCCGCGAACGCGTCCGAGGCGCCGAAGCTGCCGTGCTGGTGCACGAGGAGCTCGCGGATGCCTGGCCCTGCGTGCGTGAACGGCCGGAGGGCGTCGAGCGGCTCGGCGAGTGCCAGCGCGCTCTGCAGGGCCTGGCGGGCGGCCGGTCGCTCTCCGGCGGTGACGGCGAGCGATGTCTCCAGCAGCCACGCTTCCACCAGGCTCTGGGGGAGCAGCGCAGGCGCGGCTCCCTCCAGCACCGGCCGGAGCAGCGACCGCGCGTGCTCGCCGCGGCTGCTCGTCGCGTCGGCCCACGCACGCATCAGCAGCAGCTCGCCGTTCTCGCCGGTGCGGCTGGCCAGCCATCCCAGTACCGTCCGCGCTGCCGCGGAGTGCCCGAGCAGCAGCGCCGCGTGGAACTCCAGCATCGCGAGCGCGGCAACCTGCTCCGGACCCGCCGGCTCGTCACCGAACTCCGAGCGTGCCTGCTGCAGCTCGGCCAGCCCACCCGCCCTGTCCCCGCGGTCGAAGGCTGCAGCACCACGAACGGCCTGCAGGGCGAACCGCAGCTGGGGAGGCGACGTTGCTGCACCCACCGCGAGGCCCTCGGTTGCGAGGCGCTCGGCCTCCGCGGTCTCCGTTCGCAGGAGCTCGGCATAGGCCAGCATCGCCGTGGCGGCGCCGGACCACGCCGAGCACTCCCAGCCGTGTTCGACCGCGGTAGCAGCGGCCTCGGTGCTCATCGTCCGCATCGTCTGCATGTCGCCCGTCGTGCCCGCGACGGCGCCCAGGAGGGCGAGGCACTGCATCGTCAGGTAGTCGAAGCCGTGGCTGCGGCTCAGCAGCAGCGCGGCTTCGAACTCCGCGCGTGCCCCGGCCCGGTCGTCCCCCCCGAGCCGAGCCGTGCCGCGGCTCAGTCGGGCGAGTGCCTCCAGTTCGGGTTCGACGGGCAGCTCGTCGAATATGCCGAGGGCGGGAGAGGTCGAGGACGCGGCCGGTTCGACGACACCGACGGTGAGGTGCTCGGCCATCGCGCGCAACACGGCCAGGTCAGCCGGGCCGTCGGCCGGCCACGACTGCCGGGCGCGGCGGAGATCGCCCCGAGCAGCAGGGAGCTCCCCGGCCTCGAGGTGGGCCACCGCCGAGGTCAGAGCCAGCCAGGGATCCGTGGCGACGGCCTGCGCGCCGGCTCTGGCGAGGGCGCGCCGCAGCGGCTCGTGGTCCCCGGCAAGGATCAGCGGAACGGCGAACCGGTGCAGCAGGTCCGTCAACAGCTCGGAGTCGTGGCTCTGCGCCGCGTGGTCGAGGGCCTGGACCGGCTCGGGCCGGTTCGCCCACCAGCGGGCGGCAACGCCGTGCAGCTCGGCTGCTCGCTTCAGCCCCTGTCGCCGGAGATCGGCGAGCAGGTGGGTGCGCAGGAGCTCCTGGACGGTGTAGGCATCGCGCCGCCGGCCGATGGGCGACAGCAGGGAGGTCCGGTGCTCGAGCCCATCGAGCACTCTGCCGGCGTCCTCCCGCCCCGACAGCTCGGCGGCGAGCCCGGTCGGGACCGGTTCGCTGATGCTGATCACGCGCAGGAACTCCTGCACGTCCTCGGGCAGGTCGGACAGGACCTCCCCGACGATGTAGTCGGCGACGGAGCGCTCGTCGCCGGAGAACTGGGTCAGGAACCCGTCCCGGTCCGCGGTGTTGGCCACGCCGAACGCGGCCAGGCGCAGCCCGGCCGCCCAACCCCCGGTGCGCTGGTGCAGGAGGGCGACCTGCGCGGGCATGAGGCACAGCCCCGACTTCTCGAGCAGCGCTGCCGTCTCGGGCAGTGAGAGGCGCAGCTGCGCGGCGCGCAGCTCGCGGAGCCGGCCGGCGAGGCGCAGCCGTGGGAGGGAGAGTGGGGGATCGAGTCGACTGGAGAGGACGAGCTGCATGTCGGCAGGGTGGTTCCGCGTCAGGATCTGGACACCGTGCTGCGCCTCGGGATCGACCAGTTCGTGCACATCGTCGAGGATCAACCGGATCGGTCGGGGCACTGCCTCGACGGCGTCGACGAGCTCCGCGATGAACTCCGGCTGCGCATCGGCCCGCCAGACCCACCGGTCGTGCAGGCGACTGGAAAGGGGGACCGACGGGCATGCAGCGAGAGCTGCCACTATCGACGCCCACAACCTCCTCGGGTCGTTGTCGTCGCGGTAGAGGCTCACCCACGCGGTGTCCGCCGCCGTGCTCGAACGCGACCAGTCCGCCAGCAGCAGAGTCTTGCCGTAACCGGCGGGGGCGCAGACGAGCGTCACGTCGGTGGTAGCGCCGGCATCGAGGGCCGCACGGAGTGCGGCCCGCACGACGAACTCCGGAGGAAGTGGCGGGATCGTGATCTTGGCGTGCGGAACGGATGCCACGGCGATCAATCCCCCATCGGTTCGTCGGCCCTCAAATGCTCGTGCGTCGCCTCCTGTGACGCTGGGTTGACCCATCAGGGAGGTCAGGAACGGCATTTGGTCTATAGGTGGAGTCCGGTCAGCCTACGGGCAAGGTCCGGGTCCAGGGCCTCCGGCCGAAGAGCAATGACGATAGGCTCACCGATCGGCAGTGTCCAGGGTCGCGGAACAAGCGTGATCCGTCCCGAATGTGAAGGTAGCCTGCTGGGCTTCGTCCAGGTGGGAGTACCTGGCGGGCGCGCGAGGTCCGTCCGTCCGTCCGTCCGTCCGTCGATTTCTCGACCATGCCGGCCGCGGTGCGGTCTCGCGTCGAGATCCGGTGGTTCGACGCCGAACTCCGTTGGCCCGGCGGCACGAACATCAATTCGCTCCCGGCGGTGCTGGCCGTCGAATCGAAATCGATGGGTGAATCGACGCCTGGAGCGGTCGAGCGGGGCGCCCGCGCCCTCACTCATCCGGGCGGGGCGATGCCGGGTGGGATTCGTCGGGCGAGGCTGGGTGCGCCCGGCGCGGGCGGAAGGAGGCGAGGCCGACTATGGCTACTGCGCGGTACGAGGTCCGGGTGAACGGTCGCCTCTCGGAGCGTGCCCAAGGCGCGTTCGGCACGATGGACGTCCGTCCCGTCCCTCCACAGACGATCATGTTCGGGGAGCTGGGCGGGCAGTCCGACCTGTGTGATCTGCTCGCGCTCTGCAGCGCCATGGGGCTGGAGGTGGTCTCCGTGCAGCGGTTGCCGGGCTGACCGGGCCGGTGCCATGGCGGCTGAGGCCGGCGCTCGAGGGTCCTCCGGTCCACCGTCAGTCCGCGAACCAGACCTCCGCGAGGTCCGCGGCGGCGAGACCCTGCTCGTGAGCGATCCGCTCGAGTGCCTCCGCCAGTCCGAGTGACAGCGCCACGGTGAAGTCGCAGAGACCGGCCGCACCCTCGTCCCGGGCGATCTGGTCCACCAGATCCCGCAGGACGGCCAGTCCGCGTTCGTAACTGTGGTCGTCGGACAGCAATGCGCGCATGGCCTCGAGCACGTTCCGCTGGGAATGCGCTTCTGGGGGCGGGTGACTCACGCTCATGCTCCTCGAGCCGACGGCGAGGGCGCTGTGCCTGTCCTGGGGGGCGTGGTGACTCTAGTCCGCGTGGATGAGCTGTTCTCCACCCCTCTGGACGGATGGGGACTCCGTTCGTGCGTATCCTGGGTCGGAGTGTCCGGAGCCGCGGGCTGGTGGCAACACGGTCGGACCTGGGCCTAGGGCTGGGCCGCGGAGGAGCACGCGTGACCGAGGACAGGACGGGCCGAGGCGAATCCATCGATCTCTATGCTCGAAGGCGCGCCTATGAGTTGGTACGAGCCGCGCTGTCCGACGACAACGACCAGGAGCGAGGGACATCCGCGGCGCGCAGCGTCGCCGTCGCCGTGCTCGCCGAGGCCGGAATCGACGGCGTGACCGAGGTCGCCGTCGACCTGTCGATGAGGCTCGCTTCCGCACTCGAACGGATCGCCGCCGACCAGGGCCTGGCCGCGGTCGACCTCGCCGAAGTGTGGTTCGTGGACTAGGCCGTTCAGCGGAGAATGCCGCGCTCCGAGGCTGCCGTCACCGCAGTCCGCCTGCTGCTCACCCCGAGCTTGCGGTAGATCATGCGCAGCCGGGCCTGCGCCTGATCGATCGGGATGTCCAGCTCGTCGGCGATCTGCTCCACCGACAGCGGTGAGGACAGCACCGCGATCAGCTGTCGCTCCGCGGCGTCCAGGCGCGCGGTCCGTCGATCTTGTCGGCGTCCTGCGGCGAGTGCTCGCGCCGCGAACGGCTCGGTCGAGGTGGAGCGGGCGATGTGGCGACCGAGCAGCTCGCGGACTTCTGCCTCGGCCAGCGCGAACGGCCGTACGACGTCCAGCGACGCGCCCGAGGAGAGCGCGGTCCGTAGCGCGTCCCTGGCGGTGCGCACCTGGCCACCCGTGACGTCGATGCTGGCCTCCACCAGCAGCGCCTCGACGAGCGTGTGCGGCAGGACCGACGGGGCGGTGCCGGCGAGGATGGGCTCGACGTCCGCGCGGGCGGACTGACTCCGGCCGGCCGACAGCTCGGCCCACGCGCGCATGAGCAGCACTTCTCCCGGCATACCGATGCGGTCGGAGAGCCAGGCGACAACGGCGCGGGCGTCGCGCGGCCGACCGAGCACGACCGCGGCGTGGTGTTCCAGCACGGCCAGCGTGGCTGCCTGCTCGGCGCTCAACGGGACCGCACCGAATCCGACCCTCGCCTGCCGCATCTGTTGCAGCCCCTCGTGCTCTCGACCTGAGTCGAACAGCGCGGCGCCGTGCACCGCCCGCAGCGCGCACTCCATGCGCGGCCGGAGCGCCGTCCCGCCTCGCTGCAGCCCCTCGCTCGCGTAGCGACGCGCCTCGGCCGGCTGTGCCCGCATCAGCGCGGAGTAGGCGAGCATCCATCGAGCGGTGGCCGACCAGGGCGACCGATCCCATCCGCGAGCGGCCGCCGCCTCGAGCGCTCCGTTCGCTGCCGTTGTCATCGCCCGGTAGTTCCCGGCGACACCCGCCACCCCGGCGAGCAGCGTCAAGCACTGCATCTCGAGGTAGCGGAAGCCGTGCCGCCGGGCGAGTTCGAGCGCGTTCTCCAACGCCGCGGAGGCCGCCACCGGGGCGGCGTCGGCGAACAAGGCCCGGCCTCCGACACTCACGAGAGCCAAAGCGTTCCACGCCGGGTCGTCGAACCTGCTCTGCTTCTCGTCGAGCGAGTGGGGATCGGCCGCGAGGTCGGCGGCGGTGGCCGAATCGAACAGCTCGGCGATGGACCGGAGGACGGCGAGCCGGGGGTCGGGCTCGGTGGGGAACAGCTCGCCGGCGCGCCGGAGGTCGGCGTCGGCCCCCGTCGCGTCCCCGGTCTCGATGCGGAGCAGCGCGGAGCAGAGGCAGAGCCACGGATCGCCGGCGACGACCCGCTCACCGACCTCGGACAGCGCCCGGCGAAGCTCGAGGTGGTAGCCGGTCACCAGGAGCGCCGCCGCGCACCGATGCACCAGTTCGACGAGCAGCCCCTCGTCGGCAGCCCGGACGGCCTGGGCCATCGCGGCGACGGGATCGCCCTGGGCCATCCACCAGCGCGCCGCCCGGGCGTGGAGCTTCGCATGCTCTTCCGTCCGCCTCGAGTGCTCGGCCCGCAGGAGCGCCGCCACCAGCGGGTTGACGCTGAACGGCGCGGCAGGTGCGCGGACAGGCACGACGAGCCCGGTCTCCCGGGCCAGCCGGTTCAGGAGCGGGCCCGCGTCCGGCCGGCCGGTGAGAGCGGCTGCCAGCTCTGCGGGAACCGGTCCGCCGATGCTGATCGTCGACAACGCCTCCCGATCATCGCTCGGAAGCGTGGCGAGAAGCTCGTCGACGAGGAACGCGGCCAGTGGACGGGTGTTCGTCGCGAGCCGCTGCAGGAACTCGTGCGGATCAGCCCGGCCGCGCAGGGCGGCACCGCTCAGACGCACACCCTCAGGCCAGCCGCGGGTTCCGCCGTGCACCTCGCTGACCTGCGAAGGGGTCAGGCGAAGGCCCGATCGGCGCAGGAGCGCACCGGCCTCGTCAACGGTGAAGCGCAGCTCGTCGGCGCGGACCTCGCGCAGCCTGCCCGCGGATCGGAGTTGACCCAGCGACAGCGGCGGATCCGAGCGACTGCACAACAGGAGGCGCAGCCCTGCAGACCCGGCGAACAGGAGCGACTCCAGAGCCTTCAGCGTCGCCGGAGCGACGAGTTCGTGGACGTCGTGCAGGACCAGCGTGATCCGCACCGGGAGCGCGTCGAGCGCCCCGATGAGATCGGTCACGAACCCGGATGTCGCCCACGAAGCCGGGGCGACGCGGCAGAGCTCGTGGAGCTCGCTGTCCATGGGCACGACGCGGCAGGCCCGCATCGCACTGAGGACGGTCAGCCAGAACCGGCTCGGGTCATCGTCGGCCCGGTGGATGTCGGCCCAGGCGACCGCGGTACCCGCCGTCTCGGCAGACCGGGTCCAGTGCGCCAGCAGGGCGGTCTTGCCGAACCCGGCCGGCGCGCAGACGAGCACTGCCCGGTCACTGCCGGCGTCATCCAACGCGGCGAGCAGTCGCGGGCGCGGAACGAACGGCTCCGGCAATCCCGGAACCGGCCTGCTCACGTCCGCAGTCGGCACCATGCGGGCCTCCCGTCCCGGGCTTCCGGGTCTCGCGTCAGGAACTGTCCCACCCACCGGGAAGAACCGGCCTCATCTGGCAGGGATGAAGTATCGATGGACGATCGGTCAGAGGATCCGGAGCACCTCCTTCGTACACCGCATCACGCCCGGCACCTGCGCGAGCTTCCGCTCGACAACCCATGCCGCGGGGCCGTCACCAGTCCGTTCGGACCGTAGCGCCGATGCTGCCGCCCGCGGTAGCGCCGCGCCGTCGCCATGGCTCCCCCGCCGCTAGGAACGACCGAGTCAACTCGCGCCGCGCCGCGACGGGTAGAGCCGTTCGTACTCTCCGCGCCACGCCCACCCGGCGTAGCCGCGCGCCGCGGCTCCTTCGCTGCGGGTGATGCGGGGACCGGCCGCTACGAGAAAGGTCGGCGCATGATCCGAAACGGTGCTGATGCGCCAGTGATCGATTGCAATGCTCCAGCCCACCTCACGCCAGGAGGCTCGCGTGGTCGTGCTCGTGGTCCTTCTCGTCCCGGTCGGGATCGGCGTGTTCTTGCTCGCGATGGAGCGGCTCGAGTTCGAGCTGATCGGTACGACCCCCACCGCCGGCTCGGAGGACGTGCTGCTGACGCAGTGGTCGGGCGCTTCTCTACGAGCGGGCACCGGGGTCTTCCTCGGCGGCCAGCAGCTCGACGAGCCGCGTGCTCGCGTAGCGGTCGCCTGCGTCCGCGAGCGCCTGCAGCTCCGCGACGGACTGATGATCGCCTCGTTCGATGAGTAGGCGGACCAGCAGGATCGCGGCGTAGCTGTTGCCGGCATCCGCGCGGGCGCGCAGCTCGGTAGCCGCCTGCTCGTCGCCCTGGTGGAAGAGCAGCCGCACCAGTTGCTCTTCGGCATAGCCGTTGCCGGCCTCGACGTAGGTTCGCAGCTCGGGTACGGCCTCCGGATCGCCGGCGTCGATCAGCCACTCGACCACCAGGTCCTGTGCATAGCGGTCGCCCCTGTGGGCTCGGGCCCGCACCGTCTGGGCCGTCTCCGGATCGCTCATCGCCACCAGGACCTCTGTCGCGTACTCGTCGCCGTGACGTGCGAGAGCCCGCAGTTCCGCCATGGCCTCGCCATCACCCCGGTCGACCAGTAGCTCGACCAGCCGTTCCGCTGCTGCCTCCGCGGACTCTCGGATCTGCACTCGGCGACCTCCGCGCGGTTCCTCGGTGCCTGTCCGGCTCGCCATCAAGCGCTCCAGCCTCGTCGCCCTGGAACAGCGCGCATCACCTGCGCGAGGTGATTCGGCCCGCCGCACGACCTCGGTGGCAGCCCGAGCGCGGCGAGCAGTCGACGGTGACGTCGGGCGGCAGGGTGATCGAACGCCCAAACGCTCGCTGGTCCGCTCCGTGGACGGTTCGTCCCGCGGCTGAGCGGGCCGCAATTCCGCTGCCGGTCAGGCGGGCATGGCGGTCGGCCGTCGTTGGCTGTCCGCCGTGGGTTCGGGGTCCTTGCGCTGCCGCAGAAGCTGTTCGACGTCCTCCGGAGCGGGGTGCAGCGTGGTTCGGCCGATGAGTGCGAGGCGTGGACGCTCAGATGGGGGAGGCGTCGAGCTGCGCGGCCAGCGCTGCGTCGGCGTCAGCGGCGGTGAGATCGGCGTTCATGTGAGCGCCGGCCAGGGCTCCGGCCGCGGCCGATGCCGACCTGTGCGGTCAGGTCGGTGGCGTTGCCCGCGACCCGCTGGTCCTGTGCCAAGGCGGCCCAGGTGTATCCGGACAGGTCCGGGGTGCTGCCGGACCCGCCGTGCCCGCGGGCGTCGTACCGGGTCACGCGCGCGGCGATCCGTGACCAGTCGACCAGCGGTGCCTCCGCTTCCAGCGCGCGGCTCTGGGAGAGCCCGTGGCCCCACACCAGGTCGGGGCCTTCTCCGAACGTCTCGTACCCGATCCGGACCCCGCGGACCATCGCGTCGATCGCGGCGAGCGAGGCGGCCCCGTCGACCGGCGCGGTGGCGTCGATGTTCATGGCGTGTTCCCTGCCGGTCGGGGGTCCGTCACCGCACCGACGACGCGCACCGCCCCACGTACCAGTCCTCGCCTCTGGCGCAATGCCGCGTGCAGAGCTCCCGCGGAGCGTGCGACGGCATCGCGGGCGTCGGCCATCCGCCCGACCATCGGGTAGAAGCCGTGGATCTGGCCCGGGTAGTGGGCCACCTCCACCGGGACGCCCGCGGCGCGGAGGCGCGCGGCGTACTCCTCACCCTCGCCGCGCAGGATGTCGTGTTCGGCGAGCACGACGAACGCCGGGGCGAGGCCTGCGAACGTCGCCGCGCGCAGGGGGGAGGCGTCGCGTTCCGCGCGCCTGGCGGGGTCGGGGACGTATTGCTCCCAGATGTCCCGGATGACGTCGTGGGAGTCGGTGCCGAAGCCGTCGATGCCGGCGAATCCGGTGTAGTGCGTCTCGAAGGCGCGGTAGGGCGCGGAGTCGGCTCGCGCGTCGGTGACCGGGTAGACCAGCAGCTGCAGCTCGAGCGGGAGGCCGCGGTCGCGAGCCCGGTGGGCTACGGCGGCAGCGAGGTTGCCGCCGGCGCTGTCGCCGCCGACGGCGATGCGGTCGAAGTGCTCGTGCGCCCAGGCGGTTGCGGTCCAGCTGTCGTCGATGGCGGCGGGGTAGCGGTGTTCGGGGGCTCGTCGGTACTCGACCGAGAGCACGGCGCAACCCGAGTCGGCGGCGAGCGCCCGGCACAGCTCGTCGTGGCAGTCGACATCACCGATGACCCAGCCGCCACCGTGGAACCAGACCAGCGTGACGTTCTCGGCACCCGACGGGCGGTAGAGCCGGGCCGGTACCCCGGCGGCGTCGACCTGCTCGATCCCGGCGACGGGCGCCGGTTCACCTCGGGCCCACACGAACTCTTCGGCATGCCGTTTCCGCAGCGACTCGAGGCTTTGCCCGAACCAGGAGGTGTCGGGCCGCGTCGGGTCGTGGAGGAAGGCGACCGCGTCGGGGGAGGGGACGGGGCGGGGTGTGGCCGTCATCTTCCGGCGCCGGCGCCGGCGCCGGCGTCGTGCGGCACGCCGGCGGACGGCTCGACGCCGCGCCGGCGAGGGCGGACGGCGTACCCGACCAGCCCGGCGAGCGGTGCGAGCAGCCAGAGCGAGTTGGCGACGGGGTTGGTCGTGCCGGTGAGGAACCCGTAGTTGACGATCGCGAGGACCAGGACGGCTCCCATCGCGATCGCGGCGGTGATCGGCGCGATCGTGGTGACCCAGAGCCGGGTCTCGGTGGG
Source organism: Pseudonocardia hierapolitana (assembly GCF_007994075.1). Lineage (NCBI taxonomy): Bacteria > Bacillati > Actinomycetota > Actinomycetes > Pseudonocardiales > Pseudonocardiaceae > Pseudonocardia > Pseudonocardia hierapolitana. The sequence continues at coordinate 922,090 of NZ_VIWU01000001.1, read as the reverse complement.
CGACCGCCGGAGGGACACGCACACGGAGATCGACGCGGCGACGTACAGCACGAGGATCGCGACCGAGCCGATGCCGACCATCCAGGGGTAGATGACGCTGAGGAGATCGGCACCCGACACGACCATGAGCACCGTGAGCGTGGTCGTGACGCCGGTCTGGGTGAGGCTCGCGAGGTGAGGTGACTTCATCCGCCGGTGCGTGGTGCCGAGCGCGGCCGGGAGCATCCCGCCCCGGCCCATCGCGAACAGGTAGCGCGACAGCGATCCGTGCAGGGAGAGCGTGGCGGCGAAGATGCTGGAGAGCACGAGCCACTGCATGATGTCGGTGGACCACTGGCCGACGAAGGCCGTGTTGAGCGCGAACAAGAAGTTGGCCGGATCGGTCGACGCCGCGGTGGCCGTCTCGGCCCCCCAGCCGAGCTGGAGCACCCACATGGACAGCACGTAGAAGGTGCCGACGATCGCGACGGCGAGGTAGGTGGCGCGCGGGATCGTCCGCTGCCGGTCGCGGGCTTCTTCGCCGAACAGGGTGGTCGCTTCGAAGCCGACGAACGCGGCGAACGCCATGAGGAACACGATCCCGATCCCGCCCTGCGTCATCGCGGTGGGGGAGAAGCCGTCGACGTCGAGGCCGTCGGCGCCGCCCGTGGCGAGTACGACCGCGTCGAGGACGAGCACGATGACGACCTCCGCGACCAGGAGCACGCCGAGCACCCGAACGCTGAGCTTCACCTCCCGGTAGCCGAGCACGGCGATGGCGGCGAGGGCCGTGAGGCCGTACACCCACCACGGGAGATCGATGCCGTAGCGGCCGGTCAGCACGTTCGCCGTGCTCGCGGAGAAGAGGGCGACGCTGCCACCGAGGAACGTGTTGTAGCCGATGACGGCGACGCCCGTGGCCCCGCGGGCTGCCCGCTCGCCGAAGGCTTTGCCGACGTAGACGGCGAAGCCGCCTGGTCCTGCGTGCTCGCGGCTCATCGCCGCGAAGCCGACGGAGAAGACGAGCAGGATCAACGTCGTCAGGAGGAACGCACCGGGTGCGCCGGGGCTCCCGCCTTCCCCGAGGGTGATCGGACCGAGCCCGATGATGCCGGTGAGCGGCGCGGCGAACGCGAGGACGAAGAACGCGATCCCCGCGGTCCCGACCGCGTCGGCCTTGAGGGTCGTCGACGGTGCGTCGTCGCTCATGGTGGACAGCCCCCTTGCTGTGTCGAGGATGCGCAGAGCCTAGAGAAGGCGTTCGCGAAGGGCAACCCGCGTTTGCGTATGGCAAACACGGCCTTGACGGGCCGGCGCCGGGGAGCCAGACTTCCCTGCAACCACCGTTTGGCACAAGCAACCCGGCAGGAGTTGGTAAGGGATGAAGGGGACCGTGGACGTGACGGCAGGCGAAGGCGACGCCCGCTCGACCCGCCGTGTCCAGTCGGTCGACCACGCGGTGGACCTGCTCGAAGCGATCGCCGCCGGACCGGCGGACGGCCTGGGTGTCAGCGAACTGGCCCGGCAGACCGGGCTGAGCAAGGCGACGACGCACCACCTGCTGATCACGCTCGAATCCCGCAGGCTGGTGCTGCGCGATGCGCACTCGGCGACCTACCGACTCGGGTGGGCGCTGCACGAGCTCGGCACCCTCGTCTCCCAGTCCGTCGACGTGGCCCGCGCCGCTCGTCCGTTCCTCGACGAGCTCGCGCTCGAGACCGGCGAGTCGATCCTGCTGGGGGTCCGCGTGGACCGCACGGTGCAGTACGTCGATCGCGGCGATGCGCGCAGCGGGTTCACCATGCAGGCCACCACCGGCATGCGATCGCTGCTGCACACCAACGCCTCGGGCAAGCTGCTGCTGGCCCACGCCGACGACGAGTTCATCAAGGGCTACCTCGCCGACCCCCTCGAGTCGTTCACCCCGCAGACCATCACCGAGCCGCAGCGCATCGCCGACCAGCTCGCCGAGATCCGCGACACGGGCTTCGCCACCTGCTGGCAGGAACGGGAACGAGGGCTCTGCTCGATCGCGGTCGGCGTCCGCGACTTCACCGGCGGAACGGTCGCCGCGTTGACCGTCGCCGGACCGGCCGGCCGGGTCACCCCCGACGACATGGACCGCTACCTCGTGCCGCTGCGTGCCGCGGCCCGCCAGATCGAGAACCGGCTGGGCGCTCCCGCCGCCGGCTGAGCGAACTGCTCTGCCCCGCTCCTCCGCCACGTGGCCACCACCTCGACGGCCGCGCCACCGATGCTCGGAAAGGTCGAAGATGCCCCCGCCACCTGCTGATCTGCGCCTGCTCGACGGCGTGCGCATCGTCGCGTTCGCCACGTTCCTGATCGGCCCCGCCGCGGTGCAGTACCTGGCCGACATGGGCGCGGACGTCATCAAGATCGAGGAGCCGTCCCGCGGTCCGCACGAGCGGCACTGGGCGGGCGCCGGCACCTTCGTGAACGGCGTGAGCGCCTTCTTCCTGATGAGCAACCGGAACATGCGCAGCGTCGCGATCGACCTGAAGTCCGATGCGGGCCGGGCCGCAGCGCTCGACCTGTGCGCCGGCGCCGACGTCGTCGTGTCGAACTTCCGGCCCGAGGTCATGACGCGGCTCGGCCTCGACTACGCCACGCTGTCGGCGCGCAAGCCGGACCTCATCTACGCCTCGGCATCCGGGTTCGGGGTCGAGAGCCCGTACCGGCACCTGCCCGGCCAGGACCTGATCCTGCAGTCGATGACCGGTTTGGCCGCGATGACCGGTCCGGCCGGGGCCCCGATCGCCGCGGGTGCGGCGGTGGTCGACCAGCACGCCGCGGCGCTGCTCGCCATGGGCATCCTCGCCGCGCTCCACCACCGGCAGGCGACGGGGGAGGGCCAGCAACTGGAGACGACCATGGTGCAGGCGGCGCTCGACCTGCAGTCGGAGGCGTACGCGCTGCACCTGAACGGTGCGAAGCTCGCCCGCCCCGAGCGCACGCTCGCCACGGCCTATCACGAAGCCCCCTACGGGTTCTACGCCGTGTCGGACGGCTACATCGCGCTCTCGATGTCGCCGATCGCGCGGATCAGCGAGGCGCTCGGCGGCCCGCCCGAGCTCGCGCCGTACCTCGATCCGACGACCGCTTTCTCCCAGCGGCAGGAGATCGCCGATGCCTTGGCGCCGCTGCTCACCCGCTTCACCCGTGACGACCTGCTCGCCCTGCTCCGGGAGCACGGGATCTGGTGCGCGCCGGTCAACGACTACGCGGAGGCACTCGAGGATCCGATCGTCGAGTGGCTCGACCCGGTCGCCGGCTTCACGCATCCGCAGGCCGGCGAGGTCAGGGTGGTCAAGCACCCCATCACGTACGGCACCGGCAGCTTCGCGGTGCGGCAGGTACCAGCGGAGCTCGGCGAGCACACGCGAGAAGTGCTCGCCGAAGCGGGATACACCGACGAGCGCATCGACGCGCTCGCGCGGGAGGGGGTCGTGCGCGTTGTCTGACCTCCTGACACCGGAGCAGGCCGGTACGGCCCGGTTCTGGTTCGAGGACTACGCGGTCGGCCAGGCCTTCCGCAGCCACGGCCGCACGATCACGGACGCGGACATCCGCACCTATCTCGGCGCAACGGGCACCGATCACCCCAACCACACCGACGAGGAGTACTGCCGGGCCCACCCACTGCTGGAGGGCGTGTGCGCTCCCGGAGTGCTCGTGCTGGGCATCGTGGACGGGTTCATCGCCGACACGGTCACCCGCTACATGTCGTCGTCGATGAACTACGGCCACGACCGGATCCGGTACCTGCGCCCGGTGTACGTGCGCGACACCCTGCACGCCGAGATCCGGGTGGCGGCGTGCACGGTCCGGGACGACACCTGGGGCGTCGTGACCGTCGAGGCGACGGCCCGCAACCAACGCGACGAGCCGGTGCTCTTCGACTCCCACCTGTTGATCGTCCAGCGCCGTCCTTGACCGGCTCGAGAGGAGACTCCATGCAGCCCCCCGAGCCCTGGTCAAACTGGGCCGGCAACATCACCTACCGCCCCGCCCGGCTGTTCGAGCCGACCACTCCCGAGGAAGTCGTGGACATCGTCGCTGCGGCGTCCACGCAGGGGCGGACGGTTCGCGCGGCGGGCACGTCGCACTCGTCGACCCCGCTCAGTCTGACCGGGGACACCATCGTGAACCTCGGACGGATGGCCGGCATCACCGGCGTCGACCGCGCCGCCCACCGGGTGTCGCTGCTTCCGGGCACCCGGGTGAACGCCATCGGTCCAGCGCTGTGGGAGCACGGCCTCGCGCTCAAGAACCAGGGCGACATCGACGCCCAGCAGTTCGCAGGAGCGATCAGCACCGGCACCCACGGCTCGGGTCGTCGGCTGCAGAGCTTCTCCGGATCCGTCCGCGGCCTGACCGCCGTCACCGGTACCGGCGAGGTCGTCACGATCGACGACTCCGACCACGACCGCCTCGCCGCAGCCCAGGTCGGGCTGGGCCTGACGGGCATCTTCACCAGCATCGACCTCGATGTGCGGGATGCGTTCTTCATCCACGAGGCCATTCGCTACTGGACGCTGGACGAGCTCTACGAGCGGTGGGACGAGGAGTTCGAGCGCCGCTTGCACTTCTCGTTCTTCTGGTATCCCGCGCACGCCTCGCCCGGCATCTTCAACATGCGGGTGCCGGACGACGGCCGCGACCTCGCCGACACCGTCTACGTGAAGCGGTACGACGAGGTGCCCCTCGACGCCGCCGATGACCTGGCCGCATTCAAGGAGTTGCCGGCCGACCGCGTGGACCGGCCCTACCGCATCTACCCCGAGATCCCGACCGACGTGTTCCACGAGCTCGAATACATGATCCCGTTCGAGCACGGCAAGAAGGCGATGGCGGAGCTGCGTGAATTCCTCTACACGCGCTTCCCAGACAACATCCACCCCGTCGAGGTGCGCTGCGTCGCCCGCGACACCGCCTACCTCTCCCCGCAGTACGAGCGGGACAACATCGTGATCGCCGTGCACTGCGACGACCTGGCCACCGGCGAACCGTTCCTCCGGGCCGTCAGTGACCTGCTCGCCCCCTACGGCGCCCGCCCGCACTGGGGAAAACTCCACTGGTTCGACGACGACCACCTCGAAGCGGCTTTCCCGGCACTGGACCGGTTCCGCCGTGTCCGTCGCGAGATCGACCCACAGGGAACGTTCCTCAACGACTACCTCCGCCCGCTCTTCACCTGACTCGAAAGCGCTCGCGGAACCGGCGGCGGCCGGCGCTGAGGCATGCGCTTTTCCGATTCCATCACGGCCTGCCCTTGTGAATCTCGCTGTTGACCCTTTCTGGTACTCGTGTCACAGTAGCTTCCAAACGGCGTTTGCTATAGACAAACGCTGCTCACGTCCACCGCATCTCAGGGAAGAGATATGGCATCTACCGACAAGGCGTCCGCTCGCCCGGCGCCTACCCAGAAGGCGACGCGGCGGCGTCGTCCGCATCGCGTGCTCGCCGTTGTCGGCGCGACCCTCGCGCTCGCGACGCTCGTCGTGGGCTGCTCCACCGGGGAGACCGTCGCGAACGGCAACAGCAAGACCGTCGCGTTCGGGCATCCCGCGTCGTCGTCGTCGATCTACCCGCTGCTGGTCCAGGGCGCGCAGGAGGAGGCCGACCGGCGCGGGTACGACCTGCTCACCAGTTCGGCGAACATGGACGCCGGCGCCCAGGTCGACGAGCTGAACACCTGGATCTCCCAGCGCATCGCGGGCGTCATCGTCGCACCGGTCGACACCGCGGGGATGGCGCCGATCGTCCAGAAGGCCAAGACCAACGACGTCCGGTTCCTCGCGTACGCCGCGAAGTCCGTGCCGGGAGCGGACGGATCGGTGATCTTCGCCAACCGCGAGGGAGGCGAACTCGTGGGTGCAGCGGCGGGCGAATGGGTCAACGCGCAGCTCGGTGGCCGGGCCAAGGTCGCGCTGCTCACCGACTACGACCAGGAGACCGGCAAGGACCGCATCGACGGCGCGGTCGAGGCGCTGCGGGCGGCGGCACCGGACATCGAGGTCGTGGCGACCCAGGAAGGCCTGTTCGCCGACGAGACGCTGCCGATCTTCCAGTCGATGCTGCAGGCCCACCCCGACATCAACGTGGTGTTCTGCATGGCGGACGACGGTTGCGTCGGGGCCGAGAAGGCGTTCCTGCAGACCAACCCGTCCGAAGAACGGAAGCGGCTGATGTACATGGCCGGCTGGGACGGCACCCTCCCGGTGCTGGAGCAGATCGCAACCGGCTCGTCGGTGATCCGCGCGACCGCGGTCCTCGACCTCGTCGCGATCGGCCGCGCGTCGATCGCCGCGACCGTCGACGCGGTCGAGGGCGGTGGCGACACCGAGGTCGTCATCCCGTACGAGCTGGTCGGCGAGTCGAACCCGCAGCGAGCTCAGGAGTTCGTCAACACCTACGACGCGATCCTGGCGGCCCGATGATCGGCGCCACGCACGCCCGCCGCGCCGCGAGCGGCCACGCAGCCTTGCCGAACCGCGAGCGCCTCCGGAAGGTCGTCACAACCGCCGCGTCCTACCAGAGCGGCGGGTTGGCGATCGCCCTGCTGCTCCTGTGCCTGTTCTTCGCACTGGCGAGCCGGCAGTTCCTCTCGGTCTCCAACCTGACGGTCGTGCTGCTCCAGGTCGCACCGGTCGGCCTCATCGCCATCCCGGCCGCGATGCTCCTGCTGGCCGGCTACATCGACCTGTCCGTCGGCGCCGTCGCCTGGCTGTGCTCGGCGGTGTTCGGCATCCTCGTCGTCGACCACGGGCTGGGCCCGCTCCCGGCCGCCGTCACCGCATTGCTGGTCGGAGGCGTCTGGGGGTTGCTCAACGGCGTCCTCACGACCCGGTTGAACGCGTCGCCGATCGTCGTCACGCTGGCCGGGTTCGCGGCTGCCCGCGGTATCGGCGACGCCTTGACGGGCAAGGTCACCCGGTTCGGTTTCGGGCCGGGGCTCGGCTGGTTCGGCAACGGGCACATCCTCGGTCTGCCGGTCCCGGCGTGCCTGTTCCTCGTGGTGCTGGTCGTCGGCCTCTACCTGTGGTATTCGACCCCGGTCGGCCGGCACCTCGCCGCGACCGGGGCAGACCGCGAGTCGGCCCGCGCCGTGGGAGTGGCCGTGCGGGGACTGCCGTTCTGGGCCTACACCGCCACCGGCGTCATGGCCGGGCTCGCCGGCCTGGTCATCGTGGCGCAGCTCGACGCCTCGACCGTGTCCATCGGCACCGGGATCGAGGTGCAGGTCCTGACCGCGATCCTCCTCGGCGGCGTGTCGTTCCAGGGGGGCCGCGGATCGTTGTGGGGCGTCCTGTTCGGCGTGCTGTTCGTCGGGATCCTCACCAATGGGCTCGTCCTGCTGAACGTGGGCCCGTTCTACGTCGACGTCGCGGTCGGCGGTGTGCTGTTCGTCGTCGCCCTCATGGACGTCGCCTACCAGCGGCTGGAGAAGGTCCCGGTTGCGGCCGCGACCGCCGAGGCCGCGCCGAGCCGGAACGGAGCAGTCGCGTGAACGCAAACCGGCCACCGATCCTCCAGCTCGACCGGGTCAGCAAGCGGTACGGCCCGGTCACGGCGCTGTGCGACGTGTCGCTCACGCTGCACGCCGGGGAGGTGCTGGGGCTGATCGGTGACAACGGCGCAGGCAAGAGCACGCTCGCGGGTGTCATCTCCGGCACCCATCGCCCCGACACCGGAACCGTGCGGGTGGACGGGCGCGAGTGCCACTTCCGGAACCCGGCCGAGGCGCGCAAGGTGGGCATCGAGACCGTGTTCCAGAACCTCGCGCTGATCCCGACGCTCAGCATCGCCGACAACGTCTACCTCGGCCGCGAGCTCTACCGCGGCGGGCCCGCCGGGCGGCCATTGCACCTGCTCGACAAGCGGGGCATGCGCACCGCGGCCGCTGCCGGTTTCGCCCGCCTCGGCGTCACCCTGCCGCCGCTCACCACGAAGGCGGCGGCGCTGTCCGGCGGGCAGCGCCAGTCCGTGTCGATCGGCCGAGCGGTGATGTGGGGTAGCCACATCGTCGTGATGGACGAGCCGACCGCGGCGCTCGGGGTCGAGCAGACCGAGCTCGTGCTCTCCCTCATCGAGCGGCTCAAGTCGCACGACGTCGGCGTCATCCTCATCAGCCACAACATGGACCACGTCCTGCGGGTCGCGGACCGCGTCGCCGTGATGCGACGCGGCCGGAAGGTGGCCGACGTCCCGCTCGACGGCCGGGTCGACGGCACGCACCTCGTCGGATTGATCACCGGCGCGATCGAGGAGAGCCGTCGATGAGCCCGTCACCCGGGCTCTCGGCGAAGCCCGTGATCGGCTACTGCGATCCGTGGAGCGTGCTGCCCGGCGAGCCCGTCACGTTCATGGTGAGCACGAGCGACCCGACCTTCGAGGCCCGGGTGGTGCGGGTCCGGCACGGGGACCAGGCTCCCGGCGGACCCGGCGTTCGGGTCACGCGGGTCCCGAACCCGGCGGACGGGACATACCCGGGTGCCGACCAGCCCATCCTGCCCGGGTCCTACCTGCAAGGCCCGCCCGTCACGGCCGAGGCGCTGCGTGACGGCGCCACGTTCACGGCGTGGGTCTACCCGACCCGCCCGGATCTCGGCCTGCAAGGACTCGTGACCGCCTGGTCCGACGAGGGCACCGGGCTCGGCCTGTTCCTCGAACCCGGCGGACGTGCCTCCCTGCGGCACGGGGAGCGGGTGGTCGCCACGACCACGGACCTGCGGCCGCGGGAATGGGCGTTCGTGGCCGCGACGTGGGACCGCACGACGGGGGACGCCCGGGTGACCCAGTGGCCGCAGTCCACCCTCCCCGATGACCCGGCCACGGGCTCCGCGCACGTGACGATCACAGCTCCGCCCGCGTTCGGTCCGCCGCTGCTCCTCGGCGGGCACGTGTACCAGGGCGGCGCACGCGGAACCTATAACGGCCGGCTCGACACCCCGCGGGTGTACGGGCGGGCGCTCGGCGTGGAGGAGCTCGTCGCGGCCCGCGCGGGAGGGACACCGGTGGGGCTCGTCGCCGACTGGGACTTCGTGACGCACGCCGACAGCGTCGTCATCCGCAGTCGTGTCCCGGGTGGACCGGACGCCATCGCGGTCCACCATCCCGCCGCGGGCGTGCCCGGCCACGCGTGGACCGGGAGCGAGGGGGCGTTCTTCCGGGCCCCGGACCAGTTCAACGCGCTCCACTTCCACACCGACGATCTGGAGGACGCCGGCTGGACGCCGTCGTTCACCGTCACGATGCCGGAGGGGACGCCGAGCGGCGTGTACGCCGTGCAGCTGCGCTCCGCGAGCGGCGAGGACGTGATCCCCTTCTTCGTGCGAGCGGCGACCGGGCTACCGAAGTCGCCGGTGGTGTTCCTCGCGCCGACGATGAGCTACCTCGCGTACGCCAACGAGCACTCGGCGGCGGAGGTGCACGCCGAGAACGCCGCGTTCGACATCACGGCCCACTTCCAGGCCGAGGACCACTACGCGATGGCGGTGCCCGTATCCGGGCTCTACGACCGCCACCCCGACGGCACCGGCGTCTGGTACTCGAGCTGGCGCAAGCCGATCGTCAGCATGCGGCCGTCCTACCACCTGCCCGTCGCCCGGTCCGCCCACCAGCTCTCCGCAGACCTGCACATCGTGGACTGGCTGGAGGAGAAGGAGATCGCCTACGACCTCGTCACCGACCACGACCTCCACAGCGAGGGCGCCGACCTGCTGAACCCCTACCGCGTCGTCATCACAGGCTCCCACCCCGAGTACTGGACCGAGCGCATGCTCGACGCCCTCGAGGCCTACCTGGCCCGCGGTGGGCGCCTCGTGTACATGGGGGCCAACGGCTTCTACTGGGTCACCAGCGTGTCGCCGAGCCGGCCGCACCTCATCGAGGTGCGCCGTGGCAGGCGCGGAACCGCGTCCTGGCGCAACGAGCCGGGCGAGGACCACCACTCGACAACCGGTGAGCTCGGCGGGCTCTGGCGCGACCGCGGCCGCGCCCCGCAGCGGGTAGCCGGCGTCGGCATGACGGCCCAGGGCTTCGGCCCGGCAAGGCCCTACCGGCGCACGCCCGAGAGCCGCGCACCCGAACTGGCTTGGATCTTCGACGGCGTCGGCGACGACGAGGAGATCGGAACCGCGGGGCTCGTCCTCGGCGCGGCAGGCGGGTTCGAGATGGATCGCGCGGACCGCGCCCTCGGCACGCCGGTCAACGCGACCGTGCTCGCCGTCGCCGCGGGCTTCGGCGACGACTACCAGCACGTCGTGGAGGAGGTCACCACGAGCGACTCCAAGCAGGGCGGAACGGTCTCGCCATTCGTGCGCGCCGACATGGTGTACGTGCCCCGGGCGAACGGCGGCGCCGTGTTCGCCACCGGTTCCATCGCCTTCAGCGGCGCGCTGTCGCACAACCGGTACGACAACCCGGCATCCCGCATCGTCGAGAACGTGCTCCGCCGCTTCGTCGCCGACACCCGGACGCCGGCCCTCGGCCGCACCACCACGGCAGGGGACGAGACGTGACCACCCACCTCGCTGCGGAGGTCGACGTCGACCGGGCCTTCGCCACCGTCCAGGACCAGCTCCGGCGGCTGATCACCGAACACCCCCTGCAGATCCCCACCCACACCGTCGACGGCCGCTGGCACATCGAGCCGGACCCCTGGGCCCCGCTGTGGACCGGGGGCTTCCTCGCCGGCATCCTCTGGGCGGTCGCCGCACACACCGGCGACCGGTGGTGGCGGGAGCAGGCCGAGAAGTACTCCGAACTGGTCGAGCCCCGCAAACACGACAGCGGCACCCACGACCTCGGCTTCATCTTCACGCCCAGCTGGGGGCGCTGGTATGCGGTGGACCCGAGCGACCGGGTACGCGACGTGCTCGTACAGGCCGGCCGCACCCTCGCCGCCAACTTCAACCCACGCGGCCGCTACCTCAAGACCTGGGTGGCCGACGGCAGCACGTTCATCGACATCATGATGAACCTCGACCTCGTCTACCAGGCCGCGGAACTGTCCGGGGACACCGCACTGGCCGAGGTCGCCACCCAGCACGCCCTGACCAGCCGGCGGTACCTCGTGCGCGGCGACGCGAGCACCGCCCACGAAGGCTGGTTCGACGAGCACACCGGCGAGTTCCTCCGAGCCGCCACCCACCAGGGGTACCGCGCCGACTCCTGCTGGGTACGTGGTCACTGCTGGGCGGTGTACGGGTTCGCGGCGACCTACGCGCGAACCGGGGACGTGCGGTTCCTGCGCACGGCGATCGACTGCGCCGACCTCTACATCGAGAAGACCGGTGAGGCCCTCGTGCCGCCGAACGACTGGGACGATCCCGATCCGGAGCACCCCTACGAAGCATCCGCGGCGAGCATCGCCGCGTCCGCCATGCTGCAACTCGCGGAGATCCTCGAAGCCGACGGCGCGGCGTACCGCGACTACGGCACGAGGATCCTCGCGCTGCTGTGCACACCGCAGTTCCTCGCAACCCCGGGAGACGGCTGGGAGGGACTGATCAAACACGCCACGTACCACCGCGCCCGCGGCCTCGGAGTGCAGGAGAGCAACATGTGGGGCGACTACTACTTCGTCGAAGCCGTGGAGCGTTACCGGCTCCTGCACGGGGCCCAGAGGTGAACGGCGTTTCGGCGCGGCGGTTGTGGGCTGCCTCGCAGTCAAGATCTGCGAGCACGAGGATCTGGTCGAAGCGGTCCAGGCGATAGAACGGTCCGTGCGCGACAGAACTGTCGAGAAGCAGCCGCGCCGGACTCGCGTGCGCCCGGAGGGGCGTGTCCCAGTGGTGCTTGACCCCCTCACGCCTGCGACCAGGGCATACACGGAGATGGTCAGAGACTTGAACTGGTGTCCGAGGGGGGAGTTGCCCACTAACCACACGATTGCTCCTGGCATCGTCGTGACTGGATGTGGCCGTGAGTGGCGGCGCGCTGCACTCGCTCTCGCGACCGAGGCAGTTCGGGTGCAGTCGTTCGAGTTCCCCGGGTACACGGGGCTGCTGCAGGTGCCGTACTGCACCCGTGCGGCCGGTGCCGGGCCCGGCGCTCGCGTCCGTGGTGAACCCGTCGAACCGCATCAATGCGATGACGTCCGGCATGCGCGGGATGCCCTTGCCGTTCTCGAGGCGGCTGACCTTCGATGCGGGGCAGTCCAGCTCGCGGGCCGCGTCGGCGAGCTGGAGGTCGGCCCGGCGCCGCTGACCGGGCGCTGTGCTGACCGGGTGCCTCGGCCGGAAGGACGAGCACCGGCGGACCGGTCGGACCTCCGGCCGATGTCCGTGCCCGGTGCGTCCGGGATGGTGCTCCGCGGAACACCGACCGCAGCCAGGGAGCACCCGTGCACACGATGATCGAGCTCGCCGACCGCCTGCACGCCGCCGCCCGTCGGGTGCGCGCCCTGGCGCGGTTCGCCTGGTGCGTGCGGGTGCTGCTCGCGGCCGCGTTCCTGCCCTCGGGGCTGACCAAGGTGCTCGGCATGCCGTTCACCCGGCTCGACCCGCAGACCTCGGACGTCGGCCGGCTGTTCCACGACCTCCAGCACGACTTCGGCGGGCTCTACCCGTTCATCGGGGCGTGCCAGTTGACCGCCGCCGTGCTGCTGCTCGTCCCGCGCACGGCGCTCGTGGGGGCGCTCGTGCACCTGCCGATCACCGCCGGCATCGTCGTGATCACGACGACCGTCGGCTTCCGGGGCACGTGGTTGATCGCGTCGCTGATGCTGCTCGGCGTGGTGTTCCTGCTCTGCTGGGACTGGCACCGGCTGCGGGCGCTGGTCGATCCCGACCTCGCGGTGCCCGCCGCGGCCGGGAGCCGACGGCTCAGCGGGTCGCGGTAGTGCGCAGCAGCTCGCCCGCGATCTCCTCCGCGCGCCGCGGCGCGGCGTCGGCCGGGTACTCGCGGACCCACCGGCGGGCCGTGCGCAGCACCCCGCGGGCGGCGCCCTCGCGCAGCGGTGGCGGCAGCGTCTCGACGTCGCTGGTCTTGGCCAGCCCGACGATGCGGCGGGTCATCTTCGCCGCGCCGAAGAGCCACGCCTCGCCGCGCCAGGTGGCGAGCAGGTGCTCGCGCAGGTCGGCGCGGAACATCCGCGGGTCGGCGAGCCCTCCGTCGGCACCGTCCTCCCACCGCGCGCGGAACGCCGACTCGAAGGCGTCCCAGGTGCGGGTGCACAGCCCGAGAGCCCAGGCGGCGCGGTCGTCGTCACCGAGGGCCGTGGCGCGGGCGGCGGCGATCACGTAGTTCGCCCACAGCGCGCCCAGGTCGAACGCCACGGGCCCGTAGAAGGCGAACTCCGAGTCGAACGCCTTCGCGGAGTCGACCGGGCCCTCGACCGCCCCGTCCGCCCCCCGCACCATCACCGAGCCGGTGTGCAGGTCGCCGTGCACCAGCGCCTCGGCGCGGGTCATGAACGCCCACTTCGCCCGGCCCATGGCCGCCACCATGTCCTGGTCGGCGGCGAGCTCCGCGGCGTCGGGCTCGTTGGCCGGCAGGACGCAGTTGCGGCCCGCGTCGACGTAGGGCTCGGTGAACACCAGGTCCTCGGTGATCAGGCACAGCTCCGGGTTGACGGCGGCGGCCAGTGTGGCGGCGCGTTCCCCGGCGTCCATGCCGAGCACCGACGTGCCGAAGGCGACGGCGGCGACGTAGCGGCCCATCGTCTCGGCGGCGCCGTCGTGGCGCAGCCCGTCGTTGAGCGCGGTGCGCCAGACCCGGTGGTCGGACAGGTCCTCCAGCGCGAGGACGTAGCGCTCGGCGTCGTAGTCGTAGAGCTCGGTCACGAGGCCGGGGGCGAGCTGCCCGTGCAGGCGCAGCGCCTCGGCCTCGTGGCGCGCCCGGTCCGGGGTGAGCCGCCAGCTCGGGCCGACCAGCCGCACGTAGGGCAGCGCCTGCTTGAGCACCAGGCCGCAGCCGGCGCCGTCCGTGAGCACGAACACGAGGTTGAGGTTGCCGTCGCCGATCTCGCGCACCGACCGGACGTTTTCGGCGTCGATGCGCCCGGCGAGCGCGGGGCGGGTCCGCACGTACGCGATGGCGGTGTCGGGCGTCAGGATCTCGTAGGGAGCGTCGATGCTGGTGGTCATGGGCAACCTCAGATGACGGCGGCGGGCGCGTAGCGGGAGCGGCGGCGCGACAGCGTGAACGAGAACAGCAGGGCGAGCAGCAGGACGATCCCCTTGACGATGTCCTGGCCGTAGTAGGGGAAGCCGGTGATCGTCAGGCCGGTGATGAGGATGCCCACGAGCACGGCGCCGAGGATGGTGCCCCACGCGTTGGGCCTGCCGAGCCCGAGCACCGAGGTGCCGACGAGCGCGACGGCCACGGCGTCGAGCAGCAGCGAGTTGCCGGCGCTGATGTCGCCCTGGCCGATCCGCGAGGACAGGATGAGCCCGCCGATCGCGGCGAACACGCCGGACAGGACGTAGGCGAGCGCCCGGTAGCGGCCCACCCGGACGCCGGCCAGCCGGGACGCCTCGGGGTTGGCGCCGACCGCGTACATGAGCCGGCCCCACCGGGTGCGGGTGAGGAAGAACCAGGTGGCGACGGCGAGCACGCCGACGATCAGCACGGGCAGCGGCACCGGGCCGACGAACGCGCGGTCGATCGCGAGGAAGTCGGGGGTGAACCGGCCTGGGGCCACACTCCCGTCGCGCAGCACCATCCCGGACGACACCGACTGCCCGTCGACGGGCACGAGCTTGAGGCCCATGACCACGAACATCGAGGCCAGCGTCGCGAGCAGGTCGGGGATCCGCAGCACGACGATGAGCAGCGCGTTCACCGCGCCGATCAGCGCCCCGGCGAGCAGCACCAGCGCGATCGCGATGCCGCCCACCTGCGCGTAGATGACCATCGTCATCGCCGAGATCGTGACGGACATGCCGGCGACGGCGCCGACGGACAGGTCGAGCCCGCCGACCACCATCGTGAGCGTCACCCCGAGCCCGACGACGGCCACCACGGAGGCGAACTTCAGCATCGAGAACAGCGTGCTCGGCTGCCGGAAGCTCTCCTCGGTGGCGGCGAAGAACACGAACAGCACCACCGTGATCGCGATGAAGCCGTAGCGGACGGCGAGCTCGCGCACGCCCGGCCGGGGCTCGGGCGGCGCTGCCGCCCCGGTCGCTCCCCGCACCGTCTCGGTCTTCGGCAGAACCACTCAGGCCACCTCATCCTCGTGGAGCGCCGCCATCTGCGCGACGATCCGGTCCCGGGTCACCTCGGCGGTGCGGGCGTCCAGCCGGGGCACGCCGTCGACCAGGACGACCACCCGGTCGGCCACCTCGAGCACCTCGTCGACGTCCGCGGCGAGCACGAGCGCGGCCGACCCCCCGGCGGCCAGCTCGCGCACCCGCCGGGACAGGTCGTGGCGGGCGCCGATGTCGATGCCGCGGAACGGCTCGTCGAGCACCATCACCTGCGGCTGCCCGCGCAGCCACCGCCCCACCACGACCTTCTGCTGGTTGCCGCCCGACAGGGCGTCCACCCGCTGGTCGGCCGACGACGCCACCACGTCGAACTGCTCGACGACGGCCCGGCCGTCGGCGCGCTCCCGCCCGCGCTGCACGACGCCGCGCGGCGAGAGCACGCGCAGGAACGGCAGCGAGGCGGTGCGAGCGATCGACCAGCCGGGCAGCATCGCCTGCGCCGCGCGGTCCTCGGGCACCAGGAAGACCTCGCGGGCGACGGCGTCCGCGGGGGAGCCGGGGGCGAAGGGCCGCCCGCGCAGCAGCATCGTGCCCTCCGGGAACGGCTGCGCACCGAAGATCCCGAGCGCGAGCTCGCTCTTGCCGGCCCCGAGCAGCCCGACCACCCCGGTGACCTCGCCGCCGCGCACCGCGAGGTCGAACGGCGCGCTGCGGTCGAACAACCGCACCCCGCTCAGCTCGAGCACCACCTCGTCGCCGCGGCGGTCGTTCGGCTCGGCGAGTTCGGCGGCCCCGCGCTCGCCGAGCATGTCGCGCACGGCGGCCGGCCAGTCGAACGGGCGCGCCTGCTCGGAGCGGATGCTCCCGTCCCGCAGCACGGCGATCCGGTCGGCGAGCCGGTCGATCTCGCCGATGCGGTGGGACACGTAGAGCACGGCGACGCCGCCGCGGCGCAGGTCGTCGACGACGCCGAAGAGCCGGTCGGTCTCCGCGGCCGACAGCGCCGAGGTCGGCTCGTCGAGCACGAGCAGCCGCGGCCGGCGCGAGAGCGCCCTGGCCAGCAGCACGAGCTGCTGGTCGGCGATGCCCAGCTCGTGCACGTCGCGGCGCAGCACCGCGTCGCTCCAGTCGAGCCCGAGCCCGGCCGCGACCTCCCGGGCCGCCGGCAGCAGGCGCCGCAGCGACCCGAGGGGCGGAAGCTCGCCCTGCGCGATCTGTTCGAACAGCAGGTTCTCCGCCACCGACAGCCCCGGCACCACGCCCTCGTCGATGCGCTGGTGCACGGTCTCGATCCCGAGACGCCGCGCGGCCAGCGGCCCGTCGGCGGTCACGAGCGGCGTGCCGGCCACGCTGATCGTCCCGTGCTGGAGCGGATGCACCCCGGCCAGCACCTTGATCAGCGTGGACTTGCCGGCGCCGTTGGCGCCCATCAGCGCGAGCACCTCGCCGGCGTCCCACCCGATGCTGACCCCGCGCAGCACCGGGTTGCCGCCGAACGCGTGCCGCACATCGTGCAGCTCGACCGTGCTCATCCCACGCCGCTCAGAACTCGACGACCGGGATCCAGTCGGCCGTGGCCACCTGGGTCATGTTCAGCTCCGGCAGCTGCTCGCGCAGCTGCGCGAGGTTGCGGACCTGCTTCTCGCGCAGGAAGTCCTGCGTGACCAGCGTGCCGGGGAACACGACCTCCTTGGTGCCCAGCTGGCCGGCCAGCTCCAGCGCCGTGGCCCGGACGACGGCCGCGCCGATCGCGTTCGGGTCGGTGGTGGCCGTGGCGACCCACGGGCTGCCCTCGGCCGTCATGACCTCGATGTCGGCGGTGGAGATGTCTACGCCGTAGACCTTGATCTCGCCCTCGCGCCCGTTCTGGCGCACCGCCGAGACCGTGCCCTTGGTCAGCTCGTCGTAGGGCGCGAAGATGCCCGCGATGCCCGGGCTGGCCTTGAGCGCCGCGTCCACCAGCTGCGCGTTGTCGGTGGCGACGGAGTTGGTGAACTCGCCCACGAAGAACCGCTGGTCCCAGCCGTTCTGCTGGCGGATCTGCTCCCAGACCGCGTGCCGGCGGTCCAGCGGGGCGATGCCGAGCACGTTGACGTAGCCGACGGGCTTGCCCTGGCCGAGGTCCTCGGTCATCTTGCCGAGGATCAGCGACGCCAGGTTGGCGTCGTCCTGCGCGGTCTCCACCGCGTCCGGGGCGCAGGCGCTGATCTCCACGTCGTAGATCACGACCGGGAGGCCGGCCGCGAGCCCGTCGTTGATCAGCGGGCACATCGTGTCCGACTGGCCGTGGTCGACGATGATCGCCTGCACCCCGGACCCGATCGCGGTCTGCATGTCGGTGGCCTGTCGGGCGTTGTCGGCCTGGGCGTCGTAGACCTGCAGCTCGATGCCGAGCGCGGCCGCCTGCTGGCGGGCCCCGTTCGTCCACTGCTGGAAGTAGTCGCCCGCCCCGCTGTTCTGCACGAGGGCCACCCGCACCGGCTCGTCGCCCGCGAACGGGGCCGGCTGCGCGCCGGTGGCCTCCTGCACGGTTGCGGTCTCCGGCGCCGCGGCCTGCGGCCCGCCCGGACCGAGGTCCTGGGAGCAGCCGGCGAGCAGCAGGACCGGGCCCAGCAGCGCGGCCGACAGGCGGGCGCGCGGCGGAAGTGTCGTCGTCGACATCTTCTGGACAGCTCCTTCGGGGCGAGAGCGGGCTTCTACGCGGGTTGGTGGACCGCCCGCATGTCGGGGCGAACCTTGGGCTCCACGACGCCGCGCTCCGTGGTGACGGCGTCGATCAGGCGGGCCGGTGTCACGTCGAACGCCGGGTTGAACGCGCGGCTCCCGGCGGGGGCCGTCGCCACCCCGCTCCAGGAGACGACCTCCGCCGCGTCGCGCTCCTCGATGACGATGCCGGCGCCGTCGGGCGTCGCGAGGTCGACGGTGGACCACGGCGCGGCGACGACGAACGGGACGCCCGCGTCGGCGCAGGCCAGCGCGAGGCCGACGGATCCGACCTTGTTGGCGGTGTCGCCGTTGGCGGCGATCCGGTCGGCCCCGATCACGACAGCGTCCACGAGGCCGCGCAGGATCGCGCCGGGTGCGGCGCTGTCGACCTGCACGACGTGGTCGATGCCGTCGGCCTGCAGCTCCCAGGCGGTGAGCCGGGAGCCCTGCATCAGCGGGCGCGTCTCGTCGACGTGCACGATCTCCAGCAGGCCGCGGGCCTGCAGCTCGCGGACGACGCCGAGCGCCGTGCCCCAAGCGACCGTGGCCAGGGAACCGGTGTTGCAGTGGGTCAGCACCCGCAGCGGCCGGCGGGGGCAGCGCTCGAGCAGCCAGTCGGCGCCCAGCTGCGACAGCCGCCGGTTCGCGGTCTCGTCCTCGGCCAGCACCCGCCGGGCCTCGGCCAGCGCGGCCGCGTGCCCCTGCGGGACGAGCGGCAGCATCCGGTCGACCGCCCACGCGAGGTTGACCGCGGTGGGCCGGGCCGCGCGGAGGCGGCCGATCTCCTCGTGCAGCCGGGCGTCGTCCCAGCCCTCGCGGGCACCCTGCGCCATCGCGACGACCACGCCGAGGGCCCCGACCGCGCCGAGCGCGGGGGCGCCGCGGACGGCGAGGCGGCGGATCGCGTCGATCAGGGTCTCGACGTCGGCGGCCTCGAGATAGGCCTCGGTGTCGGGCAGCCGGGTCTGGTCGAGCAGGCGGACGGCCGGGACCGCTCCGTCGAGCCACTCCACCGCGCGGACCGCCACGAGACCTCCAGGATCTGTCAGTCGTCCTACGACTCGCCGGCCCCGGACGCTAGGGAGTTGTAGGACGACTGTCAACAGTTACGCTGTTCGTCATGTCTCTGGGGCCCGTGTCGACCTCGCTCGGTTCCCGCACCTCACTGGCCCGCCGGCTCGCCGAGGACGTGCGGTCCCGGATCATGTCCGGGGAGTACGCGCCGGGCGAGCGGCTGCCCAGCGAGGCCGAGCTGGTGCGCCACTACGAGGTCTCGCGGGTCACCGTGCGCACGGCGCTGCGCACGCTCGAGGCCCAGGGCCTGGTCGACGTGCGACACGGGTCGGGCTCGTTCGTCAGCGACTTCGGGGCCGGCATCCGCGCCGGCCTGCAGGAGCTGCGCTCGATCAGCGACACGATCCGCGAGATGGGCCACGAACCGGGGATGGAGCGGCACGCGATGCAGCGGCGGCCGGCCACCGCCACGGAGGCCGCGAAGCTCGGCGTCGACGTGGGCACCGAGGTGCTCGCCGTCGAGCGGATGATCCTCGCCGACGGGCAGGCGGTGGCGTTCTCCTACGACGTGGTCCCGGTCGCCGGGTTCTCGCCGGCGCTCGTGGACCAGCTCGGCACCGGCAGCCTGTTCGCCACGCTGCACGAGGCGGGCCTGATGCCGGCCCGCGCGCTCGCCGAGGTGCACGCGATCAGCGACGAGTCGATCGGGTGGGGCCCGCAGAAACCGGTGCCCGGGCTGTACGTCCTGCTCGACCAGGTGCACTTCAGCCGGCGGGGGAGCGCGGTCGCCTACAGCCGCACCTACTTCGTCGAGGGCCGGTTCCAGTTCGTGGTGCTGCGCACCAACTGAGAAGACACCGGTGGCGGGAGCGGTGCGCCGCGGCCCGACCCCGTGTGGATGGTGCGTGTGTCCGAGGGGGGAGTTGCGCACTGACCACACCGCTCACGTTGAGCTGACTGACCGTGATCCGCTGTCCTGATCTGAGGACGTTCGTATCGATGTTTTGCTGCATGGCGGTGCCTGGGCAGTTGTTGGACACCGTCACGCAGAGGTCCCGCGGAAGAGGTCAGTCGACCGGTTCCCGGAACTCGGGACGCGGGTCCAGTGCCGCCGCCACGCGGAAGTGGACCTCGGCCTCGTCGTGCCGGCTGCGCCGCTGCAGCGTCCGGCCCAGCGCAAAGCGGGCGTAGGCATCGGTCGGCGCCATCTCCACCACGCGCTCGAACGCGTCCTGAGCTCGGGCCAGCTGGGCGGAGTGGTAGTAGGCACGCCCCAGCAGCAGCTGCCCGCCCGCGTGCGTCCGAAGCTCGTCGGCCAGCGGTTCGAGCAGGCGCAGTGCCTCCAGCGGGTCACCGGCCTCGAGGTGCACCTCGGCGAGCCGGTAGCGCTCCGTATCCTGCATCGTGTCCTCCTTCGTCCTCGATCCGATCGGCGCTCGGTCGACCACCGGTGGGAAGCGCCGGGACGGACGTTGCTGGGTGGTTCCGGCTACCGGCCTGCGGCCAGCCACGTCAGGACGTCGCGGTCCACCGGATCGGTGATGTCGGTGAGCCCGTCGTGCTTCGCGAGGTAGCGAGCCACGGCCGGGCAGACCGGAACGATGCGCTTGCCTTCCTCACGAGTGTGGGTCAGGGCTCGTTCGATGAGCACGGAGCTCAAGCCCTTGCCCTGGAACGCCTCGCTGATTTCGGTGTGGATGAAGACCCGTTGTGCGTCCCGGTCGCGGAACTCGGTGAATCCGGCGGGCGCGCCGTCGACCCGGATCTGGTAGCGGTTGTCGGCTGCCAGGTCGCGGTCTGCAGGCCGGTGTGCGGGTGCGGGGGCACGTCCATACCCCCGCTGCGGTCGACCGTGGTGGGTCCGTAATGGTCGGCGAAGCACCATGCGCCGATCAGCGATCGCTTGCGCTGCGGCAGCGTGCGCCGGACCGTCATCGCCCGAGGGCCACCGAGCGGCACCTCCCGTGCGGGCAGGACCTCGACCGCTCCGGTGCCGGGCGCGCCGCCAGCGCAGGTGAGCTCGACCGGGACCGTTTCGGTGTTGCTCATGTGCTGGTCCCGAAGGCGTGTTCCTCGGACCCGGCCGAGCGCGCTCGCGCGACGGTACGGCCGCGCGGGGAGCCCGGGAAACGCTCGAGCATGGCGCGGACCTCGTCGGCGTCGGCGTTCGCACCGAACAGCTCGGCGCCGGGCTCGAAGCGGACGCCCTCGGCGAGCGGGCCTGCGACGACGGGGTCGAAGCCGAGCGCATCGACGAGTTGGCCGACAGCGGCGACGTCGGCGGCATCATCGCCTGCGATGGCGAGCGCTTTGCGTCCGGGCGCTGCGGCGGGGCGGGCTTCGTCCTCGAGGTCGTGGTAGCCCATGTGGTTGAACGCCTTGACCACACGGGCTTCGGGCAGGGAGGCCTGCACGATCTCGCTGGAGGAGGTGCGCGGGTCGGTGAGGTCGTCGCGGATGCCGTCGGTCTCCCACCAGTAGTTCATCGCATCGACGACGAGCTTGCCGCGCAGCGCGTCGGCGGGGATGGTGCGGTGCTTGCCGAGGGGGAGGGCGAGGACGACGACGTCGGCCTGCTCGGCCGCCTCGGCGGCGGTCGTGGCGGTCGCGCCGGGCGTGACGACCTCGACGATGAGCGCGATCTTCGCCGGGTCGCCGGAGCCGGCGACGAGCACGCGGTAGCCCGCGGCGACGGCGAGCCGGGCGAGCACGGTGCCGACCTTGCCGGCACCCAGGATCGCGATGGTGGTGTTCACGTCGTCTCCGCGAGGATGTCGCGGACCATCGGGATGACCTTGCTGCCGTAGAGCTCGACGGCCCGCAGGCGGGCGCTCATCGGTTGCGAGCCGCTGGTGTAGACCAGGTCGAACCGGCCGACGCCGAGTGTGCGGACGGTACGGGCGATCTTGCGGGCGACGGTCTCCGGGGAGCCGACGTACAACGAGCCGTGCTCGACATCGGCGTCGTACTCCTCCCGCCGCAGCGGTGGCCAGCCGCGCTGGGCGCCGATGCGGTCGCGGATGACCTTGTAGCGGGTGTAGTGGATCTGCTTGGCCTCGTCGTCGGTGTCGGCGATGAAGCCGGGTGAGTGCATGCCGACCGGCCATGCGGTGGTGCCGAGCCGGTCGGTGGCGCGCTGGTAGAGCCCGATGAGCGGGGTGAACCGCTCGGGCGGGCCGCCGATGATGGCGAGCATGAGCGGCAGGCCGTAGCGGGCGGTGCGGATGATCGACTGCGGTGAACCGCCGACGCCGACCCAGGTGGTCAGGCGTCCGGAGTCGGTCTTGGGGTACACGTCGGCGTGCTCGAGCGGGGCGCGCACGGTGCCGGTCCACGTGACCGGCTTCTCGTCGAGGAGCTGGACGAACAGCTCGAGCTTCTCCTCGAAGAGCACCTCGTAGTCGGCGAGGTCGTAGCCGAACAGGGGGAACGACTCGGTGAACGAGCCGCGCCCGAGGATCACCTCGGCGCGGCCCGACGAGATCGCGTCGAGCGTGGAGAAGCGCTGGAAGACGCGCACGGGGTCGTCGGAGCTGAGCACGGTGACGCCGGAGCCGAGGCGGATGCGGGAGGTGCGGGCGGCGATGCCGGCGAGCACGGTCTCGGGTGTGGAGATCGCGTACTCGGGTCGGTGGTGCTCGCCGAGCGAGATGGCGTCGACGCCGAGTTCGTCGGCGAGGGTCGCCTCGGTGACGACCTGGCGTATCGCCTCGGCGTGGGAGGCGGGGGCGCCGGAGTCGTCTTCGGGCACGTCACCGAAGGTGCCGAGGCCGAGCGCGAGGTCGCTCATCGGATTGCTCCTGGATGTCAAGGGAACTTGAGCCTTCAAGTGTTGCCGAGAATGGATGACGCGTCAACAAGATGTGCCGCTGTCCTGTTCCCTCGGGCGGCTACGCGCGGGTGCTGGTGGTGGGGGTGGGGCAGATCTCCGTCCGGAGACCGGCGATGATCAGCTTCTTGCGCCCGGTCGCCTTGGCGGAATTTAGATGACGCGTCAACATCGCTGATAGGCTCGGCGCATGGGTGAGGCGCGCTGGCTCGACGAGCGGGAGGCTCGTGCGTGGCGCGGGATGATCGGCGTGCTGCAGCGGCTGACCGCAGTGCTGGAACGCCAGCTGGTCCAGGATGCGGGGCTGTCCGGGGCGGAGTACACCCTGTTGGTGCCGCTGTCGGAGGCTCCGGGCGGGGTGTTGCGGGCGCGTGACCTCGGCCGGATGGTCGGCTGGGAGCGCAGCCGGGTCTCCCACCAGGTCACGCGGATGGAGAAGCGCGGCCTGGTCGCCCGTGAGGAGTGCGGCGAGGACGCGCGCGGGTCGATGGTCCGGCTCACCGACGCAGGCCGGACGGCCATCGTCGCCGTCGCTCCGGCGCACGTCGCCGCCGTCCGGCGGCACTTCATCGGCGTGCTCACCGACGCCGAGCTCGACGTCATCGGACCCGCGCTCGAACGGGTCCTCGACCGGCTCCCCGGCAACGACGGATGACACCGGCTCCCGGCCGCGCGGAGGGCTCACGGGATCGAGTGTCGGGCGCCGCGGCCCTCACCGGATCGGCCGGTCGATCGGTCGCCCGCGATGGGGCAGATCGGGCTATAGCCTCGAAACGGCCGCACCACAGCGGCCGGGCGGGACGTTCTGGGGTGGGACATGGAGCTGTTCGGGCGGCGCGCCGAGACGGCAGCCCTCGACGGGCTGCTGGATCGGGCGGCGGGCGGCGCGGGTTCCGCGCTCGTGCTGTGGGGTGAGCCGGGTATCGGCAAGACCGCCCTGCTCGAGTACGCCGTCGCGGCGGCGTCCGACGCCATCGTGCTCCGGTGCCGGGGCACCCGGATGGAGTCGGGGCTCGCCTTCGCGGCGCTGCACGAGCTGCTGTGGCCGGTGGTGGACCGGGTGGAGACGCTCGCCGCCCCGCAGGCCGCGGCGTTGCGCGGCGCGCTGGGGATGAGCCGGGATGCGACCAACCGGTTCCTCATCGGTGCAGCCGTGCTGTCACTGGTCTCCGGTCTGGCCCGGGAACGTCCGGTGCTCGTCGTGGTGGACGACGCCCAATGGGTCGACGAGGCGACCGCGCACTGCCTGGGCTTCCTCGCGCGACGAGTGGCGACGGACCCGGTCGTGGTGCTGCTGACCGGGCACGAGGATCCCGCCTCGGGACCGTGGGAGGGATTGCCGGCGCGCGAGATCGTGGGCCTGGCCGACGTCGACGCGCGCAGGCTGGTCGACGCTGTCGTGCCGGACGCCGGCGAGGCGCTGGTCGACCACACGGTCCGGGCGGCGGGGGGCAACCCGTTGGCGCTGCACGAGCTGCCCACCCTCGATCGCGAGACCGAGGGCGATGCGCCCCTCCTGCCGTCCGGGGGACCGGTGCCGGTCGGGCCACGGTTGCGGCGGGCGTTCTGCGTGCGGGTCGAGGCCCTGAAGCCGTCGACCCGGGCGTTGCTGCTGCTGGCCGCCGCCGAGGACCGGGGCGACCGGCACGTCGTGCACCGTGCCGGGTCCGGATGGGGCGTTGACACGTCCAGCTGGGACGAGGCTCTGCGCTCCGGTCTGATCCGCGCCTCGGGGGCCCGGCTGGAGTTCCGGCACCCGCTGATCCGTGCGGCGGTCTACGACGGCGCCCCCTTCCTGGAGAGGCAGGCCGCGCACCGGGCGCTGGCCGCCGCCCTGCCGACGGATGCCACCGCGGAACGGGCCTGGCACCTGGCCGCCGCTGCCGACGGGGTGGACGAGGACGTCGCCGCGCTCCTGGAACGAGCGGCCGAGCAGTGCCTGCGACGCAGTGCGGGCCCGATGGCGGCTCGCACGCTGCGTCGGGCGGCGGAGCTCTCACCGACGCCGGCCGCGGCTGCGCGCCGGCTGGCCGCTGCCGCCCGCGCCGCGTGGGCCGCCGGTGACGCCGAGGCAGCGCGGCAGCTGCTCGAGGACGCCGAGCGCCTGTGCGGTGAGCCTGCCGTCGCGCGGATGAGCGGCGGGTTGCGCGGGATCCTCGAGTTCGCCTACGGCATGCCCGAGCGGGCCCACCGCTACCTGGTCTGCGACATGGCCGTGGTCCCCGAGACCCGCCGCGCGGTGGAGCTGGGCACGGTGGCGGTCCGCGCCGCGTGGTCGGCCGGTCGGCCCGACCTCCAGCAGGAGGCGCTGCAGCAGGTGCGGGCCGTGGACACCGACGGTGACCCCACCCTGTCGGAGCTGATGCCCGTGCTGCGGAACTGGTGGTCCTGCTACGACGAGACCGGCGAGGTCACCCCGACCCCCCTGGACATGGCCAGCGACACGGTCGGTCGCCTCGGTACCGCGGCGTGGGAGCTGCTCCCGCCCGTGCCGTTGGTCCAGGCCTGGGGCATCGAGGGTGGGCTGCTCGACGTGCTGCGCGTGCAGGCCGCACAGCTGCGGCGTCGGCACGAGCTCGCCGCACTGGCAGTGGTGCTCTCCCAGACCGCGGTCCTCGACCTCGCTGCGGGCCGGTGGGATGCGGCCGAGGCCGCGGCCGCCGAGGGGCTGCTGCTCGCCGAGGAGGTCGGGGCGGATCACGTGGCGACGCAGTGCCACTCGTCCCTCGGGTCGTTGGTCGCCGCGCGAGGTGACGGCCGCGCCGTCGCCGAGCACACCACCCACGTCCTGCAGATCTCGGTTCCGCGCGGGGTGCGCGCGCTGAGCGCATCGGCGTACTGGCACCGCGGACGGGCGGCGTTGTTCGACGGTCGTCCCCAGGACGCGTTGATCGACCTGCTGTGTCTCGCCGAGCCCGGCCACGAGTGCGCTCACCCCACCTTCGCGCTGTTCGCCGCCGTGGACACCGCCGAGGCGGCGGTGCAGGTCGGGAACGCCGACGTCGCCGAGGCTCAGGTCGTCCTGGTGGAGGACTGGGCGCAGCGCACGGGCGCGACCTGGGCCCGCACGGCCTGCCACCGCCTGCGCGCCCTCGTCCACAGCGGATCGGCGGCCGAGGCCTCGTTCCGAGCCGCCCTCGACGTCGCGGGGGCGGGCGGGCAGCCGTTCGAGTTCGCCCGCACCCGGCTGCTGTACGGGGAGTGGCTGCGGCGGGCCCGCCGCCGGGCCGATGCCCGGCTCCAGCTCGCCGCGGCAGCCGAGATCTTCGAACGCCTCGGTGCGGAACCGCTGCGAGTGCGGGCGTTGCGCGAGCAGGCCCTGACCGAACGGCCCACCGCCCCCCGCGTGCCCGATGCTGCGACCGCAGCCGGGCTGACCGCGCAGGAGCTGCGGGTCGCGCGGCTGGCCGCGGACGGCCTGACCAATCGGGCGATCGCGGCACAGTTGTTGATCAGTCCGCGCACGGTCGGCCACCACCTGGCCAACGTCTACCCCAAGTTGGGCATCACCTCCCGTGCCGAGCTGGCCCGGATCGACTTCGCGGGGGGCCTACGGCTCAGCGCGGCCGGTGACTGAGCCTGCCGTGTACCGATGACCGATTGCGCGCCCGATTCGGACGGACCCGGATTCGCGTAGCGTTCCCGCGAGCCCCCCGGGATGCCGGCCCGAGTGTCGGCATGCAGCTCGGACGACAAGGGGAGCCGCTGCTGTGACCGATCCTGATCGACTCCGTCACGCCCGCCAGCTCGGCGAGTTCCCGGAGATCCAGCACCTCGTCTACCCGGAACGGCGTGGTCGACCGACACGACCACTCCCCGTTCCGAGCGAGAAAGGAACATGTGTGAAGATCACCGTTCTGGGCCGAGGCAACGTCGGAGGTGGCCTCGCCGCGCTGTGGACCGCGGCCGGGCACACCGTCACCGCTCTGGGCCGCGACGGCGGCGACGGCACCGACGCCGATGTCCTCGTGGTCGCCGTCCCCGGCGACAGCGTCGCCGACGCACTCGCCCGGGTCACCGGCATCGCCGGCAAACCTGCCGTCGACGCCACCAACGTCTACGGCCCCCGCGACCCCGGCCACGAGTCCAACGCGCACCTCGTCCGGTCCCTCACGGGCGGCCCGGTGGCGAAGTCGTTCAGCGCCAACTTCGCCTCGGAGTACTCCAAGCTGGCGGCGCAGGCGACACCCCCGGGCAACCTGGTCGCTGCGGAGCCGGAGATCCGCGAGCTCGTCGACCGGCTCAACCGGGACGCCGGGTTCGAGCCGATCCACGTCGGCGGGCTGGAGATGGCCCGCCAGATCGAGGACATCGGCCCGCTGCTGATCGGGATCGCCCAGAACGGTATCGGCCCGTACTTCTACCGGGTGTCACCGACCGCCGCGTAGGGAGAAGTCCAGTCATGGCAGCTCAGCTCGTCGGCAAGACTTTCGCGGCGAACCTCGGCCAGTTGCAGGCGCGGTTGACCTACGAATCTGACACGCGAATGACGTTCGTGGTGACCAGCGGCGCCGGGATGACGACCGACGGTCACAGCGGCAACCCGATGGTCTGACCGGGCCACCGGCTGCGACGTCGCCGTTCGACGAGATCGGAAACGAGACGCACGTGCGAAACCCCGTTCCCGACTACCTGCACGAGATCCTCGACAGCCTGCGCGACGACCGGGCGGGCGCCGTGGCCGACTACATCCCGCAGCTCGCCGACGCCGACCCGAACGTTCTGGGCGTCGCGCTGACGATCCCGAACGGGCGGACCTACTCGGTGGGCGACGACCGAGTCGAGTTCTCGATCCAGTCGATCTCGAAACCCTTCGCCTATGCGGCGGCGCTGATCGACCGCGGCGCCGACGCCGTCGATGCGACCGTGGGTGTTGAACCCTCCGGTGAGGCGTTCGACGAACTGTCGTTGGAAGGCGACACACATCGCCCGAAGAACCCGATGATCAATGCCGGTGCGCTCGCAGTCCACCACCTCCTGGCCGGCGACGACGCGACGACCCAGGACCGTGTGACCCGCATCGTCGAGTTCCTCTCCGAGCTCGCCGGCCGCGTCCTGACCGTGGACGAGGAGGTCTACCGCTCCGAAATCGAGACCGCCGACCGCAACCTCGCGATCGTGCACATGCTGCGCAACTACGGTGTCATCGCCGACACGGCACAGTCCGTCGTGGACGGCTACACACGACAATGCGCTGTGCGGGTCACCGTCCGGGACCTCGCCGTCATGGGCGCGACACTGGCCAACGCCGGCGTCCAGCCCGTCACCGGGAACCGGGTCGTTCCCCCCGCCGTCGCGCGCCGGACGCTGGCGGTGATGGCTGGCTGCGGTATGTACGACGCCGCCGGCGACTGGCTGGTCCGGGTCGGCATTCCCGCCAAGAGTGGCGTGGCCGGCGGCCTGATGGGAGCACTGCCGGGGGAGCTCGGCCTCGGCACGGTCTCGCCCCGCCTGGACACGCACGGAAACAGCGTGCGTGGAGTCGCGATCTGCGAACGTCTGTCCCGCGACATGGGGATGCACCTGATGGAAGCCGAACCCCACGGGATCACCGCCGTCCGCGGGGCCACGGTCGAGGGCGATACCACCGTCTACGAGATCCAGGGAGTGATCCACTTCCCCGGCGCTGAGGCGATCCTCGATCGTCTGTCTGGCGATGCGATCAGCACCTCCACAGTGACGCTGGACCTCACACGCGTCGATCGATTCAGCGACGTCGGCCGCCGCATGATCCTCGAAGCACTGCGCCGCCTGACACTCGACGGCCACACCACCACACTCGTCGACCCCGACACCGTCCTTCCCGATCCGGACCTCGGCGACGGCAGACGCCCGGTGGTGCACACATCGCTGTGGTGATCACGCCAACCGGAAGGGGTCGTCCTCCAGCGCGGAGCGGTCCCAGCGTCCGCGGTCCGCGGCGGCTTCGTATGTGGTGTGGAGGAACTCCGCGACCGCGCGGTCGGGGTCGGGTGCGGCGCGCGCGACCTCGTAGGGCAGCAGGAACTGCTGGAACTCGGTGCTGAAGTACGCGCCTTCGGGGCCAATCGGTTGATCGGCGAACCCGTCGGGCTCGGGGTAGGCGTAGGAGTAGAAGGCGCCTTCCTCGCCGCCGCCGGGCCAGAACCCGCAGCTGGACAGTTCCCGGGAGTAGCCCTCGACCATGACCCAGTCCCCGCAGTTGGGCACTCCGCCGGGGTGCGGCGGAGCGGACCGCCCGGAGAAGCGGGTGCAGGCGAGGTCCATGCCTCCCCAGAAGAAGTGCACGGGGCTGACCTTGCCGACGAAGTGCGACCGGAACTCGCCGATCAGGCGGTTCGCCTGCAGCAGCTGCCGCCAGAAAAGGGCGGCCGCCTCGCCGTCGTAGGAGGCGTGGACGTGGTCCTCGGCGAAGGGGATCGCCGGGTCGACCTCGTTGGGGTGCGGTCGGATCGGTGCTTCGATCCCGAGCTGGTCGAGCATGTCCAGGATCCGGGTGTAGAACTCGGCGACCGGCATCGGCCGGAGCGGGAGGCTCCGCACGCCGCCGTTGCTGCTGCGGACCTCGAGCCGGTGGCCGAGGAAGTCGAACTCGATCTCGAAGGCGCCGGTGCGGTGCGGGATGGTCGACGTCGTCAGCCCGCGCGGGCTGACGTACAGGGTCACCTGCCACCAGTGGTTGAGCAGCGGGGCGTGGGCCATGCGGATCTTGCCCACGATCTGGGTCCACATGTGCAGGGTGTCGCGGGTGGGGGTCCAGTCCGAGACCCGCAGGCTGGGCCAGCTCGTCGTCGACGGTGTTGTCATCGGTCGTCACGTCCTTCGTGGCACCACGCGGTGGTGGCGGCTGTCGTGCGTCGCGGCAACGCAGGGTCCCGACGCGCAGCGTCACGACGCTTCGTAGCGTCGAGTTGTCCCCCGTGATGCGGGGGTGGGGCATCCGGGCGGCCGTGCCGGCCCAGCATGCAGACCAGGGACGAGGTCACCCCGTGGTCACCACAGCAGAACCTGGGAGCCGCGCTCGCCGACGACGAGCGCATCGCCATCGAGCTCAGTGCCGTTCCGTCCGAGCGCGATGTCGAGGACGGTGGCCAGCGATCTCGACGGGCGCGAACGGGCCGTCACCTCCGTAGGAGCGCCGTCAGTCCGTGACCTTGCTGGGGGCCCGGTACTCGAGATGGGCGAGTTCCGGGTGGCGTGCCAGCCAGCCGGCGATGAACGGACATACCGCGAGCACTCGGAGCCCTTCCGCCTGCGCCGATGCGATGCCTTCGCGGGCCAGCGATGAGCCGACCCCACGCCCTTCGAAGGCGGGATCGACTTCGGTGTGCACGAAGGCGAGAAGCTCCGATGTGCGTGCGTACTGGGCGAAACCGGCCAAGGTCTCGCCGTCGCGAGCCTCGAATCGGTTCGCAGAGCGATTGTCGGTCACGACGATCATGTGACGTCCTCCTCGTAGTCGGCTGTCGCGCCCGGTCAGCGGTACTCCGGGTTGGCGTTGTCGGGGTGGGAACCGGCGTCCCAGGCCGTGCGCTGGTTGCCGTAGGCCGGTGGCGATGTCGTGGTCGACGGCGCGGATCTGGTCCACGCCGACCCCGTTCGCCTCCATGATCGCGACGCTGCGGTCGATCACGCCCTGGCTGTGGCTGCGGTCGGGGGAGCGGTTGAGGGTGCAGTTGATGTACGTCGCGCGCAGCCCGGTGAAGTCGGGCTTCTCGATCACGCTGGAGCGTGCGGAACGGCTCACGCGCCGAGTATCGGGAGCCGCGGGCGCCGCCGGATCGGTCGGTCGATCGGTCAACCACCACGTGACCGATCCAGCAGTTCGCACGACCCCGGACCTTCGTAGCGTCGCCGACTCGGCGGCGGGCTGTCCCCTGACGAATACGAAGACGCCTACCACCGCGCCCAGCGGCACGACGATCACAGCTAACGAGGACTCCGGCCAACCGGGGAAGCTCAGTCGCACCGAAGACTGATCACCACGCTCCGTGGTCGACTTGGGCCGAACAAACCGCGCGGCGGGTGCGTTGTGAGCGAATCAGGAAGTCGCCGCGCTGCCTGGCGAAGCGTGCTCATGCCGTGGAGGTCGGCTCGCCGACACCTCCACCAGCTTCTCTGTGCCGCGACTACCGGAGCCAGCACATCGGAACTCGTCTGATGTCACATCTGGTCGGCGAGCTCGTTGGCGGCTTCGACGGCGATGTCGATGGCTCTGGTCACGAGCGGCGATTGGGTGCGCTCGGCCGGCCAGTGCAGGTACATCTCGCGGGTGGGCGATGGTCGCAGTTGGTGGATGCTGAGTCGGTCGTCGGACCAGGCATCGGAACCGTGGAGGGCGAGCCATGGCAGCACTGCCGAGCCTATGCCCGCCCGCACCATTGACAAGATTGTTTCGTGGCCGGCGGTTCGGAACACGATCCGTGGCTGTGCGCCGTAGCCGGCGAGCGCCCGCTCCAACCATCTTTGGTGATAGGTGGGAGGCCAGGCGACCATCGGAGCATCGTCGAGCAGCTTCACCGATACTGGACCATCGCGGAATGCGCTGGCGCCGGCCACCAGGAGGTACGGCTCGTCGAGGAGCTTGACGTGCTCGACGTCGCCCCCGATCCGGCCGTCGTGGAACAACAGGTCGAGATCTCCGATCTGCGGATCCTCGGGTTCCACCTCGGACAGCCTGATGTCGCAGCCGGGGTGCTCGTCCAGCAGCTGGCGCACGACGGCCGGCAGGATGAGGTTGGACACGCTCTGGAAGGTGCCGATGTCGATCCGGCCGTTACCCGCCCTGAAGCGATCGACGGCGTCGGCCAGCGCCTCGGATTTCGTCAGCAGATCTCGGCCGTGGGTCAAGACCACCTCGCCGAGGGGAGTGATCCGTACCGGCCTAGGACCTCCGGGCCGGTCGAAGACGGCGCCACCGACGGCCTTCTCCAGCGCGGCGATCTGCTGGCTCACCGACGATTGGGTGTAGCCGAGCCGGGCAGCTGCTCGCCCGAACGTTCCTTCCTCGGCGATCGCAGCCATGGTCCTCAGGTGGCGCAGCTCGAGGTCGCCCACGAGCCAAAGCATAGCCGATGGCGATCGACTTGATCGGAGATCATCGCTTTTCTCAATGCGCCGGCGCGCATAGCGTCGTGGACATGACGACCTACGGCGCACCGACCGTGGCCGCAGCGCCGGTCGGAAACCGACGTCTCGGCCGCGCTCAGGGGCTGCCAAACCTGGTCCGGACCCTTTAGCGGCTACTCACGAAGGAGCGGTGCATGGCAGAGTCGGAGCCGACGCCCGGGCAACTGTCCAGCCCTCGCGGCGCACCCCTGACGGCGCTCGGTTGGGCGGACGTACGAACGCGGGTGGCCGAGGCGGACGACTTCCTGCTCGCGACCACCGACCCGGATGGGCGGCCGCACGTGGTGCCGGTGCTGGGAGTATGGCTCGAAGGATCGGTCTGTTTCGCTACCTTCCGGCAGGCTCGCAAGGCCCGCAACCTCGTGCGGAACAACGGCTGCTCGGTCACAGTGGCCGGTCATGATGTCGACTTGGTTCTCGAAGGCACCGCCCATCTCGTTCGGAACGCAGCCCGACTGCAGAAAGTTGCGGACCTGTTTCCGGTCAAGTATCCGTGGTGGCATCCGTTCGTCAGAGATGGCGAGTTCTACGATCCGGCCGATATCGACCTCAAAGATCCTCGGCACGTCTACGCGGTTGAGCTGGCGCAGGTGTTCGCATTCGGTAAGGCGGACGGGTTCAGTGCCACCCGCTGGCGCTTCTAGAAGCTCCGACCGCACTTGGCCCCGCACCCGGCAGCTGCCCGGACAAGGCTTGCCCACATAGCCCTCACCCGCGCCGACGGGCGACCCCATGTCACTCTGGTCTGCTTCATTCTCGACGGTGATGAACTCGCCTTCGCCCTATCGCCCGGGAGCGTGAAAAGCAAGAGTCTGGCCAGTGATCGACGCATTGCAGTCTGCGTCAGCGATGAGCGGCAACCCTACAGCTTCGTGACCGTCGAAGGACATGCACGAACCTCCGCCGAACCAGACCAGGTCAAACACGTCGCCGCGGGCATCGCGGACCGCTACTACCCCTCTCAACCCGCAGGGGACATCGCTGAGTCATTCGTACAGGAAGGCTTCACCGCCGTTCACATCAGCATCACCAACGTCATCGCCCGATCCGGCCTCGGCTGACACCTTCCATGCCGGCTCGCCGAGATCGTCGGCACCTCACCGAGTTCCGGCCGGGTACGACGGGTCGCGCAGACCTGCTGAACACAGAGACAGCGCGCAGCTGGACGCCGCGTCCGCGCTCGGCCTGGTGACCGTCACCGGCAACGCCACCCGCTCCAGCGTGCTGCGGATCGCCGGCCTCCAGCAGGCCAGCGCGATCATCGTCGCCACCAACCGCGACGACACCGCGGTGCTCGTCACGCTCACGGCCCGCGAGCTCGCCCCGGACGTGCGGATCGTCGCGTCGGTGCGGGAGTCGGAGAACGTGCACCTGCTGCGGCAGTCCGGGGCCAACTCGGTGATCGTGTCCGCGGAGACGGCGGGCCGGCTGCTCGGCATGGCCACCACCACGCCGAGCGTCGTCGAGGTGGTCGAGGACCTGCTCACCCCCGAGGCGGGCTTCGCGATCAGCGAGCGGGTGGTGGAGGAGTCGGAGGTGGGCGGTTCGCCGCGGCACCTGGCCGACATCGTGCTCTGTGTCGTGCGGGGCGATGACCTTTACCGCGTGGACGCCGCGGCCGTCGACGCCCTCGAGCGCAGCGACCGGGTCCTCCACATCAACTCGCGAGGATCGAACGGGCAGCGACCATCTACTTGCGACAGATTTCCGCGACTGTGAGGTCCGTGCCGGGCCGGCGTGGGGATGATCAGCTGGGGAACGCGAGCCAGCGTCGGCGTCGTGTCGAGCTTCGCGCATGCGCGCCGGGCGTCGACCTCATGGGTTGATTCGGAGACCCGCGGCCGCGGTCGTGGCCGGGTTAGGGGTCGCGGTCGTCGCGTAACGGTGTTGCTGATGCTGCCCATCGCGTCCTGCCTACTGCCGGGTGCGGCTTGCGGATGATCCGCACTCGCGGGCGTCGACGTTGTTCGACGAGGTGGTCGAGCTGAGGTTCACCGGCTCCTATCCGTCGCCGACCGCGGCGATTCCGTGCGCTTCAGCTGCGCCCGCACTTCGAGCCGTGCCAGGTCACTCGCGGCCGGGATGTCGCGATCATCGCGCATCCGCGGGGTGAGGAGGCTCAGTGGGACCGGCAGGAGCGACCCGACCCGTCAGCCGGGTGGGGTGTCGGGCGGAACGCGGGTCTGCTGGTCGGTGCGCTGACGCACTCGGGGTGAAGCTCGGTTCGCGCGCGAGGTCGGGAGTTTGAGCATCGCTGTTGGCGATCGACTTGATCGAGAACAATCGTTTTTCCCGAAGCAAACGCGGATCTAACGTCGGTGACATGACAGCCACCAGCACACAGGCGCCTGCCACCCAGGGAATCGAGCCCTGGTCGCCTCGCGCGCGGCCCCGGCCATCGAGCCTGGTCTGGGCGCTCACGGCAACTCACTTCGTGAGTCGAGCCGGCGGGCTGGCGCGGTCGTTCCTGGTGCTCTATCTGACCCAGGAGCGGGGACTCTCGCCGACGACAGCCGGGGCGGTGGCCGCGGCGGTCGGCGTAGGAGATATCGGGTCGCAGCTGTTGGGCGGCTGGCTGGGCGACCGAATCGGTCGCCGCCACACCATGCTGGTCGGGTTCTTGGGCACAGCTGTCGCGCTGGTCGCGCTCGGCTCAGCGGAAACGATGGCGGCGATCTGTGCGGCGGCCGTCGGTGTCGGACTGACGGCGGAGTTGTTCCGCCCGGTGGGATCGGCTGCCGTGGCGGACCTGCCCGCGCAGGAGCGGATCCGTGCCTTTGGGTTGCTGTTCTGGGCGGCCAATCTTGGCTTCACGGTCTCGGCGGTGGCGGCTGGGGTCCTGGTCCGACAGGGGTACGGCATCCTGTTCTGGGTCAATTCAGCGGCCTCGGTCCTCGCGGCGCTCATCGTGTGGCGACACGTCCCCGAGACCCGTCCGCCGACGCCGACAGTGACCCGGCGGGCAGTGCTACCAGTCCTGGTGCGCGATCCGGTGATGCTCGCCATGGCGGCGATCCACGTCGTCTACTTCACGATGTTCCTGCAGACGTTCTCGACGCTCCCGCTCGTCATGGCCGGTGACGGCTACGGTCCAGGGACATACGGTGCGGTGCTCGCCCTGAACGGGATCGTGATCGTCGTCGTCCAACCGGTTGCCGTACGGCTGCTCGACGGCCGCGACACGGCCTCGGTTCTGGCGGTTTCGATGCTGCTGGTCGGCATCGGCGGCGGACTCGGCGCTGTCGTGCAGAGCGGCGCCGGCCATGCCGGGTCGATCCTCGTGTGGACCCTCGGCCAGATCGGCGTCTCCGTCATGTTCGGCGCCGCCTTTGCCGACCTCGCACCGGCCGACCTGCGCGGCCGATACATGGGCGTCGCCTCCGCCACGTGGAGCGTGGGCGCCGTGCTGGGGCCGCTGCTCGGCACCGTGCTGCTCGACCACGCTGGGCGAACCGCGCTGTGGGTGGCGTGCTCGGCGACCGGGTTGGCGCTGTTCGCCGCGCAGCGGGCTGTGGCCCCGGCGTTGCGCCGCCGAAGCTCCGCTGCGGCGGACGATGCCCGTCCCACTGATGCGGCAAGGCCCGCCCGGACCAACCGACCTGGAGTGCCGGCTTGACCGCGGGGGAATGGAGGCCCACCACCGTCGGTGACCGGTACAGGTCACGGCGAGTCACCCAGCAGCGGCCTCACTCGAGCCGCGACAGCCGATCCACAATTCTTGCTGGGTGTCGCGCGTCGGCGCTCGAGGCCCGGCCCTCGGTCGGGGTCGGCTCGCGGTGACGTGTTCGAACATGCTGTTCACCGCGTCCCGCGCGGTCACCGGCGCGCCATCATCGTCAGCGCCGAGAGGATGGCCAGCCCGTGGATCACCGGTAATGGTCATATGTGTACTCCTCCTCAACTCAAGAGGATCTTGTTACACAAACCCATCTGACAGGCTCCTTCAACACCCTCCTGCCATGTTCACCGCCGGCACGCCGTTAGGACTTACTCGTCTAGTCGAACGTGCACCCTCGCTTTACACCCGAGCGGTCGTAGGTTCAAACCCTGCCGCGGACGCCGGCCCATGGCTCTCGCTACCTTTGCGATCCGGGCAGTCTCGGCATCAGGGAGCCGCAGGGCATCGCGGAGCGGCGCCGAAGCCGCCTTTGGTAGAGCAGAACCAGCCGCGGCGAATCGGCGACAACGGGTGCCAACACGATCACGATGAGCGCCGGACTGATCCCGAGCACGGCACCAAGGCCATCGATCAGCGTCGGCTCTGGAGCAAGGGACGAGAATCGGGCATCGCCGCGTCCTTATGTGCCGTAAGGGATCGACTCGAGGGACTGCAGTTGCGCCTCGGCTTCCGCCATTCGGCTCAGTCTTGGTTTGATATTGACCACGAGGAAGAGTGGCCGATCCTTCTCGTCCATGGGGCATTTCTACACCCGCCCCACGCGACCGACGCCGATTCGGAGATTCCTTCGGGAGATGTTCGGCGGTCCGGCTCACCGGGCGTGCCCCGCTGCCTTCCTGGCGGCCGCCGCCGGTCCGCACCCGTTCTCTTGTCGGGTGATGAGCGGTACCGTGCTCCAGTCCGGTGCCGGTCCCGCGGTCGCCGCGGCAGGCGCACCCGACAACCTGCCCGGAGGCGTCATGCACCGCTATCTCGTCGTCGCGAACCAGACGCTCGGCAGCCAGGAACTCAGGGATCTCATCAGTGAGCGCGTCGCCCATGGCCCTGCTGAGTTCTGGCTCGTGGTGCCCGCAACCCCGGTGAGCGACCTGGCGTCGATCGCCGCGCTGCCGCCGATGCCGGTCGTCGGCGGGGTCCCGACGATCTCCGCGGCCACCCGGGGAAGCTCGCCGGCTGGCGCAGGCCAAGCTCCAGGCGACCCTGAAGGAGCTGGCCGCCGCCGGCGCCACCGCTGGTGGCGAGGTGTGTGACCCGGATCCGATGCGCGCGGTCGAGGACGCCCTCGGGAGGCAGGAGTTCGACGAGATCATCGTGTCGACGCTCCCGGTGCGCCTGTCTCGCTGGTTGCACCAGGATCTGCCCGCGCGCCTCGGGCGCAAGTTCCACTTGCCGGTCACCCACGTCGCCGCAAAGGATGTCTGAGCCGTCCGGTCCGGCTGTTCGACCGCAATCCGATGTGAACGGCATTTCAGCGGCAGGTTGTGCGCCGAGGCGCGCGGGCGGGCGTTCGCGGACACGCCACCACGGCGAGCGGGGACCGTGAACCTCGAGAAGGTCGTGTTCGGCTTCTTCGTGCTGCTCGCGGCCACGCTCAACTTCGGCTTCTTCATCGGCGACATCGCCGACCCCGCGCTGCACAACGTCTACGAGCTGTTCGCAGCCGTCGTGGTGAGTCTCATCGCGACGGTGTTGAAGTTCGGCGACCGCACCCAGATCGGCGCCGTTCACCTGGCGACGAGCCTGGTGGCGGACCTGCAGCTGATCGCCGCCGCGTTCGTCTGGACGTACGCGGCGCACATCTCCAGCGAGGGCCTCACCCCGGCGATGATGGCGAGCGTGGTGTCCCTCTCGGGCGGGGCGCTGTTCGCCAATGTCGTGTCGGTGGTGCTGCTCGTCGTGGAGACCGTCTCGTTCCACCGTCGTTAGATAGGGGGCGAGGTGAGCAATCCACTCCTCGCGTTCTGGTTCCGACTGTTCGGCCGGGAAGCCGACCTCCCCCACCGGCTGGGCAGGCGGATCCCTGTCGCATCCGCCGTGCAGGCGTCGGCGACGATCTTCCTGATCATGCGCCGGATGCGGGCACCGTTGATCGTCCTCATCACGATCTTCGCGATCAGCGTCCTCGGCCTGACCCTCGTCCCCGGCCGGACCGCGGACGGCCAGCCGTGGCGGATGTCCGTCTTCGACGCCTTCTACTTCATGAGCTACACGGCCTCGACGATCGGGTTCGGCGAGCTGCCCCACGCGTTCACCGACGCGCAGCGGCTATGGGTGACGGTCTCGATTTACCTGACGGTGATCGGATGGGCGTACGCCATCGGGTCGCTCCTCGCGCTCGTTCAGGACCGGGCATTCCGGCAGGCACTCGCGCTGCAGCACTTCACGCGCAAGGTGTCCCGGTTGCGCGAGCCGTTCCTGCTCGTCGCGGGATACGGGCGGACCGGTGAGCTGCTGGGTGGGGCTTTCGACGCGCTCGG
Source organism: Pseudonocardia hierapolitana (assembly GCF_007994075.1). Classification (NCBI taxonomy): domain Bacteria; kingdom Bacillati; phylum Actinomycetota; class Actinomycetes; order Pseudonocardiales; family Pseudonocardiaceae; genus Pseudonocardia; species Pseudonocardia hierapolitana. The sequence continues at coordinate 884,119 of NZ_VIWU01000001.1, read as the reverse complement.
GAAGCGGTTCGTGGTGGTCGACGCCGACGAGGACCGCATCGAGGCCCTCGAGCTCGCCGCCTACCACGCGGACGTGCCGGGACTGGTGGCCGACGCACGCGATCCCGGCCACCTCGGTGTGGCTGGCCTGGGCAACCCGCACTGCCAGGCGGTGCTCGCGCTCACCAACGACGACGAGGCGAACCTGGCGGTGACGATGTCGGCGGCGCTGCTGCGCCCCGACCTACCGGTGATCGCGCGCACCCTGTCGCCGGCGATCGCGGAGCGCATGCGGGCCGTCGGCTCGCCGACCGTGGTGAACCCGTTCGACCGGTTCGGCGACCACCTGCGGGTCGCGCTGCGCGCACCGGCGTCCTACCAGCTCATGACCTGGCTGGAGAGCGGTCCGGGAGCGGAGCTGCCCGCGAGGAGCCACCCTCCCCGGGAAGGCCGATGGGTGGTGTGCGGATACGGCCGCCTGGGGAGGGAGCTGATCGAGGACCTGAGCGTGGAGGGCCTCGACGTCATCGTCGTCGACCCGGTCGCCGACCCTACCGGGGACGCGAGCCGGATCATCCGGGGAGACGCGTTCGAACCCGCTGTGCTCCAGCAGGCGGGTGTGGCGGACGCCGTGGGCTTCGTCGCAGGCACGGACAACGACACCAGCAACCTCTCACTGATCGCCGCCGCCCGGCGGGTCAACGCCGGGCTGTTCGTCGCCGCTCGGCAGAACCGCCCGTCCAGCGCTCCGCTGTTCGCGGCGATGGACGTGGACTCCCTGCTCGTCCCGACGGAGGTGGTCGCCCACGAGGTGTTCGCGCAGCTGAGCACCCCGCTGCTCTGGCGGTTCCTGCAGGAGGTGCCCGCGCGCGGCGACCGATGGGCGGCTCGCCTCGTCGACTGCATCACGCAGCGGTGCGGCCGGCGCCTGGGGGCGCTGTGGAAAGTCCGGCTGAACCAGGTCGAGGCTCCGGCCACGATCGGGTGGCTCACCTCCGGCGAAGCCCGGCTCGGTGATCTCCTGCGCGACCCCGACGACCGCGACGTCCAGCTGCCCGCGGTCGTGCTGATGGTGATGCGCGACGGTGAGTGTGTCCTGACGCCCGATGACAACCTCGTCCTGGCTCCGGGCGACGAGCTGCTGCTCTGCGGTCGCCCCGCAGCTCGTCGCGCGCTCGACACCACCATGGTGGTCGATGCTGCGCGGGAGTACGTCGTCTCCGGTCGGCACGTGCCGGCGAGCTGGATCTGGCGCCGAATCGCCGGTGAGGCGTGACGCGATGTCGGAGGACCGGATGTACCGGATCGGACGCGTCTCTCATCCAGCTTGCATCGCTTCCCGTCCGCACTCGAATCAAGATCGGAATTCGTGGGTGACCAGGCGAGGCCGCTCCATGGGATGGTCGAGCTGGGCCCGATGGCAGGTGGGTGATCGTCTGCAATGAGCGCCCACCCCGGGTGCGCGGTTTCGGCTCACCGACGCCGAGGTCACGTCCGAGGGGTGCGGAGCTGTGCGGGAGGTCAGAGGGTCATGTACATGCCTCTACTGCGGTGAACCTGCTCTGACCTGCGGATTCTCGGTCCTCGGCGATCTTCGATCTCGTGGCCCCTTGACGATCCGTCAGGTCCGCGGACTTGGACGATCGGTCAGGTTTGATGATTGGGCCCGCTTCGCCGGGATCCTCGTGCTCCCAAACCCTGACCGCGAGCCAACCCGCCGCGGCGAGCTGCGTGTCGGTGTTGCTCGGCTCGCGCGACACGACGGCTGCCGGCACGGCGGGGCCGGGTTCGGGGGGCGAGATCAGCAGTGTTGGAGGAGAGGCGATGCCACTCGACGCCCGCGCGCCCATCCCCGAGCCGGACGCTGACCATCACGTATCACGGCGGCGACGGGAGCAGAACATAGCCGCAGGATGTTCTGCTGCCTAGGGATACAATATGTAGGTGACTTATGACCTCTGGGCCGATGCGGAGCGGGCCATCGCCACCGGCGACGGGGGGCGAGCGAGGTACCAGAGGCTCGCGAGCTTCATCCACGAGGCGGTGCGCAGCGGGCTGCTCAGGCCCGGTGACCAGCTCCCCACCGTTCGCGAACTCGCCTCCCGGCTGGGGGTCAGCGTCACCACGGTCGTCAGCGCCTACAGCGCACTCCGTGAGGACGGTGCCGTGCAGGGTGAGGTGGGACGAGGCACGTTCGTGCGCGGCACCGAGCCGGCCCAACGCCCCGACGTTCCGGTCAGCCTTGCCGCGCCCGGCGCGCCCGCGACCTGGCGCAGGCGCGCGCTCGCGAACACCGAACACCGGTTGACCAGGGCGCACCCCGACGCCGTCGACCTGATGCGGGGCAGCTCGAACTCCGAGTACCTGCCGCTTCCCGTGCTCAAGCGCGCGTGGACTTCCGTCGTCCGGAGCCTCACGGTCGACGACATCCAGTATCCGGTCAGCACCGATCCCGAGCCCGAACTCGTGGCGCAGCTGCTCGCCCTGTTCGAGAAGGATGGGATCCCGGTCGACGAAAGCGATCTGATGGTCGGCAGCTCGACGATCCAGTTCCTCTCGCTCGTCACCGAGCTGCTCCGCCGCGACCGTCCCGGCGACTGGCCGCTCACGGTGGCAGTCGAGGAGCCCGGGTACCAGGCGGCGATGGACGTCCTCGAACGCTTCGGGTGCGGCCTTGTCGGCATGGCCACCGACGAGCACGGCGTGCTGCCACGCCACCTCCGGGCGGCGCTCGAAGGGGGAGCCGCGCTCGTGGTGCTGACACCGCGGGCGTCGAACCCGGCAGGCACGACGTGGTCCGCCGAGCGGCTGCGCGAGCTCGCGGACGTCGTCGCGAGCCATCCGGACGTCCTGGTGCTCGAGGACGACTACTTCGCCGACGGCTCCACCAGCAGGCCCGGATCGTTGCTCGCAGACCAGCGCGTTGCGCATCGGATCGTGCACGTCCGCAGCTTCGCCAAGGTCATCGCGCCCGACCTGCGCATCGCGGCGGCCGTGGTGAGATCGACCCTGCACTCCTCCCTGGCCCAGGTGAAGTACTTGACCGAGGGCTGGACGTCGCGGACGACCCAACGGGTGCTCGCCAGGGTGCTCGCCGCGGACGAGACCGCCGAGCTGCTGGGTCGGGCGCGAGCCGCCTTCGCCGAGCGCCGCTCCGCAGCAGAGGAGCTCCTCGCGGAGGGACTGCAGGAGGCCGGCGGCTCCGTGCAGCACGCCCATGACGGCCTCTACACGTGGATCAGGCTGCCACCGGGCAGCGACGCGAGCATGGTCGCCGAGCACGTCGCGCGAGGCGGCTTCCTCGTCGCCCCCGGGGAGCCGTTCTTCATCCGCCCGGGAGCGGGGCGGTTTCTGCGCCTGAACTCCGGCTCGGCCACCGCCGACGAGATCGCCGCGGCATCGAAGGCGATCGTCCTGGCAGCCACCGGCGCGGACGCCAGGACGGGGTCCCGGCTCACGCCGTAGCTGAGCTTCGCGGCTGTATCGATACAAGGCGGGACCGCTTCCGTGCTCCCCGCGTCGTTCTGCCGGCGGGTTTGTTCCCTGCCCGCCCGAAGGCGCAGGTGCGGGCCTCGCCGGGCGGTTGACGCCGCTGGGGTCAGAGGGTAGAAAGGTGTCGCCTTCAGGACAATCAAACAGAACAATCTCGAGATTGATATCCCTTCGGGCTCGATCGACGGAGTTCAACGATGAACCTGTGCAAGCCCAGTCGTCTCCCGCGTGCCGCTGCGGTCGCGCTCGGTATCGCGCTCTCGGTCCTGGTTGCGGCGTGCGGCGGGCCGTCCGGGTCGTCGGGTGGCTCGGACGACGGCCTCGTCCCCGTGACGCACCAACTCGGCTGGATCGCCAGCACCCAGTCCATCGGCGAGATCGTCGCGGTGGAGAAGGGGTTCTTCCGCGAGGAAGGGCTGGACGTCGCCATCGAGCTCGGCGGGCCGAACATCGACGGTGTCGCGCTCGTGGCGTCCGGGAGGGCCGACGTCGGGCAGGTCTCATCGAGCCCGTCCCTGCTGCTCGCCGCCGCCCAGGGGATCCCGGTCCGGGCGATCGCAGTCGGCGCCCAGCAGCACCCCTACGGGTACGTGTCCATGCCGGGCAGCCGGCTCGACACCCCCGACGACCTGCGCGGCCGGAAGATCGGCGCGACGTCGACGGGATTCGTGCTCATCAACGCCTTGCTGGAAGCGAACGGCATCCCCCGTGACGAGGTCGAGATCGTGACGACCGGCACCGAGATCACGCCTCTGCTGACCGGTCAGGTCGACGCGTACGGGGCCTGGCGGAGCAACGCCAGCTGGCTTCGCCAGCTGCCGGAGGGGTACGGCTTCATCGGGCTCTGGGAGAACGGCGTGCAGCTCTACCCGCTGCCGTACTACGCCACCGAGAAAATGATCAAGGAGAATCCGGAGCTCCTCCAGAAGTTCGTCCGAGGGCTCGCCCGGGGGTGGCGGTTCGCGCACGACAACCCCGAGGAGGCCGTGGACATCCTGGTCAGGGCGTACCCGAACCTGAACCGTGAGGACGAGGCGGAGGGGCTCGCCGCTCTCATGCCGTACGCCTTCACCGAGGCCACCGACACCGGTGGTTGGGGCGCGATGAGCGACGACATCTGGCAGCGCCAGATCGATCTCCTCGCCAAGGTCGACGCGTTCGGCGGGAAGCCGGCGCCGGACATCGACTCGGTCCGGGACAACTCGATCCTCGACGCCACCGGGGATGCCCGGTGACCCAGCTGGAACGGAGCGAGATGCTGTCTGCAGCGGACCTCGACGACCGGGCGGTCCGACCGGGGCTGTCCCTGTCGGACGTCGCCGTCGAGTTCGAGACCGATCGCGGCACCTTCTGCGCCTTCCGCGACGTCACCTTCACCCTGCGCGACGGTGGGTTCCTGTCGATCCTGGGGCCCTCCGGATGTGGCAAGTCGACTCTTCTGCGGGTCATCGCCGACCTGGTGCCGCCCTGTGCCGGCACCGTGTCCGTGCTCGGGTCCTCGCCACGGGAGGCGCGCACCGATCGCAAGATCGGCTTCGTGTTCCAGGACGCGAGCCTGCTCCCGTGGCGCACGGCCCTCCAGAACGTCGCCCTGCCGCTGGAGATCCGCGGCGCGCGGACCCCGGAGGGCGGACGATCGCCCGCCGAGCTGCTGGAGCTCGTCGGCCTCGGCGGCCGCGAGAACGCCTTCCCGCACGAGCTCTCGGGTGGCATGCGCCAGCGCGTCGCCATCGCGCGCGCGTTGGTCACCGGGCCGCGCCTGCTGCTCATGGACGAGCCGTTCGGTGCGCTCGACGAGATCACCCGCGAGCGGCTCAACCAGGAGATCCTGCGCATCTGGCAGGACACCGGCACCTCGATCGTGTTCGTCACCCACAGCGTGCCGGAGGCGGTCTACCTCTCCGAACAGGTGCTCGTCATGAAAGCCGGTGCCGGCGGCGTCCGGACGCTGACGGACATCCCGCTCGACTACCCGCGAGATCCCGCGGTACGCGTCTCGCCCGCGTTCGTGGCCATCGCGGCCGAGCTGCGGAACATGCTGGGGTGAGGGCGATGGCGACGATGACCGAGCGCACGCCAGGCCGCTCGCCGGCGAGGAGGGCCAGGACCGCGTACCGGAAGTGGGTCGACCCGCTCCTCGTCGTCGGAGTCCTGCTCGCGGTGTGGGAGCTCGCCAGCATCCGGTTCGGAATACCGGAGTACATCGCCCCGCGGCCGTCGGTGATCGCCGAGTGCCTGGTCGAGGAGTCGGGCGTCCTCCTGCGCAACCTGGTGCCGACCGCGCAGGCCAGCCTGCTGGGCTTCGCGATCGGCAACGCCCTCGCGATCGCGATGGCCGTGGGCTTCGTCTACAGCAAGCGGCTCGAGCGGTCCGTCTACCCGCTCGCGGTGATGTCCAAGACCATCCCGACGGTGGCGATCTCACCGCTGCTGGTCATGATCTTCGGATCGGGACTGACGCCGAAGGTCATCATCGCCGCGCTGATCTGCTTCTTCCCGACCCTGGTCAACATGCTCAAGGGCTTCGAGTCGGTCTCCGCCAACGAGATCGAGCTGTTCCGGATCATCTCGGCGTCTCGCCGCGAGGTGTTCGTCAAGTTGCGACTCTTCAAGTCGCTGCCTTACCTGTTCGCAGCCCTGAGGATCGCCACCACGAATGCGGTCATCGGGGCGATCGTCGCGGAGTGGATCGGTTCCGCCGAGGGCATCGGCGCGTTGATCGTGCAAGCCTCGTTCAACTTCGACGCGCCGCTGCTGTACGCGTCGATGTTCGTGGCGGGCGTCTTCGCCCTGCTGTTCTTCGGCGCTGTCGGAGTGGTCGAGCGGATCGTCCTGCGGTGGAAGCCGATGGGTGCCACCACCGTGTCGGCCTAGCAGGGGGGCGCCAGCAGCCCTCGCCCGGAGGCGCGGTCCCACTGCGGGGCCGCGCCTACCGGCATGCGCACGCGTTGTGGGCACAATGTGCCGTCGGGCAAACAATTCTGGGTACAAGTGTCGGTAGCTGACCTGCGGTTTCTGGCGCCGAACAGGGTTTTGTGCCGTAGTTGGGGTTGACCGTACCGGAACAACCGGGTAGAAAATCAGCACAGCCGGTAACAACAAGCAATACAAGCATAACAAAGGTGATCACCACGTGGTGATCACGGCGAAGGGAACCGGTATGAGCAGGTCAGCGCGGACCACTCTCGCGGCCGCAGCCGTGACCGCGATGCTCGCCACCGCCGTGGCGTGCGGTGCGGACGGTTCTGATGGATCGGGCGGCAACTCGGGTCATCGGGTCGCGTACTCCTCGACCTCGATCAGTGACCAGTACCGGGTCACGTTCGCCCGGCTCCTCGAGGAGGCCGCCGTGGCGCGGAACTTCGAGATGCTGCCGCTGGCAGACGCGAACAACGACCCCGCCAAGCAGATCACCGACGTCACCACGCTGCTCGGCCAGGGCGTCGACGGGATCTTCATCGTCGTGCTCGACAGCGAGGCGATCAAGCCGGCGCTCGACCGCGCCGAGGCCGCCGGCGTGCCGGTCGTCGCGGTCGACCAGGGCCCCCTCGCGGGCAAGGTGGCGATCACCGTGCGCGGCGACTCGGTCCTGGAGGGACGGCACGCCTGCGAGGCGATCGGCGAGCAGATGGGGGGCACGGGGAAGGTCCTCGAACTGCAGGGCGACCTCGCCGGGGTGATCGGCGTCCAGCGCAGCAAGGGCTTCAACGACTGCATGGCCGAGAAGTTCCCGGGCATCACCGTGGTCTCGCGGCCGACGCAGTGGGCGCAGGAGAAGGCCACCACCGCGACGCAGACGGTGCTCAGCACCGACCCCGACGTGAACGCGATCTTCCTGGCGAGCGACTCGGCGATGCTGCCCGGCGTCATCGAGGTGCTCGACCGCCTCGGCAGGCTGGTGCCCGCCGGTCAGGACGGGCACATCCCGATCGTCAGCATCGACGGCTCCCCGTTCGGTCTCGACCAGGTGCGCGCCGGCCACGTCGACGCCATCATGGCCGCCCGGCTCGGCGACTACGCGACGCTGTCCGCCGACTACCTCCAACGGGCCATCGAAGGCGAGACCTTCACCCTGGGGCCGACCGACCACAACTCCACGATTGTGCAGGACGGCGAGAACCTCGCCGACGTCCTCGTCGCCACCCGCGTCACCCGCGAGAGCGTCGACGACCCTGCGCTGTGGGGCAACCAGGTCGGTGAGGACTGAGCCGATGCCGACCCTCGAATCGACATCCACGGCCAGCCCGCCGCCGGCCATCGAGGTCGACCGCATCAGCAAGTGGTTCGGCTCGACGCACGCCCTCGACGACGTGTCGTTCACGGTGGGGAAGGGGCAGTCCCGCGCGCTGCTGGGCCGCAACGGCGCAGGCAAGTCGACCCTCGTCTCGCTCGTCACCGGCATCGACCGCCCCGACGGCGGGGAGCTGCGGATCGCCGGTGAGCCGCTCCACGGTCAGGACGACCGGATCGGCTGCGTGTACCAGCGGTCGAGTCTGATCCCCGCGTTCACGGCGGCGGAGAACGTGCTGATCAAGCAGTACCCGCGCCGTCGCGGCGGCGCGATCCACTGGCCGGAGTTGCGGGATCGGGCACGGGCACTGCTCGACCAGTGGACCATCGGCGACCTGCACGCCGAGCCCGTCGAGCGCTTGCAACCGGTGCACAAGAAGATCGTGGAGATCTGCCGCGCGCTGGTCGCCGACCCCGAGGTGCTCATCCTGGACGAACCGACGGCGGGCCTGGACAAGAGCGACACGAGCAGGCTGTTCGCGCTGCTCGAGCGCCTCCGCGAGCGCGGCACGACCGTCCTCTACATCTCCCACCACCTCGAGGACGTCTTCCGGGTCTGCGACTCGATCACCGTGCTGCGGGACGCGCGGCACATCCTCACCGCCGGGATCGGCGACGTGACGATGCCGGAGCTGGTGGAGGCGATCGTGGGCGAGCAACCCCCGTCGGCCGCCGCGACCAGGGCCGCGGGCGAGGTCGACGCGCCGGTCGTGCTGTCGATCCGCCACGTGCAGGTCGACCGGCGGGTCGGCCCGGTCGACATCGAGCTGCGCGCGGGCGAATGCGTCGGCATCGCGGGGTTGGAGGGCTGCGGGAAGGCAACGCTCGCCCGGGCGATCGTCGGGCTGGAGCAGCGCACCGGGGACGTCGTCGTCGGCGGCAGCACGGTCGAGCCGGGTGACGTCCCGGCCGCGCTGGACGCCGGGATCGGGTACGTGCCCGAGGACCGCCACGTCGACGGCATGGTGCCGGTGCTCGACGTCAGCGAGAACTCGACGATGGCGCTCGCGCCGCGCATCGGAAGGCGGCCGCTGGGGTTCCTGCCCAGGATCAGCAGGCGGGCCGACCTGGACCGGGCCTACGGGGAGCTCTCCCGGCGGTGGCGCATCGTCGCCTCCTCGCCCCGCCAGCTCATCTCGGAGCTGAGCGGCGGCAACCAGCAGAAGTGCGTGATGGCGCGGGCGTTCGCGACCGATCCGCAGTTGCTCGTGCTCGTCAACCCGACGGCGGGGGTGGACGTGTCGGCGAAGGCCTCGATCCTCACCTCGCTCGGCAGCGTCCTGGACCGAGGGGCAGGGGTCCTCGTCTTCTCCGAGGACGCGGACGACTTCGCCCTGTGCGACCGGATCCTGATCATGATCAAGGGAAGCGTGGTGGCAGTGCTGGAGAACGAGTGGACCGAGGCCGACCTGGTCGCCGCGATGCAGGGGGAGGTCGCGTGATCGCGACGTCCACCGGGTCGCCGCCGCGGGCGATCACCCGGCTGCGCGGGGCCGTCAAGCCAGCGGTGTTCGGCCAGCTGGCCGCGCTGCCCGCGATCCTCATCGCGGTGCTGGTCGGGAGCCAGCTCAACCGGGCCTTCCTCACCGTCGACAACATCATGACCAACGTGCTCGCCGCGTCGGCGGTGCTCGGCGTGCTGACGGTGGCGGCCGCGCTGATCATCATCGCCGGGCACTTCGACATGTCGACGCAGTCGGTCGTGGCCTTCGCCCCGGTGCTGTCGGTGTGGCTGGTGGTACCCGCGGCGGCCGGGGGCGCGGGCGTCGAGCTGGACCCGGTGCTGGGCGCGCTGCTCATCTTCGTGCTCGGCGGGCTCGTGGGCGCGGTCAACGGGTTCCTGGTCGCGACGCTGAAGCTCAACGCGTTCATCGTGACGCTCGCGATGCTGATCCTGCTCCAGGGCATGACGCTCGGCATCGGCGGCGGGGAGACGCTGTCCAACCTCCCTGACGTGTTCATCTTCCTCGGCAGCACCCGCTACCTCGGTGTCCCGGCCGAGGTCCTGATCGCGGTGGCGGTCTTCGTCGGGGCCGGCCTCTTCATGCGCTACACGGTGACCGGTCGCCAGATCTACGCGATCGGCGGCAACCCCGAGGCTGCGCGGGCCAGCGGCATCCGGGTCGAGCGGATCACGTTCTGGCTGTTCGTCGCGAGCGGTGCCCTCGCAGGCCTGGCCGGCCTGCTGATGACCGCCCGCATCGCGTCCGTGACGGCCAGCCAGGGCAACAACATCCTGTTCACGGTGTTCGCGGCGGCCGTGATCGGCGGCATCGACCTGCGGGGCGGGCGCGGGCGGATCGTCGGGGTCGCCACCGGGGTGCTGCTGCTCGCGCTCGTCCAGAACATCCTGCTCGTCTCCCAGATCCCGTCGTTCTGGGTGAACGCGATCTACGGCGCGATCATCCTGCTGGCCCTCATGACCGGCGCGCTCGCGCAGGGTTCCTGGTTCGCCAGGGTCCGACGTCCAGCGGCAGCGAACCACCGAAGCGGGGATGAACGATGAGGGTGCTCGTCACGGGTGGCACGCTGGTCACCGCGTCGGGGCAGGTCAGGGCGGACCTGCTCTGCACAGACGGCAGGATCGCCGGGATCCTGGAGAGCGGCGGCGCCGCGGCGGCCGACGAGCGGGTCGACGCGTCCGGCCTGCTGGTCTTCCCCGGGTTCATCGACCCGCACGTGCACTCGCGCGATCCGGGGCAGACCGCCAAGGAGGACTTCGCCCACTCCACGCTGGCCGCTCTGTGCAGCGGCGTCACGACGCTGCTGGAGATGCCCAACGCCGTTCCGCCGATCAGCGACCGTGCGACCTTCGAGGAGCGGGCGGCCGCCCACGAGCGCACGGCGTCGGTCGACTTCGGGCTGTGGGGCCAGGCGTTCGGTGCGTCGAACCTCGACGACCTGCCCGGCCTGCTCGACGCGGGCGCCGTGGCGATCAAGCTGTTCTGGGGCTACGCACTGGACAAGCGCACGAAGAAGCTCGTCTACAACACCGGCGACGCCGCGCCGGACGACATCATCGCGCCGCCCGACGCGGGCGACGTCCTGCGCGTGTTCGAGGTCATCGGCGCGCGGGGCGGGCTGCTCGCGGCGCACTGCGAGGACCGGGAGATCGTGCTCGGCGGCGAGCGCGCGATCGGTGGGGAGATCCGCACCTACCAGGACCTGCTGGACGGTCGGCCCGCGCTCGCCGAGATCGCCGCGGTCTCGCGGGCCGCCGAGTTCTCCCGGGTGACCGGGTGCCGCTTCCACGTCGTGCACACGTCGACGGCGCGGGCGCTGGAGATCGTGCGGGCCGCCCGTGCGGACGGGATCCCGATCACCGCGGAGGCCTGCCCGCACTACCTCCTGCTGAGCGACGCCGACCACGAGCGCTACGGATCGGGGATGAAGGTGTTCCCGCCGATCCGCGGCGCCGACGACCAGGAGGCGCTCTGGGCGGCGATCGCGGACGGCACCGTCGCCTCGGTCGGCTCCGACCACGCCCCGCACACGCTGGAGGAGTTGGAGGGGTCCCTCGCCACGCGGCCGGCCGGCGTGCACGGCGTGGAGACGATGGTCCCGCTGATGCTCAACGAGATGGCCCGCGGCCGGCTCGCTCCGGAACGGGTCGCGGCGGTGCTCGCCGAGCAGACCGCACGGCTGTACTCGATCGACCACCGCAAGGGCCGCATCGCCCCCGGCCTGGACGCCGACCTCACCCTCGTCGATCCGCACCGCGAGCGCCGCATCGTCGCCGGCGAACTGCACACCAAGCACAAGGCCTCGGTGTACGACGGGTGGACCGTCCGTGGGACGGCCGTCGCGTCCCTGCTGCGCGGTGAGGTCGTGATGCGCGACGGCGAACCGGTGGCGCAGCGGCGTGGCCGGCTGGTGCGCACCAGCGCGGCCGAGGCGGCGGACGCCGCGGTGAGCGTCGCATGAACGCCCCGACCGCACTCGACGACCTGGCCGGCCGGGCGGCCGGACTGGCCTACTCCGACCTCGCGGAGCCGACCGTGCGACAGGTCGAGCTGCTGGTCACCGACCTCGTCGGGGCGGCGATCGCGGGCGCTCGGCGGTGCGAGCTCACCCGGTACGCGGACAAGGCCGCGAGCACGCGGCAGGCCAGGATGCTGGTGTCGGGCGACCGGTGGGGCGAGGCCGGTGTCGCTGCTTTCGTGAACGGCTGCGCCTGCGTGGCCCTCGAGCTCGACGACGGTCTCGTCGGTGGGGGCCACGCAGGCGCCCACGTGATCCCCGCCGCGCTCGCCGCCGCCCAGCGCGAGCACCGCTGCGGCGCGGAGCTGATCGCGGCCGTCGTGGCCGGGTACGAGGTGGCCGCCCGGCTGTTCCGCGCCTACCGGCTCCGGTACCCGGCACACCCGCACGGCCACCTCGGTGCCGTCGGCGGTGCCGTCGCGGTCGCGAGGCTGACCGGGACGTCCCCGTCGGCGGCCGCCCGGGTGGCCTCGACCCTGCCGATCCTGTCGACCTGGTCGGCGTGCTTCGAGGGGGTCTCGGCGCGCAACGCCGTCGTGGGGCTGGCGAACCTGGTCGCGATCACGGCCGCCGACCTCGCCGACGCCGGTTTCGTCGGTGCCACCGGTGCGCTGGAGGAGGCGTTCGGTCAGATCGCGGGCGAGCCACGGGACGCGGACGCGCTCGGCGGCGACGTCGACCCGGCGCGGCTCGCCGTGCACGACGCCGTCACCAAGCACCTCAGCGTGGCGGGGCCGCTGCACTGCGCCGTGGAGGCCGCGCGGCAGGTTGCCCGCCCTGGCCGGATCATCGAGGTCCGGGTCGAGACCGTGGCGGGCAACGTGAAGTTCGCCGGGCAGCCCCGGCCCAACTCCCTGTCCAGCCGGTTCTCGCTGCCGTACGCGGTCGCCGCCGCCCTGTGCAAGGACCCGGCGCGCGTGCGGTCGTTCGACCACGACCCGGAGGTCGCCGCGCTGGCGGCGCGGGTCAGGGTCGTCGCCGCTCCCGACCTCGAGGAACACCACCCCGGCACGCACGCCGCGCGCGTCACCGTCGTCGGCCCGGACGGCGAGGACACCGCGCTCGTGACCGAGCCGAAGGGCGGACCGGCGCGGCCGGCGACGGAGGCCGAGCTCGCCGCGAAGTTCGCGGCGCTGGTCCCCGGCGCCGCACCCGTCCACGAGCGGCTGACCTCCCTGCGCGACGTCGAGGACTGCGCGACGCTGATCGACGGTGCGCTGTGACGGCCACGACTCTGCCCGAGATCGTCGTGGTGGGAACCGGCGGCACCATCTCCGCCGTCGCCGACGCCCGCGGGCGCAACGGGTCGGGGCTCTCCGCGGGCGAGATCGCCGCGGGCGCGGGCTCCCTCGACGGCATCGCCGACATCCGCAGCTGCGACGTGCGCCGCATCCCCGGCCGCGCCATGACCCCGCCCGACATGCACGACATCGCCACCCGCGTGCTCGCCGAGGTGGCCGCCGGCTGCTCCGGGGTGGTGGTCACGCACGGGACGGACACCATGGAGGAGACGGTGTACGCCCTCGCCGCGATGCTCGACGTGGACGTGCCCGTCGTGGTGACCGGGGCGATGCGGCTGCCGGCGGACCCCGGCCACGACGGCGGCGGGAACCTGCGGACCGCGGTGGTGGCCGCCTCGTACCGCGGGCTGGCCGCCTACGGCCCGCTGCTGGCGTTCGGCGACGAGCTGCACCTGGCCCGGTGGGTCACCAAGGCGCACACCAGCCGGCCGGCCGCGTTCGCCTCGCCCGAGACCGGCCCGGCCGGGGTGGTCGTCGAGGGGCGGGTGCGGATGAACGCCGCCCCGGACGACTCGGACCACCTCGGCCTGCCCACCTCCCTCGGCGCGACCCGCGTGGAGCTGGTGTGGATCTACGCGGGTGCGGACGGCGCGCTGATCGAAGCTGCTTCCCAGCGGGCCGACGGCATCGTCGTCGCGGGAACCGGTGGTGGCCACACGCCGCCGTCGGTGGCCGCCGCGATCGGCGATGCCGTCGGTGGGGGCACCCCGGTCGTGATCGCCTCGCGGTGCGCGGCGGGCCCGACCCTGCACGACACCTACGGCGGGCCGGGCGGGGAGGCGCACCTGCGCAGCCTGGGTGCCGTCCACGCCGGCCGGTTGCCGGCCCTCAAGGCGCGGCTGCGCCTGCAGGTGGCGCTGGCGCTGGGCCGCGACGTCCACGAGGTGTTCCCGAGGTGAGTGCGGGAGAACGAGCAGCCGACGCGAGACAGGAGACGTCCGTGGTGTCCAGCCAGCCCCTCGACGGAGTGCGGGTCATCGACTTCACCCAGATCATGCTGGGTCCGTCGGCGACCCAGATGCTCGGCGACTACGGCGCCGACGTGATCAAGGTCGAGCGGACGGGGACGGGCGATCTCGCGCGCGCCGTGCTGCCCGACGACCCGGCGGGTCCGGACAACCCCGCGTTCAGCAGCCTGAACCGGAACAAGCGCAGCATCGTGCTCGACCTGACCAGGCCGGAGGGCCGCACGATCGCCCGCGAGCTGGCGCGCGGGGCGGACGTCGTGGTGAGCAACTTCCGGCCCGGTGTGATGGAGCGGCTCGGGCTCGGCTGGGAGGAGCTGCGCGAGATCAACCCGCGGCTGATCTTCGCCGTGGGCACCGGCTACGGCCTGACCGGTCCCTACCGGAGCAAGGGTGGCCAGGACATGCTGGCGCAGGCCCTCACCGGCGCCACGCACCGCAGGGCGGACCCGAACCGGCCGCCGCAGATGTTCGCCACGACGGTCGCGGACTACTCGGCCGGGATGCACCTGATGCAGGGCATCCTGCTCGCGCTGCTCGCCAGGGAGAAGACCGGGCGGGGCCAGCTCGTGCAGGCATCGCTGTACGACGCGATGCTGGCCATGCAGATGCAGGAGGCCACCCACCTGCTGATGCGCGGCGTCGAGCTGAACTGGGTGGCCATGCCGCACACCGGCGCCTTCGAGACGAGCGACGGGGCGCTGGTGCTCGTCGGTGCCTTCCGGGACGACCCGATCGCCGACATCTGCGCCGCCCTCGGCATGGAGGACCTCACCCGGCAGCCCCGCTTCGCCACGTTCGCACTGCAGTGCGCCAACCGCGCCGAGCTGCACGTCGAGCTGGGTGCTGTGTTCCGGCAGAACACCACCAAGCACTGGATCGAGGTGCTGGAGAAGGAGGACCTGCTCTGCGCCCCGATCCGCACCCTCGACGAGGCCCTCTGCGACCCGCAGACCGAGGCCAACGGCATGGTCGTCGAGATCGCTCGCGACGGCGAGGCGGTCCGCACCGTCGGGTCGCCGGTGAAGCTGTCCGACGGCGGGGCGCGGGTCCGATTCGCGCCGCCCCGGCTGGGTGAGCACACCGACGCCGTCCTCGCCGAGCTCGGCTACGACGTCGACCGGGTCGCGGCGCTGAGATCGGCCGGGGTCGTGTCGTGAACGTGCGCTTCGAGGTCGACGGCCACGTCGGGCGGATCACCATCGACCGGCCGGACGTGCTCAACGCCGTGGACCGGCGCACGCAGCGCGAGCTCGAGGACGCGTGGGACCGGGTGGAGCGCGACGAGCGGATCCGGGTCGCCGTGCTCACCGGCACCGGCGACCGCGCGTTCTGCGTGGGCGCCGACATGAAGTCGGGGGACCCCGACGGGCTCGCCTACTGGTCGGACACCCGCCGCGGCGGGTTCGGCGGGATCTCGGTCCGGCAGAGCCTGCTCACCCCCGTCATCGCGCGGGTGAACGGCCTCGCCCTTGGCGGGGGCTTCGAGATGGTCCTCGGGGCCGATCTCGCGGTGGCCGCCGAGAGCGCGGTGTTCGGGCTGCCGGAGGCGCTCGTCGGGCGCCTGCCCCTCGACGGTGGGGTGCCCCTGCTGCTGGGCGCCGTCCCGCGCAAGGTCGCCGCCGACGTCATGTTCACCGGGCGGCGGCTGTCGGCCGCGGAGGCGCTCGACCTCGGGCTGGTCAACGAGGCGGTGCCCGCGGGCGAGCTCGACGCCGCGGTGGACCGGTGGGTCGAGCGCGTCCTGCGGGCGGCTCCGCTGTCGCACCGGGCGATCAAGCAGCTGCTCCTCGCGAGCACCCGGCCCAGCCCCGAGGAGATCACGCAGAACGCGACCCCCGCGGTGGTCCGGGCGCTCGGCTCGGTCGACGGCGCGGAAGGCCCCGCTGCTTTTCGGGAGAAGCGCCCACCCCGGTGGACCGGGACCTGATATCCGAGATGGAAGGTGGACCGACTGATGAAGCTCGTGCGATTCGGTGAACCCGGCCGGGAACGCCCCGGTGTCCTGCACGAGGACTCGATCGTCGACGTGAGTGGCCGGATCCGGGACTTCGACCCCCGGTTCTTCGGGGAGGGCGGGATCGCGCACCTCGAGGCGGTCCTGGGGGACGTCGACGCGCTGCCCCGCGTCGACCCGGCCTCCGTCCGGATCGGGCCGCCGATCGGTCGACCGGGCAAGATCGTGTGCATCGGCCTGAACTACGCCGACCACGCCGAGGAAGCGGGCTTCCCGGTGCCGACCGAGCCGACGGTGTTCTTCAAGGCGCCCAACACGATCGTCGGCCCGTACGACCAGGTCCGCATCCCCCGGGGCGGCGACCGCACCGACTGGGAGGTCGAGCTCGCCGTCGTGATCGGCCGGGAGGCGCGCTACCTGCCGGACGAGGCAGCCGGACTCGACGTCGTCGCCGGCTTCGCCGTCGTCAACGAGATGAGCGAGCGCGGATTCCAGCTCACCCGCGGCGGCGAGTGGGCGAAGGGCAAGTCCTGCGAGACGTTCAACCCGCTCGGCCCGTGGCTGGTGACCCCGGACGAGGTCGCCGACGTCCAGGCGCTCGGCCTGTGGCTGGACGTCAACGGGGAGCCGATGCAGCGCAGCAGCACCAAGAACATGCTGTTCAGCGTCGGGTACCTCGTCTGGCACCTGAGCCAGTTCATGGTGCTCGAGCCCGGCGATCTCATCGACACCGGCACCCCGGGCGGGGTCGGGAACCTGCAGGACCCGCCGCGCTACCTCGCGAAGGGCGACGTGATCGAGCTCGGCGTCACCTGCCTCGGCGCCCAGCGGTTGACGTGCGTCGGCGCCGATGACTGAACCCCGCGAAACGCTCTTCTGGTGGCTGGCCGGGGCGATGAAGTTCGGCCCCGGCGCGCTCGGCGAGATCGGCGCGGACGCCGCCGGGCTGGGGCTGGCGCGCGTGCTGGTCGTGAGCGACCGGCAGGTCGTCGAGGCGGGCGTCGCCGCCCGCGCCGTCGACGCGCTGACGGCCGCGGGTGTCGGCGCACAGCTCTACGCCGACGTCGGCATCGAGCCGACGGACGAGTCGCTCGTCGCGGCGCACGAGGCGACCAGGGGCCTGCGCGTCGACGGGATCGTCGCCGTCGGCGGCGGGTCGGTGATCGACACCGCCAAGGCGGTCAACCTGCTGCGCACCAACGGCGGGGAGCTGCTCGACTACGTGAACGCGCCCGTGGGGGCGGGGCGCGCGCCGCACGCGCCGCTGCTGCCGCTGATCGCCGCCCCCACGACGGCCGGCTCGGGCTCGGAGAGCAGCGCGGTCTGCGTCATGGATCTCACCGCGCTGCACCTCAAGTCCGGGATCAGCCACCCCGCGCTGCGGCCCCGGCTGTCGGTCATCGACCCGCTCACGACGCTCGGCCTGCCGCGCGAGGCCACGATCTCGTCCGGCCTCGACGTGCTCTCCCACACGCTGGAGTCGTTGACGGCGAGCCGGTTCGACGCGCGGCCGCGCTCCGTGGGGGGCCGCCCGACGTACTGCGGCTCCAACCCGGTGTCGGACCCGCTCTGCCGGGAGGCGTTGCGGCTGCTCGGGCGCAGCTTCCGGAAGACGGTCGACGACGGCGACGACGTCGCCGCGCGCACCGACATGATGCTCGCCGCCACGCTGACGGCCATCGGATCGAGCACGGCGGGCGTGCACATCCCGCACGCGTGCTCGTACTCGGTGGCGGCGCAGGTGCACGACTACCGCCCGCCCGGGTTCCCGCAGGGCAGGCCGTTCGTCCCGCACGGCAACGCGGTCGCAGCGACGCTGCCCGCGACGCTGCGCTACGTCGCCCCCACGGTTCCCGATGCGCAACGTAGCGCGCTCGACGCGCTCGTCGGCGCGGGCGTTGCGGGCGCGTCGGAGGTGGGCGAGCGGCTCGCTGCCGGTGTCGTGGATCTGATGCGTGACATCGGAGCGCCGCGCGGCCTGGCCGAGTTCGGCTACGCCACGCACGACCTCCCGTCCCTCGTGGACGGCTCACTGAAGCAGCAGCGGCTGCTCGCGGGCGCGCCGCGCCCCGTCGACGCGGACGTGCTCGGGCGGATCCTCGCCGAGTCGCTCCACAACTGGTAGGGGGTGGCAATGGACGTCGACCGGGTCGACGCCGTCATCGTCGGTGCCGGGCCGTCCGGCGCCGTCACGGCGAGGCGCCTCGCGGACGCAGGCATGTCGGTCGTCTGCCTCGAACAGGGAGGGTGGCCGGACTACTCGAAGGCCCGGGCGGGCTTCCCGGACTTCGAGCTGGTGGCCCGCAAGCACTGGGACTGGAACCCCAACACCCGGCGGGCGCCGGGCGACTACCCCGTCGACGACGGGGACTCGGACATCACCGCGCTGATGTACAACGGCGTCGGGGGCAGCGCCGTCATGTACGCGGCGCACTGGGAACGGTTCCTGCCCTCGGACTTCCGCGTGCGCACCCTGGACGGGGTGGCCGACGACTGGCCGGTGACCTACGAAGACCTCGAACCGTACTTCGACGAGGTCGAGCGGCAGTTCGCGGTGTCGGGGCTGGAGGGCGACCCGGCCCTGCCGCCCGCCACGGCGCCGCCGCTGCCGCCGGTGCCGCTCAACAAGGTGGGCAGGCGCGGCGCCGAGGCGCTCAACCGGCTCGGTTGGCACTGGTGGCCGGGCAGCAACGCCATCGCGACGAAGGACTACGGCCGCTTGCACGCGTGTGCGCAGAGCACCGCCTGCCCGTTCGGCTGTCCCGTGGGCGCGAAGGCCTCTCCGGACCGGACGCACTGGCCGGACCTGGTCGCGGACGGGGTGCGGCTGGTCACCGGGGCCCGGGTCCGGGAGCTCGTCACCACCGCGTCCGGGCTGGTGGACGGGGTCGGGTACGTCGACCACGACGGTGTCGAGCGCATCCAGCGGGCGCAGGTGGTCATCCTGTGCGCCAACGCCATCGGGACGCCGCGGATCCTGCTGAACTCGGGGCTGGCCAACTCGTCGGGACTGGTCGGGCGGCGGCTCATGATGCACCCGTTCGGCAACGCCATCGGGATCTTCGACGAGGACCTGGAGAGCTGGCGCGGGCCGCTCGGGCAGCACCTGCACTCCCTGCAGTTCTACGAGACGGACGTGGCGCGCGGCTTCGTGCGCGGTGCGAAGTGGAACCTGCTGCCCAGCGGAGCACCGCTGTCGATGATGCTCCCCGGGCTCTGGGGCACCGAGGGCAGCTGGGGCGAGGACTTCCACACCGCGTTGCGGGCCCGGCTCGGCCGCTCCGCGATCTGGACCGTGATCTGCGAGGACCTGCCCGACGAGTCCAACAGGGTCGTCCTCGACCCGGACACCGTCGACGCCGCCGGTGTCCCCGGCGTGCGGATCGAGTACCGGACATCGGAGAACGCGCGCGCCATGATGGACTTCCACCTCACCAAACTCGAGCTGGTGCTCCGCGAGATGGGGGCGACCCAGACCATCCTGAACGGGCACATCAGGGCGTCCGGATGGCACCTGATGGGCACCGCGGTGATGGGGCGCGATCCCGCGACCTCGGTCGTCGACCCCGTCGGCAGGTGTCACGACGTGCCGAACCTCTTCGTCCTCGACGGGAGCACGTTCCCCACCTCGTCGGGGGTCAACCCGACCGCGACGATCGCGGCGAACGCGCTGCGGTGTGCGGACGCCCTCGTGCGGGACCGGGCGGCGCAGGTGGTGCCGGCGTGACCGCGATCGCTCCCGACCTGCGCGCGGTGCTCGCCGGCATCGCCGACGTGCTCATCCCCGCCGCGCAGGGGATGCCATCGGCCACCGAGGCCGGTGTACCCGAGGCACTGCTCGACGAGGTCGTCCGCGCTCGGCCCGACCTCGCCGCGCCCCTGGTCGAGGTGCTCACGGCGGTCGCCACCGACGACGCCGCCACGGCGGTGGCGCGGCTGCGCGCCGGCGCCGTCCCCGGGTTCGACACCGTCGCCGTCGTCGTGGCCGGCGGCTACCTGATGTCACCCCGGGTCATGGCGGAGCTGGGCTACCCGGGGCAGGAGGCCAAGATCGTCGACCCGGACGACGTCATCCGGACCCTGCACGACGGCCTGCTCGACCCGGTCATCGAACGTGGTCCGATCTACCGCCCGACGCCTGGAACGGGGGAGTCCCGATGATGACCACCTCGACCAGCGTTCGCCGCTACGAGCACCACATCGAGGGGCACGCGCTGGCCTCCGGCCCCCACCTGATCCGCGACGACCCGGCCACCGGTCAACCCGTCGCGGAGTTCGCGGCCGGCTCGGCGCGCGAGGTGGACCTCGCGGTCGCCGCGGCGCGGCGCGCGTTCGACCACGGCCCGTGGCCGCGCATGTCCGCGGGTGAACGGGCTGCGGTGCTGCGCCGGTTCGCCGCCGCCGTCGAGGCGGAGGTCCCCCACCTCGCCGCGCTCGACCGATCCGAGGCCGGCAAGCCGATCCGGTACGCCCGGGCCGACATCCGGGCTGGCGCGGCGCACATCGCCACGGCCGCGTCGCTGGTGGAGACCCTGCGCGGCGACTCGTGGACGGACGTCGACCGCGACCTGCTCGCGTACTCCGCGCACGAGCCGGCCGGGGTCGCCGCCCTGATCATCCCGTGGAACTTCCCGGCCGGGATCCTCTGCCAGAAGCTGCCCTACGCGCTCGCGCTCGGCTGCACGGTGGTGGTCAAACCGTCGGAGTTGACCTCGGGCAGCGCACTCGAGATCGCGCGCATCGCCGAGGGGGCCGGGGTGCCGGCCGGGGTCGTCAACGTGGTCACCGGGCTCGGCAGCGAGGTCGGTGCGCCGCTCGCCGCGCACCCCGCGGTCGACGTCGTGTCCTTCACCGGCTCGACGGCGAGCGGGCGCGCCGTGGCGGCGGCGGCCGGGTCGTCGCTGACAAGGGTTGGTCTCGAGCTGGGCGGAAAGGGCGCGAACATCGTGCTCGCCGACGCCGATCTCGACCAGGCCGCCGAGGCGGCCGTGTTCGCGGCGTTCTTCAACTCGGGGCAGTGCTGCGTCGCAGGCCCCCGGATCCTGGTGCAGGCTGCGATCGCGAACCGGTTCACCGAGGCCGTCGTCGCGCGGACCGACACGCTCGTCACCGGGGATCCCGCCGCCGAGCGGACCGACCTCGGCCCGCTCATCCACGAGAACCACCTCGCGAAGGTCCTCGGATACCTCGAGGCGGGCCACGAGGCCGGCGCGCGGGTGCTCCGCGGCGGCGACCGGTTGGACGGTGAGCTGCGCCGTGGCTCGTTCCTCGCGCCGACCGTGCTCGACCGGGTGACGCCGGACTCGCCGGTGTTCCGCGAGGAGATCTTCGGCCCGGTCGTGTCGCTGACCACCGTCGCCGACGCGGACGAGGCCGTGCGCATGGCCAACGCCACGAGCTACGGCCTGGCGCACACCGTGTGGACGTCGGACGTGTCGACCGCGCTAGCAGTCTCCCGCGAGCTGCGCTCGGGCACGGTCTGGGTGAACACGCACCTGGACGGCTCGACCCACATCCCCTTCGGCGGGGTCAAGGCGAGCGGGTTCGGCCGGGAGGCCGGACGCGAGGGACTGCTGGAGTTCTCGAGCCTCAAGACCGTGCAGATCCGTTCGGCCCGCCGCTCGTACGGGTTCGGCACGCGGTGACGCGGGCCGCCGTGCGGCGCGACGTCCGGGAGCGGCTCGCCCAGACCGTCCGGGGCAGCGTCGGCGTCGACGTCGCGACGCGAGCCCTGTACACGATGGACGCGTCCAACTACCGGCACGACCCGCTGGCCGTCGTGCTACCCCGTGACGCGGAGGACGTGGCGGCCGCGGTGGCCGTCGCGCGTGAGTTCGGCGTCCCGGTCACCGCGCGCGGCGGCGGCACCAGCGTCGCGGGCAACGCGATCGGGCCCGGGGTCGTGCTGGACTTCTCCCGCCACCTGACCGGGATCGTCGAGGTCGACCCGGAGCGGGGCACCGCCACCGTCGAGCCTGGGGTCGTCCTCGACGACCTGCGGGCTGCCGCCGGTGCCCACGGGCTCACCTTCGGCCCCGACCCGTCGACGCACAGCCGCTGCACGGTAGGCGGGATGCTCGGCAACGACGCCTGCGGCTCCCACTCGGTGCGGTGGGGGCGGACGTCGCACAACGTCGAGGCGCTCGACGTGCTGCTCTACGACGGCACTCGGATGCGCGTCGGGCCGGACGGGCCGGCGCTCGGTGGCGCGGCGCGCGAGCGCGCGGTGTACCGCGAGCTCCACGCGCTGGCCCGCGAGAACCTGGCCACGCTGCGGACCGGCTTCCCGCCGGTGGAGCGCCGGGTGTCCGGCTACGCCCTCGACGCGCTGTTGCCCGAGAACGGGTTCGACGTGGCGCGCTCGCTCGTGGGCACCGAGGGCACCTGCGTCACCGTGCTGTCGGCCACCGTCCGGCTGGTCCCCGTGCCGGCGGCGAAGGCCCTGCTGGTGCTCGGCTTCCCCGACGACGTGGCCGCCGCCGAGGCGGTGCCCGCGGTCCTGCCGTTGCGGCCGCAGACCGTCGAGGGCATGGACGCCCGGCTGCTGCGGCTCGCCACCGGGTCCGGCGCGGCCGCCGCGGCGCACCTGCCCGACGGCGGTGCGTGGCTCTTCGTCGAGGTCGCGGGGGAGTCGGCGGGAGAGGCGGCCGAGAACGCCGCGGCGATCGCCGCGAGCGTGGGCACCCGCGGTGCGGTGGTCACCGACCCGGGGTTGCAGCGCCTGCTGTGGCGGGCCCGGGAGGAAGGCGCCGGCGTCGCGACGCGGGCCGCAGACGGGAGGGAGGCGTGGCCGGGCTGGGAGGACGCCGCCGTCCCGCCCGACCGGCTGGCTTCCTACCTGCGCGAGTTCCGCGCGCTGCTGGCCGCGCACGGCCTGACCGGCATCACGTTCGGCCACTTCGGCGAGGGCTGCATCCACACCAGGATCGACGTCGACCTGGTCGGGCCCGGTGGCGCGGCGGGCTTCCGGCGGTTCGTCACCGACGCCGCCGACCTGGTGGTCGCGCACGGCGGCTCGCTGTCCGGGGAGCACGGCGACGGCCAGGCCCGGTCGGAGCTGCTCGGCCGCATGTACCCGCCGGAGATGATCGCCCTCTTCGAGCGGTTCAAGTCGATCTGGGACCCCGACGACGGCATGAACCCGGGGGTGATCGTGCGGCCGCGCCCGCTCGACGAGGACCTCCGGTTCGTCCCGCCGGTGGGCCCCCTGCCCGTCCGCTTCGGCTACCCGCACGACGGCGGCGACTTCCGCCAGGCGGTGCGCCGGTGCGTCGGTGTCGGCAAGTGCCGCGAGGCGCACCCGTCCTCCGACTCCGACGTCATGTGCCCGAGCTTCCGGGCCACCCGCGAGGAGAAGGACTCGACGCGGGGCCGGGCGCGGGTGCTGCTCGAGATGGTCAACGGCGACGTGGTCGAGGAGGGGTGGCGGTCGCCGGAGGTCCGCGACGCGCTCGACCTGTGCCTGTCGTGCAAGGGGTGCCGGTCCGACTGCCCGGTGGGCGTCGACATGGCGACCTACAAGTCGGAGTTCCTGCACCAGCACTACCGAGGGCGGGTCCGGCCCGCTGCCCACTATTCGATGGGCCACCTGCCGACGCTCGCCCGGCTCGCCGCGCTGGCGCCGGGGCCGGTGAACTCCGTGGCCCGGTCGGGCCTGCTCGGACCGCTGGTGCGCAGGCTCGGTGGCATCGCGGAGGAGCGCCGGCTCCCGGCCTTCGCCCCGACCACCTTCGCCCGCTGGTTCCGCTCCCGGCAGGCGGACGCCGGGTCGCGGCCGGAGGTGCTGCTCTGGCCAGACACCTTCACCAACCACTTCAGCCCGCAGGTGGGCCGGGCCGCCACCGAGGTGCTCGAGGCGGCCGGGTTCGCGGTCCGCCTGCCCGCCGGCCGGGTCTGCTGCGGGCTGACGTGGCTGTCCACCGGGCAGCTCGACACCGCGAGCCGGATCGCCCGGCGCACCCAGCGGATCCTCGCGCCGGTCGTCGAGGCCGGCCTGCCGGTCGTCGTGTTGGAACCGAGCTGCGCAGCCGCGCTCCGGGTGGACCTGCCCGAGCTCCTTTCCGACGAGGCGTCGCGGCACCTGGCGGACCGGGTGCTGACCCTGGCGGAGTTCCTCGACACCGAGGCGGGGCACTGGGATCCGCCGCAGCATGGTGGGCAGGCCGTCCGCCAGGTCCACTGCCACCAGCACGCCGTGCTCGGCTCCGACGCCGACGAGCGGGTGCTCGCCCGGCTGGCGGTCGACACCGTCACGCTCGCGTCGGGGTGCTGCGGCCTCGCGGGCAACTTCGGTTTCGAGCGGGGGCACTACGAGGTCTCGATGGCGATCGGCGAGCATGTGCTGCTCCCCGCCGTGCGGGCGGCGAGTCCGGACACGCTCGTCCTCGCCGACGGTTTCAGCTGCCGGACGCAGATCATTCAGGGCGCCGGTCGCCAGGCGCTACACCTCGCCGAAGTCGCGGCAGGTAGATTGTACTCTTTTTGTTGACATAACAATCCGGAGATTGTATTCTCACTTGTATGGATCGGATTCTCGAAATCGATGTTGTGGAGTTCGAGCGTGGCGACGACGCGGCCCGCCGCGCGATCGTCGACGGGATGCGACGAAGCCTGGAAACCGGTTTCGTCTACGCCCGTCACGATCTGCCGGCCGACGTCATCGACGACGCCTACGCGAAGCTGGCGACCTTCTTCTCGCTGGCGACCGAGGTCAAGGACCGCTACACGGTGGTGGGGTCCAACGGGCAGACCGGGTACACCGGAATGCGGGTGGAGACACCGGTCTCGGTCGGTGAACCGGATCTGAAGGAGATGTACAACTGGAGCGCGGAACTGCCGGCGGGACATCCGCTGCGCCGCAAGTTCCCGCACCGGTACCGGGACCAGATTTTCCCCGAGGACGTGGTGCCGGGCATCGAGGCCGCCCTCAAACTGATGCACGACCGGAT
This sequence comes from Pseudonocardia hierapolitana, assembly GCF_007994075.1. Taxonomy (NCBI): domain Bacteria; kingdom Bacillati; phylum Actinomycetota; class Actinomycetes; order Pseudonocardiales; family Pseudonocardiaceae; genus Pseudonocardia; species Pseudonocardia hierapolitana. The sequence continues at coordinate 859,206 of NZ_VIWU01000001.1, read as the reverse complement.
CTTCGACCTGCAGAGCCGGGTCCTGCGGATCATCGCGGTGGGCCTCGGTGTGCACGAGAACTACTTCGACGGGATCGTGCTTCCCGCGTCCGCCATGACGCGCGCCCTGCACTACCCCGACATGCGTGAGCACGACCCCGAGGGCACCCAGGTCTGGGCGGGCGAGCACGCCGACATCGATCTCATCACGGCCCTGCCGAGGGCCACGGCGCGCGGCCTGCAGGTCAAGACAGAGGACGGCTGGATCGACGCCGTAGCGCCCGAGGGGGCGGCCATCATCAACACCGGGAAGATGCTGGAGCACCTCACCAACGGTGTGATCAACCGTGGCATCCACCGGGTCGTGGCCGACCCCGACCAGGTCGGGGACCGCTACAGCGTCGTGCAGTTCTGCCACCCGACGGCGTGGACGGTGCTGGAGCCGCTCTCCACCTGCTGCACGCCGGAGCGGCCGCAGCGGTACGCGTCGATCCTCACCGGTGACAAGCACGACGAGGTGCTGTGGGAGATCAACCTCTTCGAGGACGCCCGGAGGGTCCCCGTGAAGGCGTCCTGATGGACGCGGCCACGGAGGCCCGTCACCTCGAGCTGGCCGTCCGGCTCGCTGCCGAGAACGGTCAGTCGGGCCAGCTGCCCTTCGGGGCCGTCGTCGTGCGGGGCGGGGAGGTGGTCACCACCGGTGTCAACACGACCCTGCGCGACCACGACCCCACCGCCCACGCCGAGGTGGCCGCCATCCGTGCGGCCTGCCGGCAGATCGGCACCACCCGGCTCACCGACGCCGTGGTGGTGTCGAGCTGCGAACCGTGCCCGATGTGCCACGTCGCGGCGGTCGTCGCCGGCGTCACGGAGATGGTCTACGCCGCGACATCGGTGCAGGCTGCGGAGCACGGGTTCGTGTCGCTCCCGGAGCTCGTCCGGATCCGCGACCGGCTCGCCGACGTCCGGCGGGCCCACCTCCGCCACGTCCCCACACCGGGCAACGTGGTGCCGTTCCGAAGCTTCGGGGGGATCGATGGAACTGGAAGCGCTCGTCCGTGACGTGGCCGCGGCAGTGGCGGCCGGGGTACCCGACGACGTCGGCCGCCACGCCGGACTGATCCTCGCCGACACCGTCGGCGCCATGGTCGCGGGCGGGCGGGCGCCGGAGCTCGCCGCGCTCGCCGCGACGGCGGATCAGCGGCCGGAAGCGGAGCTCGCGGTGGCCGGTCACGGCCGGTCGGGCGCCGAAGCGGCCGCCGGCATCAACGCGATGGCAGGCGTCTGGCTCGAGATCGACGAGGACTCGAAGCCCGGTGGGCACGTCGCGGCGCAGGTGCTGCCCGCGGTGCTCGCCGTCGCACAACGCGACGGCCTGCCGGGCGAGCAGGCCCTGGCCGGCTTCGTCGCGGGCTACGAGGTCGCGGCGGCGCTGTACTCGATGTTCGAACTGAAGTACCCGGTGCACCCGCACGGGCTCTTCGGTGCCGTCGGTGCCGCGGTGGGGTGCGCGGTCGCACGCGGTGTCGACCCCGTGGCCCCGGCGCGGGTCGCGTCATCGCTGCTGCCGATCGGCGTGTGGGACCCGTGCACCGAGGGGGCGACGGTCCGCCACGTCCTCGCCGCCGACGCCGCCCGGATGGGTGTGCGGGCCGGTGAGCTCGTCGCCGCCGGGTTCGGTCCTTCCCTGACCGCGATGGACAGCCTCACCGCGGCGCTCGGTTGCCGGGTCCGGCGGCCGGACCCGCCGCACGCCGGACGCGGCTGGTCGAACGCGCAGATCACCCGCAACACGTTCAAGCGCCACAGCGCCTGCCTGCACGCGCACGCGGCAATCGACGCCGCCCTCCAGGTGCGCGGGTCGAACCTGGACCCGGCCGGGATCCGCACGGTCACGGTGGCCGTGATGGCGGGCGCCGTGGAGCGGATCGGCGCCCTGCCCCGCCGGAACTCGCTCTCCACCAGGTTCTCGATCCCCTACGCCGTTGCGGCCACATTGCTGCACGGCGAGGCGAGCGTGCGGTCGATGGACGTCGACGAGCGGGCGATGGAGCTGGCAGGGCGGGTGCGCGTCGTCGTGGACGACAGTCATGCCAGGGCGGGCGAGCCGATCGGCGGGGCCACCGTCAGCGTCGAGACCGATGGCGGGGACCGCACGGCGCGGGTCGATCGGCCCCGCGGGGTCTGTGACAACCCCGTCACGAAAGCCGAGCTGAGGGCCAAGTTCGCGGCGGTCGTCGGGGGCGCCGGTGCCGAGCACCATTACGACCGGCTGCTGGGGCTCTTCACCGAGCCGTCGATCGACGGAGTCTTCCGGCTGGACGAAGGAGATCCGAACGGCGTGGTGGACGCAGACGTAGCGCCGGGCCAGCGCTGATCTTGAGCTTCGCGGCGGCGAACGCCGCCACGGCATGTTTCAGCGTGCCGCCATCCTCGCATGCGCTGCCGCGCGCCCATGGGCGCCGGTCGTGCGCCGACGCAGCGGACGCGCCCGGCAAGGAACACTCCACAGGGCTGTGTCTCTCGAGACCTGCTTGCCTGTCTTCGGCAACGTGGTAGCGATGTTCCCGGCCGGGAACTCGCACTGCTTCGCGGCCACGAGCCAAGCACACTGGGAACCGGCCGGGTCCTTCCGAGCGGATCGGCCTCGATCAGCTCACTCTTCCCCGTCAGGTCGTGCTCCGTCGTGTTGGCCGCGGTCCGGCACCGAGACGGCACGGCCGGGAGACCATCCCGAGGAGGTGGATCGTGCTCAATGATCGTGAACGGGACACGCTGCGTGGGGTGGAGCGCCAGTTCCTGGCCGAGGACCCCGACTTCGTCCGCGCATTCGAGGCCCGCCAGACCCGCATGTCGCGTCCGGGCCGACTAGGCGCGCGCATCGCAATCGGGGCCGCGGCTCTGCTCGCCGTGTTCCTGCTGGTCGCCGGGTCGCTGGGGGGTGCATTGGTGGTCGCCGTCGCGACCTGGCTGACTTGGATGGGGCCGCATCAACCGTCCCGTGCCAACCGGCGGACATCCTGGCCGGCCCGCGAGGGAGAGCCGCCCTCGCTGTAGAGGTCCACCGTAGCGTTGCTCGGCCACGGGTTTGCCGGGTGTCGGCAACCCTGGTGGGACAAGTTGGCCTGTGTGGCGGCGGTGCCGGCGAGCTCACGGGTGGGGCACATTGGGCAGTGAGCCGGACCCGGTCCTTACGGATCGAGCGGCGACAAGTGCGACTCGGTCACCAGTCGCATCCGCGCGAGGAGGACGAAGATCCGATGCGTTGTCTCGACTGCATGACCGCCGGCATCGACCCTTCATTCGGCCCGGAGCCGGTGGTCGCCCTGTGTGCCTATTGCAGCGCTGCCGTCTGCTACCACCACGCCCGCACCACCAGCGTGGCCCCTCCGCTGATCGGCCTCGTCGCCCAGACGACGCGGGGCGTCCGGCGGATCCTGTGCACGCAGTGTGCCGGTACCGCCACCACCGCCAGCGCCAGCGCCCCACGCCCGCGCGCCGGCGCCGCGACGCCGTGACGACACCACCCGTCGGCGGGCGACACGTCCCCGCATACGACCCGGACCGGTTGCGGCGAGGGTGAGCGCTGTCGCTCCGCGGGGGGTGCTGCCAGCTCGGGTGTGAACCGCAACCCGCAGGCGGTGGCAGGTGTTCGCGCACTCACGTGCCTGAGGCCGCAACGCCTCAGTGGCGTCGCCGGCCTCAGCGAACCGCGACCGAACACCACGGCGAACCGCAGGCGAACAGTCGGAGCCAGGCCATGCGTCATCAACCTTCTCTCGTACGAGTCGGCGGCGCACCAGACGGTGGACAGCACGCCAAGAGAGCGGCGTCATGAGTGGCTCCGACGCGCGACCGGTCTCGTCCCGGCGACCGGGACCCGCCCGTTGGCTGTGGTACGCCTTTGGCGGCCGGCTTCCGGCAGCGCACCGGGAATGGGTGCTGTACGACCTCACCTGCCGCACTTGGCCGCTACGCCACCTCGCACGGTTGCTGACCCAGCTCGTGCCGGTCGTGGTGATCCTACTCGTGCTGATTCCGGGCCCATTGTGGATCCGAGTCATGGGCGTGCTGGTCGCTGATCGGGCTCATGTACTCCTTCGTCTTCCTCTACGAGGCCACCGAGCGGCGAGCGACGAAAGCCGGCTACCCCAGTGGCACTGTGCAAGTGGTTCGGCAGGAGCGGCACGCGGCCCGGGCGCTCCGGAAGGCCGCTGACGAGTTCCATCGGGGCGGAAGCCGGCGACCCCGTGGGTGAGCGCGTGTGCTACCCGTAGTCGCCGTGGCACCCACGTCCACGGCTTCGGCACGCGATGGGACCGGCGGTGATGGGTTCGCGGTCATCCCATGCGGCCGAGCCGGATGGACCGGCTGAAGGGGATGCCCGTCGCGTGATCGGCGCGGTGAGCAGTGCGCTCGACCGGCTCGCCAGCGCCGCCAGGCGGCGGGCCCGGGATCGACCACCGCCGCGTGATGTGAGTGGCTAGCTGCACCGCGGCACATCGCACCGTCGTCGGTACCGACGCGCGGCCGGCCTCCAGCTCCTGGCCCACAGCGCTCAGGAGTCCCGCCAGATGCGGCGCCAGCTCCTCGTCGGTCAGCGCGGTGGCCGGATGGACGCGCAGAAGCTGGTCCGCCGACCAGTATGTGAGGGCGACAGCCTGGCCGGGTGCTGTGCGACGAGTCGTCGACTGCCCCATAGCGGGACGCCGTGCAGAGCCGGCCGTTCCAAGTGGTCGCGCCGGCCCTCGTCTGGCAGGGTGGGCAACGCTAGACACGTGGCAAGCGCCACCCCACGACGGGGGTGTGATCTCATGCCCGATCAGAGCGCGACCCCGGAGCCGAAAGCAGGTTCGCGCGACCACGAGCCGGACGTCAACGGCCCGGACTCCTTTCCCGCCAGCGATCCACCCAGCACCTGGCGGGGCGGCGATCACGACACCGCTACGGCCCCGCGCGCCGATGAGGCGGGCTCCGACCGCTGAGCGGCTCGACGGCCCGGATGCGCCGAGTGGACGTGGCCGGTCCGCGTCGAGCACGGAGAGGGGTGCGAGGAGCGCCATGGATCTTCTGACCAGGGCGGATCTGGACCTGCTGGCCGATCGCGGCCGGCCGGAGTCGCACCTGTCGCTGTTCATCCCGACACACCCCTTCGGCGCCGGGACGGCGACGGATCCCATCCGGTGGAAGAACATGGTGAGCCGGGTGCAGGGCGTCCTGGCCGAAGAGGGTATGCGGGCGGCGGAGATCGCCGAGCTGCTCGCCCCGGCGTGGGAGCTGCGCGATGACCACCGAGCCTGGCAGTACATGAGCGACGGCCTGGCGATGTTCCTCCGCCCCGGCTGGCACCGGATGTTCCGCGTCCCGGCCGGGGTTCCCGAGGTCGCCACCATCGGCGACCGGTTCGTCGTCGGTCCGCTCTTGCGCATCGTCACCGGGGACGGCCACTTCCTGCTGCTGGCCCTGAGCCAGCGCAGGCTGCGTCTGCTCGAGGGCAGCCTGCAGCGTGTCGAAGAGCTCGAGCTCGCGGACGTGCCCACGAGCCTGCGGGACGTCGTCGAACGGCCCGAGCCGCGGTCGCAGGCCATGGCCTTCCCTGTTGCTCCCGGCCGCCGGGCCGGTTCCGCCGTCTTCTACGGCACCGCCGACGACGACGTCAAGAAGGACGAGGTGCGCAGATACCTGCGCCGGGTTGCCGACGGGGTACGTGACTACCTGACCGGCCAGGACCTACCCATGGTCCTGGTCGGTCTGGACGAGCTGATCTCGGTCTATCGCGACGTCAACGGATACCCGCACGTCACCGAGGACGCGGTCCGGCGGAACCCCGATCAGCTGTCGGGTGAGGAGCTGCACGCCGCGGCGTGGCCCATCGTCGAGGCGATCATGAGCCGGGAGCGCGCGGCGGCGATCGCGCGGTTCGAAGGGCTGCACGGCACGGGACTCGCGTCGAATGACCCGGCCAAGATCGAGGAGTCCGCCCGGCACGGGCGCGTGGAGACGCTGTTCCTGGCCGCCGAGCCGTGGTGCTGGGAGCAGCTCACCGACCGAACCGCGGTGGTCCGCCTCGGCATCGACGAGGCGTTCGGTCACTGCGAGCTGCTCGACCGGGCGGCCGTGGACACCTTGTCCGGCCGCGGACACGTCTACGCCGTGCCGGAGGCGGAGGTGCCCGGTGGCGGCGACGTCGCGGCCATCTTCCGTTACTGAGGCGCCGGACGATCACCGAGATCGGTCGGATCGCCGTGGGGGAAGGCCCGGAACCGACGAAACAGGCAGGAGTGCCGGAACGGAGAAGACATGCTCAAGAAGGTCATCTGGGCGACTGACGGGTCACCGACGGCCGAGAAGGTGTACCCGGTGGCGAAGGGACTGGCGGAGAGCGGCGGCGCGAAGCTGATCGTGGCGCATGCGGGGGAGATGGTCGGTTCCGACCGCGCCGGCGTCTTCGTCGACAGCGCCGAGACGATGCGGGCCACGCTCGAACGCACTGCCGACGACCTGAAACGAGCGGGGCTGGACGTCGAACTCGCGCTGTTGACGGCCTCCCAGCGCAATGCGTCCCAGATGATCGCCGACCTGGCCCAGGAGACCGGAGCCGACATCGTCGTCGTCGCCAACCGCGGCCACGGACCGGTCGCGTCGATCTTCATCGGCAGCTTCACGCTCCGCCTGCTCCAGGTCGCGCCGTGCCCGGTCCTCGTCGTTCCTGCCGGGCGGCAACGCACCGCGTGATACCGAGGAGATCACTGCGGCGTCAGCCGATGGCCGCGTCGAACGCCGTTCCCAGCAGGTAGGTCGCCATCGCGGCGGCGGTGCCGATCGCGAGCTGGCGCAGCGCGCGGCGCAGCGGTGGTCCCCCGGAGAGCACCGCGACGGCTCCGCCGGTGAGCATGAGCGCCATCCCGGTGAGCACGGCGGCCACCGCCACCGCGGCGACGCCTTCGACGCCGAAAAGGAACGGCAGCACCGGTATCACGGCTCCGACGCTGAAGAACGCGAAGCTCGACGACGCCGCGCCGGTGGCACTGCCGACCACCTCGGCGCCATGGGATCGGGGGTTGTCCGACCTGGCGCCGACGGAGCCGTGCCGCAGCACAGCGTCCGCGCGACGTTCTGCCTCTTCGGCCGACATCCCCCGAGCCCGGTAGACCAGGGCGAGCTCGTTGGCGTCGACGTCGAGCAGGGGGACGGCGGCTTTCGCCGCCTCGTCCGGTTTCGACGCGGCCAGCATCTCACGTTGCGAGCTGACCGAGATGAACTCGCCCGCCGCCATCGACAACGCGCCGGCCAGCAGCCCGGACAGCCCGGTCAACAGGATGGTCACGGTGCCGGCGCCACCACCGATCACCCCGAGGACGAGCGCGATGTTGCTCACCAGCCCGTCGTTGATCCCGAAGACCGCGGCCCGCAGCGTGCCGGACATCCGCGCCCGCCCCCGCGCGGCCAGCCCGCGTACCACCTCGCCGTGGATCCGCTCGTCGGCCAGCATCGCTTCCGGCACGTCCGCGTCCGGGTCGGCGAGCGAGCGGCGTTCGGCCTGTTCGATCAGTGCCAGCACGAACACCCAGCCGAACCACCGGGCCAGGACGCCAACCAGCCGTGCCCGCGGGGTCGCGCGCCGCGGCCGGCCCGCTCGTTCGCCCAGCCTGCGCTCCCAGTACGCGGCGTGGCGCTCCTCGGCCTCGGCCAGCCCGAGCAGGATCTCCCGCTCCTCGCCTTCCCGGCGTTGGGCGAGCTCGCGGTAGACCAGCGCCGCCTCCCGCTCGTCGGCCAGCAGGCGACGCCACCGCCGCACCCTCGCCTGCGACGGAGCAGCCCCAGAGCGACGGCGCTCGTCCCGCACCGCACGAACTCTCCCAGAACATCACACGTGAGATGAACCAGCCTGCCCGGAGAGGGTTCCACAAACCGGTGACGCTGCGCCTACGGACAGCGAGTGGTGCGGAGCACGAGGAGGTGAGGGACCCTTCGGTGAGGTCAAGGTGGACACGCACTGGACGGCCGCGGTGTCCGTGGCCGCGCCCGACCGCCCCGATGCCGGCATGGTCCGACGCGCTCGCCGTGCGCGCGGCCGAGGTGCTCTGAATCAAGCCGAGCTGGACCGCCATGAAGGCGTGCCGGTCGGCTACCTGCCGGGAGTCGGCAAACCTCATGGGCCAAGTTGGCCGACCGCAACCGATGTCACCGGCCGCAGCGGCGAGGAGGTTGGACCGGGCGAAGTCGTCCCAGCTGGAGTGGAAGTCGCGCCAGCCGTGAGCACGGTCGCCCCCTGATGCCCGGCCCGGATCCGGCGCGCACCGGTTGAGCGGCCATCCGAGGAGGATCGTCATGCTCAGTGAGCGGGAGCGACAGGCGTTGGATGAGATCCAGCATCGATTCGTCACCGACGATCCGTGCTTCGCAGCGTCCTCCAATTACGTATCGCTCGGCGAGTCCCGGTACTCGGTGCAGTGGGCGTACAAGCTGCCGAGCTGGGCGTACCCGACCGCGATGGTCGTCGCATCGGCGTCGGGTATGGTCATGTCGATGGAGGGGGCTGCGGGAGGCGCGCTGGCCTTCGCGTCACTCGCCACGGCGATCTCCATGCTGGGGTGGAGCCGCGAGAAGACGGTCCGGCGGGAGCCGTAATCGGTCGATCGTGTCCGCGAGGCCGACATCAGCTCAGCACCGGTGTGGTGAATGAACCCGCACAGTTCCCAGCGGTAGCCCGACTCGTCACGGCCGGCATCGTCGCGAATCTCTACCCGGCTGGACCGCCTGTCCCTGTTCGATGTGCCGTGCTCCTCTCGCGCGGCGCCGCGCCAACGCGACCGGCCCGGCACCCGGTGACCTTGCCGCTGCCCGGCAATCCGGTGGACCTGAATTCGATGAACAACGCCGATGAACCGGCAGCGTGGCCGCGGCAAAGTGGAGGCGAAGGTGCTGGATCGCCTCGAGGCGTGGAAGGAATAGGAGCAACAGCAGTGGGTACCGCGGGCACCATCGGGGATGGCATCAGCCTCAGGTCGTGGGCGGAGCATTCACCGTCGGCCGCGCCCGCTGCCGCTCGGACCACTCCGGCGCCCGACCCGAGCGTGAAGGGACGGGTGGCACCGGAGCCGGGACGCATCTCGCTCACTCTGACCCCTCACGAGGCGAGGACCCTGTCGTACAGCATCCAGGGCTCATGCAGAGTGCGATCAGTTGAGCCGTCAGGGAGGATTCGCAGTGCTGTCGCTCTTCGGACACGTACGGCGCGCCGTGGGGTCGAAGCCGGACATCGTTGTGACCGGGCCCAGCCCTGCACTGGCTTCGTGCTCGACAGGGGACCTACCGGATGGCGTGATCGTGTTTGATCGAACGGGGCCTCGCCGGCCAGGTTGACTTCGGATCCTGTGCGGTCTGGGGCCAGGTCTCGCGTCGAAGGCACAGCCGCGGACGCGACCCGCCGGACCGGAGTGTCGGGCCTGAAATCCGTGCGGTAAGCACTGTGGAAGATGCTGCTCGGCCAGTAGGCCGAGGACTGCGGCGGGCTGTTCGTATGTCAGCAGGTGGCCGGCACCGGGCACGGTCACCAGGCGGGCACGGAGCTGATCACGCTTGGCGACGGCGAGCCGATCGGGCGGGAACACCACGTCGCGCTGGCCGGCGGCCACGATGCACGGCACGGACGACCATCGACGCACGAGCTCGGGGGTGGCGGCGGAGGCGTGCTGCGCCATCGGCACCGGGTTGGGCGGTGACGACGGGGGGTACCAGCTCGTGTGGCGAACTCTCGGTTGGTGCGTCCTCAGTCGGAGAAGTGGATCGCCGGTGTGTGCGCCGGGCTGGCCGATCGGTTCGGCGTCCCGCGCGGGCTCGTCCGCATCGTATTCGTGATCTTCGGGTTGGTCGGTGCTGGGGAGCTGGCGTACATCATCCTGTGGATCCTGATCCCGAAGGCCTGAAGGGGGGCGGTGCTGTCACCAATCGAGGACTACGAGCTGCAGCAGATCGGTACTTCTTCTGATCGAGTGCGAGCAACGCGTAACACTCCCTGGTTCGGCGAGCGACCTCCCTCCAACCCTTGGACGGGGCGGGCACATGCCCCTCGTACTCGCACCGGCCAGGGGGCCATGGTGGCGCCCGCCAACCCCCCGGCGGGCGCCGCCACCATTCCGGCTTCGGGCCGACCGTTGGGGGAGGCGCAGTGTCGGGAAGCGATCGTTTCTTGATGCGTGCTCGATGCGGACGGGCTCCCGGAGCCCGATCAGTCCGCGAGCTTCGCGCCCTCGCGGAAGCGCTCAGCTGGTCAGCCGGTCGCGATCCCGGCCGTCTCGGGTTGGCGGGCTCGCGATGGCAGGATGCCGGGGTTCTCCACGGGGAGCTCGAGGCGTAGTGAGCCGGCGTGCTCGAAGGTGAACACGACCGGGTAAGTCAGGCCGGCGCGGATCGGCTCGGTGAGACCGACCAGCGCGACCTGCGCAACGGTGGTTCCGGGAAGGGCGATGGCCGACAGTGGCTCGTTCTAGCCCGCAGTGAGCACGTGCCCATCCGGTACCCGCGTGTCCCCGACGATCCGGCCGGATTCTGCGATCGGGCTGCTCACGGAAACGAGCCGGTCGGGGCGCAGCCCGTCGTCGATCCGGCTGGTGGCGTCGTTCGATCGTGAACTGCAGCGGGGCTGTCTCGCCCGGCCGGTACACCTCGTCGCCGGGGACCGGCCCGTCGTAGGTGACCAAGGCGTCGCGCACGACCAGGGAGCCGAGTCGACCGCCCACCCCGCCGGTCATCGTGACCTGCACGCTGGTCTGCGCATGCTGCCCGGCCGCGCACCCTGTGAGGGCCAACACCAGCGCCGAGCTCACCGCTCCAGGAGCGCGATCCTGTGTCCGGGGGGCTTGCACACAGTTCACCCGTTGCGTGCTCCTCGGATAACTGTTCCCGTCCTGGCCTCCAGGGATAAGTGGTCTCGGCGCGGATGGCTGATTCACTTCTGAGGGCTGGCCCGCCGTCCTCTTTGGCGGACGGACTGTCCTGTTGGTGGGTCCACACTCACTCCGTGAGCTACCCGCCGACCGGTCTGCGCGGAGATTTCGCATCCTGCCGGTGGCCAGATCTACACTCCCGAACCCAACCGTGGGGAGAATCCGCATGACCACCGACCGGCTCGCCGGCGTCCGGGACCGCGAGGATCGGCCGACCGACCACACCCAGCCCGCCGGCGGGCAGCGGTGACGCTGGAGGGGCTCGAGTTGGCCCACCGCCGCACCGGCGCCGTTGGCCTGGGCGGCGCGCAGCCGGCCCCGTTCGCCGACGCCGCCGATGTGGTCGGCTGGTTCGGCGGGCTGCAGTCTCAGGACTACCACCCGGCGAAGTGGGCGCTCGCCCAGCGGCTCGGCCCCGGCGTCACCGACGCAGACCTCGATCGCGCATTCGACGACGGCGTCATCCTGCGCACGCACGTACTACGCCCGACGTGGCACTTCGTGGCCCCCGCCGACTTGCGCTGGCTGCTGGAACTGACGGCGCCGCGGATCCACGCGCTCAACACCTATGCCTACCGGCGGGGTGAGCTCGACGGTCCGCTGCTGCGCCGCACCACGGACCTGATCGCCGACGCCGTCGCCGACGGGCACCACCTCACTCGCACCGAGATCGCGGCGTTGCTCGCCCGCCATGGCATCACCGCGACGGGGTTCCGGCTCGGCTACATCCTCATCCACGCCGAACTGGAGCGGATGGTCTGCAGCGGCCCGCTGCGGGGGAAACAGCACACGTACGCGCTGCTGGAGGAGCGGGTCCCGCGGGCGGCGAGCCTGGAGCGCGAGGCGGCGCTGGCCGAGCTGGTCGGCCGGTTCTTCACCAGTCATGGTCCGGCGACGGCGAAGGACCTGGCGTGGTGGTCCAGCCTCACGCGTGTCGACATCGCCACCGGGCTGTCGCTCGCCGGCGACGCGCTGGAGAGCACCGACGTCGACGGCATCACCTTCTGGTCCGCGCCGGGAAACGCCCGCACGCCGGCCCCGTCCCCATCGGTGCGGTTGCTGCAGGCCTACGACGAGTACATCGTCGGCTACACCCAGAGCAGGTACCTGCTCGACCTCGGCGACCTGGCGGCCGTGGCATCGGGCAAGGCCTCACTGCCGAACGGTGTCATCGTGGTCGACACACAGGTGGCCGGCCGCTGGAGGCGTACGGTCCGGGCCGACACCGTCGTGCTCGATACGGTGCTGTGCCGGCCGTTCGACGCCGCCGAGACCGTCGCGCTGCACGCTGCGGCCGACAAGCTGGGCATGTTCCTGGGCGCACGCGCTGTCGTCTCGGCGAGCGTGCTGTGAGCCCAGGCCCGGGCTGCCACGGTCGACCCCGATGTGGCCGCATCGGAGCTTCGCCTTCTGCCGTGGTGTCCGAGTTGCGCACTGACCACACGCGTCGCCCTTCAACGATCAAGATCACGTCGCGTGGGATTCGACCCAGGTCACGCAGCTTGTGCTGCGAGGCGGCCCGAATCCAGGTGGCCGACGGCGCCCCTCGCCATGTTGGTCACCAGCGCTCCGCCCGCCAGCCGCGTATGGGGTGTCGGGCTACCTTGGAGCGGCACCGGGAGCCGATGGCCAGTACGGTGCCGCTGACCATGTAGGGATCACTGCTTCGCGTTGAGGCCCTTCGGGTTGAGATGCTTGATGTTGCCGGACTCGGTGCCGTCCGCCGGGTCGATGATGCAGTCGATCAGCGCAGGCTTGCCCTCCGCGAGCGCCTTCCGCAGCATCTCGCCGACCTGATCGGGTGTCGTGGCCTGGTAGCCCGTGCCGCCGAACGCCTGCATGAGGATGTCGTGCCGCGCACTCAGGTACGTGGGCGCCGGGTCGCCCGACGGGGAGGCGTCGTCACCGCGGTACACGCCGCTGTTGTTGAGCACCATTGTGATCACCGGCAGGTCGTAGCGGGCGATGACTTCGGCCTCCATACCGGAGAAGCCGAACGCCGAGTCGCCTTCGATGGCGATCACCGGCTGCCCGGTCTCCACCGCGGCCGCGATGGCGTAGCCCATGCCGATGCCCATCACGCCCCAGGTACCGGAGTCCAGCCGGTGCCGCGGCACGGACATCGGGATGGTGTTGCGTGCGAGGTCGAGGGCGTTGGCGCCCTCGTTCACGAGGTACACGTCGGGGCGCTCGGCGATCACGTCGCGGATGGCCTGGAGCGCGCCCAGGAACGTCATCGGCTGCGCGGTCTTCGCCGCCTCCAGCCGCTTGGCCATCTTCGCCACGTTCGCCGCGGACTTCTCGGCCAGCGCATCTCGCCACGCGGAAGGTGCCGCGATCTGGCCGGGCTTCGTGCGCTCCACCAGCGCGTCCATCACCGAGCCGATGTCGCCGACCAGCGGAGCGGCGATCGGCTGATTCGAGTCCATCTCGTTCGCTGCGATGTCGACCTGAATGAACTTCGCGTCCGGGCTCCACTGCGGCGCGTCCCCGTGCCCCAGCAGCCAGTTCAGCCGCGCGCCGACCAGCAGCACGACGTCCGCCTGCTTCAGCGCCAGCGACCGCGCGGTGGCCGCCGACTGCGGATGATCATCCGGCAGCAGTCCCTTGGCCATCGACATGGGGACGTACGGGATTCCGCTCGACTCCACGAACTGGCGGATCGCGTCGTCGGCCCGCGCGTACGCCGCGCCCTTCCCGAGCACGATCAGCGGGCGCTGCGCGCCTGCCAGCAGTTCGATGGCCCGGTCGACGGCCGTGGCGTCGGGTATCTGCTTCGGCGCCGGGTCCACGACCTCCCAGAGGGACTTCTCGCCCTTGTCCTTGTCGATGATCTCGCCCAGCACCGCCCCCGGGATGTCCAGGTACACCCCACCGGGTCGGCCGCTCACCGCCGTGCGGATCGCCCGCGCGATGCCCCGTCCGATGTCCTCCGCCCGTGACACCCGGTACGCCGCCTTGCAGAGCTGCTTGGCGACCGCCAGCTGGTCCATCTCCTCGTAGTCCCCGCGCTGCAGGTCCACGATGTGGCGCTCGCTGGAGCCGGAGATCTGCACCATCGGGAAACAGTTCGTGGTGGCGTTCGCCAGCCCGACCAGGCCGTTGAGAAATCCCGGCGCGGAGACCGTCAGGCAGACCCCCGCCCTCTGCGTCAGGAACCCGGCAGCCGCGGCCGCATGCGCCGCGTCGCTCTCGTGCCGGAACCCGATGTAGCGGATCCCGGACGCCTGTGCCAGGCGCGCCAGGTCCGTGATGGGGATGCCGACGACACCGTAGATCGTCTCCACCCTGTTCAGCTTCAGCGCGTCGACGACCAGGTGAATCCCGTCCGTCAGGGCAGCCGTGTCGTCGCCCCCCGCTTCCGCGGCCTCCGCGACTGTGTCCGTCATGGCCTGGGTCCTCCCTGGCTGTGCCGTTGGTTCCGCCGTTGACTGTATGCAGTACACCAGTACGGCTGTAGGGGCCAGGGGGAGATGTCTGACACGCCGGCGAGCCGCGCCGATCTGCAGGCGTGTCCGGTGCGGCCCCCTCCAGGGCGGCCGTGGCGCGGGCAGTCACGTGGGCTGTGGCCCAGGGCGTTCGTGTGGGCCGGACGGGGAACCAGCGCGATCCCGCGCTGACGAGGGATCGTCCCGCCGTCGTCACGACATGTAGAGCGACAGTAACCGGAAGCGAACGACGCAGGCCGTCGCGTCCACATGCGGCCGTAGAAGTACAGCTACGAGTACAGCTACGAGCGCGATGGCGATGGTCGCAAGGTGAACGGCTCGGATGGGTCACGAGAGGTGCAAGGAGGGTGCACCTGCGCCGACTCTCATCACCGACGCCGAGGTCCACGCGATGTTCGACTCACTCGGTGACGTCGGTGCGGCGTTGGAGGACGCGGAGCCGGACCGCCTCGAACGGCTGCACCACGAGCTGAGTCTGGACCTCCGCTACGACCATACGGTCGAGCGGTAGAGGTCCTGCTCGCGCCGCGTGTGACTAACGGGCGTGTCCGAGGGGGGAGTTGCGCACTAACCACACGCGTCGTCCTACGTTGAGGATCGGGCCAACTGCCGACTGACGGAGCGTCAGTTGTTCATTGCCAACCGGCGAAGCGGCTCTTTGCTGTGTGTGGCGCCAACCGACACACAACAGCGTGCCCGGTCGGCGAGAGGCTCCGACGCACGCGAGAACGTCTGGTCTCAGGCGCCCTTCTTCCACTCGATGATCTGGAGGTGAACCGGCGAGTCGTCTCCCGGGCGGTGGTCATCGCCACCGGCGTGCGCGCTGATGGCTGGCGCGAGGTCCTCGGGCTCGCCGTCGGCGACAGCGAGGACGGCGCGTTCTGGACCGCGTTCCTACGCAGCCTCAAGGCCCGCGGCCTCGTGGGGTACAGCTGGTGGTCTCCGACGCCCACACCGGGCTTCAAGCAGGCCATCTCCACGGTGCTGCTGGGCGCGGCCTGGCAGCGGTCCGCACCCACTACGCGGCGAACGGCACGATGCGCCGCGCCGTGTCCGGCAGCGCGGTGAGCCGGAACCGGGTGAGCTCGGCGACGGTGGCTGGCACGACGGATCGGTCCCCCAGCCCGGTGCCCGGCCCCCCAGAGCTCCTCGATCAGGAATGGGACGCTCTCGGCGCGAGTGCGGAGCAGGGCGGTCAGCCGGGCATCCGGCGGCGCGCGCAGGCAGGGGTGGCCGTGCGTTCGGTGGCGCAGCGCGAGTTGGGTGTGACGGCGTGACTGAGCCGCCCGCGGATCCCGCCAGATCGGCGGCGCGGCTCCCATCGGCAGAAGGGTCATGGGAACTCGGTAGGGACAAGGCTGTTCGATATCGGCGCGTGCCTGCCTTGTTGATCAGGGGTGACGGGTACGCCCGTGGGCATGAGCGGCACGATCCCGGCAACGGAGCCGGGCAGCGTAGTGATCAGCCCGGAGCATGTCCGCGAGTTGCGGGCGCTGCTCGTCGAGGTCCGGAAGCAGCAGTACGCCCCGGAGACGTGCGGGCACATCAACAGCGCCGCCGTCGAGCTGGCCGGCTACCTGCGAGCACTACTTGGTCCGGAGCCGACGCCGCCGAGGCCTCGGCCACAGGAGCCGGCAGTGCCGAGGCCCCGGCTGCCCGCATGACCCTCGGCGCGCCCTCAAAGAGCTGCCATGCCAACCGGTGCCCAGCAAGAGTTCCGGCGGCCTTGTAGCACGAGCTGCGCGAGGTCGGCCGGCCAGCAGCGGTGCACAAACTCGACGCGCCCGCGGACGTCCTGCTGCATACCCCTCGCTTTCCACGCTCGGGCCATCGACGAAACGCCGCCCACGCGGATAGGTCGGTGATTGCGGGCGTCGGGCTGGTCGGTTATCTCCCCGGAGCCGCTGTACGAGCGCTGGCGCAACCGGGTGCGCCGCGAGCGCTGGGCGCGGCCGAGGTCTGAAGGCCGGCGTGCGGCCCGTGAGCCTCAGGCCTCGGCGGCGCGCGGCGGTGCATGGTAGGCGAACAGGTTGTCCCAGATCTCGTCCAGGCGGCGCTTGGCCTCGTCCAGCGTCACTGCGGTAAGCCGTCCCTGTCCGTCTTCGTCGACCAGCCGCAGCCGGCGCAACTTGCCCACGCCGTCGTCGACTTCGAAGTCGAAGGCGGCCTCCCACCGCCGGGCGAACCAGTCCTCGATCCGCCGGTCCAGCTCCGCGGCGGTCAGCGGCTGCCCGGCGGTGCGCAGGAAGTGGTAGGCGAGCACCGCCTCCTTGACCTCTTCCTCCTCGGCCGCATCCAGCAGGTGGTGGAACACGCCCGCGTCGTTGTCGAGGTTGCGGAAGTAGAGGTTCTCGGACAGCGCCTTCATGAACTGGATCTTGCGGTTCTTGAACTTGCTGAACTGGCGCACCAGGTAGCCACCGAAGGCCATCAGGGCTGCTCCGAGCGCGACAAGCTGGCCCTGATTGAGCTGGACTGGTTCCGTATGTACGCCGAGCCAGAGCCCCAGCAGCAACAACACCGGGATCAGCGCCGCGATGAGCTTGGTCACGACCACGATGATCCCGGAGACGACCGCGGGAACGCCGATCAGCAACTTGTCGATGAGGCGCATCCGCACCCGCGCATTGGGAAACAGCATCTCCAGGTCGGCGCGGGGCACGTCCTGGAACAGCTTGATGATCGTCGACCCCGCCTTGAACGGCAGATCGTCGACATCCTTGCCCTTGGCCTCGAAGTGGGCCGCGTCCTTGAACTTCACATAGACGAGGACCTTCGCGTAGTTGGTGAACTCGATGGTCCGGCGGCGCAGCCCGAACAGGTGCTTCACCTCCTCCTGGCGGGTGTGCTCGCCACGTCGGTAGAACACGACATGCTCGAAGTCGTCGAAGTCGGCTTCCAGGCGGACCTTCATCAACGACTCCTCGACGAACGCGCGGTCGAGGTCGTCGGTGCTGATGCGCTCGAAGTTCGCGTGCTCGGCAAGGGCGGTCAGCTCGTCGACCAGACGCTGCTGCGCCGCCTGATGCTCGGTGGGGCCCAACTCGACGGACGTGCGCGCGTCGGCGTCGAACGCGCGCGTGTCGGTGTCCGGGTTGAACGGGTAGTAGGCGTCCTTGAGTGCTTCGAGCCGGGCGCGGAACTCATGGTGCAGCAGGCTGGCCAGCAACTCGGCGAAGGCCTTGAACGACTCCCGCTCCTCAGCCGGTACCTCATCCGCACACATCGTGACGATGCTGGTCCTGCGGAACGGGATGAATCGATCCCCGGTCACTGCGGGCCCTTCTGCAAAGCGCGCGCACCCTCGCGCGACCCCCTGCTAGTCCAGCCGCTACGAAGCGGGGGCTGGTTCCGGCCCTGGCTGCCCGCCTTCTCGCGCCAATTCCTCCTGAGCCCGGATCATCTGTGCCATTTCCTCAAGTCTGTCCGCCGCCGCCGCGCCACCGCATGTCAAGGAGGCGAGGAGTGCGCCGAGCAGGCCGGACCGGTCAGCCACGATCCGGATCCGACCGACTTCGACGACGAGACCCAGCAGGTTGAGACGCAGTCCGTCCGGGATGTCGAGGATCACACACTCTACCGGCGTCGTCATTTTGCGCCCTCTTCCGATCATTGGGCATTTCGGAGATGGTGGTCGTCCGTCAGGTGTCAGCACATCTGTAGTTGTTTTGAGCAACTTCGGCTTACCACGCCCTAGTCCGGACCTCTCCTTTCCGCGCCACGGCGATACCCACCTTGGGGCTGTTGAAACCTGGAGACGAGTAGGCGACAGCGACGGGCGCCGATCGGCTGCTCCCATTGCTGTTTCCGGTCCTGTTCATCTACTACGTTCGGAGTCTTCTTGGCGAGTTATGGCGGCCGGTGTCGTCGCCCCGCGCCCGGCGGGGCTGCGCGCCGCGTCCTGATCCCCGGGGGTCGCCCGCGCACGGTGCCACGGTCACCCCGGGCGGCCCCCGGCTCGTCGCGGGTAAGGCGGATCGGTCCCGCCGCTAACGCCGGTTGCGCTGGTGTCGGCGAGCGGTGAGCATCGTGGGATGGCGCGCTACCACGTGACGGTCGTGTCCGGGGACCCGTCGCGGACGGCCGCGGAGGTCGCCGTCGACGCCGGCGCGGAGGTGATTCGCAAGATGAGCGTGGCGGACGGGGTCGCGGCGCTGGCCACGGACGAGCAGATCGACGCGCTCACCGCCGCCGGCGCGACCGTGCAGCGGCATGCCGACCTCGCCGAGGGGCGCGCGGAGCGGCTCGCCGAGGTCGGCGAGGGCGACCGGTATGCCGAGGCGCTGCGCCGGCTGGCCGGGCGCTGAGATGCCCTACCTCAACGTCGGGGAGGTCGAGTCGGCGCTGCAGGTCGTTGCGGCCACGCATCCAGGGTTCACCGAGCTGGTGACGGTGCCGCACCGCACGTGGGAGAACCGAGTCTGCCGCGCGGTGCGGGTGGCCGCCGACCTGGCGACGGCGCGGCCCACTGTCGTCCTCGTCGCGGGCGTGCACGCGCGGGAGTGGGGCGGGCCGGACATCCTCGTGTCGTTCCTGGAGCGCCTCACCGCCGCCGCCGCGGCCGGTGCGGAGATCGCCGTGCCTGGCTACACGGTGTCGGCGGCGGACGTCGAGCGGATCGTCGGCGGCCTGGACGTCGTCGTGTTCCCGCAGGTCAACCCGGACGGACGGGCGTACTCGATGCACCCCGGAGGCAACGAGCTGTGGCGCACCAACCGGCGTCCGTCGCCGGTCGGCGGGGTGGACGTGAATCGCAACTACGACTGGCTGTGGGACTTCCGCCGCTACTTCGACCCGCGAGCCCTCGCGCGGGGCGAGGTGTCGGTGTCCGACGCGCCCGGCCAGGACACCTACCACGGGCCGGACGCGTTCTCCGAGCCGGAAACCCGCAACGTCGCCTGGCTGGTGGACCGCTACCCCACCACCCGCTTCCTCGCCGATGTGCACAGCTTCTCGGAGCTGATCCTCTATCCGTGGGGCGACGACGACAACCAGTCCAGCGAGCCCGAGCAGAACTTCCGCAACCCCGCCTTCGACCGCAGGCGCGGTCTGCTCGCCCAGAACGGGCACCCACAGGCCGGCCGCTACGGCGAGTACCTCGACCCCGGCCACCGCCGACACCTGATCGAGATCGGGGAGCGGATGCGCGACGCCGTCGAGTCCGTCAATGGCCGCCGCTACACCGTCCAGCAAGGCGCGCAGCTCTACGGCACCTCCGGCACCTCCGACGACTGGACCTTCGCCCGGCACATCCTGGACCCGGCGCGCCCCGTGATCTACCCCTACACCATCGAGTTCGGGCGCGAGCGACCCGACGACGTGGCGGCGAGCTTTCACCCCCCGTACGCGGACATGGAGAAGATCATCGACGAGGTCGTGGCCGGACTGCTGGAGATGTGCCGCGCGGGATTGGACCGGTTGGCCGCCGAGCAGCTCCCGTAGTCGCGCCCGCGCCGCCCCTCCGATGCGCCGAGACCTACCGGCCTTGCTTCAGTGCCCATCTCGCGCTCGACGGTCGCGAGGTCACGACCCTCCGCAGCGTCGTCGGATGCGCGGCCCGGACCGTCACGGCAGGCGCTGCGCTGCGGAACGGCTCGCCACTGACCCTGAAGCCGCTCCCAGACCGGACGCCCGTCCGGGTCGTAGACCAGCCGGTACACCGGCACGGCCCAGAGCTTGATCTGCGGCGACAGCTTCTCGGGAAGGTGCGGGCGCAGCCGTCCCGGGGCGGGCGGGCCCCGCGGTAGCCGTTCCGGTGCCGGCCGTCGATAGCGTCGGCGCAGCTCAGGGTGACGGCAGGCAACCGTCCACGGACGCGGACGACATGGCGCCGCTGATCGTCACTGACCTCACCGAGCACGACGGAGGCCAGCCGAGCGCCCTACCTGCGTGCTGGCTTATATAGCTGGCGAGCCGATCCAGTCGCTCTCGTACCGGCTTTCGGTGCCGAGCCCCGACGAGGAATCTCCAGCAAGAGAGTCGGGGGGTTCGGCGACAGTACGCCACTACTTGGTTCCACTGGATAGCCGTACGTCAGGGTATTTTGGCGAATGCTCGTCCACCCCAGCGGCCTGGATGTAGATGCTCAGGCTCACCCAATTACTGGAGCTGAAATCTCGAGGCTGACAAGACCCAGACGTAGCTGAGTCCGACGGATCGGACTCGGTCCTCGTGGTTTGAGTCGAGCTTCTCTCAGGGACTGCAAGGTCCGTGGCCCGGCGCGTAGCGCTGGGCCAACCCCTGACTCACCGGGTCCAGGAGTCTCCGGGTCAGGCCAGGGGGCGTCCCTGATGGTTTCGGGTGAAGCGGAGCGCAGGATTAGTCCTGTCCGGTTCACCACACTCAGACTGCAGAACGCAGAGAGGAACGATCAGTTAATGGAATCCATCCACTCGACCTTCCACCACGCAGGCCTTGTCCGGCCGCAGGACGGTCGGGTACTGGCCGGCGTGTGCGCCGGGTTGGGCCGCCGCTTCGGCCTCGCCCCGTGGCCCGCGAGGCTGCTGTTCGTACTGATCCTCCTGATCGTGCCGGGGAGCCAGCTCCTCATCTACCCGGTCCTGTGGATCCTGATGCCGAACGAGGCACCGGCGGTCACGAGCGTCCCGATGACTCCGGAGAACGAAACGGCCTCCGTGGCGTAACTGTGTGATCAGTGCCGGTTGATACCTCACCATGGTCGACCGGCACTCGCATGTCGTCAGCGCCATCGGCGGCCGGGACGAGCAGTCGAGAGGTGTCATGGACAACCTCTCCTTCCGACCGGGGTCGCACGTCTCGCCTCGGTCTGCCGCAGGACGAGCCGCGGGCGATCGCAGCCACGGGGCACGGCCACCGTACGGAACGTCGACGCCGCATGCTCCTTCTCGCTCAGGGTCGTAAACGACGGGCGGCACCAGGGCGGCCGGGCGCCGTATGGCTACGTGGTCGTCGAGGCGGGACCGCACCCGAACCCCCGCAAGGCCGCCGAGGACTAAGTGGTGCTGACTTCGAGGCGCTTCGATCGGCCTCCTCGCGTGGCCAGGACGACTCGAAAAAACCACCGCCTCGGGTCGCCCAGAAGCAGCGTCGCAGCGCAGGAGCTGTGACGACCGCGATCTCACTGCTCCCGGCAACTGAACTCGGGCTGGTCGCCTCCACCGTCGGCCGCGTCCTGGCCCGCCACCGGGTGCCGCACCTGTCGGCGATCGAACCGATCAGCGGCGCCCCGCTTCGGCGCCGACACTCCGGGTCCTGCTACGAACGTCCCCACCCCGGAGATCTGCTGCACATCGATGTCAAAAAGCTTGGCCGGGTCCCCGACGGCCGCGGATCGGGGAGCATGAAGATCTCGCCGAAGCGGCCCAGGCGACAGATCAAATCGCTCGCGAGCAAGATAGTCGCTCCGAAGAGCAACCGTCCCGGACTCGTGCGCCGCCCCGCACTGGCGTGTCCCAGCGGGACTTGAACCCCCACGCCCGCCACCAGGGCATACCGAGCGAGGCAAGTAGAACCCCGAGAAAACCGCTGGCCAGAGACGTGATCTTGTGTCCGAGGGGGGAGTTGCGCACTAACCACACGCCTCCTCCTATCCTGAGGTCGGGCCGCGGCCGGCGGGGCCGACACCCGCGATCGGACGACCGGACTCGGCGCCCGCGTGTTCAGACTCTCCTTCCTCGATCAAGGCGGCGCTGCGTCCGATGCAGCCGCAAGCGCTCGCGCCGGGCGTGCGGCCTCCGGCCGGTCCCCGCGCGGCGCGCGGATGCGCGAGCCGCGCCGCACCTGCGGGCTGGCCGAAGTCAGCGCCTCGCCGGATGGCGGGCAGATCGTGTCGATCAACCCGGATTCGCTTGGTGTCGTGGGCGCAGGATTCGACTCACGCCGCTGACCAGAAGCGTGTTCCCGCTCGAGCCCGTAGCGGGCCCCCCGCATCCGGGACCTGCTGATGCACGGTGGTCTCGGTGGACGCGGCCCTGCGCTACGACGAGCACGGCCGCCGGTCTGGCCGGCCGCGCAAGGCGCGGGGGAACGAGCAGGGGAGCAGGCGCGTCGTTGACGCCGTCACCCGTCATAGCCGTCACACGCGCGTCTTGATCAGCAGCGAGTGCCTGTGCGCTCGAGCCTAGAAAGTGAGCTGACATACTTGAGCGATTGCGTCCACGAACGCTTGAGGCGCTTCCTGCGGAAGATTGTGTCCGGCATCGGGAACCTGGCGGTGCACTCGTGGACCTGTGGAATGCGCTGCTGAAGGGCTGCCATCGGTCGCCGGGAAGTTGCCGTCGGCGAGGCCGTCCAGGGTGACCGCGGGAACCGTGATGGGCGGCAGACCGGCGAGTTGTTGTTCGAGCCGCTCGTACGGAGCTGCGCCGAATGCGTGCCCGAGGCGGTGACGGTAGGAGTGGATGACCACGTCGACGAAGTCGGGGTTCTCGAAAGCCTCGGCGGCGCAATCGAGCGTCGCGTCATCGAACTGCCACCTCGGGGAGTTGCGTCGCCAGATCACTTCGGCGATCGCCCGTCTGTTCGCCGTGAGCCCGGCGTGGCCACGTTCAGTGAGAAAATAGTAGAAGTACCAGAACCCTGCTTCCAGGTCTGGTCGAATCGGAGCCATCGCAGCGCGGATGTCCTGGATGAGGTAGCTGTTCACGGAGACGATGCCCGCAGCCCGCTCCGGCCAGAGCACTCCGACTACGCACGCCGCCCGGCCGCCCCAGTCGTAGCCGGCAAGGACGGCGCGGCGGATCTGGAGAACGTCCATCAGTTCGACCACATCGGAGCCAAGGGCGGCTTGCTGTCCGGAGCGAGGAGCGTCCGGATCGAGGAACCGGGTCGGCCCGTGGCCGCGGAGGTAGGGAACAAGCACGCGGTGACCGGCTGCGACGAGGGCGGGCACCACGTGGATGTAGCTGTGGATGTCGTAGGGGAACCCGTGGAGGAGGATGACGACGTCACCGTCGGACGGGCCTGCCTCGAAGTACGCGACTTCGAGCGTCGCGGTACGAACGCGCTTCAGCGGCAGCAGCCGTGCTCTCTCGTCCATCCGTCTGGTCACTTCCCACATCGTCAGTTGGTTGCGTGGTGGCGCCCGCCTGCTCACGGCAGGAGGGCGCCACCACGCTTCCGGGTGCTACGCGGCCGTGCCGGTGGCGGCGAGGATTGCCGCCGTCACGGCGTCCGGGCGGGACACGCTCAGCGCGTGTGAGGCGCCGGGGATCTCGTACGTTCCTCGTGAGCCTGCGCGCTCGGCCATGAATCGCTGGAGGGCGGCCGGGATGTTGAGATCTTCGCTGCCGAATACGAACCAGGACGGGATCGTCCGCCAGGCCGGTGAGGTGGTGGGCAGGCCGTCGGTGAGGGCAGCCTCTGTGACCGGCCGCTGGCTGGCGGCCATGAGGGCCGCCTCCGCTGCCGGGACGTCGGCCGCGAACTGGTGATGAAAGGCCTGCGTGGTGATGGCGAACTCGTTGCCTCCGGTCGAGACCGGGTAGGCCGCGAGCGCGGCGCCGAGCGTGCTCCCGGGGAACTTGCCCGACAGCTCGAGCGCAGACTCGCCGTGCTCGGGCGCGAAGCCCGCGACGTAGGTCAGTGCGATGACCGCGTCGTTGCCCGCGGCCGCCTCGGTGATGACCAGGCCTCCGTACGAGTGCCCGACGAGCACAACCGGCTTGCCGATCCCGACGATGACGTCGTGAACGTAGGCGGCGTCGCCTGCCACGCTGCGCAGGGGGTTCGCGACTGCGGTGACGTCGAACGACTTCTCCTGCAGCTGCTCGATGACCCGGTTCCAGCTCGCGGACTCCGCGAAGGCGCCGTGCACGAGCACGACGGCGGGCTTGGTATCTGTCATGATCTCTTCTCCGTGAGGTCGGCGTTCGGTCGTGGCGATGCGTCAGGTGACGGCGAGGGCCTTGCGGAGGACCTGGATCGCCTGCTCGACCGCGCCGGTGGTGGCGGCGGCTCCACGGACGGGGTTGAGCATCATGAAGTCGTGGATGATCGCGTTGTAGCGCACGCTGGTGGTCCGGACGCCGGCCTGGGTGAGGCGGCGCGCGTAGGCCTCGCCCTCGTCGCGGAGCACGTCGTTCTCGTCGACGATCAGGAACGTCTCGGGCAGCCCGGCAAGCTCCTCCAGGCTCGCGCGCAGCGGTGACGCGGTGATCTCGGTGCGCTTCTCCTTCTCCGGAAGGTAGGCGTCCCAGAACCAGGCCATCCCCTTCGCCGTCAGGAAGGGGCCGTCGGCGAACTGCCGGTAGCTGTCGGTGTCCTGCGCGGCGTCGGTCACCGGGTAGTACAGCGACTGGTGCACGAAGGTCACGTCACCGCGCTGCTTGGCCAGGATCGCGACGGCTGCGCTCATGTTGCCGCCGACCGAGTCGCCCGCGATCGCCATGCGGGAGGCGTCCAGGCCCTCGCCTGCGCCTTCCTTGGTGACCCACCGGGCAGTGGCGTAGGCCTGCTCGATCGCGACCGGGTAGCGAGCTTCGGGGGAGCGGTCGTACTCGACGAACACGACCGCGGCGTTCACACCGACGGCGAGCTCGCGCACGAGCCGGTCGTGGGTGCCGGCGTTGCCGAGAATCCACCCACCGCCGTGGATGTAGAGGATGGCGGGCAGGACGTCTGCGGCGCCGACCGGCTTGACGATGCGGACCTGTACGTCGCCGACCTCGGCCGGCACTGTGATCCATTTGTCGTCGACGTCGAGCTTGTCGACAGGGGCGGCCTGGAGGTCGTCGAGAACCTTCCGGGCGCCCTCCGGGCCCAGCTGGTACAGGAACGGCGGGGCCGACGTGGCGTCTGCGATCTCTTGCGCCGCTGCTTCGAGGACGGGCTTGGTCATGATGGGGGTTCCTTGTCTTTCCGACATCCGATTCGGTTGGGATCGGATCAGCTGCTTCCGTGCATGTCCTTCCACGGATGTGTACGGACTGCGGGTTCTTTCAATCGTCCGACGGCTCGCCGCGAGCAGCGCGTCGATGCTGGAAACGGTGCGCGGCGCGCGATGTAGTGGATTGCGTCGCTGATGAAGGAGAACGGAACGAACCTGGCCGGACTGGTACCTGTGTCGCGCGTGAGGACGAATCCTCGTGATCCATCTTCTGGCTGCGGCCCGACCGGATGCCTGCCCCAGCTAGGACCGGGTGGCGGCTCGATCTGTGACACCCAGGCGCGGCCCCTCCGACCTTCTGCCCTTCTACTACGGCAGCAAGGCCCGCAGCGTGCTGGAGTTCCTCCGGAGGCGGTTCAACACCACCACGCAGCGGGTGAACGCGGTGACGTTCGCGCTGGCGGCGGTGCTGATCGCCGGGGTGAACCTGTACGCGCTCGGGCTGATCCTCGAGGCGCTGCTCGGCTGGTCGCTGGAGCTCGCGATCCCGATCGCGGCGCTGGTGGTGCTGAGCTACACGTTCCTTGGCGGGCTGTCGGCGGCGATCTACAACGAGGTGCTGCAGTTCTTCGTCATCCTGGCCCTGCTGATCCCGCTGACGGTCGCGTGCCTGGCCCGCGTCGGCAGCTGGGAGGGGTTGCGGGACGCGGTGAGCGGCCTGCCGCCGGGGCCGGAGCAGCTGTCGTCGTGGCCGGGCACGCCGCTGACCGAGATCGCCAGCCCGTTCCTGTCGGTGCTGGGCATCGTGTTCGTGCTCTCGTTCGGGGTACTGG
The DNA here is from genome assembly GCF_007994075.1 of Pseudonocardia hierapolitana. Lineage (NCBI taxonomy): Bacteria > Bacillati > Actinomycetota > Actinomycetes > Pseudonocardiales > Pseudonocardiaceae > Pseudonocardia > Pseudonocardia hierapolitana. The sequence goes on along the minus strand of NZ_VIWU01000001.1, from coordinate 833,189 downwards.
ACCACCAACTTCGCGGAGGTGCAACGTACGCTGTCGGCGCGCAGCATGTCGGCGGCGCGCCGCAGACCGATCATCGCCGCGTTCTCCAAGGCGTTGATCCCGCTGGTCGTGGTGATCCCCGGCATGGTCGCCGGCGTCCTGGTGCCGCAGCTGACCACGTTGAAGGAGGGTGGAGCTGACGGATCGTGCTGTGCCGCGCCCCGTGGGAAGCCGGTGCCTCCAAGCTAGACCGATGCAGCCGCCGGAATTGCGTCGGGCAACGCCTCCGAAAGCTCCTTCCGGGAGCTGACACCGAGCTTGGTGAACACCTTGCGCAGGTGCTACTCGACAGTGCGCGGGCTGATGAACAGCTGGGTGCCGATCTCCGGGTTCGTGCGCCGGTGTGCGGCGAGCCGGGCGATCTGCGCCTCCTGAGCCGTGAGCTCGTCGCGGGTCTCGGCCGGGCGTTTGTGCGCAGTCTCGCCCGTGGCCACCAGTTCGCGACGGGCCCGCTCGCCGAACCCTTCGGCGCCGACAGCGGTGAACAGATCGTGAGCGGCTCGCAGGTGCTCGCGCGCGTCGTGACGTCGGCCCTCGCGGCGCAGCCATTCACCTAGAGCAGGCGGGCACGGGCGAACTCCGCCCTGACCCGGGTGCGGCCAGCCGCTCGATCGCCTCACGGTAGAGCCGCTCCGCGGCAGCACCGCGGACCAACAGCGCGCGTGAGCGCGCCTCCACCCCGAGCGCCCGGTCGGTGCCGCTGGCGCGGGTCATCGCCGATAGTCGCTCGAAGGCCTCGGCTGCGAGCTGGGTGCTGCCGGTCCGTGCACCCGCTTCGATCAGCTCGGCCGCGCCGCCGCGTTCGCAACCTCCCCGGTCCCTGGCGGGGGCAACGAGTTCCGGATCCGACCGGACGCCTTCCACCAGCAGTTCGTCGCCGACGGGTCGGCGGCCGAGGCACCCCGCTGTGGTTTTACATCCTCAAGGAGGCAGAGCACCGCGGTGGCGGCGACCGGCTCGGGCCGGTCGGCGGCCGGATCGTGGCGGAGCGGAGTGGCATCATGGGAAGGCCTGAGCTGATCGGAGTCGGGCCCCCTTGACAAGCGCGGTGGTGGTGGATGTCGGTCGGCGCTGCTCGGCGCAGACTGCGTGGCAGGCGTGGCGAGTGCCAGGCGCTGGGTCAGCTGGTGGCGAACGTCAGGGCCGGTCGGAGCCAGGTACTGGTTCTGCGCGGTGAGGCGGGGGTCGGCAAGTCGGCGTTGGTGGACTACCTCGTCGGGAGCGCGGCGGGATGTCGGATCGCGCGCGCTGTCGGTGTTGAGTCGGAGATGGAGCTGGCCTTCGCCGGGCTGCACCAGCTGTGCGCGCCGATGTTGGGGCATCTCGATCGACTTCCCGGCCCGCAGCGTGATGCGCTGTCCGTCGCGTTCGGTCTGAGTGCGGGGAGCGCGCCGGACCGCTTTCTGGTCGGGTTGGCGGTGCTGAGCCTGCTGGCGGAGGTGGCAGAGGAGCAGCCGTTGGTCTGTGTGGTGGACGACGCGCAGTGGCTCGATCAGGTCTCGGCACAGACGCTGGCCTTCGTCGCGCGCCGGCTGCTGGCGGAGCGGGTGGCGCTGGTGTTCGCGGTCCGCGAACCGGTACTCGGTCCGCTCGTCGCATTGGTGGGGCTGCCGGAGCTCGTGATCCGCGGTCTACGCGACGGCGATGCGCATGCGCTTCTGGCGTCGGTGGTCCCCGGGCGGCTCGACGACCGCGTCCGGGACCGGATAGTCGCGGAGACCCGCGGCAACCCGCTGGCTCTGCTGGAGTTGCCGCGGGGGTTGACGGCCGCGGAGCTGGCCGGTGGGTTCGGGCGTCCCGACGCGCGGCCCCTCTCCAGCCAGATCGAGCAGAGTTTCCTGCGGCGTATCGAGTCGCTTCCGGTCGCGACGCGACGGTTGCTGCTGGCGGCGGCTGCGGAGCCGGTGGGGGACGTGCCGCTGCTCCGGCGGGTGGCCGAGCGGCTCTCCATCGGGCCGGACGCCGCCGCGGCGGCCGAAGCGGCCGGTTTGATCGAGATCGGGGTGCGCGTGCGATTCCGTCACCCGCTGGTGCGCTCGGCGGCGTACCGCGCGGCGGACCCCGGAGACCGTCAGGAGGTGCACCGCGCACTGGCGGAGGCGACCGACCCCGAGTCCGATCCGGATCGCCGAGCGTGGCATCGCGCCCACGCGGCGGTGGAGCCCGACGAGGTCGTGGCCGGCGAGCTGGAACGGTCGGCAGACCGGGCACAGGGCCGTGGTGGCATCGCGGCGGCGGTCGCCTTCCTGGCGCGGGCGACCGAGTTGACTCCCGATCCGGCGCTGCGCGCGGCACGGGCGCTGGCCGCCGCACAGGCCACGTTCGAGGCGGCGGCGCCAGATGCGGCCTACGAGCTCCTCACAGTCGCGGAGATCGGTCCGTTGGACCCGCTTCAGCGTGCCCGGCTGGAGCGGTTGCGCGCCCAGATCGTCTTCGCCCGCAGGCGTGGGAGCGACGCTGCGCCCTTGCTGCTCGCTGCCGCCGAGCGCCTTGAACAGCTCGACGGCGGGTTGGCACGTGAGACCTATCTCGAGGCGCTCGGAGCAGCGATTTTCGGCGGCCGCTTCAACGGCCACGGCGGTGTGCGGGAGGCGGCCGAGGCCGCTCGGGCCGCACCGCCGGCACCGCAACCGCCGCGGCCGATCGACTTCCTCCTGGATGGCGTGGCAGCGCGGTTCACCGAGGGCTACGTGGACGGCGTGCCGAAACTGCGGCACGCACTGCAGAGTTTCCGGCAAGAGACTCTGCGCAGTAAGGAAGACATCACGCGCTGGCTCTGGTTGGCGTACCCCATCGCGCAGGAAGCTTTCGTGCACGAGCTGTGGGACGACGAGGCCTGGCATGAGCTGGCCACTCGTGCGGTCCGGCTCGCCCGTGAAGCCGGCGCTCTCACCGCCCTTCCCATAGGACTCGTCTACCGCGCCGGTGTGCACCTGCACGCTGGAGAGTTCACCACTGCGTCGGCGCTGATCGAGGAAGCCGATGCGATCACCGCAGCGACCGGCAACGCACCCGTGATGTACACCTCGCTGGTGCTCGTCGCCTGGCGCGGCGAGGAAGCCGTGGCATTGGAGCTGATCGAGGCCGACGTTCGGGACGCGACCGCCAGGGGCGAGGGAAGGGTGCTCGGCATGGCCGGGTACGTGACCGCGGTGTTGTACAACGGCCTCGGCCGTTACGAGGCCGCCCTCGCCGCCGCCCAACGGGCATGCGAGCACGAGGACCTGGGGTTCTTCGGCTGGACCCTCGCAGAGCTCGTCGAGGCGGCCGCCCGAAGCGGTGCCCACGAGGATGCCGCCGAGGCCGTGGCGCAGCTCGAGGAACGAACACGCGCCGCCGGCACGGACTGGGCGCTCGGCGTCCAGGCACGGTCGCGCGCGCTGCTGAGCGAAGACCAGGAGGCGGCCGACGGCCTCTACCGCGAAGCGATCGAACGGCTCACGCGCACCCGCATGACCGTTCACCTGGCGCGTGCCCACCTGGTGTACGGCGAGTGGCTGCGCCGCGAGAACCGGCGCCGCGATGCGCGCGAACAACTGCGAATCGCCCACGAGATGCTGCACCGTTTCGGCGCCGAAGCCTTCGCCGAGCGTGCCCGCCGCGAACTCCAGGCCACCGGCGAGTCGGTGCGTCAACGCGCGGTCGAGACACGTGAGGTCCTCACGGCGCAGGAGGCCCAGATCGCCCGACTGGCCGGTGACGGACTGACGAACTCCGAGATCGGCGCCCAGTTGTTCATCAGCCCTCGCACTGTTGAATGGCACTTGCGGAAGGTGTTCACCAAGCTCGACGTCGACTCGCGCCACAAGCTCCGCGGAGTGCTGGCCGAAACCTGACGGAACAACCAACCGTCAGTCGTGCTCCTCCGCGCCGGTCAGCATCGGGACCGTTCTCTACGTGCTGCTCATTACGCAGGATGCGTTCTCGCAGTGGCTGAAGGTCGACCCGGTGCTGTGGCGGATCCGGCCGCCGGACCGTGGGGCCTGGGGCGCCACCCCGGACCAGCAGGCCGCCATGGCGAAGCTGGCAGGCACGTCGGTGGCTCGACGATGGCTGAGCCGATCAGGGCTTGTCGTCGTCAAAGACGTCATCTTCGGATCCGTCCGGGTGCACGATGACCACGCGGGTCGGCTCTCCGGGCTCGAGGCGGCACCGCGAAGGCGAGTTGCGATCGCCAGCAGCGCGTAGGCCTGCGCGGCCTGCACCCGCTCCGCTGCCGTCATGTTGGGGGCGACCTTCTCCGCTTGGGTGAGCTGCTCGCGCCCCTTCCGGATCCAGAGGTGGCTGTTGTCGTCCATCGGTGTCCTCCCGCACCGGTGACCCGATTCGGGCTGTCGCGTGAAGCTCGCGCCCTGTTGGCAGCGCGGCGGAGTTGGGCCTCGCGGACATCGCGCCGACCGGTCACGCCGCTGCATGGTGGGCGATGCGACGGCATTGGCCGCGCGGGGTGGAGCAAACATGGAGCACGGCATTGCGCCAAGCGGGTCGGAAGGGAAATGAGATGCGTCGTACTGCACCGCGCCAAAGCAGTGGATTCTCTCTGTTCGCAGGTCAGCGGGATTCGTTGACCGTACTGGGGGTCAAGGGGTCGCAGGTTCAAATCCTGTCGTCCCGACGGCACAGACGGGTGGTTCCCTTCGGCGGGGGAGCCGCCCGTCGGCGTTTCTACCTGGGAAACAGGCTGGTTGCTGGATCTTCGTTGGCATCCGCGCTCCGTGGGAGCGCGACGTCCGTCGCGCTGAGCGTGCCGAGCAGCGCGGTCAGGAGCACTGCGGCTGTGGGGACGCACGGCTATGCTCGACCCGCTCAGGACCGTCGAGTTCACGGCGGGGTCGGGCGCTCGCACAGGGAGTCGACCGCGTCGAACACCGCGGCCGGGGCCGCCCCGTCCACGGCGACTGTTGATCGCGGCCCACTGCAAGTCGTGGTTCGGAGTCACGGCAGCGACCATCCGGAGGGCCTGCTCACGAAGCTCCCGCGGGTAGGGCTGGGCGCGACACGTCATGGCTCCAGATCCTCAGGAGATCGAGTCTCGCGACACGCCGGGTGGTCCACATACAAGTCGGCGGTTGGTGTGTGACCCGACGCGCGCGGGAATTCCAACCCGGTGGGGCGCTTGGACCACCACATCGGGGGCGGATCCCGTCCGTCCGGGGAAGGTTGGTCTGCGGGGGTGCCGTCGTCGGTAGCCTCGTCGGGATCCTCGGTGCACCCGAGCTGGTCCGTCTGGTCAGCTGGCGCAGTGGCCACGTGTGTCGTCATGGCCTGGGTGTGCCGGATCAGCTGGCCGCAAGGCCTACTAGGCATCAAACGGCTCACTGAGGCGGCATCGACGTCGGACTGGAGCAGTCAACGGGCTACAGCAACCTTCGCCTACCTGGCGTTCGCCTTCAGGATGTCCTTCGCCGGTGTCGGAGACCGAGCCGGCCAGCACGCGGATCCGAAAGATCGCACTCGGGCACGCCCTGCTCTCCTACGTCTTCGGCATCGCATCCTCGCCGCGGCCTGTCAATCCGGTGACTAAATCTGGGCAGTTCTGATCGACGACGTGCATCGAAGGAGTCGCGAAATGGCAATTGTTGAGCATTACTTGCACCCAGTTGGAAGCGGTGCGACGTTTGTCACACATCGGAATCGTAGTCCGCGGGTCGACGAATCGGCCTACATTGCTCCGACCGCTGTTCTCTGCGGCGATGTCACGGTGGGTCCCCACAGTAGGGTGCTGTTCGGCGCGGTGATCGCGGCCGAAGGCGGCTCGGTGGAGATCGGCGCGAATTGCATCATCATGGAGAACTCTGTTGTCCGCGGCGTCCAGCGCCATCCGGTTCGGATCGGCGACCACGTGATCGTCGGTCCACACACACACCTCACCGGGTGCGTGATTGAGGGCGACGCACGGATCGCGACAGGGGCGGTGCTGTTCAACGGCGCCCGCCTCGGGGCGCGCGCTGAGGTCGAGTTCGGCGCGGTCGTGCACGTGAACACCGTCGTGCCTTCGGGGATTGTGGTTCCGATGGGCTGGTTCGCCGGAGGTGACCCTGCGGAACTCGTATCGCCCAACGACTGGGAGCGCATCCGGGCCATTATGGGTCCGCTGGACTATCCAGGAACGGTTTTCGGAGTGAGTCAGCCGCCCGGCAGCACAGCAATGCCAGACATCGCCCGCCGCTACGCGCGCAGCTTGGCGTTGCATCGCTACGACGATGTCTATGACGGCGGCCAGGTCAGTTCCCAGTAGGATCCGGTATCCGCGGGTAGTTGAAGTAGGTTAATTGTCGTCACCAGACCCACCACAGCCTGATCGACACCACCCGCCGAACGAGCAGTCCAGCGCGATGTTCACGTGACACCGAATCTGCCTGTCTCACGCCCATGAGCTCTCATGCGGCCACTGAAGTTCAGTTGATGCGCCGCAAGACGGCGCCCGGCGGCTTGGAGTCTCGTCGGAAACTCGAAGGCGGGCCACCGCGCACCTCCCGCGTCTATTCGCTCCGCGGTTGAGCTTCCCCCGTAGCAGGGACACCTCAACTGAGGCGGCGGCCTCGGCCACCAGGAGGGATGTCCCTGTGCCCGCTCCCCACCCTCCTGAGTTCCGTCAGCGCGCCGTCGAGCTGGCTCGGCAGCGGACCAAACCCGTCGCTGAGTTGGCGAAGGAACGGCGCATTTCAGAGTCGTGGTTGCGGAACTGGATGGCCCAGGCGGACGCCGGCGGCGACGCGCTGACGGTCATGCACCTTTCCTGTGGTGCTGGGAGTTCACCCAGTGCGGGTACCAGGTCGAGATCGCCAGCCCGGACGGCGGCGCCCTGCAAGCTGATTCGTGGAGCGACCCGCGCGACGCCTCCGAGTACTCGGCGGAGGACCTGCTCAGCCTCGGGTTCCTCAGCTCGCAGGGGCAGACCGCCCTCGTGGCGAACTCCCTGCCACTCGCAGCCGTGGACACCGACGGCTATGACTCGGTTTTCCTGGTCGGGGGACAGGGACCGATGTACACGTTCTGCAACGACGAGCGGGTGCACGGCTGGTGGCCGACCGCGTCGAGGCCGGCGGCTGACTGCCGTGGTCTGCCACGCCACCGCGCAGCGAGGTGTTCCAGCAACGCGCTCTTGCCGATCCCCGCTTCGCCACCCTCGAACAGCTACTGCTTCGACTTTGCTCTGCGTATGCGCCACCACTGCCAGGCGAGCGTCACGATGATCGCGCCAGCGAGCGAGCCGATGATTCCACTCGGGCGGAAGGCCAGGCCGTCTCCGGAGAACAGGCTGATGATGAGCCCACCGACGAACGAGCCAACGATGCCAGCTGTAAGTGCGCGGCCCCAGTCGACAACCTTTGCAGACTTGCCAACGATGAGCTGCGCGGCTGCCCCGATGAGCATCCCGAACAAGATGATGCCGAGAAGGAGCATGCCGCAAGCCTATGACCTCAATCACCAAGTCGTCGAGGACGGCGCACCTGGTCATCGTCGACGCCCACCTCGGATTGCGCCGCACCGTCGCGGCGGCGCTCGGCGGGCATCGACTGCATCGGGGCGCAGCGGATGCCCCGGCGGCGGCTCGTCGTACCGGCAACCCCCGTGAGCGACCTCGCGTCGATCGCCGCGCTGCCGCCGATGCCGGTCGTCGGCGGGGTCCCGACGATCGCTGCGCCACCCGAGGAGGCGCGTCGGTTGGCGCAGGCCAAGCTCCGGGCGACCCTGAAGGAGTTGACCGCTGCCGGCGCCACCGCAGGGGGCGAGGTGTGTGACCCCGATCCGATGCGGGCGGTCCAAGACGCCGTCGGGAGGCAGGAGTTCGACGAGATCATCGTGTCGACGCTCCCGGCGCGCCTGTCTCGCTGGTTGCACCAGGACCTGCCCGCGCGCCTCGGGCGCAAGTTCCACTTGCCGGTCACCCACGTCGCCGCAAAGGATGTCTGAGTCGTCCTGACCACGGCGAGGGGGGACCGTGAACCTCGAGAAGGTCGTGTTCGGCTTCTTCGTGCTGCTCGCGGCGCCCTGTCACCGGCGATCGCGGAGCGCATGCGGGCCGTCGGCTCGCCGACGGTGGTGAACCCGTTCGACCGGTTCGGCGACCACCTGCGGGTCGCGCTGCGCGCACCGGCGTCCTACCAGCTCATGACCTGGCTGGAGAGCGGTCCGGGAGCGGAGCTGCCCGCGAGGAGCCACCCTCCCCGGGAAGGCCGATGGGTGGTGTGCGGATACGGCCGCCTGGGGAGGGAGCTGATCGAGGACCTGAGCGTGGAGGGCCTCGACGTCATCGTCGTCGACCCGGTCGCCGACCCTACCGGGGACGCGAGCCGGATCATCCGGGGAGACGCGTTCGAACCCGCTGTGCTCCAGCAGGCGGGTGTGGCGGACGCCGTGGGCTTCGTCGCAGGCACGGACAACGACACCAGCAACCTCTCACTGATCGCCGCCGCCCGGCGGGTCAACGCCGGGCTGTTCGTCGCCGCTCGGCAGAACCGCCCGTCCAGCGCTCCGCTGTTCGCGGCGATGGACGTGGACTCCCTGCTCGTCCCGACGGAGGTGGTCGCCCACGAGGTGTTCGCGCAGCTGAGCACCCCGCTGCTCTGGCGGTTCCTGCAGGAGGTGCCCGCGCGCGGCGACCGATGGGCGGCTCGCCTCGTCGACTGCATCACGCAGCGGTGCGGCCGGCGCCTGGGGGCGCTGTGGAAAGTCCGGCTGAACCAGGTCGAGGCTCCGGCCACGATCGGGTGGCTCACCTCCGGCGAAGCCCGGCTCGGTGATCTCCTGCGCGACCCCGACGACCGCGACGTCCAGCTGCCCGCGGTCGTGCTGATGGTGATGCGCGACGGTGAGTGTGTCCTGACGCCCGATGACAACCTCGTCCTGGCTCCGGGCGACGAGCTGCTGCTCTGCGGTCGCCCCGCAGCTCGTCGCGCGCTCGACACCACCATGGTGGTCGATGCTGCGCGGGAGTACGTCGTCTCCGGTCGGCACGTGCCGGCGAGCTGGATCTGGCGGCGCATGGCAGGTGAGTCGTGACGACCTGCGTGGCCACCTCCATCGGTGTGGCTCGGCAGGGCTTGATCGCCGAGGTCGACTTGCCGCTCCCGTGCCCGCCGCCCGCGACCCGCGGGCGGCCACAGCGTGCCCACGGCAGTTCTGGGCCCGCATGCGCGCGACTGACGTGTCCCAGCGGGTCCTGAACCCCCACGCCCGTGACCAGGGCATACTAGGCGACAACAAATAGAAACCGCGAGAAACGGCTGGTTAGGGACTTTACCTGGTGTCCGAGGGGGGAATCGGACACGGAAATGTCGCATACCCGCACAGTGCGGGTGTCTATACGCTTAAGCCTAGAGCATCCTGCAGCCGCCTCGGCCGACTCCTGCACGAATTCCGCGGAGGCAGGGTCCACCTGATGACAGTCGGCTGCTCGGGCTGCCAGCAAGCGGGGCGGTCAGTTGCCTGTCAGGAGCGGGCACGCCGGGCTCGAACCGGGCAGGTATCCGTACGTGCCCGCCGGCCCAAGCAGCAGGCGTGCGCCCGGTCTCGGCTGCGTGGACGCCGGGATGGTCGCCGACGCACTTGACCGGCACTCGGGATCGCCGGCCCGTTCGACCGGGGGGACGTGCTCACGCAGGCCGAACCTCGGCGACGACGACGCCGTGCTCGCGCTCGACGTGTGGGCGCACCTGGCACGAGCGCTCGTTGCCACCATGGCCGCGGCGATGGACGGGCTCGACGTGCTCGCGTTCAGTGGCGGTGTCGGCGAGCACCGGCCGGCGCTGCGGCACCCGCTCCGGGGGTGGGAGCGTGGGGCTGGGGCGCCGGACCGCGCAAATAGCGACTGGCGGCGAGCGTGGCGCGCTTCCTGGCTGGGTATTCGCTCAGTCTCGGCCGTCTCGGGGTCGAGGTTCATCGGGCGACGAGGCCCGGGAGGCGCACCAATGCTCGCCCTGGATGTGGAATGCCGCCCCGACTGCACGGTCGCGATTGCGGCAGTCGGTGAGGTCGACGCAGCCGCCGCGGCCCGCTTGAGTGCGGCCGTGCACCGTCAACTCGACCGCGTGCCGTCGACGCTGGTGCTCGACCTGAGCGAAGTCACCTTCTTTGGTGTTGCCGGCCTACAGGTACTGCTGTGCGTGGCGGATCGTGCGACGGTCAGTGGCGTGCCGCTCCAGCTGGTCTATCGCGATCCGTCGCCCGTGCAGTTTGCCCTTGAGGCCGCGGGCATGGCGTCGGCCTTCGCCGTTGCCGGGTCTGCCGCTGGGGCCTCCGTCACCCCGGCCAACGCGCCCCGGACACACCGCGGCCGGACTTAACAGCGTATCGACACCCTCGAGACTCCCTTCGAGAACCAGCACCAGGACCTCACCCACACCGTCGCGGCCCGGGATCGGATGTTCGAGCTGGTGGGCTTCGGGTAGGTCGAGTTCTGGCCTGACCTCCCCAACAAGATCAAGACAGCGGAGCATCACCCGATCCGGGCTACCTGCTGGCCAACGGGTCCTGACCGAGGGTGGGGCATCCCGCTGGCCGTCTCGCTGACCGGCGGGAACCGCCACGACGTCACCCAGCTGCTGCCCCTGCTCGCCGCGGTACCGCCGGTGCGCGGCCGGCGGGGGCGTCCCCGCCGCCGCCCGGAACGGCTCTACGCCGACCGGGGCTACGACCACGACAAGTACCGACGGCGGGTGCGGGCCACCGGCATCCGCCTGGTGATCGCCCGCCGCGGGGTGGCCCACGGATCGGGGCTGGGGATCTACCGCTGGGTCGTGGAGCGCACCCTGGCCTGGTATCACGGGATGAAGCGGCTGCGGATCCGGTGGGAACGCGGCGACGACATCCACGAGGCGTTCCTCGGCCTGGCCACCTGAGTGATCACCTATCGGTACGTCCGTCGATTCTGTTAGGACCTCTTACTCAGCCACTTCCGCCTGATCACTGCGGGGAGATCGGCGATGGTGTCGGCGCGCGCGGTGGGTACCGGTCTCTGATGCCGCCCGACAGGGCCGTCGACCGATGGATTCCGGCGCCTCCCCGGATCTCCACCTACGACACGCAATCAGAGGAGGCAGACATGCAGGGTGCTACGCGCATCGAAGGATCGGTAGCGCTGGTGACCGGCGCCAACAGGGGCATCGGCCGCGCGATCACCGAGGCGCTGCTGGCGCGCGGCGCGGAGAAGGTCTACGCCACGGCGCGTGATCCGAAGACGCTCGCGGTGTTGCAGGAGCGCTATGGCTCTCGCGTGGTTGCGTTGCGATTGGACGTCACCGACGCCGACCAGGTCGCCGAGGTCGCACGCGAGGCCACGGACGTCGATGTGCTGATCAACAACGCGGGCGCGTTCGAGCCGACGGAGCTGACCGACGAGGCGATCGTCGACGTGGCTCGGCGCGAGATGGAAGTCAACTATTTCGGTGCCCTGCGGATGCTGCAGCGCTTCGGGGACACGCTGGTGCGCCGCGGTGGCGTCATCGTCAACGTCGGTTCGGCGGCTGGACTCACCAATGTGCCACTCCAACCCACGTACAGCGCGTCGAAGGCCGCGCAGCACTCGCTGACCCAGGCCTCGCGCGCGCTGTTGGCGGGCCGGGGCGTCACCGTGCATGGCGTCTACCCGGGGCCCGTCGACACCGATATGACCAAGGACCTCCCGCCTCAGTTCGAGAAGACCGCGCCCGAGGACGTCGCGAACGAGGTCCTCGACGGCGTCGAGGCGGGCACCGAGGACATCTTCCCGGACCCGTTCGCCATGGCCTTCGGTGAGCAGTTCCACTCCTCGCCCAAGAGCGTGGAGCGGCAGATGGCGGCGATCGTCGCGATCCCGGCGTAGGGGTGGTTCATGAGTCTCCCCGAACCGAGCCGGGTCGTGCACCTGGAGCTGCACACTCACGATCTGGGTGGCGCGAGCAGGTTCTACGACCGGCTGCTGCGGTGGCGAACGGAGCGGATCGACGTTCGCCGGGGTTCCTACCATGCGCTCGCGCTCGGCGGTCCGCTCGACGGCGGGATCGTCGAGTGTGGGACGACGCACACCACGTGGCTACCGTACGTGGAGGTCGAGGAGATCGAGGTGATCACCGAGCGGGGACGCCGGCTCGGCGCGTCGGTACTGCTCCAGCCTCGGGAGGGACCGGCGGGATGGACCAGTGTGCTGCGGTCGAGTGTGGGCGGCGAGATCGCGCTCTGGCAGCCGAAGCAGCCTCTCGTGAGGGGAATCGGATGACCGAGTCGACGCTGCTCGACGCCGCCGTCGCGGGGAACGAGAGCGCTTACGCGGAGCTCGTCGAGGCGCACCGCCGTGCGCTGCACGCGCACTGTTACCGGATGCTCGGTTCGGTCCACGATGCCGAGGACGCGGTGCAGGAGACGCTGTTGCGGGCGTGGCGGAGTCTGTCGTCGTTCCAGGGCCGAAGCTCGATTCGTTCGTGGTTGTACACGATCGCGACCAACGCCTGCCTGAGGGCGATCGAGCGCCGACCCGGACGCGTGCTGCCGATCGGCTACGGTCCGCCGGCCGATCCGCACCGTCCGCTCGGCGAGCCGCTCGTCGAATCGATCTGGATCGAGCCCTACCCCGACGAGCGGCTCGGTCTCGACGCCGGGCCGGCCGGCCCGGAGGCGCGGTACGAGCAGCGCGAGAGCATCGAGCTGGCGTTCATCGCAGCGCTGCAGCACCTACCGGCCCGCCAACGGGCGGTGCTGATCTTGCGCGACGTGCTCGGCTTCTCCGGCGCGGAGGTCGCCGCGGCGCTGGAGACGACCCCGGCGTCGGTGTACAGCATGTTGCAGCGCGCCCACCACACCGTCGAGGACCGTATCCCCGAGCTCAGTCAGCAGGCGACACTGCGATCGCTCGGTGACGAGCGGCTGCGAGCGATCGTGGACCGCTACGTCCGGGCTTGGGAGCGGAACGATGTCGACGCGATCGCGGCGATGCTGACCGACAGCGCGACGATCGCGATGCCGCCGACCGCAACGTGGTACCGCGGCCGGGACGCGGTCGTCACCGGCCTCGAGAAACTGCCGCTCAGCGGCCGGATGACGTGGCGGATGACCCCCACCCGCGCCAACGGCCAGCTCGCGGTCATGGGTCACAGCCGAGACACGAGCGGGACCTTCGTGCCGAACCACCTCGCCGTGCTCACGCTCCGCGGCTCGCTGATCGACGAGATCAACGCCTTCATCATCGCAACCAGCCATTGACGAGTAGGGCTCCCATGGCATCCACTGGGCGGCTTCTGACCGAAGAGCGAGGACGGCTCACCGTCCGGCGGGTGCCCTCGGTCGACAACGGCCGAGCAGAAGTCGAGACGACCTTCGAAACGGAAGGTCGCGCCGCCCGCAGAGCTCGTGGCGCCGTCGGTCTTTTGCTGCCGTTCGTGACGCCAAGGAACACCCAGAGAGTCACTACGCGATGGCCTTTAGACCAAGTTGCCCTGCTCGAAGTCTTGACGCGATGAAAGTCGCCGATGTCCGCGATCGGGTGCGCCAGGCGGTCCTCGCCACCGCCGGCGAGGGGATGTGGAACGCGGGTGCGTTCTACGCCGAACTCGATCCGTTCACCCTGGTCCGGGCCCTCGAGAACACAGGCGCCACTCTGCGGAATCTGCACGCCAACCCCGTCGCCGCGGTCGTGATCGCCCCGCACGGTCCGTTCGCGCGACGTAGGTCGTAGTGACTCCCGCATTGGAGTGGTCGCGGTGGCCACGCGACCGGGGCCGCGGACGGCCTCGGGGTTTCGTCCGTCCGCGTCCTGGTGGCCGTGATCCGGCTGTTCCTCGAGGAACTGCCCCACGAAACACCGGGAGCGGCCGGCCCAACGGTCAGTCCGGCGAACCGAGGCCCGTCGAAAAACGGGTCGCCCGGGCCGATATGGCTCAGCACGACCGGCTTCGCAGACGCATCGGAAGCGACCCGGCCGACGTCGTCGGGCGTCGTATCGGCTTTTCATGTGTTCAATCGAGCCTGCTTCGCCGACCGCCTTCGCGTAGTAGTCGACGTTGATGGCTCCGTGGACCAGGACGTCGGTACCGGCCGCAAGGCGTGCGACGTTCGTGGAGCGCGCTGTGTCCCCTGAGAAGGTGATGGAGCCGTCGTCGGTGTCGAACCGATAGCCGAAGGAGGGAAAGACCGGGCCGTGGGGCACGAGGACGGACGAGACTCTGGTCCGGTCGTCCTCGGAAACGGATGCATGTCCGGGGCTGTCAGCTCAGGGGTCGCACCGACTTCCGAAGGGGGGGAGCACGTCGTGGACGTCGGCCAGTCGGGCGTAGTCGACGGGGGCGCCTTGCTCGCTGTTCCTGATGTTGATCTCGTGGGCTCAGGCCTGGCACACTCCCGCTGGCTCCTGCTCGGGCCGGGCCGGCGGAGTGCGAGGCACAACTGGTGACAGCGGCGCACACGCTCGCCGCGGCGGCCGTGCCCAGGAGCGCGCGTCTGCTGACTGAGGCGTCCGTGGTCAACGCTGACCGTTCGGTCGCCCGTATTGGCGTGGACAGCGCGTGGAGTGAGCCCAGGGGCGCCGCACGGGCGACCGGCCCGTGCCCAGGGCCTCTCGGTGAAAGCGGCCAAGCGCGTGGGATCGGCCACGAACAGCACGGTGTGGTTGAGCCGAGCGGGGGATACCGCGGACAGGTCTTTTCGAGGGCGAGATCATGCCCGGCGGTGCGGGATGTTCGGTGCAGTGCCGGCCCGCCTGCGCCTGTCAGCCCGAGCGGCCCCCCGCCTCCACCACCGAGGCGAACGGGGCCTGGTCACCCGGGCGGCGGGCGCATCCTGCGTGACATCGAGAACCGGCGCGGGTCGCACGTCGCCTACTGGTCGTCCGACGGACCAGAGCACGTGCCGGTGCTGCGGCAGGACTGGCCCATCGAGGAGTGCGGGGACGCTGTGGCCGAGGGTCGGAGGTGCCGTTCGCGCAGTGGCGAGCGCTGGCGGAAGCATTCGTCGCCGCGCTGGGCGAGGACGACGTGCGCCGCGGCGACTGAGCGAGGCTACGCCGAGCTGCGCAGCACAGCTCCGCCGACTCCACCGTCACTGGCACCACCAAGCTGTTGTCGCTGCTGCTCGCCAAACGCCGCCGAGGCCGGCTAATCCCGCTGTCCAGCACCGCCCGGCTCACCGCCCTGCGCAGGTGGGTGCAAGGCTACAAACTCGAGCGCCCACACCACCCTCGGCGGCCGACCCCAGCGACCCGACTCGCTGCATGATCATCAATCACATCCCAGGTCATGTACAACTAACGCGCCCGCGATCGGGGAACACCACCTCCACCATCTGGTCACGGGACGGAGGAGTTCCGATGTCAGCATCGTCTGTCGGTCGGGGAGTGCGGCAGCCGTCGTCGGTGCGTCGGGTGGTCGTCGCGAGCCTGGTGGGCACCTCCCTCGAGTGGTACGACTTCTTCATCTACGGCACCGCCGCCGCGCTGGTGTTCAACCAGCTGTTCTTCCCGACCTTCGACCCGCTCGTCGGCACCCTGCTGGCCTTCACGACGTTCGCCGTTGGGTTCGTGGCACGGCCGCTGGGCGGGATCGTCTTCGGGCACTACGGCGACAAGGTGGGGCGCAAGAACGTCCTGGTCGCCACGCTCCTGCTGATGGGCATCGCGACGTTCCTGATCGGGCTGATGCCCACCTACGCCACGATCGGGGTGTGGGCGCCGATCCTGCTCGTCCTCCTGCGCTTCCTGCAGGGGCTCGGGCTCGGCGGCGAGTGGGGCGGCGCCGTCCTGATGACGCTCGAGTCTGGCGATCGCAGCAAGCGCGGCCTCAACGCGAGCTGGCCGCAGGTCGGCGTGCCGATCGGGCTGCTGCTCGCCAACGGCATGCTCTCGCTGATGGCGGCGGTCAGCTCGGACGAGGCCTTCCTGGCCTGGGGGTGGCGGGTCCCGTTCCTGCTCAGCGGGGTGCTCGTGCTGGTAGGGCTGTGGATCCGGTTGACGATCGCGGAGAGTCCCGCGTTCGAGCAGGTCGAGGCGAAGCAGGAGAAGGCGCGGGCCCCGATCGTCGACGTGCTGCGCAGCTACCCGCGGCAGGTTCTGCTGGCCATCGGTGCGCGGGTCGGCGTGGACGTGGTGTTCTACTTGTTCGTCCTGTTCATCACCACCTACATTGTGACCTACCTCGGCCTGCCGCAGAGCTACGCGCTCAATGCCGTGCTGATCGCTGCGACGTTCCAGGTGGTGTTCATCCCGCTGTTCGGGGCGCTGTCCGACCGGATCGGACGCCGCCCCGTCTACCTGGCCGGGGCGATCGGCGCCGCCGCCTGGACGTTCGCGTTCTTCGCGCTGCTCGACACCGGCAGCTTCGCGCTGATCGTCCTCGCCGCGGTGGTGGCGCTGCTGCTGCACGCCGCAATGTACGGGCCGCAGGCGTCGTTCATCGCCGAGATGTTCCCGACCCAGGTGCGCTATAGCGGCGCGTCCATGGGCTACCAGCTGGCAGGTGTGATCGGTGGCGCGCTCGCCCCCATCATCGCGACAGCCCTGCTGAGCAGGTACGACACGTCGCTGGTCGTGTCGCTGTACGCCGTGGTCGTCCTCGCGATCACTATCATGTGCGTCGTCATCGCGCGGGAGACCGCCAAGGCCGATCTGGACGCCGAGGATGCCGCGTTCCACACGCGGGTGCGCCGCACCCGGCCTGACTGAGCACGAGCATCTGACGAATGCGCGCTGGCTCCGCGCCGTTCCCAATCTGAGCTCGAGCTCAATTTCATACTTGGTTTGGCACTTGTCTCCGTCGGCAACTATGCGACTTGGGTCGTGGCGACCAAGGGTTCTCGATTTGTCGTAAGCGTGTGGCGAGGGCCACGCGGAAGGGCCGCTTCTGGGTGTGCCTGATGCAAGGTGCGCGCCGGACCGGCCCGCCCTCGTAACCGGTGCCGGTCGGACAATGGACGGAGCTCGGCAGGCGGCTGCTCCCGCAGGGTTTGCAGCGGCGGATCGCCGCGCTGTCCGAGTGAACCGCGGAACGGGTGACGATCGTGCCGCGCCGGCCACTGTCGGCCCTGCCATGGGCGGCGTTGCGCTCGACAACGGCCGCCCCCTGGTCACTGTGGCCGTACTCCATCTCGTGCGGCGGTCGGCGCTGGTGAGATCGTGGTCCTCGATGAACGGGGTGAGCAGTGAGCGCGGCCGTAGCCGCCGGGCCAGCACCACGTTGAGTTCGGCTGCGAGCACGAGGATGACCGCCTCGAGGTAGATCCAGGCCATGAGCCCGAGCACGATCCCGAAGAGTCCGTAGACCTGGCTGGAGCCCAACAGTCCGGTGCGGACGAAGAAGGCGCCCGTCGTCAATAGCACCTGGAAGGCGAGTGCGGCGAGGATGGCGCCCGGCAGGACGTCGCGGACGGTCACCGGTCGCGAGGTGAGCGCCCGAAAGGCTTGCAGCACCAGCGCGCAGTTGGCCGCGACCGAGACCACGACGGCCGCCACCCGCATTCCGACGCCCAGATGTGCGCCAACGTCCCCCGCTCCCGCGGCCAGACCCGGACAGGGCCAGTGCGCTGTCGACGAGCTGCTGCTGCAGCGTCTCGTTACCGGGAAGCGCGAACCCGAGCACGGTGGAGAAGATCAGCAACAGCGGGAAGAGGGAGAGAAACCCGTAGTAGGTGATGAGGGCGGCGAGGTACCCGCCTGGTCGTCGGCGAACTTGTACACCACCGCGATCGGCTGTCCGAGCCACCGGTGCCGGCGCTGGTACTCGTCGAGCCACCGGATCGCTCCCACGGCAGGGAGGTACCCCCGGGCGCCCGGCCCCCACCCCGCAACAGCCTGGCTCTAGTGATCACCTTGCTCCCCGGAGGTTCGGACCGGCGCAGCGGCGTGAACCCCGGGGGAGGGGGAGGGTTACCGGCGGTGCCGGCCCGGGAACCCTGCGCGCGGATCCCGTTCCGCAGGAGGCTGGGCATGACCGCGACCCCGACCGCCCCGACCGAGAAGCTGCCGAAGAAGATCTACGAACGGGAGATGCTGCGTTTGCAGCGCGAGCTGGTGGAGATGCAGGAGTGGGTGCGCAGCAGCGGCACTCGGCTGGTCGTCGTGTTCGAAGGCCGAGACGCCGCAGGTAAGGGGGGTGCAATCCAACGCGTCGCGGAATACCTCAATCCCCGGGTGTGTCGGATCGTCGCGCTGCCCGCACCCACCGAGCGCCAGCGAACCCAGTGGTACTTCCAGCGCTACATCGAGCACCTGCCGGCGGCCGGGGAGATCGTGCTGTTCGACCGCAGCTGGTACAACCGCGCCGGAGTCGAACGCGTCATGGGTTTCTGCACGCCCGAGGAGTACGAGCGCTTCCTGCGACAGTGCCCGGTCTTCGAGGAGCAGCTCGTCGAGGACGGCACCATGCTGCGCAAGTACTGGTTCTCGGTGAGTGACCAGGAGCAGGAGCGGCGCTTCCGTTCCCGGATGAAGGATCCGATGCGGCGCTGGAAGCTGTCGCCCATGGACCTGGAGTCGCTGACGCGGTGGGAGGATTACTCACGGGCGAAGGATGCGATGTTCGCACACACCGACACCGATGTGTCGCCGTGGTTCGTCGTGGAGGCGGAGAACAAGCGCCGGGCGCGGATCAACATGGTGGCACACCTGCTGGCCAGCGTGCCTTACGAGCACGTCGAGCGCCCAGCGTTGCAGATGCCCGAGCGCCCGCCGTCCCGCGGCTACCAGCGCCCGCCCCGCGAGCAGTTCCGGCACGTGCCCGACCACGCGGCGACCCTGAGCGCGGACTGATCCGAATACCGACATCACTCAGGGACGCGTGCCTCCACCTTGTTGCGGTACCGGGTCTCCGGGCGGGCGGCTCGGCCGCTGCGAGCCGAGAGTGTGCCCCATGTCGACACCACCTGTCGCCGCTCGCTCGAGGTGCCCGGCGCCCGCCCGTTCCTACGAGGTCCGCGCTCGCGGGCCTGCCCCAAGATGATCGACTGCCGAGGGACGGCACCGGGTTCACGCGGGTTGCGTCACTGCTGGCCGATCAGTACACAACGACCCCCGCGCCATCTCCCGCAGCACGATCGACGACCCGAGCGGGTGCGGACCCTCGTCGCACACGAGCCCCCACCCGTCGCGCTGCTCGCCGACGCCCCACATGTCCGTCCCCCCGCGATCGACGTGGTGTGGGCCAGGTCGGTGAGTACCGCGGCACTTCACGGTCAGGACCGAGCGGCGGGCCTGGAACCGCGAGCGCGGCGAGGGCGTCCCAATGCGGCGGCGTCCCGTTCAACGCGCGCCGCCGCCAGGGGGCATCGCTGGTGTGCATGAGATGGCCCGATCGGGGGAACGAGGGGTTGTCGGAGCGTGGTCCCCGGAGGTGTCGGAGTGGAGCTGGCGGCATGCTGGTGAAGAGCCGGTACGAGTTGGGGCCGGTGATCGGGGTCGGGTCGTCGGCGGTGGTGCGGCGCGCTCGTGACGTGCTGGACCGGGTGCCCGTGGCGATCAAGCAGTTCCGCCCGGGCGCAAATCCGAGCGACGCGCGACGCCACCAGCAGGAGATCGCGACACTGGCGCGGTTGTGCCACCCGGGGTTGGTGCGGATGCGCGACTCCGGCGTGCAGGACGGTGTGCCGTTCGTGGTGACCGACCTCGCCGAGGGGCCCACCTTGGCCGAACGGCTCCGCGCGGGTCCGCCCCTGACGTCGGATGCGGTGCGGCGCATCGGGCGGCAGCTGGGCGATGCGCTGGCCTACGTCCACGCCTGCGGGATCGTGCATCGCGACGTGAAGCCGGCGAACGTACTGCTGGAGCGTGGGCTGCGGCCGCGGCTGGCCGATTTCGGGATCGCGACCGCGCTGGACCGTACGGCCACGACCGCGAACGGCTGCGTGATCGGCACCGCCGCCTACCTTGCCCCGGAGCAGGTGCGCGGCGAGCAGGTCGGCCCGCCCGCGGACGTCTACGCGCTCGGGTTGGTGTTGCTGGAGGCGCTCACCGCACGCCGCGAGTACACCGGCGGCCCGGTCGAGGTCGCGCTGGCGCGGCTGTGGCGCCCGCCGGTCGTCCCGGACGGGTTGCCCGCCGACCTGGCCGCCCTGCTCCACGCGATGACCCTTGCGGAGCCGGCGGAGCGGCCCACAGCCGCTGAGGTCGCGGCCGCACTCGCGCCCCGGCGACCCGCGAGCACCGCCGCACGGCACGGGCGGCACCGCCGCCGCACCGCGCCCCAGCTCACCACTGCCCTCGTTGCCGGCGCTGCGGCGGTCGCCGCGGTCGCCTCGGTCGCCTCGGCGGACCAGCGGGCTCCTGAGCGGGTCTCCGGTTCGACCGACGTGGTCCAGGTCCACCGGCTGCTGCGGTGAGGCCCGGCGGCGCGGCAGGTAGCCATAGCGGGCCGTGGACCGGCTGGGCCGGTCGGCGAGGTGCGCAGGCGGCACCCGCGCTACGCGGGCTATGCAGTGTTCGGGCGGTGGACCAAGAGCGAGGAACTGAGTGACCCGGACGATGTGTCGACTGGTGACATTGTGCGATTCCGTCGCTCGGCGCCGGATCGGATCGTATGTTCGCGGTTGCCTGCGCATCCGGAGATCGGAGTTCAGTTGGTCCTGCAAGAAGGCGGCAAGTGGTGGCTTGGAGTCCCGTCGGAAGCCCGAACGCGGGGCCGCGGCGTACCTCTCGTGTCCATTCGCTTCGTGGCCGCGTGCGGTGCCGATATTGCCAGCGGCGGGTGGAAGGCGCACCCGCGAGGAGCGCATCTACTATCGGTGCGCGGCATTGAGCATCGTGACGGGCTCGCCGACTCTAGACTCGCATCCGAAGAATGTGTACCTGCCGGCAAAGCTGCCGTGCTGGCGCCGATCAACTCGTGGATCGGGTCGCCAACGAGTTGACCGGTCGTGGACAAGCGACGTCGAGCCGTCGCCGGAGGGAATCGAGGTGGGAGTCCGCTGTGGATGCAGTGGGTCGGGAGGTGGCCGAGGAGGCGGTGTCGCGATCGCGGTGACCGGTGCACACGTGCTCCAGTCATCGTCATTGCTCGTGGTCTGAGCTCGGTCGCTCTCCAGCCAGCGGCCTCGACCCGACGTCGTTGCTCGCGGTGTCCGACGCCATGGCTCTCGGCGCGGTGAGCGCCT
Source organism: Pseudonocardia hierapolitana (assembly GCF_007994075.1). Classification (NCBI taxonomy): domain Bacteria; kingdom Bacillati; phylum Actinomycetota; class Actinomycetes; order Pseudonocardiales; family Pseudonocardiaceae; genus Pseudonocardia; species Pseudonocardia hierapolitana. The sequence goes on along the minus strand of NZ_VIWU01000001.1, from coordinate 812,105 downwards.
TCCGGGAGCGGGGCTCGCACCCCGGCCGTGGCGGCTGGGCGGCCCGATTCCGATGTCGAGGGCTTCGGGCACGTCGAAGCGGCCCAGGCGATAGAACAACTCGTGCGCGACCGAACTGCCGAGAAGCAGCCGCGCCGGACTCGTGTGCGCCTGGACGGGGGTGTCCCAGTGGTACTCGAACCCCCACGCCTGAGACGAGGCATACACAGCATGGCTCGTATGACCCGCATGAAACCCGCTGGTCAGGAGCGTGATCTGGTGTCCGAGGGGGAGTTGCGCACTAACCACACGCCTTGCTCTGCCGTGATGTCGGCGCGAATGGCGGCGGGTGTCAGGTCGTACGGGCATGGCCGCGATTCCGGGACGCAAATGGCGGCGGGGGGTCGGCCCAGGGCGCCAGGTCGATCGAGCGCTCGCTGTCCAGCTCGCACCGGGTGTGGCGCGTGTGTCCGAGGTCTGGAAGCCAGTTCCACCTCTTGTGCTTCTACCACCAGCATCCGGCCGCCGGGCCGAGCTGGGCGCCGCCACCTTCCTGCAGCGAGCTCGTGAAGCGCGGTTCGCCGCACCGTGATGCGCCGGCCTCACTGCCGCAGGTGCTGAAGCGATGCTCCAGGCCTGTGGTGACGTTCCAGCGATGGCGACCGCTGCAACGGACTGGAGCGGTCCGATGTCCGCGACATGCAGACGGTAGGTGCGGCCAGTCGAGACGTTCGTGGCCGGAAATCGGCTGGTTCCTCGATACCGAACCTCTTATGCTTGTCGGACCGGGATCGCGCGTTCCGGCAGGTTGCGGGCGCTGTGGCAGAGTGGCCCATTGCACCGTCAGGGGGAAGGCTCTCCCCGTGACGGCTAGTCGAGGACGGGTGAGCCCTGCTCGGCCTCGCCGCGGGTTCGAATCCCGTCGGCGCTCCGCAGCCGATTTTCAAATTGCCTACGCCCCGCCCTTCGAGCCGGGCCGTATCATGTGATGTAGATTCGCGACACGAGGGCCGAAGACGGCGCTGTTTGACTGGAGACCCGCACGAGGCATTGCGTGGGGCGAATCGCGCGCCACGACCCGACGTCGAGGCGCTGGTGCGTTGGTCCGTCCGGGCTACGTCGTCGTCCCCGCCGGGGATGGCTGGCTGTACGAGGATACCTATCCCGCGGACGACTTCACGTACGCGACTCTTTTGGACGGGGTCGAGCTGTACTGTGACAAGCGATTCATGTTCGACCGCCCGTCGGTGCGATTCCGCGCACCGAAATATGACACCGGGCCGGCTGACATAGGCTCCTGCGCCCGTCACCGTGCGGCGGACGGTTAGATGGACGACCGCATCATCTGCTGTACGGCGGCCGCGTACGGAGCAGATGCGACCGTGGCGCGCACGAGGGTCTGCTGGTGCAACTCGACGCGGGGCTTGCGGGAGCCGCCGTCCGGCTCTCCCCAGAGGATGGTGACCTCCTCGCCCGGGACAGCATGCTCGGCGTCGAGCAGGGCGATCGAGAGGATCTTCCGCTCGTTGATGCTGTAGCCGGTGTAGGTGGACAGCCCGACGAATGTTCCGTCCAGGCTGCGGACCTCGTCGCGCTGGATCATGTTGCCGTAGTCGGCGACCGGGAGTTCGAGGTACTTGTAGGGAACGCCGGGCTCGAGGAGCGAGCCGACGATGCGCAGCACGTCGTCGGCGTTCCAGACGAGCGTCATCTTCTTGCGTGGCGGGTTCGGGGCCAACTCCTCCAGTACGTCCCGGCCGATGAAGTCGTGGTCGAACTTGACGATGTGGCCGTAGCCGAGGTCGTAGGGGGTGACGTAGTAATCCTCGATGTTGTTGGAGACGAAGCTGCCGGCGATCGAGAACTTGCCTTCCCAGCCGTCGGCGGGGAGCCATTCCCGGTAGGCGCGCAGGTCCTCGCCGGTATAGATGGCCGGCAGTGGGTAGGCGACCCAGGCCTGCTCGTAGAGCGTGCTGAAGTAGGCCTTGGTCCCGCCCTGCCGCAGCCCGTGCTCGGCGCCTGCTGCCAGGATGGCGGCGCGCACCTTCTCACCGTGCTCGTAGGGCCCGGAGATCTCGACGCCCTTGTGCCCGGCCATCCCGTGCCGGAGGACGAGTACCTCGACGCCGGCGATCCTCACCCGGGCGGTGCGGAAGAACTTAATCTCGGCGGTGTCGCCTTCGACGACCGCGTCGAAGATCTCGCTGGCGTTCGGGCCGTCCAGCTGGAACCGGAACTTGGCGCGGCGGCCGGTGGGGTTGTCGGAGGTGTTGTTGTCCCGCTCGATCGTCACGTCCCAGTCGCCGGTCTTGGCCTGGTACTCGACCCAGTTGAGCAGGGGCATGCTGCTCACGAGCTCGTAGTGGTCGCCGGTCTGATCGCTGTGGGCGTAGAGGATGCAGTCCCCGATCATCTGGCCGCGGGCGGTGCAGCCGATGAACTGCTTGGCCCTGGTGGGGTCGAGGTTGGCGAGGCTGTTGACGCCGATGGAGTTCAGCAGGGCGAATGCGTCCGGCCCGCTCAGGAAGAGCTCGGGCATGTGGTGCGACTGGTCGAACAGGATCGCCGTCTCCCGCCAGGCGCGCTGCTCGTCGCGCCAGTTCGAGAACTCGGTGGGCACCGGGTTCAGGTCCGCCCGGATGCGGCTGTGCGGGCCCGGCGTGTCGTTGTACAGGTGGTCGACGAGGTTGGGCGTGGCGTCGATCAGATCCTGCAGCGACCCGGCGTTGCGGTCAGCGGTGGCCATCGTGCGAGTTCCTCTCGGTCGCGGTGTCTGGTCGGCGCGCAGCAAGGCGATGTCGAAGTGGACGGCGCGGAACGGGTTGGGCAGCCCGGCCTCGGCGGCCCGCCCCGGGTCGTCGACGAGCGGGAACGGCCGGACCAGGCTCTCCTTGACGCCGAAGACGGCGTCGGAGTCCAGGTAGGGGCTGTCGTCGACGAACAGGTGCGTGGTGACGGGCCGGTAGCCGGGTGCGGTGGCGATGAAGTGCACGTGGGCGGGCCGGTAGGGGTACCGGTTGGTCGCGGCGAGGAGTTGGCCGACGGGGCCGTCGTCGGGGATCGGGTAGTAGCGGGGCACGATCGTGCGGAACCAGAACCGGCCGTCGTGGTCGGCGGTGAACAGCCCGCGCAGGTTGCGTTCCGGCTGGACATCCGGCTGCTGGACGTCGTAGAAGCCGTCGGCGTTGGCCTGCCACACGTCGACGAGCGCCCCGGCCAGCGGTTCGCCGTCGGGCCCGGTCACGCGGCCGGTGACGAGGCAGGGTTCGCCTTTGCCGTCGAATGCGATGTTGTCGCCCGGTTCCCGCGGAGGGGAGGAGACCATGTGGAACGGGCCGAGGACGGTCGACTCGGTCGAGGTGCCCGGCGCGGTGGTTGATCGTCTCCACCAGCAGCGAGACGCCCAGTACGTCGGAGAGCAGCACGAACTCCTGCCGCACGTCGTCGCACTTCTGGCCGGTGCGGGTCAGGAAGTCGACCGCTGCGCCCCATTCCTCCCCGGTCAGCTCGACCTCCTTGACGAAGGCGTGCAGGTGCCGCGCCAGCGCGGTCAGCAACTGCCTCAACCGCGGGTCGGGCGCGTCGGCGAAGCTCGCGGCGACCACCTGCGCCCACCGTTCCTCGCTGAACAGCTCCATGTGCTCCTCCTCATCAGACCGGGGCTGCGTCAGACCCGGGCGGTCTCTTCCGCCTCGGCGTCGTACGCGTAGATCCAGCCGCTGGCGACAAGCGGGTCCGCGCCGGCCAGCGATGCATCCCTGGCCTCCTGCTCGGGCCCGTCGGGGAGGTGGTTGACGTGCGCTCTGGCGTGGCTGACCTCTTGCAGCCGGGTGGTGCGTCCGATCCGCAGCGACTCGTACCGCTGCAGCGCACGTGCGGGTGCATGCGTGTCCTGGGCGAGGCAGCGGGCCAGGGCGGCGGCGTCCTCGATGGACTGGGCGGCGCCCTGGGCGAAGAACGGGAACATGGGATGGGCGGCGTCGCCGAGGAGGGTGACCGGGCCGTGGCTCCAGCGCCCGAGCGGCGCGCGGTCCAGCAGCGCCCACCGGCCGGGCGTCCCGGCACCCTTGATCAGCTCCTGCAGGCGCGGGTCCCAGCCGGCGAACTCGGCGAGGAACTCCTCCACGGTCGCGGTGGCGCTCCAGGACTCGACGGTGTAGTCGCCGGCCGGCGCGAACGCGACGAGGTTGACCGCGGTCTCGCCGGAGATGGGGTAGTGCACCAAGTGGTGGCCGGGGCCGATCCACAGTGTCTGTGCGCGGCGGCGGGCGAACCCGGGCGCACGGTCGGCCGGCACGAGGGCCCGGAACGCGCAGATCCCCGAGTAGGTCGCCGTTGCCGGCTCGATCATCGCGCCGCGAACGGTGGAGTGCACTCCGTCGGCGCCGATCACGACGTCGGCCTCGGCGGAGGTCCCATCGGCGAACGCCAGCTCCGCGGTATCGCCGCGGACTGTGACGGACGTGCAGCGCTTGCCGAGCTGGACCGCGTCCGGTGGGACGGCGGCGCCGATCGCGTGGGCGAGGTCGGCCCGGTGCACCGTGTACGTGCGCTCGCCGTAGAGGCGCTCGCACGAGCCGGCCAGGTTCTCCGCGGACAGGACCCGCCCGTCTGCCCACCGGCGGAACTCCCACCCCACGTCCAGCGGAACGGCACGATCGCGTAGCCGGTCCATGGCGCCCAGCCGGCGCAGCAGCCGTACCGCGTTGGGTGCCAGCACCAGCCCGGCGCCGACCTCCCTCAGCTGCGGGGTCTGCTCGTAGACGACGCTCGGCAGCCCGGCGCGGTGCAGGAATGCGGCCGCGGCGAGGCCGCCGATGCCGCCCCCGACGATGGCGATCCGGGAGGCGACACGGAGAGTGCCGGCAGACGATCCGACCATGGGGCGATCGTTCGCGGGCCCGCTCCACCGGGGAACCGTTGCGCTCATTGAATGAACAAATTCGGGCAGGCGTTCGTCCACCGGCTATAACCGGCCCATGCCGCCGACCAGCGAACCGGGGCGGTCGGTGAGCTCCCGGCTCCTGCAGGTCCTCTTCGCGTTCCGGCCGGGACACACCCGGCTCACCCTCGCCGCGCTCGCCCGCAGGACGGGCCTGCCCCAGGCCACGGTGCGCCGGCTGGCCATCGAGCTCGTGACCGCGGGTGCGCTCGACCGGGCGCCCGACGGCGCGCTCACCGTGGGGACGCGGCTGTGGCAGCTGGGCACGCTGGCGCCGCTGACCGAGCCGCTGCGAACGGTGGCCCTGCCGTTCATGGAAGACCTGTACACCGCCCTGCAGCAGCACGTGCAGCTCGCGGTCCTCGAGGGATCCGAGGCGGTGATCGTGGAACGCCTGTCCACGCCGACCGCGGTGGGTCTGGTGTCCCAGGTGGGCGGCGGGTTGCCGCTGCACTGCTCGGCCGTGGGCAAGGTGCTGCTCGCCCACGGCGACGGGACGCTGTTCGATGCCGTGGTGGAGCGCGGGCTCGACCGGTTCACGCCGCGGACGGTCACCGATCCGATAGAGCTGCGCCGTGAGCTCGGCGACTGCCGGCGAACGGGGACGGCGATCGTGCGCGGAGAGCTGACTGCGGGTGCGGACTCGGTCGCCACCCGGATCATGGACGCCGAGGGGCGGGTCGTCGCCGCGCTCTCCGTGGTGGTTCGATCCGGGTCGGTGTCGCTGACGGCGGCCGTCCCGTCGGTCGTCACCAGCGGTCTGGGGATCTCCCGCCGGCTGGGATGGACCCCTGACGTGGGCGTCCGCGCCGAGCTCGCCGCTCATTCATTCAATGACTGCAGGGGTTCCGCCGGGACCAGGTGAGCCGGAACCTCCCCTCACGTCCCGACACCCCGCGAGGTCACCGACGTCGCTCGCCTCCGAAAAGTCGGCGCCGCCGCGCCGCAGCCTCTCCTTCGTCATCCTGATCTGCTTCGTCAGCATCGTGCTCGACGGGTATGACCTGGTCGTCCACGGCGCCACGATCCCGCCGATGCTCGCCTGCCGGGAATGGGGTGACGCCGGAACAGGCCGGCGCGATCGGCAGGTATGCCCTGGTAGGCACGCTCACGGTCGGCGCGATCATCGACATCCTCGGACGCCGGATCATGCTGCTGTCGATCATCTGGGTCTCGGCGGCGATGGGGTTGTCGGCCCTCTCGGCCAGTCTCGAGATGCTCGGCGTCCTGCGGTTCGTGGCCGGTTTCGGCCTCGGTGGCGTCGTCCCCACGGCGGTCGCGCTGACCGTGGAGCGCTCGCTGAAAGCACCGTCGCCAGCTGAACTACGCGCTGGTGTACAGCGGCTACTTCGTCGGCGGCATCCTCACCGCGCTCGTGGGGCTGCTCCTGCTGCCCCATATCGGCTTCCGCGCCATGTACGCGATCGGCGCGCTCCCGCTGGTCCTCGTGCTGCCGGTTGCGTGGCGCTACCTGCCGGAGTCTGTCGCGTTCCTCGTGGCCCGCGGCCGGCACGACGAGGCGCGCTCGCTCGCCGACCGGTACGGCCTCGCGATCGATGACGTCGTGCCAGCGGCAGTGCCGAAACTGGAGGAGGCCGATCGCCTCGCTGGCATCCGGATGATCTTCCAGCGTACCTACCTGCTCGCCCCGCTCCTGTTCGCCGTGGCGAGCTTCTGCCGGCCTGCTGCTCGTCTGCGGGCTGAACACGAGCAGGGGGGGTGCGCGCGCTCCGGGCCCGGCGGGCCGGGACCGCCTGATCCCGTGGCGGAGCCCGGTGGTGCCGGGGCCCGGCGCTCAGAGTTGCTCGTCCACCGGGTCGGGCTCGGGTAGGCGCGCCTCGATCGCGTCCAGCCGGGCCATGATCTGTTCGAGTGCGAAGCCGACGTCGACGCGGCGGGCGACCTCGAGGCCCTCGCGCCCCGCCGGGGGGACCGGGCCGGCGGTGGGGTCCTTCCCCAGGTGCGTCATGATCTGGTCGCGGGCGAAGCCGACGTCCGCGCGCGAGGCGAGGCTGTTGAGCTTCGCGCGGTCCTCGGGCGTGAACATGTCGTCCTCCAGGTGCTCGGTGACGAGGGCGCGGAACGCGGCCATGTCGAAGTTCGGGTCGATCTTCCGGCCGGTCGGGGCGGCCACCTCCTTGTGGCCGAGCACGCGCGCCACGGTGAGGCGGTAGTGCCCCACGAGGGCCGCGCAGAGGCGGGCGTAGGCGTCGTACTGCACCGTCGGCCAGGCCGCGGTGCCCGTGGCCTCGGCCTCGATGCCGATCGCCCACGCGTTGCCCGTGCTCGGATCGTGGACCACGCCGGCGTGCCAGCACAGCCCGGCCGCGACGACGTGGACGGTGCCGCTGCGGCCGAGGACGAGCTGCGCCAGCCCGCGGTCGCGGATGAAGTTCAGCGACGGTGCCTCACCGGTGGGCGGGCCGGCCGTGTGGTGGCAGACGACCGTCCGCACGCCCGACATCCGGCCGTGGCCCCTGGTCCGCCAGCCATCGACCTCGAGGACGCGCAACCCGGAGCCGCGGCAGGCGTCGGCCAGGTCGAGCAGGAACACGGGCGCTCCCGCGCGCTCAGATCGGTCGGGTCATGGGCGTGACCACGTCACCGTCGTCAGGGGTCGGCATGGTGTCTCCTCCATCGGTACCTGCGGTGCGGCTGCATCGGTGGCCCGAGGTACGAGGCGGCGGCACCGCCGCCTGATACGGACGGGGACCAATCGGCCGCCCCACCCGACCGGAGTGGCGGGGACGGCGGCGTGGCCGGTCAGCCGTCGCGCCACAGCGTGGCGTAGAGCATCTCCCGGCTAGGGGTAGCGGTCGACGCCCTTCACGTGGGCGCGGGTGATCGTCGCGAGGTACGGCCGGCTCAGCCAGCAGATCGCGAGGTCCTGGTTCACGACCAGCTCCACCTGTCGGTACGCCTCGGCCCGCCGGGGCGGGTGCCGCGCGGTCGGCGATCCGCCCGCCTCGATCGAGCACGGACATCCCGTGGGCGGTGTCCGCGGTGCGCGCGAGTGGCAGTTGCGGTAGCGCCAATCCGCAGCGAGCCACGGCCGCCGGGGATGGGCGTGCTGCAGCACCGGCAGTTCCCGCCGGAGCCAGCAGGGGCGCGATGGCGGCGTGGGTCACGACGACCACCGCCACGGGCGCGTCGCTGCTACGCACGCGTGTTCAAACGGGTTCTGACACTGGTACGACGTCTGTCGCAGGCATGCAACGTTTGAGTGTCCGAGGGGGGAGTTGCGCACTAACCACACGCATCGCTCTGGCTGGCTGAACTCGGGGCCATCAGGGCTGGCGGGGACTGTCTGGCCGACATCGCACTATTGCGCGCCGAGCTTGGCGTCTACGGCGTGATGGCGTCGGATCCGACGGTGTCACCGGCGATCGAGCGGCTCGCCGTCGACGCGACGACGGCGCCGTGCGCGATCAACACCGCCCGGCCGGCGGCCGCGCCCGGGCGTTGCCGCCGGCTCGCGAACCCGCCCCCGAACCATCACATCGACCACGGCAACCCGCCGATCGTCGATGTCGACGCGCTGCGGCGACGCGCGTTACCCCGGCTGCTCGCCTCGGACGCTGACCCGGAGATGGCCCGGAGATGGCCCGGGGGCCTAGACGTCGAAGACTGCGCGCAGGGCGGCGTCGACCTGTTCCATCTCCGCGGTCGTGGCTTCCCCGAGCTTCTCGGTGAGCCGCTTGCGCACGGGACGGTCGATCTCGGTGGCCAGGGCCCATCCCTGCTCGCCGATCCGCACGGCCAGCAGCGAGGCCGGGTCGGAGTCGACTACGTGCATCACGTACACGACCGGGAGCGCCTCGTTACGGTTGATCGAGTCCGCGGACACGATCAACCGGGTGGTGGACTGGCCGGCTCGCGCGATCACCGGCTCGTAGTGCCAGACCTCGCCACGCCTCACGCGCTCTCGCCCAGCTCGTCCGCAGCGGCAGCCCGCTCGGCCTCCGCGTCCTCGGCGTAGCCGGGGTGCTGCGCGTACCAGCGGGCCATCGCGTCCACGCCCTCGCGCAGCTGGTCTTCACGCACCAGCCGCTCGAGGTAGCCCGACGCGCCACCGCGACTGCGCGCGCCGCATTGCCGCACATGCGCCGCCACCCCTGCATCCAGGCTGACCGTCAGACGCTCCTTCTGCATACGGAGCATCATACGGACGGCCATACTCACCTGCGAACGTAGCGGCTGGTGCCGCCGGTCTTCGTGAGCGAGCACCGAGTCGCTGGGCCGGCACGTCACGCCGACCTGGACGGGACGCAGCCTCCGCGAACGGTCGGGCTCGGTGGAACCGATCGCCTCGCTCGCCGGGCGAGGTTGGGGTGCACGTGACCGTGCGCGGCGGAGGTGGACATCAAGACGTGCTCATCGGAACTCCCGTACGGGAACGGGCAGGACGACAACCCGCGCGCCATTGCGGCGGCGGTGGGGATGCGCCTCGGATCAGGCGTACAGGAGTTCGAGCACCATGACGATGATCATGTCAGGCCCCGCCGTCCGGCCGCATCCCACATTCGGGCCCGGGCGCGAGACGGGAGGCGCTGACCTCGGCTACGCCGCGTGCGTCGGAACGGTGAACGCGGCGCGGAACCGTTCGAGCGCCTGGAGGGGGTCGGCCGAGGCCCAGCCTTCGAGGGCGACGACGCCGGTGTAGCCGAGGCGGTTCAGGGCTGTGGCGATCGCGGGGTAGTTGATCTCACCGGTGCCGGGTTCGCGGCGGCCGGGAACGTCGGCCACCTGGATCTCGCCGACGTGCGGCAGCGCACGCTCGACGAGCCGGATGAGGTTTCCCTCACCGATCTGGGCGTGGTAGAGGTCGAGGTTGAGCCGCAGGTGGGGGTTGTCGACCGCCTCGACGAGGGTGAGGGCGTCCGCTGCCGTGGCGAACGGCACCCCGGGGTGGTCGACGGCGGTGTTGAGGTTCTCCAGGGTGAACACGCGCCCGGCTCGCTCCCCGAGCTGGGCGAGCCGGGTGAGGGTCCGGGCGGCGGTCAGCCACATTCCCGGCGTCACGACCTGCGACGCCACCACCGGCGAACCACGCTCGTCGAGCCCGGTGCCGTGCACGTTGAGCCGGGGGCAGTCGAGCTCCTCGGCGATCCGCAGGGACCGCTCCGCGGTCCGCAGGAGCTCGTTCGCTCCGTCCGGGTCGGCCAGGGTGCCGTGGACGTAGCCGGTCATCGAGGAGAACGTCGCCCCGGTCCTGGCGAGAGCGGCGGTGTCCTTGGTGGTCCAGCCCCAGATCTCGACCTCGAACCCGAGGTCGGCGATGCGCCGCACCCGCTCCTCGATCGGCAGGTCGAGGAACACCATCTCGGCGCAGACCGCCAGCCGGAAACCGGTCATTTGGCAACCTCCTCGATTCGCACCGGGCGGCCCGCACGCACCGACTCGGCCGCGGCCAGCGCGATCGCCAACGCCGCGCGGGCATCCTCGCCGCCGACGGGCGGCGGCGCCGAGCCGCGGACGGCGCCGACGAACGCGGCCAGCTCGGCGACGTACGCGTCGGCCAGGAGCTCCTGGTCGCTACGGGCCGTCTCGACCGTTCTGCCGGCCGCGTCGGAGAACACCATCCCGGTGCGGCGGCCGTCGCCCATCGTGGCCATGCCGCCGGAGCCGAACACCTCGGCGCGGACGTCGTAGCCGTAGGCGGCCTCGAAGCAGGCCTCGGCGACCCCGGTGGCCCCGTTGGCGAACCGCACCACGACGACCGCGGTGTCGAGCAGGCCACGCTCTCGCCAGGCGGGCTCGACCAGCGCGTCCGCGGTGGCGTACACCTCGACCGCTTCCGCTCCCGGGTTGAGGAACCGCAGCGAGTCGAAGTCGTGGATCAAGGTCTCGTTGAAGATCGTGTCCGGTGGCACTCGAGACGGGTCGAACCCACCGGGGTCGCGGGTGACCGAGCGCAGCAACCGCGGGGTGCCCAGCTCGCCGTTGTCGAGCAGCGCTCGGGCGGCCCGCCAGTCCGGTGCGAACCGACGGTTGAACCCCACCTGCAGCACCACCCCGGCGGCGCGAGCGGCGTCGATCGCCCGGTCCGCGTCGGCGAGCGAGAGCGCCATCGGCTTCTCGCAGAACACGCCCTTGCCCGCCCCGGCCGCCGCGACAACCAGATCGGCGTGGAACCGGGCCGGTGCGGCGATCACCACCGCGTCCACCTCCGCGTCCTCGAACACCTCCACCGGATCGGTGTGGTCCCGGCCCATCCCGAGGTCGGCGGTGATCCGCCGGGCCGCTCCCGGCGCCGGATCCGCCACCGCCACCAACCGTGCTCCCGGGATCCGCCGGGCGAGCGTCGCGGCGTGGAACGTTCCCATCCGCCCTGACCCGATCAAGGCCAGCCCGATCGGCCGGCCCTCGATGACCGCGCTCATCCGCTCCTCCTTGGGCCTAGAACGTTCTATACAGATGTCAAAAGGTTGAGGTAGGAGGGCCGTCCCGTCAAGGCCCATCCCTAGAACGTTCTAGGCGGGACGGGTATGGTGCGCGCGTGGGTCCAGCAGCGCGGCCGGGCAGCGCGCGACGGCCGACCCTGGCCGATGTCGCCGCGCGGGCCGGGGTGTCCGTCGCGCTGGTGTCGATCGTGATCCGCGACGCCCCTGGCGCGAGCGCGGAGTCGCGGCGGCGGGTCCTGCAAGCCGCGGACGAGCTGGGCTATCGCCCCGACACCCGCGCCCGGCTGCTGCGCAGCAGCCGCAGCCGTCTGCTCGGTGTCGTGTTCGGGGTCCAGCACGCGTTCCACGGCGACCTCGTCAGCGGCCTCTACACCGCCGCCGACGAGGTCGGCTACGAGCTGGCACTCAGCGCCGTCACCCCGGGCCGCCACGAGCGGCGCGCCGTCGCGAGCCTGCTACAGGACCGGTGCGAAGCGCTCATCCTGCTCGGCCCGCACGCTCCCACGTCCTACCTCGCCGGGATCGCCGCCCACCAGCCCGTCGTGGTCGTCGCCCGGGCAGCCCGCCACCGCGATCTGGACGTCGTCCGCACCGACGACGCCGAGGGGCTGCGTCAGGCCGTGGACCACCTCGTCACCCGCGGCCACCGGCGCATCGCCCACATCGACGGCGGCCGCGCGCCGGGGGCCGCCGAGCGCCGCCGCGGCTACCGCGAAGCCATGCGCCGCCACGGCCTCGACACCGAAACCCGTGTCCTGACCGGCGGGCTCACCGAGGACGACGGCGCAACCGCAGCCCGCGCCCTGCTCGACGCCAACCCCCCGCCGACCGCCGTGACGGTGTTCAACGACCGCTGCGCCCTCGGCGTGCTCGACGTGCTGCACCGCGCCGGCCTGTCCGTGCCCGACGACATCAGCGTGATCGGCTACGACGACAGCCGCCTCGCCCGCCTGTCCACCATCAACCTGACCACCATCGCCCAGGACACCGAGCAGATCACCACCCTGGCCGTCTCACGCGCGGCCGACCGGCTGGGCCACAGCCCGGTCACACAACGGGAGCTGGTCATCCCGCCCCGCCTGGTCGTCCGCGCTACCACTGCCGCCCCGCCTCCCTGACCGCCGTACGGAACGGGCGAGCGCGGACGACGGGGGTCTTTCCATCCGACCTCTCCGAGATGGTCGACGGGCCGGTGCAGACCCAGGGGTGCGCGGGGGTTGTCGTGCGCAGTCGGTGGAAAACCGGACGGCGCGCCGTGCTGTCGCGAGGGCGCCTGAACCATCGGCACCACGTTCACCGAGCACGATCGCCTCGACCGCGCCGGTCCGTTCGCCTCTCGACCTCGGGGGGCCCGGACGAGCGCAGAGCCGGGCGCTTCCGGAGCCGGCCGGTGAGGTCGTGACGGTGGCGCGCGTCGTCGACTGATGCCGCGCCCGAGCTCGGCGGCATCGAGGGCGCCGGCCGGGTCGGGAACCGCCGTCGGCGCGTCGACATCTTGCTGCGCGGGGCGAGGATCGCGGCGTTCGTCGATGACAGCTTCTGGCACACCTGTCCTGACCACAACCATCTGCCCAAGCCCAACACAAGCTGGTGGCGTCTGAAGCTCCGTGGTCCGTGGCATCGCCCGCCACGACCGTGACACCGACAACCCAGCTCGCGGCGGCGGGTTGGGTTGTCGTCAGGATCTGGGAGCACGAGGATCCGGCCGAAGCGGCACAGGCGATAGAACAACCCGTGCGCAACCGAACTACCGAGAATCAGCCGCGCCAGACTCGTGCGCGCCTGGGCGGGTGTGTTCCAGTGGTACTAGATCCCCCACGCCTGTGACCAGGGCATACACGTAAGGAACGTAGGCCATTGCAGGAAACCTGCTGGTCATAGACTTGATCTGGTGTCCGAGGGGCGAGGGGCACATGCCCCCCGGCGCGGGCGCCACAGTAGCGCTGTCGAGCAGACTGGGACTCTCCTACGTCTGACGTCAGATCGGTGGCTCCGTCGCTCACGCTGCCGCCGGATCATCACTCCCACCCCTCCCTGGTCGCGCCGCGCATGGAGGGCGCCTCGACCCGCGCTGCTGCCGCGCGAGGTGGGCGCGGCGGGCAGCCAACAGCCAATAGCCATACGCTCAACGACTTTGACAGGCGATCCCTGGCCCTACAGCGTCGTGCCGCTGGTCAGCCCGGCTCAGCGTACATCGCCCTGACCTGCGGTGATCTGTAGATGCCGTTGCAATACCAGGACATGGCCTGGAAATGGTGTCGGCCAGTCGGCGTAGCCAGACTTCGATCGCAATGATCTGCACGGTGGCTTCGTAGCGCACGAGGACGAAGCGTTTCCGAACCTCACCGCGAACGAGCTGCGCGAAACCGCGCTGTCGGACTGGCTGTACCGGATGCCGGCCCTCCACCTCGCCGAAGCCGCCGACCGCGGCGGGGCCCGGGTGTGGCTCCACGAACTGCGGTGCGCAGCTCGCAGCGCTGTCGGGCGCTGGGAGTGGCTGGGCGTCGAGCACGCGATCGTGCTGTGCGCCGGACTGTGGGCCGCGGCCGGGCTGGCCACGCTGGCCGCGGCCCGGCCACTGCTGGACCGGGCCGAGCGGGCCGGGTAGCCAGACCCGGCGCGCCGGGACCGGCCGCGGCAGACTGCAGTCATGCCCGACTGGCTGCGCACCACCGTGTGGATCGTCGGCGTGCTGGCACTGCTGCTCACGCTGGTCGTCGGCTATCTGATGTGGCGCTACCGCATCCCCCGCGCGGGCTGGTCGCGATGGGCGGAGCGGCGCTCTACCTCATCTCCCCGATCGACCTGGTGCCGGAGGCGATCCTCGGCCCGCTCGGCCTGGTCGACGACGCCGGCGTGGTGGCCGCGGTCGTGCTGTTCGTCTACAAGCTGGTGAAGGCGCGTCGGATCCTCGCCGACGGCGGGATCGAGGTGGGCCGGCCGGGGCGGCGCTCCCCACGGGAGCCCGACCGGCGCTGACCGCGGCTCGGCTCAGTCGATCTCCCCGCTCGCTTGGCGGAATCGCTGACACCACCGCTGGCGCAAGGCGCGCCCATGATCGGAGCCACAATATATCCCACCTGAACCAGCTGGCGGACTCCGTCGAGGACGGCCGGCTCGCCCTGACCACAGAGGTGCACCTCAACGGCGTGCGGCGGATCTTCGCCGTCAACGTCCTCGCGCACGTCCACGCCACCCGCGCGGTGCTGCCCTCGATGCTGGAGCGCGGCCGGGGCCACCTGATGACGGTCGCCTCCCGGCCGGCCTGCTCACGACCCCCGGCGACGCCCCCTACACCGTGACCAAGCACGAGGCGGTGGCCTTCGCCGAGCGGCTGGCGGTGACCTACGGCGACCGCGGCATCGGGGCCAGCGTCGTGTGCCCGCTCGGTGTCGCCACTCCGCTGCTGCTCGACCGCTGGAGGAGGGCGCACCCCGGCGTCCGTGGTCGCGGCGTCGGGCGCCGTGATCTCCGCTGAGGACTCGCGCAGTCGGTCGTCGACGGGTGGCCGAGGACCGGTTCCTAGAGGGCGTCGCCCGGGAAGCCGGAGACCGCGCGTGAGGCGCGTGGCTCGTCCGGTACCGGGCACCGACCTGCCGATCCCGGCGCGTGCGTCGGCGGCACCTTGGTAACGGTGCTGTGTCGGCTGGGCGACGCACCCGTACGACGACGTTAGGTTCCCCGTCACGGGCGGGGGCCCGCACGCCCGATGCGCAGCGGCAACGGTGGGAGAGGCGGTCAATGGCGGCTCAGCTGACCTTGCAGGACGTGAGTCTGCAGTTCGGCGGCATCAAGGTGCTGCAGAACGTGAGTTTCGCCGTCGAGCCGGGGCAGATCTTCGGACTCGTCGGGCCCAACGGTGCGGGCAAGACTTCGCTGTTCAACTGCATCAGCGGGCACTACAAGCCGACCGCGGGGACCGTGCGGATCGACGACACCGAGGTGCAGGGCGCGCGCCCGGCGACGCTCGCCCGGCACGGCCTGGCCCGGACGTTCCAGCATCCCGCGCTCCAGCTGCGGGAGACGGTGCTCGAGAACGTGCTGCTCGGCGCCCACTCCCGACTCCCCGGCGGGCCGTTGGAGTGGTCGCTGCGGCTGCCCCGTACACGGCGCGCGGAGAAGGAACTGCGTGCCGAGGCGCTCGACCTGCTGGAGCGCAACGCCCTCGGATGGGCCGCGCACCTGCCGGCCGACGAGCTCTCGCACGGCCTCCACAAGGGCGTCGAGCTCTGCCGCGCGCTGCTCATGAAGCCGACGCTGCTGCTCCTCGACGAGCCTGCCGCCGGCCTTCCGCACGCCGAGGTGGAGCACCTGATCGCGACCGTCCGGCGCCTGCGCGCGGACGACGACATCACGGTCGTCATCGTCGAGCACAACATGGGCCTCATCGCCTCCCTCACCGACCGCGTCGTCGTGCTCGACCACGGCGCCAAGCTCATGGAGGGGACGGCCGCCGAGGCGCAGTCCGACCCCCGGGTCATCGAGGCGTACATCGGCAAGGACGCCGCGGATGACGCTGCTTGAGCTCGAGGACGTCACGGCGTCCTACGGCCCGGTGCAGGTGCTGGACGGCGTGTCGCTGAGCGTTCCCGAGAACGGGGCCTTCGGCATCCTCGGCGCCAACGGGGCCGGCAAGACCACCACCCTCCGTGCGATCAGTGGCACCGTCCGCGCGGGTGGCCGCATCGTCTTCGCGGGCAAGGACATCCGCGGCCTGCGGCCCGACCGGGTCGCCGCGCTCGGCATCGCCCACGTGCCGGAAGGACGCGGCACGCTCGGCGACCTCACCGTCCGCGAGAACCTGCGGGTCGGCGCGTACCTGCGCAAGGACGGCAAGGGCATCGACGAGGACATCGAGTACTGCCTCGACCTGTTCCCGAACCTGCGCGAGCGCATCAGGTCGAATGCGTCGGCCCTGTCGGGCGGAGAGCAGCAGATGCTCGCGGTGGCCCGGGCGATCATGTCCAAACCGCGACTGCTGCTCCTCGACGAGGCCTCGCTCGGCCTCGCGCCCAGCACCGCGAAGAAGGTCTACGACGCGATCCGGCGCCTGCGGGTCGAGTCGGGCATCGCCATGCTGGTGGTCGAGCAGAACGCCAACCTCGCCTTCACCCTCGTCGACAGCGCGACGGTCCTGGAGACCGGACGCAACGTGCTCACTGGCACGTCTGCCGAGCTCAAGGGCATGGACGAGATCCGTCGCGCGTACCTGGGAGGCTGAGATGGAGAAGTTCATCCAACTCGTCGTCGACGGACTGTCCATCGGCTCGGTCTACGCCGCGATCGCCCTCGCGATCGTGCTCGTCCACTCGGCGACCGGGCTGATCAACTTCGCGCAGGGTGGCATGGCCGTGCTCGCCACCTACGTCGCGTGGGTGCTGACGAATCGCGGCGTGCCGCTCGTCCTCGCCATCCTGGGGTCGATCCTCTTCTCCTTCGTACTCGGCGCAGTGGTCGAGCGGTATCTGATGCGGCGGTTCGAGCGCGGTGACCCCGACACCGCCGTCGTCGTCACGATCGGCCTGCTGACCCTGATCACGGGCATCGCCGGCTGGCTCTGGACGTACAACAACCAGCAGTTCCCCTCGCTGTTCTCCCTCGACACGGTGTCGTTACTTGGCGTCTCGATCAGCATCCGCTCGATCGGGACCACGCTCGTGATCATCGTGGCGATGGTCCTGCTGCAGGGGCTCTTCTTCGGCACGAAGCTCGGCCTGGCGCTGCGGGCCGTCGCGATCAACCCCCAGTCCGCGGCGTTCTCCGGGCTCCCCGTCGAACGCCTCCTCATGGTCGGCTGGGGGCTCGCCGCGGCGCTCGGCGCCGTCGCCGGTGCTCTCGTCGCACCGCAGCTCACGCTGACGCCGGGGATGCTCGACAGCGTCCTCGTGTACGGGCTGGCCGCCGTCATCCTCGGCGGCCTCACGAGCCCGGTCGGCGTCGTCATCGCGGCGTGGATCATCGGCGTCCTGGAGAACCTGGCCGCGGTGTACGTCGGATTCATCGGCTTCGACCTCAAGGTCGCCGTGCCGTTCATCCTCATCTTCGTCGTGCTCATCGTCCGACCCCAGGGCCTGTTCGGCCGGAAAACCGTGGTTCGCGTGTGATGACCCGTCCGACGGCTGCCCCAGCCTCGTCCTTCTCGGCCCTGCGGCAGCGCCCCTGGGTGCGCTGGGCGGCGCCGCTGCTGCTCGTCGTCGTGCTCGCCGTTCTGCCGCTCGTGCTGACGGAGGCCGCCAACGACACGCTCGCCCGCATCGGCGTCTTCGCCGTCGCCGTGCTGGGCCTCAACGTCGTCATGGGGTACACCGGGCAGATCTCGCTCGGCCAGATCTTCTTCCTCGGCCTCGGTGCGTATGTCACCGCGTACGGCGTCACGAACGACTGGAACATCGTCCTGGTCTTCGTGCTCACCTGCCTGATCCCCGCCGTCGCTGGACTGCTCGTGGCACTCGCCGCCGCACGCCTGGGCGGACTCGCGATCGCGATGGTCACGATCGCGCTGCCCATCGTCGGTGTACCGCTGGCCAAGCGGTTGAGCGAGTTCACCGGCGGCTCGCAGGGCGTGTCCGCGCGCTTCACCGATGCGCCGGAGGGGAGCGGGCTCTACGACGACCAGTGGCAGCTGTACCTCGTGCTCGTCATCGGCGGCATCGTGTTCGTGCTGACGCGCTTCCTCGTCCGCGGCAAGTACGGCCGCGCCTTCGCGATCGTCAAGGGCAACGAGAACGTGGCGTCCTCGATGGGCATCTCGCCGTACCGGTACAAGGTGCTGGCATTCACGATCGCGTCGCTCATCGGCGGCGTGAGCGGGTTTCTGTACATGGTCGTCGTCCAGTACACGTCGCCGGAGACGATGAGCTTCGGGCACTCGATTGAGCTGCTCGTCGCGATGGTGATCGGCGGCGCGGGCAGCATCGTGGGTTCGCTGCTCGGCGGCGCGTTCTACGTGGTCGTCCCGAACCTGACGAATGCCGTCGACCCGAGCCTCACGGCGCTGCTGCAGGGCGCGCTCCTGCTGGTCGTGCTGTTCGTCCTCCCCGGCGGCCTCGTGTCGCTGCCCCGCGCGGTGATGCGCGGGCTGCGGCGCTCTCCCGCCGGTCGCGGCCACGCCGCGCCACCGACCACGCCGTCGCCGACCACAGGGTCGGGCCCCGCGGCGGAGGAACCCGATACGGAGAGGCTAGGTCGCGCATGAACACGCACTCTCGATCGCGGAGGGCGCTCGGCATCGCCGTCGCGTTGGCGCTCGCGGTGACGGTCAGCGCGTGCGGCGGGCGGGACGCCGGCCGCAGCGGCGATGCGGCCGAGGGTGCGCCCAGCCCCGGCATCACGGACACCACGGTCACGCTCGGCATCACCACGCCGCTCAGCGGCCCCACCGCGGGGCCGGGCACCTGCACGGTCGCAGGCGTCACCGCGTACTTCGGTGCGAAGAACGCCGCGGGAGGCGTCGAGTTCGGCGACGGGAAGACCCGCACCGTCGAGATCCAGGCACTGGATGACACCTACGACCCGCAGCAGGCGGCGGCGAACTACGACCAGCTGAAGGGCGAGGTCTTCGCGATGACCGCGGGGCTGGGCACGCCGACCAACCGCGCCTGGCGCGAGGCGGCGATCGCCGACGAGGTGCCGCAGGTGCTGATCATGACCGGCGACCCGCTGTTCAGCGACACCCAGCAGAGCCCATGGCAGCTCGGGTTCGTGCCGATCTACCAGAACGAGGGCGCGGCCTTCGGTGAGCTGCTGGCCTCCTCGGGCGCCGCCCACCGGGTCGCGATCCTGTCGCAGAACGACGACTTCGGTGCGGGCTACGTCCAGGGCTTCAAGTCGGCCATCGAAGGCGCGGGCAACATCGAGGTCGTCGGCGAGCTCACCTACGAGGCGACCGACACGTCCGTCGACGCGCAGATCACCGAGCTGGCCAACAGCGGCGCCGACGTCTTCTTCAACGCGATGTCGGTGACTCCGCTCGTGATTGCGGCGCTGCAGAAGGCGCAGCAGCTGGGCTGGACGCCGAGCTGGTTCCTGCCCTCGAACACGTCGAGCCCCACGGCCATCCTCGAGCCCGGCGGCGCGGCGGCATTCCCCGGCATCTACTCCGTCTCTTTCGCGAAGGCGCCGCAGAGCCCCGCCTTCGCCCAGGACCCGGACGTCGTGGAGTACCTGGCGGCCCTCAAGCAGTACGGCAACTACCCGGACCTGCCGGCGTTCCCGCACTGCCAGTGGAGCTGGATGATCGGCGCGACGCTCGAGCAGGCCTTCCAGAACATGAAGGAGCCGACCCGGGACAGCTTCATGGAGGCGCTGCGCGCGATCAAGGACTTCCAGGCGCCGCTCATGCTGCCGGACACGGCGGTGACCACCAGCGAGAGCGGTCAGCCCGCGGTGTCGACGGTGGTCGTCCAGAAGTACAACGGTCGGGGCTACGACACGGTGGAAGCCTTCGGGTGACCCCGGTGTGACTCGACGGGGCGGCCCGTTCGCGGACGGGCCGCCCCTTTCGCGTTCCTCAGTCGAGCGCGACCCGCTGGCACTGCGCGTTCACCCGTGGTGCGCGGCGAGCAGCAGCGAGCCCAGCGCGTTCGGGTGGCCGGTGCTCGGCGACCACCCGGCGATGATCACCTCGAGCGGTGTGCCGGATCGGTGTCTTGATCCACGCCCTGGACCGCCGGCCGGGCTCGTAGCGCGACCTCGCGCGTTCGCGGCGACGCCTTCCAGGCCCTGCTGGCGGGCGGCGGTCATCACCAGCTCGCCGGGGGTGTAGGTGGACATCGGGGAGACCTGCAGACCGGCAGTGTCCAAGCGCAGGTCGTCGAGGATCTGCCGGCGGATGGTGAACGGCTCCTCGCGCAGCAACCTGCCGGCGCGGTGGAGGAGGTCGAACACGACGTAGCGGACCGGCACCTCGGCCAGCAGCGCGACCGACGGACGGATGACGTGCATCCGCTGCTGCAGACGAGCGAAGCCCGGACGGGCCGTGCTCGTCGAGCACCAGCCCGTCGGCGACCGGGAGGCGGGCGAGGTCGGGATAGGAAGCGGTGATGTCGCGGTTGTTGCGGCTGAACAACCGGGTCCGGTTGTGAAGGAGGCGCTGGTGCTGGCTCGCCTGCAGGACGACGGCCGCGCCAGGCTGTCCCGCACCCGAACCCGGTAGGTCGTGGACTTCCCCGCCGCAGCGGAGCTGGTAGGCAAGATCGTCGACGCCGTGGGCGTGCCGGCCATCGTGCTGGGCGCGGTCGTCGCCACCTGGAGCGCCGTCGGCAGGCGGCGTCGCGGTGAGCCCAGCTACCAGCCCTATCGTCTGCGGATCGGCCGATCCATCCTGCTGGGACTGGAGTTCCTCGCAGGCCCTCTACCGCTGCGCATCGTGCACGACGGCGCCCGGCCCGGCGCGCTGGCCGATCACAGGCGGCGGTCAACCTGCGCGAGAACGCGCAGCCCGGACCATCGAGGTGCTCGCGCGCGACCGCTCAGCCTGTCTGGAACGTCGTGCATCGAAGCGGCACCGAAGCAAGTCGGTGGGGTATATGAACCCCCACGCCTCTGACCAGGCGTTTCGCAGTGATTGAACGAACGGGATTCAAATCACCGCAGGTCATCGGCCTGATCTTGTGTCCGAGGGGGGACTTGAACCCCCACCCCCTACTCGGGGACTAGCACCTCAAGCTAGCGCGTCTGCCATTCCGCCACTCGGACTTGCTGAGGGAAGGATAGCCCACACCCTCCGGACCCCCGCGACCGGTCCTCAGAGTGGTAGGAAGATCCGCGTGACCAGGCAAGGAGCAGCCGAGGACGAGGTCGTCGAGTTGACGTCGGAGCTCATCCGCATCGACACGACGAACACGGGTGACCTCGAGACGACGACGGGGGAGCGGGAGGCCGCCGAGTACGTGGCCGGCAAGCTCACCGAGGTCGGGTACGAGGTGGAGGTGCTCGATTCGGGGGCGCCGGGGCGGTCGAACGTGATCTGCCGGCTCCCGGGGGCCGATCCGTCGCGGGGTGCGCTGCTCGTGCACGGGCACCTGGACGTGGTGCCGGCGGATCCGACGGAGTGGTCGGTGCACCCGTTCTCCGGGGCCGTGCAGGACGGCTACGTGTGGGGCCGGGGCGCGGTCGACATGAAGGACATGGTCGGCATGACGCTCGCGGTCGCGCGCCGGTTCAAGCGCGACGGGGTGGTGCCGCCGCGGGACATCGTGTTCGCGTTCGTCGCCGACGAGGAGGCGGGCGGGTCCTACGGGGCGCAGTGGCTGGTCGAGCATCGGCCCGACCTCTTCGAGGGGTGCACCGAGGCCGTCGGCGAGGTGGGCGGGTTCTCGCTCACGCTCGGCGAGAACCAGCGGGTGTACCTGATCGAGGCCGCCGAGAAGGGCATCGCGTGGATGCGGCTACGGGCCAGGGGCAAGCCGGGGCACGGGTCGTTCCTGCACGACGACAACGCGGTGACGCACGTCGCGGAGGCGGTCGCCCGGCTCGGGAACCACACCTTCCCGCTGGTGCTCACCGACACCGTCCGCGCGTTCCTCGAACAGATGTCCCAGCTGACCGGGCTGGAGTTCCCCGAGGACGACCTGGAGGGGGCGCTCGCGAAGCTCGGGCCGCTCTCGCGGCTGGTCGGGGCGACCATCCGCGACACGGCGAACCCGACGATGCTCTCGGCCGGGTACAAGGCGAACGTGATCCCGTCCACGGCGGAGGCGGTCGTCGACTGCCGGATGCTGCCAGGGCGGGAGGAGGCGTTCCTGCGGGAAGTCGACGAGCTGCTCGGCCCGGACGTGACGCGCGAGTGGGTGCAGCACCTGCCTGCGGTCGAGACGCCGTTCGAGGGGCCGCTGACCGAGGCGATGGCGGCCGCGTTGCGGGAGGAGGATCCGGGCGCGAAGACCGTGCCGTACATGCTGTCGGGCGGCACGGACGCCAAGTCGTTCGCCGAGCTGGGCATGCAGTGCTACGGGTTCGCCCCGCTGCGGCTCCCGCCGGACCTCGACTTCGCCTCGCTCTTCCACGGCATCGACGAGCGTGTGCCGGTGGACGCGCTGCAGTTCGGCACCCGCGTGCTCGACCGGTTCCTGCGGACCTGCTGATGGATCTCACGGGCAAGGGCGCCCTGGTCACGGGCGGCGGGTCGGGGATCGGGGCGGCTGCGGTGCGACGGCTCGCGGCGGCGGGGGCGCGGGTCGCCGTGGCCGACCGGGACGAGGCGGCGGCGAGCGAGGTCGCCGATGAGGTGGGCGGCCTCGCGTTGGCCGGGGACGTCGCCGATCCCGAGCGGATGCCGGCGCACGTCGCCGCCGCGGAGGAGACGTTCGGGCGGCTGGACGTCGTGCTGCTCAACGCCGGGGTGACGGCCGGACAGTCCGGGGTCGAGGAGCTCGACCTGGCCGGTTACCGGCGCATCGTCGGCGTGAACGTGGACCACGTCGTGTTCGGGCTCGCCGCCGCCGTGCCCGCGCTGCGGCGCGCGGGAGGCGGACGGGTGGTCGCCACCGCATCGCTGGCCGGGCTCGTGCCGATGCCGGGCGACGCGCTGTACACGATGACCAAGCACGCGGTGGTGGGGTACGTGCGGGCGGCGGCGCCGGTGCTCGCGGGCGACGGGATCCGGGTGAACGCCGTGTGCCCCGGCTTCGCCGACACCCCGCTGATCGCGCGGGCCAAGCCACAGTTCGGGGAGTTCCCGCTGCTCACCGCCGAGAACGTGGCGGACGCGATCGAGGCCGTGCTGGAGCGGGGCGAGCCGGGGGAGTGCTGGTTCGTGCAGCCCGGTCGCGACCCGGCGCCGTACGGGTTCCGGGGCGTACCCGGGCCGGCAGGCGCGCCGCGCCCGCCGGACGTGACGTGGGCGGACCACTGACTCACGCGTCCTGACCCGGCGCTGCCGACGGGGCGCGTGAGCCGTGACGCGGGGCGGAGAACGGGGCGCCACCGGCGGGACGCTTCGCGTACGCGTACGCGCCCGGACTCGCTCGCGCTTGCGTGCCCCTCGTCGACGGGACGCGTGGGCCGCGGGGGGGCGTCGGCTGACCGGGGGCGCGTCGGGGCGGGCGCTCGCGCGCCTCGTCTCGGCCCGTGCTCCTTGTCGATCGGGGCGCGTAGGCCCCGGCGAGGGCATCGGCCGAGGGGGTGCGACGGGGGAGGGAGGCCCGCGGACCCCCCGTCGGCTCGCGCTTCCCGTCTCCGCCTGCGCCCCGTCGATCGGGCGCGTGGGCTGCCGCGGGGGGCGTCGGCTGACCGGGGGTGCGTCGGGGCGGGCGCTCGCGCGCCTCGTTCCGGCCGGCGCGATCCGTTGGGTTGCGTGAGCACCGATGCGTTCAGCCGCCGATCGCGTCGAGCTCCGCGATCGCATCGGCCGGGAGCTCGAGCGCGGCGGCGGCGACGTTCTCGCGCAGGTGTTCCACGGAGGACGTGCCGGGGATCAGCAGCATGTTCGGCGACCTGTGCAGCAGCCAGGCGAGCGCGACCGCCATCGGCGTCGAGTCCAGCCGCTTCGCCACGGCATCCAGGGCGTCCGACTGCAGTGGTGAGAAGCCGCCCAGGGGGAAGTACGGGACGAACGCGATCCCCTCCCGCGCGGTGAGGTCCACGAGGGCGTCGTCGTCGCGGCGGGCGAGGTTGTAGAGGTTCTGCACGCAGACCACCGGTGCGATCGACCGCGCCTCGGCCAGCTGGTCGGCGTCGACGGTGCTGAGCCCGAGGTGGCGGATCAGCCCCTGCTGCCGCAGCTCGGCGAGCGCCTCGAACTGCTCCGCGATCGAGCCCGCCTCGGGGGTGTCGAAGCCGCCGACGCGCAGGTTCACGACGTCGAGCACGTCGAGCTTCAGGTTCCGCAGGTTGTCGTGGACCTGCTCGCGCAGCTCGGCCGGGGTGCGGGCGTGGGGCCAGCCGCCGTTCTCGTCGCGGCGGGCGCCGACCTTCGTGACGATGTGCAGGTCGTCCGGGTACGGCGCGAGCGCCTCGCGGATGAGGTGGTTGGTGACGTGCGGCCCGTAGAAGTCGGCGGTGTCGATGTGGTTGATGCCGAGGTCGACGGCCGCGCGCAGCACGGCGATCGCGGCGTCGTGATCCTTCGGTGGTCCGAAGACGCCGGGGCCGGCCAGCTGCATGGCGCCGTACCCGACGCGCGTGAGCTCGATGTCGGCGACGCGGTAGCGGCCGCCGGGGAGATCGTTCGATGCCATGGCTCCATGATTCGTCCAGGCGCCCGCCGCAGGGGACGCCCTCGTCATCCTGGGGGTGACGGGACCAGGATCGGCGGGCCGCTCCGACTTACCATGACCCTGTGACCAGGTCGAACGCGCTGGGCGAGTACCTGCGTGCGCGGCGCGAGCTCGTCGACCCCGCCGACGTGGGGCTGCACGTGGCAGGGGTCCGACGGACGCCGGGCCTGCGCCGCGAGGAGGTCGCCACCCTCGCCGGGATCAGCGCCGACTACTACCTCCGGCTCGAGCAGGGACGCGACCGGAACCCCTCGACCCAGGTGCTCGAGGCGCTGGCGCGCGTGTTCGGGCTCGACGCGACCGCCACCCAGTACCTGCTGGGCCTGTCCGCCGCTCGGTCGAGGCGGCGGCGGCCGCGCCGCGAGGTCGTGCCGGCAGGGATCCGCCAGCTGCTCGACGTGATCGAGCTGCCGGCGTTCGTCGAGAGCCGGATGTTCGACGTGCTCGCGGCGAACCGTCTCGCGACGGCGCTCTCACCGAGGATCCGGCCGGGGGAGAACCGGCTGCGGTCCATGTTCCTCGACGAGGACGAACGGGAGCTGCACCCCGACTGGGAGCGGATGATCGGCGGCATGGTCGCCGCGTTCCGCACGTCGCTCGGCACCGACGGCGACGACCCGCGCCTCACGCAGCTGGTGGGCGAGCTGTCACTCGGGAGCGAGCAGTTCCGGCAGCTGTGGGCGCGCCACGACGTCAAGCCGCTCGCCGGCAAACAGCTGAAGATGCAGCATCCGGACGTCGGGATCCTCGAACTGCGCCTCGAGAAGTTCCCGG
The DNA here is from genome assembly GCF_007994075.1 of Pseudonocardia hierapolitana. Lineage (NCBI taxonomy): Bacteria > Bacillati > Actinomycetota > Actinomycetes > Pseudonocardiales > Pseudonocardiaceae > Pseudonocardia > Pseudonocardia hierapolitana. The sequence continues at coordinate 786,789 of NZ_VIWU01000001.1, read as the reverse complement.
TCGGCGACTCCGGCGGCCAACTCTTGGTGATCTACCACGCGGAGCCCGGTTCGGAGAGCGCCAGGTCGCTCGCGCTGCTCGGGTCGCTCGCCTCGGATGCCACCCGAGACACGCGCACGTCCGCCGGCGGATGAGAGCTCAGACGGACAGCTCCGGCAGCATTCTCGAACTGCGCCGACGGCGCAGCACCACCTTCCGGACCCCACCCGGGTAGAGCCGTACCCGGGACAGCTCCCAGCCGCCGAACTCGGCCTGGATCGCCAGCCGTACCGCCGCGGTCATCCGGGACACGTCCCCCGGGAGCTGGACCGGGCGGTACTCCCAGTCCCCGTCGACAGAATCCCCCTCGATCGGGCCGGTCGGGCTGCTACGCGCCACCGGCTCACCTCCCTAGCACCTCGCCGCCACCTGACGCCCGAGTGAACGCCGGGTGGAATGACCACACCATAGGCGCGGCCGAGCGAGCGTGCCACCGTTCAGCGGGGGTCGCTCACGTCGTCGAGAGCGGCGCGGATCTCGGCCGGGAGCACCAGCTGGTCGGCGGCCATCGAGGCCGTGAGCTGCGCCGCGTCCCGGGCGCCGACGATGGCCGCTGCGACGCCCGGCTGATCACGCACCCACGCCAGTGCGACGGACAGCGGCGACGTTCCCAGGCCGTCTGCGGCCGTGAGCACGGCGTGGACGATCCGGGTCGCGTGCTCGGTGCGGCGGGCCTCGACGTACGGGGCGAGGCCGGGGGAGGCGCCGCGGGAGTCGGCCGGTGTGCCGTCGACGTACTTGCCGGTGAGCACACCCCGTCCGAGCGGCGCCCAGGCGAGCAGCCCGATGCCGTGGTGGAGTGCCGCGGGCAGCAGCTCGCGTTCCGGGCCGCGGCACAACAGCGAGTACTCGGCCTGCGCCGCCACCGGTACCGCGACGCCGCCGAGCATCCGGCCCCGCTCGGCCACGGTGGCGAGCTGCCAGCCCGCGGGCCCGACGAGCCCGGCGTAGCGGGTCTTGCCGGAGTACACCGCCACCTGCACCGCCGACAACGTCTCCTCGACGGGCACCCGTGCGTCGAAGAAGGGCAGTTGCCACAGGTCGATGTGGTCGGTGCCGAGCCGCTCCAGCATCGAGTCCAGCCCGTCGAGCAGGGCTCCGCGCGCGGAACCCTCGCCGAGCGGGCCTCCGGGTACGCCGCCGCGCCCGGCGATGACGACGTCCTCCCGCCGGACGGCTGTGGAGAGCACCTCGCCGAGCATCTGCTGCGCGACGCCGTTGCCGTAGCTCTCGGCGGTCTCGACGAGGGTGCCGCCGGCGTCGACGAACGCCGTGAGCTGGTTGGTGGCGGCGTCGACGTCGGTGGAGACGCCCCAGGTCATCGTGCCGAGCCCGATCTGCGAGACCTCCAGCCCGCTGCCTCCGACCCGTCGCCGCCGCACAGGGGAAGCCTATGTGGGGAGGGATGAGGGGCCCTCGGTACGGTCCCGCGCGTGACGTGGCTGGAAGTGATCGTGCTCGGTGTGGTGCAGGGGCTCACGGAGTTCCTGCCGATCTCCTCGTCGGCGCACCTGCGGATCGTGTCGGAGGTGTTCTTCGGGCGGGACGCGGGCGCGGCGTTCACCGCGGTCACGCAGCTCGGCACGGAGGCCGCCGTGCTCGTCTACTTCGCGCGTGACATCGGACACCTCCTCCTCACCTGGTTCCGCGGCTTCCGCTTCCCCGCCGTCCGCGCCACCCCGGACTACCGGATCGCCTGGCTCGTGATCATCGGCACGATCCCGATCGGTCTGCTCGGCTTCCTGTTCGAGGACCAGATCCAGACCGCGGCGCGCAACCTGTGGCTGATCGCGACGACGCTGGTGGCGTTCGGCTTGCTGCTCGGGCTCGCCGAGCGGATCGGCCGACAGCGCCTGGAGCTGGAGCAGATGAAGCCCGCCGACGGCATCCTGCTCGGCCTCGCGCAGGCCATGGCGCTGATCCCGGGCGTCTCCCGTTCCGGCGGGACGATCACCGCGGGACTCTTCCTCGGGTTCTCGCGCCCGGCCGCCGTCCGGTACTCGTTCCTGCTGGCGATCCCCGCCGTGGTGGCGTCGGGCATCTTCCAGATCCCGGACGTGTTCGCGGGCGACGGGCCGACCGCCGTGCAGATGCTGGTGGCCACGGTGATCGCGTTCGGGATCGGCTTCGCGACGATCGCGTGGCTCCTCCGCTACGTGGAGCGCCACAGCGTCTACGTCTTCGTCTGGTACCGGGTGGCGCTGGGGGCGGTGCTGTTCGTCGCGCTGGGTGCGGGCTGGGTCGCCGCGTCCTGACCGCACGTACGCTCGGCGCTCGTGACGACGCTCATCCTGCTCCGCCACGGCCGCTCGGCGGCCAACGCATCCGGTGTGCTCGCCGGGCGCGCCGCAGGCGTCGAGCTGGACGACACCGGCCGGGCACAGGCGGAGAAGCTCGTGGACCGGCTCGCGGGCGTGCCGCTCGCGGCGGTCGTGTGCTCGCCGATGCTGCGCTGCGAGCAGACGGTGGCGCCGTTGGCCCAGGCCCGCGACCTCGTCCCGACCTCGGAACCGGAGCTCGCGGAGGTCGACTACGGCTCGTGGACAGGGCGTGAGCTGAACGCGCTGGCCAAGGAACCCCTGTGGAAGGTGGTGCAGGCCCACCCGTCGGCCGCCGTGTTCCCGGAGGGGGAAGGGCTCGCGGGGATGCAGGCGCGGGCGGTGGCCGCGGTGCGCAGGCACGGGGCGCGGATCGCGGCCGAGCACGGCCCCGGCGCCGTCTGGCTGGCCTGCAGCCACGGCGACGTGATCAAGTCGATCCTCGCCGACGCGCTCGCGACACACCTGGACAACTTCCAGCGCATCGTCGTCGACCCCGGCTCGATCAGCGTCGTGCACTACACCGAGACCCGCCCGTTCGTGGCGCGCGTGAACGACCTGGGTGGGGACGTGTCCGGGCTGATCCCGCCTGCGCCGAAGCGCAAGCGGCGCAAGACGCCTGCGCGCAGCTCGGACGCCGTCGTGGGCGGCGACACCGGGGCTTAACGCTCACTGACGTGCCCTCTGCGCCGGAGCGGTCTACCCTCGGGGACGCCATGTCACGCGTCATCCACGTCTTCCGCCAGCCCGAACGCTTCGTCGCGGGCACCGTCGGCGAGCCCGGCGACCGCTCGTTCTACCTCCAGGCGATCCAGGAGGCGCGCACGGTGAGCGTGCTGCTGGAGAAACAGCAGGTGTCGGTGCTCGCCGACCGGATCAGCGCGCTGCTGCAGGAGGTGGCCCGCCGGTTCGGTGCGGACGACCTGGCCGACGAGGACCCCGGCACCGACCTCGACCCCCTCGCCGTGCCGCTCGAGGAGGAGTTCCGCGTCGGCACGATGGGCCTGGGTTGGGACGCCGAGACCCGCTCGATCGTGGTGGAGCTGCTCGCCGTCACCGAGGAGGAGGTCGACGAGTCGGTGGTCCTCGACGACACCGAGGAAGGCCCCGACGCGCTGCGCGTGTTCCTGTCGCCGGTGCAGGCACGGGCGTTCGCCGACCGCGCCGAGCGCGTGGTCTCCGCGGGCCGCCCGCCGTGCCCGCTGTGCGCCGAGCCGCTCGACCCCGCCGGTCACCTGTGCGTGCGGCTCAACGGGTACCACCGACGGTCCCCGGCCGAGGACTGACGCGAGACCCGGTGGACCCTCGTGACCCGGCCGTGCCGGGACTGCTGCGGCACGGCCGCATTGAGATCACCGGCCGTCTGGTCGACGCATCGAACGCCACGCTCTTCGGCACCATCACGCTCGACGGCGTCGACGCGGAGTGCGTCTACAAGCCGGTGCGCGGGGAGCGGCCGCTGTGGGACTTCCCGGACGGCACGCTCGCCGGGCGCGAGGTGGCCGCGTACCTGGTGTCCGAGGCCGGGGGGTTCCACGTCGTGCCGCCCACGGTGCTGCGCGACGGGCCGTTCGGGCCGGGAATGGTGCAGGTGTGGGTGGACACCGACGCCGAGCGAGAGCTCGTGGACGTCTGCCACCCCCGCGCCGTGCCCGCGGGCTGGATCGGCGTGCTGCGCGCTCGCGGCGACCGCGGCGAGCCGGCCGTGCTCGTCCATGCCGACACGCCCGAGCTGCAGGCCATGGCCGCGTTCGACGTCGTCGCCAACAACGCCGACCGCAAGGGCGGGCACGTGCTCGCCGGGGTGGACGGGAACGTCTACGGCGTGGACCACGGCCTGTGCATGCACACCGAGGACAAGCTCCGCACGGTGCTCTGGGGCTGGGTCGGCAAGCCGCTGCCCCGCCCGGTGATCGAGATGCTGGAGCGGGTGCGCGCCGAGCTGGGCGGGGCGCTGTCCGAATCCCTGTCCGAGCACATCACGCGGCGCGAGCTGCGCACGTTCGTCCACCGGGTCGATCACCTGCTCGACGAGTCGTGCTACCCGGAGCCGTCCGGCTACGGGCCCGCGATCCCCTGGCCCGCCTTCTGATCTCGGGTCGCCTTCGCGATGAGGGCGGCCGGCACAGCGGCGGCGAGGGGCAGCACCGCGGCCACGGCGAGTGCGAGGCCGGACATCCAGCGGAGCCGTGAGCCCGCGCCGCCGAGCACGAACGTCAGCGCCAGCAGACACTGCGGGACGCGGGCGTCGACCCGCCGCCGGAGCCCCCGTGCACGACGCCGCAGGACACCGACGCCTCGATCGGCACGGGCCCGCCGTCCTGGGTGGTGTTCTCCCACCGGCCGAGCTGCCGGTCGTGCGCCGCGTGGCGCTGCGGCCGCTCGAGGGCTCACCGTGCCCATCCCGCTCGCCCCGGCGCAGGGCGCGGGCGTCGACGCAGGTCCGGGCGCTGCAGCGCGCCGCGCCCGCGCGCGCGACGGGCGTTGACCACCTGGACCCGGGACCACCGCGGAAGCCGCGGCCGGTGCCGGTTGGGTACAGCCTTACTGGGTACGCATACAACGTAAACCTCGTCTACCAGAGGATTGGTGCGGAATGAGCCAGCAGAGCAGCGGTCATGCTCCGGGCGGCGTGACCGGCGTGCAGCCTGAGCCGGGCACAACTCAGGTGGCGCGCGACGAGGTCGCTGACGTCGGTCGCACGACGACCGACGCGGGCAAGGACGTCGCCGGCACAGCGGCCGAGCAGGTCACGCAGGTCGCGCAAGAGGCGAGGACGCAGGCGCGCGACCTGGTCGGTGAGGCCCGGACCCAGGTCCGGAGCCAGGCGCAGAACGGCCAACAGAAGGCGGCCGAGACGCTGCGCGGGTACGCGGACGAGCTCCAGCAGATGGCGCAGAGCGGTTCGCAGACCGGTCCCGCCTCCGAAGTGGTTCGGCAGGTGGCCGACAAGCTCACGGGCGTCGCCGACTGGATCGGGAAGCGCGAGCCCGGCGACCTCCTCGAGGAGTTCCGTGGCGTCGCTCGCCGCCGTCCCGGGATGTTCCTCCTCGGTGCCGCCGCGGCGGGCGTGCTCGCGGGCCGGCTGACCCGCGGTGCCGCCGCGGCCGCATCCGGCGGGAGCGATCAGGGCACCGCGCCGCAGCCGCAGCCCTACGGCCGTCCGGAAGCGCCACCCCCGCCGCCACCCGGTGTTCCGGCCGGTTCCGGTGTCCCCGGTGGACCCCCCGCAGGTGGCCCGCAGGCGCCGCCGCCGTACCCGCCGCCCGCGGCCGGCCCGCCTCCGGTGCCACCCGGTCCGCAGGCTCCGCCCGCTTACCCGCCGCCGCCCGGTGCGAACGCACCCGGCGGGCAGGTCTACGAGCCGGAGCTCGGGGCGCCGAGCTGGCAGGGGCAGGGGCAGGGAGGCCCGCGATGACGGCGCCGCCGTACCCACCCGCGGGTGGCTACCCGGCCGAGCCGCAGCGACCAGGCGGTACGGGCGGAGCCCACGCTCGTCCGACCGAGACCGCAGGGCGCCACGAGGACGTCGGGGAGGTGTCGCTCGGCCAGCTGGTCGGTGACGTCACCCGCGACCTGTCCACGCTGATGCGCCAGGAGCTCGCGCTCGCCCGGGCCGAGCTCAAGCAGGAAGCGTCGAAGAGCGCGAAGGGCGCAGGCGCTCTGGGTGGCGCCGGGTTCGCCGGCTCCATGGCCGTCCTGTTCCTGTCGATCGCGCTCTGGTGGGCGCTGTCGCACGTCGTCGGGCACAGCTGGTCGGCGCTGATCGTCGCGGTGATCTGGGGCATCGTCGCCGCGGTGCTCGCCGCAGTGGGGCGCAGGAAGTTCCGCGAGGTCAACCCGACGCCCGAGCGCACGGTCGACACCCTCAAGACCATTCCGGACGCCCTCAAGGGCGAGCGAGGAGGTACCCCGTGACCACTGCGAGCGAGCCCGAGCAGATCCGCGCGGAGATCGAACGGACGCAGGCGACGCTGGGCCAGGACGTCGACGCGCTGACCGAGAAGGTGACCCCGACCAAGATCGTCGGGCGGCGGGCCGACCGCGTCCGGTCGACCATGGGCAGGTGGAAGGAGAACGTGATGGGTGCGAGCCCGGTGGGCAGGGGTGACGTGACGGCCGCGGCCCAGGGAGCGGCCGGGACCGTCTCGAACGCCGCGCAGTCGGTCTCCGGTACGGCGGCGACGGCTGCCTCGACGGTGTCGGATGCCGCCTCGACCGGCACCCAGGCACTGCAGGAGGCACCGCAGGTGATCCGGCAACAGGCCAGGGGCAACCCCCTCGCGGCCGGGCTCATCGCCTTCGGCGCCGGCTGGCTGGTCTCCTCACTGCTCCCGGCGAGCCGCAAGGAGCAGCAGCTCGCCGGTCAGGCGAAGGACATGGTCCAGCAGGTGGGGCAGCCGCTCGCCCAGACCGCGGGCCAGGCCGCTGCCGAGGTGAAGGAGAACCTCCGCGAGCCCGCGCAGCAGGCCGTGGAGTCGGTGAAGTCGACTGCCACCGAGGCCGGCCAGACCGTCGCCGAAGAGGGCAAGGCAGCGGCCGGGCAGGTGCAGAGCCGCGCCCAGGACGCCACCGGCACGGTCCGGGAGCGCGCGACGAACGAATGATCGGCTGGACGGCAGGACCTTCGGCGGCGGCCACCTTGCCGCCGCGCCGGTCCTGCCGTTCACCCACATCCGTCGCAAGGACGAAGGTGCTGAGATGAACGTTTCTCCTGATGCCCCCGACGCCGCCAACCGCGAGCCCCCGGACGTTCCGGCCGCGCCCCCCGGCTCGACCGACGGCGACCAGCCCGCGGAGGCGGGATCGGGCGGCGGTGCGAAGTCCAAGATCGCGGCATCGGTCAGGAACGTGGCCACGCTGGCCAGGAAGGTCGGCAAGGCGGTCGCCGGGCGTGGTGCCGAGGGCGGGCGGGCCGTCGCCGGTCGCGCTCGCACCATGCGCGAGAAGCGGGTCGCGCGCCGCTGCGTGATCGTGACCGAGAGCAGCGGCCGGCCGGTCGTGATCGGCCCCTACCGCGACGAGGAGGCCGCCCGCAAGGACGTGGCCCGCGTACCGGGAGCGGCGCAGATTGCGCAGCTGAAGGCCGGGACGGCGTTCTTCGCCGAAGGAGGGGAAGCCGGGCCGACAGCCGGCCCGTCGTCGACCGCTACTCCGTGATGAAGCGATCGAGCCGGTCCAGCAGGTCTTCCAGCGCTTGCTCGAACTCCGCGCCTGCGTGATCTTCGGAGAGTTGTTCCTCGAGCCGCCGTACGTGCGGGAACGGGGCAAGGTCGAGATTCTGGTCGGCATTGGGCACGTGCGAATCCCCTTCGTCCAGCGGCTCTTCCGGGGGAGACGACCGCGCACCGAGGACGCTCGCCTCGAGCAGCAGGTACCCGAGCAGGAAACTCGAGAACGATCGGTAGGCGAGCACCACGCGGGTGTCGCTGAAGCCCCTCGAGATCAGCGTGTCGAAGAAGTCCTCGACCACGCGCAGGCTGCGCAGCGGTGGCCGCAGCCATGGCGCGGCGGGGTGCCTCGTGGCGATCAGCGGGAAGAGGTTGGGGTGCTCGCGCGCGAGTCCTCGAACGGCGTGCGCGAGCCACTGGAGGTATGCCTGCCACCCGATCGTCGCGTCCGGGTTCTCGTGATCCCGGTGCAGTTGCAGCTCGGCCACCATCCGGTCCACGATGCCTTCGAGGAGGTCCTCGCGACCGTTCACGTAGCGGTACAGGGACATCGCCTCGACACCGAGCTGCTTGCCCAGCCGACGCATCGTCAGCGCGGTCAACCCGTGCCGGTCGACGAAGTCGATCGCTGTCTCGATGATCAGCTCGCGGGACAGGGGACGGCGGCCGGAGGCACCGGGACCGGCGGGTTCTCCCCGGTCAGCCTCGACATCGCTGCTCATGCCCGTCTCCTCGGATCGGCATCGGTCTCATTCCACCATCGAAGTCCTCGAGATTCACGGATCTCGTCGGCAGTCCTCTGTGCACCATCGGGCATCAGCGGGTGGGCCCGGCCATGGCCGCGATGCCCCGTTCGATCCGATCGGTGGTGAGTGAGCCGTAGCCGACGACGAGGCCGGGCCGGGGCGGCGCCGCGTGCGCGTACGCGGCGAGCGGGATGGCGCCCAGCCCGCCGGGCGCGTGGGCCATGGCGTCGAGCACGCCTCGAGGTAGAGGGCGCTGCGGCACCAGGACGGCGTGCAGGCCGGCGGCGACCCCCGTGACGGACCAGCCGGGCAGGTGCCGGGCGACGGCGGCCAGTAGCGCGCGGCGGCGCTCCGCGTACCGGGCGGCCATCCGGCGGATGTGCCGGTCGAGCGCGCCCGTCTCGATGAACACGGCGAGCGCGACCTGGTCGAGCACCGGCTCGGCGATGTCGGCCCAGTGCTTGACCTCCGTGAGGGTGGTGGCCAGCCAGGACGGGGCGACGACCCAACCGAGCCGCAGGCCGGGGGCGAGGGTCTTGGAGATGCTGCCGCCGTACACGACGCGGTCCGGGGCGAGGCCCTGCAGCGCGCCGACGGGTGAGCGGTCGTAGCGGTACTCGGCGTCGTAGTCGTCCTCGATCACGACACCGCCCCGGGCGACGGCCCACTCCAGAAGTGCCGTGCGCCGGGCGGGCGCGAGGACGGCGCCGGTGGGGAACTGGTGGGCCGGCGTCACGGAGACGGCGCGCAGCCCCGAGGCGGCGAGCTCCTCGACGTCGATGCCGTGCTCGTCCACCGGGATCGGGTGGGTGCGGAGCCCGCCGACGCGGAACGTCTCGAGGACGCCGACCGAGCCGGGGTCCTCGACACCGACGGCCGTGACGTCGTGGCGGACCAGCGCCTCTGCGATCACCCTCGCCGCCTGCGCGAACCCGCCGGTGACGACGATCCGGTCCAGCGGGGCGACCACCGCGCGGGTGCGCCCCAGGTAGGCGGCGAGTGCGCGGCGCAGCCGGGGGTGGCCGCGCGGGTCGCCGTAGCCGAGCTCCGCGTCGGGCAGCGACCGCATCGCCGTCTCCAGGGCGCGCAGCCATTCGGTGCGGGGGAAGGCACCCAGCGCAGGCACACCGGGATTGCCCGGCTCGAACGGCCGCACCGGCGGGGGTGGCGCGCTCGCGTCCGTGTGGACGTCGCTCACTACCGTGCCGCGCCCGGTGTGCGCCTGCAGGTAGCCCTCGGCCACGAGCTGCTCGTACGCGCGCACGACCACCCCGCGGGAGACCGCGAGATCGGCGGCGAGGCTGCGCGACGCCGGGAGCCGCGTGCCGGCGGGGAGCCGTCCGCCGCGGACCGCGTGGCGCAGCGCGTCCGCCAGCCCGTCGGCGAGAGCCCGGGATCCGCCCGACCGCAGTTCGCCGAGCTCGATGCGTAGACCCGGATTGGTCCCGTTGATCACGGGCTCGGTGGACTCGGTCACGGGACCAGTCTGGCCTAGCGTGGTCCGGGTGTTCCGTTACGACCGTGCCGTCCTCGACCGGTACCCCGCAGTCCACGCCGGGATCGTCCGCGCATCCGGCCTGACCAACGGCCCGACGCCACCTGAGCTGTTGCAGCGCTACCGCACCGCGCAGAAGGAGGTCGCGGAGCGGCTGGCGGCCACTCCGCCCGCGGGACTGCCCTCGATCGCGGCATGGCGCCGGGCGTTCGCCGCGTTCGGGGCGAAGCCCACGCAGTACCGGAGCGCCGCAGAGGCGCTGCTGAGGCGGCTGGCCAAGCAGGGTGACATCCCGTCGATCAACGCCCTGGTCGACCTCGGCAACCTCGTGTCGATCCGGTACGCGCTCCCGGTCGCCGTCGTGGATCTCGCCGGGATCGACGGCGACATCACGGTTCGGTTCGCCACCGGCACCGAGCGGTTCACCGACCTCGGAGCGGCGGATCCGGTCGCGCCGGAGCCGGGGGAGGTCGTGTTCGTCGACCGGGCCGGGGTGGCGTGCGCCCGGCGCTGGTGCTGGCGGCAGAGCGCGCAGAGCGCGACCCGGGAGCCGACGACGGACGCGCTCGTCGTGGTGGAGGGGTTGCACGACGGGGCGGAGCGCGACGTCGCGGCCGCACGGGAGGAGATCGTGGCGCTCCTGGGGGAGTTCCAGCCGCAGGCCACCCTCGCCGCGCGGGCGCTTCCCTGAGCGGATCCTGGGATCAGCAGGACCACCCTGATGACCCGTCCGTGCGGGCCGTGAGGGTTAGCGTCGGTCGTGTCGATCGAGCAGCAGACACGGAGGATCAGACGTGGACATCGGTCTGCACATCGCGGACTTCACCTACCCGTCGGGCCCGGCGCGACTCGCCGAGGACCTGACCCGCATCGCCACCACGGCCGAGGAGGCCGGCTTCGCCCGCGTGAGCGTCATGGACCACGTGTGGCAGATCGGCGTGCTCGGCCCGCCCGAGCACGAGATGCTCGAGGCCTACACGACGCTCGGCTACCTGGCCGCGCGCACGTCCCGCGTGGAGCTGCTCGCCTGGGTCACGGCGGTGAGCTACCGCGAGCCCGGCATGCTCGCCAAGCTCGTGAGCACGCTCGACGTGCTGTCCGGCGGGCGGGCGATGCTCGGCATCGGGGCCGCGTGGAACGGCGACGAGGCCCGCGGGCTCGGGTTGCCGTTCCCGCCCACCGCTGAGCGCTTCGAGCGGCTCGAGGAGACGCTGCAGATCGTGCAGCAGATGTGGAGCGAGAGCGAGGAGCCCTACGTCGGCACGCACTACCGGCTCGACCGGACGCTCAACCGGCCTCAGCCACTGCGCAGGCCGCCGATCCTGATCGGCGGCGGCGGGGAGCGGAAGACGCTGCGGCTGGTGGCGCAGTACGCGCAGGCCTGCAACCTCTTCGCAGGCCCCGACCTCGAGCGCAAGCTCGACGTCCTGCGCGGGCACTGCGAGGCCGTGGGGCGGCCCTACGACGAGATCGAGAAGACCGTCATGCTCCCCCTCGACGTCGGGGAGCGCGGCGAGAACGTCGACGCGTTGCGGTCCGAGCTGGAGGGGCTCGCCAAGCTCGGCGTGCAGGAGGTGCACGGCTGGGTGCCGCGGGTCTGGGAGCTGACCCCGCTGGAGATCATCGGCCGGGAGCTCGTGCCGGCGGCGAAGGAACTCTGACCGGGCAACACGACAGCGCCGATCCGCGTGATGCGGATCGGCGCTGTCGTGGTTCGGGGTCTATCAGAGCGCGTCGACGCGCTTGGCCATCGCCGACTTGCGGTTGGCGGCCTGGTTCTTGTGGATGACGCCCTTGCTGGCGGCCTTGTCCAGGGCACGAGCGGCCGTGCGCTGGAGCTGTGTGGCCTTCTCGGTGTCGCCTGCCTCGGCGGCCTCGCGGAACTGCCGCACGGCCGTGCGCACGGCGGACTTGACCGACTTGTTGCGCAGACGGCGCTTCTCGTTGGTCTTGACCCGCTTGATCTGGGACTTGATGTTGGCCACGCGAATGCCTCGAGTTCTTCCTGCCGGTGGACTGCTCGCTCTCCGCACCGGCGGCGGGGATCGTTCGTCACGCCGGGCGCTCGACGGTCCATGCTACAGCGCGTCGGATTCCCGGACGAAATCGGCCCTGCCCAGCGCGATCGTGGCCGCGAAGGCGCCGAGCCCGCAGAGCCCCGCCGCGCCCGCCGCCCAGCCGTGACCGCCGGTCGCGTCCACCAGCGCGCCGGCCACCGGGACGCCGAGCAGCGCGCCGATCCCGGCGGCGGTGTACACGAGCCCGATCAGCCGGCCCAGCCCGCGCACGCCGAAGGTGTCGGCGATCACCGCGGGCTGCAGCGCGATCCACCCGCCGTAGCCGACGCCGAGCACGACGGCGAACGCGACGAGCACCGCGAACGGCCCGCCGAGCGCGATGTGGCCGAGCCAGAACGTGAACGCCACCGCGAGCACGGCGAAGCTCGCCTGGAACGTGCGCACGCGCCCGAACCGGTCGGCGACCGCCCCGAGCGCGACCCGGCCGACGACGCTCGCGACGCCGATGATCCCGACCAGCGCTGCCCCTGCCACCCGGGACGCGCCGCTCGCGGCGGCGTACGCCGGAAGGTGCACCACCGGCACGAACAGCGCGAACGCGGCGAGCAGGGTTGCGGCGTACATCGACCGGAACGGCGCCATCCGGGCCAGCGCCCGCAGCGGCGGGCCGCTCCCGCCGCCTGCCGGCTGGGGCGGACGCCGGACCAGCACCGCGCACCCCACGAGCAACACGGCGCCCACCACGCCGAACACGACGTGGGTGCCGCGCCAGCCCATCGCCTCGATCAGCGTGGCGGCGAGTGGCGCGCCGAGCAGGGTGCCGACGCCGATACCGGACACCGCAATGGCCATCGCGACGGCCCTGCGCCGCTCGAACCAGCCGCCGACGGCCGCGACCAGCGGCACGTACCCGCAGGCGACGGCGATCCCGACGCCGGCGCCGTAGGTGATGTAGCCGACCCACAGCTGCCCCACCGTCGCGGTGAGCAGCAGCCCGGCAGCCAGTGCGGCCGCGCCGGCGAGCAGCACCGGTCGCGGGCCGACCCGGTCGGCGATCCGCCCGCTGAGCGGGCTGAGCTGGAACCAGCAGAACGCCGTGACCGCGAAGACGACGGAGGTGGCGCCGCTTCCGGTGCCGAACTCCACGGCCATCGGGACGAAGAACGCCCCGAAGCTGTACGCGACGCCGAACACGACGGCCATGGACACGAACGCCGCCGCGACCGTGCGCCGGCCCGCAGCCGCGTCGAGCTCGGGTCCCGGCGCCGCTGCCACGGTCGGAGGGTACGTCCGGTGGCGGGCCGACGCGGCTGAGCGTTTCGAGAAGGCCCGCGCCGCCCGACCCGTCGCAGGCCGCCGGCTGCGACGCCGGTGATCGATCTGTGAGTGTGTCGGTGCGGTGCTCCTGGGTGGAGAACCGTCAGGCTCGGTGCCGGTGACCCGATGTGACTCGTGATCGATCTGGCCGCTTCGGCGTGCCCTGTCTCGGACTTGTTCCGTCGTGGTCGCCGGCACCGGCCCGGTTCACCGGTTGGCCTGATCAGAAGCCTGTCCGCCGGTTACGGCGTGACCCGTCACAGATGTGCCACGTGGTGACCCTCACCCGGGCCGGTGCCGCCTGTTGGACCCGTTCCCCGTCAGAAGGACCAGGCCCGTGCCCATGTTGGCAGAACGTGTCGACGCCGTCGTCGGTGTCGACACCCACCGTGACACCCACGACGACACCCACGACGCAGAAATCGCCCTCCCGACCGGAGCCCCGGTCGCGACCTGCCAGGTCAGCAATGACTCCCGCGGCTACGCCGAGCTGCTGGCCTGGATCGGCGATCACGCTCCCGGGTCGCGGGTCGCCGTCGCGATCGAGGGCACCCGCAGCTACGGCATCGGACTAGCGCGCGCAGTCAGCGGTGCCGGTGTGATGGTGATCGAGTGCGAGCAGCCCAACCGCAAGTCCCGTCGCGGTCGGGGAAAGTCCGACGCGATCGACGCGCACCTGGCCGTGCTCACCGCGCTGCGGCTTGACGCCGACCAGCTCCCGAGCCCGCGCGCCGATGGTGACCGCGAAGCGCTCCGGATCCTGATGGACGCCGGATCCTGATGGACGCCGGATCCTGATGGACGCCCGCCACGAGCTCACCGACAGCTCGACCGCTCAGACCAACCGGCTACGCGCACTGCTGCTGGGCGGCGACGACCGCGACCGTGACTTCGCCCGTGACTTCGCCCGTGGCACGCTCACCGACACCAGGCTCGCTGCGCTGGCCCGCCACCGTCCGGCCCGCGATGCCAGCCGCGAGCAGGTCGTGCGCCAGGCCGAGATCCGGCGCCTCGCTCTCGCACTGCGAGGGTCTCACCGCGCACTACGGGCCAACAGCCGCGAACTCCAGCGCATCGTGGACGACCTCGCTCCCGGGCTGACCGACCGCCGCGGCATCGGCCCGATCAGCGCCGCCCAAGCGATCATCAGCTTCTCCCACCCCGGGCGCTGCCGCAACGAGGGCGCCTTCGCCGCGCTCGCCGGCGCCAGCCCGCTCGAGGCCAGCAGCGGCCACATCAAGCGGCACCGGCTCAACCGCGGCGGTGACCGCGCCCTCAACAGCGCACTGCACACCATCGCGATGGTCCGCATGCGCAGCTGCCCCACGACCAAGGCCTACCTCGCCCGCCGCACCGCCGAAGGGAAGACCACCCGAGAGATCCGACGCTGCCTCAAGCGCTACATCGCGCGCGAGCTCTACCGCTTCCTCACCGCGACCATCACGACCACAAGCAGCAACGCGTCCTCAGCCGCTTGACAGATATAGAAGCGTCCGAGTTTGGGTGGAACGCCCCGGCGAGGGCCCTGAGCCGCACTTCGGAACGATCACGCGGGTGTGTGCATGATCATGTCGACACCACGGGTGTTCGATCTCGATCCGACCCCCGTGGTGTCGACCTGATCATGGGATGCGCGGCTTGGGCGCGCCGTTCCCGACACCCCGCGCCGGACGCTGGTCGCGCACCGCTCCCGGCTGCCCGTGCAGCCCGCCCCGTTCGCCTCGCCGCGCACGCGCCGCCGTGGCCGGGTTGGGGAGAACTACCGAACCCCGTGGTTGCGTGGGCGGCCGTCCCCGACCGGAGGGCACGGCGGTTCACGACGAGCCCGTCTCCGCCGGGTGCCTACGCAACTATCCGGTGGTCCGGATCATCCCTGGTAGGGCGACCACGGGCTCGTTGCCTCGCTGCTCAGCGGGACGGGCTCGCACGCAGGTCCGGGAGGCGAGACGAGTATCTCGCAGAGCGCCCACGGGATCGGTGTTGTCCTACCCGGCCACCTACGCCACTGCATCCGTGCAACGCGCGTCGCGCCCACTCGAGTCCCGGTGGTCGACCCCACGAGGGCGACAGCGTCCTGGGGTCGTGCATCTCCGACCGACCAACGCGAGGGCCGTCGAGAATCACGCCAACCCCACCAACTCGCATCCAGCAGGTCAGGCCCCCCGAGCCGCCCGAAGCAGCAGGTGCATCCCCACATCCGTCGACCGCTCCCGGATGTCCGTGCGCCCGCCCGGCAGGCGCGGGTCCCGGGCGATCACCCGGCCGTCCGCTGTGGTGACGCAGAAGCAGACGTAGCCGACGGGCTTCGCCTCGGTGCCGCCGCCCGGCCCGGCCACCCCCGTGATCCCGACGCCGACGTCGGCGCCGAACCGCTCCCGGGCGCCGTCCGCCAGCACCCGCGCCACCTCCGGCGACCCCGCGCTGTGGGTGGCACGACGAGCCCCGCGCCCGTGCCGACCCGGGTCGAGCGCCACCGCGCCCTTCGGCACCATGGCCTGCTCGCGGTTCGCCGCGGCCGACGCCGAACGGGCGGCTGGGCCGGCTAGCGTCCCGCGACCGGCACCGCCGCGCCGCTGACCACCGTGTTGCCGCCGGCGTGCTTGGCCCGGTACATCGCGGCGTCGGCCGCGGCGAGCGCGGCGGCGGGCTCGCCGTCGATCGAGGCGCGCACCACCCCGATCGATGTCGTGACGCCCGCCGCGACCTCGACGGGCAGGGTCGCCACCGCGTCGGCGGCGCGTCGGAGTGCCGCGCAGGCGATCGGGAGCGGCGTTGCCGGCATGACCACCACGAACTCGTCGCCGCCGTAGCGGGCCACGAGGTCCCGGGAGCGGAGGGTGGAGCGCAGGCAGTCCGCGATCACGCGCAGCACCTCGTCGCCCGCGGCGTGGGAGCGTTCGTCGTTGACGTTCTTGAAGCCGTCGAGGTCGATGAGCGCCACGGCGCAGGGCTGTCCGGCTGCGTCCGCGACGACCTCGGCGAGCCGCATGTCGAGCGCCCGCCGGTTCGGCAATCCCGTGAGCGGGTCCTGCAGCGCCTGAGCGGCCACGGCGCCGTGCTCGCGGGCGAGGCGGTGGTGCTCGGCGTGGCTGCGCAGCGCCGTGTGCCGCGCCTCGCGCAGCGCCCACATCTCGCTCTCCAGCGCGGCGGCGTAGAGCTGCAGCGGCCCGGACGGGGCGCCGCCGTGGGCGATGTGATCCACCCGGGCGACCTCCCGGTGCAGCGCGAGGGTGAGGACCGTCCCGGCGGTCGCGCCCGAGCCGGGGGAGCGGGGGCGCAGCTCGGCCTGCAGCGGGACGAGCGCAGCGACGGCGTCGTCGGGTCGGCCCGCGGTGAGGAGGCACCGTGCCGTGGCGATGGCCAGCACGACGCGGTCCTCCGGGAAGTGCGCCATCGGGTGCAGCCCCACCAGCATGGCCAGGTGCTGGGCGCCGGGCCGGGCCAGCGCGTAGGCAGCGCCGATCACCGAGCACTCCTCGGTGGCGGGCCGCCCGGTGCGCATCGCGGTGGTCCAGAGCTCCGCGGCGGCGTGTGCGGTCTGCGCCGCGGCGCCGAACCGGGTGGCCGCCGCGGCGTCGCGCCCGCCGCGTTCGAGCCGCAACGCCCACGACAGCTGCAGCCGTACCCGGTTGAGCTGGTGCACCAGCCGGTCCATCACCGACCCGGTGCTCTCCGCCACGGCGACGGCGCGCTGCGACACCTCGTCGGCCAGCTCGTGCGAGCCGAGCTCGAGCAGCACGACCACGAGCCCGTTGAGGCTGCGGGAGAGGTAGCGCGACCAGCGCGCCGGATCCTCGCCCGTGGCCGGTGCGGCGATGTCGGTGAGGATGGCGAACGCGGAGGCGGCGTCGGTGAGCGCGTTCTCCCCGTGTCCGAACACCGAGGTCCGGTGCGCGCGCAGGGTGGCCGCCTCGCCGAGCCGCCGCGGGTCGGCGTCGAGCTCGGCGAGCTCGATGAACTCCTGCAGCAGCGCCTCGACATCGTCGGCGTCGGCCTCGTCCTCGCCGAGGAGCCGGATCATGATGCCCATCCTGAGCAGCTCGGAGACCAGCGTGGACGGGCCCTGCCCGCGCGCCTTGTCGAGCATCGCGTCCAGGCCACGGCGAGCCGCCGCCTTGCCCGCGCGGTCTGCGCGCTGCTCGAAGCGCATCTTGGTGAGCGCGCGGGTGACGATCTGCTCCTCGGTGAGGTCCGCGGTGTCCTGCGTGCACCTGCACTCCGGTGCCCCGCTGAGGAGGGCGCACTCGTCCGACGTGCGTGGCGCTGTCACCGCTCCCTCCCGGGTGGTCGGAGATCGGCATCGTGGCATGTCAGAGGGCTGTGGAAGGGCGCGGCCTGCCATCCCGGCCCCAAGATCCGACGGATGGTTGCCCGACGGTCACGCACGGTGATCGAGATCGGCCGGTAGGCCGCGTGTGCTGCACCGATCGGCGGGCGAGGCATGTCGAGCCGTGCATCCGAGTGTCGTTGGTCCGATCATCGGCGCCATCGCGGGCGAGGTTGTCCGCTCGAGGAGGGCAGCCGCGAGTGCCCGTACTGCAAGGAGTTCGTGCCGATCGACGCCATCAAGTGCAAGTACTGCACCGGCGACATCGACCCGGTCGTCGCCGACGAGGACGAGGCCCGGCAGGTCGCCACGGAGAAGCGGGTGGCCGAGTAGCTCACCCGTTCGGACCGGGGCCCGCATCGTCGT
The DNA here is from genome assembly GCF_007994075.1 of Pseudonocardia hierapolitana. Taxonomy (NCBI): domain Bacteria; kingdom Bacillati; phylum Actinomycetota; class Actinomycetes; order Pseudonocardiales; family Pseudonocardiaceae; genus Pseudonocardia; species Pseudonocardia hierapolitana. The sequence goes on along the minus strand of NZ_VIWU01000001.1, from coordinate 768,992 downwards.
GGGACGATGGTCGGACCCCGTACGAGAAGGAACAGAGTGAGCTTCGCCGATCAGACGTTCACGCCGCCGGAGCTGATCCGGAACTTCTGCATCATCGCCCACATCGACCACGGCAAGTCGACCCTGGCCGATCGGATGCTGCAGCTCACCGGCGTGGTCGAGGAGCGCATGATGCGCGCCCAGTACCTCGACCGGATGGACATCGAGCGCGAGCGCGGCATCACGATCAAGGCGCAGAACGTGCGGCTGCCGTGGCGGGTGGACGGCAAGGACCACGTCCTGCACCTGATCGACACCCCTGGCCACGTCGACTTCACCTACGAGGTCTCGCGCGCGCTCGAGGCGTGCGAGGGCGCGATCCTGCTCGTCGACGCCGCGCAGGGGATCGAGGCGCAGACCCTCGCCAACCTCTATCTGGCGCTGGACAAGGACCTCACGATCATCCCGGTCCTCAACAAGATCGACCTGCCTGCCGCCGACCCGGACCGCTACGCGGCGGAGATCGCCCACATCATCGGGTGCGATCCGTGGGACGTCCTGCGGGTGAGCGCGAAGACCGGCGAGGGCGTGGTCGAGCTGCTCGACCAGGTCGTCGACGTGGTCCCGCCGCCGCAGGGCGACTCCGACGCTCCCGCCCGCGCGATGATCTTCGACTCGGTGTACGACACCTACCGCGGTGTCATCACCTACATCCGCGTCGTCGACGGGAAGATCACCCCGCGCGAGCGGATCAAGATGATGTCCACCGGCGCGACCCACGAGCTCCTCGAGGTGGGCATCGTCTCCCCGGAGCCGAAGCCGTCGGACGGGCTGGGCGTCGGCGAGGTGGGCTACCTGATCACCGGCGTGAAGGACGTGCGCCAGTCGAAGGTCGGCGACACCGTCACGAGCCAGCGCCACGGTGCCACCGTGCCGCTCACGGGCTACCGCGAGCCGCGCCCGATGGTCTACTCCGGGCTCTACCCCGTGGACGGCTCGGACTACCCGGAGCTGCGCGAGGCGCTGGACAAGCTGCAGCTGAACGACGCCGCGCTCACCTATGAGCCGGAGACGTCCGCGGCGCTCGGGTTCGGGTTCCGCTGCGGCTTCCTCGGCCTGCTGCACCTGGAGATCACCCGCGACCGGCTGGAGCGCGAGGCCGGCCTCGACCTCATCTCGACGGCGCCGAACGTCGTGTACCGGGTCGAGCTCGACGACGGCACCGAGCTGATCGTCACCAACCCGTCGGACTGGCCCACCGGCAAGGTCGCGCGGGTGCACGAGCCGGTCGTCAAGGTCACGATCCTGGCGCCGTCGGAGTTCATCGGCGCGATCATGGAGCTGTGCCAGAGCAGGCGCGGCCAGCTCGGCGGCATGGACTACCTGTCGGAGAGCCGCGTGGAGCTGCGCTACACGATGCCGCTCGCCGAGATCATCTTCGACTTCTTCGACGCGCTGAAGTCCCGCACCCGCGGCTACGCGTCGCTCGACTACGAGGAGGCAGGCGAGCAGGAGGCCGACCTGGTGAAGGTCGACATCCTGCTGCAGGGCGAGCCGGTCGACGCGTTCTCGGCGATCCGGCACAAGGACCAGGCCTACTCCTACGGCACCACGATGGCGTCAAAGCTGCGCGAGCTCATCCCGCGCCAGCAGTTCGAGGTGCCTATCCAGGCGGCGATCGGGTCCCGCATCATCGCGCGCGAGAACATCCGCGCGATGCGCAAGGACGTGCTCGCCAAGTGCTACGGCGGTGACATCACCCGCAAGCGAAAGCTCCTGGAGAAGCAGAAGGAGGGCAAGAAGCGGATGAAGACCATCGGGCGGGTCGAGGTCCCGCAGGAGGCCTTCGTCGCGGCCCTTTCCACCGAGTCCACCGCCGACAAGGCGAAGAAGTAGGAGTTCGCATAGCATCGTGATGCGCAGGCCTTCGCATCACGAAGCTATCCTCGGAACATGCGGACGACGGTCAACCTCGATGACGATGTGGCGGCCGCCGTCGAGCAGCTGCGGAAGGAACGCGGCATGGGCGTCAGCTCGGCTCTCAACGAGCTGGCCCGGCGCGGGCTGGCGCACGGTGGGATCCCGAAGCCACGCTTCGCCCAACAGACTTCATCGGGCGGGGCCAGGATCGACCTGATCGATGTCGCCGACGCACTCGATCTGTTGGACGGACCGCCCTCGCGGTGATCGTTGACGCGAACATCCTGCTCTTCGCCGAGGACCGATCGAGCCCGCATCACGGGCCAGCGGTCGAGTGGCTCACGGACGCGCTCAACGGTCCGATTCGCATCGGCCTGCCGTGGCCATCGCTGCTCGCCTTCGTGCGGACCCGGACCAACCCCCGGGCTTTCGAGCGGCCGCTGCCGCCGGACGAAGCATGGTCCCGAGTCGCCGCATGGCTCGCTGCTCCGGCCGCATGGGTGCCCCACCCGACCGACCGGCATGCGGACGTGCTCGGACGGCTGATCATCGAGCACCACCTCGGTTCCTCGATGATCCCCGACGCCCACCTCGCCGCGCTCGCCATCGAGCACGGTGTCGGCGTGTGCTCTGCTGACACCGACTTCGCCCGGTTCACCGGCCTCAGGTGGCTCAACCCACTCAGTGGTTGACCCCGTCCCGGTCGCTCCGGGGTGACGATCATTCCCGCAGCTGGACGCGGTATGCGCCCTAACCGGCCTGTGTGCTCAGCTCGATGACCGCACCGTCCGGCCCGAGCTCGAGCACCCGCACGGCCAGCGTGCCCTTCTCCGAGCCGAACCGGACCGAGCCTGCCGGCCCGACCACGCCCAGTCCGTCGCCGGTGGGCCGGTGCACCCAGAACGCCACCGCGAAGGGCCCGACCGACGACACCGAGAGCCCGGTGGGGCCTGCCCGGCCGTCGAGGGGGATCTGCACCGGGCCGGTGATCCGCAGGGTGCAGTTCCCGTCGAGGCAGCCCGCCACATCGACGTTGCCCGGCGGCTGAGCCGATGCGGTTGCGGGCGGACCGATCAGGCCCAGCGCGAGCGCGGTGAGCAGGGCGGCTGCGGCGGTGGGACGGCGCACGCCCCGACGCTAGATCACCACCGGCGCGGCGGCTGCCCGGATGACCCGGTCGGGGGGCACGATGGGGTGCATGACCGCGAGCCTCCTGCCCTATGCCCCCGCGGTGACGGGCGCGGTGCTGCTCGTCGTGCTGGTCGTCGGCGTCCTATCCGGGCGGGCGAAAGGCAGGTGGACGCTGCTCGCGGCAGGCATCGTGGTGATCGTCGCCGTCGGCGTGGTGCTCACCGCGGTCGGCGGTGGCCCGGTGACCGAGGATCCCGGCGCCGAGCTCACCGCGCTCTTCACGATCACCCTGCCGCTCCTGGTCGCCTATGTCGCGGGGTGGCTCGTGGTCCGCGGCGGTTGGCTGCGCCGGTTCCTCGTCATCGCGATCAGCGCGCTGCTGCTCGTGGCCTTCCCGTACGCCGCGGCCGGGCAGGCCACGGCGGACGCGTTCCTCAGCGGCCGCTGACTCGCCGCTCACAACTCGCGTGCCGGCCCCCGACCGCCGGGATAGCGTGAGCCGCGTGCTGACCGCGCTGGACTCCCCGATCGTGTTGGCGCCGATGGCCGGTGGCCCCACCACCCCCGACCTGGTCGCGGCGGTGTCCGAGGCAGGTGGGTTCGGCTTCCTCGCAGGCGGCTACCTGGACGCGGGTGCGCTCGGTGCCGCCATCGCCGCCGTCCGGGGGCGCAGTGCGCGCCCCTTCGGCGTGAACCTGTTCCTGCCCGGCGAGCGCCGTGACGCCGGGGTCGCCGAGTACCGGGAGCGGCTCGTCGCCGCTGGCCTGCAGCCGGGGGAGCCGGTGTGGGACGACGACGGGTACCCGGACAAGCTCGCTCTCCTGCTCGCCGACCCGGTGCCGGTGGTGTCGTTCACGTTCGGCTGCCCCGAGCCGGATACGGTGTCCCGGCTGCACGCGGTCGGCAGCGAGGTGCTCGCCACGGTGACGAACCCCGACGAGGCGCGGCAGGCCGCCGCGGTGGGCGTCGACGGGCTCGTCGTGCAGGGCATGGAGGCGGGGGCGCACCGGGGTGTGTTCGCCAACGACCCCGCCGATCCGGCGGGCGGGCAGCTGTACGGGCTGCTCGCGCTGCTGCGGCTCGTCGCGGCGGCCGTGGACATGCCGCTGGTGGCCACGGGCGGCATCGTCGACGGCTCCGGTGTCGCCGCAGCGCTGGCGGCGGGCGCGGTGGCGGCCCAGCTCGGCACCGCGTTCCTGGCCTGCCCGGAGGCCGGCACGAAGCCCGCACACCGCGCCGCGCTCGACGATCCGGACGTCCCCGCGACGGCGATCACCCGCGCGTTCACGGGGCGCCCGGCGCGCGGCATCCGCAACCCGTTCCTGGACGAGCACACCGCCGCGGCGCCGGCCGCCTACCCTCAGGTGCACCACATGACACGACCGATCAGGGCCCACGGCGACCCGGCCACCACGAACCTCTGGGCCGGGCAGGCCTACCCGCTCGTCCGGCCACTGCCGGCGGCGGAGCTGGTGGCGATGCTCCTCGCGGAGGCGCGCGAGGCCGCGACGCTGGCCGCGGGGCGCCTTGCGACGGGCGTGTCGCGATGACGGGCCGGGTCGAGTCGGTCAACGTCGCCCACGTGCGCAGCGACATCGACACGCGCGCCCCGGACGGGCGCACCGGCATCGACAAGCGCCCCGTCGACGGCCCCGTGCTGCTCACGGCCGCCGGCGTGCAGGGCGACACGATCTGCGAAACGAAGCACCACGGCGGCCCGGACCAGGCCGTCTACGCCTACGCGGCCGAGGACCTCGCGTTCTGGGCGGCCGAGCTCGGGCAGGAGTTCCGCCCCGGTGGCGTGGGCGAGAACCTCACCGTGTCCGGCGTCGACTGCACCGGCGCGGTGCTCGGCGAGCGCTGGCGGGTGGGCGAGGCGGTGCTGCAGGTGCGCAGCTCCCGCACGCCCTGCCGGGTGTTCGCCGGGTTCCGCGGGGTGCCCGACCTCGTCAAGCGGTTCATCGCCGCCGGTCGGCCAGGGGCGTACCTGGCCGTGGAGCGCGCCGGGCTGGTGCGCGCCGGCGACACGGTGGAGCTGCTCGACCGGCCGGATCACGGTGTGACCGTGGCCGACCTGATGGCGGCGTCCACCGTGGCGCGCGAGCGGGCACCCGAGGTGGCCGTGGCCCGGGAGTACATGGGGGTGCGAGACCAGGCCTGGCTGGATCGGGCGTTGGAGCTGTTGGGGTCGTAGGTCGGGGGATCTCAGGGGTCGGGGCGGGGGGTCGGGGGATAGTCGGGGGTCGGGGGATCTCGGGGGTCAGACGGGCTGGCTCGCCAGTGCCTCGAGAAGCTCGGCGAGCTGCGCGCGTTCGGGGGTGTGGGGTGGACCGAGCGCTTCGCCCGCCCGGCGCTCCACGCGGCCGCACACCCGCTCGACGACGGCGCGGCCGTCGCCCGCGAGGTGGACGAGCACGCGCCGGCGATCGACGGGGTCGGTGCGCCGGTAGGCCAGCTGCGCGGCGACGAGGCGGTCGACCACGCGGGTGGCCGTCGGCGCCGGCAGAGCGGTGTGCGAGGCGATCTCGCCCATGCTCCGTCCGCCGCCGCGGGCCAGCATCAACAGCACACGCCAGCCGTCGCGGCTCACACCCTCGGCCGACGTGACCGGCGAGAGCGCGGTGGCGACCGCACGGTCCAATCGGTCGAGCAGCTCGACCAGACCTGTCATCCGCGGCGCCGAGGCGGCGTATCCATTCCCCGGCGCCATTCGACTTGGTGGCTCAGACACGGTCACACACTGTACGTCCTGAGAGGGCCGATAGGGGTTCTCAGCAACCTGAATCGCTAGACGAGTGGACGATTCAGCGCGATAAACGGCTTCATCGGGTGAATACGATCTTCCCGGACGTGTTCCCATCGAGCATCGCACGGAAGCCCTCGGCGGCCCGATCCATCGTCAGCTCGAGCCCGATCTCGGGCGAGATGCCGGCGTTCTCGACGAAACGCAGCAGGTCAACGAGCTCCTGGCGGGTTCCCATGGTCGAACCGACGACGCGCAGCTGGAGGAAGAACAGCCGCTGCAGGTCGGCTCCGGGGTTGGGCCCACTGGTGGAACCCGAGACGACTATCACTCCGCCCGGCTTGAGCGCGCGCATCGAGTGCGACCACGTGGCGTCACCGACCGTCTCGAAGACCGCGTCGACGCGCTCGGGCAGCCGCTCGCCGGACGGGAACGTGGCGTGGGCTCCGAGCCGCTCGGCGACCGCCCGCTTCTCCTCCGTGCGGCCGGTCACCCAGACCCGCATCCCCGCGGCCCGGCCCAGCTGCACCAGCGCCGTCGACACCCCGCCGGAGGCGCCCTGCACGAGCATCGTCTGCCCGGGCTTCAGCCCGGACTTCGTGAAGATCATGCGGTAGGCGGTGAGCCACGCGGTGCCCATCACCGACGCCTGGACGGGCGTCAGGCCGGCCGGCTTCGGCACGACGTTGCGCGCCGGCACCACCACGGTCTCGGCGAACGTCCCCTGGTGCTTCTCGGTGAGCAGCGTGCGCTTGGGGTCCAGGGTCTCGTCCCCGTCCCATGCCGGGTCACCGATCACGGAGTGGACGACGACCTCGGTGCCGTCATCCAGGGTGCCGGCGCCGTCACACCCGAGGATCATCGGGAACTGCTCCGGCTTGATCCCGACCCCGCGCAGGGTCCAGAGGTCGTGCATGTTGAGGCTCGCGGCGGTGACGGTCACGGCCACCCAGCCGTCGGGCACCTCGGGTGCGGGCCGCTCGCCCACGGTGAGCGAGTCGAGCGGAGCGTCGGCGTTGGGCTCTGCGGCGTAGACGGCGAACATGGCGCGAATCTAGTGCCGTCGGCCTGGGTCTACTGTGTGAGTCGTGTTGCGGGCCGTGGCGGACTGGTGGGATGCGGTCGAGCTGTGGCTCACGCAGCTCCCGTTCGGGTTCCAGGTCCTGCTCGCCACCGTCGTGCTGGTGCCGCTGTGCTGGGGCACCGCGGTGCTCTCCGATCGCGTGGTGGACGCCGCGGCCGCTCGGTTCGCCGCCCGCCGGGCCGCCCGGCGCGAGTGATCACCGGGCGCCCGTCACTGTGACGGGCGTCTCACCGCTAAGCGTGGTCTCAGTTCGCGAGTTGCTCTCAGCGTCGCCACAGCACTCACCCATCAGGGTGGGCGCAATACCCGATGCGGCCGCTTCGGGTGACCCGGCGAGCGGAAGGGCCCATGACGATCGTGCAGGAGCACCGCGTTCCGACCCGTGACCGTGCGTCCCAGGTGCGGTCGGGTCTTCTGCGCGGATGGCGAAGCCCGCAGCACCGCGACGGGTTGGCGCTCGTGCTCAGCTCCGGCCTCACCTCGGGGCTCGGGCTGCTGTTCTGGATCCTGGCCGCCCGGCTGTACGACCCGGCCACCGTGGGCGTGAACAGCACCGCCCTGTCGGCGATGACGCTGCTGGGTACGGCGGCGCAGCTCAACCTGGGCAACGCGCTGCTGCGCTTCGTACCCGTCGCGGGCCGCCACGTCCGCGCGCTCGTCGTGGGCTGCTACGCCGCCGCCATCGCCGCGGCGGCACTGGCCGGTGCGGTGTTCGCCCTCGGCGCCTCGTGGTGGGCGCCCGAGCTGCACGCCGCGTTCGGCGGGTCGGAACTGCTGGCGTTCTTCACGCTGTCCACGCCGGTGTGGGCGATGTTCGTGATCCAGGACTACGTGCTGCCCGCGCTCAAGAAGGCCACCCTCGTCCCGGTGGAGAACCTCGTGTTCTCCGTGCTGAAGATCGTGTTCCTCGGCGGGGCGGCCGCGCTCGGGATGTGGAGCGGGCTGGCCGTCTCCTGGGCCGCGGCGACCGCGGTGATCGTCCTGATCGTCACCGTCTACCTGGCGCGGGTGCTCCCGCGCTCCGAGGGGCGCGCCGACGACGCCGGCCCGGCACCGGCAGCCGTCACGGTGCGGGACGTCGCATCGTTCGTCCGGGCCGACTACGCCGGCACCGTGTTCCTGCTCACCGCGGTCTTCGGGCTCCCGCTCGTGGTGTTCGCCCGCCTCGGCCCGGAGGCCGCCGCGGTGTACGGCATCACCTGGCAGATCGCCTACGCCCTCTACCTGGTCGTCAACGGCATGGGGCAGTCGCTGGTGGCCCACGTCGCCGCCGACCCCGACCGGCTCGAGGCGGCCCGCCACAGCATGATCTGCAAGGCGATGGCGCTGCTCGTCCCGGCCGTGCTCGTGATCGCGGCGGCGGCGTACCCGCTGCTGTCGCTGTTCGGCGCCCACTACGCCGACGAGGGCAGCCTGCTGCTGGCGTTGCTCGTCCTGTCGGCCGTCCCGAACGCCGTCACCTGGTCCGCCGTCTGGGCCGCGCGCGTGCGCCGGGACGGGCGGATCCTGTTCGGGGTGCCGGCGGCGGTGACGACGGCGGTCATCGCCGGGAGCTGGTTCCTCATGCCGGTCATGGGCGTCGTCGGCACCGGGGTGGCGTGGCTCGGCGCCCAGAGCGTCGCGGCGGCAGGTGTGCTGACCGTGCGCGCCGTGATGAAGAGGCGGCTACGCTTGCAGCGTGCGTAGATTCTCGTGCCTGAGCTGGTGGCCGTCCTAGGACGGCCGTCTTCCCACGCACGAATCAGGGCCGTCCCGCCGGGGCGGCCCTGATCTCTTCGGGGTGCTCCGTCAGGCGGTCCTGACGACTCTTCGAGGAGCTCCCGTGACCCCCATCAGTTCCGACACCGTGCTCGCCGCACAGCGCCGCAGCGCCGAGCTGGAGACCCGCATCGCCCAGGACCCGTCGGAGTTCAGGATCCTGACCGGCGATCGGCCGACCGGGCCGCTGCACCTGGGCCACTACTTCGGGACGCTGGCCAACCGCGTGCGCCTGCAGCAGCTCGGCGTCGAGCTGTTCGTGCTCGTGGCCGACTACCAGGTGCTCACCGACCGGGACATCGCCGAGAACCTGCCCGAGCACGTCGACGGCCTGATCGCCGACTACCTGGCCGTCGGCATCGACCCCGGCAAGAGCACGGTGTTCGCCCACAGCGCCGTGCCCGCCCTCAACCAGCTGCTGCTGCCGTTCCTGTCGCTGGTGTCGGTCGCCGAGCTGCAGCGCAACCCGACGGTCAAGGAGGAGATCGAGGCGTCCAGGAGATCCTCGGTGAGCGGCCTGATGTTCACCTACCCGGTGCACCAGGCCGCCGACATCCTCTTCTGCAAGGCCGACCTCGTGCCGGTCGGCAAGGACCAGCTGCCGCACCTGGAGATCACGCGCACCGTCGCCCGCCGCTTCAATGAGCGGTACGGGCCGGTCTTCCCGATCCCGGACGCGCTGCTGTCACCGGTGCCGCACCTCCTGGGCCTGGACGGGCAGAAGATGAGCAAGAGCCGCGGCAACGCGATCGCCCTGTCGCTCACCGCCGACGAGACCGCCCGCCGGATCCGCAGCGCCAGGACCGACTCCCGGCGCCGCATCACCTACGAGCCCGAGACCCGCCCCGAGGTGGCCAACCTGGTCCGGCTGACCGCCCTCTGCCAGGACCGCGATCCGCACGAGGTGGCCGAGGAGGTCGGCGACGGGGGAGCGTCGGCCCTCAAGCGGCTCGCCGTCGAGGCGGTCAACGAGTTCCTGCGGCCCATCCGCGCCGGCCGGGCCGCCCACCTCGCCGACCGCGCCCACCTGCGCCAGATCCTCGCGTCGGGCAACGAGCGCGCGGCCGCCATCGCGGACCAGACCCTTCGGGAGGTCCGCGCCGCCATGAAGACCGCGTACTGAAACCGGCCCTCAGGCCGCTGTGCCCACCGCGGCGGCCAGAGCGGACAGAGTCTCCGAGCACCCGGCGTCCACCCGCACGGCGGCGAGCTCGTCGCCCCGGGTGGCACCCCGGTTGACGATCACGACCGGGACGCCTGCCTTGTGCGCGTGCCGCACGAACCGCAGGCCCGACATCACCGTCAACGACGAGCCGGCGACGAGCAGCGCCGCCGCGGCGTCGACCATGGCGTAGGCGCGGGCCACCCGCTCGCGTGGCACGTTCTCGCCGAAGAACACCACGTCGGGCTTCAGCACGCCGCCGCACCCGGTGCACCGGGCCGGCCGGAACCCGTCGACGGCGGCGAGCTCGGCGTCGCCGTCCGGGGCGGCCTCGACGGCGGTGCCGGCCGCCTCGACGAACCCGGGATTGAGCGCGGTGAGCCGCTCCTGCAGCTCGGCGCGGCTGCTGCGCCTGCGGCAGTGCACGCAGACGACGTCGGCGATGCGGCCGTGCAGATCGATCACCGCCCGGCTCCCGGCCTCCGCGTGCAGGCCGTCGACGTTCTGGGTGATCAGCCCGTGCAGCGCCCCGCACCGTTCCAGGGCGACGAGCGCGCGGTGGCCTGCGTTCGGCGCGGCTCGCGCCATGCGGGCCCACCCGACGTGGCTGCGCGCCCAGTACCGCCGCTGTGCGGCCTCGCCGGAGAGGAACTCCTGGTAGGTCATCGGGGTGCGCCGCGGTGAGCCCGGACCCCGGTAGTCGGGGATGCCGGAGTCGGTGGACAGGCCGGCACCGGTGAGCGCGACGATCGGGAGGCTCGCGAGCACGCCGACCGCGCGGTCGAGCCCCGGCGCTTCCAGCAGATCCACGCGTCCAGGCTAACTGTCGCGTTCGTGCAATACGGCCGTCGCGGCGGCGCGCATGCTCGAGGCATGGATTCGGCAGACCAGCTGCGACAGAGCATCGACCTGGCGGTCGCGACGATCCGCGACGCCGACCTCGCCCGCTTCGACGACCCGTCGCCGTGCGCCGACTACACGGTCCGCGATGTCGTGAACCACCTGGCGTTCGGGTTCCTGCTCGCCCACCGCTCCGGCGCCCGCGAGCCCTGGGACCCGTCGTGGAACGGGGAGGACCGCACGCCCTACCTCGTCGGGCTGCCCGAGGAGAAGTGGGCGCAGGGCTGCGCCGACGAGGCCGCGGCCGCCGCGCGGGTGTGGACCGACCCCTCCGCGTGGCAGGGGGAGGCGAGCATGGGCGGCGCGGCCATGCCTGCGGCCGCGATCGGCTCGATGATGACGGCCGAGTTCGCCGTGCACGCCTGGGACCTGGCCGCCGCCACCGGCCGGTCCGTCGACGTCCCCGAGGCACTCGGTGCCGCTGTGCTCGAGGGAGTACTGGCGATGGCGCCGTCGGGGCGCGAGGGCGGCTGGTTCGGACCCGAGGTCACGGTGGCGGCCGACGCGCCTGCGTTCCACCGGGCCCTCGCGGCGTCCGGTCGTGATCCGCGGTGGACGCGATGACCCGGCAGGCTGTCCCGATGGACGTGCGTGAGGTCAACAAGCGGGTGATCGAGCAGTTCCGGGCGGGCGGCGAGGTCGACGGCATGCACCGCGAGCGCCTGGTGCTGCTCACCACCACCGGCCGGCGTAGCGGTGAGCCCCGCACCACCCCGATGATGTTCCACCGCGACGGCGACCGGGTGCTCGTGATCGCCTCCAACATCGGCGCGCCCCGCCACCCCGACTGGTACCTGAACCTCGTGGCCGACCCGGAGGTCACCGTCGAGGTGGGCGACGAGTCCGGTGCTGCCCGGCGTGCCGTGGCGCGGGCGCTCGAGGGCGCCGAGCGCGAACCGGTGTGGGAGATGCTGAAGGCGACCTATCCGTTCTTCGCCGAGCACGAGCAGAAGACGACGCGCACGATCCCGGTGGTCGCGCTGCTGCCGAGCACGGAGGGCTGACCGCGCCCGCGCAGCGGGCGCGGCACCGAGCACCGAGGCCCGGCGCACCGCTTGCCGGACGATGCAACCGTGGTTACATTGGCCGCGTGCAATGGGTGCTGCTGAACTACCGGATGCCGCGGGAGCCGTCCACGCCGCGGATCGCGGTGTGGCGCCGGCTCAAGAGCCTCGGCGTGGCGCAGCTGGGCGACGGCCTGGTGGCGCTCCCGGCCGACGCCCGCACCCGGGAGCACCTGGAGTGGGTGGCCGAGGACGTCGAGCAGGCAGGTGGGTCGGCCATGCTCTGGACCGCCGAGCCGGAGTCGGTGACGCACGAGCGGCGGATCGCGGCGGAGATGGCCGCGGCGCGTGCGCAGGAGTACCGGCAGCTGTGCGAGCAGGCCGCCTCAGCGGACGCCGGCCTGCGGCGGCTGCGGGCGGAGCTGCGGCGCATCGAGCGACGCGACTACTTCCCGCCGCCGGAGCGGGAGATGGCCCGCGCCGCGGTGCAGGCCGTCGACGACCCCGCCGCCAGGGAGCGGGCATGAAGTGGGCGACGCGGCGCGGCGTGCACATCGATCGGGCGGCCACGGCGTGGCTGATCCGGCGGTTCGTCGACCCGGAGCCGGAGTTCGTCTTCGTCACGGGACCAGACGACGTGCCTGCGGACGCGCGGCCGTTCGACATGCGCGGTGTCGAGCTCGGGCACCAGGTGCACGAGGGCCTGCAGGAGTGCACGTTCGAGACCGTCCTGCGGCGCTTCGAGCTCACCGACCCGGTGCTGTGGAAGCTCGCCGAGGCCGTCCACGAGGCGGATCTCGAGGACGACCGGTTCGACGCCCCGGAGGCCGCGGGGCTCGATGCCGTGCTGCGCGGCCTCTCGATGACCGTGGACGACACGACCGTCCTCGCGGTGACGGGCCCGATCTTCGACGGGCTCTACGAGTACTACAAGCGAGCGGTGCTGCTCGGCCGTCCCCCCGCTTAGGAGATCGACTTGGCTTCACCCGCTGGCGAGCGCACCGACGTCGTCCCGTTCCGGTCGGCCGTGCGGGCCTGGTTCGCGATCTCGCTGCAGACGTTCGGCGGCCCTGCCGGGCAGATCGCGGTGATGCAACGGGCGCTGGTCGACGACCGGCGCTGGATCAGCCAGCGCCGCTTCTCCCACGCGCTGAACTACTGCATGCTGCTACCCGGGCCGGAGGCCCACCAGCTGGCCATCTACGTCGGCTGGCTGCTCAACGGGCTGCGCGGCGGGCTGGCCGCCGGGGTGCTGTTCGTGCTGCCCGGGATGATCGCCCTGCTCGCGCTGTCGGCGATCTACGTCGTGTTCGGCGACACCACCGTGGTCTCCGCGCTGTTCACCGGACTCGGCGCAGCGGTCGTCGCGATCGTGGCCCAGGCGCTCGTGCGGGTGGCAGGGCGTGCGCTGACCCACCGGGTACTGGTCGCGGTGGCGGTGGCGGCGTTCGTCGCGCTCGCGGTGTTCGGGGTCCCGTTCCCGGTGGTGATCGCGGTGGCCGCGTTCGTGGGCTGGCTGGCCGGGCGGCGTTTCCCCACGCTGACCGGCAGTAGCTGGCACGGTTCCGCGGACGGCGGGCCCGCTCCGCTGGTCGCGGACGACGCGTTGCACACCGAGGCCCCGTCGACGGCGAGGACGCTGCGGATCCTCGCGATCGGGCTCGCCGCATGGACGGCGCCGATCGCCGTGGTCGCCCTCGTCACCGGCCTGTCGAGCGTCTACACGACCCAGGGGCTGTTCTTCGCCGGCACCGCGCTCGTCACGTTCGGCGGCGCTTACGCCGTGCTCGCGTTCGTCGCGCAGCAGGCGGTGCAGGCCTACGGCTGGCTGACCGCGGGGGACATGGTCCGTGGCCTCGCGCTCGCCGAGACCACGCCGGGCCCGCTGATCATGGTGGTGCAGTTCGTGGCGTTCCTGGGTGCCTACGCGGCACCCGGCCCGTTCACCCCGTGGGTGGCGGGCGTGGTCGCCTCGCTGCTGGTGACGTGGGTGACGTTCGTGCCGAGCTTCCTGTTCATCTTCCTCGGCGCCCCCTACGTCGAGCGCCTGCGCGGCAACCGCGCCCTCGCAGGTGCGCTCGCGGGCATCAGCGCGGCCGTGGTGGGGGTCATCGCCGACCTCGCCGTCTACTTCGCGATCAACACACTGTTCGCGCGGACGATCGAGGTCGATGCCGGCCCGCTCGCCGTGCACCTGCCCGACCTCGCGACGCTGCGCCCGGCGCCGCTGGTGATCGCCGCCGTGGCGGCCGTGCTCGTGTTCGCCGCGCGGTGGTCCGTGCTCCGCGTGCTCGGGGTCAGCGCGCTCATGGGCCTGGCATGGGCTGCTGTGGGCCTGGTGACCGGCGTCGGCATCTAACGCCGACGCCGGTCACGAGCCCGCCTGACCTACGCCGTCCGCCGCTGCGCGGCCTCGCGCAGAGCCGGCCCGGACATCTCCGCGAGGTGCCAGTCGACGGTGCGGGCGATCCCGGTCGGCAGGTCCACCTTCGGCTGCCACCGCAGGTGCTCGACGGCCGGCCCGATGTCCGCGACCAGGTCGCGCTCTTTCGCGCGGTCGGGTAGCCGGCCGAAGCCGGGCGGGACGCTCGCACCGATGGTGTCGGCGATCAGGGCAACGGTGTCGCGGATCGAGTGCACGGCTCCGGAACCGACATCGAGGACCTTTCCGGCCGCGCCGGCCTCGGTCGAGGCGGCGAGGAGGGCGTCGACCACGTCGTCGACGTAGACCCAGTCCACCCGGCGGCGTCCGCTGCTCAGCTCGGGTGCGACTCCGCGCAGGAGGCTGTCGATGACGTAGGGCACCAGTCGCTTGCGGTTGGGCTCGTCCGGCCCGTAGACCATGGCCAGGCGCAGCACGGTGACCGGCAGGTCCCACAGGTCGCGGAACAGCTCCGCGTACGCGGTCGCGGCGACCTTCGACGCGGCGTACGGCGACCGTGCGCCGTCGCCGGCGGCGGCGATCTCCTCGATCGAGCCGGCGAGCACCGCACGGCAGCCGGGAACGGCGGCCGAGGCCGTCATGACGTGGACGGCGCTGAGCAGGTTGTCGGCGAGCATGGGGACGACGACGTCGAGCGCGCGCGTTCCGGCGGCCCGGCTCGCGAGGTGCACGACGACGTCGGGTCGGACCTCGCGCACCACCTGCTGGGTGGCGGCCAGGTCGGACAGGTCGCACATCCACCAGCGCGGCCCGGGCTCGAGGGAGCGTCCGGCCCGGGTCGTCGCGTGGACGTCGGCGCCCATGGCGAGGAGTCGACGGATCAGGTGGCGGCCGATGAAACCTCGACCGCCGGTGACGAGGTAGCGCATCCGCTCCGGACGGTCTGGGCTCGGCGGATGCGGTGCGGTGGCATGGGACAACGGCATGACAAGTCCTCGGAGGCGCAGCGCGCGCTCGGCGCGCAGGGTGGCCGGGCCCCGTCGGGCGGACGCAAGGGAGTCCGGTGGAAGGACGCGGGGTCCGGAGGGATCAGCGGGGGAGCGGGGCCGGTGGGCCTCTCCGTGGAGCACGGGCCGCCCAGCCGCGCAGCCGGCGAAGGCTTGATCCGAGCGGAGACGTGCGGACCCGGACCTGCACCGGCTCGGAGGGCTCGATCGGCTCGGTGAAGAGCAGCCGCACCGGGTCGAGGACGGAATCGAGGAGCCCGTTGCACCGGGCGAGAACGGCGAAGATCGCGATCAGGGTGCCGGACAGCACGATCTGAACGGCGGCGGTGGGGGCGTCCGCTGCCAGGACGTGCAGCAGGCCGTGCCCGGTGTGTTCCACGCCGGACGTGGCGAGCTTGCCGACCCCGTGCAACGCCGGCTGCAGGGCCACGACGCCGACCAGCGCGGCCGCCAGGCCCGCCGCACGTCCGTGGAGGCGCAGCCACAGCACCGCGGCGATGGCCACGACGAGCGCGAGTCCGAGCGTGTGCGTCGGATGCTCGTCGCCTGCGAGGTCCCAGGCGATGGCGAGCCCCACCGCGACAGCCGCCGCTGCGGTCAGCACGAACCGCGGGCCGGTCCCCATCTCGGAGACGGCCGGGTGCTCCGGCGCGCTGACCGCGAACTGCCGCATCGTCGAGAGTGTGCCTCACGTTCCTGTGACGGCGCTGAACGAGGAAACCTCTCGGCCGCTCGGAGGACATCTGACGGCCACCAGGACGTCACCTTCGACAGGCGCTGAACGGCCGGCCCTGACGAGGGCCTGCGTTCGTGATCTTCTTTCACCGAAACCACAGGGAGCGCCCGCAAGACTCTCTGCGTGAGTTCGCCGTCCGGGACCGGGATCCGCACGTCGGCCGGTCCGTCGCCGTCCGTCCCGTCTCGGCGCCGTCGGGTGCGCCTCGGCGTCGCGGAGATCGGATTCGTCGGGGTCGGGTTGCTGACGGTGCCCGATCTGCTCGGCATCGACAGAGTCACCCCGTTGGCGCAGCTGGTGTCGTTCCGGCCGTACGTGCTCGTCGGGGTGGCGGCGCTCGTTGTGGTCCTGGTCGGGCTCTCGTGGCGCAACCGGCGGCTGCTCCTGCCCGCGGTGGCGCTGTTGGTCGTCCTGGCCGTGGGTGTCGTGATGACCGTCCCGCGAACGCGGGCGGAGCCGTCGCCGGTGGGTGGGCGGCCGTTGACCGTGCTGGCCGTCAACGTGTTGGACGGCGCGGCGGACGTCACCGCGCTGGCGGAGCTCATCCGCGACGAGCGGCCCGATCTGGGTGCGCTCATCGAAGTCGGCCCGTGGTACAGGGATCGGCTCGCGCCGCTGGTCGAGCCGCTGGGCTACCGCTTCGTCACCGCGACCGGGACGGATTCCGACGGCGTCACCGACGTCTTCGGCGTTTCGGCGCTCGTCGCCGCGCACCTCGGCGACGTGACGGTCACCATCGACGAGTCGAGGCCGTTCCCGAGCGTGGGGATCGCGGGCGGTGGGCTGGGTGCGATGCGGTTCGTGGCGTACCACGCGGTGGCGCCGCGCCCCGGTGACGTCTCGCAGTGGAGCACGGATCTGGGCGAGCTGACGCGGTACTGCGCAGGCGGCACCCCGACGATCGTCGCGGGGGACTTCAACGCGACGTTGGACCATTCCCGGCTGCGCGAGGTCACCGCAGGCTGTTCCGACGCCGCCACTCAGCGCGGGCAGGGTCTGGCGCCCACCTGGCCGGCCTGGATGCCGGACTGGTTCGGCGCGCAGATCGACCACGTCTTCGTCACGCCCCCGATCGCCGCCGAGGAATTCGCCGTTCGCGAACTGGCCGGGAGCGATCACCGCGCCGTGCTGGTCCGGCTCCGCGTCCCGCAGTGAGCAGATCGCCGATCCCGGAGGGCTGACCTCGCTCGCACACCGATTGCGGTGCCGGCACTTCGGTGACGGCGGCCCGTGCGCTGGACTCGTCCACGACGGAGACCTTCCTGATCACAGTGTCGGGGGCAGGCCCAGCCATGGCTTGTCGGAGGCGGCGAATCCGGTGAGCTCGGCGATCTTCCCGTCGTCGATGTGCAGGACCGCGATGGCGAACAACCGGTACTCCGGGTCGTCGGGGGTGCGGAGGTACAGCGCGGCGGCCGGCATGCGGTTGACCGTCGTGGTGATACCGCGCCAGTCGTCGTGGCCGCGCTGGAAGAGCCCACCGGAGACCCAGCCGTCCACCGCGTCCTCGGCCGTCATGAGCACGGTGCCCATGTCGGGCAGCATCGCGAAGCGCAGCTCGTCGCGCAGCAGGGACATCAGCCCGTCGAGGTCGTTGCGCTCATGGGCGTCGATGTACGACTTCACCACGCCGCGCTCGTCATCCGACAGCTCGTGGGTGGCAGGGCTCCGCCAGTCGAGGCGGCGGTCGGGCAGCTGCTCGCGCATCGTCACGCGCGCCCGCTGCAGTGCGCTGGTCACGGATGCGACGGTCAGCTCGAGGGCGTCGGCGGCCTTCGACGCCGGCCAGCCGACGACGTCGCGCAGGATGAACACCGCCCGCTGCCGCGGCGGCAGGTGCTGGACGGCGACGATGAACGCCAGCTCGATCGTCTCCCGCGCCACCACCGATTCCTGCGGGTCCTCGGGGAGCATCCGGTCGGGGTACGGCTGCAGGTACAGCACCTCGGAGCCGGGGTCCGGCAGCTCGGACGGCACGGGTGTGCGGTCGTCGCGCTTCTCCAGGAAGTCGAGACAGGCGTTCGTCGCGATCCGGTACAGCCAGGTCCGCAGCGCAGCGTGGCCCTTGAACGACTCCCGCTTGTTCCACGCTCGCAGGAACGTCTCCTGCGTCATGTCCCGGGCGTCCTCGTAGTTCGCGAGCATCCGGTAGCAGTGCACCTGCAGCTCACGCCGGTGGCGCTCCGTGAGGAGTGCGAACCGCGCCGTGTCGTCCGAGCGGACCGCCGCGATGAACGTGGCCTCGTCGGCGCCCGGCAGTCCGGTGTCGGTCATGGTCATCAATCCTCGGGTTCCGTAGTACTGGGGAAGATCGGGCGGAGATGGCTCATCCAGCTGGTCGGAGACCTCCTCGTCGACCACCGACGCGCCGACCGCCGAGGGTCGCGGTGAGCACGCCAGAAAGGATCTCGACCTGGCCTCACGAGCCGAGCATTCGGCCAGTGCTCATCGCCTCGTCTCGTATCGGGTCAGCACCACGCCGCCGGGAAACGTCCGCGTCTCCACCAGGTTCAGGTTCACCCAGCTGTCCAGCGCCGTGAAGAACGGCGTGCCGCCGCCCACCATGACCGGGTGGGTGGCCAGGGCGTACTCGTCGATCAGCCCGGCCCGCATGGCAGCTCCGGCGAGCGTTGCGCCGCCGATGCTCATCGGGCCGCCGTCCTCGGCCTTGAGCCGGGTGATCTCGGCGACCGCGTCGCCGGTGACCAGGCGGGTGTTCCAGTCGACCTCGTCGATCGCCGAGGAGAACACCACCTTCGGCGTGTCCCGCCAGTTCCGCGCGAACTCGATCTCCGCGGGGGTGGCGTCGGGCTGCTGGTCGCCGGTGGGCCAGTAGGAGCTCATCGTCTCCCACAGCTTGCGCCCGTACAGCGACAGATCGCTCGCCAGCTCCTGGTCGAGCCACCACTGGAACAGCTCGTCGCTCGGCGGCCCGCTCCAGCCGATGTCGTCGCCGGGCGCGGCGATGTAGCCGTCCAGGGTCACGTTCATGCCGAAGATCAGTTTCCGCATCGTGCAGCCTCCCGTGAGTCGATCTCACACGTACAGACGGGCGCGGCGCGAAAACCTAATCTGTGCGCGATCTGCGTCCGCAGGTGGTCCTCGCGTTCCGAACTCAGCACGGCGTACTCGGCCGGACCCGAAGTCGGTGCGAGTGACCGAGCGGTTACTCCGCCTGGGCCCAGGACGGGCGGCGCTTCTCCGCGAAGGCTCGCATGCCCTCCTGCCCCTCCTCCCCGGCGAAGTGCCGGGCGGACAGCTCCTGCATCTCGGCGAACTGCGCGCCCAGCGCGGTGGGGCGCTCGCGGCGCAGCATCTCCTTGGTGGCGGCCAGCGCCCCCGGGGCGCCGAGCCGCAGCATCTCGACGTACCGGTCGACCTCCGCGTCGAGGTCGACCGCCGGGACGGCGCTGTTGATCAGCCCGATCCGCACGGCGCGTGGCCCGTCGAACGTCTCGCCGGTGAGGAACAGCTCGTGGGCCGCGCGGGGCAGCAGCCGCGGCAGCACGGTGACCGAGATGACCGCGGGCACCACGCCGACCCGCACCTCGCTGAACGCGAAGGTGGCCTCCTCGGCCGCCACCGCGATGTCGCACGCGGCCACCAGGCCGACCCCGCCCGCACGCGCCGGGCCTGCCACCCGGGCGACGACCGGGGTGGGGGAGGCCCAGATCCGTTCCAGGATCGCCGGGATCTCGTTCACCCCCTGGTTCTGCGCCCCGGCGCCGCGCGACTCCTTGAGGTCCATCCCCGAGCAGAACACCCGGCCGGTGTGGCCGAGCACGATCACGCGCACGCCGGAGTCGTCGATCGCCGTCTGCAGGTGCGCGAGCAGCTCCCGGCGCACCTGGGCGGAGAGCGCGTTGCGGTTGTCGGGGGAGTCGAGCGTGATCGTGGCGACGCCGGCGGCGACGTCGAGGTGCACCAGCTCCGTCATGCCGGGACCGTATCCCGCGCGTCTCCCTCATCGGTGTACGCGCTCGCCTGGAGCGTGAAGAGCTCCCGGTAGGTGCCCCCGCGGGCGATCAGCTGCTCGTGGGTGCCGTGCTCGATCAACCGGCCCTGCTCCAGCACCAGGATCTGGTCGGCGTGCTTGACGTTCGCCAGCCGGTGCGTGACGAGCACGGTGATCCGGTCGCCGCGCGTGCCGGCGAGACCGCGCAAGGCGGCGAACACGGCGTGCTCGGCCCGGGCGTCGAGGGCGGCGGTGGGCTCGTCGGCGATCACGACGGGTGCGTCGCGGTAGAGCCCGCGGGCCACCGAGAAGCGCTGCCACTGCCCGCCGGACAGGTCGCGCCCACCCTGGAACTCCCGCGACAGCACCGTGCTCCACCCGCCGGGCAGCTCGGCCACGACCGCGTCGGTGCCCGACCGGGCGGCGGCATCGGCGAGCCGGGCGCCGCCGGGATCGGGCCGATCGAGGCGGCCGATGCGGACGTTGTTCTCCGCGTGCATCGGCCAGCGCAGCGGGTCCTGGAACACCACGGCGACGCGCTCGTGCAGCTCGCGCTGGTCGACCGTGGCGATGTCGACGCCGTCCCACGAGACCGTGCCGGATTCGGCGAGGTAGAGCCCGGTGATGAGCTTGGCGAGCGTGGACTTGCCCGACCCGTTCTCCCCGACGAGCGCGATGACCTCGCCGCGGCGCAGCGTGCAGCTGACGCCGTTGACCGCCTGCTGCTCCTGCCCCGGGTAGCGGAACGAGACGTCGGTGAGGGTGATCTCGGCCGGATCCCCGGGCAGCCGTCCCGCGGCGGGCGGGCGGCTGCGGCGCCGGGTCTCGTCGAGGCAGGATCGGTACAGGTCGAGGTAGAAGCTCGCCTCGTAGAGGTGGTTGATCTCGTAGATCGTGTTGGCGACGGACTGCCCGGCGGTGCGCATGGCCAGCGCGGCGGCGCCCGCCAGCGCCAGTGGCATGCCGCCCGCGTAGAGCAGCAGGGCGAGCACGCCGTACGCCAGCCCGGTGCCGACACCCGACACCGTGCGCCCGACCAGCTGGACGACCGCACGGTCGCGTTCGAGGCGCACGGCCTCGGCAGTGATCAGGTCGCTGATCCGGCGGTGCTCGCCCAGCAGCACCGGCTGGGTGGTGAACGCCCGCACCTCTGCCGCGGGGTCGCGTCCGGTGATCAACATCCTCGTGACGGAGCTGCGGCGGCGGGCGGACGTCATCCGCACGAAGGACGCGAACATCAGGCGGGCGGAGCGCACGGTGGCCCAGCCCCGCGGCAGGGCCGCGAGCAGCACCACCGGGGCCAGCACCGGGTGCAGCACGCCCGCGCTGACGACGGCGGCCGAGACCGAGACGAGGCTGGCCATCAGATCGCCGGTGTCCTGGGCGCAACTCCTGATCCGCGACGGCCCCTCCGAGGAGGCCCGCTCGACGAGCTCGGTGAAATCGGCGTCGTCGAACGCGGCGAGGTCCACGCGGAGCACCGCGGCGTGCAGGTCGTCCTGCGCCCGCTGCTCGACCCGGGGCACGAGCGCCCCCTGCACCGCGGCCACCGCGGCGTCGAGCAGGCCGCGCGCCGCCCCGGCCGCGACGACCGTGGCGATCGCGGGCAGCGCCGCCACCACCCGCTCCGGCGTGGGCCCCTGCGCGAGCAGCTGGGTGAAGACGTCGGCGGTGGCGAGGAGCCCGAACGCGGTGACCGCGCCCGCGGCGAGCTGCACGACGCCCGCGAGCAGCGTGAGTGGCGGCGACGCCCGCCAGGCCCACCGGACGGCGAGCGCCACTGTGGCCGGCACCTTCGCGGCCACCGCGCGCAGGCCCGCGTTCGCCGTGGCTGCGTAGCCCTCGGCCCAGCGCGGGGTCTCCATGTCCTCGACACCGATCAGCGGCTCGCCCACCCGCCCCACCCCCGGCACTCCATGGTGCCGGGTGGGCCCGACGTTCCGGGCCGAATTACCCGAACCGCTCCCGCAGGTACGCGCTGGTGGCGTCGTCGGCGGGGAAGAAGCTCTCGATGGCGATCTCGTCGAGGGTGACGTCCAGCGGGGCGCCGAGCACGGCGACGGTGCTGAACATCGTGAGCTCCTGGTCGGGGTGGCGCAGCCGCAGCGGCAGCACGATGCGGTCGCGCGGCTGCGCCATCGGGTCGAGCCCCGCGTCGCGGCAGTAGCCGGTGAGCTCGTCCAGCAGGACCCGCAGCCCGGTCGTCGCGGAGCGCTCGGCCTGCCTGCGCAACCGGGAGACCAGGTGCGCCGCGTACTCGGGCAGGTCGGCGACGTGCGGGGCGAGGCCGCGCGGGTGCAGGCTCACGCGCAGCACGTTCACCGGCGGCGTGAGCAGCGCGGGGTCGACGAGGTCGGTGAGCAGCGCCACGGCGCTGTTGGCGCCCAGCATGTTCCAGCTCCCGTCGACGAGCACGGCCGGGAACGGCGCGTGGCCCTCGAGGATCTGCTTCAGGGAGCGCTGGACCTCACCCATCTCGGCGTCGTCGAGCGAATGCTCGGTGTAGGCGGGGGCGTACCCGGCGGCCATCATCAGCTCGTTCCTGGCGCGCAGCGGCATGTCCAGCTCCTCTGCGAGCAGCAGCACCATCTCCCGGCTGGGCCGCGACCGGCCCGTCTCCAGGAAGCTGAGGTGCCGGGCCGACACGTCCGCCTGGATGCCGAGGTCGAGCTGGGTGAGGCGGCGCCGCTGCCGCCACTCGCGCAGCTGGGATCCGAACGAGGTGCCGGTGGCGGTTGCGGCGGTCATGCCGGCGACGTTAGCCGCCCGGCCGTGGCCGCTCGATGACGTCCGGGGTAATGGACCGGCGTCGGGACGACGGGCAGGGTGATCGCCATGACCGACGAGCTCACCACTGCGCTGCACGCCGCCATGCCGTTCACCGCAGTGCTCGGTGCGACGGCGCTGAAGGTGGGTCCCGACGAGGTCGTGCTGCGGTTGGACTGGGACGCCACCCGCTGCACGTCGGGCGGGTTGCTGCACGGCGGGGCGCTGATGGCGCTCGCCGACGCCGCGGGCGGCTGGTGCGCGTTCCTCAACCTGCCCGACGGGGCGACGGGCACCGCCACCGTGACCTCGGCGACCAACTTCCTGCGACCGGTGACGGGGGGCCACGTGGAGGCGACGGCCCGGCTGCTCAACGCAGGGCGGAGCGTGATCGTGGCCGACACCGAGCTGCGCGACGCCGACGGCCGCCTCGCCGCGCGCGTCACCCAGACACAAGCGGTCCTGCGCGGATAATCCTGGCGCGGAAAGGATGCCGTTCGTCGCGCGAGGAGGCGGGGACGCGGTTCCTGCCCGCGATGCGGGGCGTGCCGGTGGTAGGCATCCGGCGTGGGAACGATGCGCGTCATCACACAGCTTGCGACCGGCGGACCGGAGGTGCTCGAGCTCGGCGAGGCGGAGATCCCGCAGCCGCTGCCCACCGAGATCCGGGTGCGGGTCGGAGCGGCCGGCGTGAACCCCGTGGACTGGAAGACCCGCGCGGGGGCCGGGATGGCCGCGGTGCTCGGCCCGCCGCCGTTCACCGTGGGATGGGACGTCGCGGGCACCGTCGACGCGGTCGGGCGTGGCGTCACCCGCTTCGCGGTGGGCGACTCCGTGTTCGGGATGCCGTGGTTCCCGCGCCAGGCGGGCGCGTACGCCGAGTTCGTGACGGCCCCGTCCCGCCACTTCGCCCACCGCCCCGCCGGGCTCTCCGAGGTGGAGGCGGCCGGCCTGTCGCTCGCCGGGCTCACCGCGTGGCAGTGCCTCGTGGACATCGCCGCCGTGCAGCCGGGGCAGCGTGTCCTCGTGCACGCCGCGGCGGGCGGGGTGGGCCACCTCGCAGTCCAGATCGCGAAGGCGCGGGGCGCGCACGTGATCGGCACGGCGTCGGCGGGGAAGCACAACCTGCTGCACGACCTAGGCATCGACGAGGCGATCGACTACCGCGCCGAGGCGTTCGAGAAGGCGATCGACCCGGTCGACCTCGTGCTCGATCTCATCGGCGGCGAGGTGTCGACGCGCTCGCTCGAGGTCCTGCACCCGGAGGGCCGGCTCATCTGCCTGCCTTCGGCGGCCGCGCCCGCCGCGCTCGCCGCGGCGGCGGAGCGTGGCCTGCGCGCCACCACGATGCTCGTCGAACCGGACGGCCACGGGCTCGAGGGGCTCGCCCGCCTCGTCGACGACCGGCGGCTGCGCGTGCTCGTGGCCGAGACGTTCCCGCTGGAACGCGCGTCACACGCCCACCGCGCGGGGGAGCTGGGACGCACCACGGGCAAGCTGGTGCTGACGGTCTGAGCCGCTAGCAGGCCGGGGCACCGGTCAGCTCCGGATGCGCGTGCTCCACGATCACCGCGGGGAGCAGGCAGCCGCGCACCGCACCGTCGGGCTCCACCACGAACCGGGCCACGGCCGTACTGGCCGACTCCTGCGAGAGGCGCGGCCACACGAAGTTGCCCAGGCCCCATGCGATCGGGCGCTCCCGGTACGTGCCGAGCGGGCCCAGCCGGTGCTGGTGGTGGCCGAAGATCCCGTCCGCGCCCGCCTCGATCATCGCCTCGGCGAAGCGGATGTCGTCGGCGCGGGGCGCGGTGTCCAGCTCCATCCCCCAGTGGATGGTGACGAACACCAGGTCGGCCACGGCGTCGGCGGCGCGCACCGCCTCGACCATCAGGTCGGGATCGTCGCCGGACGCGAGGCCGGGGGAGCGCGGGGTCGCGAGCCATTCGGCGGTCGGGACCACCCCGCCGAAGCCGAGCACGGCGATCCGCCAGCCGCCGCGCTCGACGACGGCGGGTGCGGTCGCGGCCGCGAGGTCCTCGCCGACGCCGACCGGCGCGATGCCGGCCTCGTGCGCGTGCCGGATCGAGTCGAGCATCGCGTCGCGGCCGAAGTCGCGGATGTGGTTGTTCGCGAAGTTGGCGACGTCCACGCCCGCGGCCCGCGCGGCCGGCAGGGCGGCGGGGTCGCAGCGGAAGGTGAACGCCTTCTCCACCGCCGTGCCCCGCGTCGAGACCGGGCACTCGAGGTTGACGATCGTGAGGTCGTCGGCGGCGAACAGACCCCGGAGGCCGGACCAGGCGTGGGCGTAACCCTCGGCCCGCAGCGCGGGGATGTACTCGGGATCGAGGCTGACGTCCCCGGTGCCGTGCACGACGATCCGCTCGAGGGCCGGGTGGGGCGCGCCGGTCGCCACCTCCTGCGCGGCCGCGGGCTCGACGGGGAGCGGCGCCGCGCAGGCCGCGACGGCGAGCGGAGCCAGCACGACCGCCGCGATCGCCCGGAGCCCCATGCTGATCTCGTCGGCAGGAGGGCCGCAGGCGTTTCCGCGGCCGCGCGAGATCAGCCGATCGGGAACCGGGCCCGCAGCAGCGCGCCCGGCGGGCCGCCCGCCACCGTGAGCGAACCGCCGTGGAGCACCGCGACGTCGCGGGCGATCGCCAGACCCAGCCCGGAGCCGCCTGCGTCGCGGGCCCTCGCCTCGTCGAGGCGGGCGAACCGGTCGAAGACCGCTTCCTGCCGGTCGGCCGGGATGCCCGGCCCGTCGTCCTCGACCTCCAGCACGGCATGGCCGTCACGCTCGCCCAGGCGGACGGTCACGGTGCTCGACGCGTGCCGCACGGCGTTGTCGACGAGGTTGGCCACCAGCCTGCGCAGCTGCTCCGCCGAACCGGGCACCACGATCCCGGCGTCGATCCGCAGGTCCACCTGGACGTCGGAGCGCGGCCGGGCCAGCGCGGCCTCCTCGGCGGCGACCTGCCCGAGGTCGACCTCGCCGTGCTCGGGTGGTTCGCCGGCGTCGAGCCGGGCCAGCAGCAGCAGGTCGGTGGTGAGCCGCTGGATCCGCTCGACGTCGGCGAGTGCCTCGGCCGCGAGCGGCTGGGGCGGGGCGATCTCCAGGCGGGTGCGCAGCACTGCCAGGGGGCTGCGCAGCTCATGCGCCGCGTCGGCGACGAACCGGCGGTGCTGCCCGACCGCGTGCTCGAGCCGGTCGAGGGTGCGGTTCGTGGTCTCGGCGAGGAGCCTGACCTCGTCCCGCGCGGCTGGCACCGGGACGCGGCGGTGCAGGTCGGTGGCGGTGATGTCGGCGAGCTCGCGGCGGATTTCCGAGACCGGTGCGAGCGCCCGCCCGACGGCGAACCAGGTGAGCGCGGCGACCAGCAGGAGCAGGGCGGGGACACCGGGCAGCAGCACCGAGCGCAACGTCTCGAGTGCGGCGGCGGCCGGGTGCAGCGACGCCCTGGCCTGCACGAGCACGGCGCCGTCTGCGGTCAGCACGGGCCGGCTGGCCACGGCGAAGCGTTCCGACTGCGTGACGGTGGGCGGGGGGACGCCCGGCAGCGCCGGGCGCACGACGACGTCCGGCGCGACCATCAGCCGGGGTTCCTCCACCGGGGCCGGTGGGGTGGGCATCGCGAGCAGCTGCGCGGTCAGGGCGGCCCGGCGCTCCGCCTCGGCGGCCGCGCTGTCGGCCAGGCTGCCGGCCAGCACGCTCACCAGCACCGCGGACGCGCCGCCGAGCGCGACGGCGACGACGGCCGTGGCGGCGAGCGTCGCCCGCAGGCGCACCGACATCCGCGAGGGCAGCTTCACGACCCTCATGACGTTGCCTCCAGCCGGTAACCGGCTCCCCGCACGGTGACCAGCGACGTCCGGCCGAACGGGGCATCGATCTTGCGCCGGAGCGCGCTCACGTAGACCTCGACGATGTTCGGGTCGCCGTCGTAGGCGAAGTCCCACGCCTGCGCGAGCAGCTCCCGCTTGGACACGACCTCGCCCGCCCGGCGCGCCAGCCCGTGCAGAACGGCGAACTCCTTCGGCGTCAACGCGATGTCCACCTCGCCGCGCCGGCAGCGCAGGCCGGCCGGATCGAGCGTCAGGTCACCGACGGCGATCGACACCGGTCGCGCCGGTCCACCCCTGCGGACGAGGGCCCGCAGCCGCGCGAGCAGCACCACGTACGAGAACGGCTTGGACAGGTAGTCGTCCGCCCCGGTGTCGAGCGCCTCGGCCTCGTCGTGCACGCCGTCCTTGGCGGTGAGCATGAGGATCGGCGTCCAGTTGCGCGCATCCCGCAGCTCGCGGCAGACGGCGTAGCCGGACAGCCGCGGCAGCATCACGTCGAGGACGATCACGTCGTAGTCGTTCTCGGTGGCGAGCCACAGCCCGTCCCGCCCGTCGTGGGCGACGTCCACCGCGAACCCCTCGTTCGCCAGCCCGCTCGCGAGCACGTCGGTCAGCCGTCGCTCGTCGTCCACCAGCAACATCCGCACGGCAGGCAGTCTCGCGGGTGCGCCTGAGCCGAACCTGAAGACGCGTTCGGGAACGTTCAGGCCCGGTTCAGCCTGACCCCGCGAGGCTTCCCCCGTCCGAGAGAGACGAGCGGAAGGCGAACGATGCGCAGACCTGGGGGATGGCGAGCCGGCGGAGCCGGCGGGGTGGGTGAGCGGAGCATCGCGGTGGCCGTGCTGGTGGCCGCGGCCCTGTCGGTCGCGACGGCAGGTGCGGCCTCGGCGGGCGAGCCGGAGGACGACCGCAGGCCCTTGATCGTGACCTGCGAGAACGGTGAGCTCGTGACGCGGGAGCCCACCGAGGAGGACCGCGAGCGGCTTCGGGCCGTTCCGGCCCGGCCGGAGCGGCCGCGGGTGGAGGAGGGGAGACGCCACCGCGTCGAGCCCGGTGAGGGAGCCGTCCGCGTCCTGCCGGACGGGGAAGCGATCCGGGTCGTGCCCGCCGAGCCGGGGGCGCCGCCCCCGGTGACGTGCGACGCCGACGGCCCGCCGTCGCCTCCGCGCGTCGACCGGGTCGAACCGGCGGTGCCCGCACCGCCGCGCTGAGAGCGGCAGGGGTGGCGGTAGGGGGGCCGCCACCCCTGCTCATCGCACGGCCTCGCCGACGCTCGCTCATCCGGCGACGTCGGGGATGGACAGTCCTTTCCGCATCGCGAAGACGACGAGCTGGGCCCGGTCGCGAGCGGCCAGCTTGACCATCGCCCGGCTCACGTGGGTGCGCACCGTGTCCGGGCTCAGCACGAGCTCACGGGCGATCTCGTCGTTGGAGAGCCCGGTGGCCACCCAGGCGACCATCTCGCGTTCCCGTGTGGTCAGGGAGTCCCACGCGGCACGCGGCGGCGTCGGCCCGGCGAGGTTGCGCCCGAACATGCCGACCACCCGGCGGGTCACCGACGGCGAGAGCAGCGCATGGCCCTCGGCGACCACGCGGATCGCCCGAACCAGCTCGGCGGGCACGTTGCTCTTCAGCAGGAACCCGCTCGCCCCTGCCTGCAGCGCCTCGGCCACGTATCGGTCGATCTCGAAGGTGGTCACGACGATCACCCGTGTCCCGGACAGCTGCGGGTCGGCCGCAACGGCCCGCAGCACGCCGATACCGTCCAGGCCGGGCATCTTCAGATCGAGCAGCAGCACGTCGGGGCGGGCCGAGCGCACCAGGTCGAGCGCGCCCCCGCCGCTGTCCGCCTCGCCGACGAGCTCGAGATCGCCCTCGCGCTCGACCAGGACGCGCAGGCCCATCCGCACGAGCTCGTCGTCGTCGGCGAGGGCGACCCGGATCACCGGGACCCCCCGTGCGGAAACGTCGCCGCCACCTCGTAGCCGCCGGTGGGCCGCTCCCGCGCGGTGAACGTGCCCTGCAGTTCCTCGACCCGCTGCCGCAGGCCACGCAGGCCGCGTCCCGGCTCCGCCGCACCGCCCGCGCCCCGGTCGCGTACGGCGACCGACACCTCGTGCACGCCGTACTCGACGTCCACCTCGGCCGCCGTCGGCCCGGCGTGGCGCAGCACGTTCGTCAGCGCCTCCTGAACCAGCCGGTAGACGGTGGCGGACTCGCGTTCGCCGAGCATCCCCGGGTCGCCGGTGACGCTCAGCGCGACCGGGAGCCCGCCGGCCCGCACACGTTCGACGAGATCGGGGACGTCCCGGGCGGTTGGCGCGCCGGTGTGCAGCGTGTCGAGCGTGGCCTGCAGCTCGTGCAGCGCGTGCTCGCTGGCCGACCGGATCGCTTCGAGGGACAACCGGGCCTGGGCGGGCTGTTCGTCGAACACGGTGAGCGCCACACCCGCCTGCATCGCGACCACGGCGAAGCCGTGCCCCGCGATGTCGTGCACCTCGCGCGCAACACGCAACCGCTCCTCGTCGGCGCCCCGTGCGATCAGCGCGGCGCGTTCCCGCTCCGCGGCCTCGGCCCGGACTCTCGTCAGCGCCCCGGCGAGCGCGGGAACGGCGAGGAACACGGTCGGCCACGCCAGGAGGAGCGTCACGGTCACTGCGTGGGGCTCGGTGTCGAGGCGCGTCCACAAGGCCGCGGCCAGTGCCAGGCAGGACGCGACGCAGACGGGCGCGGCGATCCGGACGGGGCGGTGGCGGGTCAGGGCGAATGCGGCGAGCACGACGAAGAACAGGATCGGTCCGAACGCCTGGCCGGCGAGCACGTAGCCGACGACGATGGCGACGACGGCAACCGCCGAGACGGCGGGTGCCGCCCGGTGCCGGCTCCACGCCGCGGCGGCGAGCAGGATCGCGACGACACCCCGCGCGTCGAACACCGCCTCCGCCTGGAACCGGGCGACGAGCGCGGTGCCGGCCGGCACGACGACCGCCAGCACCGCAGCCACGGCGACGACGCGGACGCTCGGCAGCGCGCCGCGCCGGCCCCAGGAGATCACGAACATCGAGGCTAGTGGCCTGCGGACCGCCGCGGACCTCGCCGGAGCCGATCTACGCGGATCTGCGTAGCGGCGGTGCCGCTCCCGGACGGACGTGCTCGGCCGCCGCCGTCCCTAGCGTCGGTGACGGCCCACACCGGGTGGGCCGCACAGCACTGGGGGTAGCTATGTTCCGGATGCTCGCCGACCGCCTGCGGCGCGTCGTCCTCGTCAGCCTGGTGATCTCGGCGCTCGGGATCCCGATCCAGGTGCTCGGCGGTTGGGAGTATCCCGTCGTCCCTCCGGGGATGCTGATCCTCCTGGCCGCAGGCCTCGTCGCCCTGCTGCCCGTGCGCTGGGCGCCGGTGATCTCGCTCGTGGCCGGCGGGTTCATCCTGGTCGGGTTCTTCGTGGTCGGCGACCTCGCGAACATGTTCGGCAGCCAGAACGCCCTGGTCACGGTGGGCAAGTGGGTGCAGATGGTCGCGCTCGTGGTGGGCGTCGCCGCAGCGGTCGGTTCCCTGGTGAAGCCCCCCGTCCGGCTGGGCGAGACTCGCGCGCACTCGTAGCCCGACTCACGGGATCGGGCTACTGCCCGGAGCGGCGGACCTGCCCGACGACCTCGCGCACCCGCTCCCGGATGCCCCGCAGCTCGGTGACGAAGAACCAGTAGTCGGGGTGGACGCCGGCGAGCCGCTGCTGGGCCCTCTCCAGCCGCACCGCCTGCCCGTCGAGGATCGGCCCGAACTCACGGACGAGGCCACGGTCGACGACGAGGCGCTGCGCGTCGCGCAGCACGAAGCGGGTGTCGGCCGCGTGGCGGGCCGGATCGGCCCGGACGTCGCGCAGCGCGGCGAGCCGGTCGACCACCGCGTCGTGCCGTTCCTCGGCACGGGCGAGTGCCGCCCGGGCGGCCGTGACCCGGTCGGTCGCCTCGTCCCACTCGCCTGCCTCGGCCAGGCGGCCTGCCTCCGTGAGGGCGCGCTCGGCGTCGGCGATGGCCGTGCGGGCGGCGGTCTCGGCTTTGGTGAGATCGCGGGAGCAGGGTTCGGAGAACTCCCGCAGCAGCGCCGAGAGCGACGGCGCGATGCGGCCCGCCTTCGTCTCCGCGGCCGACCGGCGGGTGGCGATGCTGGCGAGCGCCGTGCGCACCTGCTGGGCGGTGCGGGGCGCCTCGGCGGCGAGCTCCGCCGCGGAGCGGGCGAGCTCGAGGGTGTGCTGCGCCGCGCGCATGCGCTCCTGGAGCCCGGCGCCCGGCCCGTCCATCCCCGCGGCGCTCCGTTCGGCCTCCGCGAGCCGCTCCTCGGCCCGCCGCGACCGCACGCCCGACGCGGCGGCGTTCTGCACGGCCGTGCGCGCGCTGCCGAGCGTGGTGCGCGCTTCCTGCGCGATGCGCGGCAGGTTCCTGACGGCGTACTCGGCCTCGTCGAGGCTGCGCGCGTGCATGGCCCGGAACCGGCGGATCGCCTCCCGCGCCCGCTCGATCTCGCGCAGCGCCTTCACGTCGGCGTCGAGCGCGCCGAGGGCGGGGCGGCTGCCGTCGAGCGGGTGCTCCTGGGTGGCGGTGAGGTATGCGCTGGTGGCGGCGTCGCCGATCGCGGCGACCTCGAGCCACTCGTCCCCGAGCCGGGTCCTCCCGCTCAGCTCGACGGCCACCCGCACGGCGTCGGCCACGGCGCGCTGCTCGTCGTCGAGGGCGAGGAAGGCCTGGGTGGCCTCGTTGCGCGCGGCCAGGACGCGCTCGTCGGGGAGTCCGCCCCCACGGTCTGACCTGCGGAACACCTCGCTCCCCTCGCGCACCGGCGGCCCAACCGTACCCGGACGGGTGGGGGTGGGGACATCGGTTGCGTGATCTCCTCCGGTGGACTTGACGGGTGCGCCGGTCGTCGATCCTGATCATCGACTCGTCACCGCCCACCGCAGCCGGTGCGGCGATCGACAGCTGAGGATGCCCCGTTTGCCGGTACCCGCGGGTGCAGACGCGCTCCAACCGACGCACGGGACGGCCATCGGCGGGGGACAGGACGTGACCATGCGGTGAACGGCGGACGGCAGACCGGTCGCCGTCACCGGGGGTGGCCGTTTCTGCCGCTCGTCGCGCGACCTGGGCCGACGGCCTCACTCCGCGGCCTGACGAGTTGTCCAACGCTGGGCGGCGGCTAACGTTGCCCCCGGATCGATAACGACCCGGTCACGAAACCGGACACGGACCGAACGCCCCCCGACGGTCCGCCCGCACCCCCGAGCGGGACGTCCGGCCGGGTCGCCACGAGATC
Source organism: Pseudonocardia hierapolitana (assembly GCF_007994075.1). Classification (NCBI taxonomy): domain Bacteria; kingdom Bacillati; phylum Actinomycetota; class Actinomycetes; order Pseudonocardiales; family Pseudonocardiaceae; genus Pseudonocardia; species Pseudonocardia hierapolitana. The sequence goes on along the minus strand of NZ_VIWU01000001.1, from coordinate 737,311 downwards.
CGGAAGGAAAGGTCGTGGCTCGGCACCGCTCCCCCCAGGGCCGGCACGCGCACCTCGGGCCCCCGCTGTCCGCCGCACTGGCGGCAGCGGGGGTCGGTGCCGCGCACCGGTCGGTACCCGTCCAGCAGTTGACCTCGTCGCTGCCCGCACGGTTCGTCGCCACCGTCGTGGCAGGCGGAGCGCTCGCGGCCACGGCCCAACACGCGCTCGCCCAGACCCTCCCCGTCGCCGCGGACGGCGCCGCCCTGCGCGCCGCCGTCGAGGAGCTCATCGGCGTGGAACCCGCGTCAGCGCCCGCGGAGGCGTTCGACGTCACCGACGCGACGTCGGTGGCGTTCGCGCCGGTGGTTTCCGACGTCGCGGCCGACCTGCCCGCCGACCTCCAGCTGGCCGACGCGGCGTCGCTGGTCAAGGCGGCCGACATGCAGCGGGCCGCAGCCGAGGCCGCGGCGGCGGCTCGTGCGGCGGAGGAAGCCGAGGCGGCGGCCGAGGCGGCCAAGGCGGCCGAGGCCGCGCGCGCAGCCGAGGAGGCCGCGAAGAAGGCCGAGGCGACCTCGGCGGGCAGCGCCCTGCAGATGATCGCCGGGCGCGTGACGTCCGGGTTCGGCTCCCGATGGGGGCGGGCCCACGAGGGCCTCGACATCGCCGCCCCGATCGGCACGCCGATCCGCGCCCCGCTCGCCGGCACCGTGATCGAGTCGGGTCCTGCGAGCGGTTTCGGCATGTGGGTCCGGGTGCGCCATGACGACGGCACCGTCACCACATACGGCCACATCAACCGCTCGATGGTCCGGAAGGGCCAGCAGGTCGCGGCCGGGGAGTTGATCGCCGAGGTGGGCAACCGCGGCCGGTCCACCGGCCCGCACCTGCACATCGAGGTCGAGACCCCGAACGGCAACAAGATCAACCCGCGCCCGTGGCTCGACAAGCTCGGCATCGACTACTGAGCGGACTCCGAGGCGCCTCAGCGGCTCGCCGGCGCCGTTCCGCCGGTCGGCGATCCGTCGTTCAGCCGGCCCGTTCCAGCGGGGCCGGCTCGACCAGCGGGCGTGCCTCGCCCGCCTCCGCGATCCGCTCCGCCAGGCGCTCGCGCAGCTCGGCGAGCACCTCCCGGTGTGTCGGGCTGTCGACGAGGTTGTGCAGTTCGTGCGGGTCGGCATCGAGGTCGTAGAGGTGGGAGTCGACGTACCGCTCCGCCGCCGGGGTCGTCCACCCGTCGGCTCCCGGTGCGACGGCCGCGTACTTCCAGCGCTGCGTGCGCAGGGCCCGTCCGACCTGTGACTCACTGATCTGCACCAGCACATCGTCGGGCTGCGGGTCCGGCTCGCCGCGCACGACGGGCAGCAGCGAGCGGCCGTCCATCTCCTCCGGCACCGGTAGCCCGGCCGCGTCGAGCAGGGTCGGGGGCAGGTCGAGGTGGCTCACCAGCCGCCGCACCGGCCGCCCGGTGCCGAACCCCGGCCCGGCGAGCGCCGTGGGCACCCGGATCGACGCGTCGTGGCAGCTGCGCTTGTACTCGCCGTTGCGGGTCTTGAAGTGGCACCCGTGGTCGGAGGTGTAGAGCACGACCGTGTCGCCGGTGAGGCCGAGCTCGTCGAGCGCGCCGCGGACGCGGCCGAGGCACTCGTCCACCCGCTGGACCATCCCGTAGTAGCCCGCGATGTGCTCGCGGGTGTTGCCGTCGAGCGCGGCGAGGTCTCCGGGCAGCCACGGGTCGGCGTAGCGCTCGGCGTAGCCGTGCGGGGCCGGGTAGTCGTCGCGGCTGTTCTGGTGGTGCGGCTCCAGGTAGGACAGGAACAGGAAGAACGGCCGGTCCCGCGCCTCGCGCAGGTAGGCGATCGCGGCGTCGGTGAGCGCGTCGGCGCGGTAGCCGGGCAGGTCGTGCGGATCGCCGCGCTCGTCGTAGAGGGTGGTCTCGTAGGCGTCGGAGGTGAACTCCAGCAGGTTCGACGTGAGCCACCGCTCGTACCCGCCGCGCTGCTCGGGTCGCACCGGACCCGCCACGTCGTCGTCGGCGAGGTGCCACTTGCCCATGTACGCGGTCTCGTACCCGACGGCGGCGAACCGGTGGGCCAGCGTCGGCTCGCCCACCGGCAGGGGGATGCCGTTGCGGAAGCAGCCGGTCGCCGTCGGCCAGCGGCCGGTCTGCAACGCCGCCCGCGACGGCGCGCACACCGGCTGGCAGGTGAACGACCGCTCGACGTGTACGCCCTCGCGCGCCATCCGGTCGAAGTGCGGCGTGAGGCCGTGCGGGTTGCCGTGCACCCCGGTGGTGTCGAAGCGCTGCTGGTCGGTGAAGAAGACGAGGACGTTCGGCGTCACGCAGGGGCCTCCACGGATCGGGATTCGAGCTCGGACACGTCGAGGTCGCGGGTCTCGGGCAGGAACAGCGTGGCGATCGCCGACACCAGGCCGAGCGCGACGGCGAGCGTCGCCACCGGCCAGCTCGCGCCGCCGGACGCCACGAGGAACGAGGTGGCGATCGCCGGGACGAACCCGGCCACCATCGCCGACAGTTGGTAGGCGAAGGACATCCCTGAGTACCGCACACCGACGCCGAACATCTCCGTGAACAGCGTGGCCTGCAAGCTCGACATGCACACGGCGCCGCCGAGCACGGCGAGCGCCATCGCCGTCCAGACGAGCGCGGTGGAGCCGGAGTCCAGCAGCCAGAAGTAGGGGAACGCGCTCAGCGCGACGACGAGGGCGCCGGTGAGGTAGATCGGCCTGCGGCTGACGCGGTCGGAGATCGCCCCCGCCACGGGGATGAGCGCGAGCCCGAGGAGGTTGTAGAGCACGACGCCCGTGAGCGCGACGCCGGATCCGTACCCGAGGCTCGTGGTCACGTAGCTGATCGCGAACGGCTAGTAGATCTGGGAGCTGCCGGCCTCGCCGAGTCGCACGCCGAACGCCACGGCGATGTTGCGCGGGTAGCGGCGCAGCGCCGCGAGCAGCGGGATGCGCTCCTCCTGCCCGGCTTCCTTGACCCGCTGGAACGCTGGCGTCTCCTGGATCTTGAGCCGGACGACGAGGCCGACGACCAGCAGTACCGCGCTGAACAGGAACGGGACCCGCCAGCCCCACGACAGGAACTGCTCCTCCGGCAGTGCGGCGAACAGGCTGACCACGCAGACGGCGATCAGGTAGCCGATCGGCCGCCGGTCTGCGGGAGGCTGCCCCAGAACCCGCGGCGGTGGCGCGGCGCGTGCTCCACCGTGAGCAGCGACGCCCCGCCGAACTCGCCGCCGAGCCCGAGCCCCTGCACGAGCCGCAGGAGCACGAGCAGCGCCGGGGCCCAGAGACCGATCGTGTGGTAGTCGGGCAGCAGCCCGATGAGGAACGTCGCCGTCCCGATGATCATCATCGTGGTCACGAGCACCTGCTTGCGGCCCAGGCGGTCGCCGAGGTGGCCGAAGACGAGCGCCCCGATGGGACGGGACACGAACCCGACGCCGAACGTCGCGAGCGATGCGAGGGTGCCGAGGACGGGGTCGATGTCGGGGAAGAAGAGCTTGCTGAAGACCAGCGCCGCCGAGATCCCGTAGAGGTTGAAGTCGTACCACTCGAGCATCGCGCCGGAGAGGCTCGCCGCCACCACCTTGGGCATGGGTTGGGTGGTCGGTCGCTGCGCCATCGCTGCCTCCCGTGTTATTCGATTAACACGGCACGGTAGGGGTTCTCGCCTCCGCTGTAAAGCCGGGTTACGGTCTTCGGCGTGCCGCCGCGCCGCCCCACCCAACGCGACATCGCCGAGCGCGCGGGCGTCTCCACCGCCACGGTCTCCTACGTGCTCTCCGGGCGGAGGGGAGGCGCGAAGCCGCCCCCTCCCGAGACGCGGGAGCGGGTGCTGCGGGCCGTCGCGGAGACCGGGTACCAGCTCGACCACGCCGCCCGCAGCCTGCGGCGGCAGCGCACGGACGTGGTGGCGCTGATGTACCCGGCGCCGTCCAGCCCGTGGTCGGACCGGCTCGCCGAGGAGCTGCAGGTGGCCGCGGCCGGGCGCGGGTTCGCGGTCGTCGCGCTTCCGGTCATCACCGGTGCGTCCACGGCGGCCATCCTGCGGGTGCTGAAGCAGCGCTACATCGACGGCGCCGTCCTGTTGCCCGACTGCCCGCTCGACGGCGCCGAGCTCGCGGCGCTAGCAGCACAGGGCTGCTCGCTCGTGGTGTTCGACGACGACCTCGAGCCCGGCGGCTTCGACGTGGTCCGCCAGGACCGCGCGAGCGCCTGCCGCGCCGCGGTCGAGCGGCTGATCGGCGCCGGCCACCGTCGCGTCGCCTTCCTCGCACACGCCGACGAGCACGGTGGCGCGCTGGCCGACGTCAAGATGCGCAGCTACACCGACGGTCTCGTCGCCCACGGCATCGCGGTGGACCCGGAGCTGGTCCGCCCCGTCGCCGACTCGCGCTCCGATGCCTATGCCGCGGTCCGCGACCTCCTGCGCCGCCCGGAACCCCCGACCGCGCTGCTCTCGGCCACCGACCGGGCCGCGGTCGACGGCATCTGGGCGGCCCGCGACCTGGGTGTCGCCGTGCCCGACCAGCTCGCGGTCATCGGCATCGGCAACATCCCCGAAGGCCTGATGATCTCGCCCGCCCTCACCACGGTCGGCGCCGCCGCCCTGGACTTCTCCCGCGAGGTCGCCCGCCTCTTCGAACGCCTCGACGCGTCCGCCCCGCTCCCCGGCGTGGAGCTGGCCGCGACGTGGGAGCTCATCACCCGCGCCTCCGGCTGACCGCCCGCGAGGCGCCCTCGACGCTCAGGTCGCGGCGAGCAGCACCGCGCCGGTGAGCACGGCGAGCACGGCACCGGCCTGACGCAGCGAGAGCCGTTCGCGAAGAACCATCCGCGCGAGCAGCACGCTCACCGCGGAGTCCAGCGAGGCCAGCACGCTGACGACGGCGATGTCTCCCCGGGTGAACGCGATCGCCAGTGCGACGTCGCCCGCCGCGGCCAACAACCCGGCGACGAGCAGCACGGGCAGAGCGGCACGGGGCACGGCCAGCCGCACCAGGGGCCCGGCGAGCGCGATCGGCAGCAGGCCGAGCAGGCCACCGGTCTGCAGTCCGGCCGCGACCCACAGCGGTGACGTCCCGCCGGAGCCACCCAGGTCGATCAGAACGAACGCCGATCCGAACGCCGCGGCAGCGAGCAGTGCGCCCAGCGGCGGCGGGATCCGCGGCGATCGGGCGGCGCCCTCGTCCATGCAGCCCGGACGGGCGCCGGGGCAGGGTGGGTTCGGCTCCGCGGTCCGCCGCCGCATCGCGGTCGCGAGCACCAGCACGCCGAGCACCGCGATCCCCAGGCCCACCTACCCGAGCGCGCCGGGTACCTCGCCGCGAGCCAGGCCCACCGCGACCGGGACCACTGCCCCGGACGCGGCCAGGGGAGCCACGATCGACACCGAACCGCGGGCCATCGCCCCGTAGAACAACACCAGTCCGATCGCCGCGACCGCACCCGCGAGCAGCCCGAACGCCAGGCCGCCCAGCGGTGGCCGGCCTGCCACCGTCCACGCGATCGCACCGACGGCCAGCGTTCCCGCGAGGTGGCCCCAGAACGCGATCGCGATCGGCCGGGCGAGACGGGCGGCGAGCCCGGCCGCGAGGTCGCTCGACCCGTAGGCGATGCTCGCGGTCAGTGCCAGCAGCGCCGCGACTACCAAGGCGCACGACCCCGGCACGCGACGACTCGGTCCCGGATGCGCGCCCCACCATCCGGCGCGGCCCTGCTCACCCAGGACAACCCCGTCACATCGATCCCTTCTCGCTCACGTCGACCGAAGGTTCGGATCGATCCTGCGGTAATCCAGCGGGTGCGTCCAGTGATCAGGAGGATGCGCGGGTGGGCACCCCGGCAAGCCTGCCGTGGCGCCGGGTGGTGGCGGGTTTCAGGAGGTTGCGGGGGTGCGGTCGACCGGCCGGTACTTCATCAGGACGACTCCTGAGCCGAACGGCTCGGCGGAGATCAGCTCCAGTCGTTCCGGTGGCCGGCCGTCCTCGAACAGAGCTTTGCCTGCCCGCAGGAACACGGGGTGCACCAGCAGATGGAACTCGTCGACGAGCCCGAGTTCGACGAGGGACCGGATCACTGTGAGGCTGCCGTAGATCACGATGTCCCCGCCGTGGCCGCGCTTGAGTTCGACGATCTCGTCCGGGTCGACGCGTCCGAGCCTGCGGGTGTTCTTCCACGCCGCGATGTTCCCCGAGTCGGAGACGACGATCTTCTCCATGCTGTCGACCCGTCGGGCGTACCCGCGCACTTCATCCGTCTCGTCGGGGTTCTGCGCGGCCCGGGGCCAGTAGCCGGCGAAGTCGGCGTGCGTGATCCGCCCCAGCAGCAGGCTGCCGGAGTCCTCCACCAGTTCCCGCTCGTACCTCTGCAACTGGTCGTCGATCAGCAACCAGTCCATCTCGTCCCGCGGGCCGGCGACGAATCCGTCGAGTGTTGTCCACACGGTCACAATGATCTTGCGCATCTGTCGACCTCCATCGCGGTGAACCCGGTGTCGTGCCGGACCGACGCTCGGACTCTCGGGGTGAGCTCCGGGCCAGGCCCGGGAGTGCCCACTACCGGCCGGCACCGAGAGCCGCGAGAACGGGTTCGGGCGTGAGGACCGGGAACCGCTCCTGGAAGTCCAGGACGCCGACCCAGGCCGGGCGCAGGGCGATCCGGACCATCCGCAGTCCGGGCTTGTCGATCGCCGCCACGTAGGCGCTGCCCGCCTCCTCGCCCAGCCCGGCGCGCTGGATGGTGGCGTACTCGGGCAGGACGCCCTCGACCTCGGCCAGGGTGACCTTCCCGCGCAGCATCAGCGCCTGTGGGGGGCTGTCGGCGATGTCGATGGTGATCGCCACCTCGGGGCGGGCCCGCAGGTCGCGGACCTTGTAGGTGTCGGCGAACGCGGCCATGACCACCTCGTCGCCGTTCCACAGGAAGTTCATCGGAATCAGCCGGGGCGCGCCGTCCTTGGCGGTGTAGGCCAGTCGCGCCATCAGAGTGCTGTCGTTCAGCAGGCGCTGCGCCGTGGGGGTGCCCAGCAGTCGCACATCGCCCTGCGGCATGCCCGCCGCCTGGGTGTCGGAGAGGCTCATGGGCGTCAACGTAGAGGGAGTAACTCCTGAAGAGCAAGTAGGACTCCTGAATTAGGATCGCTGAGATAGCATGAGCGGCATGCGCAGCTATGGAGACCCATGCGGGGTCGCCCGTGGCCTGGACGTCATCGGCGAACGCTGGGCCCTGCTGGTCGTGCGCGACCTGCTGCTGGGCCCCAAACGCTTCAACGACCTGCACGCCGGCCTGCCGGGCGTCAGCCCCAACGTGCTCAACCAGCGGTTACGCGAACTGACCGAGCACGGCATCGTGCAACGCCGCGACCTTCCGCCTCCGGCCCGGGTTCGCCTCTACGAACTGACCGACCGGGGCCGTTCCCTGGAACCGGTCCTCCTCCACCTGGGCCGGTGGGGCAGCCAGGCCCCCACCACCCCCGACGGCGCCCTCGGCATCGACTCCATCCTGCTCAGCATCAAGGCGTCCTTCGACCCGGTGCGCGCCACCGGGTCGGGCTGCGTCTACGAGCTCTGCATCGACGCTGACACCTACTGCGTCGAGGTCACCGACGACTCGCTCCACATCAGCCGCGACACCGCCCCGAGGCCCCCTGACGCCACCCTCGTCACCACCCTCGACACCCTCCGCGCCATCAGTGACCACCGGATCACCCTGGCGGCGGCATCGGACTCGGGCTCACTGCACCTCGACGGCGCGGAACATGCCAAGCAGGGCCTCACAGGCCTGCTGCTGGCCACGTTCGACCCCTCACCCCACGCGACCGACGTGCCCCGCCGCTGAGCTGCCCGGCCTGCGTCTCCTGCCGTCTCGGCCTGGGCGACCGACCGGCACGACGGCGCGGCATGATCCGCGGTTTCGGTCGTCCATGGTTGTGGCAACTCGAAACCGAGATCACTGGGGATGCGGGGCCGGAACGGCCCGGCGGCCGCGAGCATGACCGCGTCATCGCCCGCGCACCGACGCGGCAGCGTCACGACCACCGCGGCCGCGTCGTACTGCCCGCGCCCACCTATCCGCGCCTGGCTGGTTCGTTGCCGAACATCTCGAGCGCGCCGATCTTGTTCGTCGCGTCGAGGGCGGCCACCTTGTACGCCGCTGTCCCATGTTATTCGATTAACTCGGCACGGTAGGGGTCCTCGCCTCCGCTGTAAAGCCGGGTTACGGTCATCGGCGTGCCGCCGCGCCGCCCCACCCAACGCGACATCGCCGAGCGCGCGGGCGTCTCCACCGCCACGGTCTCCTACGTGCTCTCCGGGCGGAGGGGAGGCGCGAAGCCGCCCCCTCCCGAGACGCGGGAGCGGGTGCTGCGGGCCGTCGCGGAGACCGGGTACCAGCTCGACCACGCCGCCCGCAGCCTGCGGCGGCAGCGCACGGACGTGGTGGCGCCGAGCTCGCGGCGCTGGCGGCACAGGGCTGCTCGCTCGTGGTGTTCGACGACGACATCGAGCCCGGCGGCTTCGACGTGGTCCGCCAGGACCGCGCGAGCGCCTGCCGCGCCGCGGTCGAGCGGCTGATCGCCGCCGGCCACCGTCGCGTCGCCTTCCTCGCACACGCCGACGAGCACGGTGGCGCGCTGGCCGACGTCAAGGTGCGCAGCTACACCGACGGTCTCGTCGCCCACGGCATCGCGGTGGACCCGGAGCTGGTCCGCCCCGTCGCCGACTCGCGCTCCGACGCCTATGCCGCGGTCCGCGACCTCCTGCGCCGCCCGGAACCCCCGACCGCGCTGCTCTCGGCCACCGACCGGGCCGCGGTCGACGGCATCTGGGCGGCCCGCGACCTGGGTGTCGCCGTGCCCGACCAGCTCGCGGTCATCGGCATCGGCAACATCCCCGAAGGCCTGATGATCTCCCCCGCCCTCACCACGGTCGGCGCCGCCGCCCTGGCTTCTCCCGCGAGGTCGCCCGCCTATTCGAACGCCTCGACGCCGCGACCATCCTCCCCGGGACCGAGCTCTCCGAGCCGTGGGAGCTGATCGTCCGTGCTTCCGCCTGACGGCGAGTTCGCCGACGACGGCGGGTAGAGCTCGACCGGCGGGGTGGTCCGAGGCAGCGGTGACGGCCGTCCGCCGGGAACGGGTACTGCCCCCGGTGTGGACGCACCGAGCGACCGGACGAACCCCGGCCATGGGCAGCCCGCCCCGGCATCCGCACCACGACCACAACGCGGCCGGTCGGTACTGGTCGCATTCGGTATCGGGGTCGGGATCATGGCCGCGATCGACGAGATCGTGTTCCACCAGATCCTCGGCTGGCACCACTTCTACGACCGCTCCACCCCGCAGATCGGGCTGCTGTCGGACGGCTTGCTGCACACGGCCGAAATCGTCGTGATCGTTGCCGCGCTCTTCGCCCTCGGCGACCTCCGCCGCCGCCGCGCCCTCGCCCCGATGTCCGCCTGGGGCGGGTTCTTCCTCGGGCTCGGCGCGTTCCAGCTCTTCGACGGCATCGTCGACCACAAACTCCTCCGGGTCCACCAGATCCGCTACGGCGTCGACGACCTGCTCGCCTACGACCTCGCGTGGAACACCGCCGGCGCCGTCCTGCTGCTGATCGGCGCCGCGCTCGTGTGGCGGGCTCGCGCGGACAGCACCCGCTCGTCGGCCAGCCACAACCGCTGACCCCGGCGATGCCGCTCACCCACGACGTCCATGCATCCGGTGACGCGGACATCGCCGGCTGGCTGCTGGTCGCGCTGGTCGTCCTGGTCCCGTCGATCGCATACTGCCGCGCGGTCCGTTCCCGCAGGGTCGCAGGCCGGAACTGGTCCCGCCTGCGCACGGCCGGCTTCGTCATCGGGTTCGTGCTGGTCGCGGCCGCCGTGTCCCCCGCCATGCACGCGCTCGCCCGGCGCGGCCCGCGCGGACACGTGATCCAGCACCTGCTGCTGGGCATGTTCGCGCCGCTCGCGCTCGTGCTCGCCGCTCCGATCACGTTGCTGCTCGCCGTACTCCCCGTGGCCTGCCGCGGCACGGTTCGGCGCCTCCTGCGCAGCCGGGTCCTGCACGGCCTCGCCCACCCGGCCACGGCGGCCGTCCTCGACGTGGGTGGGCTCTACCTGCTCCACCTGACCCCGCTGTACGCCATCACCACCACCAACGCCCTCGCCCACCACGTCGTGAACCTGCACTTCCTGCTCGCCGGCTGCGTGTTCACCTGGTCGATCGCCGGCCCCGACCCCGCACCTCGCCGCCCCACGATCACGACTCGCGCTCTGGTGCTCGTCGCGGCCGGCGCGGCGCACGCGTACCTCGCGAAGCTCCTCTACGCCCGAGCACCCGGACCTCCATCGCACGGGCCGGACCAGGTGCGGGCGGCCGCCCAGCTGATGTACTACGGCGGAGACCTCGCCGAGCTCGCACTCGCCGTCGCACTGTTCGCCATCTGGTATCGCCGCACCCCGGTTAGCGGGGATGCCGCGGGTTACCCGGACAGCGCGACCGAGTGGGCATGGAGGAGGCGCCGATGCGGGCGATGGTGTACCGGGGTCCGTACAAGATCCGGGTCGAGGAGAAGGACGTCCCACGCATCGAGCATCCGAACGACGCGATCGTCCGCGTGACGCTGGCGGCGATCTGCGGCTCGGACCTGCACCTCTACCACGGGATGATGCCGGACACGCGGGTCGGCACCACCTTCGGCCACGAGTTCATCGGTGTGGTCGAGGAGGTCGGCCCGTCGGTGCGCAACCTCGAGCGCGGCGACCGGGTGATGGTGCCGTTCAACATCTTCTGCGGGTCGTGCTGGTTCTGCGCGCGCGGTCTGTACTCCAACTGCCACAACGTCAATCCGAACGCCACCGCCGTCGGCGCCATCTACGGGTACTCGCACACTTGCGGTGGTTACGACGGTGGCCAGTCGGAGTTCGTCCGGGTGCCGTTCGCCGACGTCGGGCCCAGCCGCATCCCGGACTGGATGGACGACGAGGACGCCGTGCTGCTGACCGACGCGCTGGCGACGGGCTACTTCGGGGCGCAGCTCGGCGACATCGTCGAAGGCGACGTGGTGGTGGTCTTCGGCGCGGGCCCGGTGGGGCTCTACGCCGCGAAGTCCGCGTGGCTGATGGGAGCGGGGCGGGTGATCGTCATCGACCACCTGGAGTACCGGCTCGAGAAGGCGCGCACGTTCGCGCACGCGGAGACGTACAACTTCACCGAGTACGACGACATCGTCGTGCACATGAAGCGGATCACCGATCACCTCGGTGCCGACGTGGCGATCGACGCGGCGGGCGCGGAGGCCGACGGCAACTTCCTGCAGCACGTGACGTCGGCGAAGCTGAAGCTGCAGGGCGGCTCGCCGGTGGCGCTCAACTGGGCGATCGACTCGGTGCGCAAGGGCGGCACGGTCTCGGTGATGGGTGCCTACGGCCCGATGTTCAGTGCGGTGAAGTTCGGCGACGCCCTGAACAAGGGACTGACGCTGCGCATGAACCAGTGCCCCGTGAAGCGGCAGTGGCCGCGCCTGTTCGAGCACGTCCGCAACGGCTACCTCAAGCCGAGCGACATCGTGACGCACCGCGTGCCGCTCGAGCACATCGGCGAGGCGTACCACATCTTCTCGGCGAAGCTGGACGGCTGCATCAAGCCGCTCGTCGTGCCGAGCGCAGGCTGAGGGAAAGGCAGTCATGGCGTACACCCGCGAGAAGCCGTCACCCATCGAATCGCGCGACCAGCTGCGGGCCCGTATCCCGGGCTGGGGTGTGGATCTGGACCCACAGGACCGCCCCTCGGTGCCGAAGCTGCGGTCCGAACCGGACGGGAACGGCGCGCACTGGGACTTCCCGGAGCGGCAGCTCGAGCACCGGCCGCGGGAGAGGTCGGTCGAGCACGCGTTCCTCACGCCGGTGTTCGGCACCACGTGTCCGGCCAGGGGAGTGTCCGGCCTGATGAGGAAGGCGGCGTACCGGCGCTACAGCGAGGGCCGCGCCGCACACTGGTTGCTCCTGCTGGCCGCCGACCGGGTCGACGCGTGGGAGAGCCACGTCCGTTCGTTCCTGACCCTGCGCCCGGACAACCCCATCACCGAGACCGGCGTGCTGAGCGAGTTCTCCCACCACGGGATCGCGTCGCGGATCGGGAAGAGGCGTGCCGACGTGGGACACCAGCTGCTCGATCCGCTCATCGTCGCCGGGCCATGGGTGGTGGCGTGCGGCGTCGCGTACTCGGCCATCAGGTCGATTGCCGGGCGGCGCCGCTGACCATGGAGTCCGGGGAGGTGTCTGGTCACCTCGAAGGGGTAATCCCGGCTCCATGGTTGCTGGCGAGCACGGCGACGACGGCAGCTCGCTGACGTTCGTCGGGACCGCGACCACACTGCTGCGGCTCGGCGGTTCACCGTGCTCACCGATCCGAACTTCGTGCGGCGCGGCGAGCGGGTGCACCTGGGGTACGGCCTGACGGCGAAGAGGCTCGGATCCCGCGATGCGGATCGATCAGCTCCCGCCGCTGGACGCCGTGCTGCTGTCCCACCTGCACGGCGATCACTTCGACCGGGTGGCGAAGCGGGATCTCCCGCGCGAGCCACCCGTGGTGACCACCCCCCACGCCGCCCGGCGCCTGCAGCGCTGGGGGTTCGCTGCCGCGACCGGCCTGGCGACGTGGGACGACTGGGAGGTCGTGCGCGGCGACGAGCGGCTGCGGGTGACCGCGGTGCCCGCCCGGCACGGCCCGGTCGGGGTCCACCGCCTGCTGCCGCCGGTGACGGGCACCATCGTGGACCTGGAGCGCGGCGGCATCCGGGTGCTGCGGGCATACGTCACCGGCGACACGCTGCGCGTCCCCGAGCTGCGCGCTGTCCGCGAACGCTTCGCAGGAATCGACGTGATGATCACTCACCTCGGCGGCACGAGGGTGCTCGGCGTGCTCGTCACGATGGACGGCCGCCAGGGCACCGATCTGGTCGAGCTGATCGAGCCCGCCACCGTCGTCCCCGTCCACTACGACGACTACCGGGTGTTCCGCAGCCCGCTGGAGCACTTCGTCGCGGAGATGCGCCGCCGCGGGCACGACGACCGCCTGCGCACGGTCGCGCGGGGCGACACGGTGGAGCTCGCTCCCCGCACTCGCTGAGGCACCGCGGCCCGGTGATCAGAGGCGCCGCCGATGGAACAGGCGGCGGTGGAGGCAGCCGCGCGCTCCGTCGCCCGTGCTCCCGGGCTCGCGGAGCAGCCCGCCGACCCGGTGCATCCTCCCGAGGCTGCGGTTGGTGTCGGCTCCGGTCGCCTACGCCGGTTCGTTGCCGAACATCTCGAGCGCGCGGATCTTGTTCGTCGCGTCGAGGGCGGCCACCTTGTACGCCTCGGAGAGGGTGGGGTAGTTGAGCACCGTGTCGACGAGGTAGTCGACGGTGCCGCCGCATCCCATGATCGCCTGGCCGATGTGCACGAGGTCGGTGGCGCCGGTGCCGAAGACGTGCACGCCGAGCAGGGTGCGGTCGTCGGTGGAGACGATCAGCTTGAGCATGCCGTAGGAGTCGCCGACGATCGCCCCGCGCGCCAGCTCCCGGTAGCGCGACATGCCGACCTCGTAGGGCACCGCCGCAGACGTCAGCTCCGCTTCGGTTCGGCCGCAGAAGGAGATCTCGGGCACCGTGTAGATGCCGATCGGCTGCAGTTCCTGCAGCTCACGGGCCGGCTCGCCGAAGGCGTGGTAGGCCGCGAGCCTGCCCTGGTCCATGCTGGTGGCCGCGAGCGCGGGGAAGCCGATCACGTCGCCGACGGCGAAGATGTGCGGCACCTCGGTGCGGTACTGCTTGTCCACGGTGATGCGGCCGCGCTTGTCGGCGGACAGCCCCGCCTTCTCCAGGTCGAGCTCGTCGGTCACGCCCTGGCGACCCGCCGAGTACATCACCATGTCGGCGGCGATCCGCTTGCCGCTGGCCAGGCTCGTGACCGTGCCCCGCGGCGTCACCTCGACCTTGGCGACCTCCTCGCCGAACCGGAAGGTGACGGACTGGTCGCGCAGGTGGAACTTCAGCGACTCGACCACCTCCGGGTCGCAGAAGTCCAGCATCGACGGGCGCTTCTCGACCACCGTGACGCGGGTGCCGAGGGCGGCGAACATCGACGCGTACTCGATCCCGATCACGCCTGCACCCACGACGACCATCGAGCCCGGCACCCGTTGCAGCTTGAGCACGCCGTCGGAGTCGAGCACGTGCTCGTCGTCGAACTCGACCTCGGCGGGGCGGGCCGGCTTCGTGCCGGTGGCGATCACGACGTTCTCGGCGGTGACGGTGCTGCGGTCGCCGCGTGAGTCGCCCTGCACGGTGACGGTGTGCTCGTCCTCGAACCGGGCGGTGCCGCCGATGATCTCCACGTGGTTGCGCAGCAGCTGGTTGCGGATCACCTCGACCTCGCGCCCGACCACGTGCTGCGTGCGCGCCAGCAGGTCGGCGATCGTGATCTCGCTCTTGACCCGGTAGCTGGCTCCGTACAGGTCGCGCTGGGCGAAGCCGGTGAGGTACAGCACCGCTTCCCGCAGCGTCTTGGACGGGATCGTGCCGGTGTTGACGCAGACGCCGCCCATCATGTTCCGGCGCTCCGCGACGGCGACCCGCTTGCCCAGCTTCGCGGCCGCGATCGCGGCCTTCTGGCCGCCCGGTCCGGATCCGATCACGAGCAGGTCGTAGTCGTACACGCGACGGTCCTCCCCACGGTCGGCGGGCCGTTCACGCCCCGCAGGAGGACAGCGTTGCCGCACTCCTGCCCCGCGGCAAGCGCAAGAGGTTAACACTCGTCGACGACATGACCGCGGACAGAACCGGGCCGTGGAGCGGACGTGTCCACATCGGCCCGATCCAGCCCGTTCAGCCGCACGTTGTCCACAGCCGAACGGGGCAACGCCCCCATCGCCGGCCCTCGCCACGCATTCTCGCCGCATGACGCCTCCCGCCGACCGTCCTCCCGTCGCACTCCCGGTCGACGACCGCCCCGTGCTCCGCGTCCGCGACCAGGGTGAGCTGGTCGCCGCGGTCCCGGCCATGCTCGGGTTCCACCCCCGCGAGTCGCTCGTGCTGATGGCCACCGGCGGCCGATCCGGCCGCAGGCTCGGCCTCACACTGCGGGTCGACCTGCCTCCACCCGAGCACCCCCAGTACGCCGAACACGCCGAGCTCGTCGTCGCGTCGGCCGTGCGGGGCCTCCTCCTCGACGAACCCACCGGCGCGATCGCCGTCGTGGTGAGCGAAGCCGGGCCGCTCCCGCATTCGCTGCTCGCCTGTCACGTCGAGTCGGCACTCGACGCGCAGCGCATCCCGATCCAGGCCCTGATGTGGGCGGAGCGCACCGCCGGTGGAGCAGGCTGGGCCTGCTACGAGTCGTGCGGGTGTGCGGGGCTCGTCCCGGAACCCGCCGCCACGCCGTTCGTGGCCGCGGTGGTGGCGGAGGGCAGGGTCGTGCACGCCGACCGGGCCGCGCTGGAAGCGGTCGTCGCTCCCGCCGACCCGGCCGTACTCCGGCGCCGCGAGGAACGGCTGATCCGGGCGGCGGACGGAGAGCTCGACGGCGCCGAGGGCGGGATCGTCCTCGATCCCGCCGCGGGGATGTCCGTGGTCGACGCCGCCATCGCCGACGCCGCGGCCGGGCGGCTCGCACTGGCCGACGACGGGATCGTCGTCGCACTGGCCACGGCGCTCGGGATGCCGGAGGTGCGCGCATGGGCGCTTCGGCGCAGTGCGGCCCAGGACGCCGCGGTGGTCGAACAGGTGTGGGCCGCCCTCGCCCGGGAGACGCCCGACCCCGAGGCGGCCGAGCCCGCCACGCTGCTCGCGGTGTCGGCGTTGCTGCGCGGCGACGGCGCACTGGCCAACATCGCTCTCGATCGCGCGGAGCGGGCGTGGCCGGGCCACGCCTTCGCCGCGTTGGTCCGACGCGCCGCCACGGCCGGCCTCCGGCCGTCCTCGATTCGCGAGATGCTCACCGGGGGCGATCGGTGAACGCCCTGTCAGGCCGTCCTGCTCCGGGTGAACTCCCATGCATCGCCCACGATCGTGGCGAGGTCCGTCCGGGACGGCCGCCAGCCCAGCTCGGCCTTGGCCGCCTCGCTCGAAGCGATGAGCACGGCGGGGTCGCCGGCCCGGCGAGGGGCGGCCACCGCGGGAATCGGGTGCCCGGTCACCGCGCGGCAGGCCTCCACCACCTCGCGCACCGAGAAGCCGCTGCCCGAGCCCAGGTTGTAGATCGCGTGCCGCCCCGGCTGCGCGTGCTCGAGCGCCAGCAGGTGGGCGTCGGCGAGGTCGTCCACGTGGATGTAGTCGCGCACGCACGTCCCGTCGGGGGTGGGCCAGTCCTCGCCGTACACCTGCACCGCCTCGCGGGTGCCGGAGGCCACCTGCAGCACGATCGGGATCAGGTGGGTCTCCACCGTGTGCCGCTCGCCGAAGCGGCCATGGGCCCCGGCCACGTTGAAGTAGCGCAGGCTCACCGCGGCCAGCCCGTGGGCCACGGCGTAGGAGCCGATGGCGTGGTCGATGGCGAGCTTGCTCGCGCCGTACGGGTTGGTCGGCCGGGTCGGTGCGTCCTCCCGGATCGGCACCTGCTCCGGCTCACCGTAGGTCGCCGCCGTGGAGGAGAACACCAGCCGGCGCGTGCGGTGCCGGCGCATGGCCTCGAGCAACCGGAAGCTCGTCACCACGTTGCCGTTCCAGTACAGCTCCGGTCGCTGCACCGATTCCCCGACGAGCGACTTCGCCGCGAAGTGCAGTACGCCGTCGAACCCGTCGGCGAGCACCTCGTCGACGGCGTCGGCGAGGTCGGCCTCCACGAATCGCGCGCCGTCCGGCACCGCGTCCTTGTGCCCGGTGGACAGGTCGTCGAGCACCGTCACGTCGTGGCCCGCGTCCACCAGGTGGGCGGCGCACACGCTGCCGACGTAGCCGGCACCGCCGGTCACGAGCAGCTTCACAGAACTCCTCCTCGAGGCTCGGCGCGCGTCGTACGGCCGCCGCGCGTCGCGGCCCACCGTCTCACGGCGCACGCCGAGGCCCCCGAAGGGGCTCGCGCCGCGCTCCGGTCAGCGGGCCCGCACGAGCACCGCGTGGGCGATGAGCGGCGCCACCGAGGAGGAGGAACCGTTGCTCGCCACCGTGACGGCGTCGCCGAAGCGGGAGATGGCGTCCACGTCCACGTCCTTCCCCGGCACGATGCCCGCCGACTTGAGATCGGCCATGAGGTCGGCGTCGACCTGCACGTGCTCGGCGATCCGGCGCACCTCCACCGGACCACCGCCGCGGCGGGCGAACTCGTCGAGCCGCTGCAGGCCCACCTCCAGTACCGGTGGCGCCGAGGCGGCCCGTGTCGCCGTGGCGGCGTCGACGTTGTTCACGAGCTCGTCGAGGCCGGGGATGGGGTTGCCGTAGGGGGAGGTGGTGGGGTTGTCGAGCAGCTTCACGAGCTTGCGCTCCACCGCCTCGCTCATCACGTGCTCCCAGCGGCAGGCCTCGGCGTGCACGAACTCCCATTCGAGTCCGATCACGTCCACGAGCAGCCGCTCCGCGAGCCGGTGCTTGCGCATCACCGACACCGCCCGTGCCCGGCCGGCCTCGGTGAGCTCCAAGTGCCGGTCGCCGGCCACGACCACCAGCCCGTCGCGCTCCATCCGGGCCACGGTCTGACTCACCGTCGGCCCGCTCTGGCCGAGCCGTTCCGCAATGCGCGCGCGCAGCGGGACGACGCCCTCCTCCTCGAGTTCGTAGATCGTGCGGAGGTACATCTCGGTGGTATCGATGAGCTCGTTCACGCCCCCAGCCCTTTCGTCAAGTCCCCATTCTATCGGTGCAACGGCTCGCAGCCGCCCCGCCATCCCGGGCAGGATGTGCGGGTGTTCGCACCGATGGATCCGCTGCTCGCTCCCTCCCGGCTCGCGGAACTGCTCGACGATCCGGATCCCGCGCGGCGCCCGGTGGTGCTCGACGTGCGCTGGCGGCTCACGGGCCCGCCGGCCCGCCCCGATCACGACGCGGCGCACATCCCCGGAGCCGTCTTCCTCGACATGGACACCGACCTGGCCGACCCGCCCGGGCCGGCGGGGCGGCACCCGCTGCCGTCGGTCGAGCGGCTGCAGGCGGCTCTGCGCGGGGCCGGGGTGCGGGACGGGTCGCTGGTCGTCGCCCACGACGACGCCCAGGGTGTGCAGGCGGCGCGCGCCTGGTGGCTGCTGCGGTGGGCCGGGTTCGCCGCGGGCCGGGTCGCGGTCCTCGACGGCGGGTTCCGCGCCTGGGTGGAGGCCGGGCTCCCCACCACGGCCGAGCCGTCCCGCCCGGCTCCCGGCGACGTCACGGTCCGGCCCGGTGGTATGCCGGTGCTCGACGCCGACGAGGCGGCCGCGCTCGCCCGGACCGGCGTGCTGCTCGACGCCCGTGCACCGGAGCGCTACCGCGGGGAACACGAGCCGGTCGACCCGAAGGCGGGCCACATCCCGGGCGCCCGCAACGCGCCGGCCACCGACGTCCTCGGGGACGACGGGCGCTGGCTGCCACCCGTGGCGCTGGCCGAGTGGCTGGCGGGGGTGGCGGAGGCGGGGGAGGGCGAGGTCGGGGCCTACTGCGGGTCGGGCGCCACCGCCGCGGCGCTCGTGCTCGCGGCCGAGCACGCCGGCTTCCGACCGGCGGAGCGGCCTATCCCGCTGTACGTCGGGTCGTGGTCGAACTGGTCCGCCGATCCGAGCAGGCCCGTGGCCACGGGAGCGGCGCCGTGAGCGGGCGGGCCGCGGTCGTGTGGACCCCGGACTTCCTGGCCTACGACCTCGGCGGCGACCACCCCCTCGACCCGGTCCGGCTGGACCTCACGATGCGGCTGGCCACCGACCTGGGTGTGCTCGAGGGCATCGAGCCGCTGGTGCCGGAGCAGGCTCCTGACGAGGAGGTGCAGCGGGTGCACGTCCCGTCGTACCTCACGGCCGTGAAGTCGGCGCCCGAGCACCCGTTCGGCGTGGGCCACGGGCTCGGCACCGAGGACAACCCGATCTTCCTCGGGATGCACGAGGCGAGCGCGCTGGTCTGCGGCGGGTCGCTGCTCGCCGCGCGCGAGATCGCCGAGGGCCGCGCCGACCGCGCCGTCAACATCGCGGGCGGGCTGCACCACGCGATGCGCGACCGGGCGGCGGGGTTCTGCGTGTACAACGACTGCGCGGTGGCCATCTCCTGGCTGCTCGACCACGGGTTCGACCGCATCGCCTACGTGGACGTCGACGTCCACCACGGCGACGGCGTGCAGGCCGCGTTCTACTCCGACCCCCGCGTGCTCACGATCTCGTTGCACCAGCACCCGATGACGCTGTGGCCGGGCACGGGGTGGCCGGGAGAGTACGGCGACGGCCAGGCCGCGGGGTCCGCGGTCAACGTGCCGCTGCCGCCGGGCACACCCGACTCGAGCTGGTTGCGTGCCTTCCACGCGGTGGTGCCGTCGCTCCTCTCGGAGTTCCGGCCGCAGATCCTGGTCACGCAGTGCGGCGTGGACACCCACGCCGAGGACCCGCTCGCCGACCTCGGGCTCACGGTCGACGGCCACCGCGCGATCTACCGCGCGCTGCGCGAGCTCGCCACCCACACGGCCGGCGGCAAGTGGCTCGCCGTGGGCGGCGGCGGGTACGGCCTCTTCCGGGTGGTGCCCCGGTCCTGGACCCACCTGATCGCCACCGTGCTCGACCGCGACGTCGAGCCGGACCGTCCACTGCCCGCGGGCTGGGTGGCCCACACCGCGGGTCTCACCGGCCAGCAGCTGCCGATCTCGATGACCGACGGCGGCGACACCGGGTACATCCCGTGGACCGAGGGCGCCGACCGGGTGGACACCGCCGTGCTGGAGACCAGGCGGGCGGTCTTCCCGCTGCACGGCCTCGACCCCGACGACCCGAGGGACTGACGGGCATGACGACCAGCGGTGAGACGGCGAGCAGCGACCCGCGCAGGGACCCGCCCGCGGCGGAGCCCGAGCCGGGATACCCCCGCCAATGGGAAGCCGACGTCGTGGCCTCGGACGGCGGCATCGTGCACCTGCGCCCGATCCTGCCCAGCGACGCCGACACACTGCTGCGGTTCCACCAGAGCCTCTCGGAGCGCACCCGCTACCTGCGCTACTTCGGCCCCTACCCGCGCATTCCCCCGCGCGACCTCGAGCGGTTCACCAACGTCGACCACCGCACGCGGGTGGCGTTGATCTGCCTGCTCGGCGACGAGATCATCGCCGTGGGGCGGTACGAGGGGCTGGATCCGCGGCCCGACGGGCGGGTCGAGTCGGCCGAGGTCGCGTTCGTCGTGCGCGACGACCACCAGGGTCGCGGGCTGGGCTCGATCCTGCTCGAACACCTCGCGGCGGCCGCGCGGGAGAACGGTCTGCGCAGGTTCGAGGCCGAGGTGCTGGTGGAGAACCACCAGATGGTCCGGGTCTTCCGCGACGCCGGCTACCAGGTGAGCCGGGAGTTCGCCGAGGGCGTGCTGCACCTCGAGTTCGACATCGACCCCACGGAGCGCTCGCTCGCCGTCCGCGACTCGCGGGAGCAGCGGGCCGAGGCACGGAGCGTGCACAACGCGCTGCACCCCACGTCGGTGGCTGTGATCGGGGCGTCCACCGACCCGTCGAAGATCGGCCACGCCGTGCTCGCCAACCTCCTGCGCGCCAACTTCACCGGGCCCGTCTACCCGGTGAACCCGGCCACGCGCTCGGTGCGCGGGGTCCGGGCCTACGCGTCGGTCACCGAGATCCCCGACGAGGTCGACCTGGCCGTGGTCGCGGTGCCCGCCGCGGGCATCGACGAGGTGATGGACTCCTGCCTCGAGAAGGGGGTCACCACGCTCGTCGTGGTGAGCGCCGGGTTCGCCGACGTCGGTGCGAGCGGTGTCGTCGCGGAGCGGCGCCTGGTGTCCGAGGCCCGGGCACACGGCATGCGGGTGATCGGGCCCAACGCGCTCGGGGTGGTCAACAACGATCCCGCCGTGCGGCTCAACGCGACCCTCGCCCCCGATCTCCCGGGCACCGGCCGGGTCGGCTTCTTCTCGCAGTCCGGTGCGCTGGGCATCGCGATCCTCGCGGCGGCGAAGGAGCGCGGGCTCGGCCTGTCCACGTTCGTCTCGGCCGGCAACCGGGCCGACCTGTCCGGAAACGACCTGCTGCAGTACTGGCAGACCGACCCGAACACCGACGTCGTCCTGCTCTACCTCGAGACGTTCGGCAACCCGCGCAAGTTCGCGCGGCTGGCGCGGCGGCTCGCGCGCACCAAGCCGATCGTCGCGGTGAAGAGCGGGCGCCACTCCGGCCCCACACCGGCATTGGCGGCGAGCGCGACGCAGATCGACGAGGCCAGCGTGCGCGCGCTGTTCGAGCAGGCGGGCGTGATCCGGGTCGAGACGCTCACCCAGCTGTTCGACACCGCACTCCTGCTCGCCTACCAGCCGCTCCCGGCAGGGCCGCGGGTCGCGGTGGTCGGCAACTCGAGCGCGCTGGGCGTCCTGGTCGCCGATGCACTGCTCGACGGCGGGATGGAGCTCGCGGGTCCGCCGGTCGACGTCGGCACCGCGGCGCCGCCCGAGGAGTTCGCCGCCGCCGTCGCCAGGGCGATCCGGGACGACCCCGAGGGTGGAGAAGCGGGCCGGGCCGATGCCCTCATCGCCGTGTTCGTCCCGCCCATCGCCATCCCGGGCGCGGAGTACGCCCGGGCCCTGCGTGAGGCCGTGGCCGGCTCCGACAAGCCGGTGGCCGCGGTGTTCCTCGCCGTCGAGGGGGTGCCGGCCGAGCTGTCCGTGGCGCGGGAGGACGGCTCGCCCGGGCCGGGATCGGTGCCCAGCTACCCCAGCCCGGAGCGGGCCGCGGCGGCGCTCGCGCGGGTCAGCCGCTACGCCGCCTGGCGGGCGCGTCCGGTGGGGGAGTTCGTCAGTCAGCCCGGGATCGACACGGAGCGGGCCCGGGCCGTGGTCGCCCGCCTCGGCGCGGAGCACGACCACCGGCTCGGTGACGCCGACGCCGTCGAGCTGCTGGCCTGCTACGGCATACCGGTCACCGACTTCCGCGAGGTGTCGGACGCCGACGCGGCGGTCGCGGCTGCCGAGGAGCTGGGATACCCGGTGGCGATCAAGGCGGTCGGCGACCGCTGGCGCCATCGCACCGACCTCGTGGGCGTCCGGCTCGACCTCGACGACCCGCTCGGTGTGCGCCGCGCCCACGCCGACCTCGCCCGGCTCACCGGGCAGAGTGAGGTCTACGTGCAGCGGATGGCCCCGAAGGGGATCTCCTGCGTGCTCGAGATCGTCGACGACCCGTCGTTCGGGTCGCTGCTGTCCTTCGGGCTGTCCGGGATGGCCACCGAGCTGCTCGGCGACCGTGCCTTCCGCGTGGTCCCGGTGTCCGACCAGGACGCCGCGTCGCTGGTGCGCGCACCGCGGGCCGCGCCGCTCCTGGCGGGCTACCGCGGCACCGAGCCGGTCGACCTGGCCGCGCTGGAGGACCTCGTGCTGCGGGTGGGCCGGATCGCCGAGGACCTGCCCGAGGTGCGCTCGCTCGTGCTCGACCCGGTGCTCACCTCCGCCGACGGGGCGTTCGTCACGGGCGCGCGCATCGTCCTCGGCCCGCCGCCCACCCGGCAGGACAGCGGGCCGAGGCGGCTGTCCTAGCGTTCCTACCGGCGGAAGGAGACCTGCAGCGTCGGCCGGCTCACCTCGGCGAAGAAGTCGTTGCCCTTGTCGTCCACCACGACGAAGGCGGGGAAGTCCTCCACCTCGATGCGCCAGACCGCCTCCATCCCGAGCTCGGGGTACTCCAGCACCTCGACCTTGCGGATGCAGTCCTGGGCCAGCCGGGCGGCGGGCCCACCGATCGAGCCCAGGTAGAACCCGCCGTAGGTGGCGCAGGCGTTGGTCACCTGCTTCGACCGGTTCCCCTTGGCCAGCATCACGAGCGAGCCGCCCGCGGCCTGGAACTGCTCCACGTAGGAGTCCATCCGCCCGGCGGTGGTCGGCCCGAACGATCCCGACGCGTAGCCCTCTGGGGTCTTGGCCGGTCCGGCGTAGTAGACGGGGTGATCACGCAGGTACTGCGGCATCGGCTCGCCCGCCTCCAGTCGCTCCGCGATCTTGGCGTGGGCGATGTCGCGGGCCACGACGAGCGGGCCGGTCAGCGACACGCGCGTCTTCACCGGCAGCGTCGAGAGCTGCGCGCGGATCTCGGCCATCGGGCGGCTGAGATCCACGTGCACGACCTCGTCGGACAGGTCGTCCGCGGTGGTCTCCGGCAGGAACCGGGCCGGATCGCGCTCGAGCTGCTCGAGGAACACGCCCTCCGGGGTGACCTTGGCCTTGGCCTGGCGGTCGGCGGAGCAGGACACCGCGATGCCCACCGGGAGCGAGGCGCCGTGGCGGGGGAGGCGGATCACCCGGACGTCGTGGCAGAAGTACTTGCCGCCGAACTGCGCGCCGATCCCGAATCCGCGGGTCAGCTCGAGCACCTGCTGTTCGAGGTCGCGGTCGCGGAACGCGTGGCCCAGCTCCGATCCCTCGGTGGGCAGGGTGTCGAGGTAGCGAGCGGAGGCGAGCTTGGCGACCTTGAGGGTGTACTCGGCCGACGTGCCGCCCACCACCACCGCGAGGTGGTACGGCGGGCACGCCGCGGTGCCGAGCGAGCGCAGCTTCTCGTCGAGGAACGCGGCGAGCTTCTTCGGGTTCAGCAGCGCCTTCGTCTCCTGGTAGAGGAAGGTCTTGTTCGCCGAGCCGCCGCCCTTGGCCATCACCAGGAACTCGTACTTCGGCGCCCGCCCCGGCGCGGTGTACAGCTCGACCTGCGCGGGGAGGTTCGTGCCCGTGTTCTTCTCGTCCCAGAACGAGACGGGGGCCATCTGCGAGTAGCGCAGGTTCAACTCGTCGTAGGCCTCGAACACGCCCTGCGAGATGGCGCGCTCGTCGTCACCGCCGGTGAGCACGGTCTCGGAGCGCTTGGCCACGACGATCGCGGTGCCGGTGTCCTGGCACATCGGGAGCACCCCGCCCGCCGACACGCACGCGTTGCGCAGCAGGTCGGTGGCCACGAAGCGGTCGTTGGGCGACGCCTCGGGGTCGTCGATGATGGCGCGCAGCTGCGCGAGGTGCGACGGCCGCAGCATGTGCTGGATGTCGCGCACCGACTCGCGCACGAGCGCGGTGATCGTGGCGGGGTCGATCTCGAGGAAGGTGCGGCCCGCCGCCTCGACGACCCGGCCCGGGGGCAGGTCGAGGAGCCGGTACTCGGTGTCGTCAGGGCCGAGGGGAAGCACGTCGGTGTGGTGGAAACCGGGCACCCGCAGAAACTAACAGCGCTCGGATGAACGCCGCGCTCGGATGAACGCCGCACAGAATGGTCGGGAGGCCGGACCGGCCCCCGACCAGTCCGACCTCCCGTGGTGTGCACGTCCGGACGGGCCGGCGCGCGAGGTCTCCCGGTGGGAGAGGTTCTCCCGACATCAGGTCCCACGTCAACTGCTGGGCAGGGCCCGGTTTCGGACCGTAGGGTCATTCGCATGCCTGGATCGATTCTCGGTACCTCCGTTCGCCGCGTCGAGGACCGTGACCTCATCACCGGCGCGAGCACCTACGTCGGAAACCTCGCCCTCGAGGGCGTCCTGCACCTCGCGTTCGTGCGCTCCCCGCTCGCGCACGGCACCATCACCGGGATCGACACCTCCGCGGCCAAGGCGGCCCCGGGAGTCGTCGCCGTCTTCACCGCCGCCGACCTGGACCTGCCTGCGCACGGCGGCCTGTTCGTCGTCAACCCCGACATCCTGCGCCCGCCGCTCGCCTCCGACCGGGTCCGCTTCGTGGGGGAGGCGGTCGCCGTCGTCGTCGCCGAGACGAAGGCCGCCGCCGTCGACGCGGTCGAGCTCGTGGAGGTCGACTACGACCCGCTGCCCGCCGTCGTCGACATGGAGGCCGCGCTCGAGCCGGACGCGGAGCTGCAGTTCCCGGATCTGGGCACCAACCTGGCCAAGGGCGAGCGGTCGGCCGACGCCGAGGTGCTCTCGGACGCCGAGGTGGTCGTGCGGGCCCGGCTGGTGAACCAGCGGCTCGCTGTGATGCCGATGGAGGGCAACGCGATCGCGGTCCTGCCCGGGGGCTACGAGGGCGCGGACCACGACCTCACGATCTGGGTCTCCACCCAGATGCCGCACGGCTTCCGCGCGCAGGCGGCCGCGCTGTTCGGGCTGGAGCAGGATCGGGTGCGGGTGATCGCGCCGCACGTCGGCGGCGGGTTCGGCGGCAAGGCGGGCATGCTCGCCGAGCACACGACGGCCGTCGGGGTCGCCAGGGCGCTCGGCCGTCCCGTGACCTGGGTGGAGACCAGGTCGGAGAACCTGGTGTCGATGCCGCACGGGCGCGGGCAGGTCGCCTACTACGAGCTGGGCCTCACCCGCGACGGTGTGATCACCGGACTGCGGGCGCGCGTCGTGGGCGACAGCGGCGCGTACGCCGGGTTCGGCGGCGGCCTGGTGTTCCTGTCCACGCACACGATGGCCACCGGGGTGTACCGGATCCCGAAGCTGGCCTTCGACGGCGCGGTGGCGCTCACCAACACCACGCCGATGGGCGCCTTCCGCGGTGCGGGCCGCCCGGAGGCCACGGCGCACATCGAGCGGATGATGGACCTCGCCGCCGCCGAGCTGGGGATCGACCCGGTAGAGCTGCGGCGGCGCAACTTCATCCAGCCGGACGAGTTCCCGTACCAGACCCTTTCCGGGGTGCGGTACGACGTCGGCGACTACGACCTGTCGCTGCGCGAGGCACTGCGGCTGGTCGACTACGAGAAGCTCCGGGAGGAGCAGGCCACCCGGCGCGAGGCCGGTGACCCGGTGCAGCTCGGGATCGGCGTCAGCGTGTACGTCGAGATCACCGGGGGCGCAGGCGACGAGTTCGGCTCCGTCACCGTGCACCCCGACGGCTCCGCGACGATCTCGGCGGGCACCTCCGCCCACGGGCAGGGCCACGCCACCGCGTTCGCCATGGTTGCGAGCGACAGGCTCGGCATCCCGGTGGAGAAGATCCGGTTCGTGCAGTCCGACACCGCCACGGTGCCCCGCGGCGGCGGCACGGGCGGGTCGCGGTCGCTGCAGATGGCCGGCAACGCCGTGCGGGCCGCGGCCGACGACGTGCTCGAGCAGGGCCGCAGGCGGGCCGCGGCGATGCTGGAGGCGTCGGTCGACGACGTGCAGCTCACCGAGGACGGCGAGTTCGGCGTGGTCGGCGTGCCGTCGGCCACGGTCAGCTGGGCGCAGGTCGCGAGCGGGGCGCAGGCCGAGGGCGAGCAGATCTTCGCCGGGCTGGACTTCCACCAGGACAGCGCGACGTTCCCGTTCGGCGCGCACGTTGCGGTGGTGGAGGTCGACACCGACACGGGCCGCGTCACGCCGCGCCGTCACGTCGCGGTGGACGACTGCGGGCGCGTGCTCAACCCGCTGATCGTCGAGGGCCAGCAGCACGGAGGGCTCGCGCAGGGGATCGCGCAGGCGCTCTACGAGGAGGTCGTCTTCGATCCCGACGGCCAGCCGCTCACCGGCACGCTCGCCGACTACCGGATGCCGAGCGCGGCGGACCTGATGATGTTCGAGACCGCCAACACCGAGACGCCCACCCCGCTCAACCCGCTCGGGGCGAAGGGCATCGGCGAGTCGGCCACCGTGGGATCCACGCCGGCCGTGCAGAACGCCGTGGTCGACGCGCTGAGCGCGCTCGGCGTGCGCCACGTCGACCTGCCGTGCACCCCGGAGCGCGTGTGGCGCGCGGTCCAGGACGCGCGGGCAGGGGCGACCACCGACCCGTGGCGGGAGCCCCCCGCCGTCTTCGCGACGCTCCCGGTGCGCAGCGAGGGCGACGCGGTCGCCGACGAGGGCACCATCTGACAACCGCACCACGACTGGCGGGGGCCGGAGCCTCCGGTCCCCGCCAGTCGCGTTACGAGTGCGCGCGAGTCGGGGTCAGCCGTGCGTCGGGTTCACAGGGAGACCATCCCGCACCAGAACAGCGGGCCTGCGCTGACGTCGACGTCGTACTTGCGCGCGAAGGTCAGCCGTCCGTCGTCGCCGATGCCGAACACGGAGAATCCGGCGGGCACGTCGCGCACCTGGTCGCCGTTGCGCTCGGACAGCGGTGCGACGGCCGCTGTCACCAGCATCCTCCCGTTCGGATGGATGGAGAAGGTGCGCGCGTGGTAGGCGTCGATGCCGATGGTCTGGATCAGGGTGGGTTCGCCGCCTGCCTCGTCGATGGAGAAGACGGCGACGGTGTTCTCCCCGGGCCCGTGGACCTTCCTCCCGCCGAAGTCGACGGTGCCGTCGGACCGGTTGACGAGATAGACGTACCTGCCGTTGGGGTGGACGTGGATCGGTCCCAGGTACTGCGCGGGCGCGCGGAGCGCGGGTTGGCTCACGGTCGCCTTGGTGAACAGTGGGGACGGGGTGATCCCGTCGTCCTGCACCCCGAAGGTCAGTAGCTCGTTGTTCCGCTCCATCGAGACGTACATCCACGGTTTCGTCGGATGGAAGTCCACGTGCCGCGGACCGAAGTCCAGCCCGTCGCCGTCGGCGATCGATGATCCGTCCGACAGTCGGCCGTCGGAGAACCGGAACACCCGAATTGCGCCGGGGGCCGCGGGTGCCGTGGCGGTGGCGTCGCCGCCACGGGCGCTGACCACGACGAGGTTCGCCGAGGGCGCGACGCGCACCTGGTGGGCGTAGACGCCGACGTCGACGGGTTCTCGTTGCGCGACCGGATCATCGATCGAGCCGTCCGCGTTCAGCGTGTGCACGGTCAGGTTGGACGGCTGGTTGTAGGCGATCAGGAGGTGGCGCCCGGCCGGGTCCACGCTGATGTGGATCGGTCGGTTGTCGAGCGCGAGCGGCTGGTCGAATTCGGTCAGGCGCCCGGTTCCGCGATCGATCCGGTAGGCGGCGACACCGTGGTTGTCGTTCGCCTTCGCCCGGTTGCTGTAGGCCACGTACATCACGGGCAGCGTCGGGTGCACCCAGACGTACTGCACGAGATCGGGTGTGCGCGTGACGCTGTCCCGGGTGAGGGTCAGGGCGTTCTCGTCCACGGTGTACGAACCGAGGTCGGCGCCGACCGAGGCGTAGAACACGGTCCGAGCGGGCTCTGGCGATTCAGCCGGCCCTGCCGATGCGCACGCGACGCCCGATGTCGCACTGGCCGAGATCCCCGCCATCAGCATCACGAACTTTCGTCGACCCAGTCGGGGCAGCCCGTTGCTGCACGTGTCCATGCCCTCAGCCTCCGTTGGCCGGAATGCCGCGAGGCTAGGGCGCCAACTGATACTCGTCCAACACCGTGTGAGCATTGGGCGATGCGCTCACGGTATCGCCCGTTCGAATGATCCCGAACGGTTCTTCCTGTTCGTCCTCATCGCCGTCTCGGTCACGGATGTCGGATCTCTGACGAGTGGCCCCCCGATCGTGTGCCCCGCGCCCGATTGGACGAGACTGCCCGCCGTGACGACGGGTGAGGTGAGGAAATGAGGCTGGCGACGATCCGCACGGCGACGGGCAACCGTGCGGTCCGGGTGGATGCGACCGCAGCGGTGGAGACGGGCGAGGCGGACGTCCGCGCGTTGCTGGAGCGGCCGGACTGGGCGGAGCACGCCGCCGCGGCCGCCGGGCCGTCGCACCCGCTGGAGGGCCTGGACTACGCGCCGCTCGTGCCATCGCCGGAGAAGATCATCTGCGTCGGCCTGAATTACCGCGACCACGTCCTCGAGATGGGCAACCAGCTGCCCGACTTCCCGACGGTCTTCGCGAAGTTCGCCCCTGCGCTCGTCGGGGCCCGCGACGACATCGTGCTGCCGCGGGCGTCGACGGCGATCGACTGGGAGGTCGAGCTGACGGTCGTGATCGGCCGGTCGATCCGGCACGCCACGCCGGAGCAGGCCGAGGCGGCGATCGCCGGCTACACCGTCCTCA
Organism: Pseudonocardia hierapolitana; assembly: GCF_007994075.1. Taxonomy (NCBI): domain Bacteria; kingdom Bacillati; phylum Actinomycetota; class Actinomycetes; order Pseudonocardiales; family Pseudonocardiaceae; genus Pseudonocardia; species Pseudonocardia hierapolitana. Next base: position 708,321 of record NZ_VIWU01000001.1, on the reverse strand, counting down.
ACGACGTGAGCGTGCGCGACTTCCAGCGCCGCACGTCGCAGTTCCTGCAGGGCAAGACGTTCGAGCGCACCACCCCGCTGGGGCCGTGGCTCGTGACGCCCGACGAGCTCCCGGACGGCGGCTGGGAGGTCTCCACCGTGCTCGACGGCGAGACGATGCAGCGCTCGTCCACCGAGGAGCTGGTGTTCTCGCCGGTGGACCTGATCGTCTACCTGTCCGGGATCGTGACGCTGAACCCGGGCGACGTGATCGCCACCGGCACGCCCGGCGGCGTCGGCCACGCCCGCAAGCCCCCGCGCTACCTCACCGACGGGGCCGAGCTCGTCACCCGCATCGAGGGCGTCGGTGAGTGCCGCAACACCTGCTGCCTGGAGGCAGCGCCGTGAAACAGCGGGCGATGACGGTTGCCGGTCCCCGCTCGCTCGCCCACACGCTCGCGTGGGCCGGCGACGGTGCCGCCCACCTGCGCGGCCTCATGATGCGGATGGGGGAGGACGCGTTCGCGGCACCGTCCGCGCTACCGGGGTGGAGCCGGGCGCACGTGCTGACGCACGTCGCGCGCAACGCCGACGCGATGATCAACCTGCTGACCTGGGCGAAGACCGGCGTCCGCACCCCTGCGTACGCGAGCCGCGAGCAGCGCGACGCCGACATCGATGCGGGTGCGCGCCGGGCGCCGGTGGAGATCCGCGCGGACGTCGTGGAGTCCTCCGACCGGCTCGCCCAGGTGGTGCGGGGGATGCCGGAGGCCGCCTGGTCGGCGCACGTCGAGAACGCGCAGGGCAAGGACCTGCTCGCGATCGACATCCCGTGGCTGCGCGCCCGCGAGATGTGGATCCACGCCGTCGACCTCGACGTCGGCGCCTCGTTCGCCGACATGCCTGCTCCGATGGTGGCCACGCTGCTCACCGACGTCGTCGCCACGATGGGGGAGCGGCCCGACTGCCCCGCTCTGCGCCTTGCAACCCCGGACGGTTCCGTCTGGGAGGTCGGCGACCAGGCCACGGCGACGACGATCACCGGCCCTGCCTCCGGCCTCGCGGCCTGGCTGCTCGGCCGCAGCAAGGGGCGCGACCTGAACAGCTCCGGCGGCAGGAAGCTCCCCGCCCTGCCCCGCTGGCTCTGACGCGACGCCCGACTCGCCGCGCCAGAACGTCGGACTCGCCGCGCCAGAACGTCGGACTCGCCGCGCCAGAACGTCGGACTCGCCGCGCCAGAACGTCGGACTCGCCGCGCCAGAACGTCGGACTCGCCGCGCCAGAACGTCGGACTCGGACTCGCCGCGCCAGAACGTCGGACTCGCCGCGCCAGAACGCCCGACTCGCCGTGTCGAAATGTCCGACTCGCCGTGTCGGGGATGTCGGACTCGCCCGGGCGGGGCGCCTCGAGCACGCGAGTCCGACGTTCGTGCACGGTGAGTCAGACGTTTGTGCACGGCGAGTCCGACGTTCGCGCGCGGCGAGTCCGACGTTCGTGCACGGTGAGTCTCGCGTGTGGACGCGGTGAGTCCGGCATGTGGCACGGTGAGTCCGGCGATGTGAGTCGGCTCGTGCGGGGTGGCCGTCCGTCCCCGGCGCGCGCTGGTCCGTGGGAGGCTCCGGCCGTGCACCCGTCGCCGCGTCCCACACCGGACTTCGCCGCCGTCCGTGCCGAGTTCGCGCTCCCCGACGCCTTCCCGGCGCCGGTGCTCGTCGAGGCGGCCAGGGCGGCCGCGGGTCGGCCCGGTCCCGGGCCCGGGAGGCGCGACGCCACGGACGTCGAGCTGGTGACGATCGACCCTCCCGGCTCGAAGGACCTCGACCAGGCGCTGGGTGTCGCCCGGCGCCGGTCGGGTTTCCGGGTGTACTACGCCATCGCCGACCTCGGCGCGGTGGTGACACCCGGCGGGGCGCTGGACGCGGAGGTGCGGCGGCGCGGGCAGACGATCTACCTCCCCGACGGGTCGGTGCCGCTGCACCCGGCCGAGCTGTCCGAGGACGCGGCGAGCCTGCTCCCGGACGGGCCGCGCGCGGCCGTGCTGTGGACGTTCGACCTGGACGACGCGGGCGAGCAGGTCGCGGTGTCCGTGGAGCGGGCGGTGGTGCGGTCGCGGGCCCGGCTGGACTACGCGGGCGTGCAGGCCGACCTGGCCGCGGGCCGCGTGCACCCGGCTCTGGCCGCCCTTCCCGAGCTCGGGCCGCTGCGCCGCGCCCACGCGGTGCGACGAGGGGCGATCGAGCTGGAGCTTCCCGAGCAGGAGGTCGTGCCCGACGGGTCCGGTGGCTGGACGGTGCGCGTGCGGCGCAGGCTCGACGTCGAGTCGTGGAACGCGGAGATCTCGCTGCTCACGGGCATGGCCGCAGCGCGGATCATGCTCGACGCGGGCGTCGGCCTGCTGCGCACGCTGCCGGCGCCGGAACCGGACGCGCTGGCGGCGTTCCGGCGCACGGCGCGCGAGCTCGGCTTCGGGTGGCCGGAGGACGCGCCGGCGGCGGAGCTGCTCGCCGGGCTGCCCGCGGACACGCCGTCCGCCCTCGCGGTGCGCCGCGCGGCCACCGCGCTGCTGCGCGGGGCCGGGTACCACGCGTTCGACCGCTCCGCGGGCACGGAGCCGCCGGCCGACGCCGGGCACGGCGGAATCGGCGCGCCGTACAGCCACGTCACGGCCCCGCTGCGCCGGCTGGCCGACCGCTTCAGCACCGAGGTCTGCCTGGCGGTCACCGCGGGAGCCGAGCTGCCCGAGTGGGTCCGCGCGGCGCTCCCGACGCTGCCGGCGGTGATGGACGAGTCGGACGCCCTTGCCTCGCGGGTGGACCGGGCCTGCCTCGACCGCACCGAGGCCGCGCTGCTGCGGGGGAGCGTGGGGCAGGAGTTCGACGCGGTCGTCCTGCGGGCGGACGGCGAGGCGGGCGAGGTCTACCTGCCCGACCCACCCGTGCTCGCCCGCTGCACCGGTGCCTTCACGGCGGGCGCGGTCGTGCGTGTGCGCCTCACCGCAGCGAACCCGGAAACCGGCCAGATCGAGTTCGCCGCTTCCTGATTCGGCCCGTCGTGCGCGGCTACGCTCGTCTGCGGCGGGCGGTCCGCCGATGACACGGGGAGGTGGGCCGGTGCCCGGCCGTGCGTTCCGCTACGGGATCGAGCACGAGATCGCGCTCGTGCACGTCGGCGGCGGGTTCGCCGACTACACGTCCACCACGTTCGACGAGCTGCAGGCCGTTGTGGACGCGCTGCCCGAGGACTCGGCCGACTACCCGGACCTGCGGGTCGGTGATCAGGGCATCAAGCGCAAGCGGTGGTACGTCGAGGGCTACGAGCGATTCGACGAGCACGGCGGGCTGATCCGGTGCGACCCGAAGGGCCTCGAGGTGCGCACCCGCATCCACGACTCGATCGAGGCCGCCGTCGCGGCGCTGCGCGATGACCTGCGCCTTCTCGACGCGGAGCTGGCCGGCACGGAGCTGCGCGCCACGACGGTCGCGTTCAACCCCGTCCGCTCCGAGTACCGGATCGAGCCACCGCTCAACGCGTGGGAGCAGGCCCACCGGCAGGACTCGCCCGAGGAGCGCACGGCCCACCTGCACATGTCGACCTACGGGCCGGACCTGAACCTGTCGTGCGCGGGCCTCGACGAGCCCGCCGTCGTCGACGCCGGGCGCAAGCTCACCTACTACAGCCCGTGGCTGGTGCCGCTGTCGTTCTCCTCCCCGTTCCGCGACGGCGGGCCGTGGGGCGGGCTGTCGGCCCGCACGGCGGTCCGCACCGGCGTCCGGCCCGCCGCGCTCGTGTTCCTCGCGGGCTCGGACGGGCAGCTCGACGCCGACCCGTCGCTCACCCAGGTGGCGCGCCTGCCCGCCGAGGTGGGCCGCATCGAGTTCAAGGCGTTCGACGCCTGCCCCGACCCCGAGCTCTACGGCGAGCTGCTCTCCCTGCTCACCGGCGTCGTGCTGGACGCGACGCTGCCGGGGCGACGCACCACGCCCGACGCGGGCCTGCACAAGCACGTGGCCGGCGTGGGGCTCGCCGACGACGACGTGCACGCCGGCACCGGGGAGCTCCTCGACGCGGCCGAGCGGGCCATGGCGGACCGCCCGGCCGACCTCGCTCGCCTCGCCCGGCTGCGGGAGCGGTGGCTCCGCCGGGAGTCGCCCGCAGAGGCGATGCTCGCGGCGTACCGCGCAGGGGGGCCGGTGGCCGGGCTGCGCCCGTGAGCGATTCCCGACGAACGCGCCGTTCGTCGGATCAGGTGTAGGAGTGCTCCTCGGCCGGGTAGCGGCCGTCGGCCACGTCCGCGCCGAAGCGGCGCGCCGCGTCGAGCAACACCGCGCCGACGTCCGCGTACTGCTTCACGAACCGCGGCTTGCGTCCCCGGTTCATGCCGGCCATGTCCGACCACACGAGCACCTGGGCGTCGCAGTCCGGGCCCGCGCCGATCCCGATCGTGGGGACGTCCAGCTCGGCCGTTACGCGCTTCGCGACGTCGGCCGGAACCATCTCCAGCACCACCGCGAAGGCGCCCGCCGCCTGCAGGGCGAGGGCGTCCTCCACGAGCCGGTCGGCCGCTCCGCCGCGCCCCTGCACGCGGAACCCGCCCAGCGCGTGCTCGCTCTGCGGGGTGAAGCCCAGGTGCGCCATCACCGGGATGCCGGCGCCGACGAGGGCGTCGACCTGCGGGACGAACCGGGCCCCGCCCTCGAGCTTCACGGCGTGTGCGCCCGCTTCCTTCATGAAGCGGAACGCCGTGGTGAGCGCCTGCTCGGGCCCGGTCTGGTAGCTGCCGAACGGCAGGTCGGCCACGACGAGCGCGGTTCGCGCGCCCCGCGACACCGCCTTGACCAGCGGCAACAGTTCCTCGACCGTCACCGGCAGGGTGTTGTCGTACCCGTAGACGTTGTTGGCGGCGGAGTCGCCGACGAGCAGCACCTTGATGCCGGCCTCGTCGAAGATCTCCGCGGTGTAGGCGTCGTAGGCGGTGAGCATGGCCCAGCGCTCGCCGCGTTCCTTGAGAGCGTGCAGGTGCGGGATGCGGACCCGCTTCGGCCGCTCGGCGGTGCGGTACGGGGACTCCTCAGACATCGCTGTCCGTCCTCCCTCGAGGCCCGTGCGGGTCCCCGGGTCGTCAGGTGCTAACGGGAGAAGCGTGACACCGGGCGCGGACGACGGGCGCGCCGCTGGGACGAGGTTCACACGTCCGGGATCGAGCGGGACGACACGCGGGACTCGCCGTGACGACATGCCCGTCTCGCCGTGACGAGACGTCGGACTCGCCGGGGCGAAACGTCGGACTCGCGGCGAGCCCTGCGCAGCGGCCGGCGAGTCTTGCGTTCCGACACCGCGAGTCTTGCGTTCCGACACGGCGAGTCTTGCGTTCCGACACCGCGAGTCTTGCGTTCCGACACGGCGAGTCTTGCGATTCGGCACCGCCAATCTTGCGTTCCGTGGCGACTCCTCGCGTAGAGGCAGCCCTGACGCGCCCGGTCGGTTCACCGGGCCGGAACACGGCGCGCTGGCATGCTGGGGTCCGTGCTCGACCCACTGCGCTCCGTCGTCGTCGCCGCCTGCTCCGCCGCGCTCGTGCTGGCGGGTTGCAGCCAGCCGTCATCGCCGGTGCCTGCCGCCCCGCAGCCGGCGGCGCAGCCTGCCGAGCTCACGCGCTTCTACGAGCAGCAGCTCAGCTGGGGTTCGTGTGTCGACTACGCCGCGAGCGCGAGCGACCGCGCCGCGTTCGACGACGAGGCGCTCGAGTGCGCCCGGCTGGAGGTCCCGCTCGACTACACCGAGCCCGACGGGCGCACCGCCCACATCGGTGTGCTGCGCCAACGCGCCACGGGGGACCGGATCGGGTCGCTGCTGGTGAACCCGGGCGGGCCGGGCGCGTCCGGGATGAGCCTCGGCGCGTCGATGTCGCGCAGGCTCGCGAGCAGCCCCCTCGGCCAGCGCTTCGACATCGTCGGGTTCGACCCGCGGGGCGTCGGGGCCAGCACCCCGACCATCGACTGCCTGAACGACGCCGAGTGGGAGGTCGAGCGCGCCGACCTGGACGTGGACCCGTCCCCGACCGGCGTGGCGCAGACGGAGGCGGAGAACCAGCAGTACGCGCAGCGGTGCACCGAGCGCTCCGGCGGTGCGGACGTGCTGGCGAACGTCGGCACCCGGGACGTGGTCCGCGACGTGGACATCCTGCGCCACGTCCTCGGCGACGAGAAGCTGACCTACCTCGGCTACTCCTACGGCACGCGCATCGGCTCGGCGTACGCGGAGGCGTTCCCGCAGAACGTGCGGGCGCTGGTGCTCGACGGCGCGCTCGACCCCGAGCAGACCACCGTGCAGCGGACCGTCGACCAGAACGCGGGCTTCCAGAAGGCCTTCGACGCCTTCGCCGCCGACTGCGCAACGCAGCCGGACTGCCCGCTGGGCACCGACCCGGCCCGGGCCACCGCCACCTTCCAGGCCCTCACCCGCCCGCTGATAGACCGGCCGGCGCCGGCCGACGGGGGCGCGCGCACGCTCTCCTACCCGGACGCGGTGACGGGCACGATCCAGGCGCTGTACCTGTCGGACTTCTGGCCGCTGCTCTCGGGGGGCCTGTCGGCGCTCGCGTCCGGCGACGGCACGATCCTGATGCGCCTGGCCGACATGTACAACGACCGCGACCAGGACGGGCGCTACGGCAACGGGATCGAGGCGTTCGTCGTCATCAGCTGCGTCGACGAGGAGCGCATCACCGAGCGGGCCGAGCAGGGCGAGCTGATCCGGCGGTCCAACGAGGCGGCGCCGTTCCGCGACGACGGCCGCGGTGTCGTCGCCGCGCTCGACCCGTGCGCGTTCTGGCCCGCTCCGCCCACGAGCGAGCCGCACACACCGCGGGTGCAGGGCCTGCCGCCGACGCTCACGGTCTCGGTGACCGGTGATCCTGCGACGCCGTACCAGGCCGGGGTGGACCTGGCGAAGGCGCTCTCCGGGAGCCTGCTGTCGGTCGAGGGGGCGCAGCACACGGTGGCGCTGCAGGGCAACCGGTGCGTGGACGACATCGTCAGCGCCTACCTCGTGGACCTGCGGCTTCCTCCAGACGGGGCCCGCTGCAGCCTCGCGCCGACCCCGGGCGGGTGACGTGGGTAACACTGTCCCCCGCGCCGACGACAGGAGGGCAGGGCCGGCGAGCAAGAGGGGCGCACCACGGTGCGGGCCGGACCACTGGCAGCGCCCGTCCGGGCACGGACGGGCGCTGTCGCGCGTTCGCGTTCGGAGTGGCCCAGATCGCACGCCCTGAGCAGGCAGGAAACATGTCTGTAACCCGACGTTCCTAGGCTCGGCGCCCATGGACCGACAGCAGGAGTTCGTCCTCCGCACGCTCGAGGAACGCGACATCCGCTTCGTGCGGCTCTGGTTCACCGACGTGCTCGGGTACCTCAAGTCGGTCGCCGTGGCGCCCGCGGAACTGGAGGGCGCGTTCGCCGAGGGCATCGGCTTCGACGGATCCGCGATCGAGGGCTTCGCGCGCGTCTACGAGTCCGACATGGTGGCCCGCCCCGATCCGTCGACGTTCCAGGTGCTGCCCTGGGAGACCGCGCCGGGTGAGCACTACTCGGCCCGCATGTTCTGCGACATCGCCATGCCGGACGGCTCCCCGTCCTGGGCCGACCCGCGGCACGTGCTGCGGCGGGCGCTCTCGCGGGCGGGCGAGGCGGGTTTCACGTGCTACGTGCACCCGGAGATCGAGTTCTACCTGCTGCGCGGCCTGCCGTCCGACGGGTCGCGGCCCGAGCCCGCCGACTCCGGTGGCTACTTCGACCAGTCCAGCCACGACGTCGCCCCGCACTTCCGGCGCAACGCGATCGAGACGCTCGAATCGATGGGCATCTCCGTCGAGTTCAGCCACCACGAGGGCGGTCCCGGCCAGCAGGAGATCGACCTGCGCTACGCCGACGCCCTGACGATGGCCGACAACATCATGACCTTCCGGTACGTGGTGAAGGAGGTCGCGCTCACCCAGGGCGTCCGGGCGTCGTTCATGCCCAAGCCGTTCTCCGAGCACCCCGGCTCGGCGATGCACACGCACTTCTCGCTCTTCGAGGGCGACCGCAACGCCTTCCACGACCCCGACGACCCCTACGAGCTCTCCGAGACCGGCAAGGCGTTCGTCGCCGGGGTGCTGCGGCACGCGCGGGAGATCAGCGCCGTCACCAACCAGTGGGTGAACTCCTACAAGCGGCTCATCATCGGCGGTGAGGCGCCCACCGCCGTGTCGTGGGGCCACGCCAACCGGTCGGCGCTGGTGCGTGTGCCGATGTACTCGCCGGGCAAGGCGTCCACGCGGCGGGTGGAGATCCGCACGCTCGACAGCGCCTGCAACCCCTACCTCGCCTTCGCCGTGATCCTCGGCGCCGGCCTCACCGGCGTGCAGAAGGGCTACGAGCTGCAGCCGCCCACCGAGGACGACGTCTGGTCGCTCACCGAGACCGAGCGCCGTGCCCTCGGGTACGAGGCGCTGCCGCAGAACCTCACCGAGGCGCTATCGGTGATGGAGCACTCGGAGCTCGTGGCCGAGATCCTCGGCGAGCACGTCTTCGACTTCTTCCTGCGCAACAAGCGCAGGGAGTGGGACGGCTACCGCCGCCAGGTCACCCCGTACGAGCTGGCGACGTACCTGCCGGTCCTGTAGGTGTCGGCAAAGCCACTTTCACGACGCCAGGCGTCATGAAAGTGGCTTTGCTGACACGGGCCGGGGCGGCATCGTCGGTGCATGGAGATCGTTCTGCACGATGACCCCCGCGCGTTCGCCGCGGCCGCCGGCCCGCTCCTGCAGGCCGACCCGCTGCGCCACACCATGGCGCTCACCGTGCTCGACGCGATGCACCGGGGCGGCGAGCCGAGCGCGGTGCTGCTCACCGTGCAGGAAGCGGGCGAGGTGACGGGGGCGGCGTTGCGGTCGCCGGGCCGGGCGACGCTCGTCTCGGCCGTGCCCGCGCGACACGCCGCGGTCGTCGAACGGGTGCTGGCCGAGGCGGACCCCGTCGCGGACGGGGCGCACGGACCCGTCGCCGAGGCCGAGGCGTTCGCCGCCGCGCGCGTCGCGCGCACCGGCTGCCGGGTGGAGCCTTCGATGCGGACGCGACTGTTCGCGCTGGACGTGCTCGCACCCCCGCACGGGGTGCCCGGGCGGGCCCGCCTCGCGGAGGCCGGCGACATCCCGCTGCTCGGGGCGTGGCGCCGGGCGTTCGGCGCGGAGGCCGGGCACGACAAGGAGCACGACCCGGAGGGTCTGGTTACCCGCTCCCTGCGGCTCGGGGCAGGCGAGATGCTATGGGAGGTCGGCGGAACGCCGGTCGCGCAGGCGTGCGCGAAGCCGGTGATCGCCCGCGCGTCCCGGATCGGGCCGGTCTACACCCCGCCGGAGCACCGCGGACACGGCTACGCCGCGGCCGTGACGGCAGCGGCGTCGCAGTGGGCGCTCGACGCCGGCGCGGAGCGGGTGGTGCTCTTCACCGACCTCGCCAACCCCACGACCAACCGGCTCTACCCCCGCATCGGGTACCGCCCCGTGCACGACGCGGTCGAGCTGCGGTTCATCGCATGATCGTTTCGAGAAATCTCGGAACGATCGATCAGTCGGAGGTGCCGCGGAGCGCCCTAGGACGGGCGCTGGAGGTGATCCGGGAACGATCATGCGCGAGCACCCCGCTCGCGGCTCTGCGCGCGGTACGCAGCCTGCGCCGCCCCGGCGAGCTCCGCCAGGCGGCAGGGCGAGAGCGGCGCGACGTTCAGGCTGCTCGGACAGCCCCGGCAGCGCCCGTCCGGCCCGGCGACGTGCACCACCAGCAGCTGCGACCACAACCGCGTCCACCCGGCGATCACGGCCCCGGCCTCGGTGATCCGGTCCCGGGGCTTCCCCTCGATCTGCATGTCGGGGGAGGGTCCGGGTGGCCGGTGTCGGCTGGATCTTTCACCTGACACCTCCCACCTGCCACGATCTGTTGTCGAGCGGTCGCGGAGAGCGGGGAGGGTGGGGCGTGCGCAACGGTTCCCTCGTCCGGAGACGTCAGCTGGCGCGCACCCTGCGGGAGCTGCGGGTGCACGCCGGCCTGACCATCGAGGCGGCCGCGCCGCTGCTCGACTTCTCCCCGAGCAAGCTCAGCCGCATCGAGAACGCCCACCAGGGCGTCGACGTGCACATCGTGCGCAGCATGCTCGACCTGTTCGACGTCGGCGGCGACCGGTGGACCGAGATCCTGGAGCTGACCCGGGAGGCCAGCGCCAAGGGGTGGTGGCGGGCCTACGGGCTGGACGACCGGGGTTACGTCCCCCTCGAAGCCGAGGCGAGCACGATCCGCGACTTCACGGTGACCTACGTGCCCGGGCTCCTGCAGACGGCGGACTACGCCAGGGCGCTGTTCGAGACGTCCTTCCGCCGCCGCAGCGAGGCCACCCTCGAACGCGACGTGACGGTCCGGATGATCCGGCAGGCCCGCCTGACCTCGGCGGAGCGGCCGTTGGAGCTCTTCGCGCTGATCGAGGAGTCGGTGCTGCACCGGCCGGTGGGTGGAACCGCGGTGATGCGCGCCCAGCTCGCACGCCTGGTTGAAGCCGCCTCACTCGAGACGGTGACGGTCCAGGTGCTCCCGACCGGCATCGGAGCACATCCCGGGATCGACGGTGCGTTCACCGTGCTCAGCTTCGAGGGTCTCGGCGAGCCGGACATGGGGTACGTCGAGCACCCGATGGGTGCCGTGCACGTCGACAAGGAGGAGGACGTCACGCGGGCTAGGCTGGTGTTCGACCACCTGCGCACGGTCGCGCACAGCCCGGCTGAGTCGGTCGCACTGATCGAGCGGGTGGCCGCGCAGATGTAGCCGCGACCGCGAGAGGTGCCCGATGCTCGCCCTGGATCCCTCAGGCGCCTGGCGGAAGAGCAGTTTCAGCGGCGGCAACGGAGGTGGCGACGGCTGCGTCGAGGTCGCCGTCCTGCCCGTCGGCGTGGTCGCCGTCCGGGACACGAAGGACCGGGCCCGCCCTCCGCACGTCCACTCCGCACCCGCCTGGCGCGAGTTCCTGGCGGGCGTCCGCGCCGGGGAGTTCGACGCCTGACCCCGGCGGGCGCCACGCACCCGACGATTGCTCACGCACCCCTCGCCGGCTCGCGCGATCCGTCGACGGGGCGCGTCGGCCGAGCCGGGGTGTGTGAGCGGGCTCGGGGAGCGTGGAGCCGCACCGCCCGGTGAGGCCTCAGCGTAGGCGCGTCAGCAGGCGGGCCGACTGCCTCGCCGTCACGTCCGGCAGGTAGGCGCGGGCTATCGCGAGGCCGATGGCGGGCAGGGCCGCGGGGTCGGGGTAGCAGAGGTGCAGCGGCCGGTACTCCGGCTGGAACTTCGCCTTGAACGCGAGCAGCGACCGGAACCCGTACACCGGTTCGAGGGCGTGGCCGATGACGTCGAGCAGGCGCTGCAGGGCGGCGGGCTGCTCGCCGCGGTCGAGGCGGGCGAGCGGGGCCCCGGACAGGCTCAGGAACTGCGCGTCCTCCTCCTGGAACCGCTGCACGGCCGAGGCGATGAGGAACTCCATCACGCCGCGGAAGCCGGTCTCGCGGCGGCGCATGAAGTCCAGGGTCCAGCCGACGACGGCGCCGTCGCGGTGGACGGGCAGCCAGCTGGTGACGCCGTGCACGGTGCGGTCGGCGTCCACCGCGAGCAGGCAACGCACCTCCTGGTCGGCGAGCTCGTCGAGGCCGCCGAGGGTGAAGCCCATCTCGGGGAGGCCCTTGTCGGCGACCCACTCCTCGCTGATCGCGCGGATCTGGTCGGTGAGGGCGAGCGGGGCGTCGGCGTAGCGGATCCACTCGGCGGTGATCCCGGCCTTCGCGGCGCGGTTGAGCGCGGTGCGCACGTCCTGCCACTTCTTCCCGGTGAAGGTCAGCTCGGGCAGCGGCAGCACGGTCTCCTCGGCCACCTGCACCGAGCTCCAGCCCAGCGCCTCGCACGCCTTCCGGGTGTCGTCGGTGACGCTGTAGAGCGCGGGGGTCCAGCCGTGCTCCCGGCAGAACGCGGCGAACTCGGCGACGGTGTCGCCGCTGGGGGTGCCGATCGGGTCGGCGGTGGTGAGCGCGACGGAGCCGATCACCCGGTGGGCGATGGCCGCCTCGCCGCGGGCGTCGAACCAGTAGGAGTTGCCGGGCCACGTCGCGAGCCAGCCGAGGTTGGAGCCGCCGCGGCGGGCGAGCTCGCGGGCCCGCTCGGTGTCGCGGGCCTCCGGGTCGGCGCGCGGGCGGCGGAACGTCGCGAGCAGGCCGATGGCCACGACCAGCCAGAACACGACGCCGGTCCACTCGAACAGGAGCGTGGCGAGATAGCCCTGGGGCAGGAAGTCGGGTTCGATCTCGCCGAGGTAGCCGGGCGGGAGGAAGCGCTCCGGCAGGTCGGCGAGGAGCTGCCCGGGGGTGGGCGGCCGGTCGAACTGGTCCGCGATGGCCGCGCCGAGCCCCACGTACAGGGCGCTCACGGCCGCGAGCACGGCCAGGGCGGTGAGCAGCAGTTTGCGGTAGGTGCCGGCGGGGGCGCGCACGGCGAACCGGTCGCGCGTCCACCACAGCAGCACGGCCACGGCGAGCGGCAGGAGCGGCGGCAGCGCCAGCGCGAGGATCCGGCGCGCACCGGGCGCGGCCTGGTAGACCATCAGCTGCTCGACCGGCGTGGACACCACCAGCACGGCGAGCAGCACACCGAGCACGGCGAGCACGAGGTTCAGCGCGATGCCGACGACGAGGGCGGCGCGCCTGCCGCGACGCAGCCCGTCGGCGACCACGAGCAGCAGCAGCACGGGGATCACGGATGCGAGCGCCGGGCCGATTCCCGACAGGCGCAGCTGCGCCTGCAGGCTCCGGCAGAGGCCGGCGTCACCCGTGGCGCAGATCTGCTGCACGGTCACGGCGTCCGGCGGCGGGGAGAGCACCACGAACTGCAGCACCGACAGCGGGCCGATCGGGGCGCGGGAGATCGCCGCGACGAGCGGGCCGACGGCCGAGGCGGCCACCACCAGCGCGATGAGCACCCGCACCTCGGTGCGGCTGGCGGGGCCGGGATGCCGGTCGGGCGGGGCCAGCAGCCGACCGGCGGCGAGCCCGACCAGCCCGGAGCACAGCATGATGACCTCGGGCAGCTCGCCGGAGTACGCCACCAGCATCACCAGCGCGGCGAGTACGAGGAGCCGCAGCCTGCGCCGCCACAGTGCCGAGAGCGTGCTGCTCACCGCGAGTACGAGCCCGACTGCGCCGGGCGCGGCGCCCACGACCACCTGGGCGGCGAGATCGCTGGGCCAGCCACCGCCCCTGACGGCGGCCCCCGCCGCGACGAGGCCGAGTGCGACCAGGGTGCCGGCCACCTGCGTGCCGACCAGCAGCGCCGCCGTGCGCATCGCGCCGATCCGGTGCTCGGCGATCGCGCCGCCGAGGAGCACGAGCGCCGTGGTCGCGACGGCCGCGCCGACGGTGCCCCACCACAGCATCGCCGAGAGCGGGGTCCACCAACGGCCTGCGGCGAGCGGGCCGACGCCGGTGCCGACGTGCTCCATCAGGCGGTCGTTGGGGCCACCGGGGAGGCTGCGCGTCGCGAGCCCGTAGGCCCAGACCATCGCGACGAACGCGACTGAGAGCGGCGCCCGCCGGATCACCCGCACCAACGACCGGGCGACCCCGAGTAGCCCGGTCACGGCGTCATCCCCAGCCGCCTGGCCAGCCACGGCAGGGCGTCCTCCAGGCCCGGGCCCCACACCTCGAAGGTGTGCCCGCCGGGCTTGACGTCCAGCCGCACGTCCATGCCGGCCGCCTCGCAGGCCGCGAACACCCGCTGCGCCTGCGGCCCGTACTCCGTGTCCTGCTCGCCTGCGACGAGGAAGCCCGCTGTGTCGGGGAACTCCTTCCTGGCCAGCACGTCGAGCGGGTTGACGGCCGCGAACGCGGCCTCGTCGCCGCCGAACGCGGCCTGGACGGTGGAGGCGTGGTCGCCCAGCGTCGGTTCGGCCTCGCCGGAGATGTCCACGAACGTGGGGTACACCTGTGGCGCGTTCACGGCCATCTGCAACGAGCAGGTGCCGCCGTTCGAGAACCCGCCGATCGCCCAGCCGGACGGCTTCGGGTCGACCTGCAGGGTGTCGCGGATCCACGCGGGGACGTCCACCGACAGGTAGGTGGCGACGTTGCCGAGCCGGGAGTCCATGCACAGCGGGTTGTCGAGCGGGGTGCCGAGGTGGTCGGGCATCACGACCACGGGGGCGAGCCCGTCGTGGGCGGCGGCGAAGGCGTCCATCCGCTCGGCGAGCCGGCCGCCGTTCAGCCAGTCGTCGGGCGACCCGGGCTGGCCGGACAGCAGCACGAGCACGGGCAGCTGGGCCCGGGGCCGCGCCAGATACGCCGGCGGCAGGTACAGCCACGCCGGCCGCGCGGTGAAGCCCGACACGGTGGCCGGGATCGTCACCTCGGTGACGACGCCGGTGCCGGGCATCCCGGCCGGTGGGCGCCAGATCGCCGACAGCGGCAGCCCCGACCGGGCGACGATGACCTGCTCGCGCAGCGGGACCTGCGTGAACGGGATCTCGTCGACGGCCGGCAGTCCCATCGCCGTGCGCAGGGTCGGGTACTCCCGGTACACGACGTTCATCCCCTCCAGGGAGCCCGCCACCACCAGTAGCACCGCCACGACCGCACCCACCCGGCCCGGCCAGTGCCGCCCGCGCATCCCGAGCGCAGCGAGCCCGATCGCGGCGAGCACGGCCCCGACGAGGAGCAGCACCGGCAGCGGGACCGCGTCCGGGAACGGCTGCCAGACCTGGTCGACCAGCCCCGCCAGCAGCGCGGTCACGGCAGCGGCGACGAGCAGCACGGCGGGCACCGTGCGCGTCCACCAGCGGCGGGAGCGCCCGGCGAGCAGGAAGAGCCCCCCGGCCACGCCGGCTGCGCCGACGAGCACCGGGAGAGGGCCGCTCAGGAGCGGCGCGTCGAGCAGCCCGGACACAGGCGCAGAGCCTGCCACTCCGACGACGGCGGTCCGGCGCCGACACGTCTCCCGCCCGGGTGCCGACGGCCGGGTCAGCCGCTGAACGGACGCGCTCCCGTCAGGTAGCGCTGGAAGGTGGGGGCGATCCACGTGACGATCTCCGCCGGTGTCATGGCGACGATCGGCGGCAGCCGCAGGACGTAGCGACACAGGGCGGTGCCGAGCGCCTGGGTGGCGACGAGGCCGGCGCGGGTGAACGCGATGGCTTCGTCGCCCGTGATCGCGGCGATCTGCGGGGCCAGCTGCCCGGCGAAGATCGCCCGCATCCGCTCCGCAGCGTCGTCGTCGGTGGTCGCGGTGCGGAGCAGGATCTGCAGGCCGTCGTCGCCCTCCCAGCGGTCGAGCAGGTGGGTGGCGAGCACGTCGCCGAGCCGCTCGCGAGGTGCGGCGGTGAGGTCGGGCAGCCGGAGGTCGAACACCGCGGCGCGGGCGAACAGCTGCCTCTTGCTGCCGAAATAGCGAATCACCATCGACGGGTCGACCCCCGCGTCGGCTGCGATCGCCCGCACGGTGGCCCGGTCGTACCCGTCGGCGGCGAAGCGTGCGCGGGCCGCGCCGAGGATCGCCTCGCGGGCCGGGAGCGAGCGGTCGGTGAACGCCATGACCAGATACTAGTCAACAGCTGTTGGCAAACGTGCCCTCGTCGCCTAGAGTGTTTGCCAACAGACGTTGACAACGAAGGGAAGCGGCCATGCCACACGTGCTCGTCCACCAGCGCTTCGAGGAGTTCGACCGATGGAAGGAGGTGTTCGACCGGCTCGCGCCCGCTCGTGCCGCGGCGAGCTGCCGCAGCACCACCCTGTTCCGCAACCGCCAGGACCCGCACGAGGTCGTGGTGCTCTTCGAGTTCGACGACCTGGCGCAGGCCCGGGCGCACATGGGCGGTGACGAGCTGCGCGCCGCGTGGCGCGACGCCGGGGTCACCGACCCGGGGACACCCGCGATCCTCGACGCCGTGCCGCTCGACGGCGGTGCGCGATGAGCGAGGTCGTCGTGGTCGGCGCGGGGCCGACCGGCCTGCTGCTGGCGGGCGATCTCGCCGCCGCCGGGGTGCGGGTCACCGTGCTGGAGCGGCGGCTGCACGAGTCGAACCTGACCCGGGCGTTCGTGGTGCACGCCCGCACTCTCGAGCAGCTGGACGCTCGTGGGGTGGCGGACCGGCTCCTCGCGACCGGCACGAAGGTCGACCACTTCCGCCTGTTCGGCAGCGTCTCGGTCGACCTGGCGCCGCTGCCGAGCCGGTTCCCGTTCATGCTGGTCACGCCGCAGTTCGAGGTCGAGAGGGTGCTCACCGAGCGCGCGCTCGCGGCGGGGGCGACGCTGCTGCGCGGCGCCGACGTCCGCGACGTGCGGCAGACGGCCGACCACGTCGAGGTCACCTACACCCTCGACGGCGCCGAACGGACCGTGCGTGCCGCGTACCTCGTCGGGGCGGACGGGCATCACAGCGCCGTCCGCCGTGAGCTGGGGCTGGGGTTCCCGGGCAGGTCCGTGGTGCGGTCGCTGGTGCTCGCCGACCTGCGGATGACCGACCCGCCCACCGAGCAGCTCACGGTCGACGGGAACGCCGACGGGTTCTGCTTCGTCGTGCCCTTCGGCGACGGCTGGTACCGGGTCATCGCGCGGGACCGCCGCAAGGAGCTGCCCGACGACGCTCCTGTCGAGCTCGACGAGATCGCGTGGGTGGCGCGGCGCGTGTTCGGCACCGACTTCGGCATGCACGACCCCCGGTGGATGTCGCGCTTCCACAGCGACGAACGGCAGGTCGAGCGCTACCGAGTGGGGCGGGTGTTCCTGGCGGGCGACGCGGCGCACGTGCACTCCCCGGCAGGCGGCATGGGGATGAACACCGGGCTGCAGGACGCCGCCGACCTGGGCTGGAAGCTCGCGGCCGCCGTGCAGGGCCGCGGCGGCGACCGGCTGCTCGACACCTACCACGACGAGCGCCACCCGGTCGGCCGGATGGTGCTGCGCATGAGCGGCGGGCTGCTCCAGGCAGCGCTGCTGCGCTCCCGGCTCGCCCGGACGATCCGCAACATCGTCTTCCCCGCGGCGTTCGCCCTGCCGCCGATCGGGGCCATGGCCCGGCTGCGGCAGAGCGGGATCGGGATCTCGTACGGCCGGCCGCGCGGGGCACACCGCCTGGTCGGGACCCGCGCCGCCGACGTCACGGCCGACGACGGGACGAGGCTGTACGAGGCGCTTCGCGGCGGCCGGTTCGTCCTCGTCGCCCCGCCCGGCTTCGCGACGCCCGGCGGAGTCGCGGCGCACGTCGTGTCCGGCGCGGAGACCGCGCTGCTGGTGCGCCCGGACGGCTACGTCGCGTGGGCGGGCAGGAACCCCGACGGCCTGCGTGCCGCACTGGCCGACTGGGGTGCAACGCCCGCGGTGGCGGCCTGAAGGGCGCGGTCGCTGTCTCCGTGCGCGTGTGTCACGGGCTTCGCGAAGACCCACACTGTGGATGTCGGCTCCGGCGGGGCAGGATCGACCCGTGACGCGCACCGGTACCTCGCTCGCACGGCTGGGGCTCACGGAACCGTGGGTGGAGGCCACGGCCACCGAGCTGGGTTGGTGGGCCGGGGACAAGCCGGCCGCCGGCGCCGAGGCGATCATGTGGGCGCTCGGGCGCAGCCCCGACCCGGATCTCGCACTGCGATCCGCCGAACGCCTGCTGAACGCCGTGCCGGACCGGCAGGAACTGGACGCCGCCCTGCGTGCCGACCAGGTGCTGCGGGGGCGGCTGATCTCGCTCCTGGGCAGCTCCACGGCGCTGGCCGACCACCTGGTCGCCCACCCCGACCGGTGGCACCGGCTCACCGGGTCCGCGCCGCCGCCGGGGGAGGGCGCGCGGGAGGCGCTCCTGCGGGCGGTCGGGGCCGGTGCGGACGTGCTCACCGGCGCGGAGGCCGTCACGGCGCTGCGCACCGCGTACCGCGACGAGGTGCTGGTGCTGGCGGCTGCCGATCTCGCGGCCGTCGGGGAGCCGGACCTACCGGTGATCGACGTCGCCCACGTGGCCGCCCAGCTCGCCGACCTCGCGGCCGCCGCGCTGCAGGCGGCGCACGCCGTGGCCGTTGCGGAGAACCCGTCGAGCGGCCGGCTCGCCGTGATCGCGATGGGCAAGTGCGGCGGGCGCGAGCTGAACTACGTGAGCGACGTCGACGTCGTGTTCGTCGCCGAACCCGCCGACCAGCAGACCACCCGGCTGGCCAGCAGGCTCATGCGCATCGCGGGGGACGCCTGCTTCCAGGTGGACGCGAACCTGCGCCCGGAGGGCCGGCAGGGGGCGCTGGTCCGCACCCTCGACGGGCACGTCTCGTACTACAAGCGGTGGGCGAAGACCTGGGAGTTCCAGGCGCTGCTCAAGGCGCGGCCCGTGGCGGGCGACCCCGAGCTGGGGGCCGCCTACGCCGACGCCGTCGCGCCGCTGGTGTGGAGCGCCGCGGACCGCGACGACTTCGTCGCGGACGTGCAGGCGATGCGCCGCCGGGTGGAGGACCACATCCGGCCCGACCACGCCGAGCGTGAGATCAAGCTCGGGGCGGGCGGGCTGCGCGACGTCGAGTTCGCGGTGCAGCTGCTGCAGCTCGTGCACGGCCGCACCGACGAGGCGTTGCGGTCCCCGTCCACGCTCGACGCGCTCACCGCCCTCGCCCGCGGCGGGTACGTCGGCCGTGAGGACGGGGCGAACCTCGCCGCGTCCTACCGGTTCCTGCGCCTCCTGGAGCACCGGCTCCAGCTGCAGCGGATGCTGCGCACGCACCTCATGCCCGCGGAGGACGCCGTCGCCGCGCAGCGCTGGCTCGCCCGCGCCGCCGGGCTGCGCCCCGACGGGCGGCATGACGTCGTGGGCGTGCTGAACGCGGAGTGGTCGCGCACGGTGCTGCGGGTGCGCAGGCTGCACGAGAAGCTGTTCTACCGGCCACTCCTGACGGCCGTGTCGCGGTTGCCTGCCGATACCGCGCGGCTGTCGGAGAAGGCGGCCTCCGCCCGCCTCGCGGCACTGGGCTGGGCCTCGCCCGACGGGGCGCTCGGGCACCTGAGGGCACTCACATCGGGCGTCTCGCGGGCCGCTGCGATCCAGCAGACGCTCCTCCCGGTGCTGCTCGACGAGCTGGCGCACAGCCCCGACCCGGATCGCGGGCTGCTCGCGTACCGGCGGGTGTCGGAGGCGCTCGCCGAGACCCCGTGGTACCTGCGGCTGCTGCGCGACGAGGGCCTGGTGGCCGAGCGGCTGATGCGCCTGCTCGGCACGTCGGCGCTGGTGCCGGACCTGCTGGTGCGCGCGCCGGAGGTGCTGCGGCTGCTCGCCGCGCCCGTGGCCGGACAGGTCGACGAGCTGCGCCGTGACCCCGCCGACTTCGCCTCGGCGTTGCGCACCACGGTCGCCCGGCAGCAGGATCCGGACGGCGCCGCCGCCACCGCGCGCTCCCTGCGCAGGCACGAGCTGCTGCGGGTCGCGTCTGCCGACCTGCTCGGCCTCCTCGAGGTCGAGCAGGTGTGCGCGGCGCTCAGCTCGGTGTGGGTGGCGGTGCTGCAGGCCACGCTGGACTCCGTGCTGCGGGCTGCAGGCGACGCGGTGCCCGCGCGGCTCGCCGTCATCGGGATGGGCCGGCTCGGCGGGGCGGAGCTGGGGTACGGCAGCGACGCCGACGTGCTCTTCGTCTGCGAGCCGGTGGGCGGCGCGTCCGACCACGAGGCCGCCAAGTGGGCGACGGGCGTGGCCGAGACGGTCCGGCGCAAGCTCGCCGCGCCCAACCCCGACCCCGCGCTCGTCGTCGACGCCGACCTGCGGCCGGAGGGCCGGTCCGGGCCGCTGGTCCGCACGCTGGACTCGTACCGCGCGTACTACGCCCGCTGGTCGGAGCCCTGGGAGGCACAGGCGCTGCTGCGCGCGAGCGCCGTGGCGGGCGATGAGGACCTCGGCAGGCGGTTCCTGCACATGGTCGACCCGATCCGGTACCCCGCCGCGGGTATCGACGCGGCGACCGTCACCGAGATCCGGCGGATCAAGGCGCGCGTCGACGAGGAACGGCTGCCCCGCGGCGCCGACCGCAGCACGCACACCAAGCTCGGCCACGGCGGGCTCGCCGACGTCGAGTGGACGGTGCAGCTGCTGCAGATGCAGCACGCTGGCGACGTGCCGGAGCTGCGCACGACCTCGACCCTGGAGGGGTTGCACGAGGCCGCAGAGGCGGGCCTGCTGCGCCGCGAGGACGCCGACGAGCTGGTCGCGGGCTGGCGGATGGCCACCCGCGCGCGCAACGCCGTGATGCTCGTGAAGGGCAAGCCCGGCGACCAGCTGCCCCGCTCGGGCCGGGAGCTGGCGGCGGTCGCGTCGGCCCTCGGCTACCCGGCCGACGGCGACCCCGGCGTCTTCCTGGACGACTACCGCCGCGCCACCCGCCGCGCCCGCGCGGTGGTGGAGCGGGTCTTCTACGGCTGGTGAGCCGTCACCCGACCAGTGGTTGACGTTGCAAGTTCCCGGGTCCATGGTGCTCGGCACCTGGAACCACGGAGGTGGCCATGAGCGCTGAGTGGAACTTCACGGACCCGGCGAGCCGCAGCAACCTCATGCGCGCGGTGCGCGCCGAAGCGGCATCGTTCTTCGAGCTGGCGGCGAACACGGAGTGGGAGGCACCGACGGCTTGCGAGAGGTGGCAGGTGCGCGACCACGTCGGGCACATGATCGACGTCACCGAGGGCTACTTCGTCGGCTTCGACCACGCCCGCGCCGGCACCGAGGCGCCGGGCGCGTTCGGGCTCCCCGTGATGGCCGAGCGGCTCGACGAGCACGCACGCGCCTTCCGCGGCCTCGGCAGGGAGGACGCGCTCAAGCGCGTGCACGAGGACTTCGAGCGGATGCTGGCGATCAGCGACGGTCTCACCGACGAGGAGTGGACCGGCCTGATGGTGCCGCACCCCTACATGGGTCCGCTGCCGGCCTGCTGCTACCCGGTCTTCCAACTGGTCGACTACACCGTCCACGGCTGGGACATCCGGGAACGCACGGACGCGGCCCGCCCGCTCGCGGGGGACGCCGCCGACCTGCTCGTGCCCGTGGCACTCATCGTGTGGCAGTCCACGGCGCTCACGTCGGAACTCGCCCAGCCGTTCGCGGTGGGCATCCGCGTGACGTCCGGGGCGAACGCGGGCGACTACCGGTTCGACTGCGGCCCGGAGGGCCTCACGTACGCCCTCTCGGACCTGTCCGACGTGCCCGCGGTGCTGGAGTTCGACCCGGGCACGCTCGTGCTGGCGTCCTACGGGCGGCTCCGGGGCGGGACGGTTCGCGGCGACCAGGCCGTCGCCGACCGGTTCCGCCGCCTCTTCTTCCCGATCTGAATTGCAGCCCAAACGCACTTCCGGGGAGCCACCGCCGCGGCGAAGCAAGGCGGGGGCTCGCCGGGGAAAGCGAGGCCACCTTCACGCAACCTCGTTGCATGAAGGTGGCCATGCTGCAACCAGGGGCCGTCAGAACAGGCCGAGACCCTTCACGGCCTCGCGCTCCTCGACCAGCTCGGCGACGGACGCGTCGATCTTGCCGCGGGAGAACTCGTCGATGTCCAGGCCCTGAACGATCTCCCACTTCCCGTTCTTCGACGTCACCGGGAAGCTCGAGATGATGCCTTCGGCCACGCCGTAGGAGCCGTCGGACGGGATGGCGGCGGAGGTCCAGTCGCCCTCGGGGGTGCCGTTCACCCAGTCGTACACGTGGTCGATCGCGGCGTTGGCCGCCGACGCCGCCGACGACGCGCCGCGCGCCTCGATGATGGCGGCCCCGCGCTTGGCGACCGTCGGGATGAACTCGTCGCGCAGCCAGGACTCGTCGACCTGCTCGGCCGCGGTCTTGCCGCCGACCTCGGCGTGGAAGAGGTCGGGGTACTGGGTGGCGGAGTGGTTGCCCCAGATCGTCATCCGGCGGATCTCGGTGACGGGTACGTCGAGCTTCTTGGCCAGCTGGGCGATCGCGCGGTTGTGGTCGAGGCGGGTCATGGCGGTGAACCGCTCGGCCGGCACGTCCGGTGCGGCGGACTGCGCGATCAGCGCGTTGGTGTTGGCCGGGTTGCCCACCACGAGGACGCGCACGTCGTCGGCGGCGTGGTCGTTGATCGCCTTGCCCTGCGGGGCGAAGATCCCGCCGTTGGCCTCGAGCAGGTCGCCGCGCTCCATCCCCTTGGTGCGCGGGCGGGCGCCGACGAGCAGGGCGACGTTCGTGCCGTCGAACGCGACGTTCGCGTTGTCGGTGATGTCGATGCCCGTGAGCAGCGGGAACGCGCAGTCGTCGAGCTCCATCGCCGTGCCCTCGGCTGCCTTGACCGCCTGCGGGATCTCCAGCAGGCGCAGCCGGACCGGCGTGTCGGGCCCGAGCAGCTGGCCGGACGCGATCCGGAACAGCAGCGCGTAGCCGATCTGGCCGGCGGCTCCGGTGACGGTGACGGTGACGGGGGAGGAGGTCGACGAAGACACGCGGGCAGGCTAGCCCTCCTGCCGGGTTCGCGCCGCGACGGGGACCACGTTTTCAAGGTGCGTTTTCGCACCACATGGGTACTCCACAGCGCTGGATGTGCGCCCGGAACGCGAGGAGGCACCGTGGCCGACATCGACAACCCGGCTGACAAACCGGCGGAGATTCCAGTACCCACCGTCTACCAGGAGGTGCAGCGAACTCCGGAGTTCCAGGAGCTGCGGCGCCGGCTGCGCGCCTTCGTCTTCCCGATGAGCGTGGCCTTCCTGCTCTGGTACCTGCTGTACGTCCTGCTGGCCAGCTTCGCACCCGCGTTCATGGCCACGAAGTTGTGGGGCAACATCAACATCGGACTGATCATCGGGCTCCTGCAGTTCGTCTCGACGTTCGCCATCACCACCGTCTACGTCCGCTACGCGAACCGGCACCTCGATCCCGCCGGCGCGAAGCTGCGCGAGATGATCGAGGAAGGAGAGGTGTGATGGGCTACCTCGCGCAAGGCGCCGCGCCGGCGAGCGTCGGCAACCCGCTGCTGAACATCGGCACCTTCGCCTTGTTCGTCGTGATCACGCTGGTCGTGGTGTTCCGGGCCAGCCGTGCCACGAAGACGGCAGCCGACTACTACGCGGCCGGCCGTTCGTTCACGGGCCCCCAGAACGGCATCGCGATCTCCGGGGACTACCTGTCCGCTGCGTCGTTCCTGGGCATCGCAGGGGCCATCGCGGTCAACGGCTACGACGGCTTCCTGTACTCGATCGGCTTCCTGGTCGCCTGGCTGGTCGCGCTGCTGCTGGTGGCGGAACTGCTGCGGAACACCGGCAAGTACACGATGGGCGACGTGCTGAGCTTCCGGATGCGGCAGCGTCCGGTCCGCGCGGCCGCTGCCACGTCGACCCTGGTCGTGTCGTTCTTCTACCTGCTCGCCCAGATGGCCGGCGCCGGCGCATTGATCGCGCTGCTGTTGAAGATCCCCAACTCGAACACGCTCGGCCAGGGCGTGGTCATCGCGCTCGTCGGCATCCTGATGATCACCTACGTGCTCGTGGGCGGTATGAAGGGCACCACGTGGGTGCAGATCATCAAGGCGGCGCTGCTGTTGACGGGGACCGCCCTGATCACGGTCTGGGTGCTCGCCCTGTTCGGCTTCAACCTGTCGGCCGTCCTCGGCCAGGCGGTGAGCGCGAATCCGGTCCTCGAGACCGCCGGAGGCCAGCCCAAGGAGCTGGGCGAGAAGCTGCTCGGCCCGGGCCTGCAGTACGGGGCCACCTTGACGGCGAAGATCGACTTCATCTCGCTCTCGCTGGCACTGGTGCTGGGCACGGCCGGGTTGCCGCACATCCTCATGCGCTTCTACACCGTCCCGTCGGCGAAGGAGGCCAGGCGCTCGGTCGTGTGGGCGATCTGGTTGATCGGGATCTTCTACCTGTTCACGCTCGTGCTGGGCTACGGCGCCGCGGCGCTCGTGCCCGGCGGCGCGACGACGATCGCCAACGCACCGGGCCGGACGAACTCCGCCGCACCGCTGCTGGCCTACCAGCTCGGCGGTGAGGTGCTGCTGGGCTTCATCTCGGCGGTCGCCTTCGCCACGATCCTCGCGGTCGTGGCCGGCCTGACGATCACCGCGTCGGCGTCGTTCGCCCACGACGTCTACGCCAACGTGATCAAGAGTGGTGAGGTCCCACCTGACGCGGAGGTGCGGGTCGCCCGGATCACGGCTGTCGTGATCGGGGTGATCGCCATCGCCGCCGGCATCCTCGCCCGCAACCAGAACATCGCGTTCCTGGTGGCGCTGGCGTTCGCGGTGGCGGCGTCGGCGAACCTGCCGACGATCCTCTACTCGTTGTTCTGGAAGCGGTTCAACACCACAGGGGCCCTCTGGAGCATCTACGGCGGCCTGGCGAGCTGCGTGCTGCTGATCGTCTTCTCGCCCGCGGTGTCCGGGAGCCCGACCGCCATGGTCCGGGGCGTGGACTTCCACGTGTTCCCGCTGGCCAACCCCGGCCTGGTGTCGATCCCGCTGTCGTTCCTGCTGGGCATCGTCGGCACCTACGTCGGCGGTCGCCAGCCGGTGGTGGAGGCGAAGTTCGCGGAGATGGAGGTCCGGTCGCTCACCGGGGCGGGCTCCGAGAAGCCGATCGTGCACTGAGCCCCGGGACCCGTGAGTGGATACGAGTGCTGGAGCACTCGTATCCACTCACGACCGGTAGAGGCGCCGGCTGGTGCGGGCCTGGGCGGTTGCAGAGGCGGCCGCGCGCAGTTCGCCGAGCGTGTGCACCCCGCGCGCGGCGAGCAGGGGCACCTGCCGGAGGAAGATCTCCCCGGTGAGCAGGGCGTCGCCCAGCGCGGTGTGCCGGCCGACGAGGTCCACCCCGAGTCGCTCGGCCATCGACTCGAGGGTGTGCGCGTCGTGGTCGGGGTGGACCACCCCGTCGATGAGCAGGGTGTCGAGCAGCGGAGCGGTGAGCCCCGTGCCGGTCCGTCGCTGGGCGGCGGCGAGGAACGCCATGTCGAACGCGACGTTGTGGCCGACGAGCACGCTGCCCGAGGCGAACGCGGCGAACGCCGGCAGCACCTCGTCGAGCGGGGGCGCACCGCGGACGAGGTCTCGGGTGATCCCGTGCACCGCGGTGGCCGTGCGCGGGATGCTCCGCCCCGGATCGACCAGGCGCTCGAAGGTCTCGGTCCGCAGCAACCGGCCACCCACGATCCGCACCGCCCCGATCGAGACGATCTCGTCGCCCTCGTCGGGCGCGAACCCGGTCGTCTCGGTGTCGAAGACCGTGTAGGTGAGCCGGTCGAGCCGGCTCGCCTCCCACTCGGACCACGCGGCCGGGTCGGGCTGGAACCGCTCGAGCTCGAAGTCGTAGAGCGCAGGTGGCGGCTCTTCGACCCGTGCCGGCGCCGCCGGCCGGGGCTCGGCCGGTGAGCGGGGCAGCAGCACCCGCACCAGGGGGTGGTGGGCGTCGGCCCAGAGCTCGCCCCCGTGCCGGCGGACGACGTCCGCAGCGTCCGGAACGCCCCGTTCGAGATCGCCCGCCCCCAGCGGCGGACCCTCCCAGCCGAGGTCGACCCGGCCGAGCCGGCCGGCGTCGTCGGACCCCGCCGCGAGCACCACCTCGGAGACCCCGTGCCGATCGGCCAGCAGCCTCACAACGGACGCGAGCGCGTCGGCCACAGCGAAGCTGTCCACGGTGAACCAGACGTCCTCCGCGGGGTCGCCGAGCCCGGCCTGCGGGGTTCGCGCC
The DNA here is from genome assembly GCF_007994075.1 of Pseudonocardia hierapolitana. Lineage (NCBI taxonomy): Bacteria > Bacillati > Actinomycetota > Actinomycetes > Pseudonocardiales > Pseudonocardiaceae > Pseudonocardia > Pseudonocardia hierapolitana. The sequence continues at coordinate 682,588 of NZ_VIWU01000001.1, read as the reverse complement.
GCGACGGCGGTGAGCAGGTCCCGTGCGGAGATGTCGTTCACCGCCCAGCCGCGCGCGTCGATGCCGGGCTCGGCGGTCAGACGCCGGGTCGCCTCGCCGAGCCGGCCCGCCTCCTCGGCGATCACCTCGACGAACCGGCGGCGCTGCTCCGCCGGCACGTCCGGGTAGTCGAGGAGCGCCCCGGCGGCGGCCCCGATGCTGCCCGCGGCGCCGCGCACCAGGTCGGCGGTGGAACCCAGCAGCTCGGCGTGGCGGGCGGCCGCCCGCCCGGGTCGCGTGGCGTCCTCGCAGACCAGGACGAACCCGGCCGTGCCCGACGGCACGCGGGCGAGGCGGACGCGGACCAGCCTGCCCTCCCGCTCGGCCGTGGCCTCGTGGGGCGTTGAGCCCGCGTCCACCCGGGCGAGGCCGTGCACGACGAGGTCGCGGTCGAGCACGCCGAACACCGACCTGCCCAGGCCGACGTCATCGCCGAACAGGTCGCGGGCGGCGGCGTTGTAGAGCAGGATCCGCCCGTCCTCGGCGCACACCAGCACCGCGACGGTCAGCACCCCCATGAGGCTCGCCAGCCGGTGCCGCTCGCGTTCGAGGTCGGCCGCCGCGGCCGCCACCTGCTCGGCCACGTCGCGGCGGGCGGCCGCGTACCGCTCGGCCAGCTCGTTCAGCGCGGTCGCCAGTTCACGCAGCTCGGCAGGTCCGGACGGTGTGACGCGGTGGTCGGGGTTGGCGTCGAGCACCACCCGGGCGTCGGCCGCCAGCCGGCGGGCCGGGGCGACGTAGCGGCGCAGTGCCGCGGCGAGCAGCAGGCCGGCCACGAGCGTCACCAGCACCGCGGCGACCGCGAGGAAGGCCGCCTGCTCGCGCAGCACCCTCGCCAGCACGGCCCGGTCGCCGGGCGGTGTGCTGACGTAGACCCCCGCTCCGACGGCCGCGACCACCGCGGCAGGCGCGAGGACGACGGCCGCGAACGCTCCGAGGCGACCCGGGTTCATGCCCCCGCCCCGAGCAGCTGCCGCACCCGGGCCACCAGGTCCTGGGTGCCGAACGGTTTGGTCACGTAGTCGTCGGCGCCGACGGCCAGCCCCTTGGCGATCTCGGCTTCTCGTCCCTTCGCCGTCAGCATGAGGATCTTCATCCGGTACCCGTCGGCGCGCAGTGTCTGGCAGACCTCGTAGCCGTCCCGGCCCGGCAGCATCAGGTCGAGCAGCACGAGGTCGGGGTCGAACTCGGCCACCGCCGCGATGGCCGCGTCCCCGTCGCCGACCGTGCGGACCTCGTGTCCCTGCTGGCGCATGAGGAACTCCAGCGAGACCACGATGTTGGGCTCGTCGTCGCAGATCAGGATCCGGGCCACGCTCTACCGCCTCCTGGCCGGCACCGGGAGCCCGATCGTGAACGTGGCGCCCCGGCCGTTGCCCCCGCAGTCCGACACCTCGAGCGTTCCCCCGAACTGCTCGACGATCCGCCTGCTGATCGCCAGGCCGAGCCCGGTGCCGCCGGCCCCGCGGCGCCGGAACCTGTCGAAGATCAGCTCCTGGTCCGCGTGCGGTACGCCGGGGCCGTTGTCCGCGACGTCGATGCGGGCCGTGCCGTCGTCGGTGCGCAGCCTGACCCGCACCCGGCCACCCGTCGCCGGGGTGGCCTTCACCGCGTTGGAGAGCAGGTTCAGCAGCACCTGCATGACGCCGTCCCGGTCGGCCTCGGCGACCGCACCCCGACGGGGGACGTCGACGTCGAGCGCAACGCGCTTGTCGGTGAACAGCTGGGCCGTGGCGGTGGCGGCCTCCTGGATCACCGAGCCGAGATCGACGTCGGTGAGCTGCCACTCGGCGCTCCCGGACTCCAGCCGCGCGAGGTCGAGCACCTGGTTCACCATCCTCGTCAGCCGCTCGGTCTCGGTCGCCATGATCTCCAGGTAGCGTGCCCGCTCCTCGGCGGGCAGGTCGGGGTTGTCGCGCAGGATCTCGGTGAACGCGCGGATCGCGGTGAGCGGCGTCCGCAGCTCGTGCGTGACGGTGGCGACGAATTCGTCCTTGAGCCGGTCCAGCTCGCGCAGGTGCTGTGCCTCGCCGACCAGCTCGACGACCTCGGCCATGCCGAGCGGTTCCTCGTCGGCCACCGACGCGACGAGTGCCCGGGCAGCGGCCGGCCCGACCGCGCCGGTCAGAGCGGTCTCCACCTGCCGGACCAGCTCGGGTTCGGCCTGTGCGTCGTCGGGCAGCGGCGCGCCCCTGCGCGAGGCGTGCTCGGCGACGAGGGTCGTGGCGGCCTCGGCGCCGACGAACCGCGCGAGCAGATCGCGCAACCGCTCCACCGGCACGCTGCCGCGGTAGAAGCGGGTGCCGGGCCCCGGTGTCCGGCGGTCGATGTCGACGAACAGGGCGGCGTGGCCGGCCTCGGCCGGTGTCCGCTGCCCGGCCAGCGACACCACGACGAACAGGACGACGTTGACCAGCAGGCTCCAGAACACCCCGTTGCCGACCGTGCCCGCCCCGGTGAGGCCGAACAGCTCCTGCGGGCGCAGCAGCGCGACGCCGAACGGCCCGTCGCGCACGACCGACGCGGGCACCCAGCCCGTCCTGGCCAGCTCCGGCAGCAGCAGCGTGTAGGCCCACAGCACGATGCCCGCGACCAGGCCGGCGAGCGCCCCGTTGCGGGTGGCGCCCTTCCACCACAGCCCTCCGAGCAGGGCGGGGGCGAACTGCGCGACCGCGGCGAACGAGACCAGTCCCATGTCGACGAGGCCCAGCGCGTCTCCGGAGATCCGGAAGAACCCGAAGCCCAGCAACAGCACCACGAGGATCGTGACCCGGCGGATCCTCAGGACCAGCCGGCCGAGATCGCGCCGGCCGGCGAGGCCCGCGTGTCCCCAGCTCGGTCGACGCAGCAGCAGCGGCATGACGAGCGAATTCGACACCATCGTGGAGAGCGCGATCGTCTCGACGATCACCATGCCGGTGGCCGCCGACAGCCCTCCGATGAAGACCATCAGCGCGAGCGCGCTGTGCTGCTGCAACGCGAGGACGTAGGTGTCCGGGCTCACCGCGGGGCCGAGCGTGAGGAGGCCCGCGAGCGCGATCGGCAGCACGAAGATGTTGATCACGAGGAGGTAGAGGGGGAACAGCCAGGAGGCCGTGCGTACGTGCCGCTCGTCGACGTTCTCGACGACCCCGATCTGGAACTGCCGGGGCAGCAGGATCACCGCGAACGCCGACAGCACGATCAGCCAGAACCAGTTGCCGTACCCGTCGATGCCGATCGCGTCCGCGAGTGCGGGCGATGCCGCTGCCCGGTCGAACAGGTCGGTGAACCCGCGGAAGAGCCCGAACGTGACGTACAGCCCTGCCGCCAGGAACGCGACGAGCTTGACCACCGACTCGAACGCGATCGCGGCGACCATGCCCTCGTGGCGCTCGGTGGCGTCGAGGTGCCCGGTGCCGAACAGGATGGCGAAGAGGGCGAGCACCAGCGCGACGTAGAGCGCGGTGTCCGCGTAGGGCGGCACGCCTGCCGTCGACACCGGGCCGCCCGACACCACGCGGAACGTGCTCGACACCGCCTTGAGCTGCAGCGCGATGTACGGCACGGTGCCGACCACCGCGATGAGCGCCACCAGCCCACCGAGCAGCCTGCTGTTGCCGTAGCGCGCAGCGGCGAAGTCCGAGAGCGACGTGATGCGGTAACGCTTGCTGACCCTGATGATCTTCTGCAGGACGACGGCGGAGCAGGCCATCGCCAGGGTCGGGCCGAGGTAGATGGTGAGGAACTCCAGGCCTCGCGTGGCGGCCCGCCCGACGCTGCCGTAGTAGGTCCAGGACGTGGCGTACACGGCGAGCGACAGCGCGTAGACGACGCCGCTGGAGATCAGGCTCCGGCCCGCCGCCGCCCGCTTGTCGCCGTGGTGGGCGATCCCGAACAGCAGGCCGAGGTAGGCCAGCGAGACGACCACCACCACCCACGCCGGAACCATCAGTGCTCCTGCCTCGACAGGACGGCGACCGCCACGACGAGCAGCGCCCAGACCACGAACAGGTACGCCCACACGAGCGGTACCCCGAACACCCGGACCGGCCGGTCGAACAGCGACAGCAACGGGTAGGTGAAGCACGCGGCCGCGAGCGCGGTCACGGCGATCAGCTTCGCTCGCACGCCGTCACCCCGTGCCCGGGTGGGTCAGGGCGCTGGCCTGCAGCGCGGACCGCACCGCGCGCAGCGCGCCCATCAGCTCGCGGCGCCGCGGGGCGGAGAGCGCGAGGGGAACGTCCTCGCCGAGCTCGGCCGCCAGCCGGACCGAGAGGAGCGCGGCGTAGGCGTCGATCAGCGTGTCGGCCGTGTCCGCGGAGATCAGGTTCGTCGTCGCGGCGGCGCGCAGCCGGCCCGCGGTGGTGCGCTCCGGGGAGCCGGCGGCCAGGCCGTAGAGCCTGCCGAGCAGGACGATCGGGACGGTGCCGCGCAGCTTCAGCTCGGCGGGCGGGAGCCGGTCGACCCGCAGCCGCCCGAACCGGCGCACCCGGGGAGCGAACCTGCGGGCCGTCTGGGCGAACGCCAGCTGGATTCCCGGGCGGTTGCGGCCCCGGGCCAGCACGCGGTCCAGCACGCCGATGTCCAGCTCCCCGGCGACCGGGCGCAGGTCCAGGAACACCTGCGCGTCGAGCAGGCTGCGGGCGTCCGGCTCGTCGAGCCAGCCGTGGAACGTGCGCTGCCACTCGTCGAGCCGCCGGCACCAGTTGGTCGCCATGAAGCCGCCCGGGCATCGCGGGACCCCCGCCGCCGCCAGCCCGTCCGTGACCCTCTCGGCCAGCGCCGCGAAGTACTCCCCGGCATCGTCGGTGTGCTCGGCGAAGGCGAGCGCGGTGTCCTGGTCCGACTGCAGCAGCTGCTCCATGCGCCCCTGCGACCCGAGCGCGAGCCAGGCGTACGGGCCGGGCGGGGGGCCGAGGTCCTGCTGGGCGAGCTCCAGCATCCGGATGGTGAGGGAGTCGTGCAGGCTCGCCACGATCGCCGCGATGCGCAGCCCGTCGACACCGTCGGCGAGCAGCGCCGCTGCGACCCCGGCGAGGTCGGACGACAGATCCGCGAGCGCCGGGTCGCGCGGTCCACCCGCTCCGGCGCGGCGGATGCGATCGGCGACGAGCAGCGGGCTGGCGGACTGCTGGCGGATCAGATCGACATCGGTGATCACACCGACGATCAGGCCGCCCCGTGTCACGGGGACGTGCTCGACGCCCTCGTCGAGCATCAACAGCAGTGCCCGGATCAGCGGCGCGCCGCTGGGCAGCGCGTGCACCGGGCTGCTCATGACCTGCTCAACCGGGGTGTCGGGGGGTCGACGCTCGGCCACGATGCGGGCCAGGTCCCCGTTCGTCACGATCCCGTCGGGCCGGGACGTGACCACGGCGCAGCTGTGATGGCCCTCCCGCATGGCCAGCGCGACGTCAGCGACCGTGCTGGTGGGCGGGACGAACAGCGGCTCGCGGCCGACCACATCGGACAGCGGCGTGCCGAGCCCGGTCTCCGGGCCAGCACCCGGCGACTCCCGGGCCACCGACGGTGGGCGGCCGGCGCGGGAATCCACCCGGATCATCGTGCAAGTGCAGACCGGGGTGCCGGCGCTGTCAACCAGCCGAGTCGCGAGATACCAAGGTCTGATCACCGACCCACCGATCGATGGACCCGCACCGCGCCGGGGACGCCCTACGTTGTCCGGTATGACCGCCCCGCCGCCCGGCGACCCCGGTGCCACCCCCACCGCCGCTCGCGCCCTCGCACCGGACATCGCCCGAGGCGGCATGCTGCTGCTGATCGCACTGGCGAACGTCCACGTCTACGTCTACGGGCACCCGCTGGGCGTGCGCGGCTATCCCCTCGACGTCGAGGGCGCCGACCGGTGGGTCGTCCTGCTGCAGATGCTGCTCGTCGACGGGCGGGCCTACCCGCTGTTCGGCCTGCTCTTCGGTTACGGGATCGTGCAGCTGGTCTCGCGGCGTGGTGCCGTGGGCCTGCCCGTGCCCGCCCAGACCAGGCTGGTCCGGCGACGCGGAGCTTGGATGATCGTGATCGGCGCCGCGCACGGGTTGTTGCTGTGGGCGGGCGACATCGTCGGGGCGTACGGGCTGCTCGCGGTGCTCATGGCCGGCCTGCTGGTGCGCGGCGCCGACCGCGCTCTGATCGGCACCGCCGCGGTCGGTGCGGTGCTGACCTCACTCGTCTACATCGGGGCATCGCTGCCGTCGCCACCGGACCAAGGCATGGACTCGATGCTCCCGTCGATGTCCACGGAGAGCCCGCTGGAGGCCGCGCTGTTCCGGGCGTTCGAGTGGCTCGGTATCGGTCTCATCGCCGCAGGCCTGACCGTGTTCGGGGCGGTCGCCCTCGGCGCGTGGGCCGCACGGCGGCGGCTGCTCGACGAGCCGGAGAAGCACCGGCTGCTGCTCGTGCGGGTCGCCTGCGCCGGGATCGGCGCAGCCGTGGTGCTCGGCCTGCCGCTGTCGCTGATGGCCGCGCAGCTGTGGACCGCCCCGCCGCTGGGGATGATCATGCTGGCCGGTGCGTTGCACGCCCTCGGCGGCTATGCCGGCGGGATCGGTTATGCCGCGCTGTTCGGGCTGCTGGCGATCCGGCTGGCCCGCGGGGCCGGCCCCGCCCCGGTCACGCACGCGCTCCAGGCGTGCGGGCAGCGATCGCTCTCGTGCTACCTCGCCCAGTCCGTGGCCTTCGTGGCGCTGCTCCCGGCGTGGACGCTCGGGCTCGGCGAAGACGCGCACCTCTGGCAGACCGCGCTGGTCGCGATCGGCACGTGGCTGGTGATCCTGCTGATTGCCGAGGCCTCCGCCAGGGCGGGCTACCGGGGCCCTGCCGAGCTGCTCCTGCGCCGCCTCACCTACGGCCCGCGCCGCGCGTCCGGCGTTTCGGCGCGGTGAGTCCGGCGCTCACGCCGCGAGTCCTGCGTCTTGGCACGGTGAGTCGGGCGTTTCGGCGCGGTGAGTCCGGCGCTCACGCCGCGAGTCCTGCGTCTTGGCACGGTGAGTCGGGCGTTTCGGCGCGGTGAGTCCGGCGCTCACGCCGCGAGTCCTGCGTCTTGGCACGGTGAGTCCGGCGTTTCGGCATGGTGAGTCCGGCATCCGGGCGGGGTGAGTCCGGCGTTCCCGCCCGTGAGTCCTGCATCCGGGCGCAACGAGTCGTGCGGTGCGCGACATCGGTGGCGGGTGCGGCTACCGTCGCGCGGTGGCCACCCCGCCCAAGAACCCCCGGCCCGACGACGGGCGCCCGCCGTCGTGGGCAGGTGCGCCGGGCTTCACGCCCGGCGTCGACGGCCTTCCGCCGCACGCTCCCATGCCCGGCGCGCCGCCCTATCCGGCGGCGCCGGAGCACGCTCCGCCGCCGGTGGGGCGGCGGGCGCGGCGGACCAGGTTCGTGACGGCGCTGGGAGCGACGGCGTTCTGGGCTGTCGTGAACGTCGTGCTGGTCGTCGCGGTCGTAGGCGTGCCACCCGGCCCCGCGGCGTTCGGGCAGTTCGTCGGCGTGTTGATCCTGCCCACGTTGCTGGCTGCGCTGGCGGTCTGGGCGATCGCTCGCCGCCGAGCGTGGCCGTTCTGGCTGCTCGTCCTGCTGGCGGCGCCGTTCTTCTGGGTGCTGCGCGCCGTCTTCAACGCTCTTCCGGCGAGCTGACCCCCGCCTGCGCGGCCCGTACCGCCGCCGTCACCGCGCTCGCGGCCGCCGTCAGCGCCTCCGTGCTGCGCGCCGCCCGGCACAGCACGAACGCGCCCTCCAGGCTGGTGATGAGCACGATCGCCAGCCGGCGGGCGTCGGCCGGGCCGAACCCCCAGCGCTCGAACCGCGTCGCTCCGGAGTCCACCCACGCGGCGAAGACGTCGGCCGTGGCCTCGCGCAACGTCTCGTCGGTGCTCGCGACCTCCAGCGCCACCGTGGCGATCGGGCAGGCGTCGGCGTATCCGGTGGCGACCAGCGTCTCGGCGGCGGCCGCGAAGCCGGTCTCGACCGCGGTGACCGCGTCGGGCGCCTGGTCGAGGATCGCCTCGACGAGCTGCTGGTAGGCCCGTCCGGACGTCCGGATCACCTCGGCGGCCAGTTGCTGCTTCCCACCCGGGAAGAAGTGGTAGATCGACCCGAACGGCGCCCCCGCCTCCGCGACGATCTGCTTGAGGCCGGTGCCCGTGTACCCCTGACGCCGGAACAGCTCGCCCGTCGTGCCGACGATCCGATCCTTGGTTCCCGCCACCGCTCCTCCTTGCCGCGCCCTCTCGTAATACCCTAGCCTCGTTCTGAGTAGAGCGATCTATCAAGTCGCGGGGGAGTCCATGGCGGAGATCGACCTGTCGGCAGGCACCATCGAGTACACCGACACCGGCGGGGACGGCCCGGTCCTCGTGTTCATCCACGGCGTCATGGTGGGTCCGTCGGAGTGGCGCCGCGTCGTCGCCGAGCTGAGCGGCGAGTACCGGTGCGTGCTCCCGCACCTGCCGCTCGGCTCGCACCCCCGCCCGATGCGGCCCGACGCGGACCTGTCCCTCGCCGGGCTCGCGTCGCTGATCGGCGAGTTCCTGGAGAAGCTCGATCTGCGTGACGTCACTCTCGTGCAGAACGACTGGGGCGGGGCGCAGGTCCTGGTCGCCCACGGCGGCGCCGAACGGGTGGCGCGGATGGTGCTCGTCGCGTGTGAGGCCTTCGACAACTACCCGCCCGGCCTCGCCGGCCGCGTGCTCACCAAGACCGCCGCGATTCCCGGTGGTCTCGCGGTCTTCGCGCAGCTGCTGCGCTTCAGGGCGGCCCGGCGCGCCCCCGGCGGGTGGGGCTGGATGACCAAGCGCCCCGTGCCCGACGAGGTGATGGACGAGTGGTTCCGGCCGGCCCGGGAGCAGGCCGCGGTGCGGCGGGACCTCGAGCGCTACGGCCGCGGCCTACCGCCGCGCGAGGTGCTGCTGGAGTGGGCCGAGCGCAACAGCTCGTTCACCGGGCCGGTGCTCGTCGTGTGGGCGGAGGAGGACCGGGTGATGCCCGCGGAGCACGGCCGCCGCCTCGCCGCGCTCTACCCGCGGGGCAGGCTCGTGACGATCCCCGACAGCTACACGCTGGTGCCCGAGGATCAGCCCGAGGCGCTCACGGCCGCGATCCGCGGCTTCCTCGCGGAGACGTCGGTCAGCGGGCCCGCCGCCGCGAACTGATCACTCCGGTCGCGAACCCGGCGATGTGCAGGCCGCCGTGGAAGCGGGCGTGCTCCACCTTGAGGCAGCGGTCCATCACCACTTCGAGCCCACCGGCCTCCGCCCGGCGCGCCACGTCCTCGTCGAACAGCCCGAACTGCAGCCAGAACGTCTTGACGGTGTCGATGCGCGCTCCGTCTGCGCTCCGCGCGGCGTCGATGCGCGCTCCGTCTGCGCTCCGCGCGGCGTCGAGCCCCAGCACATCGTCGAGCACGGAGGGCAGGTCCTCGCGGCGGCGGAACACGTCGACGAGGTCGGGCACGACCGGAAGGGCGTCGAGGCTCTTGTAGACCGGCCTGCCGAGGATCTCGGTGGCGTTCGGGTTGACGAAGTACACGTCGTAGTCGGTGCTCGCGAGCAGGTAGGTGGCCACGAAGTTGCTGGCCCGGGCCGGGTTCGGCGACGCGCCCACCATCGCGACGGTGCGGGTGGCGCGCAGGATCTGCTGCCGCCGGGTGGCCGACGGGTTCTCCCAGCTCACGAGTCCTCCTCGCTGACGCTCGTCGGCCGCGTCCGCGGCGCTGCCGTGTCGATCGGTTCGCTCGCAGGCTCGCTCACGTGCCCTCCTTCGCCGCGGCGGCCAGCGCCTGGTCGAGGTCCCACAGGATGTCCTCGGGGTCTTCCAGGCCCACGCTGATCCGTACCAGATCCGGCGGGACGCCCGCATCCCGGAGCTGCTCGTCGGTGAGCTGCTGGTGGGTGGTGGATCCCGGGTGGATCACCAGCGTGCGCGCGTCGCCGACGTTGGCGAGGTGGCTGCACAGCTGCACGGACTCGATGAACCGCGACCCGGCCTCCCGCCCGCCGACGACCCCGAACGAGAACACCGCACCCGGCCCGAGCGGCAGGTAGCGCGCCGCGCGGTCGTGGTGGGGGTGGTCGGGCAAGCCGGCCCAGCGGACGTACGAGACCCGCGGGTCGGCGTGCAGCCACTCGGCGACCGCGCGCGCGTTCGCCACGTGCGCCTCCATCCGCTGCGGCAGCGTCTCCACGCCCTGGATCAGCAGGAACGCGCTGTGTGGCGACAGCGAGGCGCCGACGTCGCGCAACTGCTCGGCCCGCAGCTTGGTGAGGAACCCGAACTCCTGGAAGTTCCCCCACCAGGTGAGCCCGCCGTAGGACGGGACCGGCTCCGTCATCTGCGGGAACCTGCCGTTGCCCCAGGGGAACCTGCCCGACTCGATCACGACCCCGCCCAGCGTGGTGCCGTGCCCGCCGAGGAACTTGGTGGCTGAGTGGATCACGATGTCGGCGCCGTGCTCGATCGGCCGGCACAGGTACGGGGTGGCGAGCGTGGCGTCGATGATCAGTGGGATGCCGGCGGCGTGGGCGACGTCGGCGAGCGCGGCGATGTCGGCGATCTGGCCGCCCGGATTGGACACGACCTCGGCGAACAGCAACTTGGTGCGGTCGGTGATCGCCGCGGCGAACTCCTCGGCCTCGCCCGCGACGAACGTGGTGTCGACCCCGAACCGGCGCAGCGTCACGTCGAGCTGGGTGATCGTGCCGCCGTACAGGCCTGCCGCTGCGACGATGTGGTCCCCGGCGCCGGCCAGGGAGGCGAAGGTCAGGAACTCGGCGGCCTGCCCGCTCGCCGTCGCGACGGCGCCGAGCCCGCCCTCCAGGCTCGCCAGCCGCTCCTCCAGCGCCGCGACGGTGGGGTTCGCGATCCGGCTGTAGATGAGCCCGTACTTCTGCAGCGCGAACAGGCTCGCGGCGTCGGTGGTGTCCTCGAACACGAAGCTCGTGGACTGGTAGATCGGCACCGCACGGGCGCCGGTGGCGATGTCGGGTACGTGCCCGGCGTGCACCGCGCGCGTGCGGAAGCCCCAACTGCGGTCCTGCTCGCTCATGCTCTCCATCCTGCTACGTGCCCGCGTGTCCGGATCGGTGTGTGACGAGCCGGGTCGTCACCGGCGTGGTGTTGCGGAACCGGTCGAGGTGGCGGTGATGACGCCGCGGAGGTTCTCATCCCGTTCGGTGATGGGCGCAGGGGATCTCCTGGGGTGCTGGGAGTGTCGGGTCAGCGGGGACCCGGACACGCGCAGCTGCAGACCAGGGCGAAGTCGACGTGCCGGCGGCGCGCGAGAAGGGGCGGCGGGACCGGCATGCTCCCCTTCCTAGTCGATCGGACCGTTGCCGTCGAGGTGCTCGCGGAAGAACGCGACGATCCGGCGGTGGGCGTCCTCGGCGCTCGGCGCGTGGTACTCGGCCCGGAACGGCGAGTACCTCGTCATCGCGCCGAGCAGGCCCGGCGGCCGGCTGAAGAACGAATGGCCTGCGTCGGGATAGGTGCGCACGTCGTGCGGAACGCCCAGCTCCGCGAGCCGCGCCTCCAGCCGGTCGCCGAACCCGCGCGTGGTGCGGTCCCGGCCCCCGTAGCTCGCGACCATCGGGCAGGACCGCGAAACCTTCAGCGGCACGTTGTAGAACGGGGCGCTGACCTTGTACCGGCCGCTCCCGGCGAGGAGGAGGGCGAAGCTCCCGCCGAGGCAGAAGCCGATCGTGCCGATGCGGCCGGCGTCGACCTCGGGGCGCGCGGCGAGCCACCGACGGCCCGCCTCGATGTCGTCCAGCTCGCGCCCGCTGCCGCGCAGCACGGTGCGCATCGCCCGCGCCACGCACAGGCCCTTGACCCGCCCGCGCGCGAAGAGGTCCGGGATCAGCACCGCGTACCCCTCGGCGGCGAGCTCGCGCGCGACGCGGCGCATCTCGTCGTTCATCCCGAACGCCTCGTAGATCATCACGAGCGCAGGGCCCTGGCCCTCGCGGCCGTCGGGCACGGTCAGCACGCCGGGGAGCGTCACGCCGTCGTCGGCGGGAAAGCTGATCTCGGTCTGCACCGGGATGACGCTAGTACCGGGAGATCCCGAACGAGCAGGACGCGAGCGTCGTGGCAACAACGCCGGTGTACTGCTCGTCGCGAGCAATCGCTGGTTTTGTGCTGGTCAGCGCCCGGGCGGCCGACCGTCGTCCGGAGTGATCACTGCCGGGGTGAACCAGCGGTCGTCGGCGAAGGCACCGGAGTCGTCGAGCAGGTAGTCGGGCCTGCGCCGTTCCCGCTCCTGGCCCCCGCCCAGCCCGGCGGCCATCGGCGGGTACAAGCCGCCCATGGCGCTCGGGCCTGCTCCCCGGGGCCCGGGGGGAGGCCCCGCGGCGGCGGCCGCCCGAGCGGTCGGTTCCGCGACGGCGCGGGTGCCCAGCGGCTCCGACGAGGTGCGCGGGCCGGGCGGTGGGGCCTGGTTCGGGTCTGCCGCTCCGGGGCCGGGGAACCGCGAGCCGGGCGGCGTCGGGCCGGCGGGGATGACGTCGCGCCAGCTCGGCACCGGAGCGGGGCGCGGCGGGCTCGGCACGACCGGGCGAGGGCCGCCTCCTCCCGGCGGGTTGCCGGGCCGAACCGGCGGGACTGCTCCCGGCCCGATCGGCGGAAGGGCGGAGGTGCCGGGTGGTGGTGTAGCGCCGGGAGCGGGCGCAAGGCCAGATCCGGTGGGTGCGGTGGGGAGGGCGGGCGCTGCGCTCGGACCGGTTGCCGGCGGGATCCGGCCTGCCTGCTGCCCCGGACCCGGCGGAACGACCGCCGGCGGGGTCGGCGGGGTCGGCACCGGGGCGATCGGTGGCCCGGCGGGTGCGGCGCCGGGTGCTCCCGGCGGCGGCGCGACGTTCGGCGGGGCGGGCGGGATCACCGCCGGTGGCGGGCCGGCCGGGGGGACGGGGGCGCTCGCGCCGGGTGGTGGGGCAGCGACGTCGGCCGGCGATGTCGGCGCTGGGGCGCCGGGGACCGCCGACACCCCCGGGCCGCCGCCCGGCCCTGGGGCAGCGACGTCGGTGACGACCGTGACCTGCGGCGGAGACGGCCAGGACCCCCAGAACTGGAGGTTCCCATTCGAGTTGTCCGTGTAGCCGTTCATCAGCTCGACCGCTCGGGCGGCCCGGTTGGCCGCGTCCTGCTCCACCCCCTGCAGGTCATCGAGGCCGTGGAAGATGAACGTCGGGTCGTTCAGGGCGTCGCCGATCATCGCGTTCCGCTGCTCGGTGAGCGGCTCCGGCATGTTGTCGCGAACGAACTTCGCAAACAGCCCCTGCCCCGTCACAGCCCCGGCGGTGAGCCTCGCGTTTCTCGCAGCGTCGAGTGCCCATTGACCGAGCGGGGTCATCGCCGATCGCGTGGCGTCGGCCGCGCTGCCCTCCCACCCCGCCTGCGACCCGGCCATCGCTGACGCAATCCGCTCATCGATCCGCAGGATCAGCGCCTCGGTCTGCCTCCAGGCATCCTCTGCCGGTTTCGAGACAGCCGCACCGGGTCCTTGGTGCACAGCTGCATAGATCTGATCATGGGTCATGCCTTCCCAGCGCAGGTCACTCACGCCTTCCGCCCCCACAGTGCTGTGTTGTTGCCCTCCGTGCGCCGGTAGTGGTCCTCCATCGCCTTGAGGCTGTCGAGAATCCTGGTCAGCTCGGCCTCGAAACCACGTATGGCAGCCAGTGGACCGTCGACTGCCTCGATGACCCGCTGCTGGTATTCGTTACGGACGAACTCGCTCGTTAAATCGCCCATCCAAGGCTGGGGAATGATCGCCTGCTGTCGAAGTCGGACGAGCTGTGTGCCAAGTTCAGCCAGCCCCTCCTCGACGGCAGCACGCACTGTCGGGATTGCCTGCGGCTCCAGCCGGAGTTGCTCAGGCATTCACACACCTCACCTTCAGGCCATGCGCCAAGGCTAGGTCTGCCTGCTATCGGCAGAGGCGTGATCGGGACAGATCGTTTGCGATCGTGAACGCGTGCACCGTCATCTGATGGCTAGCAGCGTGCTCATCGCATGATCCGCTACTACGACTGCGTCCTCACAGAGCTGAGTCTGGGGAATCGGAGGCGTCCGTCCTCCGTCTGCGAACTGGACGTCGAGGAGCTGACCAGGTGCAACATCCACGATCACTGAGCACCACTCCGTGAAGCGCTGAGGTACGGCGACCACTCCTGGGAAGCCATGCACCTGAGTTGGTTGGATGTCAACCTCGAGGGATCCAGCGGTGTAGAGATCGATGCCGGCAGTCGTAGCGAGAGTTATCCCGGCGGAAACCGCGCGGGGTTCGAAGCCGCGAGTCACACACACCGGAACATCGCCACCTGGGTATAGGCTGCTCGGACCGTGGTCGAGCACCGGCCGCCCGTCCAACCCCAGCTCCGCCCGCTGCTCGTCGGTCAGCAACGAGCAAGGGTCTATCCCATCGATCCGTACATCGCGGGGCCGGGTCGAGGCCGCGGAGGTCGGTTGAGCCGGATCGGCCGGTGCGGGTGTTCCCCCGATCGTCGTGCACCCAGCCAGAAGCACCAGGACCATGATCACGACAGCGTTCCGCACCCCGCCCACGCGTGCACCGTAGCTGCCCGATCACCCTGAGGTGGTACATCTGGTCGAGATCATCATGATCACCACGTGCGGTGCTGGAGCCGCGGCAGTGCGGCTCTACGACCGCATTCGGCGATCAGCGCGTATGTGCCGCCCAACCAGGCTGCGCTGCTCCGCGAACAGAGCGCCTCCGCCTCCTATAAGGATTCTCGGCCGGCTTGGAGACCGCGACACCGGGGCCTTGGTGCACGGCGGGCTAGATCTCGTAGCGGGTGAGGCTCTTCGAGGGGACGTCACTCATGCCTGTTGTCGCCTCATGTCTCCGGCGGCCTGGTCCTCGCTGCTGAGGTACTGGTCCTGCATCGCCTGGAGGCTGTCGCGGATGCGGATCAGTTCGTCGGCGTAGGCAACCATGGCGGAGTACGCGCCTTCAGCCGACTCCATGACGACAGAGTTGTAGTGTGCCCGCGTCGTACTGCTGATCGGGTCGCCCAGCCAGGGTTCCGGGATGAAGGCAGCGCCGCCGAGTCGCTGAACCTGCAATCGGACTTCGGCAATGGCCTCGTCGAACGCCGCCTTGACGGCAGGGAGCGCGCTACTGTCCACGCGGAGCGTGACGGTCGGTTGAGTACCGGGCATTGTCCCCTCGCTTCTGTGGATCCCCGACGCTACGGCGGATGTCACCTCTGCGAGCGTGGAACCTTCCGGATCGTTTGCTATCGCGAATGGTTGTTGGAGATCAGCGAACCGTCAGCAGCGTGGTCATCACTGCGTCTGCTGCTCGCTCCGCGTCCTGGCAGAGTGACTCGACCGGCGCCCCGGCATCCCGTCCGTCGAGCCGAAAGTTGATGTCGAGGGCCTGGCCTGGTGCGACATCAACGACCACGCTGCAGAAGTCAGTGTTGCGTGGTGCGATCGCTACCAAGGCTGGGAAGCCGTCGACCTCGATAGGCCGGATGTTGGCAACGAGTCCGCCTGAGCGGAAGAGGTCGATGCCTGTCGCGGTGACGGCAGCCACGCCCAGGGAGACCGAGCGTGGCCGGAACCCGCCGAACAGACACAGCGGGATGTCGTTGCCGGGGTACGGCGGTAGCGGACCGACATCGAGACGTGGCTCGGCGTCCAACCCCAGCTCCTCCCGCTGCTCCTCCGTGAGCAACGAGCAGGGGTCCACCCCGTCGATCGGCACGTCGCGGGGCCGGGCCGCGGCGGCTGAGGTCGGCGGAGCCGGATCGGCCGGCGCCGGTGTTCCGCCGATCGTCGTGCACCCAGCGAGGAGAAGCAGGACCACGACGACTACTGCACCCCGCACTCCGGCCACAGGTGCACCGTAGCGGCCCGATCACTCTCTGGTGGTACATCGAGCGGAGATCGCGATGATCACGGCGTGCGGGTCTGCAACCGCATATGGGGATGATCGGGGTCAGCGCGGGCGGCGGAGCCGCACCAGGCCTTCCTGGACCGTGGTGGCGACCAGCCGGCCGTCCTGCGTGGTGAACCGCCCGGTCGCGAGCCCGCGGGAGCCGGAGGCGCTGGGGGAGTAGCAGGTGTAGAGCAACCACTCGTCGGCGCGGAAGGGGCGGTGGAACCACATGGCGTGGTCGAGGCTCGCCATCTGGAGACGCTCGGCGGGGACGTCGTGGCGGGCGACCACGGAGCCGAGCAGGGTCATGTCGCTCGCGTACGTGAGCAGGCAGACGTGCAGGAGAGGGTCGTCGGGGAGGTTGCCGTCGGCGCGCATCCACACCCTGACCGGCGCGTCGGAGCCGCCCTCGCGGGCTGTCGACCAGGCGGGTTCGTCCACGAACCGCATGTCGATCGGGCGCGGTGTCCGGGCGAGCCAGCCGGCGTCGTCACCGCGGACGACGCGTTCCCCGATCGTGAGGAGGCTGTCCGGGTCGGGCACGTCGGACGGTGGCGGCTCGCTGTGGTCCAGTCCGTCCTCGGCCAGTTGGAACGAGGCGGACAGTGCGAAGATCGCCTCGCCGTGCTGGATCGCGAGGACGCGGCGGGTGGTGAAGGACCGGCCGTCACGCACGCGCTCGGTCTCGTAGACGATCGGGACGCGGGGGTCGCCGGGGCGGACGAAGTAGGCGTGCAGGGAGTGCACGGCGCGGTCGTCCGGCACGGTGCGGACGGCGGCGACGAGGGCCTGCCCCGCCACCTGGCCCCCGAAGACCCGGGTGGGGCTTTCCGGCGGGCTGACCCCGCGGAACAGGTTGACCTCCAGCTGCTCCAGGTCGAGCAGCTGGACGAGCCTGTCGAGCACGGCCTGGCCGCGCGGCACGCCGTCGGCGTCGGTCTCGGGAACGGCGGGCGAACGCGTCACGGCCGCATCCTCTCAGGGCTCGTTCCACGCGTGGTGCCGCGGTAAGTGCGCTGCTCCTCTGCGATCGCGCGCAGGTAGGTCACCACGGCGGCGCTGCCCTCCGGGCCGAGGTCGTCGGCCACCTGGTCGAACCGAGCGAGCAGCGGGCCCAGCTCCGCCAGGACGGCCTGCCGGCCGGTTTCCGTGAGCTCGAGGATCACGCGCCTGCGGTCGCGCGGGTGCCGCACGCGGCGGACGTGTCCGCTGCCCTCGAGCCGGTCGACGAGCTCGGTGGCCGACGCGGAGCGCATCCCCAGCCGGTGCCCCAGCTCGACCGGGCCGAGCGGGTCCTCGGACTCGGTGAGAACGCTCAGTGCCCGGACGTCGTTGTAGGGCAGGCCCAGCCGCTCGGCCAGGACGTAGCCGGCCTCGGTGGCGCCGCGCATCACCTCCCAGAGCGCCCACGTCGCCTCGGCGGCCGCCCAGCGGGTGCGCTCCCTGGATTCGATCTCGTCGGGCACCGGCCCATGCTACGTTAGCTAGGCAGCCTAGCTACTTGGGAGCCGAATTGTTCGATCCGTTCGCCACAGTCGTTCGCCGGATCAATGAACCGGGCACCGCCGCCGCCTTGCGGGCGGCCGGGCCGATCGTGCGCGCGGAGGCGCCGGCCGGCGGGCCGGTGTGGATCGTCACGGAGGAGGCCCTGGCCCGCCGGGTGCTCACCGACGATCGCCTGGCGAAGGACCCTGCGTACGCCCCGCCGTCATGGGACCGATGGGCGGCGGGCCTCGAACCGACGGCCGCCGAGCAGCCCTCGCTCACCACGCTCGACGGACCGGCGCATGCGGCACTGCGCAAGGCGCACGCTCCGTTGTTCGCCGCCCGACGGATCCAGGGGTTCGCCGATCTGATCGCCACGATCGCCCGCAGGCAGCTGGCCGCCCTGGACGGGCCGGTCGACCTGATGGCGGACTTCACCACGCGGTTCCCGCTCACCGTGATCTGCGAGCTGCTCGGCGTGCCGGCCGACCGCGTCGACCAGGCGGTCGCGGCCTGCGCGCGGATGGGCGCCTACGGCCCGAGCGAGTTCGCGGCGGTGATGGCGGCGTTCGCCGACCTCGCGGCGGCCGCGCTGGAGCACGGCGGCATGGCCGCGGAGCTGCGCGACCGCGTTCCGGAGGGCACCAGCGAGGAACAGGTGCACTACCTGCTCTTCGGGCTGATCTTCGCCAGCCAGATCACCACGGACGCCGCGCTCGGGTTCCTGGTCGCGCGGGCACTGGGCGACCCGTCGGACGACCTGGTGGGCGAGGTCCTGCGGCAACAGCCGCCCGCCCCGTTCACGCTGTGGCGGTTCACGCGCGCCGAGGTCGAGCTGGCCGGGGTGCGGCTCCCGGAACGGGCTCCGGTTCTCGTCGACATCGCCGGCATCAACACGGCCGGCGCGGGGGCCGACCTCACGTTCGGCGCCGGGCCGCACTACTGCATCGGCGCCCAGCTCGCCCAGCTGGAGCTGCGTGCCGTGGCCGACGTGCTGGCAGCCGACTTCCCGGATGCGCGGCTGGCCGTGCCGTACGCGCAGCTGCGCCGGGTCGACCGTGGGATGCAGGGCAGCCGCCTGGTCGAGCTACCGGTGCTGCTGCGCGGATGAGCGGAGGGTCAGCTCGCGCGTCCCTCGTCGAGGGCGGGTATCGCGAGAACCCATTCCTCCTCGCCCACGGCCGGGTTGCTCGGCAGCGGCTGCCGCCTGCCCGTCGGGACGAACCCCGCGCGCCGGTAGGCGGCCGCCGCCGCCGTGTTCCCGTCAGCGACCCAGAGCGCCACCTCGCGAGCGCCGTCGCTCGCCGCCCACTCGACCACGGCCCGCATGAGCCCCGTGCCGACGCCACGGCCGCGGTGTGCCGGGTGGACCCACATCGAGATCAGGTCGCGGCGGTCGGCGATTCCGTCGTAGGACGGCTTGCCCGCCGCAAGGCCGACCCGCTCGCCGCGCACTTCGGCGACGAAGCAGGCGTGGCGGGCGATGCGTTCGCGCCAGCGGGTCTCCGGCTCGGACCGTTCCCGCTCGATGCTCGACGCGAAGGCCCCTGGGGCATCGAGCAGCGCGGAGAGTCGCAGCTCGCGCAGCGACTCCCACTCCGCCGGAGCGAGCCGGCGGACCACGACGCCCGTCAGGCGTGGTCCTCCTCGCCCAGGCGGTGGACGCGGATGAGGTTGGTGGAACCGACGGTCCCGGGCGGCGAACCGGCCACGATCACGACGAGGTCACCGGGCTGGAACCGCTCGATCGACAGCATCGACTGGTCGACCTGGCGGACCATGGCGTCGGTGGAGTCCACCGACGGCACGAGGAACGTCTCGACGCCCCAGCTCATCGCGAGCTGGCTGCGCACCGCGGGCTCCGGGGTGAACGCGAGCAGCGGGAGCCGGGTGTGCAGGCGGGCGAGGCGCCGGACGGTGTCGCCGGACTGCGTGAACGCCACCAGCGCGCGGGCCGACAGGCGCTCTCCGATGTCGCGGGCCGCGTAGGAGATCACGCCCCGCTTGGTGCGCGGCACGTGGTTGAGCGGCGGGACGTTGACCGGCCCATCCTCGACGGCCTCGATGATCTGGGCCATCGTCTGGACGGACTTGATCGGGTAACGGCCGACGCCGGTCTCGCCCGAGAGCATCACGCAGTCGGCGCCGTCGAGCACCGCGTTGGCGACGTCGGACGCCTCCGCACGGGTCGGCCGCGAATTGGTGATCATCGATTCGAGCATCTGGGTGGCGACGATGACCGGCTTGGCGTTCTCGCGCGCGATCTGGATGGCGCGCTTCTGCACCAGCGGCACGTGCTCCAGCGGCAGCTCCACGCCCAGGTCACCGCGGGCGACCATGATGCCGTCGAACGCGAGGACGATGGCCTCGAGGTTGTCGACCGCCTCCGGCTTCTCCAGCTTCGCGATCACCGGCACCCGGGCGCCCATGCTGTCCATGATCTTGTGGGTCACGTCGATGTCGGCGGGGCTGCGCACGAACGACATCGCGATCGTGTCGACCCGCAGGCCGAGCGCGAACTCGAGGTCGCCGCAGTCCTTCTCGGACATGGCGGGCACCGTGACGTTCATCCCGGGCAGCGAGATGCCCTTGTTGTCGCTCACCGGGCCACCCTCGGTGACGCGGCAGACGACGTCGTTGCCCTCGACCTTGACGACGCGGAGGGCGACCTTGCCGTCGTCGACGAGCAGCCGGTCCTCGGGACGGGCGTCGGCGGCGAGGCCGGTGTAGGTGGTGGAGACCCGGTCGTGGGTGCCGGCCACGTCATCGACCGTGATCCGCACCTCCTCGCCGGTCTGCCACTCGACGGGCCCGGTGGCGAAGCGCCCCAGGCGGATCTTGGGACCCTGCAGGTCCGCCATGATGCCCACGGCGTGGCCCTCGGCATCGGCCGCGGCGCGGACCATGTCGTAGACCCGCTTGTGGTCGTCGCGGGTGCCGTGGCTGAAGTTCAGGCGGGCGACGTCCATCCCCGCCTGCACGAGCTCGCGGATCCGGTCCGGCGACGCGGTGGCGGGACCGATAGTGCAGACGATCTTGGTGCGTCGGCTCACGCGAATGAGTCTAGCGTGGCAACTGGAACGATCAGGTGAAGGTTCGTCTTCGATTCAGTCCGCAGCTCAGGCCTCTGCGCCCGTCTCCGCGACGAGGCCGGCCGCCGCGATCCCGGCGAGCGCAGCGGCCTCGTCGTTCAGCGACGTGTCCCCGCTGACGCCGACGGCGCCCAGCAACTGGCCGTCGGCGTCCCGGATGAACACACCACCGGGCACGGAGACGAGCTTGCCGCCGGAGAGGGCGACGATCGTCGTGTAGAGGTCCGGCGCCGCTTCGGCGCGGGCGGCGAGCGCGCGGTTGGTCATGCCCATGCCCAGGATCCCCCAGGCCTTCGCGGTGGCGAGGTCGGGCCGCAGGTATCCGGAGCCGTCCTGGCGGCCGAGCGCGACGAGCGCGCCACCCGGGTCGAGCACGGCGACCGTCAGGGGCTGGAAGCCCTGATCGGTGCCGTGCTGCAAGGCGGTCTGCACGATGGTCTGGGCCTGGTCGAGGGTGATCGGCATGGGCCGATCCTGCCCCCCGGATCCTGGCTCAGCCCACGCGGGTGAGCCGCACCAGCGGGATGAGGCGGTCGGTGTTGCGCTCGTAGTCGGCGAAGCCGGGGCGCTCGGCCACGACGCGCTTCCAGAACTCGTCGCGCTCGGCGCGGGGCAGCTCCTCCGCGAGCACCGTGTACCGCTCGGTGCCGACCTCGACCTCGATCTTCGGGTTGGCCCTGAGGTTGTGGAACCACGCCGGGTGCGTGGGCGCGCCGCCGTTCGAGGCCACGATCACGGTGTTGCCGTCGTCCTCGGGGAAGTGGACCAGCGGCGTGACGCGCTCGACGCCGGACTTCGCTCCGATGTGGTGGATCAGGATCATCGGGGCGCCCTCGAAGTAGCCGCCCACGATCCCGGAGTTGGCGCGGAACTCCTCGATGACCTTCTCGTTCCAGTCGCTCATCTTTCCCTCACCTGAAGAGCAGGATCCCGGCCGCGACGATCACGGCCGTTGCCGCGAGCAACCAGAACAGCAGCACCCACATTCCCCGGGGCACCCACGTGATGGCCCCGAGCATGTCCGCGTCCGACGCGCCGCGCCGCCTGCTGCGCCGCAGCTCGTGCACGGCGCGAACGCCGCCGAAGAGCAGGAACCAGCACAGCACGGCCGCGAACCCGTCCTGCAGACGGGGCTCGCCCCACCACGCGACGGCGCCGACCAGCGCGCCGGTGGCGAGCACGACGAACACCCCGTACGCGTTGCGCACGTGCACCAGCGTGGCCACGAGCAGGACGATCGCGATCCACAGCATCAGCGCGGTCTGGTCGGCGGCGACCAGCAGGGCACCCCCGACGCCGAGCAGTGACGGCGCCGGGTACCCGCCGAGGAAGGTGAACACAAGCCCGGGTCCGCGGCGGTCGCCGGTCGAGACCGTCAGCCCGGAGGTGTCGGCGTGCAGCCGGATCCCGGTGAGGCCGCGCCCGGCGATGACCGCGACGAGCGCGTGCCCGCCCTCGTGGGCGATCGTCACGACGATCCGTGTCCATCGCCACGCCGCCGTCCACATCACGACGACCAGCGCGAGCGCCGCGGCGAGCAGCACGCCAGGGCGCTGCTCGATCAGTGCGGAGAGGGTGCGTTGGAACGTTGCCAGGCCGTCACCCACACGACCCAGTCTCGCACGGGCGCAGAATCGGCCTTGACCTTCCAGCCGCTGGAGACTCGAGGATCGGTTCATGGCCGAGAAACCCCTGCTGACGATCGGGCAGCTCGCCCGCCGCACGGGCGTGCCGGTCCGCACCATCCGGTTCTGGTCCGACGAGGGCGTGCTGCCCGAGACGGACCGGTCGGCCGGCAACTACCGCCGGTACGACGGCCGGGCGGTGGCGCGGCTCGACCTCGTCCGCACGCTGCGCGAGCTCGGCATGGGCCTGGACGACATCAGGCTCGTGCTCGAGCGCAGGCGCAGCGTCGAGGACGTGGCGGCCGCGCACGTGCAGGCCATCGACAACCAGATCCGCGTCCTGCGGACGCAGCGCGCCGTGTGCACGCTGCTCGCGCGGGGCGCTCCCTCTCCACGGAAGGCAGCACTGATGAACGACCTCGCCCGGCTCTCCGCCGCCGAGCGCCAGCAGATGATCGACGAGTTCGTCGACGCCACGTTCGCGGGCACCGACCCCGACGCCCCTGGCGCCGGGATCGCGAACAACATGCGGATGCTCCCGGCCGCACTGCCCGACGAACCGACCACCGAGCAGGTGGAGGCGTGGGTGGAGCTCGCCGAGCTCGTGAACGATCCGGCGTTCCGCGCCCGGGCCCGGGAGATGGCCGTCGCCGGTTCGGAGGCCGCCGGCGACCAGCCTCCGTTCGACCCGGCGCCGATCGTCGAGCACGCGGGCGCCGCCGTCGCCGGCGGCACCGCGCCCGACTCGCCGGAGGGCCAGGCCGTCCTCGCCCGGATCATCGATCCCGGCATGGACGCGGCAGCCCGTGACCAGCTGGCCGACACGATCGACACCTTCACCGACCGCCGGGTCGCGCGCTACTGGGACCTGCTCGGCATCCTCAACGGCTGGGGGCGCGCCCCGGCGCAGATCGAGCCGTTCGAGTGGTTCGTCGACGCCCTGCGTGCCCACGGCTGAGGCGGGCCCGCCTCCAAGCCGGTGGCGCTGGAACGCCCGACTCGCCGCGTCGTAACGCACGACTCACCGTGTCAGGACGCAAGACTCACCGTGTCAGGACGCAAGACTCACCGTGTCAGAGCAAGACTCACCCGCGAGTCCGACGTCTCGACACGGCGAGTCGGGCGTCCGGATACGGCGAGTCGGGCGTCTCGGCGCGATGAGTTGGGCATTTCGTGGGAGTTCGACAGCTCGCGCAGTCAGTCCTTGCGGCCCGTCAGCGCGAGGCCTGCGCCCATCGCGATCAGGGACACGCCGCCGATGCCGCCCATCCACCGCAGGCGGCCGGGTGAGGTGGCGAACCAGGTCCGGGCGCTGCCAGCCGCCAGGCCCCAGGCGCTGTCGAGGGTGGCGGCGATCATCGCGAACAGCAGCCCGAGCACGAGCATCTGGGTGGTCGGGCTGCCCGCCGCGGTGTCGACGAACTGCGGCAGCACGGCCGCGAAGAACACCAGCACCTTCGGGTTGGTGACCCCGACGATCACGCCCTGCAGGAACATCCGCCGGTCGGGGGGCGCGGCGGGCTCGCCGAGGCGGGCGATCAGGTCGCCGCGCCTGCGGATCGTCTGCACACCCAGGTAGACGAGGTAGGCCGCGCCGACCAGCTTGAGCACGGTGAAGACGGCCAGCGACTGCGTCGCGATCGCACCGAAGCCCAGCGCGACCGCGACCACGACGAGCGAGGCGCCTGCCGTGTTGCCGGCCACGCTCGCCAGCGCCGCCCGCCTGCCGTGGGCGAGCGCCCGACCGACGATGAACAGCACGCTCGGCCCGGGGATGATCACGAGGATGACGCCGGCGAGCGTGAACGCCAGCAGGGTCTCGACGGAAGGCACGCCGCGAACGGTAGCGAGGCGGGCCGGGACGGTCGCGGGCATTCCGCGCGCGGCACGACGGCGGGCAGCGCGCGGAGTCGGTCAGGCCAGCTTCGCCACGGCGAACGACTCCGGCGGGAGGGTGAGCGCCCTCCCGTCCCCCTTCACCGGCTCCGACGCCAGCAGGATCCGCTCGATCGGCGCCTCCAGGTCGAGGGTGACGGCCTCGGCGGCGAGGTTGCAGGCCACGCGCAGCGTGCCGCGGTGCAGCACCACGGTGCGTGCGGCGTCGTCGCCCCCGACCCCCACGTCGTCGAGCCACGGGTCGGAGAGCTCCGGCCACGCCTTCCGCAGCGCGATCAGCTCCCTGTGCATCCGCAGCAGGGTGGCGTGGGGCTCCTGCGCGGGCTCGTCCCAGTCGAGCTTGGAGTCGAGGAACGTGCTCTCGGCGTTCGGGTCCGGAACCTCGGAGTCGCCCCAGCCGTGCTCGGCGAACTCCCGCCGCCTGCCCTCGCGCACGGCGTCGCGCAGCGCCTCGTCCGGGAAGTGGGAGAAGAACTGCCACGGGGTGCGCGCGCCCCACTCCTCGCCCATGAACAGCATCGGCGTGAACGGGGAGCAGAACACGAGCGCGGCGCCGCAGGCCAGCAGGCCGGGGGAGAGTGTCTGGCTGAGGCGGTCGCCGGTGGCCCGGTTGCCGATCTGGTCGTGGTTCTGCAGGTAGGCGAGGAAGCGGTGCCCCGGGATGCGTCGGGTGTCCACCGGAGCGCCGTGGGTGCGCTCGCGGAATCCGGACCACGTGCCCTCGTGGAAGAAGGCGCGGGTGAACACGCGCGCGAGGCCCGTGATGCCCGCCTCTGCGAAGTCGGTGTAGTAGCCCTGGGACTCCCCGGTGAGCACCGCGTGCAGGCTGTGGTGGATGTCGTCGCACCACTGCGCGTGCAGCCCGTACCCGCCGCCCTCGCGCGCCGTGACCAGCCGCGCGTCGTTGAGGTCGGACTCGGCGATGAGCGACAGCGGCCTGCCCACGTGCGCCGACAGCGCCTCCACCTCGACTGCCAGCTGCTCCAGCAGGTGCGTGGCACGGCTGTCGTGCAGCGCGTGCACGGCGTCGATCCGCAGCGCGTCGACGTGGAAGTCGCGCAGCCACATGAGCGCGTTGTCGATCGCGTAGCGGCGCACCTCGTCCGAGTGCGGCCCGTCCAGGTTGAGCGACGGGCCCCAGATGTTGCTGCCGGCGAAGTACGGGCCGAAGCGGTCCAGGTAGGCCCCCGACGGGCCGAGGTGGTTGTAGACGACGTCGAGCACGACGCCGAGCCCACGGGCGTGGCAGGCGTCGACGAACCGCTTGAACGCGTCCGGCCCGCCGTAGTTCTCGGTGACCGCGTACCAGCCGACGCCGTCGTATCCCCAGTTGCGCGGCCCGTCGACGGCGTTGACCGGCAGCACCTCCACCATGTCGACGCCCAGCCCGACGAGGTGGTCGAGCCGCTCGATCGCCGCGTCGAAGGTGCCATCGGCAGTGAACGTGCCGGTGTGCAGCTCGTAGAGCACGCTGCCCGGCAGCTGGCGGCCGGTCCACGCCCGGTCGGTCCAGAAGAAGGCGTTGTCGTCGTACACGCGTGACGCCCCGTGCACGCCGGTGGGCTGCCAGCGCGAGCGCGGGTCCGGCAGCGGCTCCTCCTCGTCGTCGAGGAGGAAGGCGTAGGCGGTGCCGGGCGCCGCGTCCTCGACGACGGCCTGCCACCACCCGGCGGCGCCTGCTGACGGATCGGGGGACATCTCGTACGGGGTGCCGTCCACCAGCACCCGGACGCGTTGGCGCTGTGGCGCC
The DNA here is from genome assembly GCF_007994075.1 of Pseudonocardia hierapolitana. Taxonomy (NCBI): domain Bacteria; kingdom Bacillati; phylum Actinomycetota; class Actinomycetes; order Pseudonocardiales; family Pseudonocardiaceae; genus Pseudonocardia; species Pseudonocardia hierapolitana. The sequence goes on along the minus strand of NZ_VIWU01000001.1, from coordinate 656,809 downwards.
CACACGGCGAAGTCGGTCACGTCGGGCGATCCTGCCAGCACTCGCCAACGGGCACCGGCGCGCCGCCGACCTGCTCCCGTGTCGACGAGCGTGCTGCTGCTGGTGGTGGTGTCGGTCGGGTGCGGCGTCGGGTTCGCGGACTGGCCGTGTACGCGCAGGTCCGCGGGACGGGCGGGCTGCGCGACGTGACCTGGGGCGTGCCCGCCGTGATCCTCGTCGTCTGCGGCCTCTTCGGCATCGGGGCGTACTGGCTCGACCCGGGAATCGCCCGCACCACCCTCCTCGAGGTGGACGCGCAGGGCTCGCTGGGCGTGCCGGTCGGCGCGTCGGCCCCGGTGCGCGAGTACGACGTGCTGGTGGAGCACCCCGGGGTCGAGCACGAGCTGTTCGTGAGCCCGACCCTCGGCGACAGCGGCGGTGAGGCGGACGGTGCGGTGGAGCTGCACGTGCAGCTCGTCGACCCGGCCGGGCGGGTGCTCGTCGACCAGCCGTTGCTGCTGGAGCCGGAGTGCCGCCGGACGTCGGGGTGCGGCTGGCAGGACTGGACCGCGCCGTTCACGCCGACGACCGCGGCGGCCCACCGGCTCGCGGTCACGGTGGTCACCGTCGACGTGCCCGCCGTGCACCTGCTCGTGACCGATCCGGAGAAGACCGACGGACCGTGGACGTGACAGGTCCTGGTTGTCCCACTCGGGACGGATCATGCTGGAGCGTATGGATCGCGGCGAGCTCGGGGACTTCCTGCGCAGCAGGCGGGCGTTGCTGCAGCCATCGGACGTCGGGATGGTGGTGGGGTCCCGGCGGAGGACGCCGGGCCTACGGCGTTTCGAGGTCGCGCAGCTCGCCGGGATGTCACCGGACTACCTCGCCCGGCTCGAGCAGGGGCGGGCCGCGGCTCCCTCGGTCGCCCTCGTCGCGGCCCTCGCCCGTGCCCTACGGCTGAGCCGGGACGAACGCGAGCACCTGTTCCTGCTCTCGGGGCACCACGCTCCGCCCGCGCCGGGGTCCGACGAACACGTCAGCCGGGTCCTCCTGCGTCTGCTCGACGACCTGGCCACCCTCCCCGCTCTGATCGCCTCCGACCTCAACGTGGTGCTCGCTCAGAATGCGCTCGCCGACGCGCTGCTCGGCGAGCAGACCGGACTGCGCGGCTTTGCGCGCAGCTGCACGTACCGCTGGTTCACCGATCCGACGTTCCGCGCCCGCCAGCCGGTCGACGACCACGAGGGCGAGAGCCGTGCCCAGGTCGACGACCTCCGCGCGACGGTCGCGGCGCGGGGCGGCGACCGTTTCGCCGCGGGCCTGGTCCGGGCCCTGCGCGCCGCGAGCCCGGAGTTCACGCGGTTGTGGGCCCGACACGACGTCGCCGTCCGCCGCAGCGATCGCAAGCGGATCATCCATCCGGTGGTCGGGCTGGTCGAACTCGACTTCGACGTCCTGGCGACCGCCCAGGGGCAGCGGCTGATCGTCTACTCACCCGCCCCGGGCAGCGAGGCCGTGGGGCAGCTCGAGCTGATCGCGGCGCTCGGCCGGGAGCGGTTCGACGCCGCACCGTTCGTCACCGCGGAGCCGCGCCGGACACCCTGACCGCACGTCAGGTGACCCTGCGGGTCCGGTGACGTCGACCGACAGTCCACATAGGACAAGAAGAGGAGCATCACGATGCGAATGTCGCCGTCCGCCGCGCACGTCCGCGTGTCGTCCGTCGTCCTCGGCATCGCCGTGGCGGCCGGCACGGCGTTCGGTGCGGCCGGGTGTGCGTCCGCCGAGCCCGCTGCGCCGACGGAGACTCCGGCGCCCGCCGGGCTCAGTGAGTTGGCCGATGTCCGGGTGGTGGCGGAGTTCGACAGGTCCGTCGGGCAGAACGCGGAGAGCGTCGCGCTCGAACCGGGTGGCGGCGCGATCGTCGGCATGATCGGCGCCCGGCAGGTCGTCCGGGTGAGGGGAGACGGCGGTACCGAGGTGCTCGCCACCATGCCGGTGCCCGCGGGCGGGGGCGGTACGACGCCGGTGGTCGGGGCTCCGCAGGTGACCGGGGTGGCGCGCGATCGAGGCGGAGCGGTGTTCTTCCTCTACTCGGCAGGGCGGGGTGGGCTGACCGGCATCTGGCGACTGGTGCCCGGGTCGGCCGAGCCGGAGCTGATCGTCTCGATACCTGCGGACGCGATGCCGAACGCACTGCTCATCGACCAGGCCGGAGACCGCTTCCTCGTCACCGACTCGACCGGTGGCCGGGTGTGGGAGGCCCCGCTGTCCGGTGGCGAACCGTCGGTATGGAGCGCCGACCCCGCCCTCGCTCCGTCCGAATTCTTCGGAGCGAACGGGCTGAAGCTGCACGCAGGAGCGGTGTGGGTGAGCAACTACGATCTCGGCACGATCGTGCGCATCCCGGTGGAGCAGTCGGGTGCGGCAGGCCCGGCCGCCGTGCACGCCACGGGCCTGGCCGGCATCGACGACTTCGACTTCACCGGTCGGGGCGACGAGATCCTCGCGGCGCTCAACGACACGAGCGAGCTGGTCGGTGTCGCGGCGGACGGCACGCACCGGGTTCTGCTCGACGGCGACGACGGCCTCCAGGGCACGACGGCGGTGGCCGTCCGCGGGGACACCGCGTTCATCACCAACGGCGCACTCCGGGAGGGGGACCGACCCGCACTGCGGGTCGCCCGTCTCGTCGGAGGGTGAGCCACGCGGCGTGAGTGCAGGCCCGCAGCGAGTACGGCGGCCGGCTACCGGCCCGCCTCGACCGCCGTGGACCCGGGGTTGCTCGGCGACCTGTTCGGCTGAGGAGGTCCGATCGTCACCACCACGTGCCCCCGCCCCGCCGCGAGGTCGGCGGCCCGGGCCCAGCGCAGCCGCCACGGCCGCAGCTCCAGCACGGCGGCCTGCGGATGGGCGGTGCCACCCTCGAACACGCTCTCCGGGTCGAAGCCGACCGGATCGGGATGGGCGCGGAACACCGGCCAGGTCCGCTCCGGGGTCGGGTCCCACGCGGCGGCGCACTCGGCCACGGCGACGTCGTGGGCGGGATCCCAGTAGGAGACGGAGGCGTACGGGCTGTGCGCGATGTGTGCCCGCTTGAGAGCGGTGGCCCGGGTGCAGACCCGGCCCAGCAGCCCGTCGGGCGTGCGCTCCCACACCGGGTGCACCACCCGCGAGCGGGGCCGATTGCGGCCGTCGACGGTGGCGAGGGTGGCCCAGACGACGCGGTGGGCGATGGCGACGAACTCGTCGAGATCGGACACGACGAGCACGGTAATTGCTCAACCATAGTTGTGCAACTAAGGTTGTGGGTCATGGAGCTGGACGTCGTCACCGCACTGTTCCTGAGCGGGCTCGCCCTGAACGAGGAGGCGGTGCGCAGGCTCGGTGCCGCGGGCCACCCGGATCTGCGCATCAGTCACGGGTTCGTGGTGCAGCACGTCGTGGACGGACCCCGCTCCATCGGTGAGCTCGCCGAACGGATGGGGGTCACCCAGCAGGCCGCGTCGAAGGCGGTCGGTGAGCTGGAGCGGCTCGGCTACGTGGAACGCAGCCCCGATCCCGCCGACGCGCGGGTCAGGCGGGTCGGGTTGTCCGCGCGCGGCGTCGAGGCGGTCGCCAGGACGCGCCAGATCAGGGCAGGGCTGGAGTCCGAGCTCGTCGAGCTGCTGGGTGCCCGGCGCGTCGCCGAGCTGAAGGAGGCGGCCTGGGCGGTGCTCGAGCGGACCGGCGGTGCCGCGGCCGTGCGCGCGCGCCGTGTCCCCTCCATCCGGGGTGACGCATCGAGCTAGCTCGTCCGGGCCTCCCAGCGCTCGGTGAACAGCCGCAGGCTCGGCGGCTCGCCGGGCAGCGGGCGGCCAGGGCCGGCGCGCAGGCCGTCGAGCGCGATGGCGATGATCCGGCGCCGGGCCCGGACGGCCTCGTCCACCAGATCGTCGCGGCCCTGTGCGCGCACCTGGTCGACGAGAGGTGAGCGGCGCAGCTGCTCGATCAGCAGCGAGACGTCGACGGCGGTGGCGTCGGGCCGCAGCGCGCCGGCGTCGTGGGCGCGGGTGACCAGCTCGGCGAGGAGCTCGTCGCCGCGGGTGCTCGCGGCCCACATCTCCGGTGTGACCTCGATGGTGCCGGCCACCGGTGCGAGCGAGCCCTGCCCGGACTCGACGCACTCGGTGACGAACCCGGTGAGCCCGGTCCACGGGTCCGCGGCGGCGAGGCCGCGCTCGGCCGCCTCGTTCCACTGCTGGACGGCGAGGACGGCGAGGTGTTGGAAGAGCTCCTCCTTGGACCGGTAGCGGCGGTAGAGGCTCCCGATCCCGACGCCGGCCCGCTTGGCGATGGCGGCGACGGAGGCGTGTGCGCCGTCGAGGGAGAGGACGTCGCGGGCCGCTTCCAGGAGTGCCCGGTCGTTGCGCTCTGCCTCGGCGGCGCGCGCGGCGCGGCGCTCGGTCATGGCTCGATCATAGCTTCCTTGCGGAGCGATTCGCTCCGTCTTATAGTCGGAGCGAATCGCTCCGTTATGAGGGAGGCGCGGTGCAGGCGATCGTCATGGAGGAGTTCGGCGGGCCGGAGGTCCTCCGGCCCGCCGAGGTGCCCGACCCGGTACCCGGGCCGGGACAGGTGCTGGTCGCGGTCGAGTACGCGGGGATCACGTTCGTCGAGACGCAGGTGCGCGCAGGCCGCGGTCCAGCCGGGATGCCGGTCCCGCAGCTGCCACGCGTCCCGGGCAACGGGGTCGGCGGCCGGGTCGTCGCGACCGGGCCGGACGTCGACCCCGGTCTGGTCGGCACCACCGTGGTGACGACCACGGGCGGCGCCGGTGGCTACGCCCAACTCGCCGTGGCCGCGGCCGCGGACGTCCTCCCGGTCCCCGGGGGCCTGGCCCTGCCGGACGCGGTGGCGCTGCTCGCCGACGGCCGCACCGCGGTGATGCTGCACCGGCAGGCGACGCCGCAGCCGGGGGAGTGGGTGCTGGTGGAGGCGGCCGCGGGCGGCGTCGGGAGCCTGCTGGTGCAACTCGCCGTGGCGGCCGGGGCGCGGGTGGTCGGCGCGGCCGGCGGCGCCGAGAAGGCGGCGTTCGCCGGTTCCCTCGGCGCCGTCGGCGTCGACTACTCCCGCCCCGGCTGGGAGCACGAGGTCGTCGCGGCGACCGGCGGGCGGGGCGTCGACCTGGTCTACGACGGCGTGGGTGGGCGGCTCGGCGCGCAGGGCATGGCCGCCGTCCGTCCCGGCGGTCGCGCCCAGGTCTACGGCATGGCGTCGGGTGGCTGGACCGAGGTCCCCGCCGGTGTGGACGTGGTGAAGGGCGGAGCGCCGACGCCGGCCGAGATCAGGGCGTTCGCCGCCGAGGCCCTCGCCGCTGCGGCCGCAGGCAGGCTGCGCCCCGTCATCGGGCAGACGTTCCCGCTGGCCGACGCCGCGCGAGCACACCGGGCTATCGAGGCCCGCGCCACGACCGGCAAGACCCTGCTGGTCCCGTGAGCGCGCGGACGAGCATCGTCCCGATCGCCGTGACGGTGCTGTTCGGTGCGGTGGCGGCCCTGCTCGACACCACGCTCGTCGCGGTGGCCCTGAACGCGTTGCAAGCGGACCTGGGCGCGTCCGTCACGGCCGTCGGATGGGTGAGCACCGCGTACATCCTCGCGATGACCGCGGTGATCCCGCTCGTGGGCTGGTCGGTCGGCCGGTTCGGCGCCCGCGGGGTGTGGGTCGCCGCCCTCGGGGTGTTCCTGCTCGGCGCGGTGCTGTCCGCCTGCGCGTGGTCGGTCGGCTCGCTGATCGCGTTCCGGGCGCTGCAGGGCCTCGGCGGCGGGATGGTCCTCCCGCTGACCCAGGTCACGCTGGCCCGGGCGGCGGGACCGGAGCGCCTGGGTCGCGTCATGGGGGTGGTCGGCCTGTTCGGCCAGCTGGCCCCGGTCACCGGCCCGGTGCTCGGCGGCCTGCTCGTCGACGGCTGGGGCTGGCGCTGGGCGTTTCTCGCCACGGCGCCGCCCGTGCTGGCCGCGCTCGCGATGACGGGTCGCTGGTTCCCCCGCGAGACGGAGCGCAGCTCCCGACCCCTCGACGTGGCCGGGCTGGTGCTGCTGCCGGGCGGCCTCGTCGCGCTGCTGTACGCCCTGTCCGGCGGAGGCGTCGCGCTCGCGGTCCTCGGGGGGGCCATGATCACGATCTTCGGCGTGCGCGCGCTACGCCGGAGCGACGCGCTCGTCGACCTGCGGTTGTTCGCCGACCCGTCGTTCCGCGGCGGCACGGTGATGATGTTCGTCCTCGGCGTCACGACGTGGGGGCCGATGTTCCTGCTCCCGCTCTACCTCCAGCAGCGCGGTGGGCTCTCGTCGCTGGACGCCGGGCTCGTGCTCGCCCCGCAGGGCGTCGGGATGGGATTGGCGTTCCTGCTGGTGGGCCGGGTCGCCGATCGCCTGCCGCCGCGCCCGCTCGCCGCGGCCGGGATGGCCGTGGGAACCGCGGCCACCGTCCCGTTCCTGTTTACGAGCGACCCGGTGCTCCTGGGCACGACGCTCCTCGCGCGTGGGGCCGGGTTCGGCGTGGCGAGCCTTCCGATCGCCGCCGCGATCTACCGGACCCTGCCGAAGGCGGCCATGGCGCACGCCTCCAGCGCGAGCAACGTCGTGCAGCGGATCGGCGCCGCGGCCGGCACCGCCCTGATGGCCGCCGTCGTGGCTGCGGCGGGCTTCGAGCCTGCGCTGCTCGTGATGGTCGTCCTGGCGGCCGTGGCGTTGGCTTCGACGATCGTCCTGCGGCCTACGCCGGGCGGACCAGCAGCGCCACCGGATAGCGCGACAGGACGTCCGACAGACTCGGAGCCGCACCGTCGACCGCGGTGTCGGTGATGACGTCGTGCCAGTCGGCCGTGCCCTCGGGCAGCGGGAGCACCGTGTCGCCCCAGCCGCCGCGGGCCACGAGCCCCACCGGCAGGCGCGTCGCCACCGCGACGAGCGACGCCGAGCGTGCGAACGCCACGGCGTGCCGGGCGGCGGAGCCCTGCGCGGGCAGCGGCCGGTAGCCGGTGAACACCTCGGGCCGGTAGCGGCGCAGCCGCAGCGCGCTCGCGGTGACGAGCAGCTTCGCGGCGCCTTCCGCGTCGACGTCGGGCAGCCAGCCGTCGTCGAGGCGGGCGAGCAGCTGGCGCCGGATCGCCCAGTCGACCGGCCGGCGGTTGTCCGGGTCCACCAGGGAGTACTCGAAGAGCTCCGTGCCCTGGTAGACGTCCGGGACGCCGGGGCCGGCGAGCTGCAGCAGCTTCTGCCCCAGCGAGTTGGCCCGGCCCGGGCCGGAGATGCGGGCGACGAACTCCTCGATCTCGGCGACGAGGTCGGCGTCGGCGAGCACCTGCGCGGGCCACGCCGCGATGGCCTCGTCGACGTCGGCCACGGCCTCGACGTGGCTGGTGACGAGCTTGGCCTCCTTGGCCGCCTTCGTCAGGTACCCGGACATCCGCTCGGCCGTGATCGGCCAGGCACCCACCAGGTTCTGCCAGGCCAGGAGCTCCAGCGACCGGTCGGGCAGCGGGTGCGCGGCGGCCCACCGGCCGACGTTCCCGGCCCACTCGCGCGGGATCTCGGCGAGGACGGCGAGGCGCGCGCGGACGTCCTCGGAGCGTTTGGTGTCGTGGGTCGACAGCGTGGTCATCGTGGCAGGCCATGCCGCCTCTCGCGTGGCCATGGCGCGGTGGAACTCCTGCGGGGGAACGCCGAAGCGGGACGGGTCACCGCCCACCTCGTTGAGCGCGACGAACCGGTTCCAGCGGTAGAACGCGGTGTCCTCGACGCCCTTGGCCATCACCATCCCGGACGTCTGCTGCACGCGGGTGGCGAGTAGGCCCGCCGGGTCGGCGAGCATCGCGTCGCGGATCGCGTGGAGGACGTCGGCGAGGTCGGGCCGGTGGGTACGCGCGACGCTGACCGCCGTCTCGAGCGCCTCCCGCCCCTCCGGCAGGTAGCTGCGGTAGACGGGGAAGCCGCAGAGCAGCTCCGCGACGGCGGTCCGCACGCGGTCGGCGGCCTCGCCCGGCTCGGCCTCGGTGGATGGTGCGGCCTCCGGCACGGGGACGAGCGCAGCGATGCGCCGGACCTCGGCGGCGAGGATGGTGTCGGCCGCCTCCCGGCGAGCCGCGTGCTCGGCGGAGCGCGCCGACTCCTTGCGGCCGGTGTGCTCGGCGGCGAGCTGGGTGAGCAGGCCCGCGCCATCGGGGTCGACGAACACACCCTGGATCTCGCACAACGCCTCGTAGCCGGACGTGCCGTTCACGGGCCACGACGCCGGCAGCTCCTCGCCGACGCCGAGGATCTTCTCCACGAGCAGCCAGCGGTCCGGGCCGATCGCGGCGCGCAGGCGACGCATGTAGGAGCCCGGGTCGGACAGGCCGTCGGGGTGGTCGACGCGGATGCCGTCGACGTCGCCGGCAGCGACCCAGCGCAGGATCTCGCGGTGGGTCTTCTCGAAGATCTCCGGCAGCTCCACGCGCACCGCGGCAAGGGTGGACACGTCGAAGAACCGGCGGTACGTCAGCTCGGCGGCGCCGCGTTTCCAGGAGACGAGGCGGTAGTGCTGGCGCCCGTGCACCTCCTGCGCGGTGCCGGAGTCGCCGCTTCCGGCCGCCACCGGGAAGGCGCGCTCGTAGTAGCGCAGCTGGGTGCGGTCGTCGGAGAGGGTGAGCTCCGAGAGCGCCTTCTCCTCGTCGGCGTCGAGGACGGGCAGGAGGATCGGGCCCGCGTCCCAGTCGATGTCGAACGTGGCCGCGTGCTCCGACGCCCGGCCGTGCGCGAGCACGTCCCACCACCAGGGGTTGGCCTGCGGGATGTCGACGCCCACGTGGTTGGGCACGATGTCGAGCACGAACGCCATGTCGTGCTCGCGCACCGCCGCGACCAGCGCCTTGCGGCCCTCCTCGCCACCGCGCTCGGCCGAGACCCGGGTGGGATCGACGACGTCGTAGCCGTGGTTGGAGCCGGCGCCGGACTCCAGCAGCGGCGACGCGTACAGCGCCCCCACCCCGAGCGCGTCGAGGTAGGGCAGCAGCTCGACCGCGTCCCCGAACGTGGTGTCCTTCGACAGCTGCAGGCGGTAGGTCGAGCTGGGTGCGGGGGAGTGGGACCGGTTCACGAGCCCGCCTTCGTGTGCTGCAGGACGATCACGGAGCGGGCCGGCACGCGGAGCACGCCGCCGCCTTCCACCGTGGCCGGCTCGGCGGCCACCACCCCCGGTGCGGTGGACAGGGTGATCACCTCGCCCGTTGCGGTGTCGACCACCACCGCCCACTGCGTGCCGTACTCCCGGCCCGGGAGCGTGACGTCGATGTCCTCGTAGTGCGCGTTGAGGCACAGCAGGAACGAGTCATCGCTGACCCGCTCGCCGCGGGTGTCGACCTCGTCCATGCCCTGACCGTTGAGGAACACGGTGACGCACTTGCCGAACCCGGAGTCCCAGTCCTGCTCGGTCATCTCCTCGCCCGCGGGGGTGAACCAGGCGATGTCGGCGAGAGCACCGGCGCGGCGGCGGCCGATGGGGCGCCCGGCGAAGAACTTGCGGCGCCGGAAGACCGGGTGGGCGTGGCGGAGCGCGGTGACCCCGGCGGTGAAGTTCAGCAGCGGGGAGTTCTTGGTGGCCAGCGACCAGTCCACCCAGGAGATCTCGCTGTCCTGGCAGTAGACGTTGTTGTTGCCGCTCTGCGTGCGGCCGAGCTCGTCGCCGTGCAGCAGCATCGGCACGCCCTGGCTCAGCAGGAGCGTGGTGATGAAGTTGCGCTGCTGGCGGGCCCGCAGCGCGAGCACGGCCTCGTCGTCGGTGGGCCCCTCGACGCCGCAGTTCCACGATCGGTTGTGGCTCTCGCCGTCACCGCCGCCCTCGAGGTTGGCCTCGTTGTGCTTCTCGTTGTACGAGACCAGGTCGGCGAGGGTGAAGCCGTCGTGCGCCGTGACGAAGTTGATCGACGCGTACGGGCGGCGGCCGTCCTCCTGGTACAGGTCCGAGCTGCCGGTGAGCCGGGATGCGAACTCCCCGATCGTGCCCGGCTCACCCCGCCAGAAGTCGCGGACGGTGTCGCGGTACTTGCCGTTCCACTCCGTCCACAGGGGCGGGAAGTTGCCGACCTGGTAGCCACCGGGCCCGACGTCCCACGGCTCGGCGATCAGCTTGACCTGGCTGATCACCGGGTCCTGCTGCACGAGGTCGAAGAACACCGACAGGCGGTCGACGTCGTAGAACTCGCGGGCGAGGGTGGAGGCGAGGTCGAAGCGGAAGCCGTCGACGTGCATCTCGGTGACCCAGTACCGCAGCGAGTCCATGATCAGCTGCAGCGTGTGCGGGTTGCGCACGTTCAGCGAGTTGCCGGTGCCCGTGTAGTCCATGTAGTACCGCGGGTCGTCCTCGACGAGGCGGTAGTAGGCGGCGTTGTCGATGCCCCGCAGCGAGAGCGTCGGGCCCATGTGGTTGCCCTCGGCGGTGTGGTTGTAGACCACGTCGAGGATCACCTCGATGCCCGCGTCGTGCAGGTCGCGGACCATCGCCTTGAACTCCTGCACCTGGTTGCCGGTGCGCCCCCCTGCCGTGGCGTAGGCGTGGTGCGGGGCCAGGTAGGCGATCGTGTTGTAGCCCCAGTAGTTGGAGAGACCCTTCTCCTGCAGGTGGTGGTCGTTGAGGAACTCGTGCACCGGCATGAGCTCCACCGCCGTGACCCCGAGCGTCCTGAGGTGCTCGATCATCACCGGGTGGGCGAGACCCGTGTAAGTGCCGCGCAGCTCCTCCGGGATCTCCGGGTGCGCGATCGTGAGGCCCCGAACGTGCGCCTCGTAGATCACGGTCTCGTGGTACGGGATCCGCGGGGAGCGGTCGGTCCCCCAGTCGAAGAACGGGTTGACCACCACCGACTTCGGCACGAACGGCGCGGAGTCGGAGTCGCTGCGCCCCTCGGGCTGGCCGAACGGGTAGCCGAACACCGCCTCGTCCCACACCACCGGACCGTCGAGGGCCTTGGTGTAGGGGTCGATGAGCAGCTTGTTCGGGTTGCACCGCAGGCCCTGGGCGGGGTCGTAGGGCCCGTGCACCCGGTAGCCGTAGCGCTGGCCCGGCTCGACGCCGGGCAGATATCCGTGGTGGACGAACCCGTCGACCTCGGACAGCGGGACCCGGGTCTCCTTGCCCCGCGGGCTGAACAGGCACAACTCCACCTTCTCCGCGACCTCGGAGAAGATCGCGAAGTTGGTACCGGATCCGTCGTAGGTGGCACCCAGGGGGTAGGCGTGGCCCGGCCACGGCCGCATTGCTTCCTCCGGCGTCTCGGGAATGACCGCCAGAGGTTACCGGGGTCGACCGGCCCGGCGCCGGATCGCGGGGCCGTCAGGCGAGGCGCGCGGGGAATCCTCCCGTGGCCACGGGGCTCCACCGGGCCGGCGTGATCCTGATCAACGCCTTGCCCTGCTCCTGCATCGCACGGCGGTACTCGTCCCAGTCGGGGTGCTCGCCGGAGATGCAGCGGAAGTACTCGACGAGCGGCTCCACCGCGTCGGGCAGCGTCAGCAACTCTGCGTCGCCGTCGACCTGCACCCAGGCGCCGCCGAAGTCGTCGGACAGCACGATGACCGACGCCTTCCCGTGGCGGGCGACGTTCATCGCCTTCGCCCGCTCCGGATAGGTGGAGATCACGATGCGGCCCTCCGGGTCGACACCGCCGGTGACCGGCGACCCCTGCCAGTCACCGTCCTTGCGGGGTGTGAGCAGCACCATCTTGTGGCGGCACCGGATGAACTCGACGAGACCGTCCCGATCGACGGACGTGTTTGTGGCGATGGTCCGAACCATGGCCTCCGAGCGTAGTGGGACCACCGATACCCTTGCCGACGATGAGCACCCTCTTCACCCGGATCATCGACGGCGAACTGCCCGGACGTTTCGTCTGGTCCGACGATCGCGCCGTCGGCTTCCTGTCGATCAACCCGCTCGGTCCCGGCCACACGCTCGTGGTCCCCCGCGCGGAGGTCGACCACTGGGTCGACGCCGAACCGGGCCTCCTCGCTCACCTCACCTCCGTCGCGCAGACGGTGGGCGCGGCCGTCCGCGAGGTCTGGCAGCCGCCGCGGGTCGGCCTGATCGTCGCCGGCTTCGAGGTGCCGCACCTGCACGTCCACGTGTTCCCCGCGTGGGACATGGGTGCCTTCGACTTCGGGAACGCGGCGCCGTCGGTGGAGGCGCAGGAGCAGGAGGAGCACGCCGAGAAGCTCCGGTCGGCCCTGCGCGCTGCGGGCCACGGCGAGCACGTGGCGTCCTGAGGTTCGCCGGAACCGGTCGCTCTGCGTGACGTGAAGGGCCCCCTTACCGCCCTCGGGTGGCGTCACGGGTGACGGAGCGGAGGCATTGTTGCGACGGGTGGGGGACACCGGGCAGCATGCCGATCGGACGACACGCACCGCGCATGATCATTTACGGTGGGTTAGACCGAACGAGCCAGTCGGCGAGGGACACCAGGTCGAGGGGGGAACGACCGCATGGTGGGTAGCGGACTCGGCGCGGTGTTCCGCGCGCCCGAATTCCGGGTGGTGTGGGCGGCTGAGCTGTTCTCGATCGCGGGCGACCAGCTCGCACGCGTCGCGCTCGCGGTGCTCGTGTACGGCCGCACCGGTTCGGCCGTGTGGGCGGCCGTCGCATACGCCCTGACCTTCTTGCCCGCGCTGCTCGGAGGCGTGTTGCTGTCCGGGCTCGCCGACCGCTACCGCCGTCGCGAGGTCATGATCGTCTCGGACGTCGGGCGGGCGGTCCTCGTCGCCGTGATGGCGATCCCCGACCTGCCCCTGTGGGCGCTCTGCACCGTCCTCGTCGGCGTCGTGCTCCTCGGCTCGCCCCACACCGCGGCGCAGGGCGCGCTCTACCCCGAGATCCTCCAGGGCGAGCTCTACGAGCGCGGCCTCGCCGTCCGCCAGATCACCAGCCAGACCGCACAGCTGGTCGGCTTCGCCACCGGTGGCCTGCTCGTCGCGGCCGTGAGTCCTGGCATCGCGCTTCTGGGCAACGCCGTGTCGTTCGCGCTGTCGGCCGTGGTGCTGCGCATCGGCGTGGCCGATCGGCCGGCCCCCGCCCCCGCGCCCGGACCCGACCACGCGATCGGAGGGCTGCGCGGCATCGGCACAGGGCTCGCCGAGATCGCCACCGACCGGCGACGCCGCGCGCTCGTGCTGCTCGCGTGGCTCGTCGGCTGGTACGTCGTGCCGGAGGCGCTCGCCGCCCCGTACGCCGCCCAGCTCGGTGCCGGCCCGGCCGTCGTCGGGCTCCTCATGGCGGCCGACCCGCTGGGCAGCGTGCTCGGCGCATGGCTGTTCGTGCGGTTCGTCCCCGCCGAGACGAGGGCACGGCTCGTCGGACTCATGGCCGTTGCGGCCGGAGTTCCGCTGGCGCTCTGCATCCTGCGCCCGGGCGTCCCGCTCACCCTCCTCCTGTGGGCGGTGTCCGGGATGCTCTCCACCGCTTACCTGCTGCAGACGCAGGCGAGCTTCGTCCGCGCCACCCCGGACGGGGGTCGCGGCCGCGCGATCGGGGTCGCCGCGTCCGGGATCATCGCGGCCCAGGGTGCCGCGGTGCTCCTCGGAGGCCTGCTCGCCGAGGCGTCGGATCCCGCCACCGCTGTGGCGGTGGCCGGGGTGCTCGGGGCGGTGTTGTCGGCCGGTGGTGCCGTGGCATGGCATCGCGCGAACGCCACCACGCCCGCGATGCAGCTCGGCGTCGCGCCGGCGCGCCAGCGCTGAAGCTGCTGCCGGTCCCGGCACGGTCTGCGGCCGAATCAGGGTCCTGGCTTCGTCACCAGCTCTTGTTGCGCACCTGAATCTCCTTCGGTCGGTGGTCGGACGGGCCGTCGGTGGGTGGTCACCAGCTCTTGTTGCGCACCGTGGGTCTCCTTGGTCGGTGGGTGGTGGGGTTGTTGTGGGTGGTCACCAGCTCTTGTTGCGCACCGTGGGTCTCCTTGGTCGGTGGGTGGTGGGGTTGTTGTGGGTGGTCACCAGCTCTTGTTGCGCACCGTGGGTCTCCTTGGTCGGTGGGTGGTGGGGTTGTTGTGGGTGGTCACCAGCTCTTGTTGCGCACCGTGGGTCTCCTTGGTCGGTGGGTGGTGGGGTTGTTGTGGGTGGTCACCAGCTCTTGTTGCGCACCGTGGGTCTCCTTGGTCGGTGGGTGGTGGGGTTGTTGTGGGTGGTCACCAGCTCTTGTTGCGCACCGTGGGTCTCCTTGGTCGGTGGGTGGTGGGGTTGTTGTGGGTGGTCACCAGCTCTTGTTGCGCACCGTGGGTCTCCTTGGTCGGTGGGTGGTGGGGTTGTTGTGGGTGGTCACCAGCTCTTGTTGCGCACCGTGGGTCTCCTTGGTCGGTGGGTGGTGGGGTTGTTGTGGGTGGTCACCAGCTCTTGTTGCGCACCGTGGGTCTCCTTCGTCGGCGGTCGGTCAGGTCGTCGTCGGCGAATTCACCAGCTCTTGTTGCGCACGGCACACCTCCTCCCGTGCTCGCCGAGGGAAACGGGTGGTCTGGCGGCCCCTGTGACGGGAGCGAGGGAATCTCCGTCCCCGAAGTGAGTGGGCGACGCACTCCCCATGACGGTTGCGGGCGGCATTGCTACCTCCTCCTGCAGCCGAGGCCGTCCGGTTCATGGCCTGCGTCACGGCTGCCGCGGGTGGGTGAGCTGTGACCCGTGACAGTCCCGCGCGGGTCCACTAGCCTCGCTTCCCTCGATAGAGGGATGGCTGAGAGTATGAATGTCTAGGGGCACGCGCCAGGACGCTGCCTCGACCGGTGGCGGCAGCGCTGCTACCGGCAGCGCTGCTTGGCGGCTCGCACAATGGGCCATCTGGGGCATTCCGCGTCGGCTGGTCGTACCTGTGCTGCTCGTGGAACTGACCGCGGTCGTCCTGACGGCCTTCGCGGTGAGGCCGGCGGAATTCGATCGCACATCGATCATCTTCGGCTCGATGTTGTGCGCCTTCGGGATCATGCACTCCGAAGTCGCCATGCGGGTCGAGCGGACTCGCCGTCGCATTGCCGAGACGTTGCACGTCGATCTGAGTTCGGTGTGGACGTTCGCGGGTGCGGTTCTTCTGCCCCCCGCGCTCGCCGCCGGCGTTGCGACAATCGTTTTCACCCACCTCTGGTGGCGTTCCTGGCGCCCGCGGGTTCCGATATACCGGCATGCGTTCAGCACCGCCACGATCGTTCTGGCCTGCCTCGCCGCGAGCGCGGTGGTGGGTGCGTATCGCGACGGCGGGGTCACCGGTGTGGACGACGTCCCGGGTGTGCTCCTGCTCGGGGCGGCGATCCTCGTCTACACGACGGTGAACAGCGCACTCGTCGCGGGCGCGGTCGCGGTGAGTAGCCCGCAACCCGACATCGGCAAGGTGCTCGGGCGGTGGGACGACAACCTGCTCGAGTTGGCCACCCTGTCGCTCGGGGCGATCACCGCGGTAGCGCTGGCGATCAACCCGGTCCTCATCGTCTTCGTACTGCCCCCCTTGCTGGTGCTGCACCGCGCCGTTCTCGTCAAGCACCTGGAAGAGGCCGCGAACACCGACGGCAAGACGGGCCTGCTCAACGCCGTCGCCTGGCACGTGCAGGCCGAGCGCGCGCTGCAGCGGACGAAGCGCCGTGACGGTCCGCCCGGCGTCCTGGTGCTGGACCTGGACCACTTCAAGGCCGTGAACGACACCCACGGCCACCTGGCGGGCGACCAGGTGCTGACCGCGGTGGCCGGCGTGCTGCGGGACGAGGTCAGGGAGCGCGATCTCGTCGGGCGGTTCGGCGGCGAGGAGTTCGTCGTGATGCTGGCCGGGCTGGGCGGACGGGGCCCGGCCGAGATCGAAGCCGTGGCCGAGCGGATCCGGCGGCGCGTCGCCGACCTGCGCGTCGAGATCCCCACACCGGACGGGCCGCTGACGGTGCGAGGGCTGAGCGTGTCGGTCGGGTGCGCGGTCATGCCGGACGGCGGCGCGGAGCTGCGCGACCTCCTCGAGGTCGCAGACCGGGCGCTGTACGCGGCCAAGGGGGCGGGGCGCAACGCCGTTCGGATGGGCAACGCGACGTCCGACCGGCCCGCGCTCCTGCCGCTGCACACGGACCCGTCGACTCCGGTCGAGCCCCCCACGCTCCACAGCAACGCCGGGGACTGACGCACGAACGGTCGGCCCCTTGTGCCCTGCATTACGCTCCGTACTGCCGCCGACACAATCGGGAGTGCGATGGTTCCGGAGCGACCACCCCTCTCCGGTGAACATGTGCGTACGGGTGGTTGCGCCCCGCACCGGTGGCCGCTGTGGCAGTTGCCGCGGCTGTTGCTCGGCGCCGTGCTGCTCGTCGAGGCGGTCGCGGTCGCCCTGCTCGTCGGTGGCTTCCTGACCGGGCCCGCTCCGACCGCGGCCGAGCTGTGGGCCGGGGGCGCCCTCTGCGTGCTGGGGATCGCCTACAGCGAGATGGCGGTCGGCGTCGAGCGGGAACGGCGGCGGCTGGGCGGCGCCTCTTACGTCGACCTCAGCTCGGTGTGGACGTTCGCGGCGGTGCTCGTGCTGCCGGGTGCCCACGCCGCGGTGGTGGCGATCGTCATCACGCTGCACCTGTGGGTGCGCGCGTGGCGCCGGTGGGTGCCGCTGCACCGCCAGCTGTTCAGCGTCGCCACCGTGGTGCTCGCCTGCATCGCCGTCGGAGCACTCCTCGAGTCCGTGGGCGCGCAGCAGAAGCCGCTGTGGCTGGTGCTCGTCGCGATGGTCCTGTTCACGGCCGTCAACTCGGGGCTCATCGCCGCCGTCGTCGCCCTCAGCGTCCCGCACGCAGGCCCGGCCACGCTGTTCGGCCCACCGGACGAGAACCTGCTCGAGGTCGGCATGCTGTGCATGGGCGCGCTGACCGCGATCGTGCTCGCTCTGAATCCCGTGCTGCTCCCGCTGGTGCTGCTCCCGTTGTACGCCGTGCTGCGGGCGGCGTTGATCCGGCCGCTCGAGGCAGCGGCCAGCACGGACGGCAAGACCGGGCTCCTCAACGCCGCCACATGGGTCGCCGAGGCGGAACGGATCGTCGGCGGCGCCGACCCCGCAGACCGCGCCGGTGGCGTTCTGATTCTCGACCTGGACCACTTCAAGGCGGTCAACGACACGCATGGGCACGCGGTCGGCGACCACGTGCTGACGGCTGTCGCGGACGCCGTGCGGCGGGTGGTGCGCGCCCACGACCTCGTGGGCCGCATGGGTGGCGAGGAGTTCGTGGTGCTGCCTAGGCGCGCAGCGGCCGGCGGGCGCTCGGTGGAGCTCGACTCGGTGGAGCTCGAGGTGGTGGCCGAGCGGATCCGGTCCCGCGTGGCGGACCTGCGGCTCGAGGTGCCGACCTTGCGTGGGCCGCTGGTGATCGCCGGCCTGACCGTCTCGCTCGGCGGTGCGGTGGCCCCGGCCGAGGGCAGCGACCTCGCCGCGCTGCTGCAGACCGCGGACTCCGCCCTCTACGAGGCCAAGCGGGGCGGTCGCAACACGGTGCGGATCGCGGTGGCGTCCGGGCAGCCCTCGTCCGTGCCGCTCGCCGCTCGTGGGCCCGGCGTCCCGGCGCGCGCAAAGGACTGATCGCCGGGCGTGGTGCGCGCCGCCGGGTCCCCCCGGCGCCTTCCCGCCACACCCGGCGATCGCCGGGGATTCGGTGCTATTCGGCGGTTCAGGTCCAGTCGCGGTTGCGCATGGCGTCTCCTTCTCGGGTGTGTGGGGGTGGGTGGTCAGGTCCAGTCGCGGTTGCGCATCGCGTGTGCCTCCTTCCGATCTCGAACTCCATTTGCGCCACCCTCCGTGAATGACGAGGGGCTGCGGAGCCGCGGAGCCGCGTATTCGTGATCGCGGTCGGAATGTTTGCCCGACGATGCAGGCCGGTACTGCATTCAGGTGCGCGGCGACACAGCGGGGTGGCCGAATAGTGCGATCTGCACCATCACGTCATCTCACTGTGTCACGGCACGGGCGGATCCACGCCCTAATGGGTGACACGACGAGGGTCCTCCACTACCGTCGGTGTCGACGCCGAGGATCGACCGAGAGCGCTGATGTCCGCAGATCCCGAGAGAGCCCGTCCCGCGGCTCGGGCGGTCCGTGCCTGGATGATCCGGAGGTGGCCGCTCTGGGAGGTGCCGCACCGGCTCGCGGTGTCGGTGCTCCTCGTCGAGGCAACGGCGCTCGGGCTCGTGATCGCCGTCGCGGCGCGGATGCCGGTGCCGGAGCCGTTCCAGCTGGGGCACGCCGCCCTGCTCGGAGGGCTGGGGATCCTGCACACGGAGATCGCGCTCGGCGTCGAGCGGGTCCGCAGGCGCGTGATGGTCGGCAACCACGCCAACCTCAGCTCGGTGTGGACGTTCGGCGGCGCGCTCGTGCTGCCGCCCGTGTACGCGGCAGCGGTGGCCGTCGTGGTGCACATGCACGTGTGGGCGCGCACCGGACGGCCGCGCGTGCCGCTCTACCGCAGCGTCTACAGCGCCGCCACGATCGTGCTGGCGTGTCTCGGCGGCGCAGCGGTCATCGGGTTCCTCGGCTCGGGATCGGAGCCGCTGACCGCCGCCGGGATCCCCGGTATCACGCTCGCGCTCCTCGTCTACACCACGATCAACACGGGGCTCGTCGCCGGTGCCATCGCGATGAGCGCCCCGCAGCCCGACCTGGCCCGGGTGCTCGGCCGCCTCGACGACAACCTCCTCGAGGTCGCCACCCTCTCGCTCGGTGCGCTCACAGCGGTGGCCCTGGTCGTCAACCCGTGGCTGGTCCTGCTCGCCCTCCCGCCGCTCGTGGTGCTGCACCGTGCCGTGCTGGTGCACCACCTGGAGGAGGCCGCGAACATCGACGGCAAGACCGGCCTGCTCAACGCCGTGGCCTGGCACGCGCAGGCCGAGCGGCTCCTGCAGCGCAGCAGCCGGGCCGACGGTCCGCGCGGGGTGCTGGTGCTCGACCTGGACCACTTCAAGGCGGTCAACGACACGCACGGCCACCTCGCGGGCGACCAGGTGCTCACGGCCGTGGCAGGAGCGCTGCGCGCCGAGGTCCGCGAGCGCGACCTCGTCGGCCGGTTCGGCGGCGAGGAGTTCGTGGTGCTGCTCGCCGGTCCGGCGGTCGGCGCGGCCGTCGAGCTGGAGGCGGTGGCCGAGCGCATCCGCAGCCGGGTGGCCCACCTGCGGGTGGAGATCCCCACCCCGGACGGCCCGCTGACCGTGTCCGGGCTCACCGTCTCGATCGGCGGAGCGGTCGCACCTGCCGAGGGCGCCGACCTGCGCACCCTGCTCCAGATCGCCGACACGGCCCTGTACGCGGCCAAGAAGGCCGGACGCAACATCGTGCGCGTGGGTACGCCACCAGGGCCGGTGCCCCCCGTCGGGTCCCGCCACGGTGGCGAGCAGGCTCCTGACGCCGGCTGGCTTGTTGACGGAGAGTGACGGACCGGTCGCGGAGGACCACCCCCATGTGCGATCACAGTCCTCCTGACATGCCGTTCCCGCGTCACTAGCCTCGCCGTGAGGCACCTGGCGGTCGCGGCAAGGGGAGGGGGCGAGCGTGGAGGAGCCGGCACACTCGCACAGCCCGGCAGGCCGACCCGATCCTGCCGGTTGGGAGTTGTGGCGGCTGCCGGCGAGGGCAGTGGCGCTGGTGCTCGCCGTCGAGGCGGGAGCGATCGCCTCTGTGATGACCCACCTCGCCACGCCGGACGGGGCCACGTTCACCGGTGAGGCACTCGCGCTGGCCGCGTTCCTGACGTTGCTCAGCGTGGTGCACACCGAGCTCGCCACCGGGATCGAGCGGATCAGGCGGCGGGCTGCCGAGACCTCGTACTTCGACCTGAGTTCGGTCTGGACGTTCGCCGCCGCCCTCCTGCTGCCGCCCGCGCTCGCGGCGGCGGTGATCGCGGTCGTGTACCTGCACCTGTGGCGGCGGGTGTGGCGGCCCGCGAAGGTGTCGTTGCACCGCCACGTCTACACGACCGCCACCGTGGTGCTCGCCGCAGGCGCGGCGCACGCCGCCGTCGAACAGGCGGGCGGGCTGCCGGCCACCCCGGACGACGTCGCGGGCGTCGCCGGGATCGCGCTGGCCGTGCTGCTCTACGTCGTGGTCAACACGCTCCTCGTCGCCGCGGTCATCGCCCTCACCAGCGAGTGGCCCGGCCTGCGCGCCCTCGTCGGGCGCCTCGACGACAACGCGCTCGAGGTGGCCACGCTCTGCATGGGTGGGCTCGCCGCCGTCGCGATCGGGTCGACGCCCTGGCTCGTGGCGCTCGTGCTGCCACCGATCCTCGTGCTGCACCGCGCGGTGCTGGTGCGCCACCTCGAAGAGGCGGCCAGCACCGACTCGAAGACCGGGCTGCTCAACTCGGCCGCATGGCAGGCGGAGGCGGCCCGCGCGCTGCGCCGGGCCCAGCGCGCGCGGGGCACGGCCGCCGTGCTGATCCTCGACCTGGACCATTTCAAGCTGGTCAACGACGCCCACGGGCACCTCGCGGGCGACGACGTCCTGGCCGCCGTCGCCCGCGAGCTGCGCGAGGGTGTGCGCGACGGCGACCTCGTCGGCCGGTTCGGCGGTGAGGAGTTCGTGGTGCTGCTGGCGGACCTGCCGCCAGGGGCGCTCGGCCGCGCGGAGGTGCGTTCGGTGGCCGAACGGCTGCGGCGGCTCGTGGCGGAGCTCGACGTCCCGGTCTGCACGCCCGACGGCAACCTCACGATCGCGGGCCTGAGCGTCTCGGTGGGCGGCGCCTCCGTGCCGGCCGACGGAGCCACGCTCGACCAGGTGCTCAAGGTCGCCGACGCCAACCTGTACGCGGCCAAGCGCGGCGGGCGCAACCTGGTGCGGATCGCGGGCCCGGTGCAGATCCCGGCTCCGCGGACGGCAGCGGGCTAGCGGTCCTGGCGGAGCGCCTGGTGGACCTCCGTGCGCCTGCGCGGGCCTCCGGGTAGGCCTCGGTCCGAGGTTCGCCCGAGCGCACTCGTCAGGGCGCCAACCCGGATTTCGGAACGATCGATTCGCCATGATCCATCCCAGATCCGCCGGATCGCCCCATCGAGGGCCACGCGGCGCGACCTCGCAACGATCGCCGCCCGGGCCGTGCGGACGCGCGAGATCCGCGACCTTCCGTAAGCTGGCCCGGTGACCGTGTTGCGATCCGTCCGTGGCCCGGCCGACCTGAAAAGGCTCGGAGCCGACGAGCTCCCGGCGCTGGCCGCCGAGATCCGCGAGGAGCTCGTGGCATCGGTGTCGCGCACCGGCGGCCACCTCGGCCCCAACCTCGGCGTCGTCGAGCTGACCATCGCGCTGCACCGGGTCTTCGACTCGCCGCGCGACTCGTTGATCTGGGACACCGGCCACCAGGCGTACGTCCACAAGATGCTCACCGGCCGCCACGACGGCTGGGAGGCGCTCAAGAAGACCGGGGGCCTGTCGGGCTACCCGTGCCGGGCGGAGAGCGAGCACGACCACGTCGAGAACAGCCACGCTTCCACGTCGCTGTCCTGGGCCGACGGTCTGGCCCGCGGCTACGCGCTCACCGGCCAGGAGCGCCACGTCGTCGCGGTGATCGGCGACGGTGCGCTCACCGGGGGGATGGCCTGGGAGGCGCTCAACAACATCGCCGCGGGCAAGGACCGCAACGTCGTCATC
This sequence comes from Pseudonocardia hierapolitana, assembly GCF_007994075.1. Lineage (NCBI taxonomy): Bacteria > Bacillati > Actinomycetota > Actinomycetes > Pseudonocardiales > Pseudonocardiaceae > Pseudonocardia > Pseudonocardia hierapolitana. The sequence goes on along the minus strand of NZ_VIWU01000001.1, from coordinate 635,197 downwards.
GTCGTCAACGACAACGGCCGTTCCTACGCCCCCACGATCGGCGGCCTCGCCGACCGCCTCGCCACGCTCCGGCTGCAGCCCGGCTACGAGCGCGTGCTGGAGGCAGGCAAGCAGGCGCTGTCGCGCACCCCCGTGGTGGGTGCGCCGATCTACGCCGGGCTGCATGCGCTCAAGGCGGGCGTCAAGGACGCCCTGAGCCCTCAGGCGCTGTTCTCCGACCTGGGGCTGAAGTACTTCGGACCGGTCGACGGGCACGACATCGCGGCGATGGAGTCCGCACTGCGGCGCGCCCGGCACTTCGGCGGGCCGGTCATCGTGCACGCCGTCACGCAGAAGGGGCGCGGCTACCCGCCCGCCGAGAACGACGAGGCCGAGCAGATGCACAGCCCGCCCGCGTTCGACCCGGAGACCGGGCTCCCGACCGGGCCGCCGTCCGTGGGCTGGACGAGCGTCTTCTCGCAAGCCCTCGTGGCGCTCGGGGCCGAGAGGCCCGACATCGTCGCGATCACCGCGGCGATGCTCGGCCCCACCGGCCTCGCCCCGTTCGCGCGGGCGTTCCCCGAGCGCTGCATCGACGTCGGCATCGCCGAGCAGCACGCGCTGACCTCCGCCGCCGGCCTCGCGATGAGCGGGCTGCACCCGGTGGTCGCCGTCTACTCGACGTTCCTCAACCGGGCCTTCGACCAGCTCCTGATGGACGTGGCCCTGCACGGCAAGGGCGTCACGCTCGTGCTGGACCGCGCCGGCGTCACCGGCAACGACGGGCCGTCGCACAACGGGATGTGGGACCTGTCCCTGCTCGGCATCGTGCCCGGGATGCGGGTGGCCGCCCCGCGCGACGCCGCCACGCTGCGCGAGGAGCTGGCCGAGGCCGTCGCGGTCGAGGACGGGCCCACCGCGATCCGCTTCCCCAAGGGTGCGGTCATCGAGTCGGTGCCCGCTCTGCGTCGCGTGCAGGGCGTCGACGTGCTGCACGAGTCGGACGCCGACGAGGCCTCGGTGCTGCTGGTGTGCGCGGGCGCGTTCGGGGAGCTCGGGGTCGCCGCCGCACGGAGGCTGGAGCAGCAGGGCGTGGCTGTCACCGTGGTCGACCCGCGGTGGGTGCTGCCGGTCCCCGAGGTGCTCGTCGACCTCGCCCGCTCACACCGCCTCGTCGTCACCGTCAGCGACTGCGGCCGCCACGGCGGTTTCGGTTCCGCGCTCGCGGCGGTCCTGCGCGACGCGGGGTGCGACGTCCCGCTGCGCGACCTCGCGCTCCCGCAGCGGTTCCTCGACCACGGCAGCCGGTCCGACGTCCTGCACGCAGCCGGGCTCACCGCGCAGGACGTGGCTCGCCGCGTCACCGAGTGGGCGGCCGCGCTGCCGGCCGGGGCCGCGTCGATATCGGAGGAGCCCGCTCCGTCGGAGGAGGCTCGCTGATGCGGGTTCTGGTCGTCGAGGACGAGCGGGCGCTGGCCGACGCAGTGGCGCGCGGCCTGCGTAGGGAAGGCATGGCCGTCGACGTCGCCTACGACGGCGACAGCGGCCACGAGAAGGCGGTGATCACCCGCTACGACGTGGTGGTGCTGGACCGGGACCTGCCGGGCATGTCCGGCGACCGGCTGTGCGACGAGATCGTCAAGTCCGGGTCCACCACGCGGGTGCTGATGTTGACGGCCAGTGGCACGCTCGCCGACAAGGTCGACGGCCTCTCCCGGGGCGCGGACGACTACCTCGCCAAGCCGTTCGACTTCCCCGAGCTCGTGGCGCGCTGCCGGGCGCTCGGGCGCAGGGCCACCCCGGCGGTGCCGCCGCTGCTCGTGGCGGGCGACGTCGCGCTCGACCCGGCGCGGCGCACCGTGCACCGCGCGGATCGGCCCGTCGAGCTCACCCGCAAGGAGTTCGGGGTGCTGGAGGTCCTGATGGCCGCCGGCGGCGCCGTGGTGAGCAGCGAGGAGCTCCTGGAGCGGGTCTGGGACGAGAACGCCGACCCGTTCACCACCACCGTGCGGGTCACCGTGATGACCCTGCGCAAGAAGCTCGGCGATCCCGGCGTCATCGAGACCGTGGTCGGCGCCGGCTACCGGGTACCCGCGGCAGGATAGGCGGAGGAGGGACGCCGACCGTGGCCGAGCCCGCGCCGTCCCCGACCCGCACCGCGGGCCGGCCGCCCCAGCAGGTGGTCCCACCGGCGCCACCGCCACCGGAGCTCGCCCGGGTGCCTCCCCGGCGCCGCGGGGCGGGCCTGCGGCCGCGGCTCACCCTCGTCTGCACGGCCGTTGTCGCACTCGTCAGCGCCCTCCTGCTGTGGCTCGGCTGGCTGCTCGTCGGTGGTGTGGCGCGCAGCGTGCCGTCGCTCCCGCCGGGCACCACGGTGCGCGTCGGCAACGTCACCGTGCCGGCCGAGCGGCTCAACGACGCCATCGGTGCGGCCGCCCGCGCCGACGTGCTGCGCGCGGGCCTGATCGCGTTCCCGCTGGTGGTGGCCGCTGCCGCGGTGGTGTCGTGGGTGCTCGTCGGCAGGGTGCTCGGCCCGCTGCACGCCGTGACGGCCACGGCGCGGCGCCTCACCGTCGAGTCCCTCGACACCCGCACCGGCCTGCAGGACGCCCGTGGCGAGGTCGCCGAGCTGGCCGCGGGCTTCGACGCGATGCTCGACCGGCTGCAGGCCGCGTTCGACGCGCAGCGCCGGTTCGTCGCCAACGCCAGCCACGAGCTGCGCACGCCGCTCTCGGTGCTGCGCACGGAGGTGGACGTCACCCTCTCCGACCCCGATGCCGACGCCGAGGAGCTGCGCCGGATGGCCGGCGTCGTGCGCGAGGCCACGCGCCGCGCCGACGACCTCATCGCCGGCCTGCTGCTGCTCGCCCGCACCGAGAGCGCCGAGCTCAACGAGGTGAGCCCGGTGGACCTCGCCGAGGTCGTGGTGCCTGCGCTCGCCGCCGTGCGCGCGGAGGCAGGCCGGCGCGGCCTGCGGATCCAGGTCAAGACCGCGGCGGCCCCGACCCGCGGCGACCCGGTGCTGCTCGAACGCGTCGCGGGCAACCTCGTCGAGAACGCGGTGCGGCACAACGTGGCAGGCGGCTGGCTCGAGGTCTGCACGGGCACGGCCGACGGGCTGGCCCGGCTGCAGGTCTCCTCCAGCGGTGCGGAGATCCCGGGCGACCGCGTCGCGGAGCTGTTCGAGCCCTTCCGCCGCGGCCCCGTGGCCCGCACCGCCGACACCCCGGGCTCGGGGCTGGGGCTCTCGATCGTCCGCGCGGTCGTGCAGGCCCATGGCGGGCGCGTGTGGGCCGAGCCGGTGCGCGGGGGAGGCCTGACGGTGACCGTGGAGCTCCCCGTCCGCTGACGCACCCGTGCCGGCTCGCGCTGCCCGTCGACCAGGCGCGTCGGCCACGAAGGGGTGTGCCGGCCGAAACGGGACGCGCCCCGTAGTGCACTAGCGCGTGTTTACTAATCGGCGGAGCCAGATGTTGATCTCTACGATCTGGGTGGTGGCTTCGAAGCGCAGGGCGAGCTTGTCGTAGCGGGTGGCGAACCCTCGGTGCTGTTTGTGCAGGTTGATGCTGCACTCAACGGCATGCCGCTGGCGGTAGATGTCGGGGTCGAACCGTGGAGGCCGTCCACCACGTGATCCACGCTTACGCCGGTGGGCCTGCTGGTCGCGCTTGATCGGGATAGTCGCGCGGATACCGCGTCGGCGTAGGTAGGCGCGGTTGGCCCAGGATGAGTAGGCCTTGTCGGCCAGTACCCGGTCCGGTCGGGTCCGGGGCCGCCCCTGCCCGGGCCGCAGGACCCGGATGCGTTCCAGGACCGGCACGAACTGCGGGCTGTCTCCTCGATGCCCGGCGGTGAGCAGCATCGACAGCGGCTTACGCCCCTGCTCAGAAGCCAGATGCAGCTTTGTGGTCCATCCGCCACGGGACCGGCCGAGTGCGTGGTCGGCCGGCTCATCACCGGGTGGTTCGACTTGACCGGCCGGGTCTTGGCGGGCGCCCGCGGCGTGCTGGTGCGCCCGCACGATCGTGGAGTCCACCGACACGTCCCAGCAGATCAGGCCAGCCTCGTCACCGAGTTGCTGCAGGCGTTCCATGATCCGGGTCCAGATGCCGTCACGTTGCCAGGCCCGGAACAGGCCGTAGACCGACTGCCAGGACCCGTACCGCTCGGGTATGTCCCGCCACGGTGTGCCGGCACGGGTCCGCCACCGGATCCCGTCGATCAACTGTCGTCTGGTCCACGTTCGGGGCCGCCCACGCCCACTCACCGCAGGTAGCAGGGGTGCAAGCAGCTGCCACTGCGCGTCGGTGAGGTCATGACGGGCACCCGCGGGTACGGTCCCCACGAGGTCTCCGGTGGTGATGGTCTTCTTGGTCGTTGATCCATCTACCGGAGGCCTCACTCATCTCCGCCGACCGACACGCGCTGGCCGACGACGAAGATCCACTTTCTAAACAGGCGCTAGACGAGTAAGTCCGAATTGATCAGTGGTCGTAAGCGATCAGGGATCGGGTGATGGGCTGGCCGGTGGCGCGGTTGTGCCAGATCGCCGCGGTCAGGGCGAGCAGGCGCTGGCCGATCCTGGCGCCGACGCCATCGATGCTGCGCCCGCCATGCAGTTCGAGGTCGAGCTGGCCCTTGAGGGTGTCGTTGACCGACTCGATGAGCTGCCGAATCGGTTTGAGTAGGTGTTCTCCGGGGCGGGGGGCGCGGTTGCGGTACGAGGGGCGCAGCAGCGTCGCGCCGCGTTCGGCCAGGTAGCGGTCGAGCTCGGCGGAGGCGTATCCCTTGTCGGCGATGATCGTCAGCCCGAGCCGGGTGGCGGTGAGGGTGGGGTCGTGGTCGAGCACGGCCATCAGCACCTGCCGTTCGTCGAGTTTCGGGTCGGCCAGCGCCCAGGTGATCGGCAGCCCGGCCGGGGTGCACACCAGGTGTAGGCGCAGGCCCCAGAAGAACCGCGAGTGCGAGGCGCAGTAGCTGTAGCCGGCCCACCCGGCCAGGTTCGAGCGGCGCACGGTGGGGCGGGAGCGGGCGCACTCGACCGGGGTCGAGTCGACGATCCACACCGGGTCGTCCCACAGGTCGGTGTCGGTGGCCAACACCCGGATTAGCCGCTTGATAAGAGACAACGCGCCACGGAGGCGCTTGTTGTAGCCGGATTGCCCGGGCAGGTAGGGGAACGCGCCGGGCAGCGCACGGGGGACGAACCGCAGCCAGCGGGCCTCCGAGCGCACCCCGAGCAACACCTGTGCCACGGCCAGAGTGAGCAGCTCGGCATCCGAGAGCTTGGGTGGTCTACCCGGACGGGTACGGCGGCCCAGGTAGTCGTCGATCTTGACGTACAGTGCGGTCAGGAGGGTGTTCAGGTCGGTCGTCACAAACTGATCTTGAACGCCCTCCTGCCACGTCTACGGGCCACCCCGCCGTTAGGACTTACTCGTCTAGCGCCCGGCCAGCGCCTTCTCCAGCCGCTCCGCGAGCAGGTCGATCTGCCACTCGCGCGCCCCACCGGCGCGCAGGGCGGCGCGGACGTCGCCGTCGGCGGGCGGGGCCCAGCACAAGCGCCGCAGCAGGTCGGGCTGGAGCAGGTTCTCCACCGGGACGTTCCACTGCTCGCCCACATCCGCCACGGCGGCGCGGGCGGCCGTGAGGCGGGTGGCGGCGTCCGGGTCGCGGTCGGTCCAGCGGGAGACCGGGGGCGGCCCGTCGGAGGGCGGGGCTGCGCGCGGGTACTCGGCGGGGTCGAGCGTGTACGCCTTCTCGAGCGCCGCGAACCAGTACGACGTGAGGCGGCGCTGCGCGCGGCCGCGGAAGGTCGGCATGCCGGCGAGCACCTGCGCCGACTCGGGTTCGGCGGCGGCCGCCGCGACGATCGCGCTGTCCGGCAGCACCCGCCCCGGTGCGATGTCCCGCTCGGCGGCGAGCCGGTCGCGGGCCTCCCACAGCGCGCGGGCGGCGGCGAGCAGCCGCGGCTTGCGCAGCTTGTGGACCCCCGACAGTCGCCGCCACGGCTCCGCGCGGGGCGCGGGCGGTGGCGCGGTGCGGACGGCCTCGAACTCCTGGGCCGCCCACTCGAGCTTGCCCTGCTCGGCCAGCTCCCGGGCGAGGACGTCACGCAGCTCGACGAGCACCTCCACGTCGAGCGCGGCGTAGACGAGCCAGTCCTCCGGCAGCGGGCGACGCGACCAGTCGGCAGCCCCGTGCCCCTTCTCCAGCGAGAGCCCGAGCAACTGCTGGACCAGTGGCCCGAGCCCCACGCGCGGGAACCCGGCGAGCCGGGCGGCCAGCTCCGTGTCGAACAGCCGGGTCGGTGCGAGCCCGGCCTCGGCCAGGCAGGGCAGGTCCTGGCTCGCCGCGTGCAACACCCACTCGGGCCCGGTGAGGGCAGGCGCGAGCGACCCCAGGTCGCTGCCGAGCGGGATCGGGTCGATCAGCGCCGTGCCCGCGCCCTCGCGCCGCAACTGGACGAGGTAGGCACGCTGCGAGTACCGGAAGCCGGACGCCCGTTCGGCGTCGACGGCAATGGGCCCGCTGCCGCCCGCGAGCGCGGCGGCGGTGCGGTCGAGCGCGGTGCGATCGGCGACGACCGGAGGCAACCCGTCGGCCGGCCGCAGCAGCGGGACCGGCGGCGGGGTGTCCGGGTCATCCCCTGAGAGTGCTTCTCCTGTCAGCGGATGACCCCGGCACGCATTGCCAGCGCGACCATCTGGGCGCGATCACCGGTACCGAGCTTGCGCCCGATGCGCGAGAGGTGGCTCTTCACGGTGAGCGCCGACAGGCTCAGGGCCTCGCCGATCTCCTTGTTGGACTGCCCGTCCGCCACGAGCTGCAGGACCTCCACCTCGCGTGCCGAGAGCTCACGCGGGGTGTTGTCGGTGCCCGGCACCCGGGTGCCGGTGGCGAGCAGCGGCGCAACGGTCGGGTCGGCGTACACGCCGCCGTCCAGCACCCGCTTGACGCCGTCGGTGACGATCGCCGCCGACGCCGACTTGAGCAGGTACGCCTGTGCACCGGCCTGGAACGCCGAACGCACCGCGTACGGGTCGTCGGACGAGGCGAGCACGACCAGACGGTTCCAGCCCAGCGACCGCAGCTCGGTGACCAGGTCCAATCCACTGCCATCGGGCAGCCCGAGGTCGAGGATCGCGAGGTCGCACGGTCCGTTGGCGTGCGCACGAGCGCGCGCCTCCGCCACCGACGCGGCCTCGTACACCGTGCCCGCGCCCATCGAGCGCAATCGTGCCGCGATCGCCTCGCGCAGCAGTGGGTGGTCGTCGACCACCAGCACCGAGAACAGCTCTTCCCGCGGGTGCGGGACCATCGCGGGCGACAGCACAGCATGGGCGGGTGGATGCCCCGCAGCGCCGCGCACCGGCGCGCCTTGGCCCACAACGGCCACGTCACTACCTCCCTGGAGTCGGTCGTTGCCCCCCGACCGGCACCAGACCCCCGGTCGGATGGAACTAGTCGCCCGACCGCCCGAGGAGGTGTCGTGGAGGAAGCGTAGCCCCCCAAGCGGTCTAACGTCGTGTATCGGATCGAACTTCTCTGGGTGAAAGTTACAGCGTTGTCGATGCCGATCCACTCGTCCGGGTGAGGATATTGATCACTGGGAGCATCGAACGTGCTGGTGAGCCCTAGGATCACCCGTTCGTGATCGCATCCTCGCTCAGGCTCGACGAGTTCCCAGCGGGAGCACGCCGACGGGCGGAAGACCGGCCGCGGAGGCCACCAGGGCGCAGAACGCATCGGCGTGTCGCGACAGATCGGAGCCCACCGGGGTCCAGGACGCTCGCAGCTCGACGTCGTCGTCGCGGCGCGGGCCGGCGATGTCGCCGAACCGCACCGAGGACGTCTGCGTGACGGTGCCGCCCAGTGCGACGTGCTCGGCGCCTGCGAGCTCGAGCGCCTCGGTCAACCAGGACCAGCCGACCACCGGCAGCATCTCGTCGCCGAGCTGTTCGGGCTCCAGCCGGGCCTGCACGAAGCAGACGAGCCGGAAGGTGCCCTCCCAGGCGTCCTGTCCGGCGGGGTCGTGCAGCAGGATCAGGCGGCCGCTGGTATCCGGCTCCGAGGCGTCCCCGTCCTCGGTCACGGCCTCCACGCTGAACGCCCACGTGTACGGCGCCAGCCGGGGCGGCGCGTCCAGCGGGGCGAGCACGAGCTCGGGTCGCGGCCGCACGGCGCGCAGCGAGGCCACGGCCTGCTGGAACTCCTGTGGTGGGGCGGGCGCGTCGGACACGAGCGAGGACTTTAGGTCGCTCTCGGTGATCCGCAGCCGAGGCGCGCCGCACGCTGGACAACCCGGACGTGGGACGTCGGCCGCCCGACGGTGACGCGGTGGTGGGGCGTGGGAGGATGGCGGGACCATGACCGTCATGCCCGCCTCCGACGTCCAGCCCCGGCGGCACCTGCCCGCGGCGCCCCTCCTCGCTGCCGCCCGGGGGGAGCGGCCGTCCCGCCTCCCGGTGTGGTTCATGCGCCAGGCCGGGCGCTCGCTGCCGGAGTACCGGGCCCTGCGGGCCGGTTCCGGGATGCTGCAGGCCTGCCTCACCCCCGACCTCACCTGCGAGATCACGCTCCAGCCGGTGCGCAGGCACGGTGTGGACGCCGCGGTCCTGTTCAGCGACATCGTCGTGCCGCTCTACGCGGCCGGGGTCGCGGTGGACATCGTGGCCGGCACGGGGCCGGTGGTCGCCCACCCGGTGCGCACGATGGCCGACGTCGAGCGGATCCCGCTCCTGCACGCCGAGCAGGTCGCTCCCGTCACCGACGCGATCGGGCTGCTGATCCCCGAGCTGGGTGACACCCCGTTGATCGGTTTCGCGGGGGCGCCGTTCACCCTCGCCTCCTACCTCGTCGAGGGCGGTCCCAGCCGCAACCACGAGCGCACCAAGGCCATGATGCGGTCGGCGCCGGACGTCTGGCACGCGCTCATGGGCCGGCTCGCCGACATCACCTCCACGTTCCTGCGCGCCCAGCTGGCGGCGGGCGTCGACGCGGTGCAGCTGTTCGACTCGTGGGCCGGGGCGCTGTCCGAGCGCGACTACCGCGAGTACGTCATGGCCCACTCCGCGCGGGTGCTGGAGAGCGTGGCCGGCGCCGGTGTGCCGCGCATCCACTTCGGGGTGGGTACAGGCGAGCTGCTCGGCGCCATGGCCGAGGCGGGCGCCGACGTCGTGGGCGTCGACTGGCGGGTCCCGCTGGACGAGGCGTCGCGCCGCACCGGCGGTCGCGTCGCCGTCCAGGGCAACCTCGACCCGGCCGTGCTGTTCGCCGATGCGGCGTCGATCGAGGCCGAGGCGCGGCGGATCGTCGGGGAGGGCCGCCTCGCCCCGGGTCACGTCTTCAACCTCGGGCACGGCGTGCTCCCGGAGACCGACCCCGACGTCCTCACCCGGCTCGTCGAGCTGGTGCACACGCTCGAGCCGTGATCGCCCGCGTCGCCGTGGTCGGCGGCGGGATCTCGGGTCTCGCCGCGGCGCACCGGCTGCGCACGCTCCTCGGCCCGACGGCCCGCATCGATGTGCTCGAGCAGCGCGACCGCATCGGGGGCGTGCTGCACACCGTCGACCTCGCGGGGGTGGCGTTCGACGTCGGGGCCGAGGCGTTCCTCGCGCGCCGGCCGGAGGTGCCCGCCCTGCTCGCGGAGCTGGGGCTGACGGACGCGCTGGTGCATCCGACGGGCGCCGCCGCGTCGGTCCGCGCGGCGGGCCGCACCGGCCCGCTGCCCGCCGGAACCCTCATGGGCGTCCCGACCAGCGCTGCGCGGCTCGACGGGCTGCTCTCCGATGCGGGGCTGGCCACGGTTGCGGCCGAGCCGGAGCGGCCGCTCTCCTGGGAGCCCGGCGGCGACGTGGTGCTCGGCGGGCTGCTGCGCGCACGCTTCGGTGACGAGATCGCCGACCGGCTCGCCGACCCCCTGCTCGGCGGCGTCTACGCGGGTCGTGTCGACGCACTGGGCCTGCGGGCGACGGTGCCCGCCCTGGCCGCGGCCCTCGACGCCGGTGCCCCCTCTCTGACCGCCGCGGCCGACACCGCGACTCACGTGCAGCCAGGCCGCGACTCGCGTGCACCCACCCCGCGACCCGCGGGGAGCGCGCGAGTCGCGGTGTCGGTGCAGCCCAGTCGTGAGGTGGGTGGCGAGCCGCGGGTCGGCGGGCACGTGTTCGGGGCCGTGCGCGGTGGTTATGGGGTGCTGCTCGACTCCCTCGTCGCGGCCTCCGGGGCCGAGGTCCGGCTGCGCACCACCGTGCGGGAGCTGCAGCGCCGGGAGGGAGGCTGGCGGCTCGTGCTCGGGCCCACCACCGCGCCCGAGGCGCTCGACGTGGACGCGGTCGTGCTCGCCGTCCCGGCCCCCGCGGCGGCGCGGCTGCTGGCCGGTGCGGCGCCTGCGGCGGCCCGGGCGGCGGGGGAGATCGAGCTCGCGTCCTCCGTGGTGGTCGCGCTCGCCTTCCGGGCGGAGGACGCCACGTCGCTCCCGAGCACGTCGGGCGTGCTCGTCGCGGCGGACGAGCCCATGGCGGTCAAGGCCTTCACCCACTCCTCGAACAAGTGGGCGCACCTCGCGGGAGGCGGTCTGGTGCGGCTGCGGGCGTCGCTGGGGCGCTTCGGCGAGGCCGCCACCCTCCAGGTGGACGACGCCGAGCTGATCGCCCGCGCTCGCGCCGACCTGGGGTCCCTCACCGGTGTCACGGCCGCTCCGGTGGCCACGCACGTCCAGCGGTGGGGAGGGGGACTGCCGCAGTACGGGGTGGGTCACCTGGACCGGGTGCGGGCGATCGAGGATGGCCTGCCCGCAGGCGTTGCCGTCGCGGGGGCCGCGCTGCACGGCGTGGGTGTGCCGGCCTGCATCGCCACGGGCCGCGCCGCCGCCGAGCGCGTGGCCGCCACGGGCTGAGCGGGCCTACTGCACGTCGGAGTCCGGCGGCGGCAGCTGCACCGTCCGCTGCCGCTCGACGGCCGCGACCCCGGCCACGTCGCCGAGTGCCTGAACGCGCTGCGTGTCGATCGAGCCGGTGATCAGGCCGATCGGGCGCAGCACCTGGTCGACGTGCATCCCGCCGTGCTCCAACGCGGCGACGACCTCGTCGATCCGGCCGACCGCCTCGTCGGTGACGGAGACCGTGACCTTCTCGGGCATGCCGCCAGCGTCTCAGGCGCCGGGCGCGCGGACCAGCCCGGAGCCGACGTCGCTCGCGGGTAGGGGCAGGCGCTGTGCGGCCTGCACGAGCTGCGTCCACAGGTCTCGCCCCGTGGCCCCGGTGCGCTGGGACCACAGCGCGGCGATGCCCGCGACGTGCGGGGTGGCCATGCTGGTGCCGGAGATCGTGTTCGTGCCCCGGGGCGCAGGCCATGACGAGTACACGTCGACCCCCGGGCCCGCGATGTCGACCTGCCCGCCCTCGACCGTGGTGCTCGCCGCGGAGAAGTCGGCGATCCCCAGCGCGCTGTCCACGGCGGCGACGGCCATGATCGACGGACTGTTGGCAGGCACCCCCACGAATCCGGGGTCGCCCGCGCCGCGGCGGGCGTTGTTGCCCGCTGCGGCCACGACGAGGCTGCCGGCGATGAGGGCGCGCCGACCCGCGGTCTCGTACGCCGTGGAGACCTCCCGGACGTCCGCGCCGAGCGACATCGAGATCACCTGTGCGCCCGCGGAGATCGCCCAGCTCATGCCCGCGAGGATGTCGGCGTCGGTGCCGGACCCGTCGTCGCCGAGGACCTTGCCGACGAGGATGCGCGCCTCGTGGGCGATGCCGTAGCGCCGCCTCGCGCCGGGGGCGAGCGGCCCGCACGCCGTGCCGGCGACGTGGGTGCCGTGGCCCTGCACGTCATCGGCGGTCTGGCCCTCGACGAACGACCTGGCCTCGATGTCGCGCCCGGCGAAGTCGGGGTGGCCGAGGTCGAGGCCGGTGTCGAGCACCGCGATCGTGACGCCTGCGCCGGTCTCGGGGGAGTCGGCGACGCCGGTGGCCTGCAGGCCCCAGGTCAGCTCGCCGGTGTCGCCGAACTGCGCGGTGCCCACCGGGCCCGACAGCCGGGCGTGCAGGAACTGCGCGGCGTCGCGGAAGCCGCGCAGGTACTCCTCGGACAGGGACCCCCCGATCGCGCGCTGCACCCGCTCCGGTTCCACACCCAGCACCCGGCGGTCGGCACGAGCGGCACCCAGCTGCTGTGGTGAGAGGTCCGCGACGGCCATCCCCAGCTCGGTGAAGAGCGTCGGACGGACCGGCGCCGCTGCGCGCTCGGCGTCGCGGGTGCTCATGACCCGCTCGACGCCACTGAGCTCCTGCACCGCCGCGCGGGCGGCGTCGTCGTCGCCCAGCAGATCCTCGTTCAGCACCAGCAGAAAGCGGCCGGTCAACTCGACGTCCCGCGCTCCCACCACTCGGCCCCTCCCGATCATCGTCACCCGTCGGGGCCACATCGTGCCGGGGAGTGGCGGGCGCGGCGCACGGGGGATCACAGGGATGAGCTCGCCGACCTGGCGCGTGGGCCGCCCGGCACCGTGCCGGGCGCCACTGCCGGCGCGGGATGAGGCCCAGGTCGTGCGTGGCAGGATGGTGGCGTGGCACGTCTGGACTACGCAGAGCTGAACAGCGCCATCCGTTACGCCATGTGGTCGGTGTTCCGGGTGGAGCCCGGCCGCCTCGGCGACGACCGCGGGGCGGCAGCGAGCCAGCTGGGCGAGTTCCTCGACGCGCTGTCGGGCAAGGGCGTGACGGTGCGCGGCGTGTACGACCTCGCCGGCTTGCGTGCCGACGCCGACTACATGGTCTGGTGGCACGCCGACAACGTCGAGGCCCTCCAGGCGGCCTACGCCGACCTGCGCCGCACCACCGCGCTGGGCCGGGCCAGCACGCCCGTGTGGAGCCAGGTGGCCCTGCACCGGCCCGCCGAGTTCAACAAGAGCCACCTCCCGGCGTTCGTCGCGGGGGAGGCGCCGCGGCGCTACATCTGCGTCTACCCGTTCGTCCGCTCCTACGAGTGGTACCTGCTTCCCGACGACGAGCGGCGCCGGATGCTCGCCGAGCACGGCATGGAGGCCCGCGACTACCCGGACGTGCGCGCCAACACCGTGCCGGCGTTCGCGCTCGGCGACTACGAGTGGATCCTCGCGTTCGAGGCCGACCAGCTGGACCGGATCGTCGATCTGATGCGGCACCTGCGGGCCACCGACGCCCGCCGGCACGTCCGGGAGGAGACGCCGTTCTTCACCGGGCCGCGGGTGGAGCCGGGAGACCTGGTCGCGACCCTGCCTTGAACCGAGTAGCGCTGATTCAGCGCTACTCGGCACCCCTGTCTACTGCTCACCGCGGACAAGCGACTGGCGAACGCCCCCCGCCTCGCGTGCGAGGTCGAGGTGATCAGCTGGCGTCCGGCTCGAGCCGGAGCGAGATGCTGTTGATGCAGTACCGCAGGTCAGTGGGCGTGGGGTAGCCCTCGCCCTCGAAGACGTGGCCGAGGTGGCTGTGGCAGGTGGCGCACAGCACCTCCACGCGGCGCATGCCGAGGCTGGTGTCGACGCGTTCGATCACGGCGTCGCCCGCGAGCGGGGTGAAGAACGACGGCCAGCCACAGTGCGACTCGAACTTCGTGTCGGACCGGAACAGCTCGGCTCCGCAGGCGCGGCAGGAGTAGACGCCCTCGGTCTTGGTGTCGGTGTACTCGCCGGTGAACGGCCGCTCGGTGCCGGCCTTGCGCAGGACGTGGTACTCGGCGGGGGTGAGCTGGGCGCGCCACTCGGCATCGGACTTGACGACCTTCGCGGCGGGCTCGGTGGCGGGATCCATGCTTCCCAGACTATGTCCGGTGCTCCGCGTGCGCACTGAGCCGGCGGCGGCCAGCAGCAGCGGCACGACGAACCACCCGACCCGGCCGGACGGGGCGAGCAACATGCCCGCGGCGAGGCTCGCGGCGGCGAACCGGGCGGCCGCGGCGGCATCGGCGGGTGGCCTGCGGATCAGCAGCACCGCGGCGAACGCGGCCGCTGCCAGGACGATCCCGAGCGCGATCGCCCGGCCGCCGGGCAGCGCCGCGATCCACGCGCCGGGCAGCGGGCTCGCGGCCGGGGTCGGCACCGCCGCGAGCCCCGCGGGGAACAGCACGAGGTGCTCGAGCACCAGCCGGGGTGCGCGCAGCAGGTCGGACAGGCAGAGCAGCAGCGCGGGCCCGGCAGCGGCGGCGGCGAACCGCAGGGCCGGTCCGCCGGTCCGCGCCACCAGCACGACCAGTACGAGGACGACCGGCCACGCCGTAGGCTTGATCCCGGCCGCGACGCCGGCGAGCACGGCGGCCGCCGCCGTCGCCCGCGGATCGCGGACCGCCGTGAGGCCGACCGCCGCGACGAGGAGGCCGGCGAGCGCGAGGTCGTGTCCCCCGGTGGCCATGGTCAGGCCGACGAGGGGGTTGCCGGCGAGCAGCCAGGCCGGGAGGGACCGCCCGGCACCGCCGGCCAGCGTGCCCACCCCCACCGCGCAGCCGGCCACCGCCGCGGCGGCGAACGCGAGCCGGGCGTCGGTCAACCACACGTCGCCTGCCAGCGCCCGGGGCATCCCGAAGAGCGCCATGCCGGGCAGGTAGGGGAAGTAGCCGTCCGGACCGGCCGCGGCCCCCGACGGATAGGGGCTCCCCGTGGCGAGCCAGCGCCGTGCGGCGTCCTCGATGACCCAGACCTCGGGTTGGGCGAACGGGCCGGGCCCGGCCTTGCCGCCGCGGGCGAGCACGAGGGCCACCAGCGGGACGACCCCGCCGGCGAGGCCCGCCGCCCAGGGGGCGGCCGGTCGCCGCGCGAGCGGGGTCGCCGAGAGGAGCAGGTAGCCGCCCCCGGCGACGAGCCCCCAGATCCGGTGCGCGGGCTGGTCGGTGACGGCGGCGAGCCCGAGCGCGGCCACCGCGAACACGGCGAGCAACGCGGGCACGCGCGATCCCCGCGTTGCAGCATGGCCACCTTCACGCCATCTCGTTGCACGGAGGTGGCCATGCTGCAACGGGCCAGGGCGGGTCGGCACGCCGCTCGACGCTAGGAACGGCGGCGCGTGACGGCGTCCCGCCGGGGAGCCGTCCGCGGGCCCGTGGACGTGGCTCCGCAGGGGGACGTCCGGGCTGCCGCTGATCCGTAGCATCGGCGGCGATGTCCTCCGCCCCCGTGCTCGCGGCCCTCCGGAGCGCCGTGTGGCAGCTGCTGGCCGGTCCCGATCGGGCGGCGGTCGTCGTGCCCAACCGGGCCACGCGGATCGGGATCTGGTTCGGTCTCGCCGTCCTCTCCCTGATCGACCTCGTGCAGCTCGCCGGGGGCGGGGGCGACGACCAGCTCGTCGTCACGCTGCTCGCGCTCGCCCACGCCGGAGCGGTCGGGCTGGCGTTGCGCCTGCCGCTCACGGGCTGGCGCGTGTCGTTCGTGACGACCGCGGTGTCGCCGCTCCTCGTCTCGACGGCGGCGGTGCCCGGGCCGACGTCCACGCTGGTGCTGCACCTGGGCACGCTGTTCCTGCTCGCCGTCACCGTTCCGCCCGCTGTCGCCGCGCTCGCGGTCGCCGCCGCGCTGCTCGGCGGCGCCGGGTGGGCGCTCGCCGCCGGGACGCCCGGTGCGATCGTCGGCATCGCCGCGGCGCCGGTGCTGGTCGCCGGGCTCGGTGCGGCGCTGCGGTCGTTGCGCGGCACCGCCACCCGCCTCGCCGAGGCCGAGCGCGACACGGCCGCAGAGCAGGCCCGGCGCGCGGTGCTGGAGGAGCGCACGCGGATCGCGCGCGAGCTGCACGACGTGGTGGCGCACCACCTGTCGGCGATCGCCGTGCGAGCCGAGAGCGCACCGCACCGGGTGCCGTCGGCCGCGCCCGCCGCTGCGGAGTTCACGACGATCGCCGGTGCCGCGCGCGACGCGCTCGCCGACATGCGCAGGTTGCTCGGCGTGCTCCGTGCAGACGACCCCGACCGGCCCGGCGCACCCCTCCCGACCGTCGACGGAATCGCCGGCCTGGTCGTCGGCCTGCGCGGCTCCGGAATGGCCGTCGAGCTCGAGGTGGCCGGGACGCCGCGGCCGGTACCGGGGGACGTCGGGCTCGCGGCGTTCCGCGTGGCGCAGGAGGCGCTGTCGAACGCGGCCCGGCACGCCACCGGCGCCGCCGTGTCGGTGCGGGTGCGGTGGCTGCCCGACGCCGTGCGGGTGCAGGTCCACAACGGGGCCGGGGAGGACGCCGGGAGCGGCGGGGGCACCGGGCTCCTCGGCATGCGCGAGCGGGTGGCGGCCGTCGGCGGGTTCCTGGTGGCCGGGCCCGGCCCGGACGGCTACACCGTGGACGCGACCCTGCCGACGGGAGACCGGGGATGAGCCGGGAGATCGCCGTGCTCGTCGCCGATGACCAGGACATCGTCCGCGACGGGCTCGCCGCCGTCCTGGATGCGGCCCCCGGCATCCGCGTGCTCGACACCGCCGCGGACGGGCGGCAGGCCGTCGACCGGTCGCGCCGGCTGCGTGCGCTCGGCACCCCGGTCGACGTGGTGCTGATGGACGTACGGATGCCCGTGCTGGACGGCCTCGCCGCCACGAGGGAGCTGCTCGCCGACCCGGCGCAGCCGCCCACCCGGGTGCTCGTGCTCACCACGTTCGACCTGGACGAGTACGTCTACGAGGCGCTGCACGCCGGGGCGAGCGGGTTCCTGCTCAAGGACGCACCGACGGCCGAGCTCGCAGGCGCGGTGCGGGTGGTGGCGGCGGGGGACGCGCTGCTCGCCCCGACCGTCACGCGCCGTCTCATCGCCGAGGTCGCCGCGGGCGGACGCCCGAGCGGTCGCGAACAGCTCGCGGTGCTCACGGCGCGCGAGCGCGAGGTGCTCGGACTCGTGGCCCGTGGGCTGGCCAACAGGGAGATCGCGGCGGAGCTGGTGCTCGCCGAGGAGACCGTGAAGACCCACGTCGGCCGGATCCTCGCGAAGCTGGGCCTGCGCGACCGCGTGCAGGCCGTGGTGCTGGCGTACGAGTGCGGGCTCGTGGTGCCCGGGGCTACAGGAAGGCGCCCAGCATGAACAGGAGCGACTCCCACACGACCCAGGCCACGCCCAGGAGCAGCAGCACGACCACCGTGACCGCGGCCCACCACCGCCCGCCCTCGGCCCGGTTGGCGGAGTCGGCGAAGTCGCGGACACCCTCGAGGTAGCCCTCCACCGTGAAGGCGGGGCGTTGGCGCTGCATCCGGTCGAGGTGCGCGGCGAAGGCCTGGGCCTCCGGGTCGTCGGGGTCCAGCCCGAGCAGCTCGTCGTCGAACTGCCGGGATCGGCCCGGACGGTCCGGTTCGTGGAGATCGGGCATCCCGGCAAGGGTAGCGGGTAGCGTCCGCAGTCGTGGCGAGCAAGAGCGCGGCGGTGCTGCTGGCTGTCCCCGGCCCGGACGGCGACCGTGAGGTCCGGCTGACCAGCCCGGACAAGGTGTACTTCCCGGAGCGGGGGATCACCAAGGGCGAGGTCGTCGAGTACTACCGGGCGGTCGCGGCGCCGCTGCTGGGCGCGTTGCGGGAGCGTCCCACTAATCTCAAGCGCTACCCCGACGGCGTGGACGGCGAGTCGTTCTTCGCCAAGCGGCTGCCGAAGGGGGCCCCGCCGTACGTCGAGACCGTGCGCGTGACGTTCCCCAGCGGCCGCACCGCCGACTCGCTGTGCCCCACCGAGCAGGCCGTGCTGGTCTGGGCGGCCAACATGGGCACCTTCGACTTCCACCCGTGGCCGGTCCGGCGCGCCGACCCCGATCGCCCCGACGAGCTGCGCATCGACCTCGACCCGCAGCCGGGCACCGACTTCGCCGACGCCGTGGCCGTCGCCGCCGTGCTGCACGAGGTGCTCGACGAGGCCGGGCTGGTTGGCTGGCCGAAGACGTCGGGCGGGCGCGGTGTCCACGTGTTCTGCCGCATCCGCCCGGAGTGGGACTTCGTGGCGGTGCGGCACGCGGTGATCGCGATCGCGCGGCGGGTCGCCGACCGGCTGCCGGAGAAGGCCACCGTCGCGTGGTGGAAGGAGGAGCGCGGGGAGCGCGTGTTCCTCGACTACAACCAGGCCGCCCGCGACCGCACGGTGGCGTCGGCGTGGTCGGTGCGAGGCCGACCGCGCGCCACGGTGTCGATGCCGGTGACGTGGGAGGCGCTGCCGGACGTCGAGCCCGAGGACTTCGACGTGCGCACCGTGCCCGGGCTCTACGCCGACCACGGCGATCCGCACGCCGGCATGGACGAGGCGGTGGGCGGGCTCGAGACCGTGCTCGACTGGTACGCCGCGGACGAGCGCGACCGCGGGCTCGGCGACCTGCCGTATCCCCCGGAGTACCCGAAGATGCCCGGCGAGCCGATGCGGGTGCAGCCGAGCCGCGCCCGGACGCAGCCGGGCGACCCCGTTTGATCGGGACGGAGCCCACCGCCCGGTGGACGATGGGCTCCGGTTCGGCCTGCGTCAGACCGTGCGGCGGTCCCGGTCGACCAGGAAGCCGAGCGCGATCATGCCGACGGCAAGCACCAGGTGCAGCCAGTTGTCGGCCGTGTTGATCGGCACGAAGTTCACAGCGCTGCTCTGGTCGATCAGCAGCCCGTACAGCCACAGCACGGCGTAGACCGCGCCGCCGTAGATCAGGAAGTTGCGGGCCCCTGCCGCGCTGCGTGACATCGCCAACCCGGCGACGCCGAACAACAGGTGCACGATGTTGTGCAGCACCGAGACCTGGAACAGGCCGAGCAACATCGCCTCGGACTGGTGGCCGGCGAATGTCAGTGTGTCGAAGTTGGTGGTGATGCCGGGGATGAAGCCCAGAACGCCGACCAACAGGAACACGACACCCACGACGAGTGCGGCGAGCTGGATGGGCCGGCGGACGTTGACGGCACGGCTGCCTGGAGTGGCCATGGCGATCCTCCTCGGGAGGTTCCCGCTTCCTTGAGGAACTTCCTCGAGGGGCGAGGTACCCCCTTCGGAACGAAGCGAACGCATGGACCCTCAGCCGCTGACGAGGCGCTTCACGTAGCGGTGTGCCGGGACGTGGATGGGGCCGTCCGGCCCCTCCGCCCTGTGCTCGAACGGGCCCTCGTCGGTCCACCCGTTCCGCTCGTAGAACCGGCGTGCCCTGCTGTTGCCCGCGACGACGGCGAGCCACGCCCGGCTGTGCCCGTTCGCGCGGACGAGCCTCTCGGCCTCGGCGAGGAGGGTGGCCGCCACCGCCGTTCCCCGGTGGGCCTGCGCGACGTAGACCTGCTCGACCTCGTCGCCGACCACCATCACGAATCCCGCGACGGCACCGTCGACGACCGCGACCACCGTGTCGCCGGTCCGCTCGCCCGCGCGGACGTCGAACGATGCGTCCGTCCGCGCCGCGAGCAGCTCGCCGGGGACGTGGCCGAGGTGGCCGTCGCGCCAGCCGCTGCGCCAGATCCCGGCGACCGCGGGCGCGTCGTCGGGCCGTGCGGGCCGCAGGGTCACCACGCCGTCGCCGGTCGCCACGGCCCGGACACTACTGGTCGGCCGAACCCGGCTCCGCCATCCTGCGGTGCATCTTCGCCTTCAGGGCGTCGGGGATGACCTTGCCCACGGCCTCCTGCGCCCTCGTGCCCCGCGATCCGGCGACGACCCGCCGCTCGCCCTTCATGAGAGCCTCGAAGCCCTGCCTCGCGACCTGCCCGGCGTCGTCCTTGGACGACGCGCCGACCTTCGTGTCCTCCATGTCGGCGCGGCGGAAGAAGTCGGTCTCGGTCGGGCCGGGCATCAGCGAGGTCACCGTGACCGCGGTGTCGCGCAGCTCCTCCTGCAGCGCCTCGGCGAAGGACTGCAGGAAGGACTTCGACGCGTTGTAGACGGCCTGGAAGCTGCCGGGCATCGTCGAGGCGACCGAGGACGTGATCAGCACCCGCCCCTCGTCGCGGGCGGTCATGTCGCGCAGCACGTGCTTGGCCAGCCGCACGGTCGAGGTGATGTTGAGGGCGATGATCGCCAGCTCGTCGGCGAGCTCGGTGTCGACGAACGCGCCGCCCTTCCCGACCCCGGCGTTGAGGGCGACGGCGTCGAGCGGGCGTCCGGTGGCGGTGACCGCCGACCAGAGCTGCTCGACGCCATCGGCCGTGCGCAGGTCGGCGCGCACGGCGTGGACGTCGACGCGCGCGGTGCGCAGGTCGGCGGCCGCCGCGTCGAGCCGGGCGTCCTCGGCGGTGACGACGAGGTCGAACCCGTGCTCGGCGAACTCGTGGGCGAGCTCCCGCCCGATCCCGCTCGAGGCGCCGGTGACCAAGGCGAGTGGCCTGGTGGTGGACGAGGTCATGCGCGGGGGGCTACCCGGCCGGCGTTTCCGGCAACCCATCCGGGGAATGGCATGGGTCCGACGTCCGGATCGACCTCCCCGGGAGGAGTCCTCATGCGAGCGGTCACCTGGCACGGGAAGCGCGACGTGCGCGTGGACACCGTGCCCGACCCGACGATCCAGGCACCGACCGACGTGCTCGTGCGCGTCACCTCGTCCGGCATCTGCGGCTCCGACCTGCACCTCTACGAGGTGCTCGGCCCGTTCCTCGAGGAGGGGGACATCCTCGGGCACGAGCCGATGGGCGTGGTCGAGGAGGTGGGCAGCGAGGTCAACGCCCTGGCGCCCGGCGACCGGGTCGTCATCCCGTTCAACGTCTCCTGCGGCACGTGCTGGATGTGCGTGCGCGGGTTGCACTCCCAGTGCGAGACCACGCAGGTGCACGC
Organism: Pseudonocardia hierapolitana; assembly: GCF_007994075.1. Lineage (NCBI taxonomy): Bacteria > Bacillati > Actinomycetota > Actinomycetes > Pseudonocardiales > Pseudonocardiaceae > Pseudonocardia > Pseudonocardia hierapolitana. The sequence goes on along the minus strand of NZ_VIWU01000001.1, from coordinate 614,506 downwards.
CCACGGGAAGGGCGGGTCGCTGTTCGGCTACACGAAGCTCTACGGCCAGGTGCCCGGGGGCCAGGCCGAGTACCTGCGCGTCCCGTTCGGGGACACGCTGCCGATCAAGGTCCCGGACGGCCCGCCGGACGATCGTTTCGTCTACCTCTCCGACGTGCTGCCCACGGCCTGGCAGGCCGTCGAGTACGCGGCCGTGCCGAACGGCGGCTCGCTGCTCGTGCTCGGTCTCGGCCCGATCGGCGACATGAGCACCCGGATCGCCCGGCACCGGGGGACCGAGAACGTGATCGGTGTCGACCTGGTGCCGGAGCGGCTGGAACGGGCCCGCGCCCGCGGGATCACCGTGCTCGACCTGACCGATCACGGCCGGGACCTCGTCGACCACGTCCGCGAGCTCACCGGCGGGCGCGGGGCGGACGCGGTGATCGACGCGGTCGGGATGGAGGCGCACGGCTCGCCCATCGGGAAGCTCGCGCACCAGCTGACCGGCCTGCTGCCCGACGCCGTGGCCGCGAAGCTGATGGAGACCGCGGGCGCGGACCGGCTGAACGCCCTCTACTCCGCGATCGAGCTGGTGCGCCGCGGTGGCACGATCTCGCTCAGCGGGGTGTACGGCGGCATGGCCGACCCGCTGCCGATGCTCACCCTGTTCGACAAGCAGATCCAGCTGCGCATGGGGCAGGCCAACGTGCACCGCTGGGTGCCCGAGATCCTCCCGCTGCTCGTCGAGGGCGACCCGCTCGGCGTGGACGGCTTCGCCACCCACCACCTGCCGCTCGACGCCGCGCCCGAGGCCTACGCCACGTTCCAGGCCAAGAAGGACGGGATGGTGAAGACGCTGCTGCAGCCTGCGGCGGCCGGCGAACGTTCGTGATCACAACTCGCGCCGGGTCCACACGAACTTCGTCGGTCGCCCGCGCCAGTCGGTGATCACGGTCAGGTCGCCGTCCTCGAGCGCGCGCGTGCGGCGTTGTTCGCGCAGCGGGTCGACGGCCATGGTCTCCGGGTCGAGCGGCACGCCGCCGGCCTGCACCGGTCCGGGGAACCGGTGTCGTGGCCAGATCGGCTCGTCGAGCAGGTTGTCCCCGACCGCGACGCTCAGCAGCCCGGGGGCGGCGATCAGCCCGACCTCGTCCCAGACCGACACCCGCTCCGGGGTGCTGCGGTCCTCGGCACCGGGGATGGCCCTCCCCACCGCTTCGGTGCGGCTCGGTGGCCCGAGCACCGCCTCCAGGGCTGCGGGATCCGGCACCGGTACCCCGTCGAGGACCGGCCCGCCCGGCCCGAGATCCAGCTGCACGGCCAGTTCAGCGCGATCCGTCGATGCGATCGGTCACGTCCCGCGCGTCGGCCGTGCCGGCCGCGGCGGCCCGTAGCGATCGCATCGCGGTCCGGACGGCGTCCGCGGCCCCGCTCCGCCGTCGGGCGAGCGCGCGGGCAACGGCGGCGATCTCGTCGCCGGTCGCCACGACGTCGGCCGTCACCACATCAGCCGCGTCGGCGGTCAGGGCGGCACGGTCCTGGAACGGGCGACCCGTCCGGAGCGCCTCGGTGACCTCGTAGTGCGGGTGCAGTGTGGAGTCGGCCAGTGCATCCGAAAGGGCGCTGACCCCGTCGTCGAGGTGGTCCCCACCGCCGAGCGCGACGACGACGGACAGGTCGGGCGAGGCGAGCACCCGGGCCGCGGCCTCCGCGTGGTCCGCCCTCGCGGCGTGGTCGACCCACACCGCTGCCGAGCCGCGTGCGCGGGCCGGCAGCCCGTCGTGCCCGGTGAACAGAACGGCGACGTCGACGGCGTGCGATCCCGAGGTGGCGAACAGTGGCCCGTCCGGCCCGCGCAGCAGGGTCAGGCCCGCGACCCGGCTCTCGCCGGGATCGAGGTACCCGTCGGCGCCGTCGTCCAGGCATCGCACGATCGACCGGAACGGCCGCGGCGCGCCGCCGGGAGCGGTCACCGTCCCCTCGATGTGGCCGCCCTCGTAGCGCAGGCGGGTCGGGAACGGCAGTGGGTCGATGCCGATGTTGGTCACCCGGACCTCGACCCGCACCGGGGCGCCGATCGGGAAGCTGGACCGGACCGGGATCACGTCGACGCGGATGTCGTCCCGGTCGGCGACCGCGTCAGCGGTGGCCAGAGGCGTGGTGGTGTGCGCGGAGGCGAAGGGGAGCCCGCCCGGGCGGACGTAGATGTCGGGCCAGTGCTTGATCCGGTGCTTGTTCGTGGGGTGGAAATCCCACGTGATGTTGGTCGGGAACGGCTGCGTCGCCGTGCCCGCCGCCACGATCGTCGGCGTCGTCGTCATGAAGGTCGTCCCGGCGATGCCCTCGGACTCCTCGTGGATGAGGTTGAGGGCGTGCCCGAGCTCGTGCACGGCGGTCCGGAAGTACGGGTCGGCCTGCGTGCCGAAGCGCTGCCCGGCCGTCGTGCCCCACTGTGGATCGTTCGGGATGACCCAGTGCGAGGACAGGGCGGCACCCTCGCGGGGCACGTTGTTCGAGTCGGTCGCGAAGGCGTCGAACATGATCCCCCGCTCCGTGGAGTCCAGCCTGCGCACCGCGAGGATCATGTAGCGCCACTCCGCGTTCAAGTCGTTCTGGTCGCGCGAGGCGAGCAGCTGCGCGTGCAGCTCGGCGTCGCTCCAGGAGTCGCCGCTCGGCTGGGTGAGATTCGTGTTGCTCGCAGCCACGTCGGCTCGCCACTTCGAGCGGGCGAACACCGATGACCAGGTCTCCGTGCCGGTGGAGTCGCCCGTCGGGGGTTCGGACACCGCCACCCGGTCGATCTCGATCGTCATCCTGCGCAGCTCGTCGGCGACCCACCCCATCGACAGCGAGCCGGTGACGATGCCCATCGGGTCCGTGACCAGCCCGACGAGGAACTGCCCCGCGTCCGGGAACGCCGGTGGCGCCGGCACCCACACCATCTGCGCGGTGAACTCGCCCTGGTTGCTCCAGGTGCGGGTGACGTGGTCGAAGAGGTGTCGCTCGAACGTGAAGGTGAGTGTGCGATGCGCGACGGGCGAGAACGTCTTCGCCATGAGGTAGTAGCGGTAGTCCGCGAGGGGGAAGCTCGGAACGCCTCCCCGGGGATCGGGCCGCGTCGACCCGCGGAGGTAGAGGTCGCCGGACCCGTGCGCGCCCGTTCCGTGCTCCACCCGCATCGTGCCGGCGTACTGCAGTCCCGGCAACGGGAGCGTCGGCGGCAGTGGCCGGAACGTCAGGAGGTAGCAGCCCTGGCGGAGGATCTTGAACGCCTGGAGGGGGGAGGCCGGGGCGACCAGGGGCGGCGCCACGCCGTTCGCTGCCGCGAGCAGCGCCTCGATGGCGTCGATGCGCGGGAGCTCCGGCCCGGCGAGGTCGGCAGGCTCGATGGTCGGCGTGGTGTCGACGACCGTGGACGACGGGATGGTGCGGCTCATCGTGCCTCCAACCAGCGTGGGTGAGCGCGGCCTCGACGAGCCGCCGATTCGCAGGACGTCGCACGGGAGTCCCGTGATACGCCGGGGCGGCGGTATCAGGCGGAGCGTTCCCGACCTCTTCGGTCCACGCCACCCGATCGGGGGCGCGCGGCGATCTGCTGACTGGGGAGTTGGGCATGCCCACGATGTCCGAGCTGCAGGAACGCAGCAACGCGCTCTTCACCGACCGCCTCTCCGGACGGGCTGCCACGTTCGACGCGACGGCGCCGCCGCGGTTCCACTGGTTCGACCCGGACGATGCCGCCGATGCGGTGGCACTCACGGCCCAGATGGCGATCGCCAGCGCCCGGTCGGACTCGGTGGAGGGCGGCCTGGAGAGCGCGCTCGACCTGGCGGAGTCGCGCACCGATCTGCCGCCGCAGCTCGTGGCGCAGGCGATGGCGATGTTCGTGACGCACCACAGGCCCGCCCGCCGACTGGTCAAGCCGCGGACGGTCCGCGCGGTCCCGCAGTTGTTCGCCCCGTCCCGCGGTGCCGGCACCGCCGACGAGCCGCGGACCCCGACTCCGGAGGACGTCCTCGACTACTGGCGCGAGGACCCCTTCGCCAACGAGCACCACGAGCACTGGCACCAGGTCTACCCCTTCGCAGGACTGGTGCCGGCCGACTGGCTGGTCTGGGCCGACACGGCGGACCGGGCCGGTCTCGCGGCGCTGCTCGGGGCGATGGACGCCACCCACGACTGGCCGACCTTCCTCGTCTCGGCCACGCCGGAGGAGATCCGGGACACCTTCTTCGACCTCGTCAACGCGCAGCCGGACTTCGCGGCCGTCCTGCGCGGCCTCAGCCCCATCGCCTACCGCACGCTGTTCCGGCTCAACGACCGGCAGGGCGAACTCTTCCTCTACATGCACAGCCAGATGCTCGCCCGGTACGACGCGGAGCGGCTCTCGCTCGGCAGGTCGCGGGTCGAGGCGTTCGGGCCGAGCAACTGGGCCGCCCCCATCCCGGAGAGCTACGACCCCGGACCCGACTTGCCCGACTTCACGCCCCGCGGGCCGAACGAGAAGCTCCCCCAACGCGACATCGACCTGCTGACCACCTGGCACGCCGCCTTGGCCGCCGCCATCGGGTCCGGTGACCTGGTACGGCCCACCGGCCCGGCGCGCGCGGTCGACAGCGACCGTCTCGGAGAGGCCACCGAGGCGGCGGCCGCGCGCCTGACCGGCCTCGACCGGGCCACGTACCCGGGAATCCACAACTTCGGCCACAACATGCTGGGCGCGCTGCCGGACGACCAGGGCGAAGGCGTGATGATCAGCACGGTCGTCGCGATCCGCGACCCGATCTTCTGGCGCTGGCACAAGTACGTCGACCAGATCAATACCGCGTGGCAGGACACCCAGTCGGCCTACGACATGTCGGACACACCGCCCGTCGTCGTGCGTGATCGGCTCGCGGGCCCGCCGCAGCCGTGGGTCAGCCCGGATCTCGTGCTGGTGTCGACGGCCGGCCTCGCGGAGGGCGCCGATCCGACCGCGCTCTTGTCCAGCGCGATCGGGGGTGCGGTGTTCGACTCGCCGGTTGCCGCCGGCCCCATCGCGGGGGCGGCCGGGCTGGAGGCGGTCGACGAGCTGACCACCCGCATGACCGACAGCACCCTGTCCGACGGGCGGGTCATCACGCACCTCACCCACGACCCGTTCGCACTCGTCGTCCGGGTCCGCAACGCCGCTACGCGGCCGACCGCGATCACGGTGCGCTCCTTCATCGCCCCGGCCGCCGAGGCGGGCGACCGGACGATGTGGATGGAGCTCGACAAGTTCCTCGTCGAGGTTCCCGCAGGTGGCCGTGCCGTCCTCTACCGCCCCGACGCGGAGTTCTCCGTCGTGAAGAAGCCGGCCGAGACCGACCCCGGGTCGGTCCTGGAGGGCGAGGGCGACCCGAACGATCCCGACTACTGCGACTGCGGGTGGCCCTACACATTGCTGCTCCCGCGCGGGCGACCTGACGGTGCCGAGTACCGTCTCGCGGTGATCTGCACCGATGCCTCCCGGGACCTCGTACGCCCCTCCGGCGGCTGCGGCTCGATGAGCTTCTGCGGCGCAGTCGACCGGTACCCCGACACCCGCGACATGGGTTACCCCTTCTCGAGGCCGTTCGCCGACTCCCTGGCGGCGACGCTGCTTCGCGTCCAGTCCGCGGCGGGACGGTCTCTCACCATCCGGCACGTCGAGACCTGAGGGATCCGAGAAAGTCGGGGGCCGGGCCCGGCATGGCGGGATGGACCGGACGCCGTGGCGGCGAAGCTGATGGAGACCGCGGGCACGGACCGGCTGAACGCGCTCTACTCGGCCATCGAGCAAGCGCGTGCGATCACGCGGTGCGGGCGGCGAGCGTGGGTTGACCGGGGCCGGTGAGCTCCTCGACGACGCCGCGCCGGCCTGCGATCGCCATCAGCAAGGCCTCGCCCGGTCCGTGCACCTCGGGTCCGCGTCCGGACGACCAGCCGAGATCCGTCGCGACCAGCCGCAGCCCGCGGGCACGCCAGAACGCCCCGATCGGTGGGGCGAAGCGGGCGAACGAAAGGGCGGGGAGCAGCCGCTCCGGCGGGATGGTGCGCGGGGCGCCGAGGGGGCGGCGGACGTCCTGCTGGTGGATCACCGCGTCGAGCAGCGCGACGCGGCAACCGAAGCCGGTGGTGAGGCCGCTCGGTTCCAGGCGCTGTTCCAGCAGGGCGAGCAGTTCGTCCGGGCCGGCCTCGCGCATCTCGGCCACGCCGAGGGCGTTGGTCCGCGCGAGTCGGAACCGACCCCGGGCGAGCCGGCGGAAGATCTCCCGCCCGCGCAGTACCTCGTAGCTGATCATGTGGGCGACCACGTCGCGAACCCGCCAGCCCTCGCACAGCGTGGGCGCGTCCCACTGCTGCGGGGTCAGGCCGCTGAGGAATTCGAGGAGGTCGGCCCGCTCGGCGCGCGCGAGGTGCATCAAGGTCATCGACGGCGCACCTTACTTGCCGGCGTCCTGGTCCTGATCGATGTGTCGGTGGCTCGGCCCAGCATGGGCGGATGGAGCTGACGGGGAAGGTCGCGGTCGTCACGGGCGCAGCGGTGGGGATCGGCCGTGCCCTCGCCAGACGGCTCGGCGCGGAGGGCTGTGCCGTCGTGGTCGCCGACGTCGACGCCGAGAACGGCGCGCGCACGGCGGAGCTGATCGGACCCACGGCGGTGTTCGTGCCGGTCGACGTGCGTTCGGACGGCGACCTGTCGGCGATGGTCGCCGCCGCGGTCGACCGGTTCGGCGGCCTCCACGTTCTGATCAACAACGCAGGGGGCGGCGGGCACATCGGCCCGCACTTCCCCGACGCACCCGCTGCCGTGTGGGCCGCGAAGCTGGAGCTCAACCTGACCAGCGCGATGCGCGCCACCCAGCTCGCGCTGGCGCCGATGCGCACCTCCGGCGGCGGCGCGGTGGTCAACGTCGCCTCCGTCGCCGGCGTCGACGCCGAGGCCCACCGGTCCCCGGAGTACGCCGCGGCGAAAGCCGGCCTGATCCGGTTCACCACCGCCGCGGGCACGTGGCCGGGTGCCCGGGTGAACGGCGTGGTGCCGGGCTGGATCGCGACGGAGCGCGCCGCCGCGGAACTCGCCGCGATGACCCCGGCAGCGCGGGCCGCGGCGCCGATCCCCGTGCCGATGGACGAGGTGGCCGACGTCGTCGTGGAGCTCGTGCGTGACGACGCCGCGGCCGGCCGGATCGTGGTGCTCCCGGACCGCGCTCGGGGCTGAAGCGGAGCGAGCGGGTGCCGCCACCCGCCGGTGGCGTGGTCGTGCCGCACGCACCGGCGACGATCAAGGGCGGATGGCCGCGATCGAAGATCGACCTAGGAGCCGGCGATCATGCCGTTCGCTCCACCGCTCGACGGCGCGGTCGCCAGGCCCGCCCGGTCGCGCTCCACCTCCGCCCGGTAGGCGGCCACCTCACGGGCCTGCCGGTCGTCGTCCCAGCCGAGCAGCGGGGCGAGCAGCGCGGCGACGGCCGAGGCCGCGGGCAGCCCGGCGTCCGTGCGTTCGATCGCCAGGTGGGTGCGGCGGTGCAGCACGTCGACGAGCGTGAGCGCGCCCTCGTGCGAGACGGCCCGCTGGAACTCCACCGGCAGGTAGCCGTCGGCCCCGGGGAGCGGGCGGCCCAGCGCGGGGTCGGTGCGGATCGGCGCGAGGACGTCCGGCAGCTCGTCGCCGTAGCGGTGCAGCATCCGGCGGACGTGGTCCTCGGGCACGCCGTGGTCCGCGGCGAGCCGCGCCACCCGGTTGCTCACGGCCTGCCACCCGGCGGCACCGACGAGCGGGAGGTTCGCGGTCGGGGAGGGGGGAAGGCCGCCACCGAGGACCCGCCCGGCGGCGTCGACGGCGTCGCGCGCCATCCGCCGGTACGTCGTGTACTTGCCCCCGACGACCGTGACCATCCCTGCCGGTTCCTCGATCACGGTGTGGTCGCGGGAGAGCGCCGACGTCGTGGCGGCATCGCGCGCGACCGGCGCGAGGAGCGGGCGCAGCCCGGCGAACGTGCCGAGCACGTCGTCGCGGGAGAGCGGGCGGGCGAGGTACCGGTTGACGTTGCGCAGCAGGTAGTCGACGTCCTCCCGCTCGACGGTCGGCGCGCGGCGGTCCCCGTCGTACGCGGTGTCGGTGGTGCCGAGCAGCCAGTGCCCGAACCACTTCCGCAGGATGATCACCGAGTCCTCGGCGCGGGCGAGGATGCCCGTCCGCGAGTCGAACGCGCCCCGCTCCACCAGCAGGTGCACGCCCTTGGCCGGTCGCACCGCGAACGTCGGCGGGCCGGCCATCGCCTGGATCTCGGCCGCCCACACCCCGGCCGCGTTGACGATCATCGATGCCGTGATGTCGAACCGGCTACCGGTCTGGGTGTCCTCGACCGAGACACCGGCGACCCGGGGGCCGTCGCGCAGCACGCCCACGACGGGCGCGTGGCTGAGCACCACCGCGCCGTGCCTCGCGGCGGTGCGGGCGACGGCGAGCGTGTGCCGGGCGTCGTCCATGCGGCCGTCGTAGTACTGCAGCGCCCCGGTGACGACCCGCGGGTCGAGGCCGGGCGCCTCGCGCAGCGCGCCGCGCCGGGTCAGATGGCGGTGGTGCGGCACGCCACCGCGTCCTCCGGTGCGTCCGGCGGCCGCCATCAGGTCGTAGAGCAGCACGCCGGCACCGATGTAGGGCCGCTCCCACCGCTTCGTCAGCGGGAACAGGAACGGCTCGGGCGTGACGAGGTGCGGCGCGAGGGTGCGGACCATCAGGTCGCGCTCGTGCAACGCCTCCGCGACGAGCGCGAAGTTGAGCTGCTCGAGGTAGCGCAGCCCGCCGTGCACGGTCTTGCCCGACCGGGACGACGTGCCCGACGCCAGGTCACCGGCCTCGAGCAGCACGACCGACAGGCCGCGCGCGGCCGCGTCGAGGGCGACCCCGGCACCGGTGACGCCGCCGCCGACCACCGCGACGTCGAAGCCTCCCGCCTTCGCCGCGGCGAGCGCGGCCTCCCGGCCGGCGGGGGAGAGGTCGCCGGTCATCGCGCCACCGCCGCCGATGCCTGCCGGGTGGCCCAGAACGGCCGCGCCGCCTTCACGTGGTCGAGGTAGCGGGCGTAGCCGTCGGCGTAGAACGCATGCCGGGCGGGATCGGGTTCCACGACGTCCTCGGGGGCGGTCCAGGTCTCCACGTCGAGGTCCTCGCCCCGGGCGGCGGCCGCCGCGAGCACGGCGCCACGAGCCCCGACCTCCGGGGTGCGGGCGAGCTCGAGGGGCACGCCGAGCACGTCGGCGAACACCTGCAGCCACGGCCGGGACCGGGTGCCGCCGCCGCACGCGACGATCCGCGTGGCCCCACCGGCCGCGTCGAAGCAGTGGCGGGCCGCATAGGCGAGCCCCTCGCAGACCGCGCGGAGCAGGTCGTCCCGGGTGGTGGTCAGCCGAACGCCGGTGACCTGCCCGGACGCGTGCGGGTCGACGAACGGCGCCCGCTCCCCGGACGTGGCGAAGTAGGGCAGCACCTCCACGCCGCCCGCGCCGGGAGCGCTGGTCGCGAGGGCGGCGTCGATCGCGTCGACGCCGAGGCCGAGGGTCTGGAGCATCCAGTCCATCGACGCCGTACCGACCATCGCGGGCATCGCCCGCAGCCAGCGGCCCGGCTCGCCCGTCGCCACGGAGAACCCGGCCGGGTCGCCCTCCGTCGCGAGCCGATCGACGTGGACCATGCAGCCGAGCGTGGTGCCGACGATCAGCAGCGCGTCGCCGATCGCGCGGAGGCCGCCGCCGCGCGCGCACGCCGGGAAGTCGAAGGGGCCCGAGCTGATGGGCGTGCCCGCGGGCAGCCCGAGCAACGCGGCACCCGCGTCGGAGAGCTCGCCCCGGGGGACCGGCACGGTGATCGGCGCGAGGAGATCGCGCCGATGGGTCAGCCCCATGGCCTCGAGCGCGGTGTCGCTGTAGCCGATGCCGGTGCCGTCGCCGAAGGGCATGGAGCTGTCGCTCGGGTCGGTGGCGCGCTCGCCGGTGAGCCGGGTGAACACGGCGTCCTTGCAGGCCCCCGCCGTGGTGGCCCGGTCGAGTACGTCGGGCTCGTGCTCGTCGAGCCACGCGAGCAACGGCCCGGGCGCGCCGGGGAAGACCGTGGTGCCGTTGACGCGGAACACCCGCTCGGTCACCCCCTCGGCGTTCCACCGCCCGAGGATCCCGCCCGCCCGGCCGTCCAGCCACGAGAGCGCGGGCCGCACCGCCCGGCCGGCCTCGTCGGTGACCCAGCAGCCGTCGCCCTGCCCGGTGATCGCGACGACGTGCGGGGTCTGCCCGGCCGACACCTCACGCGTGACGTCGCCGATCGCCGCGACGATCGCGTCGAGGTCCTGCTCCACCCCGTCGTCGGCGGCGTGGACGAGTTCGAGGGGCCGGCCCGCGACCGCCAGTGCCTCGCCCTCGTCGTCGAAGAGGGCGGCCTTCACGACGGACGTCCCGGCGTCGATGCCGAGCCAGGTGCGCGTCATGACTTGTCCGGCACCGTCTGCCCGTAGGTGGTCAGCTTCTCCGCGACGCGGGCGATCTCGTCATCGGGCAGGATGTTCGGCTGCCCGAGCAGCTTGGCCTGGTAGTACATCTGGCAGACCCACTCCAGGTAGACGCTGCGGGTGTAGGCCTTCGCGATGCTGTCGCCGTAGGTGGTGGCCCCGTGGTTCTGCAGGATGGCGCCGAAGCGGCCCTCCATCGCCTTGATGCTGTTCTCCGCGAGCTCCGGGCTGCCGAACGTCGCGTACGGCGCGACGCGCACCGGCCCGCCGAGGAGCGCCACCATGTAGTGCACGGCGGGCAGCTCGTCGACCACCGCGGACAGCGTGCTCGCATACAGCGGGTGGGTGTGCACGACCGCCCTGGCGTCGGTGCTCTTGTAGACCGAGGTGTGCATCGGCACCTCCGACGACGGTTCGAGACCGTCCTCGAGGCTGTTGCCGTCCAGGTCGATCACGCAGATCGACTCGGGGGTGAGGTGCTCGTAGGCCGCGCCGCTCGGGGTGATCGCGATGTGGTCCCCCGAGCGGATCGACAGGTTGCCCGAGGTGCCGACGGTGAGGGCGTCGGCCTGCATCCGGCGGCAGTACTCCACCAGCTGGACGCGTTCGTCGTGCAGGAGCATGGGCGATCCTCTCGGGTATCGATCGGCGGGTCAGTCGGTGCGCCCCGCGACCTCGACGAGCACGTCGTTCTCGCGCAGCGCGGCCAGGTCGCGGGGAGAGACGCCGGCGTCGACGACGACGGTCGTGAACCGGTGCAGGGGCAGCAGCCGGTGCAGGGCGCTGCGGGTGAGCTTGGTGTGGTCGATCAGCAGGTGGCTGCGCGTGGCGACGTCCACCATCGCGCGCTTCACCGCGACGATCTTGTCCTCCTGGTGGAAGGCGTAGCCGTCGCTCACGGCGGACGTGCTGACGAACGCGGCGTCGAAGCGCATGGACTGCACCGCGTCCACGCACGTGGACCCGAGGAACGAGTCGTGCTGCACGTCGTAGTGCCCGCCGAGGGCCACGACCTGCACGTCACGCACCCTGGCCAGCTCGACGAGCGCGGCGAGGTAGTTGGTCGCCACCGTGAGCGGGGCGAGCGCGGCGAGGTGGGGGAGCATCTGCAGCGCGGTGGTGGAGTCGTCGAGGAGCACCGACATCCCGGGCTCGACGTGGCGGCAGGCGTGCTGCGCGATGAGCCGCTTGGCCTCCACGTTGGCCTTCGCCCGGTACTCGACGTTCGACTCGAAGGTGCCGCTGGGCTGGGCGGTCGCGATGCCGCGGGCCTTGCGGAGCACGCCCTGGCGCTGCAGTTCGTCGAGGTCGCGATGGATCGTCATGACCGAGACGCCGAAGGTCTCCGCGAGCTCCTGGGCCGACACCGAGCCGGTGCTGAGCACGAGTTCGGTGATCCGGGCCTGGCGGCCCTCGGGTCCGAGCGTCCGGGGCGCGTCCGGGACGGGCCCGGTGGCGTCCACCTCCCGCTCTGTCACCGCTCGCCTCCTTCGCCGGTCTGCTGCGACTGGCATCACAGCGTGCCGAGCCGGATCCGTCAAGCTTCGATGTGAACAACGCTGCTTTCGATGTGAAGTTCGAGAGGAAGCCGATCGAGGTGGGTCAGGACTTCACGGATCGCAGTGTGACAACAACGTGTTGACGTGAGAAGAGTGCCGTCTTACTGTGTCGCCGCGCACAGCGCTGTGGCTGGTAACCACAACAGTCGCTACGGCAGCGTCGAACGAAGGAGCACCGGTGCCCGATCCCGCGCCCGTCGACTCCCCGCTCTGGGTGGGGATCGACCTCGGCACGCAGGGCGTGCGCGCCGTGCTCGTCGACGGTGCGGGCGCCGTGCTCGGCAGCGGGTCGGCACCCCTGGAGAGCGACGTTCGCGCCGGTGAGCGGCACGAGCAGGACCCCGCCGACTGGTGGCGGGCCACCTGCATCGCGACCCGCGCCGCGCTCGCCGGTCGGGGCGAGCGGCCGGTCGGCGGCGTGAGCATCGACTCGACCTCCGGCACCCTCGTCGTCCAGGACGCGCAGGGGCACGCCGCCGGGCCCGCCCTCATGTACGACGACCGGCGGGCCGCCGCGGAGGCCGCCCGCGTGCAGGACGAGGGCGCCGAGCTGTGGACCGCGCTCGGGTACCGGATGCAGGCGAGCTGGGCGCTGCCGAAGGTGGCGTGGCTCGTGGCTCGCGACGCCGTGCCCGCCGGGCACCGGCTCGCGCACCAGGCCGACCACATCGGCGCGCGGCTGGCGGGTCACCCGCTGCCCACCGACTGGAGCCACGCGCTCAAGACCGGGTACGACCTGCTCGGCGACGCATGGCCGACGGCGGTGCTGGACCGCCTCGGCATCGACCCGGCCGTGCTGCCGCCGGTCGTGGCACCGGGGGAGCGGGTCGCCGTGGTCGCGGCCGCAGGCGCCGAGGAGTCGGGCATCCCGGCCGGCACGCCGATCGTCGCCGGCATGACCGACGGGTGCGCCGCGCAGGTGGCCACGGCCGCGCTGGCTCCCGGTCAGTGGTGCTCCGCGCTGGGCACCACGCTGGTGCTGAAGGGGTCGACGCGCGATCTGCTGCACGACCCGTCCGGCGCCGTGTACTGCCACCGGAACCCGGACGGCGGCTGGCTGCCCGGCGGTGCGTCCAGCACGGGCGCGGGCGTTCTCGCGAGCGATCTCCCCGGCGCCGACCTCGACGCGCTGACCGAGCGCGCGCGGGAGCGAGGGGTGCCCGCGGGTGCGACGTACCCCCTGGCCGGTCGGGGGGAGCGGTTCCCGTTCGTCGCGGACGGCGCGGAGGGGTTCGACGTCGGCGGGCCCGCCGACCCGGATCCGGTCGCCCGGTTCCAGCGCGTGGCGCACGGGGTCGCGTACGTCGAGCGGCTGGCCTTCGACGTGCTCGCCGCGCTCGGCGCCGACGTCTCCGGCCCGGTGACCGCCACCGGCGGGGCCAGCCGCAACGACTGGTGGACGCAGCTGCGCGCGGACGTGCTGCAGCGCCCGGTCGCGGTCCCGGAACACGCGGGCTCGGCGATCGGCTCGGCCGTGCTCGCCGCGGCGCCGCCCGGGCGGCTCGCGGCCACCGCCGCCGAGATGGTGCGGATGCGACGGAGGTTCGAACCGGATCCGTCCCGGGCGGACGAGCTGACCGACGGCTACGGCCGCCTGGTCGATGCGCTCCACGATCGGGGATGGCTCGAGCCGGAGTTCAGCAAAGCCACATTCAGGGCCGTGCAGGACGGCAATGTGGCTTTGCTGAACTCCGAGACCGCCGGCGGGGGCGCCTCATGAGCACCGAGCTCACCCTCGTCCGGCACGGGCGGACCGTCTGGCACACCGAGAACCGCTATGCCGGCGTCAGTGACGTCGCCCTGGACGAGACCGGGCGCGCGCAGGCCGTCGCGCTCGCCCGGTGGGCCGCCAACCAGCACTTCGACGTCCTGGTCTGCTCCCCGGTGCCGCGCGCGGTGGCCACCGCCGAACCGGTGGCCGCCGCGCTCGGGCTCGAGCCCGAGGTGGTCGCCGACCTGCGGGAGGTCGACTTCGGCATCGCCGAAGGCCGCACGCTCGCGGAGCTGCGGGTGAGCCATCCCGACGCCGCCGAGGCGTTCGTCGCCGACCCGGTCGCCAACCCGTTCCCCGGCGCCGAGTCGCCCGCTGCGGCCGCCGAGCGTGCGGTCGGCGCCCTGCGTGACGTCGCCGCCCGCCACCGCGGCCGGTCCGTGCTCGTGGTCGCGCACAACACGCTCCTGCGCCTGGCGCTGTGCACGTGGCTGGGTATCCCGCTCGCGCGCTACCGCGCCGTGCTCCCGCGGCTGGAGAACGCCGCCGCAACCCGCCTGCGTGTGCCCGCCGAACCCGATCGGCCGCCGGCACTGCTGGCTCTCAACGTCCCCACCTCTCCGGCCGTCACCGCAGACGAGCCGGCCCCGACCGCAGGGAGGACCGCATGACCCGCCGCGAGCTCTGGACCCCCAACCGACGTGACCTGCTGCGCATGTTCGGCGTCGGCGGCGCAGCCGTCGGCGCGTCGTCGCTGCTCGCCGCGTGCGGCCTCGGCACCGGCGGGGGCGGCCCCGCCACCGACAACGGTGCTGCCGAGGTCACGGGCGGCTTCGACTGGCGCAAGGCCGAGGGCACCGAGATCTCGGTGCTGCAGACGCCGCACCCCTACCAGGTGGCGTTCCAGCCGCTTCTGGCCGAGTTCACCGAGCTCACCGGCATCACGGTGAAGGCCGACCTGGTGGCCGAGGCCGACTACTTCACGCGCCTCAACACCGAGCTCGCGAGTGGTGCCGGCAACTACGACGCCTTCATGACCGGCGCGTACTTCATCTGGACCTACGGGCCTCCCGGGTGGATGGAGGACCTGAAGCCCTGGCTCCAGAACAGCTCCGCCACCAACCCGGACTACGACTTCGAGGACATCTACGAGGGCCTGCGCCGGTCCACCTCGTGGGACTTCCAGGTCGGCAGCCCGCTCGGCACCGGCGGCCAGTGGGCGATCCCGTGGGGCTTCGAGACCAACGTCCTCTGCTACAACAAGACCGAGTTCGACCGCCGCGGCATCCGGCCCGCCGAGACCTTCGACGACCTCATGCAGCTCGCCACCGACCTCACCGACCGGGCCAACAACAAGTACGGCATCGCGTTCCGCGGGTCCCGGTCGTGGGCCACCATCCACCCCGGCTTCATGACCCAGTTCACCCGCGAGGGGTGCAAGGACTACGAGAAGCAGGGCGACCAGCTCCAGGCCACCATGAACTCGCCGGAGGCCGTCGACTTCACGCGCAAGTGGGTGGAGCTCGCCCGCTCGGCAGGCCCGACCTCGTGGACCAACTACGAGTACCCCGACTGCACGGGCGACCTGGGCGCGGGCACCGCGATGATGGTGTACGACGCCGACTCGGCCACGTACCCGCAGAACATCGCGGGCAACAGCGCCCAGGCCGGGAACCTCGCGTGGCACCCCGGCCCCGCCGGCCCGGACGGCAACTACGGCACCAACCTCTGGACCTGGTCGCTCGCCATGAACTCGGCGTCGGAGAAGAAGCTCGCCGCGTGGCTGTTCATCCAGTGGGCCACCGGCAAGGAGGCCCAGACCAAGGCCGTGCAGACCGGGCAGGCCGGGTTCGCCGACCCCACCCGCAAGTCGGTCTTCGACGGTGCGTTCAAGCAGACGCTCGGCAACTTCCCGGGCTACCAGGAGACCTTCGAGAAGGTCATCGGCTCCACCGACATCAAGTTCACCCCGCAGACCCAGTTCTTCGAGACCACCGAGGAGTGGGCGGTGGCGCTGCAGGACATCTACGCGGGCCAGGACGCGAAGACGCGCCTCGACGCGCTGGCGGCGGCCAACACGACGGCGGTGAACCGTGCGAGCTGACGGAGGGCCTTCGTGACCACCACCGCCCCACCGAGGACCCCGGCACCGGCCGTGCAGCGCGAGCCACGGCCGGTGCCGGCCTGGCGGCGCGGGCTTCGGCCGTACGTGCTGTCGATCCCCGCGGTTCTGATCATCGTCGGGATCCTGTACCCGTTCGTGCTCGGCGCCTACTACGCGTTCCTCAACTACGCGGCGGTGGTGCGGCGGCCGGTGTTCATCGGGCTGCAGAACTTCGCCGAGATCCTGTCCGACCCGGCGTTCTGGACGAGCGTGCGGGTCACGCTGCACTACGCCGTGGTCGCCACCGTGGTCGAGACGGTGCTGGGTATCGGGATCGCGCTGCTGCTCAACCGGTCGACCCTGGTCGGACGGGTCTTCGAGCGGGTGCTGATCCTGCCGCTGATGATCGCGCCGGTGATCGCGGGCGTGATCTGGGGCCTGATGTTCAACCCCCAGTACGGCGTCCTGAACTACGTGCTGGGTCTCGGTTCGACGTTCGACTGGCTCGGCGAGAGCACGGCGATCTGGTCGGTGATCCTCGTCGACGTCTGGATCTACACGCCGTTCGTGGCGATCCTCGTGCTGGCCGGGATCCGGTCGCTGCCGAAGGAGCCGTTCGAGGCGTCGGCGGTGGACGGCGCGAGCTGGTTCTACATGTTCCGCCGGCTGATGCTGCCGATGATGTGGCCCTACATCCTGGTGGCGGTGATCTTCCGGTTCATGGACTGCCTGAAGATCTTCGACCACGTGTTCGTGCTGACGGCGGGCGGACCGGGCGACGCCACGCGCACGCTGCAGATCGGCGCGTACCAGAACTCGATCATCCAGCTGCAGTACTCGCAGGGCAGCACGTACATGTTCCTGCTCTGGGTGATCGTCTTCGTGACCGCCCGCTACCTGGTGAGCGTGCTGGGCAAGGCCCAGCGGCGCGCCGCAGGATCGGAGGAGTAGTGCCCCCCACCGGAGGTCCAGTGCGTATATCGACGGATCCAGGTTTCCGCTGGGTGTGCCGGCGGGCCGGACTCGTATTGGACATACTCGGCCGGTTCGCCGGTGCGGCCAGCGGGAAGCTGGGCCGTCGAGATATGTGCGGGACCTCCGGTGGGGGGCACTAATGGCTTCGAGGGAGCTGGGGCCGGGCGAGCGGCGGTTCTCGCCCGCGTCGATCGGTGCCGACGCGGCGCTGCTTGTGTGGTTCGTGTTCTCGCTGTTCCCGCTGGTCTGGATGGTGCTGCTCGCGCTCAAGACCAACGCGGAGCAGATCAGCACCTACTTCGCGTTCACCCCGACGCTGGAGAACTTCGCCACCGTGCTCTCGGAGGAGGGTGAGCGGCTGACCAGCGTGAACTTCACCGACGCGATCCTCACGAGCGTGATCAATTGCGTCGGCGCCGTGATCGTCTCGCTCGTGATCGGCATCCCGGCCGCCTACGCGGCGGGGCGCTGGCAGTACCGCGGCTCGAACGACGTGATGTTCACGATCCTGTCGTTCCGGTTCGCGCCCGAGCTGATGGTGATCGTCCCGCTGTTCGTGATCTACAACCAGATCGGCCTGTTCGACACGAACGTCGGCATGATCTGGGTGCTGCAGCTGGTCACGATGCCGCTGATCGTCTGGATCCTGCGCTCCTACTTCCAGGACATGCCGGCCGAGCTGGAGCAGGCAGCCCTGCTGGACGGCTACACCCGGCGGCGCGCGTTCGTGATGGTCGCGCTGCCGCTGGTGCGGCCGGGGATCGCGGCGGCCGCGCTGCTCGCGTTCATCTTCGCGTGGAACAACTACGTGTTCCCGCTGATCCTCACCGGGAGCCAGCACACACCGGTGACGGTGGCCGTCACCCGGTTCCTGGGTGGTGGCGGCCAGGCCTACTACAACCTGACGGCCGCGGCCGCGCTGATCGCCGCGCTGCCGCCGCTGCTGGTGGCGCTGTCGATCCAGCGCTACCTGGTGCGCGGGCTGTCGTTCGGGGCGGTGAAGTCCTAGTGCCCCCCACCGGGAGTCCGGCGCGCATCTCGACGGCCCAGCTTCCTGCTGGGCGTACCGGCGAACCGTCCGAGTACGCCCGGTACGAGGCCGGCCCGCCGGCACACCCAGCAGAAACCTGGATCCGCCGACACACGCACCGGACTCCCGGTGGAGGACACTAATGGGCACCCTCTCGGTGAAGGGCCTGACGGCGCATTACGGCAAGACGACCGCCCTGCACGGGATCGACCTCGACCTCGCCGACGGCGAGTTCTTCGTGATCCTCGGGCCGTCCGGGGCCGGCAAGACCACCACGCTCAAGAGCGTGGCCGGGCTCGTCGACCAGGTCGAGGGCGAGGTGCGCATCGCGGGCCGCGACATGACCGGCGTCGAGCCGTACGACCGCGGCGTCGCGATGGCGTTCGAGAGCTACGCGCTCTACCCGCAGAAGACGGTGGAGGAGAACCTGGCCTCCCCGCTGCGCTCGGGCCGCAACGGCACCTGGACGCCGCAGGAGCAGGCCGAGCGGATCAAGCAGGTCACGATGACCCTCGGCATCGACCACCTGCTGAAGCGCTTCCCGCGCGAGTTGTCCAACGGGCAGCGCCAGCGCACCGCCCTGGGCCGGGTGCTGGTGCGCCCCGCCGAGGTCTACCTGCTCGACGAGCCGCTCTCGCACCTGGATGCCAAGCTGCGGGCCGCCATGCGCGCGGAGCTCAAGCAGCTCGGCGAGCTCTCGGGCACCACCACGCTCTACGTCACGCACGACTACCAGGAGGCACTGGCGCTGGGCGACCGGATCGGGGTGCTTCGCGAGGGCAGGCTGGTGCAGGTCGGGACGCCCGCGCAGGTCTGGACGGAGCCGGTGGACACCTTCGTCGCCCGCGCGCTCGGCCAGCCGGAGATGAACCTCCTCGACGCCGAGGTGGACGCGGGCCAGGCCCGGGTCGGGAAGGCCTTCGCGGTCGGGGCGCCGGCATCCGACGGCCCGGTCAAGGTCGGGATCCGGCCCCGGGACCTCGAGATCGTCGACGGGCCTGCGCCCGCCGACCGGCTCGTGCTGAACGGGAAGGTCGTGCTGGCCGAGCGGCTGGGGCGGTCGGTCGAGCTGTCGGTGGACGTGGCCGGGGTGCAGGTCATCACCGTCACCTCCGACCACCGCGTGCACGAGGGTGGCGACGTCGCCCTCGCCGTCGACTGGGATCGCGTGCACGTCTTCTCGGCCGAGGGAGCCCGGCTGGGCGCCGCCCGGCGGCCCGAGGGTGCGCTCACCGGAGGGGCTCGATGACCACCGCTGCAACGACCAACGGCACCGCTCAGAACGCAACGGCACAGCGCCTGCGGCTGGAGTCGTTGCGCAAGACCTACACCGCCCGGGGCCGCGAGCCGTTCGAGGCCGTGAAGGGCATCGACCTGGACATCGAGCCGGGCGAGCTGGTGGCCCTGCTCGGCCCGTCCGGGTGCGGGAAGACGACCACGCTGCGGATGATCGCCGGGCTGGAGACCGTGACGTCCGGGCGGATCGTGATCGGCGACCGTTCCGTGGGCGACCTGCCGCCGGGCAAGCGCAACGTCGGCGTCGGGTTCGAGAGCTACGCGCTCTACCCGCCGCTGACCGTGCGGGAGAACCTGGCGTACGGGTTGAAGGCGCGGCGGGCGCGCGATGCGATCGCCCGCGTGGACGCGATCGCCGAGCGCCTCGAGATGACCGAGCTGCTCGACATGCGGCCTGCCAACCTGTCCAGCGGCCAGAAGCAGCGGGTTGCGCTCGCCCGCGCGCTGGTGCGCAACCCGCCGGTGCTGCTGCTCGACGAGCCGCTCTCGCACCTGGACGCCGGGCAGCGCCAGCGGGTGCGCCGGGAGCTGAAGGTGCTGCAGCGCGAGTTCGGCTACACCACGATCGTCGTCACCCACGACCAGCTGGAGGCGCTCAGCCTCGCCGACCGGATGGCCGTGATGGACGCCGGCGTGATCAAGCAGTTCGGCACTCCGGACGAGGTCTTCGACGCACCGGCCGACCGGTTCGTCGCCGACTTCGTCGGGGAGCCGTCGATCACCCTGCTGCCCGGCGTCGGGACCGGGAGCGGCGTCCGCGTCGGCGGAGTCGGCGGGATGGCGACGTCGGTGCACGTTCCCGACGGCCGCGACGTGCTGGTCGGCCTGCGCCCGCAGGACTGCCATCCGACCGACGGCCCAGGCCTGGAGGGGACCGTGCTGGTGTTCGAGGACCTGCTCGAGTTCGGGCTGGCCACCGTGGAGCTGCCCGGGATCGATACCCGGGTCGTCGCGCAGGTGGAGCCGGGACACCCGCTGCGGGCGGGCGACCCGATCACGATCGCGGCTCCACCGGAGCGCGTGCACGTCTTCGACCCGGCCACGGGGGAGCGGGTTCGATGAGTGTGGTGGTGTGTGCCGGCGACGAGTTCATCTCCGCCGATCTGCTCGCGCGCGCGCTCGCCGATGCGGGCGTCGAGGGGGAGTTCCGGCGGATCGACTCGGCGTGGCCCACCGAGCCGTTCGGCTCCATGGACGGCGTGCGGGAGGCGGCGGGCGACCCCGCCCGGCTCGCCGAACTGGTGCGCGGGGCCGACGCGTTGGTCACGCACCTCGCCCCGCTCACGGCCGAGGTCCTCGACGCCGGGCGGGGGAGCCTGCGGGTGGTCGGCGTGACCCGGGGCGGGCCCGTGAACGTCGACGTGCCGGCCGCGACGGCCGCAGGCGTGCTCGTCGCGTACCTGCCGGGGCGCAACCTGGGCGCGGTGGCCGAGTTCTGCGTCGGCACGATGATCTGCGCGATGCGCGGCCTCCCGGCCGCCGCCGCGGGGCTCGCGGCCGGGCGCTGGGACGCCGCGGGCTTCCGCTACGAGCGCACCGGTCTGGAGCTGCGCGCGGCCACCGTCGGGCTCGTCGGGCTGGGTGCGGTCGGGCTGCGGGTCGCCGAGCTGCTGCGCGGCTTCGGCTCCCGGGTGCTCGCGCACGACCCGTACGCGTCCGCGGAGGACGCCGAGCGGGTGGGCGTCCGGCTGGTGGACCTGCCGGAGCTGCTGGGCGCGAGCGACGTCGTCAGCCTGCACGCCCGGCTCACCCCCGAGACGAAGCAGATGATCGACGCCACCGCGCTCGCCGCGATGCGCCCGGGCTCGGTGCTGGTCAACACCGCCCGCGGGGAACTGGTCGACACCCGGGCCCTCGACGCTGCGCTGGCGTCCGGGCACCTGCGCGCCGCCGTGCTGGACGTGTTCGACCCCGAACCGCCCGCACCGGACGACCCGCTGCCGCGGCGTCCCGAGGTGTTCGCCACCCCGCATCTGGCGGGCGCGTCCCGCCAGGTCGCGGAGGAGTCGGCGGCGCGCATCGCGAAGGAGGTGGCGGCGGTGCTGGCGGGCGGCCGCCCGACGACCTGCGCGAACCCGGAGCTGTTGGCGTCGTCCTGAGCGTTGTGGAGCTTTGGCGCTGCTCAGTTCGTGAGGGCGGTCAGCCACTCCTGCTCCCGTCGTGCGATGTACTCGGTGTCCTGGCTCCAGGTCTCACCGTGGCCCTCGTCCCAGAGGCGGGCCCATGGCTGCACGCCGTTCGTGTGGCCCGCGGCCAGCAGGTCGCGCATGGCCCCGGCGCGGCGGGCGAGCATGGGCGCCAGGCGCAGGCGCTGCTCCTCGTCGAGCCCGTAGGCGTCGGCGAGCACACGCGCGCGGGCCGCGGCGTCGGTGCGACGCCGCGCCGGGTCCGCCGAGAGCGGCACGAAGGCCTTCACCGCGTAGGCGAGGTCCCACAGCCGTGAGCCGGGGCCCGCGCCGTCCCAGTCGATGAACGTCCAGGTGTCGCCGTCGGTCACGAGGTTCCACGGCGCCAGGTCGTGGTGGGCGATGATCTCGCCGCCGCCGTCGTCCTCGGGCGGGATGACGACCCGCCACACCGCGCCCGGCGGCGGGGTGAAGCCGGCGACCGCGTCGTGGAACTCGCGGATCATCCGGCCGACCCGCGCAAGCCGGGCGGGCGGCCCGACCTCGGCGAACCGGTCCGGCCACACGGTGGTGCCCGGCGCGAACCCGAGCACCTCGCGGCCCTGCTCGTCGAGCCCGAGCGGGCGTGGCGCCGCGCGGAAGCCGACCGCGTGCAGGTGCGCCAGCAGCGCGTGCACGGCGGGCGTCCACGGCCCGGCCGGCCTGCGCACGGTGTCGCCGACCCGAACGACGCCCACGCTGACGTTGCCCCCGGCGAGCGGGATCTCCTCGAGCACGCCTGCCAGCGTCGCCGATCGGCCTCCGATCCCGCACCCGGGTTGGTGGAACGCAGGCTTTCCGTGCGAGAACCGTGCGCGCACGCGACGAGCCTGGTGGGCATGAACACGGATGGGGTGACGGTGATCGGGATGGGCCCGATGGGCCGGGCGATGGCACGCGCGTTCCTGGCGGCAAGCCGGCCGACGACGGTGTGGAACCGGACGCCGGGGCGGGCGGACGAGCTGGTGGCGGCCGGGGCAATGCGGGCGGCGACGGCGGCGGAGGCGGTGGCGGCGAGCGAGCTGGTGGTGCTCAGCCTCACCGACTACCAGGCGATGTACGACATCCTCGGCGCGACGGGGGACGCCATCGCGGGGCGCGTCGTGGTCAACCTCAGCTCGGACACCCCGGACGCCACGCGCGCGGCGGCGGCATGGCTCGCCGACCGCGGTGCGCAGCTCGTGGCAGGCGGGGCGCTGGCCTCGGCGGACGTCGTCGGCACCGACGGCGCGTCCGTGCTCTACAGCGGCTCTCGGGAGGCGTTCGACGCCCACGAGGCGACGCTCGCCGTGATCGGGCGTCCCGAGTACCTGGGGGCCGACCACGGCCTCGCGCAGCTGCACTACCAGGCCCAGCTGCAGGTGTTCCTCACGACGCTGGCCGCGTACCTGCAGTCGTTCGCGATGTTCACCGCTGCCGGGATCCCGGCGCAGGAGTTCCTGAGCCGCGCGGCCCCGGGCGAGGACGTCGCCGTCCTCCTGCCCGACGCGGCCCGCGCCGCCGACGAGGGCCGCTACCCGGGCGAGCTCGCGAACGTGCTCATGATGGGCGCCACCGCCGATCACGTGGTCGGCGCCAACCGCAGTGCAGGCCTCGACACGGCGCTGCCGGACGCCGTCAAGTCGCTCTACGACCGGGCGATCGCGCGTGGCCACGGGCGGGACGGGTGGGCGAGCCTCGTCGAGGTGATCCGGAAACCGTCGTCGAGCTGATCGGACCGGACATAACAGCACTTATATAAGTGCTGTTACGATGCGGCGGTGACACCGGACCCGACCGAGCAGGGACGCTGGCGTCCACTGCGCCGGCTCCTGGACGCCATGGACGCCGACATCGCCCGCCTCTACACCGAGCGCGGCATCACGGGGGTGCGGCCGCGGTTCGTCGCCCCGCTGATCCGGCTCGGCCGCCGGGGCGGGATGACGATCCGGCAGCTGGCCGAGTCGCTCGAGGTCACCCACTCCGCGATGAGCCAGACCGTCGCCGCCCTGCAGCGGGACGGCCTCGTGACCACCGCAGCAGGCGCGGACGCCCGCACCCGCCAGGTCTTGCTCACCGAACGGGCGCGTGAGCTCCTGCCGTTCCTCGAGGCCGAGTGGCGGGCCACCGAGGAGGTGGTCGCCGAGCTGGAAGCCGAGATCCCCTACGCGCTCAGCCAGGTCGTCGAGGACCTGCAGGCGGCGCTCGACCGCCGTTCCTTCCACGACCGGATCGCCGACCGGATCGCCGACCGGTGAGCCTCCTGGTCGATGCGCGGCCCCTGCGCTCCAGCCCGCCGTTCCGCCGGGTGTGGGCGGGCACCGCCCTCTCGACGCTCGGCGGCCAGCTCGCCGTCGTCGCCGTTCTGCACCAGACCTGGGAACTCACCGCCAGCCCCGTGGCCGTCGGTGCGATCGGGCTCGCCCAGGCCGTACCGATGGTCGTGTTCGGGATCGTGGGCGGCGCCCTCGCCGACGCGGTCGACCGCAGGCGCCTGGTCCTCGGCACGACGCTCGGCCAGATGGTGGCCGCCGGGCTGCTGGCCGCGCAGGCGTTCGCGGGCCTTGACTCGCTCGCGGTGCTCCTCGGCCTCGTCGCGTTGCAGTCGGCCTGCGGGGCACTCGGCGCCCCCGCCCGCCGCACGTTCGCGGCCCGCCTGCTGCCGGCCGACCAGGTCGGCGCCGGGCTCGCGCTGTTCAACCTCGGCTTCCAGGTCTCGATGCTGGTGGGGCCTGCGATCGCCGGGGTCGTCGCCGCTGCATGGGGGGTCGGCGCCTGCTACGCCGTCGACACGCTGACCTTCGTCGCCGCGCTCTACGGCGTGGCACGCCTCCCGGCCCTGCCGCCCGATGGCACGGTCACCCGGCCGGGCCTCGCGGCCGTGGTCGCGGGATGGCGGTTCATCGCGGGCAGGCCTGCGTTGGCGGGTGCGTTCCTCACCGACCTGATCGCCACCGTGCTCGCCATGCCGATCGCGCTCTTCCCGGTGCTCAACGCCGACCGCTTCGGCGGCGACCCGCAGACGCTGGGCCTGTTCCTCTCCGCCATCGCCGTCGGTGGCATCGTCGCGGGGCTCGCGTCCGGGCCCGTCACGCGGGCCCACCGCCTCGGCCTGGTCATGCTCGCCGCGGCGGGCGTCTGGGGCGTCGCGCTCGCGGCCTTCGGGATGGCACCGGCGCTGTGGCAGGCGCTGGGCTGCCTCGCGGTCGCCGGTGCGGCCGACACGGTCTCGGTGATCTCCCGCGGCGCGCTCGTGCAGCTCGCCACGCCGGACGCCTACCGCGGCCGCGTCAGCGCCGTCGAGGACATCGTGGGCATGGCGGGCCCGTACCTCGGCAACTTCCGGGCCGGCCTGGTGGCTGGTGCGACCACGGCCGGTTTCGCCGCGATCTCGGGCGGCCTCCTCTGCGTCCTGGGCGTCGCGGCGGTCGCCATGGCGACCCCGGCGCTGCGCCGCCCCGGCATTGCAGCAAGGCCACCGTCACGCAAGGAGATGGAATGAAGGTGGCCATGCTGCAACGGGCTACCTCACATGTTGCGGCGGTATTGGCCGCCTACCTCGAAGAACGCCTCCGTCAGCTGGCCGAGGGAACACGTGCGGGCCGCCTTCATCAGCTCGTCGAAGACGTTGCCGCCACCCGTCGCCACGTCCTGCAGCCGCCGGATCGCGTCGGCGGCCTCCCCGGTGTGGCGGCGCTGGAAGTCGGCGAGCCGGTCGAGCTGGCTCTGCTTCTCCGCCTCCGTGCCGCGGGCGAGCTCGATCTCCTGCGGTTCGCCCGCCTCCTCGCGCACGAACGTGTTGACCCCGACGATCGGCAGCGACCCGTCGTGCTTGCGGTGCTCGTACAGCAGCGACTCGTCCTGGATCCGCCCGCGCTGGTAGCCGGTCTCCATCGCCCCCAGCACGCCGCCGCGTTCGGAGATGCGGTCGAACTCGGCGAGCACGGCCTCCTCGACGAGGTCGGTGAGCTCGTCGATGATGAACGAGCCCTGCAGCGGGTTCTCGTTCATCGACAGGCCCCA
Organism: Pseudonocardia hierapolitana; assembly: GCF_007994075.1. NCBI lineage: Bacteria > Bacillati > Actinomycetota > Actinomycetes > Pseudonocardiales > Pseudonocardiaceae > Pseudonocardia > Pseudonocardia hierapolitana. The sequence goes on along the minus strand of NZ_VIWU01000001.1, from coordinate 589,174 downwards.
CTCCTTGCCGATGATCAGCTGGATCGCCATCGCGCGGCGCACCGACGCCTCGGTCGGCGTCGTCACGGCCTCGTCGAACGCGTTGGTGTGCAGCGAGTTGGCGTTGTCGTAGAGCGCGCAGAGCGCCTGCAGGGTGGTGCGGATGTCGTTGAAGTCCATCTCCTGCGCGTGCAGCGACCGGCCCGAGGTCTGCACGTGGTACTTGAGCTTCTGCGAGCGCTCGTTCGCCCCGTACTTCTCCCGCATCGCGATCGCCCAGATCCGCCGGGCCACCCGCCCGATCACCGAGTACTCGGCGTCCATGCCGTTGGAGAAGAAGAACGACAGGTTCGGCGCGAAGTCGTCGATGTCCATGCCGCGCGCGAGGTAGCTCTCCACGAACGTGAACCCGTTGGCGAGCGTGAACGCCAGCTGGCTGATGGGGTTGGCCCCGGCCTCGGCGATGTGGTAGCCGGAGATGGAGACCGAGTAGAAGTTCCGCACCTTGTGCTGGATGAACCACTCCTGGATGTCGGCCATCATCCGCAGTGAGAACTCGGTGGAGAAGATGCAGGTGTTCTGGCCCTGGTCCTCCTTGAGGATGTCGGCCTGCACGGTGCCCCGGACGTTCTGCAGTGCGAACGCGGTGAGCTCCTCGCGCTCTCCCGCGTCCGGCTCGCGGCCCTCCTCGGCCCGGAACCGGTCGATCACCTGGTCGACCGCGGTGTTCAGGTAGAACGCGAGGATCGTCGGGGCCGGCCCGTTGATCGTCATCGACACGGACGTCGTGGGCGAGGTCAGGTCGAAGCCGTCGTAGAGCGCCTTCATGTCCTCGAGCGTCGCGATGGAGACGCCGGAGGTGCCGACCTTGCCGTAGACGTCCGGGCGGGTGTCCGGGTCGTGCCCGTAGAGCGTGACGGAGTCGAACGCCGTGGACAGGCGCTTGGCCTCGGAGTGCTGGGAGAGCAGCTTGAAGCGGCGGTTGGTGCGGAACGCGTCGCCCTCGCCCGCGAACATGCGGCCGGGGTCCTCGCCCTCGCGCTTGAACGGGAACACGCCCGCCGTGAACGGGAAGCGCCCGGGCAGGTTCTCGCTGCGCAGGAACCGCAGCAGCTCGGCGTCCTCGGTGAACCGGGGCAGCGCGACGCGCGGCACCTTGTTCCCGGACAGCGTCTCGCGGGTGAGCTGAGTGCGCAGCTCCCTGTCGCGGACCTTCACGACCATCTCGTCACCGGAGTAGGCCTCGACGACCTGCGGCCATTCGTCCAGGAGCGTCGCAGACGCGGCCGGCAGGTCCTGCTCGGCCTTCTGCAGGGCCTCGTCGACGGCGTCCCCGACCAGCTCGCGTGCCGTCCGCAGGTGCTGGCGCCGCCGCGCCGCCTCGACGTGCTTCGCCGTGTCGGCGTGGTAGCCGCGCACCGTCTCGGCGATCTCGGACAGGTACCGCACGCGCTGCGGCGGGATGACCGAGGCGTACTCGCTGGACGTCTTGCGCTCCGGGCGCCGCAGTCTGCCCTCGCCGACGGTGAGCCCGTCCTCGGTGAGCAGGTCGCGGACGTGGTGGTAGAGCGCGGTGACGCCGTCGTCGTTGAACGTGGCGGCACTCGTGCCGAAGACGGGCATGTCCTCCCAGGACGCTCCGAACTCCTCGCGGTTGCGCACCAGCTGCCTGCCGACGTCGCGGCGGGCGTCCTCGGCGCCGCGGCGCTCGAACTTGTTGATCGCCACGGCGTCGGCGAAGTCCAGCATGTCGATCTTCTCGAGCTGCGACGCGGCGCCGAACTCGGGCGTCATGACGTACAGCGAGCGGTCGACGAACGGCACGATCCCGGCGTCGCCCTGCCCGATGCCGGGTGTCTCGACGATCACCAGGTCGAACCCGGCCGCCTTGAGCACACCGATCACATCGCCCAGGTGTTCCGGGAGGCTGCTCTCCGTGCCGCGGGTGGCCATGGAGCGGAAGAAGACCCGGTCGCCGGTCAGCGAGTTCATCCGGATCCGGTCGCCGAGCAGCGCACCCCCGCCGCGGCGGCGGGTCGGGTCGACGGCGAGCACGGCGATCCGGAGCTTGTCCTCCTGATCGAGGCGGAAGCGGCGCACGAGCTCGTCCGTGAGGCTGGACTTGCCGGAGCCGCCGGTGCCGGTGATGCCGAGCACCGGGACGGGCCGCCGGGGTGTGAGGTCGAGACCGGCACCGATGCGCGCTCCGCCTTCGCTCCGCGCGGCGGGGAGGCGCCCCGTCTCGGCGAGGGTGAGCGCGCGGGCCAGGGTGGCCGGCTCGCCGGTGAACAGGCCGTCGAAGGACGCAGGGGGAGTGGCGGCGAGGTCGACGTCGCAGTCCCGGATCATCGTGTTGATCATCCCGGGCAGGCCGAGCCGCTGGCCGTCCTCGGGGGAGAAGATCCGCGAGACCCCGCGGGAGTGCAGCAGCTCGATCTCCCGCGGGACGATCACCCCGCCGCCCCCGCCGTAGACCTTGACGTGCCCGGCGCCGCGCTCGCGCAGCAGCTCGACGAGGTAGGTGAAGTACTCGATGTGGCCGCCCTGGTAGGAGCTGACCGCCACACCCTGCGCGTCCTCCTGGATCGCGGCGGTCACGACCTCGTCGACCGAGCGGTTGTGCCCGAGGTGGATCACCTCGGCGCCCTGCCGCTGCAGGATGCGCCGCATGATGTTGATCGCCGCGTCGTGGCCGTCGAAGAGGCTCGCGGCGGTGACGAAGCGCACCGGGTTCACCGGCACGTGCAGCTCTGCCATGGGTCGTCCTCTCACCCGCACCTCGATTTAGTTTGGCTTCCGAGTATCGGACGTGCAAGCTAACGCCGTGGTGACCTGTGCAACGCGGGGTCAGCGGGCCGACGAAGTGATGAGGGCGGCCTCGTCGCCGAGCAGGCCCGCCTCGGCCGCGGTCAGCGAGCGATCGGTGGCGCGCCGCGAGACGGCGTCGTCGAGCATGGCGAGCGCCTGCCCGCCGGTCGCGTCGAGGAACGCGGTGAGCATCGCCCCCGCCACGCCGGCGTACTCGTGTCCGGGTGCGACCGCGACCTGGGCGAGGATCACCGCGGTGAGGGCGACGTCGAGGTCGGGCGGGCCGTCGGTCGCGTTCGTCCAATCGATCAGCACCGGCCCGCGCGGGGTGAGCACGACGTTCGCGGGGTGCAGGTCGAGGTGGAGCACCCGTTCGTCTGCGGTGCCGGTGCGGGACGGGAGTGCGTGCAGCCGGGTGTGCAGGTCGGCGAGCACGCGGCCGGCGTCGCGGGCGTCGTGGTCGCCCGCCGCCACGGCGTCCAGGAGCACCGGCCCGTGCAGGCGTTCCATCACCAGATCGGTGCCGTCGGCGGCGAACACGGCGGGTGCGGGGAAGCCGTGGGCGGTGACGTGCGCCATCGCCGCAGCCTCGCGGGACACCTCCCCGCGGCCGTGTTCCCGGTACCGGCGCAGCACCCGCTGGTCGTCGAGCGCGTAGACGTCCGCCGTGCGGCCGGTGCCGATGAGCTTCAGGCCACCCGCCCCACGGGCGGCAGCTCGACGGTGGGCAGCTCCACGGTCGGCCGGTCGTCGATGCTCCGCGGGGGAGCGGGACGGGGGCGGCGCAGGCGCCGGGACACGATCGGGACGATGGCGCCGAGCGCCATCAGCGCGCCGCCGGAGGCGGCAATCCCGACAGCCGCGGACTCCGGCGCGACCATCACCAGCACGAATGCGACCCCGGGCCACCACAGGAGGGCCCGGATCGGGCCGGGGACCGACCATTCCCGCTTCTCTGGCGCCATATGCGTTTCCTACCCGGTCCGGTCTTCAGCCATGCGCGCACCCCCGGTACCCCTAAAGGTCTAGCGTCAGGGTATGAACCCCGCGGATGCGCTCGTCGACGAGAACCGTCGTCTGGGTGAACTTCTGGCCACCGCCGACCCGGAGACCCCCGTGGCGACCTGCCCCGGGTGGGTGCTCCGGCAGCTGCTCACGCACGTGGGCCGCGGCGACCGGTGGGCGGCGACGATCGTGCGGGAGCGGGCCGAGGAACGGGTCGACATCCGCACCGTGCCGGACGGCAAGCCGCCGGCCGATGACCCGGTCGGCTGGCTCGCCGACAGCGCCCGGCTGCTCGTCGACGCGGTGGCCGCCACCGGTCCGGACGTCCCGGTGTGGACCTTCACCGGCCCCAAGCCCGCCGCGTGGTGGATCCGCAGGCGGCTGCACGAATCCACGGTGCACCGCGCCGATGCGGCGCTCGCCCTCGGCGTGCCGTACGAGATCGAGGCCGCGCTCGCCGCCGACGGCGTCTCCGAGTGGCTCGACATCCTCACCGCACGCCCGGTCCCGGCCGACGGGCCCGCGCTCCCCGACGGCGCCACCCTGCACCTGCACGCCACCGACGACGGCCTCGGGGCGGACGGCGAATGGCTGGTGCGGTCCGAGGACGGACGCGTCGCGTGGGAGCACGGGCACGGCAAGGGCGCCGCGGCGGTGCGGGGGAGTGCGGCCGATCTCCTGCAGGCCGTGTTGCGGCGGATCCCGGCCGACGACCCGCGCCTGCAGGTGCTCGGCGACGCCGCGGCGTGGCGTACGTGGCTGGAGCGCACCCCCTTCTGACCCGCTCTTCTCCTCCCAAAGAATGACGTGACGATGCGACCTGCTCCCGATGCCCGGTCGCCGGTCGCGGTGCGAATCTCGAGAGGTGCTGGAAACCATCGGGATCGTGCTGATCGTGCAGGGGGTGGGCGGTCTCATCAACCGTCTCGCGGAGAGCGGGTCGAAGGGGTGGTGGCTGCAGCTCCACGTGCTCCCCGACGGCCTGCACATCCCGGCGAGCGTCGCGATGGGCATCGTCGGCGTTCTGCTGGTTCTGCGGTCGATGGCCGGTGAGCGCCGTCGCAAGTCCGCCCGGTGAGCACCCAGGTGGAGATTCTGGTTCAGCTGGCGCGGGACAATCCGATCGTCGCCCTGATCCTCGCGTGCGAGGTCGGACTGTGGGTCCTGCTCGGGCTCGGTCTCGTCGCGCGCTACCTGCTGCGGCTGCGCACGCTCAGCACGCTGCTGCTGGCCGCGATCCCGCTGCTCGACGTCGTGCTGGTCGTCGCCGTCACGCTCGACCTCCTGCGCGGCGCCGAGCCGCGGTCCGTGCACGGGCTCGCCGCGGTGTACCTGGGGTTCAGCGTGGCGTTCGGGCCGAGCATCGTCCGCTGGGCCGACGTCCGGTTCGCGCACCGCTTCGCGGGCGGCCCGCCGCCGGTGAAGCCGGCGAAGGGCACGTCGGAGCGGACCGCGCACCTGTGGCGGGAGTGGAATCGCGTTGTGGTCGCAGCCGTCATCACGTCGGTCGTGCTGGGCGGGCTCGTGCTGTTCGTCGCGACGCCCGAGCAGTCGGGGCAGCTGTCGTGGTGGATCGGGCGGGTGTGGGTGGTCGTCGGGATCTGGCTCGTGGCCGGCCCGCTGTGGGAGACGGGCTCGCGCGCAATGGACACTACGGCTGATCGTCGGTGACGAGGTCCATCAGTAGGCAGTCGTGCCACCCACCGTCGGTGGAGCGCTCGTACTGGCGCATCACGCCGATCGGCCGGAACCCGGCACGGGCGCAGCTGCGGATCGCCCGCTCGTTGTGCGCGGCCGGGTCGATGGTGACCCGGTGGTGGCCGCGGATGCGGAACAGGAACCGCGCCATCGCCCGCAGGGCGTCGCAGCCGAGCCCCTGACCCTGATGGTCGGGGTGCAACGCGAGGTCGAGCGCGGCGTGCCGGTGGTCGGGGTCGGTCTCCTCGCGGTAGAGGATCAGTCCGACGACCTCGCCGGCCAGCTCGATCGCGTAGCCGTGCGGTCCGAGCAGCTCGCGCCGCACCCGCTCCAGGTCGTAGCCGCCCCACCAGGGCGCGATCTCGGGGTGACGCAGGATCTCGAGGAACACCGGCACGTGCTCGGGCGTGGTCGGCCGCAGCACGACGGTCTGGCCTGCGATCGCGGACGGGGGTTCGGTGGCGGTCGCCGTCATGGGGAGCCCTTCATCGGGTGAGATCGAGCCTGGCGCGTTCCACGAGCGACCCCGACGACCGCGGCTGCTCGAAGATCGCCTCCGCATGACGGCCGCGCAGGTCGAGCGTGGCGATCGTGTTGCCGAACAGCGGTCCGAGCAGGCGCCGCCAGGACAGCGGCTTGGGCGGCGCCCCCGCCCGCAGCGCCCACCGCTCGGCCGCGCGGTGCGCCAGGCGGGACCAGGCGAGCCGGAAACCCGGCCGGACGAACCAGTGGATCTTGTTGTGCACCGGCGAGCACGTGAGCTGGTGGACGGGGGCCCGTGGGGCTCCCTGCAGGTCGGCCCGCGCGACGTAGCTGTGGTGGACGTCGCCGGAGAGCACGGTGACGCTGGCGATGCCGCTCGCGGCGGCGCGGTCGATCAGCGCGGTGAGCCGGTCGAACGAGGAACGGAACGCGGCCCAGTGCTCCAGGTCGGCGGCCCGCCGGATGGCCTCGGCGAACCGGCCGCGGCGACCGGGCCGGGCCGCGGCGATCTCGTTGACGGTCTCGAGGTCGCCGATCGCGTGCGGCAGCAGCCACGGGACCGACGTCCCGATCAGCAGGTGGTCGACCTCGCCCGGTGCCGCGGCCTGGCGCTCGATCCAGGAGAACTCCGACTCGCTCAACATGAGGTGCTGCCCGCCCTCGAGGATCCGCCCGTTCCGCGAGTCGATCATCAGCAGCCTGCTGCGGCCGACGTCCCACCGGAAGCTGAACCGCACACCCTTCGCGCCGTCGACCTCGGCGTCCGCGCGGTCGGCGAGCTCCACCAGCAACGGCCACGTGTCGCCGTCGTGCTCCACGATCTTGCGGTGGTCGGCGCTCGACCCGAGCTCGTCGGGGGCCAGGTTGCCGATGTGCTGGTACACCCAGTACGACGCCAGCGCGGCGCGGATCCGCTCGCGCCACCAGGGCTTCTCGTGCATCTCCGCACGCCATTGGGCCGAGGTGTTCCAGTCGTCGCGGACGTCGTGGTCGTCGAAGATCATCGCCGTGGGCACGGTGGACATCAGCCACCGGATCTCCGGGTCGGTCCAGGCGTCGCAGTACAGCCCGACGTACTCGTCGAAGCCGACGATCTCGTCGTCCGGCCAGTCCGGGTGCCGGTCGACCCGCGCGGCGATCCGGCGGCGGTTGCGGGGCGTCAGCTCGTCGGCGTACACCTGGTCGCCGAGCAGCAGGAGCGCATCGGGCCACTCCTCGTGCGGCCGGCCGGCCATGCGTGCCGCATAGGCGTCGAGGGCGTCGATCCCCAGCTGTGCCGACAGCTTCCGGTCGGTCACCTTGGAGTAGCGGCACGAGCCGAAGACGACCCGGTGGGCCTCGGCACCCCCGCGGGTGCGGATGACGCTCGGCGGGAATGGGCTCGTGGCCGGCGGCCACACCCGCTCACCGTCCACCGCCACCTCGTAGGGCGTCACGCTGCCCGGCGTGAGTTCCGTGACCGGCACGAGCGCGTAGTGGTACCCCGCCACCTCGAACGTCCGCGCGGTGCACCCGAGCACCGACACCGAGGCAGCCCGATCGGTCTGGACCCACACGGACGCCGTGGTCTCGCCGACGTGGCGGAGCACCGGCCCGAGTACGAGGGTCACGGGCCCACCCTAGTGAGTGACGGGCCCGTGCCGCCGTCACCGGCTGATACATCGCGCTGCTACGCAGATGTACGTATGGCGGCCCGTGCCGCCCATCCATGAACGTTCCGGGGAGGGCGCAGGATCACCACCACCTGGGAGCGACCGATGGCGAACGACTTCCCCCGCGTACTGCTGGACCTCCGGCACGGCGAGCACGTGGTCACGGACGAGCTCGCGCAGGCGCAGCTGCACGCCGCCGTCCCGGCGCCGACGTCGATCTCCGCGGCCATCCGGCAGGTGGACGCCCCCGGCCCGATCCAGGAGATCTCGACACCGTTCGGCTACCTGTTCCCCCAACTCGCGGACGACTTCCCGGCCGCTCACCTGGATGCGGATCCGGCCGAACAGACCGTCCGGGCGTTGAAGGCGCTCGGCGCGGCGATGATCGAGCAGCAGGCGTCGGATGCAGGCGGTGACTCGACACTCCCGCCGATCCTCACCTACTGGGGCCAGTTCGTGGACCACGACCTGACCGCCAACACCGACCGCGACGACGACCTCTCGATCACCGTCGACGACCTCCGTCCGCTGCGGCCGCAGCAGGTCGTCGAGCAACTGGTGAACCTGCGCGAGCCGCGGCTGAACCTCGACTCCGTGTACGGCAACGGGCCCAAGGCGTCGGGGCAGCCGGGGCAGGTCCCCTACGACGGGAACAAGTTCGTCATCGGTGAGCCGACACCGGCCCCGATCCCCACTCCGGTCGCCGGCTCCGACCTTCCACGAGTTGATCGCGTGGCCCAGATCGGCGACGGACGCAACGACGAGAACCTGATCGTCGCGCAGTTGCACCTGGCCTTCCTGAAGTTCCACAACAACGTCGTCGACTGGCTCGCGGGGCGCGGCGTCGACGACTTCGAGCGGGCCCGCGAGCTCACCACCTGGCACTACCAGCTCGCGACCGTCGAGGACTTCCTCGAGCAGATCGCCGATCCCGGCGTGGTCGACGGCCTCCTGGACGGCACGATTCCGCCGGCGTTCCAGCCCGACGAGCAGAACCCGTTCATGCCTCTCGAGTTCTCGGTGGCCGCCTACCGGTTCGGGCACAGCATGGTGCGCGGCGCCTACGACTGGAACCAGAACTTCGGAGCGCCGGTCGACGGCGGCAGCAACACGATCGACGACGCTCCGTTCGACCTGCTGTTCCGCTTCACCGGTCGCGGTGGGCTCAGCCCGAGGCCGGACCAGCCCAACCCGACACTCCCGGACAACTGGCCGGCCCAGTTCGAACGCCTCACCGGCGCCGAGCCGAAGCCGGCCGACCCGGACAACCGGTTCCAGAACCGGGTCGCGCGGAAGATCGACACGCATCTCGCCCCGCCGCTGGGCGACCTGCTCAACGAAGGCACCGACCCGACGACGGCCCCCGAGCGGATCCGCCGGCTGCTCAAGCGGCTGGCCGTGCGCAACCTGCTGCGCGGCTACCGGCTCGCCATCCCGACGGGGCAGGCGGTCGCCGCCGAGCTGGGCCTCGTACCGCTCACCAGCACCCAGCTGACCCGAGACGGCGGGCCGGTGGCGGACACACTGCTGGACAACCCCGAACTGCTGCGCGGCACCCCGCTGTGGTTCTACGTCCTCAAGGAGGCCGAGCTCGGTGGCGGGAACCGCCTCGGACCGGTCGGGAGCCGGATCGTCGCCGAGACCCTGATCGGCCAGCTCAAGGCCGACCCCGCCTCCTACCTGCGCACGAACTTCCAGCTCAGCGACGGCGTGACCAAACCGGACGGGAGCGAGGTCCGCACGATCATCGACTTCCTGCAGTTCGCCGGCATGCATCCCTGACCGCCGGGTGCCCGGCCTCCGGGCACCCGCGGGTCGTCTCAGGCGTTGTCGAGTGCGAGCAATGCGGCGCCGATCTTGCCGGCGTCGCCGCCGAAGGTCGCCGGCACGACGGGCGGGACGCCGCGTGCCGTGGGGGCGTACGCGTACTCGCGGGCCGTGGCCCGGGCGGGCGCGAGCAGCAGCTCACCCGTCTCGACCAGTCCGCCCCCGACGACCACGGCGTCGACCTCGAAGATGTTCGCCAGCGACGCGATGCCGACCCCGAGCCAGCGCCCGAGCCGGGCGAACAGGGCCTTCGCGACCTCGTCGCCCTGCTGGACGGCCTCGAGGACCGTGTGCCCGGTGACCTCGCCCTCCTCGGCACCGAGCCGGGCGATCAGCCCGTCCGGGTCGTCGGCCGCGGCGTCGCGGGCCATGCGCGTGAGCGCGGTGCCCGATGCGTACGCCTCGAAGCAGCCGTGGTTGCCGCAGCCGCAGCGGGGGCCGTCCGGGTTGAGGATGATGTGGCCCAGCTCGGCGCCGAGGCCGGTGGGCCCACGGTAGATCTTGCCGTCCATCACGAGGCCGCCGCCGATGCCGGTGCCGACCGTGACCAGCACCATGTTCGGGTACGGCTCGCCGAGGCGGGCCTCCGCGAGCGCGGCGACGTTGGCGTCGTTGTCGACGGTGACCGGCAGGTTGGTGACCTTCTCGAGCTGCTCGCGCACCGGCCAGTCGCGGTAGGAGTTGTTCGGCGCCCACAGCATCCTGCCCGCGGGCCACTCGACGATCCCGGCGGCGCCGACCCCGATCGTGACGACGTCGTGCTCCGCGCGGAGCCGTTCGATCATCGAGAGGAGCACGGTGGTGACCGACTCGGCGTCGGACTCCTCCGGTGTCGGTTCGACGAGCTCCGTCACCACGGTGCCGTGCTCGTCGACTACGGCGCCGGCGATCTTCGTGCCGCCGATGTCGAGCCCGATGGCCAGCCTGGGGGTCGTCACCCCCGAATGATGGCACCACCCGTTGATCGATACAGCGTTCGGTCGAATCAGCGTTTGGGTGCGCCGTCGGGCGGGGAAGCGCTCGACATGCTCCTACGACGAGTCGCCCGCCCCATGCTCGCCGCCTTGTTCATCCAGGGCGGCATCAACGCGCTCCGTGCGCCGGAGGCGCACGCGCAGGCCGCCAAGCCGGTGCTCGACGCGGTGGCACCGGCGGTCGACAAGGCGACCGAGGTCGCCCCCGTCGACCAGCGGCCCGACGACGTCATGCTGATCAAGATCGACGCCGGCGTCAAGATCGCCGCGGGGACGATGCTCGCGTTCGGCAAGTTCCCCCGCCTCGCCTCCACGGCACTGGCGGCGACGCTCATCCCGACGACGCTGGCCGCCCACCGGTTCTGGGAGGAGACCGACTCCCAGCGCAAGCAGGAGCAGCAGATCCACTTCCTGAAGAACGTCAGCATGCTCGGCGGCCTCCTGATCGCCGCGGCCGACACCGAGGGCAAGCCGTCCCTCGGCTGGCGCGGACGCAGGGCGGCGCGGCTCGCCGCGGCGCAGGCCGGCGTGGTGACGGGCGCCGCGGCCGACGCCACCGGCCGCGTCACCGGCGCGGTGCACGACGCGGGCGGCAAGCTCTCCGGATCCACGCGCCAGGCAGGCGGCACGGTCGCAGGCCTCGCCGCCGGGCTGGCCGGACTCGCCCCCGCCGCCGGCGCAGCCGTCTCCTCCCGGGCGGACCTCTCCTCGCGAGCCGCCGACCTGAGCCGCCGCGCCGCCAAGGCCCGCCGCAGGGCCGAGAAGCGTGGCGCGAGGCTGCAGAAGGTGGCCGGGAAGCGCGCCGCCCAGCTGCAGAAGGCCGCCGAGAAGCGCAGCGCGCAGCTGCGGAAGCGCGCGGCGAAGCGGGGCGCCGAGCTGCAGAAGCGGTTCGACCGGAGCCCCGGCCTCGCCACCAAGCTCGGCCACGACGTCGCCGCCCGCGCTTCGGCGGTCGGTCACGAGGTCGCCCACCAGGCCGGCGGGCTGGCCAAGGACGCGCGCAAGCGCGCCCACGCCCTCACCCACTGACGACCGTCACCGCGGCCCGGCACGCTGCGGTGGGTGCCGGGCGGCAGTAATAGCTGGTGCCGCCGCCCGAAGATCCCTCCGAGCACGACGTGAGCGTCGCGGCGATCGCGCTGCTGTGCTTCCCGCGGCGATCTCCGAGCGAAGATCGCCGCGAGAAGCACCTCAGGGTGCGGTCGACCGCATCGTCGTACTGTTCGCGCCCGCCCTCAGACGGTGACGATCGTCGCCTCGGTGCTGGGAGGCTCCGGGCGACGGCGGAACTCACCGCGGCAGCGGCGTTCGGTAGCCTCGCGGGGCCGGGGCGGTAGCTCAGCTGGTCAGAGCAGCGGACTCATAATCCGTCAGGTCGTGGGTTCGAGCCCCACCCGCCCCACTTCCGGTGCTGGTCAGAGCATCGGAGCAGTGGAGGCTCAAGATCAGCGCCACTCATTACTCGCGACAACTCTTGGACGCATGAAACCCATGGCGGCGCCGCGTTGAGAGCATCGCGGAGCCCTGCACCACAAGCACGAGACGAAGGGCATCGGCTGCCTGCCGCCCGTCTGCTCGCCGGTCCATGTAGATGTCCTGGATGATCGACGGCCAGGAGTGGAGCGGGTCCATTCGCTGCAGTCGCACAACCAGAAGCCGCGTCTCCCTGATCAGGTGACGCGGCGTCCGTGTTGCGAGGTGATCAAGGTTCGGCGATGGAGACGTTCGCCCTGGGCATCTCGTAGGTCAGCTTGCCGCCGCCCTTGATCTCCCTGGCGCCGGTGGTGGTGTGGCCCATGGCCGCGAGCTCGGACTCGGGGACTCCGACGGGTGTGCCGGTGGCGGTCCATCCGACCACGAAGAAGCACATGTCGAGCTCGTTGATGCAGAGGAGCGGGTAGGCCTGCGGGGTGGCGATGAGCGGGGCGTCGGGCAACGTCAGGCTCCGATCGAGGTGGCGGCCCAGGGGGTGAAGGTGTCCCAGGTGGCGCGGACGGGGTCGCCGATCGGGGAGGCGGCGCTCGCGAGCACGACGAGGACGAGCGCGAAGATCGGCGTGGCGGGCTGGGTCTGCTCGTTCACGCCGGTCTGTCTATCGGGTCGCGCGGACTCGCGTCTATCGGCCATTCCGCTCAGCCCGTGAACACGCTGCACGGCGTGCCGATCTCCGGCGCCGAGAACGAGCAGTGGACCCCCGACCGCATCCGTGGGCTCGCCCCGACGACGGTCGTCGAGATCGCCCCGCTGCCGGCACCTGCCCGGCGAAGCCGGAGCTCACCCCGCCAGCCCTCCCAGGACCAGTGTCAGGGTCAGCGCCGCGGCACCGTGACAGGTCCTGCTGATGCGGCCGGCGGCGCCTGCCCAAGATCTCATGGCGGAGGTTCGCCTGGGCCAGGCCGGCACGGCTCGGTCGGAGTACCGAACGGGGTCGGCCGGCCTCGTACTTCCGGTCGAGGGAGGGCGACGTTGCGGCACGGGTTGCCGAGACAGCGACGGCTCCATGGCTGGGCGAAGTCCGTGGCCGCGCCGCCCGGCCACGGTTGGCTCGCACCGAGTCTGGTGAGTGGCCCTAGTCCAGCGTGACGACGACCTTGCCCTTGGCGCGCCCCTGGTCGACGTAGGCCACCGCCTCGAGCGTCTCGTCGAACGGGAAGATCCGGTCGACGACCGGGCGGAGGTGTCCGGCGTCGATGAGCGTGGTGAGCTCTCGCAGCTGCGCCCCGCTGGCCCGCATGAACAGGAACGAGTACGTGACGCCACGCCGCTTCGCCCGGGTGCGGATGCGGCGGCTCAGCAGTGCGATGGCCGTGCGCACGAACCATGGCGCTCCGAGTTCCTTCGCGAAGGTGGGGTCCGGAGGGCCGCTGATGCCGATCACCAGTCCGCCGGGCTTGACCACCGTCAGCGACTTCTCGAGCGTCTCGCCTCCCAGTGGGTCCAGCACGACGTCGTAGTCGGACAGGACGGTGGCGAAGTCGTCGGTCTTGTAGTCCACGACGACGTCGGCGCCGAGGCTCTTCACCCGGTCCACGTTCGCGGTGCTCGTGGTGGTCGCGACGGTCGCGCCCAGGTGCTTCGCGAGCTGGATCGCCATCGTTCCCACGCCGCCGGAGCCGGCGTGGACGAGGACCTTCTGGCCGGCGGTCACGTGTGCTCGTTCGACGAGCGCCTGCCATGCCGTGAGACCCACCAGCGGTACCGCGGCCGCTTCCTGCATGGACAGTGAGGCCGGTTTGAGCGCGAGGTCCTCCTCGTCGATGGCGATGAGCTCCGCGAACGTCCCGATGCGGTCCTTGCCGGGCCGCGCGTAGACCTCGTCGCCCACCGCGAACCCCCGCACCGCGGGTCCCACGCGGGTGACGACGCCCGCCACGTCGTTCCCGAGCACGAACGGCGGCCGGTAGGGGAGGATGAGCTTGAACTCACCGTCGCGGATCTTGGAGTCCAGCGGGTTGACGCCGGCGGCGCGGACCCGGACCAGGACGTCGCGGTCTCGCAACTCGGGTTCGCGCACCTCGCCTGCCCGGAGTCCGTCCTTGCCGTAGCGCTCGACGACGAATGCCTTCATGGCGGCCTGCTTTCCTTGCGATCGATGCTTCGGCCCGCCGTCGGCGCACGGGTGTGCGGCGCGTCAGCCCTGTTGGATGGCGTCCAGGGCGGCGAGGGCGTTGTGGATGCCCTGCTCGAGGACCTCGTCGGCGAGTCGTCGGTCGGCCAGGGCGCGGGAGAGTTGCAGCGTGCCGACCAGCAGGGCGTAGATGCTGAGCGTCTTGGCGCGTGCCGACTGCGGGTCGCGCGGGGCCAGGCGGGAGGCGATGTCGTCGATGAAGGCCAGCACGGCGTCGGTGTACGCCTGTTTGGTGGCGTCGGAGCAGCGCCCGATCTCGTCGAGCAGGGCGGCGGACGGGCAGCCGTCCTCCGGGTTGTCGCGATGCTCGGCCGACAGGTAGGCGCGCACGAGCTGCTCGACGCCGGCGCGGCCCGGCGCCACCGCCTGGAGGCCCTCGTACTGCGTGCGGACCTGGTCGGCGACCGCGGTGGCGACCAGGTCCTCCTTCGACGCGAAGTGGGCGTAGAACGCGCCGTTGGTCAGCCCCGCGTCCGCCATGAGCGTGGCAACGCCGGAGCCGTCGATGCCGTCGCGCTTCAACCGGCGCCCGGCCGCCTCGATGATCCGCTGCCGCGTCGCCTCCTTGTGCTCCTTGCCGTACCGCACCACACGCTCCTCCCACGGACTGACACGCCCTATGAGAGTACGGTCATAATTTTATTTTGGCAAATAGCTGTCGCGGGCCGGCCGTCAACGCTATGGTCGTACGATCATAATCTCAAAATTCGGGAGCTGATGATGACAGCAACACGGCCGGTGGCGCTCGTGACGGGCGCGTCCTCCGGCATCGGCAAGGCGGCCACGCTCGCGCTCGCCGCAGCGGGGTTCCAGGTGATCGGGACGAGCCGCGACACCTCGCGAGTGACCCCTGGTGACGGTGTGACGCTGCTGGACCTCGACGTCACCAGTGACGAGTCGGTCGCCACCGTGGTCGAGAAGGTCATCGAGCGGTTCGGGCGCCTCGACGTCCTGGTCAACAACGCCGGGCTCGGCACCAACGGGGCCGCCGAAGAGAGCTCCGTCGGCCAGGCGCAGGGCGTCTTCGACGTCAACGTCTTCGGCCTCATGCGGATGACGAAGGCCGTCCTGCCGCACATGCGCGCCCAGGGACGCGGACGCGTCATCAACATCTCGTCCGTGTTCGGGTTCGTCCCCAGCCCCTTCATGGCCGTCTACGGTGCGTCCAAGCACGCGGTCGAGGGTTACTCCGAGTCGCTCGACCACGAGGTCCGGGAGCACGGCGTCCGGGTCCTGCTCGTGGAGCCCGGCACGACCAACACCCCGTTCGACGCGAACCTGCTGCTGGCCGACACCCCGTTGCCGGTCTACGCGCAGCAGCGGCACATCTTCGACGAGGTGGTGGCCGCCTCGTTCCGGAACGGCGACGACCCCGCCATCGTCGCCAAGGTGATCGTCAGCGCGGCCACCGACCAAAAGCCGAAACTGCGCTACCCCGCGGGCCCGCTCGCCGGCCGCGTCACCGTGCTCCGCCGACTCGTCCCCGCCCGGGCCTTCGACAAGAGCATTCGCAAGTTCAACCGGATGCCGGTCTGACGTCTGCCCTCCGAGCTCGCCCGGAGGGCTGACCGGTGCCGTCCGGCTTCGCGCTGCCTGACGGGGGACTCGAGCCGGTCTGCGTGCGTGGGGGGACCGGTGCTCGATCGGGAGAAGAGTCCGGGGCAGCGGTGGACGCGGGGCGTTCGGCTCGAGCTTCCATCTCCTGGGCGATGGCGGCCGCGAAGGCGTCCACGTCGGCCTCGGTGGTGTCGACGGTGGGCACCGGGATCAGCTTCAGCCCCGCCACCTTCTCGGGTGCGCCGCACTCGTCCAGGTTGATGTGCGCGGACTCCGGGCAGACCACCGCGCTCCACCGGTCGCACATCGCCTGCAGCCCGACCACGTTGGCGCCGCTGCCGTTGAAGACCGGGTAGACCTCGGCGTCCTCGCCGAAACGGTCCTCGATCAGATCGCGCAGCCGGGCGGTGTGGACGTCCGCGCCGTAGGCGGGCTGGTGTCCCACGTCGGCGGCGGCCAGCACCGCCATGACGTCCGGGTGTACCGATCCGGTCAGGCGGGGCCGCGGTGTCACTGACCCTTCTCGGTCAGCAGTGGGAAGGCGCCGTTCTCGTCGTGCACCTCGCGGCCCGTGAGGGCCGGGTTGAACACGCAGACGGCGCGGAACTCGGTGTGGGCGCGCAGGGTGTGGTGCTGGTGCGCGTCGACCAGGTACATCACGCCGGGCTCGAGGCTGTGCGTGTCACCGGTCTCGTCGTCGACCAGCTCGCCATGGCCCTCGATGACGTAGACGGCCTCGACGTGGTCGGCGTACCACATCGTGATCTCGGTGCCCGCGTGCACGACGGTGTCGTGCAGGGAGAAGCCGACCTTCTCCTCGGCGAGCGCGAGGCGTCGGCTGGTCCAGGTGGGGCCCTTCACCTCGCGCTCCGTGCCGATGACCTCTTCCAGCGAACGGACGATCATGGGCTGCGACTCCTCTCGGTTCGTCCTCGGCGGTGGGTCGGAAGGAACACCACGACCTTGACCGCCTGCGCTGCTCCCCGGGAAGTGGCATGAATGCCCATCGCCGACAAGATTCGGTCACGTGGGGCCGAGCAGTCTCAGCTGGGCTCGAGGATGGCGGCGAAGCGTCGCTCGGCGAGGTCGAACTGTCCGTCGATCTTCGCCTTGACGTCGTCGGCCAGCGGTGTGTCGGGTCGGGCGACGAGCTCGCGCAGCACCGGGACGAGCGGGGTGTACTTCACCGCGGCCCGGCGTACCTTCGGGCCGATCGTGTAGAGGATGCCGACGCCGTTGTCGGTGAAGTCGGAGACCTTGATCGGCCGAGCCCACGGGGCGGCGGCCAGGCTCGCCGCCACGTGCTCCCGGTACTGCTCGTCCTTGTCGCGGGCCGGGTCGTACTCGGGGTTGGTCACCGCGGCGACCAGCTCGGCCACCCGTGGGCCGAAATCGCGGGCGAGCACGGCCAACGCCGCCGCCGTGGCGTCCACCGGCGCGCCGCCCGCCAGCTCGTCGGGGTGGTCCTCGACGGCGTCGTGCAGCAACGCGGCGGCGAGCACGTCGACGTCGCGGACCCGGTAGTGGCACATGATCCGGATGCTGACGCGCAGCAGGTGGTTGAGGACGGGTTCGCGAGACCGGCGGTCATCGCGGTGCAGGCGCTCCGCGAGCCGGAACGCCCGTTCCAACACCGCCTGCTCGGTCTCGGGGAAGGAGGCGATCTCGAGCTGGAACCGCCTGCGCAGCCCCTGCTCTCCGTAGACCTCGGTGACGACGTGCAGCGGGAGGGAGAGGAGATACCTCGGCGTCAGCTCGTCCATGGGCGAGGTTAACCCGATCGATCATTTCGTTGATCCGTTCGTGACGAAGCGAACCGCAGTGCCGGCACCTCGCGCAGGCCCGAGTTCGTGGGCAGCCGGGCGAGCTCCAGGTCCTGCATGCGGAACCGCCTGCCGTCGATGCGCGTCACCGCCTCGACGGTCGCGGTGAGCTCGGTGGCCGCGCGCAGCGCGCCGACACCGGTGTTCAGCACCCGGACGGCGATGGTGTTCCGCCCGGCGCGCAGCCGGTCCGTGACGTCGACGGTGTACGGCGGCGCCCACGCCCAGCCGCAGGTCTCGCCGTTCACCAGGACCTGTGCGACCTCGCCCACCGGTGCGGTGACCTCGGCGCGGAACGACGCACCGCGCAGGCCCCGTTCACCGGCGACCGCCTGCGCGCGGGCGTGCACCGGACCGAGGTCGAGCAGGACGCGGCCGTCGAGGCGTTCGGCCGGCAGATCGACGGTCGCCTCGTAGGTGGCGGCGCCCGAGTGGTCGGCCCGCCCCGCGTCGTCCTCCCACCGGTGCGGCAGCGCGACCTCCTGCCGCACGTCCGGGGCGTCGGCGTACGCGACGGTCCACGGCCCGGCGAGGGCCACCGTCTCGACCGGGCCTGCGGCCGGTGCGGCCGGGACGTCCGCGTCGGGTGCGGGCAGCGCGACGACGACGGCTGCCTCGTACGGCTGCAGCTCCAGCGGCACCCCACCGTCGCGCACCTCGATCCGGTGGGCCCGCCCGGTGCGGGCGTCCCACCGTTCGAACGCGGTGGCGGCGTCGCGCGGTCGCAGGGTGAACGCGCGCGGGGACGGGCCGGTGTTCGCGACGAAGTAGACGTCGGTCTCGCCCGCGCGGCGGTGGGCGATTCCGATCTCCGGCGCGGCCGTGGCGTCCGGCGGCACGAGCGCGCCGAGCGCGGGCAGCAGCGCGTCGACGTCCTCGACACCGGTCCAGCCGTCGCGGTGCACGCTGCCGCCGACGGTGACGACGATGCCGCCCGCGGCGGTGTGCTTCTCGAGCAGGCGCGCGGTCGCCTCCGGCAGGTCGCACACGTTCGGCAGGACGACCACCCGGTACCGGCTCCAGTCGGCCTCCCGGAGGGCGGTGTCGTCGACGAGGTCGTAGTCGTACCCGGCCTCGCGCAGGGCGGCGGGCAGCGCCTCGCCGATGTGCCAGCGGGTGGCGTGCCAGAGGTCGAGGTAGCCGCGGGTGCCGGGGGTGAAGTGCTGCGCGGCGTCGCGGCTCGGCGCGTAGAGGGCGACGTCGACGACCGGGTCGCCCTGCCGCATCAACCAGCAGAGGCGGTGCAGGTACCGGGTGAGCTCGGGCATCGCAGGCCACCACGGGTTGGCGTCGTTCAGCGCCCCGGACGCGTAGAAGATCCAACCGGGGGCATGCGCGTCCGGCGGGGAGTACGGCCAGCCGTGCCCGATGAGCTGGTTGACGCCCAGGAGGAGGTGCTCGTGCGCCTCACCGGCGAGGTCGAGCGGGGTGGCGGCGAAGGACGGCGAGTGCACCCAGGTCCACGTCTCCGAGGAGACCACCGGTCGCTGGTACAGGTGCGCGGCCGACGTCGCCCACTTGGTCTGCGTGACCGAGCGCCATCCCCAGCCCTCGCCCTCCGGGAGGTCGGCGTGCCGGTAGGCCGACAGCGTGCCCGGCGGCTGCCCGTAGCTCTGGATGCGGAACAGGACGCCGTGCTCGTTCGCCCATTCCCGCACGACGGCGACGAAGTTCTCCTCGTAGAGCTCGCCGAGCGTCGCCGCGACGTCGGCGCGGACCCGTTCGCATCCCTCACCGCGGGTGTGCAGCAGGGGCAGTACGGGCAGGAGGTCGTAGCCGCGGCGGGCGTGGAACTCCGCCGGCAGATCCGGGGTCCAGTCCGCGCCGTACACCTCGAGGCTGTCGCAGAACACCGCGGTGACGAGCCCGCTCGGGACGGCCGTGAGGATCGGGTCGGCGACCGCCCGCAGGTGCGCCTCGGTGGCGGCGCGGCTGCAGTGGTCGAGCACCGGGCCCTCAGCTCCGGCCGCGGCGCGCTTGACGTTCTGGCCGGTCGGGCTCGAGACGGCGAGGAGGACCATCCGCGGTCCCGAGCCCTCCGGCACCTGGACCGCGCCGTCGCGGATCGACAGCTGCTCCCACGTCGAGGGTGGCTCCTGCTCCGAGCCGTCGCCGATGTACGCGGCGACGAGCTCGTCACCCGGCCACGGCTGGGCGGCGGCGATCCGCATCGCGCGTCGCGGCACCTCGCGCACGTCCCACCGCAGCCGGCGCGCGGCGGTCTCGTCGGTGATGTGCGGGCCGCCGTACGACCAGCCGCTGCCGAGCGTGACGTCGAAGCGCATGCCGAGCCGGGACGCCGTCTCGGCGGCGAACCGGAGCCGGGTCAGGTGCCGTTCGGAGAGGAACCCGCCGGCGTCCCGCTCCGCCCGCGACGTCGACAGCGGGTACACCGCGGCGACCTCGACGCCGCCGATGCCGGCCGCCGCCATGGCCTCCAGCTCGCGCGCCAGCTCGGCCTCCTCGACGAAGGGGCCGAACCACCACCAGCGCATCATGATCCGGCCGTCCGGTGGCGGGGCGGCGAAGCCTTCTCGCAGCGAACGCACGGCCTGCCCTGGTGACGGCATCGTCTTCGGCTCCTCTGATCGCCCGGAATTGGAACGTATCAACCGGTGGCGCGGCTCACAAGGCGAGATCAACGGGCCTTGCCGATCGTGGGCCAGGGAAGTGGTTGAAGCGATTCAGAGGCGCGTGTACCGCCACACGGGCGAGCTCGTA
The DNA here is from genome assembly GCF_007994075.1 of Pseudonocardia hierapolitana. Classification (NCBI taxonomy): domain Bacteria; kingdom Bacillati; phylum Actinomycetota; class Actinomycetes; order Pseudonocardiales; family Pseudonocardiaceae; genus Pseudonocardia; species Pseudonocardia hierapolitana. The sequence goes on along the minus strand of NZ_VIWU01000001.1, from coordinate 569,019 downwards.
GAGTTCGCCTCCGTCGTCGATGTGAGGGGTGGGCACATGGCCGGACGGCTGGACGGGAAGGTCGCGCTGATCACGGGGGCGGCGCGCGGGCAGGGGCGCAGCCATGCGGTGCGGCTCGCCGCCGAGGGTGCGGACGTGATCGCGGTGGACATCTGCCGCCAGATCGACACCGTCGCCTATCCGCTCGCCACGACGGGGGACCTGGCGGACACCGCGAGCGAGGTCGAGGCGCTGGACCGCCGGATCGTGACGGCCGAGGCGGACGTGCGGGACGCGGACGCGGTGGCCGCGGCCGTTGCCGACGGGGTCGAGAAGCTGGGTGGGGTCGACATCGTGCTGGCCAACGCCGGCATCGGCATGGTCCGCCAGGACGTCGCCGCGCCCGCCGCGTTCCGCGAGGTGCTCGACGTGAACCTGGTCGGTGTGTGGAACACCGTGCACGCCGCGGCGCCGATCATGATCGAGCAGGGCCGGGGCGGGTCGATCGTGCTGACCGGCTCGACGATGGCACTGATCGGGCGTGGCGGTAGCGGGAACGCGGGAGCGGACGGGTACGTGGCGAGCAAGCACGCCATCGTCGGTCTCACGCGGACCTGGGCGAACTGGCTCGCCAGGCACAACATCCGCGTGAACTCCGTCCACCCCACGGGCGTGAGCACGCCGATGATCCACAACCAGGCGATCCAGGAGATGCTGGCGTCGCTCCCGGCGGACGGTCCGGACATGACCAACCTGCTCGACGTCCCGCTGATCGCGGCGGAGGATGTCAGTGCCGCCGTTGCCTGGCTGGTATCCGACGAGGCCCGCTACGTGACCGGCGTGGCGCTGCCGGTCGACGCCGGCATGACGGTGAAGTAGTCGGCGCTTTGACGCACCAGCGGGTTGCTATATCTTCTATGGCAACTCAGTGGTTGCTATTCAATGGAGGTTGACATGGCGTTCCCCGACCGCATCGAGCGGACCGTCGAGCTCGCCCACCCGCCGCAGAAGGTGTGGGCGGCGATCACCACGGCCGAGGGACTCGGCACGTGGTTCGGCCACAAGGCCTCGATCGACCTGCGCCCCGGCGGTGCGGCGGAGCTGACGTGGGACGACGGCGCCACCGCGAACCTGCGCGTCGAGCGCGTGGAGGAGCCGGCGGTCTTCGCCTTCACCTGGCACATCTACGGACTTCCCGAGGAAGACCCCCGCCGCACGTACGTCGAGTTCACGCTCGAACCGGTGGGCTCGGGCACGCGGCTCACCGTGGTCGAGAGCGGCTTCGCGCAGCTCTCGGACGACGCCTACCGCGCCGCGTTCGACGGCAACACCGACGGCTGGCGGCGCGAGCTGGCCGAGCTGGTCGAGTACCTCGATGCCGCCTGACATCGAGGCTATCGCCGAGCAGGTCTTCGTCGCGCTGGCGGACCCGAGCCGACGCGCCATCCTCGCCATGCTGGCATCGCACGGGCCTGCCACCGCGACGGATCTCGCCGAACGCCTGCCGATCACCCGGCAGGCGATCGCCAAGCACCTCGCCCTGCTGTCGGATGCGGGCCTGGTGACAGCGCAACAGGGGGAGCGGCGTCGGGTGCGGTACCGGCTCCGTTCCGCCCCGATGCGGGTGGCGCAGCAGTTCCTCGCTGCGCTCGCCCGCGACTGGGACGGATCCCTCGATGCGTTGCAGGAACACCTCAATCGATGAGGGCAGGTCCGCAGGGCCCGCGGGAGTCAGTGAGCCCGAGCAGCAGAGGCCGGCATCGGGGGTGCGAGCCGGGTCTGCCGCCACATCCCGAAGGCCAGTGGCCACAGCGCGACGATGGCGGCCGCGCCCTGCATGTGGAACTGCACCGCGCCCAGCGGAACGAAGCGGGCCGCGGCCCACACGACGAGCGCGGTGACGACGAGGCGGGTGAGCGGGCGGCTCAGGATCCGCGCTGAGGCGATGCCCTGCGCGAACCCGATCACCCCTACCGCGAAGAGCAGCACGCTCGTGGCCAGTACCGAGATGAACCACGGCTGGAGCACGGCCTGCGTGGCCGCGGCATCGCCGCCGGTGCGTACGGCCGTCATCGGCGCGAACTCGAGCCCCGGCAGGAAGCCGTACAAGACGCTGCCGACGATCACGAACGGCAACGCCCACGGGCTGAACCGTTCCTCGCCCGCGTCGCGCAGGCGGGCCCGGATCGCGAGGAACGCCAGCGCGACGAGGCCGGACGCCACCGCCGTGAGCAGGTGCACGATCCCCCACCACGTCGTGTGGGCCGCGACGGCGTGGGCGACGGCCTCCTCGTCCGGCAACGTCGCGATGAAGGGATGGGTGACGAGCGCGACGAGCAGTACCACGGGTGCGAGTGCCACACCGGCCGCTCCGCGACGCGCCCTCGTTGTCGATGGAGACGGGGTTGTCATGGCGAGGAGGATCGAGCCCGGCGGCGGGCCGTCGCTTCGGGCGAACTGTCCATGTCGGGCCGGCGGCCGGAATGGGTGATTCTGCGCAGCAGCCCGGCCGCTACACCAGCTCGTGCCGGAAGGCGTAGGCCGTGGCGCCTGCCCGCGATGCGACGCCGAGCTTGGAGAAGATGTTGCTGACGTGACGGGCAACGGTCTTCTCGCTGATGACGAGTCTGTCGGCGACCTCGCGGTTGGTCGCCCCCGTTGCGACGAGGCGGAGGACGTCGACTTCCCGCGGGGTCAGCCCGCCCGGAGCGGGCTGCTTCCGTGCGCCGGACAGCTCGGCGGCCCGGGCCAGCGCCGGAGCGGCCCCGAGCTGCTCGAACACGCGACGCGCGGCGTCCAGCTCCATGGCAGCTGAATCGTGGTCGCCCAGCTCACCGCACGCCTGCGCCATGAGCAGGCGTACCCGTGCCGCCTCGTACGGTGCGTCGACGCCCTGCCATGTCGTCCATGCACGGCGCAGCACCCGGTACGCACCGTGAACGTCACCGTCGGCGAGCATGACGGCGCCGCGTGCCGACTCGGCGACCGCACGCAGGTAAGGAGCCTCGAGAACACCGCTGAGCTCGTCCAGGTCGTCCACCGCCGGCCTGGCCGCATCGACGTCGCCGGCGGCCAGGACGATCTCGACGAATGCGGCCAGGACGCGGGCGCGTTTCACGCGGTCGCCCTCGGCCTCCGTCACGACGTGGCGGATGGCCGCCGCCGCGTCACCGATCCGGCCTTGGGCCAGGCGCAGCAGGGCCAGGCCCGGTTGTACGGGGTGGCCGGCCTCGCCCGCCTTGCGGTAGGCCTGCTCGGCGCGCGACAACTCACCGCGCAGGCGCAGCAGCTCTCCCCGCTGGTAGTGCGCCATCCCGAGCACCGGGTCTCCGGGCGGCTCGGCGAGGTGCTGGCACGCCTGCTGCACCTCTGCCATGGCGTCCGGCCAGTCGCCGCGCAGCTGCATGAGCTCCGAGCGGTGGATCAGGCACTGACCGCGGTAGGGCTTGAGGCCTTGCTGGCCGGCGCACCAGCGACTCAACGCCACCGTCCACTCCTGGGCCCGGCGCCAGTCGAAGATGTCGCGGCACGCGATGATCAGCGCGCAGTAGACGATCCCGGCAGCGACGGCCGAGACCTCGCCGGTGGTCACCGCGAGCATCGCCTCGTCGAGCATCGCCACCCCGTCGGTCGCGTTGCCCATCGCGACCAGCGCCTGGCCGCAACCCAGCCGGCTCAACGCCACCAGATCCGGGTCACCGAAACGGTCGGCGATACCCGCGGCTTCGCGGAACACCTCGTGTGCCGTGCTCGGGTCACCGGACTGCAGGGCCTGCAACGCGCCGGGGACCAGGAGGTAGCCGCGTTCGACGGTGTCCCGCGCCGGCTCCAGCAGGCGCCCTGCCCGGCCCAGCCAGCCACCGCCCTCGGCGTGGCGACCGCGCAGGAACAGGAAGATGCCGAGCCAGAACGCGCAGCGCACCGCCCGGCCCACCTCGCCCTGATCGAGGAACGCGAGGTGGGCTCGCTCGAGCCCCTCGGCCGCGGCATCGTCCCTGCCGATCAAGTAGGCGGCCATCGCGAGCCGGTCGAGGTCCTGCGCCTCGAGCCGCGCGTGCTCGTCGGCCGCCGCCAGGGCCTCGTAGGCGTCACGCCAGGCGTGGAGCGCGTACGACTCACGACCGCGCTGCACCGCGTCGGTAGCGCGCATCCGGTCTCCCGTCGGGAGGAACAGCTGGAGTGCCGAGGGGTGCCAACGGTGCACGCACCGGACCCCGACCGGCAACCCGGCTCACCCGTCCTGGCTCCGGACCGCGCGGAGCCGGGCTGCGAAGCGCTCGGGGTCCTCGACGAACCCGATGTGGTCGCCGGGGAACATGATCGGCTCGACGTCCAGCGCGGCGGCGAGGGCGCGAGAGGCCCGGTCGCAGTGCTGGCCTGCCGACTCCTCGCCGATCCCGATGACGACCCGGGGTGCCGCCGCGTGCAGCGCCTCGAGGTCGGGCTGCCAGTGGACGGTGCCGCGCAGCTCGTGGGTGAACCAGCGGTGCTCATCGGCGACGACCTGAGGGTCGCGCTCTCCGCCGAACATCTGCCCGAGCACGCCGTCGGGCAGCACGATGTTCGCCTGGTCCATGAACTTCGCCCATGCCCCGAGGGTGTCGCCCGTCAGGTAGGTCGCGATGATGTCCTCGGTCTGCGCGGCGAGCTGCTCGCGGTTCGCCAGCAGCGCGAAGGACGGCGGCTCGTGCGCGATGCTCGTCCGCACGAGCTCCGGGTGGGACTGGACGAGGGCGAGCGCGGTCACCGCGCCGCCGCTCGACCCGAACACCGTGGCCGGCCCGGCGTCGAGGTGCACGATGAGCCGGGCGAGGTCGTCCGCGCGCAGATCCGGGGTCGAATCCTGGTCGGGGTCGTCGAGCGGGCTGCGGTGGATGCCGCGCGGATCGGTGGTGACCACGGTGTGGTCGGCGGCGAGCTGGTCGGCGAGCGGCGCGAACGCCGCCGCGTCCATCGGCGCGCCTGCGAGCACCACGAGCGGGCCGGAGCCGCGCACCTCGTAGTGCAGGCGCGCGCCCGGGACGGTGAGGGTCGAGACGGTGGCGATCGTCGCGTGCGACAACGCGTCCTCCTGGAGGCTGGTGGGAACCGGTCAGGAGGGGAGTCGCACGCCGCAGGCCGGAATCATCGCCACTCGCCGGACGGATGTGCGCAGCAGGCGGCTCACCCGGCCGGCGGGGCCGGTAGCTGCCGCAGCACCGCCACGGCCACCGCGTCGATCACCGTGTGCAGGCGGGCCTTGGCATCGGCCCGGTTGACCGGCAGCCGGGATGCGGTGGCCTTGTACGCGCGCAGGATCCGGAGCACCGTCCACGCCTGCTCCGCGGTCGCCGCGCCGTCACCGGCCTCGGTGAGCGCCGTCAGCCTGGCGAGCTCCGCGCCGAGGTGGAGGCTCATCGCGCCGCTGACCTGCGCCGCGATCTCCGCGGGAAGCGTCGCCAGTGCCCCGGCCCTCTGCTCGCTCCAGAACCGGTCCAGGCTCACGCCGGCGGCCGGGAGCGGCAGGGTGGGGATCGTGGCCCGCAGCGCGGCGGCCTTCGTGGCGAGCGGGCCCGGCCACCGCGCGAGCTGCTCGGCGACGATCTCCTGGAGCAGGTCGGCGAGGTGAACGACCTCCTGGCGGTCGAACTCCCGCAGCGCGGCGCCCGCCGTGCGGGCCTGCTGAGCGGCCCCGATCAGGTCGTCGGCGGCCGCCTCCAGCGCAGCCGGATCGGGTGCCGTCGCGGTGGCCGTGGTGTCGAACGCGATGGCGGCGGCGGTCAAGGCCCTGACGGTCCGCCCGCTGAGCGCGGCCGCATACGTGGGCCGCAGCGCGATCGCGGCGAGCAGGGGCCCCCACATGCGGGCGTCGCGCTCGGACGTGAGCCGCTTCTGGTCCTCGCGCATCTCCGCGAGCCGTCGCCGCAGGCCCGCCATCGGATCACCGGGCGGCGCGAGCTCGCCGAGCAGGACCTCGCCGGCCTCCAGCCCGAGCTCGATCGCCACCATCCGCACGGCGCGGGCGACGCGGACCTGCTCCGGGCTCCCGGCGGGGAAGAGCAGCCGATCGGGATCGCCGGGATCGGTGGCCCTGTCCATCCGCCGCACGACGCCTTCGATGGCATCCTGCGCCTCGCGCGCCGGGTCCACATAGCGCCGTGCGTCCGTGGACCCGGTGGCGAGCATCGCGCTCCACCGGTCGAGCGCCGTGATCAGCGCCGGGTCGAGCGGTCCGAGCACGTCCAGCAGGCGGCGATGGCGCCGCTCGCCGGAGAGGTCCTCGTCCGACCTCGGTGCGTACTGGCGGAGCTGCTCACGCATGTCGACGTACAGCGTCGAGAGCCGGGCGCGGAACAGGCGGGCGGCGAGCCGGTCGGGGGTGCCGTCGTCGAGCATGACGAGGGCGTGCGCTGCGGCGCGCAGGGCCTCGCGTGCCCGGTGGCCGGCCACCTCCTGAGCCGTGGCGTTCGGCAGGGGCGGCCGCTCGTCGAGCAGCACCGCGCCGCGCCGGTCAGGGAGTGGTGCGGCTCCGATCCGGACACCGCTGCCGATCTTCGCGGCGGTCGGGGCGGATCGGAGCGTGATGCGCTCGGGCGCGGCCGATGGCCTGCTCGTCTGCGATCCGCGACTCGGGACATCTCGGTCGGAACCGGTGGACGCGCCGGGTGGCTCCCACCCGACCCGCGTTCCGGGCGGGACGATCACTGCGCCCGTGCCGGTGTCGGGTGCCATGACGAACCGCGCAGCGGGGATTCCGCCGGAGCGTGAACGGAACGCGCGTCGTCGTACACGGGCCCTCCCCGGAGTACGCGATGTCGCGCGGGTGGGAACGCACAGAGGCAACGACCGGAGTCTATGACCGCGCGGTGGCGGAGATATGGCCTGGAAGGGTGAGCACCCGCCCGCAATCCAGCGAACACCAAGCTGGGTGCTACCCCAATCGGGGTTGCCGGACGGGACCGGTCGCGGTCAACGGCCTTCGCGGAACTGCTGCGCGCTTCAATGACGGGCATGAAGGCATACGGCTTCACCCGGTACGGCGGCCCCGAGCACGAGTCCTACCTCGACCTCCCGGTGCCCGAGCCCGGGCCGGGAGAGCTCCTCGTGCGCGTCGCGGCGGCTGGGGTGAACCCGGCCGACTGGAAGGTGCGCGCCGGACTGAGGCGCACCGACCTGCCCCTCGAACCGCCCGTGGCGCTCGGCCGCGAGGTCGCCGGCACCGTGGAGCGCGTCGGGGGAGGGGTCGAGGGGTTCGCGCCCGGCGACGAGGTCTTCGGCGGCACGGTCGGCTCGGCCGGCGGGTGGGCGGAGTTCGCGCGGGTGCCGGCGTCCTTCGCCGCGCTCCGCCCGTCCGAGGTCGCCGTCACCGACGCGGCGGTCCTGCCCGTCGCCGCGGCCACGGCGTACGACGCGCTGGTGCAGCTGGCGCTCCCGCCGGGCGCGACGCTGCTCGTGATCGGCGCGGGCGGCGGGGTGGGGCTGGCGGCGGTGCAGCTCGCCGTGGCCGGCGGGGTCGAGGTGGTGGGCATCGCGAGCCGGGGCAAGCACGACCTGCTGGCCGCGATGGGTGCCACCGCGCTCGCGCCTGGCTCGGAGGTGCGCGGCACCGTCGACGCGGTGCTCGACCTCGTCGGTGGCGAGGCGCTGCGCAGCGCCCTCTCCGGGCTCGGCGGGAACCCTCCGGTGATCGTCTCGGCGGCCGACCACGCGGGCGTCGCGGCGCTCGGCGGGCAGCCCGTGGCACGGGTCCGCAGCGGCGAGCGGCTCGCCGCCGTTGCGCGCCTGGTCGCCGAGGGGGCGCTCGACCCGCGTGTCACCGACGTACGGCCGTTCGACGAGGCCGCGAGCGCCCTGGCCGTCGTAGAGGGCGGGCATGCACTGGGGAAGATCGTCCTGCGCATCCCGTAGAAGTCACTACCCTCGGTCGATGGCGCTGCGTGAATACCTCGTGGGCGAGGTCGCCGAGGACTTCGCGGACGGTGTGCTGAGCCGGCGAGAAGCCCTGCGCAGGCTGGGGCTGCTCGGGCTCGGGGCCGCGGCGGCGGGCGCGGTGCTGTCCGCCTGCGCCGCCGAACCCGCCGCGCCGCCCCCGAGCGCGCCGCCGCCGCCCGCCGACCCGCCCGGACGGGCGCAGAGCGTCGGCCCGGGACAGGAGATCCGGTTCGCCGGGCCTGCCGGTGAGCTGATCGGGGCCTGGGCGGCCCCCGCCGGTGCCCGTCCGCACGGTGCACTGCTGGTCGTCCACGAGAACCGCGGCCTGACCGAGCACTTCCGGGACCTGGTCGGCAGGCTGGCCGGGGCCGGCTACGGCGCGCTGTGCGTCGACATGCTCTCGGCCCAGGGCGGCACGGCCGCGTTGACCGATCCGGCGCAGGCGCCGACCGCGCTGGCGGACACGCCGGGGGACGCGCTTCTCGCCGACCTGCGCGCGGGCATCGACGAGCTGGGGCGCCGCGTACCCGGCGCGAAGGTCGGCATGGTCGGGTTCTGCTTCGGCGGCGGGATGACCTGGCAGCTGCTTCAGGCCGGGGAGCCCCGGCTGACCGCCGCCGTCCCGTTCTACGGGCCGGTGCCCGAGCAGCCGGACTTCAGCCGGGTCACCGCGGCCGTCCTCGCGATGTTCGCCGGGCTGGACGACCGGGTGAACGCCGGCCGGGAGCGCGCCGAGGCGGCGATGCGGGCCGCCGGGGTGACGCACTGGATACGCACCTTCGAAGGCGCCGACCACGCGTTCTTCAACGACACCGGCCCCCGGTACGACGCGGACGCGGCCGAGCAGGCCTGGACCGAGATGCTGGACTGGTTCGAGCGCCACCTGGCCTGACCGGCCTTGTGTGAAGTACCCACGGGGTCTGTGAAGTGGGCCGGTGGGGTCGCGGGTCCCGGTTGACCGGCCTCGGCTACAGTGCGGGGAAGTCCTCAGACAAGTAGAGGTGTTCGCACGTGGTCGCCCAGCTCCAGCGGCATCCGCTCGCGGCGCAGGTCGCCGAAGCGTTGCTCCAACGCATCCGGGCGGGGGAGTGGCCACTGGGGCACCGGCTCCCCGGCGAGACCACGTTGGCCGCGCGGCTGGGCGTGGGACGCTCCACGCTGCGCGAGGCGATCCGCGAGCTCGCCGGCAAGGGCGTGCTGGACAGCCGCCAGGGCGCGGGCGTGTTCGTCACGGCGTTGGACGTCGTCGAGGACTGGGACGCGGTCCTGCGCCGCGCCGACGTCGCCGCCGTGATCGAGGCGCGCATCGCCATCGAGGCGGAGGCGGCAGGGCTGGCGGCAGGCCGGCGCACGCCCGCGGACGTCCGGGGGCTGCGCCGCGCGCTCGTCGCCCGCGCGCCCGCTGGGCGGTCCGTGGACGATCACGTCGACGCCGACATGGCATTCCACCGCGCCGTGATCGTGGCGGCGCACAACGAGGTGCTGGTGGAGCTGTTCGACGCGTTCGTACCGCGGGTGCGCACGGCCATGGTCCACATGCTGCGGGCGCGCCCCCTGGCCTCCGAGGAGGCCGACCACGGCGCTCATGCGGAGCTCGTCGACGCGATCGCGCGGCGGGACGTGCCGGCGGCGGCCGCGGCGAGCCGCACCCACCTCACCGCGTTGAAGGAGGCGCTCGCATGAGGACGCCGGTCCTCGAACTGGAGGACGTGACGTTCCGCCGTGCCGGCACGCAGATCCTGCACGGCGTGTCGTTCACGGTCGGCTCGGGCGAGCACTGGGCGCTCCTCGGACCCAACGGCGCAGGCAAGAGCACCGTCCTCGGGTTCTGCGGAGCCGTCACCCACCCGACCACCGGCGTCGTGCGCGTCCTCGGCCGGCAGCTGGGGCGCGTCGAGCTGCAGGCACTGCGCCGCAGCATCGGGCACGTGAACCCGCGGCACCCGCTGCGCTCCCCGCTCACCGTGCTGGAGGTCGTGCTCACCGGGCTCACCGGCAGCATCGAAGTGCCCCCGCGCTGGACGCCCGACGCCGCCCAGCTCGCCATGGCGCACGACCTGCTGGCCGCGTTCGGGCTCGCCGGGAAGGCGGAGGACCGCTGGCCCACGCTCTCGCAGGGGGAGCGGGGCCGGGTCCTCATCGCCCGCGCCCTGATCCCCGGGCCCCGGTTGCTGCTGCTGGACGAGCCGTCCACCGGGCTGGACGTCGCCGCGCGCGAGCAGCTGCTCGAGGCGATCGACGGGTTGGACACCACCCATCCCGGCACGGCGTCGGTGCTGGTCACCCACCACCTGGAGGAGCTGCCGACCACCACCACCCACGCCCTGCTGCTCGCCGACGGGCGAGTGGTCGCGGCCGGCCCGGTGGGCGAGGTGGTGACGAGCCGCAACGTCAGCGCGGCCTTCGCCCACCCCATCGACGTCGAGCGCCGCGACGGGCGGTGGAGCGCCCGAGCCCGCCGCCTGTCCTCCCTCTCCGCGGCAGGCAGCTGACCGCGCAGGCCCCTCACATCCGCGTGCCGCGCCCCGGGTGCGCGCGAGTCGTGCTCTCGGTGCGGGGGAGGGCCTCGCCCGCAGGCCTGCGGAGCCGGTGTCGTGGCGGCTTGGGCACCACCAGGTCGAGCGGGGGCACCGGGTAGTCCGAGGCAGGCTCCACCATCGCCGGGCCCTCCACCTTGCGGTCCGGCACCAGGAACGCCACCAGCAGCACCACCGCCAGCGCGATCCCCAATCCGATCAGCAACGCCGACACCTGACCACCGCTGGTCCGCCAGGTCCGGATCGCGAAGATCGCCAGGATCCACAGCAGGCTGCCCGGCACCAGGACCTTCCAACCCAGCCGCATGAACTGGTCGTAGCGCAACCGCGGCAACGTGCCCCGCAACCAGATGAACACGAACAGGAACACGAACGTCTTGATCAGGAACGCCACGAACTGCAACCAGCCGCTGGAGTTGAGGAACGACAGCGGCCACGGCCACATCCCGCCACCCAGGAACAGGGTGGTGGCCATCGCCGACACCGTCACCATGTTCACGTACTCGGCCAGGAAGAACAGCGCGAACTTCAGCGACGAGTACTCGGTGTGGAACCCGCCCACCAGCTCCGACTCCGCCTCCGGCAGGTCGAACGGCGCCCGGTTGGTCTCCCCCACCATCGAGATCACGAACGCCACGAAACTCGGCGCCAGCAACAGCAGGTACCAGCCGCTTGCCTGCGAGGCCACGATGTCCGCCGTGGACAGCGACCCCGCGTACAGGATCACCCCCACGATCGACAGGCCGAGCGCGATCTCGTAGGAGATCACCTGCGCCGCCGAGCGCAGCGCCGCCAGCAGCGGGTACGGCGACCCGGACGCCCAGCCGCCCAGCACGATCCCGTACACCCCGATCGAGGAGCAGGCCAGCACCACCAGCACCCCGACCGGAAGGTCGACCAGCTGCAGCACCGTCGGCTCGCCGAAGATCGACACCTCGCCGCCGAACGGGATCACGGAGAACGCCACGAACGCCGGGATCGTCGAGATGACCGGGGCGATGAAGTACACCCGCTTGTCGGCCATCAACGGCATGATGTCTTCCTTCAGCGCCAGCTTGAGGGCGTCGGCCAGGGACTGCAGCCAGCCGCCCGGCCCCGTGCGGTTCGGCCCGGGGCGCTGCTGCATGCGGCCCACCACCTTGCGCTCCCACACGATCATGAACATCGTCAGGAGCAGGCCGAGCACGAACAGGGCGCCGACCTTGAGCAGGATCAGCCACAGCGGGTCGTCGGCGAGGAGTTGCTGGACGCGGGTCATGCGCGGGTGGCCCGGTCGAAGAGGGCGACGAGCTCGCCCGTGTAGCCGTCGACGTCGAGGTCGGGGTCGGTCGCGACGAGGGTGGCCAGGCCGTCGAGGGCCTGGCGGAGCGTGACCGCCATGACCCGCGGGTCGAACTCCCGGAACTCCCCGCGGGCCTGCCCCTCCCGGAGGATCTGGGAGACCACCTCGAACTCCGGCTCGTGGGCCTCCATCCCGAACCGCTGGGTGCCGTCGGGGCGGCGGAAGTTGGCCCAGACGTCCCGCACCGCGACCACGTGCCGGCGGTACTCGGCGTAGAAGCGGGCGCTGCCCCGGATGAACCCGCGCAGCTTGGCCGACGGCGTCGGCTCGGCGAGCACGAACGGCGCGATGTACTGCCCGGCCGTTCTGAACACCTCGTCGACGACGGCCTGCATGAGGTCGTCCTTCCCGGCGAAGTGGTACGAGATCAGCCGGGTGCTCGACAACCCGGCCCGCTCGGCGATCCGGGCGAAGGACGCCTGGTTCAGGCCGAGCTCGGCAACCGTCTCGATCGCGGCGTCGACGATCTGGGCCCGCCGTGCCGTGGCGGTGACGGTCCGCTCGCCGGTGCGCTTTACTCGCATGAGTAAACATTACCTCGAACGAGTAAGACGCCCTCGCGAGTGGTTGGCCGTCTCGCCGCGCGGGGTCAGTCGGAGGGCCCTCTCCGTGTGGGCACCCAGCCCAGCGAGGACGCGGGGCACTCGAACATGTCGTCGAAACGGCAGTCGCAGCGGTGGCATGCGCCCGCGAGCTTGGCGGGGTCGGTGCCCAACCGGAGGGTGATCTCTACGAAGGTGCAGCAGTGTGCGTGGTCGCCGCGGATCGTGATGGAGCGACCCGTGGACTCGCCGCACGAGCAGGGGTGCACCTGCGAGCTGTCCTGAACGGGGGTCATTGACGGAGTTTGGGCTGCTCACAGGCCTTGTGCCAGGTGACGACGGATCGCCTCACCTGCACGGGGAACCTCGCTCCACGGCCTGAGCAAGGGATTTTCCGTGGCGGACGCAGCGGAGCGGGCGGAAAGTCTGGCCGATCGGGTGACCCCGGACGCCGTTCTCTGACTAGAGTCAGAGAATGGATGCGGCCATGGTGGCGCAGGTGCGCCGGTTCAACCGCACGGTCACCCAGCGCGTCGGCGCGCTCCAGGAGGAGTTCCTCGGACGCGGGCGGCCGCTCGGGGCAGCGCGCGTGCTCTGGGAGATCGGGCCGGAGGGTCGGGACGTGCGGACGTTGCGCGCCCAGCTCGGCCTCGACTCGGGCTACCTCAGCCGGCTGCTGCGCTCGCTGGAGGCCGACGCCCTGATCACCATCGAGGCCGACCCGTCCGACCGGCGCGTGCGGCTGGCGCGGCTCACCCCGGAGGGCGTCGCCGAGCGGGAGGCCCTCGACCGGCGCAGCGACGATGTGGCCGCCGCGCTGCTCGCACCGCTCGCACCGGCACAGCGCGACCGCCTGGCCGCCGCGATGGCCGACGTCGAGCGGCTGCTGCGCGCCGGCATGATCGAGATCGCGGTCGCCGATCCCGCGCATCCGGACGCGCGGCACTGCCTGCGCGCGTACTTCGCCGAGCTCGACCGACGGTTCGACGCCGGCTTCGACGTGGAGCAGAGCAACCCGGCGCCCGATGGGGGGCTGCGGCCGCCCGCGGGGATCCTGCTCGTGGCGCGGCTCGGCGCCGAGCCGGTGGGCTGCGGGGCGCTGAAGTTCGGGGCCGATGGGGTGTGCGAGGTCAAGCGCATGTGGGTGTCGTCGGGCGTGCGCGGGACGGGTCTCGGCCGTCGTCTCCTCGGCGAGCTCGAGACGCGTGCCGCCGAGGCCGGCGCCCGCGTCCTGCGCCTCGAGACGAACCGCACGCTCGTGGAGGCGATCGCCCTCTACCGCTCCGCCGGCTACACCGAGGTCCCGGCGTTCAACGAGGAGTCCTACGCCCACCACTGGTTCGAGAAGCGGCTCGCGCCCCGGGGCGCGGAAGGTGGTGCGTGACCGCGCTGTCTCCGTGCACGCACCCGCTCTCCGCTCGCGCTACCCGTCGACGGGTGGCGCCGACCGCGAGGAGACGCGTGGGCCGGGACGGGGTGCGCGGGCGACGCAGGCTGCAGCGGTGATCAGTCGTCGACCGCCCGGGTCTCCCAGAGGATCCGGCCGGTCGCGCCCGACTGACCGAACTGCGGGTTGGGTGCGGCGGCCGTGAACGTCGCCACCTGGCCGGGATGGACGTCGAGAGGGTGGTTCGCGACGATCTTGCCGTCGGCGGACACCTCGAGGCGGCCCCGTGCGGGCGCCGTGCCGGAGTTGGTCACCGTGACGGTGACGTTGCACGTCTGCGCGGTGCAGAGCGGGTCGGGCTGGAGCTGGATCCCGACGTTCGGGCGTTCCTGCAGCACCTGGGCCAGCGTCTTCGGCGCCGCTTCCTGCCGCACCCGGGCGGCCGCGCCGGCCACCGCGGCGATCTCCTCGTCGGTCGGCCGGACGACCGGCACCGGGGGCGTCTGCGGGTTCGGCGCGACGTCGACGGCGAGCAGCGGGTGGGCATCCTCGCTGCCCACGACGACCCGCCGGACGCCGTCGAAGAGCACGATCCCGGCTCGCCCCTCCACGAGCTGCTGCTCCAGCGCCTGCCACCGCCCGGGCTCCTCCCCGCGTACGAATGCGGAGAGCGCGGGGCCGCTCAGGCGCAGGACGGGGTCGATCTCCTGGGTCTCGGTGAGCGGTTCGGCCACCCAGGCGCCTGCGAGGTCGTCGGCCCGTGTGGGGTGGTGGTAGAGCCACCATTCCTTGTTGGCGCGGATCAGCGCGCCCGCCTCGTCCCAGAGGAGCTCGGCGGTGGCCCGGCCGCCGTCGCGCGACAGCGTGCCCGATGCTCCGTCGGCCGTGACGGTCAGGTCGAACCGGATCTCACCGCCGTCGTTCGCGGCGACGGCGCCCTGGTAGCGGGCACCGGGCCAGCTGCCGGCATCGGTGGCGGCGGAGGTGGCGAGGTCGGCGGGGTTCGTGCGGGCGACCGAGAACACCAGCGCGATGCCGGCGGCCACGGCCACGAGCACCCCGACGACGGTCAGCGGCCAGGCCCGCCGCTTCGCAGGCCTGGTGGTGGCGCTCGAGCCCAACACCGAGGTCAGGGCCGTGGCATGGCCACGGCCCTTCGGCGTGGGCAGCGGCCACGACTGCGAGTTCCCACGCCTGCGGTCGTCCGAGGGGACCGACCAGGAATCCGTGGGGGGCGGCTCCTTGTCGAAGGCCCAGGCATCCGTGCCGGGCGGAGGCGAGGGCGGGGGTCCGGCGGCCGGGGCCGGGGTGACCTGGGGCGGTGCCGCGGCGGGCGCGCTGATCTGCGGCATGGGGCCGGTGGCGTCGGCGGGGTGCATCTGCGCCCCTGCCTGCGTCGCGGGGAGGCCCGCCCCATGAGGGCCGACCGTGGTCGCAGGAGCCGGTGCCTGTGGGGCGGCGGGCGGCGGAGCGACCGCGGCGAAGAGACCGGTCGACGGTTCCGGTGCGGTCGGCGCCGCAGGGGCGCGGGGCGGGCCGGCCGGTGTGAAGAGGTCGGCCGACGGGAGGGGGACCGGATCGGTGCCGGTGCCGGACGATGGCGTGGCCGGTGTGAAGAGATCGGTCGGCGGGGCCGGGACGGGCTGGACCGGCACACCGGGTGCGGGCGGGGTGATCTCGCCCGGCGGGGGTGTGTCGGTGGGGCCGGCGCTCGCGTGAGGAGGCGGGGTGGCGCCCTGGAAGCGCGGGACGGCGTCCGCGACTGCCGGCCGGCCGGGAGGAGGCGGCCCGGCGGTCGGCGGGGCCGGGGCGGGCTGGACCGGCAGACCGGGTGCGGGCGGGGTGATCTCACCGGGCGGGTGTGTGTCGGTGGGGCCGGTGCTGGCGGGAGGGGGCGGGGTGACCGCCGGGGTGGCGCCCCGGACGGGCGGGACGGCGTCCGCGACGGGCAGCCGGCCGGAAGGAGGCGACCCGCTGGCCGGCGGGGGTGGGGCGGGCACAGCCGGATGGGGGCCGGTGTCGGCGGCGGGGTGCAGGCCGTTCGCGGGTTCGAAGAGGCCGGCCGGGGGCGTGCTCGGCTCCGGCCCGGTGGGGCTCGCGTCGAAGAGCGCGGCTCCCGCCGGTGGCGGGGTGCTGTCCGGCGGCGTGGCGCCGTTCGGGGCGGCGCTGTTCGGGGCGGCACCGTCCGGGACCGCGGGGAGCGGCCCGGTCGCGAACCAGGGCGGTGCGGGCGTGGTCGGGCCGGCGGGTGCGACCACCGGCTGGGCCGCGGTGTCGTCGCCTGCGCCGAACCAGGGAGCATCCTGCGGGGTGGGCAGCGGGCCGGTGGGGTCGGCAGGCGCCTGCACGGGCAGCGGTCCGGTGGCGTCGGCCGGGCCGACGGCACGCGATGAACCGCCGGTGACGTCTCCGGCACTCCCGGTGACGTCGACGGGTGCGGGGCTCTGGCCGGTGCTCGTGTCCGCGCCGGTTGCGTCCATCCTGGTCCCTCCCCCCGTCGGCCACGTCCCGATCACATCCGTGAGCGGACGACGGACGGCTCGGTGGCAGCTCGCCCAGTACCGTGTGCGCCGGATCACGCCCGTCGCGCAGGCGTGCCCGCCCCAGCTTCGCACGCCCCCCGGCGGGCCCCTCGCGCACCCGTGGATCAGGGGTCGGGCAGGGTCACCGTCTGGTGCACCGGGCAGTTGTCCGTGAAGATCAGCGCGACGTTGTCGCCGGTCCGCTCGACCCCTCGCCCGAAGTTGTTCTTCTCGGGGTCGCAGAGGCAGCCGACGCGCAAGGCGTCGAGATGGCCGGGGGCGAGGATCTTCCCGTCCGCCCGCAACGGCACCCGGTACGCCTTCGTCTCGTCGATCTGGATCATCACGGACGACGGGGGCTCCTCGTGGCGGGCGGCGGGGTCCTCGACGAGCCTCGCCAGCTCGTCGTCCACCCCCATGGCGACGGGCCTGCGGACGGTCGGGCCGTCGTCGCGGTGCGGGTGGCCCTGCACCAGCGCGACCGAGGCGCTCGTGTCGACCGTCACCTCCTTCGTGACGATCGAGAAGGCGTCCCGGCCGCGGCAGATGTGGACGTGCACCTGCGAGTCCAGGCCCTCGGGAAGCTCGGCGGCAGCGGCGGTGAGCAGCTCGATGAGTTCGCCGATCTTCACGTCTCACTCCTCGAAGGGTCGGTGCACCATGGGGACGCCCGGGCGGTAGGCGAGGTGGCGGTGGCTCGGCGCGTTCAGGACGGTCAGATCGGCGCGCGCCCCGACGCCCAGGTGGCCCACGTCGGTGCGGCGCAGCGCGGCGGCGGCCCCGGCCGTGGCCGCTCGCACGGCCTCGGCGGGCGTCATCCGCATCTCCCGCACCGCGAGCGCGATGCACAGCGGCATGGACGAGGAGAAGCAGGTTCCCGGGTTGCAGTCGGTGGCGAGCGCGACCGTGACGCCCGCGTCGAGCAGGCGCCGCGCGTCGGGGTAGGGCTGGCGGGTGGAGAACTCGACGCCCGGCAGCAGGGTGGCGACGGTGTCGCTTCCGGCGAGCGCGTCGATGTCGGCGTCGGTCAGGAACGTGCAGTGGTCGACGCTCGCGGCACCCAGCTCCACCGCGAGCCGCACGCCCGGACCGGGCGCGAGCTGGTTGCCGTGCACGCGAAGGCCGAGCCCGGCGCCCCGGCCCGCCTCCAGCACCGCGCGGCTCGCGTCGCCGTCGAAGGCGTGGGGCGACGCAGGCTCGCAGAACACGTCGATCCAGCGGGCGTGCGGGGCGCAGGCCGTGAGCATCGGGCCGGTGACGAGCGCGACGTAGTCGTCGGTGCGGCCCCGGTACTCGGGCGGCACGACGTGGGCGCCGAGGAACGTCGTCTCCTCGGTGACCTCGCGGGCGAGCCGCAGGCTGCGCTCCTCGTCGGCGACCGAGAGCCCGTAGCCGCTCTTGATCTCGACGGTCGTGGTGCCCTGCGCCCGCAGCTCGGCCATCAGCGTGGCCAGCCGGGCGCGTAGCGCGTCCTCGCCCGCGTCGCGGGTGGCCGCGACGGTGGAGGCGATCCCGCCGCCGTCGTAGGGCACCCCGGACATGCGCGCCTCGAACTCCGCCGACCGCTCACCGGCGAACACCAGGTGCGTGTGGCTGTCGACGAAACCGGGGAGCACCGCGCGCCCCCCGACGTCGGTCCGGGCGTCGGCGGCCGGCGCGGCAGAGGCGGGCCCGACCCAGGCCACCCGACCGTCCTCGACCACGAGCGCGGCGTCCGGGAGCAGCCCGAGCGGGCCGTCGCCGCACCCGGGGTGGTTGGTGACCAGCTCGCCGATGCCGGTGACGAGGTGGGCGATCATGCGTCCTCCCAGAGCGGGGCGATCGCGTCGGCGAGGAGGCGGGCCACGTCGCCGACGACGTGGTGGCCGTCCTCGACGACGACCCGGCCGTCGACCACCACGGTGTGCACGTCCTCTGCCCCGGCCACGAGCACCGCCTGGGCGGGATCGATGCCGGCGGTGCGGGGTCGGTCGAGCGCGACCGCCACCAGGTCGGCGCGGGCGCCGACGGTGATCCGGCCGGCCTCGGGCCAGCCGAGGGCTGCGTGCCCGTCGACGGTGAGCGCGTCGACGAGCGCCGCCGGTGGGAGCCGGCCGCGCTCGCCGGTGGTGAGCCGCTCCGAGTACTCCGCGAGCCGGGCCTCGGCGAGCAGGTCGGCCTGCACGTGCTGGTCGCTGCCCAGTGCGATCGGGCACCCGACCTCCCGCAGCGCGCGGAACGGGCCGTGACCGTCGGCGAGGTCGGCCTCGGTGCTCGGGCAGGCGCAGACGGTGGCGCGGACGCCACCGAGCAGCGCGATGTCGTCGTTCGTGACGTGGGTGGCGTGCACGGCCGTGGTCACCGGGCCGAGGGCGCCGTGCTCGGCGAGCAGGGCGGCCGGGGTGCGGCCGTGGTGGGCGAGGCAGGCGGCGTTCTCGGCGGGCTGCTCGGAGAGGTGGACGTGCAGCGGGCGTCCGGGGACGACCACGCGGGGGAGTTGTTCGGCGGGGACGGCGCGCACGGAGTGGATGGCGGCACCGACCCGCAGCGCCGGGCCCTCGGTGAGGTCGGCGACGCGGGCCCCCCACGCGTCGGCGTCCCCGTCGGAGAAGCGCAGTTGCACGTCGTCGAGCGGGGTGTGGCCGCTCCCGTCGAGACCGCCTGCGAGGTAGCAGGTGTCGAGCAGCGTGAGCCGGACGCCCGCGTCGGCCGCGGCCTGCACGAGCGCCGCACCCATCGCGTTCGGGTCGGCGTACCGGACACCGCCGGGGCCGTGGTGCAGGTAGTGGAACTCCCCGACGCACGTGACGCCGCCCAGCGCCAGCTCGGCGTAGGTGGCGCGGGCGAGCGCGAGATAGCTGTCCGGGTCGAGGCGGGCGGCGACGGAGTACATCCGCTCGCGCCAGGTCCAGAACGTGCCGCCGCGGTCGTGCGTGCGGCCGCGCAGGGCCCGGTGGAACGCGTGACCGTGGGCGTCGGCGAAGCCGGGCAGCACGAGCCCGGCGAGCCGCATGTCTCCCGGCGCCGGCGCCTCCTCGCGCACGTCGGTGATCCGAGCGCCGTCCACGACCACCCGCACTCCTGCCCGCGGCCGGCCCTCGATCCAGGCGAGTTCGCACCAGAAGTCGCTCACCGGCGCCCCCGGCGGTTCAGGAAAGCCACATTGCTGTCCTGCAAGGCCCTGAATGTGGCTTTCCTGAACTTCGGGCCCGGTCCCGGATCGCCTCGCATCGCAGCACAGCCACCTTCATGCCGGCTCGTTGCTGGAAGGTCGCTCTGCTGCGACTCCCTCGGTCATGGGGACGCGCAGGCCGTGCGTCTCCGCGGTCTGCGCCGCGAGCTCGTAGCCGGCGTCCACGTGGCGCAGAACGCCAGTTGCGGGGTCGTTGGTCAGGACGCGTTCGATCTTGGCTGCCGCGAGGTCGGTGCCGTCGGCCACCGTGACCTGCCCGGCGTGGATGGAGCGGCCGATGCCCACCCCGCCGCCGTGGTGGATCGACACCCAGCTCGCCCCGGACGCCGTGCTGACCAGCGCGTTGAGCAATGGCCAGTCGGCGATGGCGTCGGAGCCGTCGGCCATGCCCTCGGTCTCGCGGTAGGGGGAGGCCACCGAGCCGGTGTCGAGGTGGTCGCGGCCGATCACGATCGGCGCGCTGATCGTGCCCTCCGCGACCAGCTCGTTGAAACGCAGCCCGGCCCGGTCCCGCTCGCCCTGCCCGAGCCAGCAGATCCGCGCCGGCAGGCCCTGGAACGCCACGCGTTCGCGGGCAGCACGGATCCAGCGCTGCAGCCGGTCGTGGTCGGGGAAGAGCTCGAGCACGGCGTCGTCGGTGGCGGCGATGTCGGCGGGATCCCCGGACAGGGCGGCCCAGCGGAAGGGGCCCTTGCCCTGGCAGAACAGCGGCCGGATGTAGGCGGGCACGAAACCGGGGAACGCGAACGCGCGGTCGTAGCCTCCCTTGCGGGCCTCGTCGCGCAGCGAGTTGCCGTAGTCGAACACCTCGGCGCCGGCGTCGAGGAACCCGACCATCGCCTCGACGTGCCGGGCCATCGACTCGCGCGCCCGGTCGGTGAACTCCTCGGGCTTCTTCGCGGCGTAGTCGTCCCAGTCGCCGAGGTCGATGCCGTCGGGCAGGTAGGAGAGCGGGTCGTGGGCCGCGGTCTGGTCCGTGACGATGTCGACCTCGACGCCGCGGCGCAGCAGTTCTGGCAGCACCCGCGCGCAGTTGCCGACCAGCCCCACCGACAGTGCCCGCCGCTCGGACCGAGCCGTCGTGCAACGGGCGACGGCGTCGTCCAGGTCGGTGGCGAGCTCGTCGAGGTAGCGGTGCTCGACGCGCCGCCGCAGGCGGGCCGGGTCGACGTCCACCACCAGGCACACGCCGCCGTTGAGCGTGACCGCGAGGGGCTGCGCGCCGCCCATGCCGCCACAGCCGCCGGTGACGGTCAGCGTGCCGGAGAGGGTGCCGCCGAACCGCTTCTCCGCAACGGCGGCGAACGTCTCGTAGGTGCCTTGCAGGATGCCCTGGGTGCCGATGTAGATCCACGATCCCGCGGTCATCTGGCCGTACATGGTGAGCCCGAGCCGTTCGAGGCGGCGGAACTCCGGCCAGGTCGCCCAGTCGCCGACGAGGTTCGAGTTGGCGATCAGCACCCGTGGTGCCCACTCGTGCGTGCGCAGCACCCCGACCGGGCGGCCGGACTGGACGAGCATCGTCTCGTCGTCGGCGAGCGTGGTGAGCGTGCGGACCATGGCGTCGAACGAGGCCCAGTCGCGGGCCGCGCGCCCCGTACCGCCGTAGACGACGAGGTCGTCGGGTCGCTCGGCCACCTCCGGGTCGAGGTTGTTGCAGAGCATCCGCAGCGGGGCCTCGGTCTGCCATGACCGGGCCGTCAGCGTCGTGCCGCGCGCCGCGCGGACCGGACGAGCACCCTCCACGACAACTCCCTCTCGTCGGTGACTACCCGACGAGACTGCCGTTCCTCGGCCGGGAACGCGAGGACCTGATCCGGGCGACGAGCGCCGGGCCGGCCAGGAGCAGCACCGCGAGCGCGAGGACGACGATGCAGATCGGCCTGGTGAAGACGATCAGCAGGTTGCCGTCACCGATCGAGCTGGTCTGGACGAGGGCCTTCTCGAACAGCGGCCCGAGCACCAGGCCCAGCACGAGCGGGGCGGTGGGGAAGCCCAGTCGCTTCATCGCGTAGCCGATCAGGCCGAACACGAGCACGACCCACACGCTGAACGTGTTGTTGGAGATCGCGTACGCCCCGAGCAGGCTCGTGAACAGGATCAGCGGGTAGAGGTAGCCGTAGGGCACGCGCAGCAGCTGCGCGAACACCGGGGCGAGCGGCAGGTTGAGCACCAGCAGGATGAGGTTGCCGATGAAGAACGACGCGAGCAGCCCCCAGACCAGCTCCGGCTGCTGCTCGAACAGCAGCGGCCCCGGCTGGATGCCGTAGATCGTGAACGCGCCCAGCAGCACGGCCGTGGTGGCGCCGCCGGGCACACCCAAGGTGAGCGTCGGCACGAAGTTGGCGTTCGCCGCGGCGTTGTTGGCGCTCTCCGGCGCGGCGACGCCCTCGATCGCGCCGTGGCCGAACTCGTCCTTGTGCTTCGAGACCCTCTTCTCGATCCCGTACGCCATGAACGACGCGAGCGTGGAGCCCGCTCCGGGCAGGCAGCCGAACAGGAACCCGAGGCCGCTGCCCCGCAGGATCGACCCGCCGGAGCGCCGCAGGTCGTCGCGGCTGATCAGCAGCTCCCGGAAGCGCGCCCGGATCGGCGCCGCGGCGCCCTCGCGGATCTGGTGCAGCACCTCGCCCACGGCGAAGAGACCGATCATCACCTCGACGAACGGGATGCCGGACAGCAGGTCCACCGAGCCGAACGTGTAGCGGGCCACCCCGCTGCCGGTGTCCACGCCCACCATCGCGATCACCAGCCCGAGCACCGCCATCGTCGCGCCGAGCACCCGGTCCTCGCCGGAGAAGCTGACGATCGTGGCGAGCCCGAGCACCATCACGGCCAGCATCTCCGGCGGCCCGAAGCGCAGAGCGAAGTCGGCGAACGGGGGAGCGAGCGCCATCAGCAGCGCGAGCGAGATGATCGCCGCGACGAACGAACCGATCGCCGAGATCGACAGCGCGGCGCCGGCCCGTCCCCGCCGGGCCATCTGGTAGCCGTCGATGGTCGTGACGACGGTGGCGGCCTCACCCGGTGTCGAGATGAGGACCGAGGTGATGGTGCCGCCGTACTGGGCGCCGTAGTAGATCCCGGCGAGCATGATCAGCGCGGAGACCGGCTCGAGCCCGAGGGTCAGCGGCAGCAGGATCGCGACGCCGGTGGTCGAGCCGAGACCGGGCAGTACGCCGATCACCGTGCCCAGCAGCACGCCGACGAAGCACCACAGCAGGTTCTCGACGGTCAGGGCCGTCTCGAAGCCGAGCAGCAGGTTGTCGAGCACGGCTCACCACCCCAGCAGGTCGCCGACCGCGCCCGTCGGCAGCGGGACGTCGAGGAACTCGCCGAAGACGCCGTGACCCGCGGCCACGGCCACCACCGCGACGAGCAGCGCCACCAGCGGGGGCCGCCGCTCGACGAACGCGGAGACGACGAACACGAGCAGGCCGAGGGCAGCCAGGAAGCCGAGCAGGGGGACCAGCAGCACCGCGATCGGGACCACGCCGACCACCGTCCACAGCTGCCGGACGCGCTGCGCCTCGGTGCGCCCGAACGCGTCCACCCCGGACTCCGGTTCCGGCGGTTCGCTCGCGCGGGGGCGCCGCAGCCGGACGAGCAGCTGCCCGGCCGACAGCAACAGGAGCAGCAGGCCCGTGACCATCGGGAGCAGGCCGGGGCCGACGCGCCCCTCCTCGCCGAGGATCCCGTAGCCGAACGAGGTGCCGAACACCGCCGCCCCCAGGAGCGCGAGCACCCCGAACCCGACGGCCTGCGCGCGCGGGCCCGCGGTCTCCGTCGCGGGAACGCTCACGACTTCAGCGCCTCCTCCAGCAGCGCCCGGTTCTCGTTCAGGTACGCGACGAACTCGTCGGCGGGCGCGGTGATCGGCTGCAGGTAGCTCTCCTCGACGTAGGACCGGTACTCCTCGGTCTCGAGCGCGCGCCGCAGCGTCTCGACCCAGTAGGTGCGCTGCTCCTCGGTGATCCCGCCCGGGGCGAGCACCCCGCGGAACTGCGCGAACGACACCGGGATGCCCTGCTCGGTGGCTGTCGGGATGCCCTGCAGCTCGCCGTAGTCGTAGCGCTGCTCCGCGAACGCGCACACCGCCCGCAGGTCGCCGGACTCGAGCTGCCCGATCACCTCGCCCGGGTTGAGCGAGGCGATGTCGATCTGCTCGCCGAGCAGTGCGGCGATGAGCTCCCCGCCGGACTCGAAGGCCACCCGGTCGAACTGCACGCCGGTCTCGTTCTCGGTGAGGCTCAGGACGATGTTGTCGAGCCCGGTCGTCCCGCTGATCCCGGCCACGACGCGCTGGCCGCGGGCGGCCTCCACCACGTCGGGGCAGGTCTGGTACGGCGCATCGACCGGTACCACGAGGAGCGTGAAGTCCTCCGCGATCTTCATGATCGGGGTGAAGTCCTCGTACGTGAACTCGACGTCGCCGCTCGCCGGCAGGGCCAGCAGCGCGGTCTCGGTGGCGAGCAGCGTCTCCGCATCGCCATTGCGGCCCAGGAAGTGCGAGTAGCCGACGGCGCCCGACCCGCCCTCCCGGTTCTCGACGGAGACGCCGACGTCCGGTGCGGCGGCCTCGATCGCCGCGGCGAGCGCGCGGCCGGCCCGGTCGCTGCCGCCGCCCGCGGCGAACGGCACGATCATCGTGACGTCGCCGTCGGGCTGCCAGCCACCGGCCGGCACGTCCCCGCCGCCGTCCCCACCGGAGCACCCGGCGAGCGCGAGCGCGCCGGCGACCGCGATCGCCAGCGGGATCCTGGTGCGTGCTCGGTCCCTCATGCCGGGTCCTCCCTCTCGCTCGTGCCGGACGGGTCGGGCGGTGCGTCGCCGAGGGCGGCGGTGCCCTGGGCGGCGAGCTGGTGGATCTCGCTGTCCGAGTAGCCGACGGCCCGCAGCGCGTCGGTCGTGCCCTCGCCCAGCAGCGGACCTGCGGCGTCGCGGACCGCCGGGGTGCGCGAGAAGCGCATCGGCGAGCCGAGCTGGCGGACCGGCCCGAGGACGGGGTGCGGGGCGTCCCAGAAGTAGCCGCGCCGGTGCAGGTGGTCGTCGGTGAACACCTCGGCGTAGTCGGCGATGGGGGCGCAGGGCACCCCGGCCTCGTCGAGGGCGCGCACCAGGTCGGCGCTCGTCCAGCCCCGGGTGACGTCCTCGATCTCGGCGATCAGCGCCCCCCGGTGCGCGTGCCGGGTGAACGCGTCGGCGTAGCGCGGGTCGGCCCGCAGCGCGCCGAGGCCGAGCACCTCGCACAGCCCTTCCCAGGTCTTCGGGGTGACGGCGCCGAGGGTGACGTGCCCGTCGACGGTGCGGACGGCCTGGTAGGGCGCGGTGCTCTGGTGCGCCGACCCCATCGGCCGGCCCACCTCGCCGGTGGCGAAGTACTTGCCGGCCTCCCAGACGGCGAAGGAGACGCCCGCCTCGTACAGCGACACGTCGACGTACTGGCCCTGCCCGGTGCGGTCGCGCTCGCGCAGCGCGGCGGTGACGGCGAGCGCGACGTACAGCGCGCAGACCAGGTCGCAGATCGGGACGCCGATCTTCGTCGGCTCCCCGTCGGGGGTGCCGGTGATGCTCATCAGGCCGCCGCGGGCCTGCGCCATGATGTCCAGCCCGGGCAGCGCCGCGAGCGGACCGTCCTGGCCCCACCCCGACGCCGAGGCGTAGACCAGGCGCGGCGCGATCGCCCGGACGCTGTCGTAGTCGAGCCGGAGCTTGCGCATCGCGCCGGGCCGCAGGTTCTCCACGAGCACGTCGGCCGAGGCGGCCAGGCGCAGCACCGCCTCCCGCCCGGCGTCGGACTTCAGGTCGAGCGCCACCGAGCGCTTGTTGCGGTTGAGCCGGGCGAACGGCGAGCTGTGGCCTTCGACGAACGGGCCCGTCGCGCGGACCGGGTCGCCCGAGCCGGGCAGCTCGATCTTGAGCACGGTGGCTCCGAGGTCGGCGAGCTGCATCGTCGCGAACGGCGCCGCCATGAACGCGCCGATCTCCAGCACGGTGATGCCGGTGAGCGGGGGCGTGGGGGCCCGGTCCAGCACGCTGCGCCTCCGGTGTCTTGGCGGCAATGGCAAGTTGAACTATTGTCTACAGAAGTTCGTCGCCAGGAGACAAGGGTCACAGCCAGATCGGTTTCGAGGGGGTGCTGGGTGCCCGCCCCGTCCGCCCGGCGTATCGAGGCGCCGCCGAGCATCACGCAGCTCGCAGCGTCCGCCGTGCGCAAGATGATCTTGGCCGGCGAGCTTCGGCCCGGTGACCGCGTGGTGGAGAACCAGGTCGCCGCCGCGCTGGGGGTGAGCAAGCCGCCGTTGCGGGAGGCCCTGCGCGTGCTGGAGCAGGAGGGGCTCGTCGTGCGGTCCCCGCGCCGCGGGGTGGTGGTGACCCCGCTGACGCTGCACGACGTCTACGAGATCGTCACGCTGCGCCACGACCTGGAGCGCCTCGCCGTCGACCTCGGAGTGCCCTGCCGCGCGCCGGAGCGCATCGAGCGCTGCCGGCAGGCGTACGCGGCGCTGGAGCAGGCCGCGGAGGCGGGTGACGCGGCCGCCGTCACCGAGCGGGGCTTCGCCTTCCACGTCGCCGTCGTCGGTCTCGCGGGGCACCGCAGGCTGGAGGAGGCCTACCGTGCGCTGGCGCTGCAGCTGCACCTGTGCATGGCGATGAACCGCAGGGTCCGCAGCAGCCACGAGACCCTCGCCGGGGACGCCCGGCGCCACCGCCGCATCCTCGAGCTCGTCGAGGCGGGTGACCCCGCCGCCGTGCACCACGAGTTCGCCCACCACGGAGACCGCAGCTTCCTGCTGGAGGCGGGCGAGACCTTCCCCGGCGGCTCGCCGGAGTCCTTGGCCTGGCTGGAGCAGGTGCGCCTGCAGGAGACGAACCCCGGCTGAACAGGAGCAACGCATGCGCATCGTCCTCGGCAACGACCACGCGGGCTTCCCGCTGAAGGAGCACGTCCGCTCCGTGCTGGAACGGCTGGGGCACGAGGTGGTCGACGTGGGCACGCACACCGCCGATCCGGTGGACTTCCCCGACGTCGCCAAGGCCGTGAGCGCTCCGGTCCGGGCGGGCGAGGCCGAGCGGGGAGTGCTGGTGTGCGGCACGGGCGTGGGCGCCGCGATCGCGGCGAACAAGATCGCCGGGATCCGCGCGACCGTGGCCCACGACACCTACACCGCCCGCCAGGCCGTCGAGCACGACGACGTCAACGTGGTGTGCCTCGGGGCGTGGCTGGTGGGCCCCGCGATCGCCACCCAGGTACTCGAGGAGTTCCTCGCCGCGCGCTTCAGCACCGACCCCGCGTTCCGGCGCCGCGTGCAGATGCTGCACGACATGGAACGCGAGATGGCACCCGACACCGCCTGACACCCGCAAAGGAGCGGCCAATGGCGAACCCTGCCGAGACGACGGAGTTCCTCACCTACCCCGAGCCGCCGCCGAACCTGCGGCGCAGGCTCACCCTGGTCACCGCCCTGTCCGTCCTGGGCCCGGGCGCGATCGTCGCGTCGGCGAACATCGGCACCGGCGAGATGGTGTTCGCCGCGCGCGGCGGGGCGCTCTTCGGCTACGCGCTGCTGTGGGCGTTCCTCGTGTCGGCGGCGGCCAAGGCGGCGCTCGCATACTCGTTCAACCGGTACACCGTGGTCACCGGCGAGCACCCGATGGCGCGCTGGGCCACCCTGTTCCGCGGCCCACGCGGCTGGTTCACGCTGCTCATGGGTGTGGTCTCGATCGCGGCCGTCCCGTCGTGGGTGGGCGGGCTCGGGGTCGCGCTCGGCGATCTGATGGCGACGATCACCGCGGTCGGCACCGGCGCGCTGTGGGCCACCGGGTTGATCGTGCTGTCCGGGCTGCTGTCCTGGTTCGGCGGCTACGAACGCCTGGAACGCGCGCAGACCGTGATCGTCGGGTTCATGCTGCTCGCCATCGCGATCAGCGTGGTGGTGCTGCAGCCGGACTGGCTCGCCGCGCTGGCCGGGCTGCTGCCCACCGTGCCGGAGTACAACCCCTGGGTCGCCGACGCCTACCCGGACGTCGCCGAGCGCGCGGTGTGGCTGGAACTCGCCGTGTACCTGGGCGCGGTCGGCGGCGGCACCTACGACTACATCGGCTACGCCGGCATGCTGCGCGAGAAGCGGTGGGGGATGCTCGGGCGCCCCGACCAGGCCGGGCTGGCCGAGCGCCTCGCGGCGCTGCCCCGCGGGGCCCGGCTGCCGCTGTCGGAGGACGCCGAGCAGGTCGCCCGCGGTCGTGCCTGGAGCCGTGCTCCCCTGGGTGACACGGTGTTGTCCTTCGTCGCGATCGTGGTGTTCGCGTGCATGTTCATGATCAACGGGGCGTCCCTGCTGGCCGAGCAGCAGCAGATCCCCGAGGGCAACGACACCCTCACCTACCAGGCCCAGTTCCTCACGGCCGTGCACCCGACGCTCGAGTACCTCTACTACGTCGCGGTCTTCTTCGCGTTCTTCGGCTCGCTGTACGCGTTCTGGGAGCTCTACACCTACACCGCGTACGAGACGCTCTCGCCGGTGTTCGGCCGGCTGCGCCGCACCGGGCAGCGCGCACTGCGTCCGTGGATGTACGGCTACATCCTGCTCGCGAGCCTCGCGCTGGTGTGGACGGTCGGCGAGCTGGTGGTGATCGTGACGCCCGCCTCGGTGCTCGGCGGCCTGCTCACCTCGGGCCTGTTCTGCCTCGCGATCCTCTGGACCGAGCGGAAGGTCCTGCCCCCCGCCTACCGCCTCACGACGGCGGGCCGCTGGTGGGTGCTGCTGTCCGGGATCCTGCTGACGGTGCTGGGGGTGGTCTCGACATGGCAGCTGCTCACCTGACGGCCCGGCGCCGGACGTTCAGGAAAGCCACATTCAGGGCCTCGGAGGCCCGGAAAGCCACTTTCCTGGCCTCCCGGCGAGCGAGGGGGTCGCGATGAGGCCCGGCAGCGCCGTCGCCACCGCGTGCCTCGCGGTGCTGTCGGTGTGGCACGTCACCGACGGGAGACCGGTGTGGGCGGCCGTCTTCGCCGGGCTCGCGCTGGTGCAGCTCGGCTTCGCCCTCCGCGGGACGAGCGCGCGGGTCCGGCCCGCCGCACCCGCCGGTGCCGCCGACCCGGCCCGCCGGATCTGGGTCCGCATCGCCGTCGCGAACCTCGTGCTGGCCGTCGCCGCGGTGTTCTGGTTCCCGCCGCTCGCGCTGGTGCTGGCCGGGCTGGGCCTCTACTCGGCCCACCGTGCCCGGGCACCCCGTCCCGCTCCGGGCTGAGACGGGCGGGACGACCGGCGTGCACAGCCGCAGGAATCTGCTGCGAGCACGCCGGTACGGACCCTCAGCCGAGCCCGCCGATGACGATCCCCCAGGACTTGATCGAGCGTTCCGCGACCACCCCGACCTCCGCGAACGGGTCGCGGTCGAGCAGTTCGCCGATCTCGGCCGCGCTCTCCCCTTCGAAGATCAGCATCCCGCCCGGCGCCTCCTCGGGGCCCCACGGTCCGCACACCTTCAGCTTCCCGGCCTCGTGCAGCTCCCGCAGGAACGCCCGGTGTGCGGGCCGGTGCTCGTCCCGCTTGTCGTCCGAACCCTCGGCGTATGTGTAGAACACCGCGAACAGGCTCACGTCCGATTCCTCATCTCGTCGATCTCGTCATCTCTCGTTCGTCGATCGTTCTCATCCTCACCTCGCGCGATCAGCGGTCAGCCAGGTTCGACCCCCCTTTCTCGACGCGCCGGTCAGCGGGTCAGCGGGCGAGCCAGCCGCCGTCCACGGGGAGCACCGCGCCGTGGACGTAGTCGGCGGCGCGGGAGCAGAGGAACAGCACGGCGCCTGCGATGTCGGTGGCCTCGGCCCAGCGCCCGGCGGGGATGCGGTCGAGGATGGCCCGGCTGCGCTCCGCGTCCTCGCGCAGGTCGCGGGTGTTGGCCGTGGCGACGTAGCCGGGGGCGACGGCGTTGACGTTGACGCCCTTGCCGGCCCACTCGTTGGCCAGCGCCTTCGTCAGACCGGCCACCGCCGACTTGGACGAGGTGTAGCCGGGCACCAGGACCCCGCCCTGGAAGCTGAGCATCGACGCGGTGTTCACGATCTTCCCGCGGCCGCGGCGGACCATCGCCCGCCCGACCTCGCGGGACAGCACGAACGTGGCGCGCAGGTTCACGTCGAGGACGTGGTCGAAGTCCACGTCGGTGTGCTCGGCGGCGGGGGCGCGCCGGATCGTGCCGGCGTTGTTGACCAGGATGTCGACCTCGCGCGTGGCGAGGTCCGCGGCGAGCGCGGCGACCTCGTCGCGGTCGGCGAGGTCGGCCGCCACGGCGAGGAACTTCCGGCCGCGTCCCTCGACGGCCGCGCGGACCTCGGTGTCGGCGTCGGGGCGGCCGGAGACGACGCCGATGACGTCGGCACCCGCCGCGGCGATGCAGTCGGCGACGGCGAGGCCGATGCCGCGGCTCGCCCCCGTCACCACGGCCAGCCGGCCTTCGATGCCGAAGAGGCTCTCCGCGTAGGCGGCGGGGCTGGTCGCGTGGGTCATGGCGAGGGTGTGCTCCTACTCGTCAGGGGGTGTGGCCGAGCGCGGCGGAGATCTTGTCGGCGGCCGCGATCGCGTACGGCGCCATCGCTGCGACCTGCTCGGGGGTGTGCTCGAGGCTGAGCGTGGAGATGCTCAGCCCGTACTTGATGGTTCCGGTGTGGTCCCGCACGGGCGCCGCGACGCAGCGCACGCCCGGGGCGTTCTCCCCGTCGTCCTCGGCGAAACCGCGCTCCCGCGCGGTGGCGACGACCCGGCGCAGGGTCTCCAGTTCGGTGATCGTGCGGTCGGTGCGGGGAGCCAGGCCGGTGCGTTCCGCGTAGCGGGCCAGCCCCTCGTCGGTGAAACCGGAGAGCACGACCTTCCCGATGCCCGAGGAGTGCATCGGGATGGCCAGGCCCACCCGCGAGGGCATCTGGTACGGCTTGTCCGAGTCGGCGCGGATCAGGTAGATGATCTCGTCGCCGTTCGCGACACCCACGTGCACCGTGCAGTGCACCTGGGCCACCAGCTCGTCGACGATCGGCTGGGCGATCGCCGAGATGTCGATCTGCTGCAGCGCGCGCCCGGCGAGCGACAGGATCGTCGGTCCCGGCAGGTACTGCCCGTCCGGGCCCACCGCGACGTACCCCCGGTCCACCAGCGTGGACAGGATCCGGTGGACGGTGGCCTTCGCCAGCCCCGTCGCCTCCACCACGTCGGTGAATCGTGGATGCTTCAGCACCGCCGACAGCACGAGCAGGGTCTTCTCGCTCGCGCTGGCACGTTCACCGGTGGCCGGGGTCTCGGGGGGCATGTCTCACCTGTCCGGGCTCAGCGCGTCACCTCATCTCGGTGATGGGGACGCCGTCCATGTCGTCGAAGCACTGATTCTCCCCTGCCATCGCCCAAACGAAGCTGTAGCTGGCCGAGCCGAACCCGCAGTGCACCGACCAGCTGGGGGAGATCACGGCCTGGCCGTCGGCGACCAGGAGGTGCCGGGTCTCCGTCGGCTCGCCCATGAGGTGGACGACCCGGGCGTCGGCCGGCAGGTCGAAGTAGAGGTAGGCCTCCATCCGCCGGTCGTGGGTGTGCGCCGGCATCGTGTTCCACATGCTGCCTTCGTGCAGCGTGGTCACGCCCATCACGACCTGGCAGCTGCGCACGCCGTTCTCGTGGATGTACTGGTTGAGCGTGCGCCGGTTGGAGGTGACGCCGTCGCCGAGCTCGCGCACGGTGCCGCTGCCTGCCTCGACGAGCGTGGCCGGGTACGCCGTGTGAGCCGGTGCGGAGAACAGGTAGAACCGCGCCGGTTCGTCGCCATCCGCGGAGGCGAACGTGACGTCCTGCGCGCCCCGCCCGACGTACAGGCAGGACCCCTTTCCCATCTTGTGGTCGGTGCCGTCCACGGTGATCGCGCCGGCGCCACCCACGTTGACGATCCCGGCCTCGCGGTGCTCGAAGAAGTGGTCGCTGCGGATCTCCGGGAACCCGGGCAGCGCGACGGCGCCGGTCACCGGCTGGATCCCGGCGAGCACGACGCGGTCGTGGTGGGTGTAGACCGCGCGCACCTCGTCGGCGACGAACAGGTCCTCGACGAGGTAGCGGCGGCGCAGCTGTCCCGTGTCCATCCCGGGTATCTGCTCCGGCGAGGTGGCGTAGCGCTGCTCCATGGGAGTCCTTTCTCCTAGAGGAGGCCCAGCAGGCCGGGCAGCCAGAGCGACAGCCCCGGCGTGAAGATCACGATGATGAAGACGACGACGAGCGCGACGAAGAACGGGACGAGCCTGCGGACGACGGGTTCGATCCCGAGGTCGGCGACCTTCGCGCCGACGAACAGGATCGTGCCGACCGGCGGCGTGATCGTGCCGATGCAGACCCCGAGCACGATCATGATCCCGAAGTGGACGGGATGGATCCCGAAGCTCTCGACGATCGGCAGGAAGATCGGCGTGAAGATCAGCACGGCGGGTGTCGCGTCCATGAAGCAGCCCACGACCAGCAGCACGAACGCGATGAGCAGCAGGATCAGCACCGGGTTGGTGGTAAGGCCGAACAACCCCTCGGACACCGTCTGCGGGACCCGGGCGAACGACAGGACGAAGCCCATGACCGTCGAGACGCCGATCAGGAACATGACGACGGCCGTCGTCTTCGCGGAGTCGATGAGGATGCCCGGCAGCTGCCGCACGGAGATCGCGCGGTAGACGAACGACAGCAGTAGCGCGTACAGCACTGCGATGCAGGACGCCTCGGTCGCGGTGAAGAGGCCGGCGAGGATGCCGCCGATCACGACCACGATGAGCAGCAGCGCCGGCACCGCGTCCAGCAGCACCTTGAGCGACCGCGTGAGGCCGATCCGCTCGGTCACGCGCAGCTCGGGCCGGCTGCGGGCGTACAGGTGCACGGTGACCATGCAGACCAGGGCCCACGCGATGCCGGGCAGGTAGCCGCCGACGAACAGCGCGGCGACCGACGTGCCCGACACCAGCGAGTAGACGATCATCAGGTTGCTCGGGGGGATGAGCATCCCCGACGGCGCCGAGGCGACGTTGGCGGCTGCGGCGAAGCTGCGGTCGTAGCGCTCCTTCTCCTGCAGCGGTGTCATGACCGCGCCGACGGCGGCGGCCGCCGCCACCCCGGAGCCGCTGACGGCCCCGAAGAGGGCGTTTGCCGCCACGTTCGTCTGTGCCAGCGAACCCGGCGCCCGGCCGACCAGCACCTTCGCGGCGTCGATCAGGCGCAGCGCGATGCCGCCGTTGTTCATGATCACGCCGGCCAGGACGAAGAACGGGATGGCCAGCAGCGGGAACGAGTTGATCCCGCGGAAGATCTGCTGGGCCGCGGCGAGCACGCCGTCCTCGGTGCCGAGGAAGACGAACATCGCCGCGAGCGACGACAGACCGACGGCCACGCTGATCGGGGCGCCGATGACGAGCAGCACCGCGATCCCGACCAGCAGCAGGAGGGCGGCGAGCGAGACGGGGTCCATGCCGGGACGTCCTCCCTAGACGAGCTCGAGTTCGGTGTCCTCCACCGGGCGCTCGGCGCCGGTGAGGATCTGGACCAGGTGGAAGAGGGTGTAGAAGGCGATCAGGGCGCCGCTGATCGGCAGGGCCAGGTAGAGCGGGCCCACCGTGATCGGCAGGCCGGTCAGGTTCTGGTTCCAGGCCAGCTGCGACACCAGGAACCCGCCCCACAGCAGCACCAGCCCGGTGAAGATCAGGATCGCCAGCTGGACGGCTATCGCCAGCACGACCTGTGCCGTCCGCGGCAGGCGGCGCACGACCACGTCCATTGCGACGTGGCCGCGCTCGCCGAACACGAGCGCCGCGCCGAACAGGCCGAGCCAGATGAACAGGTACTTGGCCAGCTCCTCGGACCAGCCGCTCGGGCTGCCGAGGACCTGCCGGGCGAACACCTGCCACGACACGTCGAGCACGAGCGCGGCGAACAGCACCACGCAGACCGCGGTCAGCGCGCGGTCGAGTGCCACCTTGACGGCGGTCATGTCGGGCCCCCGATCAGCCGGCCGTGGCGGCGGCGCGCGCCTGCTCGTGGATCCGGCGGGCGACGTCACTGGTGAGCTTCTGCTCGACGAGCGGGCGGATCGCCGCCGCGAACGCGGTGGTGTCCACTTCGTTGAACTGCGCTCCGGCGTCCTTCGCGGCCTGGGTGACCCGCGCGATCTCGGTCTTCCAGAGCTGCCCCTCCTCCTCGACGGCGGCGCGGACCTCCTCGGTGAAGATCGTGCGGTGCTCCGGGGACATGCCCGCGAGGACCGCCGGGTTGATGATCAGGTAGTCCGGGAGCATGAGGTGGCGGGTGTAGCTGTAGTACGGCGCGACCTCGGAGTGCTTGGAGTTGAAGTAGGTCAGCTCGTTGTTCTCGGCGGCGTCGATGACCCCGGACTGCAGGGCGGTGTAGACCTCGCCCATCCCCATCGGCGTGCCGCTGCCGCCCATCAGCCGGATCATCGCGATGTTCGTGTCCGACTCGATGACCCGGACCTTCATCCCGGCGAGGTCGGCCGGCGTCGTGATCGGGCCTCGGGGGTTGTACATCGAGCGGACGCCGCCGTGGAACGCGGCGAGCACGTGGATGTTCTGCCCGTCGAGCGAGGAGTAGAGCTCGGAGACGATCGCGGGGTCGTTGGCGACCTGGCGCTGGTGGTCCTGCGAGTCGAACGTGAACGGCAGGTTGAAGGCCACGAAGTCGGGGTTGAAGTTCTCCAGCAGCGGGCTGGCGACCATCGACATGTCCAGCGCCCCGGACTGCACCAACTCGATCGTCTCGCGCTGGGCGCCGAGGGTCTCGTTGGGGTAGACCTCGATGCCGTACCGGCCGCCGGTGCGCTCGGCGAGCCGCTCGCCCATGGCCTGCATGGCGATGAACTGCGGGTGGTTCTCGGGCTGGTTGAACGCGACCCGGAACACCGTCTCGGCCGACGCCGCTGCCGAGCCGCCCGCGGCCCCGCCCGCGTCGACAGCGCCGGGAACCCCGGTACCCGCGCTGCACGCCCCCACCAGGAGCACCGCCGCAGCCGCCCCCGCGAGCGCGGCTGCCTTTCCTCGTCTCATGCCGGACTCCCTTGTCAGCTGATCCAAGAATGGAACTCAGTTCCGTGACACGGAACAAGCTAGAGCACGCGGGCGGACCTGTGCAACGGGGTCCCCAGAGGTCGGACGTATGGTCGGCGCGGGCCGGGCGCCAGGCGCGGCCGTGGAAGGAGGGGTGACGCGTGCGCCGTCTGCAGCAGGTCAGCGAGCTCGCCGGCCGGTGGTTCCCACTGATCGTGGTCGTGGCCGGGGCGATCGCGCTGGCCGTCCCCGGGGCGTTCCGCGGCTGGTCGGCAGCGGTTCCGTGGCTCCTGGCGCTGATCATGCTCGGCATGGGGCTGACGCTGCGGCCGGTCGACTTCGCCTACGTGGCCCGCCGGCCCGTCGCCTTCGTCCTCGGCGTCGTGGCCCAGTTCGTGATCATGCCGGGGCTCGGCTGGCTGCTGGCCACGACGCTGCCGCTGAGCCCCGAGCTCGCCGTCGGCGTGATCCTCGTGGCCTGTGCACCGGGCGGCACGGCGTCCAACGTGATGGTCTTCCTCGCCAAGGGCGACACCGCGCTGTCGGTGGCCATGACATCGGCGTCGACGCTGCTCGCGCCGATCGTCACCCCGCTGCTGGTGCTGGCGCTCGCGGGCCGGTTCCTCCCGGTCCAGCCCGGTGCGCTGTTCGTGTCGATCCTGCAGATCGTGCTCGTCCCGGTGCTGCTCGGCTTTCTGCTGCGGCGCTTCGCCGGGCGGCAGGTCGAGAAGGTGGTGCCCGCGCTGCCGCTGATCTCCGTCGTCGGGATCACCGCGGTGGTGATGGCCGTCGTCGCAGGGAGCGCGGCGGCACTGCTGGCGTCCGGGCTGGTCATCCTGGTCGCCGTCGTGCTGCACAACGTGCTGGGCCTTGGCCTGGGCTACCTCGCGGCCCGGCTGTGCGGGCTCGACGAGACCGCCCGCCGGGCGATCTCCATCGAGGTCGGGATGCAGAACTCGGGCCTGTCCGCGAGTCTCGCCACCACCCACTTCAACCCGGTCGCGGCGCTGCCCGCTGCGGTGTTCTCGGTCTGGCACAACGTGAGCGGCTCGATCCTGGCCGGCTACTGGGCCCGCCGCCCGACCACGGCGCCCGCAGACCGAGTGCGGTCTGAGTCGTAGGCGCCGTCCCCGCGCCGGGGAGTGGGCTTCGAGGTCAGTCCAGCAGGCCGGGGAACAGCAGCGAGAGCTCCGCGGGGTATGTCGCGATCAGGCGCAGCTCGTCGTCGGTCAGGGGTCGGCCGGTCATCGCGTTGCACAGCTGCACCAGCTCGAACGACCGCGCCTCGTCGGCAGGCTCGATACCGAGACCGTCCATGACGTGGCGGAACCCGGCCTTCCCGCCGTACTCGCCGGTGAGCACGACCCGCCCCGGACGGGTGTGGTGGTCGTCGGGGAACGGGCCGAGCGTGGCCTCGTCGTACAGCTCGTAGTTGCCGTGGTCCTTGAGCGCGCCATCGGCGTGGATGCCGGACTCGTGCGCGAAGGCGTTGCGGCCCACGCCGACCTGGTTGTGGGGCAGCGGCTGGCCGAACGCGTAGCTCGCCCACAGTCCGAAGCGGCGGGCCCAGCTCAGGTCGAGGGCGTCGCCGATCTCCGCGTCGATCCCGAAGCCGTGCTCGAATGCGAGGATCGTCGACAGCAGGTCGGCGTTGCCCGAGCGCTCCCCGATGCCGTTGACGCAGGTGTTGATCCAGGCGTCCTGCCCGGCATCGAGGTCGCCCAGCGCGCCGGACACGGAGTTCGCGACGGCCATGCCGAGGTCGTTGTGGCAGTGCGTCTCCACGGGCATGCCGGTCGCGGCCGCGAGCGTGGCGAAGCGTTCCCGGATGCGGCCCGGGGTGTCGCCGCCGATCGTGTCGCAATAGCGGACGCGGTCGGCGCCCGCCTCCTTCGCGGCGAGGGTGAACTCCAGCAGGAACCCGTCGTCGGTGCGCGACCCGTCCTCGGCGTTCACGCCGACCGTCTCGGCCCCGCCCTGTTTCGCGACGCGGACGGCCGCGGTCATCTCCCGGATGATCGCGTCGCGGGCCAGTTTGCCGCGGAACTTGTTCTCGATCATGTAGTCGGACGTGGAGATCGACAGGTTGTAGTGCCGCAGGTCGAGCGGAACGGCCTTCTCCACGTCCGCGACGACGCCCCGGCACCAGCCGGCGAGGCGCAGGCCGCCGAACGCGCCCGCCTTCTCGAGGGCCACCTGCGCCCGCACGTAGGGCACCTCGTGACGCAGGAACGGGAAGCCGATCTCGGACTGGGCCACGCCGAGCCGGCCCAGGTACCAGTTGACCATCGTCTTGCCGAACTTGGACAGGCCGGTGCGTGCGGTCTGCACGCCGTCGCGGTTGGTGACGTCCAGGAAGTGCACTCGTGGCATGCGCCGACGTTGACACAGGTTCTCAATGTGTATCAATATTGATTTTAATCAATATATTGTCAGGAGTGCGGGTGGAGGAGATCGACGCCGCCGAGGCCGCGCGCCGGCTCGGGGTCAAGCCGGCGACGCTGTACGCCTACGTCAGCCGGGGCGTGCTGCGCAGGCGGCCGGGCGCAGACGGGCGCCGGAGCGTGTTCGACGCCGCCGAGGTGGATCTGCTCGGCCGCCGTGGCAGGCCCCGCCGCGCGGCCGAGACGGAGCTGGTGGTCGAGTCCGCGCTGACCGCGCTCGTGGGCAATCGGCCCTACTACCGGGGCCGGGACGCGCTGGCGTTGGCCGGCTCGGTCCGCTACGAGCAGGTGGCCACGTGGCTGTGGACGGGGGAGCCGGAGGCGTTCACGGAGCCGGTGGAGGGGTGGCAGGTGGCGCCCGGGGCAGGTCCCGCGGTGCGGGACGCGCAGCGTGGCCTGCCCGGTGACCTGCTGCCGCTCGACCGGATGCCGGTGATCGTCACCGTTCTGGCGGGCCTGGACCCGCTGCGCTTCCACCTCGACCCGCCGGCTGTCGTGGCGGCGGGGAAGACCATCGTGGCCGGGCTCGTGGAGGGCCTTCCGGTCCCGGAGGGTGGCGCCCGGCTCGGCGGCTCCGTCGCGCAGCGGCTCTGGAGCCGCCTCACCGCCCGCCCGCCGGACGGCCTGGTCGACGTCCTCGAGGCCACGTTGGTGCTGCTCGCCGACCACGAGCTGGCGGCCTCCACGCTCGCCGCGCGGGTGGCCGCGTCGGTGCGGGCCGACCCGTACGCCGTGGTGCTCGCAGGGCTGGGGGTGCTCTCCGGCCCGCTGCACGGCGGCGCCTCGCTCGCCGCGGAGCGGATGCTCGCGGAGATGCGGGACCCGTCCGACGCGGCACGCGTGATCGGCGACCGGCTGCGCCGCGGCGAGCGCATCCCCGGTCTCGGGCACCGCGTCTACACCGGTGCCGACGGTCGCGGCGTCCGGTTGATGGAGCTGCTGCGGGCGGCCGTGCCCGGCCACGAGCGGCTGGCCGCTGCCGAGGCCGTCATCGCCGAGGCCGGACGCCGCAAGCTCCCTGCTCCCAACATCGACCTCGCCATGGCGTCCCTCGCGCGCGTGGCGGGCATGGTGCCCGGCGCCGGCGCGGCGATCGCCGCGGTGGCCCGCACGGCGGGCTGGCTGGCGCACGGGATGGAGGAGTACGCGCGCGGGCGGATGCTGCGCCCGCGCGCCGTCTACACCGGCCCGCCGCCGGGCTCCTGACACCCGAACGGACCCGCCCGACGTGGTCGGGGTCACTCATGGCAAATTATGAGTACGGCGTACCCCGGTTCCCGATGCCTCGTTGAGGTGATCGGGGTGGTCGAGGGGACGGCTGCCTGCAGGGGGGGATCATGATCGAGCTCGACGGCGTCACGAAGGTCTACGGCAACGGCGAGGTGAAGGTCCGGGCGCTCGGCCCGGTCGACCTCCTCATCGAGGAGGGCGACTTCGTCGCGATCATGGGCCCGTCCGGTTCGGGCAAGAGCACGATGATGAACATCCTCGGTTGCCTCGACGTGCCGAGCGGCGGCCGCTACACCCTCGACGGGATCGACGTCAGCAAGCTGCGGGACAACAAGCTCGCGGCCATCCGCAACACCCGCATCGGGTTCGTGTTCCAGTCGTTCAACCTGATCGCGCGCACGTCCGCGGTGCGCAACGTCGAGCTACCGCTCATCTACGCCGGGGACCGCTCCAACCGCAGGCAACGCGCGCTGGCGGCGCTGGAACGGGTGGGCCTCGGTGAGCGGGCCGGCCACATGCCCAACGAGCTGTCCGGTGGGCAGCAGCAGCGGGTTGCGGTGGCGCGGGCGCTGGTGACCAATCCCGCGATCATCCTGGCCGACGAGCCCACCGGGAACCTGGACACCACCTCGACGGTCGAGGTCATGCGGTTGCTGGAGGAGCTGAACGACGCAGGCCGCACCGTCGTGCTGATCACGCACGAGCCGGAGGTCGCGGAGTTCGCCAAGCGCGTGATCGAGCTGCGCGACGGCAAGATCGTGCGGGACGTGCGGCAGAAGCAACTGGTCGCCTCGTGATCTGGGAGGTCGTGCGCATCGCGCTGCGTGGCCTGCGGGCCAACAAGCTGCGCTCCGCGCTCACCACCCTGGGCATCATCATCGGTGTCTCGGCGGTCATCCTGCTCACCGCGCTCGGCAACGGGATCCAGGCCGGGTTCAACGAGCAGTTCGGCTCGCTCAACACCCAGATCACGGTGACCCCCACCGAGGGCGGGGTGCCCGGCGGCGGCCGGGCCCGCGACCTCACCGAGAACGACCTGGAGGCGCTGCTCAGGGACGCGCCGGACGTCGCGACCGCCATCCCGATCGTGGGCGGGGCCGCGCTGTTGCAGCGGGAGGGCGACCAGTACCGCACGTCGGTCACGGGAACGACGGCCGACTACTTCCCGATCACCGACCGCGAGCTGACGGCGGGGCGCCCGTTCAACGAGCAGGAGGTCCGCTCCAACGCCAAGGTGGTCGTGCTCGGTCCCAACCCGGTCAACGAGCTGTTCGGCGGCAACGCGACATCCGCGCTCGGCCAGGAGATCCGGATCAGCCGGGCGGTTTTCCGGGTGATCGGCGTCGCGGAGGCCACCGGGCAGCAGGATGACGTCGCGATCATGCCGCTCGGGGCCGCGCGCAGCTACCTCACCGGCGGCGACGACGAGCTGGACACCATCATCGTGCGGGCGTACTCCGCCGAGGCGGTGACCGCGGCGACGAACCAGATCACGACGGTCCTGTCCGACCGCCACAACATCCGCGACCCCGCGAAGCGCGACTTCGAGGTGCAGGCGCTCCAGCAGCAGATCCAGGAGGCCACGCAGTTCCTGTCGTTCCTGACGCTGTTCACCGCTGCGGTCGCCGGGATCTCGCTGATCGTCGGAAGCATCGGCGTCGCGAACATCATGCTGGTGACGGTCACGGAGCGGACCCGGGAGATCGGCATCCGCAAGGCGATCGGCGCCCGGCCGCGGGTGATCCTCCTGCAGTTCATGCTCGAGTCGATCTTCCTGTCCGGGCTGGGCGGGCTGATGGGCATCACGCTCGGTGTGGGTCTCTCGCTCACCGGTGCCGCGATCCTGCCGCAGCTCATCCCCGATTTCCCGGCGCCGGCCGTCGACCCCATGTCGATCGTGCTCGCCTTCACCATCAGCTTGATCATCGGCCTGATCGCGGGCGGTTACCCGGCGCACCGCGCGTCGCGGCTGCGTCCGATCGAGGCCCTCCGATACCAATGACCCGCGCGAGAGTCAGACCAGAAGTGATCAAGGCAGGAGCTCCCATGTCCCGAACGACCGGTCGGCGCGCCTGGGCGGCATGCGCCATCGGTGCGGCCGCGGTGCTGGCCCTCACGGCCTGCACCGCGGAGCCGCCGCCACCGCCGACGCTGCGCGTGGACCGCGGCTCGGTGCAGTCGACCGTGTCGGCGTCCGGGACCCTCGTCGCGATCTCCGAGCAGACCCTCGGCTTCCCGCGGCGCGGGCAGCTCACGGAGGTGCTGGTGGGCGTCGGCGACCAGGTCGTGCCCGGCCAGGAGCTCGCGCGCATCGACGACTTCGCGCTCCGCCAGACGCTCCAGCAGGAACAGGCGAACCTCGCCGAGGCGCAGGCCGAGCTGGACCGCGCCCAGGGCAACAACCGCGTGAACGCCACGGGGCGCACCCTCGACCAGGCGCGGGAGATCCTCGAGGCGGTCAAGAAGCAGGTCGACGAGACCAACGACTTCAACGAGGCCGCCACGAAGCGGGCGCGCGAGCAGCTCGACTTCGACAAGAAGGTCCTCGACCGCGCCTGGGACACGCTGCGCCAGACCGAGGACACCTGTGGGGACGGGGACGACAGCTCGTCCCTGAGCAGCACCGAGGACGACCAGGAGACGCCGGCCCCGACGACCCCGCCCACGACGCAACCCCGGTCCCGGGACGACGACGAGAGCACCGAGGGTGCGTCGTTCACCGTGGAGGGCATCGCGTACAGCCCGGCCCAGACCCCGTCCTGCCAGGAGCAGATCGCCTCCGCGCGCACCGCCGTCGACAACGCGAAGCGCACCGTGCTCCAGTCGGAGGCCGCGCTGGACCAGGCGAAGCACCAGGAGGACGTCGACCGGGCCGCCGGGCAGGTGTCGATCGAGCGGGAGCAGCAGACCGTCATCTCCGCCGAGAACGACAGCGGCGCCGCGCGCAACGACCGGCCCGCCGACATCGAGGTCCGCAAGGCCCAGCTGCGCAACGCGCAGGCGGCGGTCCGGGTCGCGCAGCAGGACGTCGACAACACGGTGCTCTACGCCCCGACTGCAGGCACCGTGTCGGCGATCAACGGCAGGGCGGGCGAGTTCGTGGGCGAGGCGTCCGGCACCACCCCGGTGGCACCCGGAAGCACCGCGACGATCCCCGAGAGCACCGACCTCGCATCCGACAGCGGCTCCGGTGGCACGGGGGGCGGCAGCCCGCTCATCGTCCTGAACAACCTCGACACGTTCCAGCTGGTCGTGCCGTTCGAGGAGTCCGACGCGGCGCGCATCGCGGTCAACCAGCAGGTGGAGGTCACGGTCGACGCCATTCCCGACCTGCGGGCGCCCGCAACCGTGCTCGCGATCGCGCCGACCGGGACCCCGTCCAACGGGATCGTGCAGTACAACGCCACGATCGTGCTCCGCGAGGGCGACGCCCGGCTGCGCGACGGCCAGACCGCGCTGGCAGACGTGATCACCGAGTCGGTGGACAACGTGCTGCGCATCCCGTCGGCCGCGGTCCGGCGCGAGGGGGCGAGCACGATCGTCGACGTCCGCGGCCCGGACGGCCAACCTGTTCCGACCCCGTTCGATGCCGGTGCCGTCGGCGACGAGTACACCCAGGTGCTCTCCGGTCTGCGGGAGGGCCAGGAGCTCCTGCTCCCGCCCGCGCCTCCCGCTGCTGCCGCCGGTGGTGGTGGCGGCCCGGGCGGTGGGGGCTGATGCGGGGTTCTCCTCTACAGACACCGCGTGGCACCGGCGCTAGCGTCGCCGTGTGATCGCAGTCGCCGAGGTTCCGCCCCGCGCGCGGGCAGCGTGGGGCGGCCTCGGCGCGCTGGCGGCCGGCGTCGCCGCGCTGCTGCTCGCGGTGTCCGGTCGCTACGGCTACCACCGCGACGAGCTGTACTTCCTGCGGGCGGGACGTGAGCCCGCGTTCGGTTACGTGGACCAGCCGCCGCTCACGCCGTTCCTCGCCCGCGCGATGGACACGGTGCTGCCCGGCTCGCTCACCGGGCTGCGCCTGCCGTCCGTGCTCGCCGCGGCCCTGGTGGTGGTGCTCACCGGCCTGATCGCCCGCGAGCTGGGCGGAGGGCGCGGCGCGCAGCTGCTGGCCGCGGCGAGCATGGGTGTCTCGGCGGTGTTGCTCGTCGTCGGGCACCTGCTCTCGACCACCACGTTCGACCTGCTCGCCTGGACCGCCCTGACGTGGCTGCTGGTGCGCGCCCTGCGGGACGGGGGCGCGGTCTGGCTCGCCACGGGCGCCGTGGCCGGCCTCGCCGTGCAGAACAAGTCGCTGCCGCTGGTGCTGCTCGCCGGCGTCCTCGTGGGCGTGCTCGCGGTGGGGCCCCGGGCGGCGTTGGCGAGCCGCTGGCCGTGGCTGGGCGCGGCCGTGGCGCTCGTGATCTGGGCACCGAACCTGGCCTGGCAGGCCGCCAACGGGTTCCCGGTGTTCACGCTGTCTACCGCGATCGCGGGCGGCAGCTCCGGCAGCAGCGAACCGTGGTACCTCTTCCTGCCGTTCCAGCTCGTGCTCGTGAGTCCGCTGCTCGTGCCGGTGTGGGCGCTGGGCTGGTGGCGGTTGGCCCGCGACCCCGCGCTGCGCACGTGGCGGGCCTTCGCCGTGGCGTACGTGCTGGTCGCGGTGCTGTTCCTGGTGACGGGCGGCA
Organism: Pseudonocardia hierapolitana; assembly: GCF_007994075.1. Classification (NCBI taxonomy): domain Bacteria; kingdom Bacillati; phylum Actinomycetota; class Actinomycetes; order Pseudonocardiales; family Pseudonocardiaceae; genus Pseudonocardia; species Pseudonocardia hierapolitana. The sequence goes on along the minus strand of NZ_VIWU01000001.1, from coordinate 526,222 downwards.
AGCCCTACTACCTCGCGGGCTTCTTCCCCGTGCTGCTCGCGGCCGGCGCGCCCGCGGTCGTCGAGTGGGCCCGCCGCGGCGCCCGCCGCATCCGGTCCGGCCTGATCGTGGCCGCTCTCGCGTTGAGCCTCGCGATGTCGGCCCTGCTCATGCTGCCGCTCGTGCCGGTCGGCGAGCTGGCGCGCACGCCGGTGCCGGACATCAACTACGACGCGGGGGAGACGGTCGGCTGGCCGGAGTTCGCCGCCACGATCGCCGCGGTGCACGCGCAGGTGCCGGCGGGCGAGCGCGTCGCGGTGCTCACCGGCAACTACGGGGAGGCCGGCGCCGTCGACCGGTTCCTGCCCGCGCTCACCCCGGCGCACAGCGGGCACAACTCGTACTGGAGTTGGGGTCCTCCTCCGGAGGAGGCCGCCACGCTGATCGTGGTCGGACTGGACGAGACGCAGCTGCGCCGGTGGTTCGGCGCGGTCGAGCTCGCCGCGCGCGTCGACAACGGTGTGGGTCTGGACAACGACGAGCAGGGGGAGCCGGTCTGGCTGGTCCGCGAGCGGCGCGTGCCGTGGTCGCAGCTGTGGCCGCAGCTGCGCCACATCGGGTGAGCAAATCGATTGCGGATCCGCCGGCCGGGCTGGATCTTGTTCCGGTGCTGGTCCGCCGTGAGCTCCCGGGTGACGCGCCCGTCATCGCCGACGTCCACGCCGAGGCGTTCGCCCCGATGTACCCCGACGCCACCCCGGTCGAGCCGGGGCTGGTCGACGCCCTGCGCGGGAGCGATGCGTGGCTGCCGCCGCTGTCGCTCGTCGCCGAGATCGACGGCTCGGTGGTGGGGCACGTCTGCGTCACGCGGGCGACGCTCGGCCCCGACCGGCTGCCCGCGCTCGGCCTCGGCCCGCTCGGCGTGCGGGAGGCCCACAAGCGCCGCGGGGTGGGCAGTGCCCTCATGCACGCGGTGCTCGGCGCGGCGGACGCGCTCGACGAGGGCGTCGTCGTGCTGCTGGGGCACCCCGACTACTACCCGCGGTTCGGCTTCCGCCCCGCCGCCGAGCTGGGGATCGAGCCCGAGGTGCCGGAGTGGGCGTCTCACTTCCAGGCCCGCCCGTTGACCGCGTACCGCCCGCAGCTGCGCGGCGCGTTCCGCTACGCCGCCCCCTTCGGCGAACTCTGACCCAGCGGGCGATTGCCCGGACCCCTGAAGGCGTCCAGCATCCCGGTGCATGGCCACCGACGTGCAGTGGAGCGAGCTGCAGCGCGACCCGCGGCGCGTCGCGGCCCTCGCCGACCGGGGCGACGTGCGTGTCCGGCGGCGCGACGGGGTGGCGCTGCTCCTGGTGCGGGAGGACCGCGCCGAGGCGGCGGCCGATGGCGCCCTCGCCGCCGCCCGGGCGCTGCGCGCCGCGCTGCTGCGCATGGACGACGCGGCGCACGAGGCGCTGACCGGGGAGTTCCCGTGGGTCGGCCTGCTCCCGATCGACGATCGGCGCCGCTTCACGGGCGACTTCGCGCGCGCCGTGCAGGCGTCCGCGGAGCTGGGGCGGTGGGACGTGCTGTCGCAGCTGCTGGTCGAGTGGCGGGCCACGGCGGCGATCCACGCCGATCCCGGCCTCACCGCCGAGCTGTCCCGGCCGGTCGGCGACGACCTCGGTCCGGTCCCGGCACCCGGGGGGAGCTGAGGGGATGCCCCGCGGATGGGAGCCGCGGTTCGCCACGTCCGAGGCCGCGAAGGGATGGGAAGAGCTGCGTCGCGTGGCCGCGGGGGCAACGGGGGAGGCCTGGACCGCGCTCACCGAACGCCCGGCCCGGCCCCACGACCCGGCCCGCCAGCACCGGCTGCACGGGCGGCTCGCCGAGCGCGAGGTCGGCGGGCGGAGGCTGCCGCAGTGGCAGTACGAGCTCGCCGGGGGCGGGCGGATCTGGTACTGCCCCGACGTCGAGCGGCGCGTCGTGTGGGTCGTGGCGGCCGCGCCGGTGCACCCGACGGTCCGTGGGTGAGTTGTGGCGGAGACCCGGGAGCCGTGATCAGCTGTACGTCACCCCGGTGAGCGTGTGGATCAGCATCGTCAGCGTGCTCTCCGCCCCCGTCCCGAACGCGGTGGCCAGCGCGTAGCCGATGGCGGCGTCCTGCGGCCGGACGTCGGCGCCGGGCGTCCACACCGCCATCAGCTCCACCGTCTCCGGCTCCAGCATCAGCTCGCCCAGCCGTCGGCCGTCGCGGGAGAGCAGGCTGCCGTCCTCGTCGGAGGGGCGGAAGTGGTAGTGGACGCCCTCCACGTGGGTGTCCACCCGGAACGAGCCGCGGGTGAACCGGCCCCGCCCGGGGATGAGCGTGGCCGGCGTCCCGTCGACCGTGAGCGTGAGGTGTGCGGGGTCGCGGGTGCCGATCGGCACGTAGGCGGACACCTCGGCGGTCCCCGACCGGCGCAGGTGCACCGCGGGGAAGCCATCGCCTGCGACCTCGACCCGTCCCCGCTCGACGTCGGTGTGGACGATCACCACGCCGTGCAGCGGATCCTCGACGGTGCAGCTCTGGATCAAGGGCACCGGGGAACGCTATCCGATGGAGCCGGCCTCGCCGTCCCTAGATGTAGCGACTCAGGACGTTGTTGACAGTTCGGTCAGCGTGTCGGCTTGATCGAGGGAGGACCTCCGGGCGGAGTGGGTGTGTCTCACGCACTCGCTCCAGGCCCAGGAGGTCCTCGTGGCGCACCGTAACGCCCGCACCACCGTCTTTGCGCGGCGGCTCATCGTCGAACGCTTCCTCGCCGGGTGGCCAGCGGCGCGGATCGCCGAGCAACTCGGCGTCTCCCGAGCGACGGTGCACAAGTGGGTCCGCCGCTACCGCGAGGAGGGCTGGGACGGACTTGCCGACCGCTCGTCGCGGCCGCACACCAGCCCGAACCGCGTCGCCGCACAGATCGAGGACCGCATCCTCGAGTTGCGAGCCACCGCGCATCGGGGAGCGGTGTTCCTGGCCGGCGAGCTCGGCCTGGTCGCCTCCACCGTCGGCCGGGTGCTGGCCCGCCACCAGGTGCCGCACCTGGCCGCGATCGACCCGATCACCGGCGCACCGGTCCGGCGCCGCCACTGCGGGATCCGCTACGAACGCCCCCACCCCGGGGATCTGATCCACATCGATGTCAAGAAGTTGGGCCGGGTCCCTGACGGCGGCGGCTGGCGGCTGCACGGGCGCCGAGAAGCCCGCCAGAGCGGAATCGGGCGCGGAATCGGGCGCGGGATCGGCTACGACTACCTGCACGTCGCGGTCGATGACCACTCCCGGCTGGCCTACATCGAAGCGCTGCCCGACGAACGCGACACCACCTGCGCCGGGTTCCTGCACCGGGCCGTGGCCTGGTTCCGTGAGCACGGCGTGCGAGTGCTGCGGGTCCTGACCGACAACGCCAAGGTCTACCGGATCGGGCAGGACTGGCGGGCGGTGTGTGTCGCGCTCGGGATCCGGCGCCGGTTCACCAAACCCGGCTGCCCCTGGACCAACGGCAAAGCTGAACGGCTCAACCGCACCCTGCTGACCGAGTTCGCCTACGCCCAACCCTGGCTGTCCAACCACGACCGGCTCACCGCCCTGGACAGCTGGGTCGAGCACTACAACACTCGACGCGCCCACTCCGCCCTCGGCGGCCGCCCTCCGATCACCCGACTCGCCGCATGACCGTCAACAACCTCCCGAGTCAGTACACCTAGACGGGTGCCAGGCGGGGTGAGCGAAGATCGCGTCGGGCACCCGGCGACGATATTCGCGCCGGTGTGCTCCGCCGACCGATTTCCGCAACCGGCGCCGCCGACCTGCCGGCGCGTGGCGGGCCTACTCTGGACACGTGAGCACGCACCACCCCCATCCCGGCCGTCCCGACCCGGCCAGCCCGTGGGTCTTCGCCACGCGGGAGCTGGGGCGCCGTCCCGGGAACATGCGCGCCTACAGCAGGCGCATCCCGGCGCCGGCCGGCCCCGCGCGCCTCGGACTGGAGACGATCGCCGTTCCCGAGAGCGCGCCGATCGAGCTCGACGTCCGGCTGGAGTCGGTCACCGAGGGTGTGTACGTCTCCGGCACGGTGCACGCGCCGCTGTCCGGCGAGTGCGCCCGTTGCCTCGACGCTCTCTCCGACGAGATCGACGTGGAGCTGTCGGAGCTGTTCGCCTACCCGGACAGCGTCACCGACGAGACCACCGACGCCGACGAGCTGCCACGGGTGGTGGACGAGCTGGTCGACGTCGAGCAGATCGTGCGCGACGCCGTGGTGCTCGCCCTGCCGCTGGCCCCGCTCTGCCGCGACGACTGCGCCGGACTGTGCCCCGACTGCGGGGAGAAGTGGGTCGACCTCGCGCCCGACCACGGGCATGAGACACTGGACCCTCGGTGGGCCGCTCTCCAGGAGCGCCTGTCCGCCGACTGAGACCCGAGTACTACGCCCCGCTACTCACTGCTAGGAGATTTCACGTGGCTGTTCCGAAGCGCCGGATGTCGCGGTCGAACACGCGCTCGCGCCGGGCGCAGTGGAAGGCCGCTGTCCCGACCCTCGTCGCCTGCTCCAACCGGGCCTGCCGGGCCACCAAGCCCCCGCACGTCGCCTGCCCCACCTGCGGCACCTACGACGGCCGCCCGGTCGTCACCCCGGCCTGACGACGGGCGGATGGCGGAACGCGCCCCGCAGGGGCCCGCGGACGATCGCGGGCCCCTTCTCGCGTCGTTGGGAGTGAAGGTCTCCGAGGAGCTCCTCACCCTGGCGCTCACCCACCGCTCGTACGCCTACGAGAACGGCGGGCTGCCCACCAACGAGCGCTTGGAGTTCCTGGGCGACTCAGTGCTGTCGATCATCGTCACCGAGCGGCTCTACCGGGACCACCCCGAGCTGCCCGAGGGGCAGCTCGCCAAGCTCCGCGCGAGTGTGGTGAACATGCACGCCCTCGCCGGTGTGGCCGCCACCCTCGGGGACAACGGGCTCGGCGCCCATCTGTACCTGGGCCGCGGCGAGGAGCTCACCGGCGGCCGGGAGAAGGCGAGCATCCTCGCCGACGCCACCGAGGCACTGATCGGCGCCGTCTACCTCGAGCACGGCCTGGACACCGCCCGCGAGCTCGTGCACCGGCTGTTCGACGCCCTGCTGCAGGGCGCGCCGCTGCTCGGGGCGGGCCTGGACTGGAAGACCAGCCTGCAGGAGCTCACCGCGTCCGCCGATCTCGGAGTGCCCGAGTACCGCATCACCGAGGACGGGCCGGACCACCTCAAGGAGTTCACCGCCACGGCGGTGGTCGCGGGCCGCGAGCTCGGCTCCGGGGTCGGGCGCACCAAGAAGGAGGCCGAGCAGAAGGCGGCCGAGCTCGCGTGGCGCACGCTCACCGCGGAGGCCGCCGCGGGCTCCGACGCCGGTTCCGGGTCGGCGAGCTAGCCTCCGCACGTGCCCGAGCTGCCCGAGGTCGAGGTCGTCCGCCGCGGCCTGGCCGACCACGTCCTCGGCCGCAAGGTCGCCGAGGCCACCGTGGCGCACCCGCGCGCCGTCCGCAGGCACGTCGAAGGGACCGCCGACTTCGCCGCGCGGCTGGTCGGCCACACGATCAGCGGCGTCCGCCGCCGCGGCAAATACCTCTGGCTCGAGCTCGACCACGCCGACGACGGTGACGACGCGGTCCTCGCGCACCTCGGGATGAGCGGGCAGATGCTCGTCGCCGACGCGGACCGCCCGGACGAGACCCATCTGCGCGTCCGGCTGCGGTTCGCCGACGCCGGCCCCGAGCTGCGGTTCGTCGACCAGCGGACGTTCGGCGGGCTGTCGGTCCACCCGCTGGTGCCGGCCGCGGGCGGGGGACTCGTCCCCGCTCCCGTCGCCCACATCGCCCGCGACCCGATGGACCCCGCTTTCGACCTCGACGAGGCGGTCGCCGCCATCCGGCGCCGCCGCACCGGGCTCAAGCGGGCGCTGCTCGACCAGACCGTGGTCTCGGGCATCGGCAACATCTACGCGGACGAGGCGCTGTGGCGGGCGCGCCTCCACGGCGCCCGGCCGACCGAGAGCCTCACCCGTGGGCAGGGCCGCGCCGTGCTCGGCGCGGCCACCGCCGTCATGGCGGAGGCGCTCACCGCGGGCGGCACCTCGTTCGACGCGCTGTACGTCAACGTCAACGGGGCATCGGGCTACTTCGACCGCTCGCTGGCGGTGTACGGCCAGGCGGACCGCCCGTGCCCGCGCTGTGGCACCCCGATCCGCCGCGACGCATTCATGAACCGCAGCTCCTACACCTGCCCCCGCTGCCAGCCCCGCCCGCGCAACCCGCACCCCTGAGCGTGCATCGCCGCGGTGTTCATGACCATCGCCGTGAGCAGCGACCTGGACGACAGCTGGGGAACCGGCTGGATCGGACCGTCCTCGACTACGCGGTGCCGGCGGTCGGGATCGCGGGTATCGGCGGGTTGGCGATGGCTCTCCACCGCTCGATGGGGGTTCGCCCCCGCCGCAGAGCTGCCGATGTGAGCTGGGACAGCACGATCAGCGGCGTCGTGGCCACGCTGGTGTTCCTCGGCGGAAGCCTGGCGCTGCGGCGCACCGCCGTCGCCGAGGCGGCGCCCGAGCGGCCGGAGGCGGGCTAGCCGGTGGCGTTCACACCTGCGCCGGGGTTCGACGAGCTGATCCACGCCCCGACCCGGCTCTCGATCGTGTCGCTGCTCGCGGCCACCACATGGGCCGAGTTCGCCTTCCTCCGCGACAGCCTCCGGCTGAGCGACTCCGCGCTGTCCAAGCAGATCTCCACCCTGGAGCAGGCCGGCTACGTCACGGTGAACAAGACCGGCGCCGGACGGCGCAGCCGCACCTACGTCAGGCTCAGTCCCCGGGGCAGGGACGCGTTCGACGGCCACGTCGCCGCACTGCAGAAGCTGGTCAACGTCTCCGCGCCCGCAGAGGAACCCGCTTCGTAGGCTTCGGGGCGCGGTCAGGCCTGCCCCCGCTCGTAGTACGCCACGAGCTGCGGGTCCGGCGGCGGGACCTCCAGCGGCTCGCCGCCCGCCCGCAGCGACGCGGTGGCCTGCACGCCCGCGGCCACGCTCATCCGGGCCGCCACGGGGGAGGTGTCCGTGCGCCCGCCGTCGCGGACGAAGCGCAGGAACTCCGCCATGAGCGGCCCGTCCGCGCCCGCGTGGACCTCGGTGCTCGGCGGCAGGACGTGCTCGGCGTCGGCGTCGGGCGCGTAGCCGGATCGCCGCCGGTTCCACACCTTCACGACCGCGCCGGAGCCGTCGCCGAAGTTCTCGAGCCGTCCCATGTCGCCGATCACGGTGTAGTTGCGCCAGTAGTCCGGGGTGAAGTGGCACTGCTGGTACGCGGCCAGCACGCCGCCGCCGAGCTGCAGGTTCACCAGCGAGAGGTCCTCGACGTCGATCACGGGGTTCAGGTCGCGCTGGGCGCGGGGCGGCCAGTGCCGGTCCGGGGCCAACCAGTCCGCGGGCTTCGGCGTGCCGGGCGCGCGGCGGTGGCCGTCGCCGTACACGCGCAGGGAGCCGAACGCGCTCACCCGCTCCGTGTACGCGCCTGCGAGCCAGTGCACGACGTCGAAGTCGTGCGCGGCCTTCTGCAGCAGCAGCGACGTGGTGCACCGGCGCTCGGCGTGCCAGTCCTTGAAGTAGAAGTCGCCCCCATTGCCGACGAAGTGGCGTACCCACACCGACTGCACGGCCCCGATGTCCCCGCGCGCGACGATCTCCCGCATCGTGCGGACCACCGGCATGTGCCGCATGTTGTGCCCCACGTAGAGCCGGTTGCCGGTCTCCCGCGCCGTCCGCAGCACCCGGTCGCAGTCCTCGACGGTGGTGGCGAGCGGCTTCTCCACGAACACGGCCTTGCCCGCCTCCAGCGCGGCGCAGGCCAGGTCGGCGTGGGTGTGGTCCGGGGTGATCAGCAGGACGGCGTCGACGTCCGCGCGGTCCAGCAGCGCGCGGTGGTCGGTGTGCACGTCCGCACGCGGGTGACGCTCGTGTACCGCCCGCCGCGCGGCGTCGGCGTCGACGTCGGCCACCGCCACCACCCGGGCCGTCCCGGGCACTTCGGCGGCGGCGGCGAGGCCGGCGCGGAAGCCGGCGCCGACCACCCCCAGCTGTATCAATTCGCCTCCGCTTCGCTCCGGCGGGCTTGCGGGCCTTCGAGGCACTGTCCTGCTCCTCCGGTGCTCGGTCGCTCGTTCCTCGCTCCCTGCGCGCCTCCCCCGCAGAACAGCGCCGGCCCGCGTGCGGGCAGCCTCGGCCTCCCCACATCGGCACGGGTCACGCCGGTTCCCCGGTCCGCACCGACTCGTAGGCGCGGGACACGAGCCGCAGCGACCGCAGCCCGGACTCGCCGTCCGGCTGCGGGCGCCGCCCGTCGCGGATCGCGGAGACGAACTCGTCGAGCATCGGCCCGTCCCCGCCCGCGCCGAAGTCGAGCCGCAGCGGCGCGCGCGTCGCCTCGGAGAACCCGTGCACGGCCTGCGCGAACGCGTCCATGTCGGCGATGCCGTCCTCCCCGACCAGCCGCAGCGTGAGCCCACCCCAGGTGGGGTAGTGCTCGGGAACCGACCAGCTGCAGTCGATCGTCGCGACCACGCCGCCCGGGTAGCACAGCGAGACCATCCCGCCGGTCTCCACGCGGGCGCTGCCGTAGATCATCCGATTGGCGAAGGCCTGGACGGACTCGGCCTCGGCCCCGTCGAACAGGCAGTCGAACAGGTCGGCGAGGTGCACGGTGTGGTCCATCATCGCGCCGCCGCCCGCGAGCACCGGGTCGGCGAACCAGGCCCGCGCCGTCGGGAGCTTGCCGTTGTTCGTGCCCGTGGCGGCGACCACCCGGCCCAGCGCGGGCAGGGTGGCCTGCAGCGCGCGGAACTGGCGGGAGAACCGCACCGGGTAGGCGACCATCAGGTGGACGCCTGCCGCCGCACACGCCGCCACCATCGCCTCGCCGTCCTCGACGGTCGTGGCCATCGGCTTCTCGCACAGCACGTGCGCCCCCGCCGCGGCGGCGAGTTCGGTGAGCTCGCGGTGACGGGAGTTCTCGGAGCAGACGACGACACCGTCCGGCCCCCAGTCGAGCAGCTCCCGGTAGGTGCCGAAGTAGCGGGTGACGCCGAGCCGCTCGGCGAGCGCGCGGCCGCCGGACTCGCCGGGCGGACGCTGTCCGGCGTCCGGGTCGGTCACGGCGAGCTCGACGTCCGGGCGCCCGGCGAGCAGGCCGATGTAGCTCAGGGCGTGCAGGTGGGCCAGGGACATCACGCCGATCCGCAGCGTCATGCCGGCACCCCCACCGCGTCGACGACCTCCGGGCGGCCGCTGGCGAGCGAGGCGTTGGCCGCCGCCGCGATCCGGACGGCCGCGACGCCGTCCGCGGCGCTCACGCGTGGTGCCGGACCGCCGGTGAAGGCGGCGGCGAACTCGCGGATCTCGGCGATGAACGGGCTCTCCACCAGGGAGACATCGGGCAGCAGCCGCTCTCCGCCGTCGCCGGACGGCGCTCCGGTGTCGGTGCGGAACGACGGGTCGGTCGCCGAGTCGTGGGAGAGCATGCCGTCGGTGCCCGCGGCGTGGAAGCCGTACCGGAACCGCGTGCCCGGGCGAGCCCATGTGCCGGTGACGGTGCTGATGGCCCCGCCCCGGTGCCGGGCGACGACGTGCGCCGACACCACTCCGGTCGCGGTCCCCGGAGCGCTGTCGGACAGGCGCGCGTGGACCGTCTCGACCTCGCCGCCGAGCCACCGGGCGAAGTCGAGGTCGTGGATCATCTGGTCCATGATGATGCCGCCCGAGCGCTGCGGATCGGCGAACCAGCTGCGGCGGGGGCGGGCCCCGCAGCGGTCGAACCTCAGTACGGCGGGGGTGCCGATGGCCCCGCCGGCCACGGCGGCCTGCAGCGCCACGTACTCCGGGAAGTAGCGCACGACGTGCCCCGGGTAGAGCTGCACCCCGGCGGAAGCGCACGCCTGCGCCATCGCCTCGCCCGTCGCGGCGTCGAGGGCGAGGGGCTTCTCGCACAGGACGTGGCGCCCCGCCGCCGCGGCGGCGAACACGATCTCGGGATGGGTGTACGTCGGGGTGCACACGTCGACGACGTCCACCGCGGCGAGCAGTTCGTCGAGGCTGGCCACCACGTGGCCCGCGCCGTGCCGCGCCACCAGCTCCGGCGCTCCGTGCAGCGAGTACACGCCGACCTCGGCGCCCGCGTGGCGCCAGGCCGGGAGGTGGGCGTTCGCTATCCCGCCGGCGCCGACCATTCCCACACGCAATGCGTTGATGTCGCTCAACCTTTCGTTCCGGAGAGGGCGATGCCCTGCACGAACTGCCGCTGCAGCGCCAGGTAGGCGAGCAGCATCGGGATCGAAGCCATGAGGGCCCCGGCCATGAGGACCGGGTAGTTGGTCCACTCCTGGCCCTGCAGGCTGGTGAGGCCTGCGCTGATCGGCATCGACGCCGGATCGGTGTTGACGACCAGCGGCCACAGCAGGTCGTTCCAGGAGTGCATCACGGTGATCACCGCGAGCGCTGCGAGCGCGGGTTTGACCAGCGGCAGCATCACCGAGAAGAAGATCCGGAACCGGCCGGCGCCGTCCAGCAACGCGGCTTCCTCGAAGTCCTTCGGGATCGTGGCGAAGAACTGGCGCAGCAGGAACGTGCCGAAGGCGGAGAACAGGCCCGGGAGGATCAGGGCGGGCAGGCTGTTCAGTAGCCCGAGGCCGGACATGATCTGGTACTGCGGGAGGACCAGCAGCTGCTTGGGCACCATCAGCACCGACAGGAACAGCGCGAAGAGCAGCTCCCGCCCGCGGAACTCCAGCCGGGCGAACGCGTAGGCGCCGAGCGAGCAGAAGGCCAGTTGCCCGACCGTCACGGCCGCCGCCACGATCAGCGAGTTGACCAGCTGCTGGCCGAACGGGAGCGTGGCGAACACGTCGGAGAAGTTCGACCACAGCCACTCGCGGGGGAGCAGGGTCGGCGGCACGCTCGCGGTCTCGGGCTGGGACTTGAAAGCGGTGAGCACCTGCCAGACGAACGGGCCGATCATCGCGACGGCGCCGGCGACGAGCACAGCGTGCGTGACCACCGAGCCGAGGCGCGACCCGCGGGCGCTGCGGGAGCGGAGGACGGTCTCAGACATAGTGCACCCACCTGCGCTGCAGCCGGAACTGGACGAACGTGAGGGCGCCGATCAGCAGCATGAGCAGGAAGGCCAGCGCGGTGGCCGTGCCCTTGTCCGCCTCGACGAAGGCCTTCTCGTAGAACAGCGAGACGATCGACTGCGACGCGCTGAACGCCGGGTTCGCGGTCGCGGAGGCGCTCATGACGTACACGAGGTCGAAGATCTGCAGCGTCGCGATGACGTTGATGATCGTGCAGAAGAAGATCGTGGGCGTCAGCATCGGCAGCGTGATGCGCCAGAACCGTTGCCAGCCGTTCGCGCCGTCGATCTCGGCCGCCTCCCAGTACTCCTTCGGGACCGCCTTGATGCCGGCGATGAAGATCACGAGGTAGTAGCCGATCTGCGACCAGACCTGCACCACGCCGATGGCGAAGAGCGCGGTGGTCGGGTTGGAGACCCAGTAGGTGCCGGGGATGCCGAAGATCCCGAGGAACTGGTTGAGGAGGCCGAAGTCGCCGTTGTAGAGCCACTTCCAGACCAGGCCGCTGGCGACGGGCAGAGTGATGAACGGGATGAAGTAGAGCGCGCGGTACACCGTGACCCCGTGCAGGCCCTCCCGGTTGAGCAGCACCGCGAACAGGATCGCGAACGGCAGCGTGAGCAGGCCGATCAGCATGTAGAGCAGCGTGTTGCCCAGCGCGCTCCAGAACGTCTCCAGCTTGAACACGCCCACGTAGTTGGCGATCCCGGTGAAGGTGTTGCCGCCGAACGGCCCCCACGCCGTGAAGCTGAGCGCGAACGTCGACACCGCGGGGTAGAGGTAGAAGACCAGCAGGCCCAGGCCCACCGGGGCGATGAACAGGTAGGCGCTGTGGTGGCGGCGCCGGGGCCTGCTGGGCCGCCGCGCGTCCGCATGCTGCTGCGCCGGCCGGGTCGCGAGCTGGGTCATACCGCCGACTCCTTCGCGAGGACGACGTCCATGTCGCCCGCCAGGAGCCGCGCCGACACCTCGATCGGACGGCCGCCGGGGCCGACCCACGACGGGCCGAGGATCTGCAGCTGCATCCGCTCCCAGGTCATGGTGTTGACCGAGGCCGGATAGGCCGTGGCGTAGGGGACCTGGTCGATGAACGACTGCATGCGGAACTCCGGCTTGGCGTCGAGGAAGGCCTGCTGGGTGCCCGCGAAGCTGGGCAGGATCGTGCCGGACCGGCCCTGGATCTCGCCTGCGAGCCGCCCGGCCATGAACTTCACGAGCTCGTAGGCGGCGTCCGGGTACGGCGTGCGCGCGTTGACGACGTTGGCGAGCCCGTGGATGACGGTGCCCTGCTGCACGCCGCGGGGGAGGACGGCGAGGCCGGTGCGGGCGCGGACGGCCGGGTCCTCGTACGGGTCGTTCGAGTCGTTGGGCAGGCCGTTGTACATCGCGAGCTTCCCGCCCTGGAACAGCTCCCGCGACCGGGTGTCGGCGTTGGCCATGGCGTTGGGCGCGAGGTCGCGGTCGATGGCGCCGGTCAGATGACGCAGGCCGCCGATCGTGGCCTCGTCGGCGAAGCCGGAGCGGCCGTCGCGCAGCACCCACCCGCCGTTCTGGAAGATGGCCGGGTACAGGTCGCGCTGCCGGTCCAGCGCCGCGGAGAACCCGAAGACCGCCGAGGCCGGGTCCCGCACCTCGGCCGCCGCGTCGAGCACGTGCTGCCACGTCCACGTCTCGTCCGGGTACGGGATCCGGGCGCGGTCGAACAGCTCCCGGTTGTAGAAGAGGCTGATCGTGTCGAAGTCCTTCGGCACGCCGAACTGCTCGCCGGAGTACCGGTAGAGCTCCACCAGGTTCCGCGGGTGCTCGGCGAGCGTCACGCCGTCGCGGCGCAGCCGGTCCGACAGCGGCAGCAGGGTGCCGTACCGGGCGTACATCGCGATGTTGGGGGCGTTCATCCAGAACACGTCGGGCGCCCCACCGCCGACGATCGCCGTCTGCAGCCGCGGCCAGTACGTCGCGAACGGGGTGAGCTGGATCTCGACGTCCACGTCCGGGTGCTCCCGGCGGAACTCGTCGATGACCTCCTGCATGGCGGGGACCTGGTCCTTGTCCCACATGCCGTAGCCGATGCGCGCCCGCCCACCGTTCGGCAGGAACGCGGGCCCTGACGAGCCGGCGCAGCCGGCGACGAGCGGGATCGCGGCCAGGGATCTGAGCAGGGTGCGACGGGGAACCGGCGTCATTGCAGGACTCCTCACGGGATGGGGCGGGTGGGAACACCGAGCGGCGGCGTGACCAGCGCCGCGAGCAGCGGGCTGTGCCGGACGGCGAGCTGGAGCGCGGATCGCACGGCGCCCAGGGCGACGGCCTCGGGCCCGAGCTGCGACAGCACGATCGGCATCGTGTTGAACACGGGCCGGTCGAGATGGCGCTCGACGCCCTCGACCAGGGGGCGCCCGGAGCGCGAGACGCCGCCGCCGAGCACGACCATGTCCGGGTCGAACGACTTGACCAGGAACTCGACGACCCGCGCGAGCCGCCGGTAGAACTCCTCCACGAGCGCGGCCGCGTGCTCGTCACCGGCCTGTGCGGCGCGGAAGACCGAGCCGATCGCGTCGGGGGAGTCCGGGTCGCTGCCCGGCGTGGCGAGCAGCTCCTCGGTGCTGAAGTAGAGGTCGGGGATGCTGCCGATCTCGCCCGCCGCGCCGTGCCGACCGGTGTGCAGTCTGCCGTCGACGATGATGCCGGCGCTGGTGCGGCGGCCCGCGAGGACGTAGACGACGTCGTCGACCAGCCGTGCGGCCCCGATCCAGTGCTCGGCGAGCGTGGCCATGTTGGCGTCGTTGGCGACGGTGACCGGCACCCCCGCCCAGCGCCCGAAGTGCTTCTCGACGTGGAAGCCGGTCCAGTCCGGGATGACGGTGCTGAGCGTGATCCGGCCGGACGGGTCCACGATGCCGGGCACCCCGAGGCTCAGTGCGAGCGTCTCGCGCGGCTCGACGCCGAGCTCGGCCACGGCGTCGGCCACGAGCGACTGCACGGCCGTGCGGCGCTCGGCGCCGGGCGTCGACCGGCTGATGGGGCGGGTGACGGTGTGCCGGGTGGTGCCGGTGATGTCGGCGACCATCGCGGTGAGCAGGTTGACCCCGACGTCCACGCCCACGACGAAGCCTGCGTCCGGGTTGAGCCGGTAGGTGCGGGCGGGCCTGCCTGCCTGGCGGCCCCCGTCCGGCGGGTCCTGGGGATCGCGCTGCTCGACCCACCCGAGCCTGCCGAGCTCGGTGAGGATCGAGTCGACGGTGGGGCGGGACAGGCCGGTGCGCTGCGCGAGCTCGGCGAGCCTGCTGCCCTCGTCCACGCGCAGAGCCGTCAGCACGCTGACGGTGTTGGTGTGCCGCTCCGCGGAGGAATCGGAGGCCAATGCGCTGCCCCTGTCTCGAGGTTCCGACCCGATCGGGGCATTACGCTAGGCAGGTTTCATAAATGGGGCAAGAGGGCGGCGGCACGGGGTGACGCTCGCGCCTCCCGCAGCGAGCGCCTTCCCGTGACCGGATCGGGAGGGACCATGGACGCGTCGCCGCACGAGTTGCAGGAGTTGCTCGCCGTCGTGCGCGGCTAGCAGCGTTCGCGGGCGGTGACCGTCGCGGCCGACCTCGGGATCGCCGACCTGCTGCGGGAGGGCCCGCGCACCTCCGACGAGCTGGCCGTGGCGACGGGCACGCACGCACCGGCGCTGTACCGGCTCCTGCGGGCGTTGGCGTCGATCGGCATCTTCTCCGAGGGCGCCGGGCGGCGGTTCGCGCTGAACCCGACGGGCCAGTACCTGTGCCGCGACCACCCCGTCTCGGTCGACCCCGCCACGCGCATGTTCGGCGCCGACTACGAGTGGCGGGCGTGGGGGGAGCTCGCGTACAGCGTACGCACGGGCGGGAATGCCGCCGCGCACGCCCTAGGAGCGCCCTGAGCAACTCCGACCTACTGCGCGTCGCCCAGGCGGCGCCCTCGCCGCGTTGGACGATCGCACCGATACAACAGCGGTATCGGCGCGATCGTCCGCCTTGCGATGGCACCACCTGGACGCCGCTCGCTACGGCCGGAGTTGCTCAGGACCCTCCTGGGCTGCGACGTCTGGGAGTACCGGCGCAGGCACCCCGAGCACGGCGAGGTCTTCGACGCGGCGATGCGCACGTTCTCCCGCGTGGACAGCGCTGCCGTCCTCGCCGCGCACGACTTCGGCCGCTACGGCGTGGTGGCCGACATCGGTGGGGGCACCGGCGCGGTGCTCGTGGCGGTGCTCGCCGCCCATCCGTCGGCGCGCGGGATCCTGTTCGACCAGCCGCACGTCGTCGCCGGCGCCGACTCGGTGCTCCGTGCCGCAGGCGTCGCCGACCGGGTGCGCGTGGAACCGGGCGACTTCTTCGCGGCGGTGCCGTCGGGAGCCGACGCCTACGTCCTCGCCCGCGTCCTGCACGACTGGGCGGACGAGGATGCGCTGGGCATCCTGCGCAGCGTGCGGGCGGCGATGACCCCGGACGCCCGGGTGCTCCTCGTCGAGGCCGTCGTGGGTCCGCCGAACGAGGATCCATCGGTGAAGTTCCTCGATCTGATGATGCTCGTCTCGGCCGGAGGGCAGGAGCGCACCGAGGACGAGTGGCGGACGCTCCTCGCCGCAGCCGGCCTGGAGCTCACCGCTGCCACCCGTGCCACGTCGAACATCGTGATCGAGGCGGCGCCGGCCCGGAGCCGATGACCGGCGCTACAGCCAGCCGCGGCGTTTGAAGACGAGGTAGAGGGCCAGGCCGAGCAGGAACATCAGTACCACCGCGAACGGGTAGCCCAGCGGCCAGTCGAGCTCGGGCATGTGCGTGAAGTTCATGCCGTAGACCGAGGCGATGAGCGTGGGGGCGAAGAGGATCGCCGCCCACGAGGAGATGCGCTTGACCTGCTCGTTCTGCTCGTAGCCCGCCTGGGTCATGCGGGCCATCTCCTCGTTCTGCCGCTGCCCGACGAGCGCGGCGTTGACCTGGAGGATGTTGGCGAGCAGCTGCCGGAACGCCTCGATGCGCTCCAGCACGCGGGTGGCGTGGTCGGCGACGTCGCGCAGCGCACGCCGCAGCTCGAGGTCGGCCTCGCCCGCCTTCTCCTTCAGCCGGTCCCGCAGCTCGTCGAACATGTCCGACAGCGGCTCCACGGCCCGCTGGAACTCGATGACCTCGCGGGAGAGCTGGTAGATCCGCTTGGACACGCCCGGATCGCCGCCGAAGACCTGCACCTCGATCTCGTCGATGTCGTCCTGCAGGCCGTCGAGCACGGGCGCGTAGTCGTCGACGATCTTGTCGAGCACGGCGTAGAGCACCGAGTACGGGCCGTTGTCCAGGAGGTCGGGCTCGCGCTCCAGCCGCTGGCGCACCTGCGCGAGGTCGGGCTTCTCCGCGTGCCGGACCGTGATGACGAAGTCGGGCCCGAGGAACAGGTGCACCTCGCCGATCTCCACGACCTCGACGTGGTCGACGTAGCGCGCCGGGCGCAGCACCACGAACAGCACATCGCCGTAGCGCTCGACCTTGGGTCGCTGGTGCGCGCTGATCGTGTCCTCGACGGCGAGGCCGTGCAGCGAGAACTCCTCCGCGACCGCCTGGATCTCCTCCGGTGTCGGGCGCAGCAGGCCGATCCAGCAGAAGCTGCGTCCCTGGTCGGGACATTGCCGCAGCTCCGCGAACGTCCGGTCCAGGGAGCTCGGTGCCGCGGCGCGCTTGCCGTCGATGTAGATGGCGTTGTCGACCACGGACATGCGGCGAGCGTAGCCGCAGGTGACGGCATTGGTCGGAGCGGGAAAGCAGGGGCATGGCGATCGACGGGAGCGCGGGTCCCCGCCGTCGCCGGCTCGCGTTACCCGCGCTGCTGCTGGGCTCGTTCATGGGCGTGCTCGACCCGTTCGCCGTCACGGTCGCGCTGCCGGCGATCCGGTCCGATCTCGGGGCGACCGCGGCCCAGGCGCAGTGGATCGTCGCAGGCTACGGCGCGGTCTACGGGACCGGACTCGTCCTCGGCGGGCGGCTGGGCGACCGCTACGGGCGGCGCCGCCTGTTCCTCTCCGGCATGAGTGCGTACGCCGCGGCCTCGGCGCTCGCCGGGACCGCGCCCGCGGCCGGGGTCCTCGTCGCCGCCCGGCTCATGCAGGGGCTCGCCGCGGCCGCGGTGCTGCCGCAGGTGCTGTCGATCATCCGGACCGGCTACGGCGGAGGGGAGCGCGACCGCGCGGTCGGCTGGTACGGCGCCACGATCGGTCTCGGCGTCGTCTGTGGCCCGGCGGTCGGCGGCCTCCTCGTCGCCGCGGACGTCGCGGGCATGGGGTGGCGATCGGCGTTCCTGGTGAACCTGCCGCTCGGGGCGCTCGTCGTGGCCTGCGCGGCCCTGACCGTGCAGGAGTCGCGTGCGGAGGGCGTCCGCCACCTGGACCTGCTCGGTGCCCTCCTCGGCGCGGCCGCGCTACTGGCGGTCCTCGTGCCGGTGAGCCAGGGCCGGGAGAACGGCTGGCCGTCGTGGGCCGTCGCGTCCCTCGCCGCAGCGCCGGTCCTGCTCGCCGCGTTCCTCCTGCACGAGCGACGGCACCGCGCGCCCGTTCTCCCGCGGCACCTGTTCGCCGAGCGCCGGTTCTCGGCGGGGATCGTCGTCGTGCTCCTGCTGTACGCGGCCGGGGCCGGGGCGCCGTTGGTCTTCGTCCTGACCCACTACGTGCAGGACGGGCTCGGCCGGTCGCCGCTGGAGGCGGGGCTCGCGTTCGCGCCGCTGGGCATCGGGTTCGCGCTGGCATCCGCCGCTGCCCCACGGCTGTCCCGATGGGGTGCTGCCGTCCCGGCCGCGGGTGCCGCGGTGGTCGCCTGCGCGCTGGGCGTCGTCGTGCTCGTCGCCGTCGCCGCGCCGGTCGAGCGGCAGACGGCGTTCCTCGCCGTTGCCCTGCTGATGGCAGGGATCGGCCAGGGGCTGGCGGTGAACCCGGTGATTGCGCTGGTCCTGGCGGTCGCCCCGGACTCCGCTGCCGGTGCGTCGTCAGGGCTGTTGCTCACCACCACCCAGGTGGGCAACGTGCTGGGCGTGACCGGGGTCGGTGGCGTCTTCCTCGCATTGCTCCCGCCGGACCCGCCCGACGTGGCCGCGTACGGGCCGGCGCTCGCCTGGGCGTCGGTGCTGCTGGCGGTTGCGACGCTCGCCGCGCTGGTCATCGTCGTCGGCCGACTCAAGGCCTGACCCGCTTCACGCTACTGCGCGATGCGTAGTACCGTGCATCGCACAGAAGGGGGCAGGCATGGACGCGAGCCAGTTGCTCAAGGGTGTGCTCGACCTCGCCGTGCTGGCGGTGCTCGACCGCGGCGACGGTTACGGCTACGAGGTGGTCCGCGGCCTGCGCGCCGCCGGTCTGCACGAGGTGGGCGACGCCTCCGTGTACGGCACGCTCCGGCGGCTCTACAACGCCGGGCTGCTCACCTCGTACGTGGTGCCCAGCGAGGAGGGCCCGCATCGCAAGTACTACAGCCTGAACGCGCCGGGGCGCGACCGCCTGCGCGAGATGGCGAAGACGTGGCGGGCGTTCGCCGAGACGATGGAGGGGCTGGTGGCTGCGGCATGACCGACGACGGAACGGTGCGCCTGGCGAGCCCGGCGGCCGAGGAGTACCTGGGCGGTGTCCGGGCCGCACTGGCCGATCTCCCGGCGCCGGAGGTCGGGGAGATCCTCGACGACGTCCGTGCCCACCTCGCCGACCTCACCACCGAGCTCGGCGGCGACGTCGACGTCGCCGCGCTGACCGCGCGGCTCGGCCCGCCGAGCGCCTACGCCGCCGAGCTGCGCGCGGCGGCCGGGTACCCGCCCGCGGAGCCCGGTGGATCCGCGCACCCCCGTCACACCCGCGCCCGGCTCGCGGTCGCGGCGCCCGTGGCGGGTGCGCTGCTGTTCGTGCTCGGGGCCGGGGCGGGCGAGCCGCTCGTCATGTTCGTCGGGATGCTGGTCGGTGTGCTCGGCCTGCCGCTCGTGATCCGGGACGGCCCGCGGGTGCCGAGCGTGGCCGCACTGCCGGAGGTGCGGCGGCTCGTCACGGCGCGCCCCGCGCCCGGCACGGCGGCGCGCCGGGCCGCCGACTTCGTGGCGAGCCTCCAGCCTGCCTGGTGGATCGCGCGGGCGATCGCGGCCGCCGCGCTCGTCGTGGCCGTCTTCGGCGGCGGCGCGCCCGCCGCGCTGCTCCTCGCGCTCGTCGCGGTTCCCGTGTCGGTCTGGGTGGGCCACCTGACCCGGCGGGACCGGCGCTGGCTGTGGGGTGTGGTGCCCCTGAACGCGCTGGCCGCGGTGGTGGTGCTGTGGCTGCTCACCGCGGGTCTGCCGGGCGGCTACGACAGCGGCTCGGCCACGAGCTCCCCCGCGTCGCTGCCGGGCCTGTGGCAGGACTCGGAGCGGGAGATCCGCGACATCCGCCCGGTGGACGCCGGCGGCAACCCCCTCAGCGGCGTGTACCTGTTCGACCAGGACGGGATGCCGATCGACACCTCGGGGGGCGCGAAGTGCGGCCGCTCCGACGGGACCGATCCGGGCAGCAGTGCGGCATACCCGCGGGGGACCTGGGACTTCGATCCCCGGACCGGGCGCTGCCGGCACACCCCGCCCGCGCCGCTGGTGGTCGCGGTGCCCACGACGCCCGCTCCGGGCGGGGCGTCGGTGCCGCCGACCCCGCAGGCCGTTCCGGGGCCGCCGGTCGGATCGGCGCCACCCGCGCCGCCGGCTCCGCCGACCACGCCGCCCGTCACCACGCCAACCCGCTGAGCCCGGGGTCCGTGCCGGCACGTCGGGGGCGCCGGCACGGACCCCTTCCCACCGCTCGCGGCGCTGCTACTTGCCGAACTCCTGCACCCAGTAGTTGCCCGACCGCGCCACGCCGATCGTGGTGAAGGCGCACGTGAGCATCGCCGAGCGGTGCGACGGCGACGCCATCCACTCCCGCACCACCTGGCTCGCGCTGGTCTGGCCCTTGGCGATGTTCTCCGCCCCCGGCCGGGGGTAGCCCGCGGCGCGGACGCGATGCTCGAAGCGGCGCCCGTCCCGGCTGACGTGGTCGAAGTAGCCCTTCTCGTTCATGTCCGAGGCGTGTGCCTGCGCGGCACGGGTGAGGCGGGCGTCGGGGGCGAGATCCCCGCAGCCCGCGTCGCGCCTGCGCTGGTTCGTCAGGGCGATGACCTCGCCCACCGCGCCGGAGACGGCGACGGGTTCCCGCCGTGGCGGGGGCGGCGGCTCCGCGGGCTTCGGTTCGGGAGCCTCCGCCGGGCCACCCGAGGTGGCACCGGGCACCGACGCGAAGGCGTGCACGGTGGAGATCTCCGTGGGTGGCGGCCGGTCGTCCACCTGCGCGGCCCTGGCGACCACGTCGGCGTCGGTCGCCGCCGCGATCGCATCCATGCGCAGCTCGGTGGGCACGACCTCGTCGGGGAAGGCCGCGACAGCGACCCCGGCGACCAGCACGACGCCGGTCGCGAGTGCGAGCATCTGCGCACCGGCATTAGACCGGTTGGGGGGCACGAACGGGTAAGCTAGCAGCTCGTGATCACCCGCAGCGATCAGGCGGTGCGGCTCACGGCATGGGTGCACGGCCACGTGCACGGCGTCGGTTTCCGCTGGTGGACCCGATCACGTGCCCTCGAGCTCGGCCTCGTCGGCAGCGCGCGCAATCTTCCGGACGGGCGTGTTGTCGTCGTCGCCGAGGGTGAACATCACCCGTGTGAGTTACTTCTGGCCGCATTGCGTAGCGGTTCGACTCCGGGGCGTGTCGATCATGTCGTCGAACAGTGGAGCGCGGCGCGCGGCGGCCTGCGGGGGTTCGAGGAGCGCTAGCGGTAGCCTCGATCGACTGTCCCTGCCTTTGGAGATCTCCGCCCGTGCACCTCAAGAGCCTGACGCTGAAGGGCTTCAAGTCCTTCGCCTCGGCCACGACGCTGCGGCTGGAGCCGGGCATCACGTGCGTCGTCGGGCCGAACGGGTCGGGCAAGTCCAACGTCGTCGACGCGATCAGCTGGGTGCTCGGGGAGCAGGGCGCCAAGGCGCTGCGCGGCGGGAAGATGGAGGACGTCATCTTCGCCGGCACCTCGGGGCGGGCGCCGCTGGGCCGCGCCGAGGTCACGCTCACGATCGACAACTCCGACGGAGCCCTCCCGATCGACTACTCCGAGGTGTCGATCACCCGCCGCATGTTCCGCGACGGCGCGGGCGAGTACGAGATCAACGGCAACTCCTGCCGCCTCCTCGACATCCAGGAGCTGCTCTCCGACTCCGGCATCGGCCGGGAGATGCACGTCATCGTGGGGCAGGGGCAGCTCGACTCGGTGCTGCAGAGCAAGCCGGAGGACCGCCGCGCGTACATCGAGGAGGCGGCGGGCGTCCTCAAGCACCGCAAGCGCAAGGAGAAGGCCCTCCGCAAGCTCGACGCGATGCAGGCCAACCTCACCCGGCTCACCGACCTCACCGCGGAGCTGCGCCGCCAGCTCAAGCCGCTGGGCCGGCAGGCGGAGATCGCGCGCCGGGCCCAGTCGGTGCAGTCCGAGCTGCGCGACGCGCGGCTGCGGCTGGCCGCGGACGACATCGTCACGGTGCGCACGCAGCTCGCCCGTGAGGAGGCCGACGAGGCGAGCGCCCGCGCCCGGCGCGCCGAGGTGGAGGAACAGCTGTCGGTGGCGCGCGTCGAGCAGGAGCGGCTCGAGGCCGCCCTCGCGCAGGACGCCCCGCGGCTGGCCGCCGCCCAGGACACGTGGTACCGGCTCTCGGCGCTCGCCGAACGGCTCGCCGGCACCGTCCGGCTGGCGCAGGAGCGCACGCGCCACCTCGCCGACCCGCAGGAGCGCACCCCCGGGCGCGACCCGGACGAGCTCGACGCCGAGGCCGACGCCATCGCGGAGGAGGAGGCCGAGCTGGTGGCGGCCGTCGCCGAGGCCAGGCGCAGGCTGTCGGAGGTCCTCGAGGAGCGCGCCGAGCACGAGAAGACCCTCGCCGCCGCCGAGCGCGCCCACATGGCGGCCGTCCGGGCGCTCGCCGACCGCAAGGCGGGCATCGCCACCCTCGCCGGTCGCGCCGAGGCGCTGCGCAGCGGGGCCGCCGCCACCGCCGACGAGATCGAGCGGCTCTCCGAGGCCCTCGCCGAGGCCCAGGAGCGCACCGCGGCGGCCGAGGCCGAGCTGGAGCAGGCCCGCGACGAGCTCGGTGCCCTCGACGACGGCGACACCGGCCTGGAGGAGCGCAGCGTCGCGGCCGCCGATGCCCACCAGACCGCCCGCGCCCGGGTGGCCGAGCTGGTGGCCCGCGAGCGCGAGCTGGAGCAGCAACGGGCGCACTGGCGGGCGCGGGTCGACGCCCTGTCGGTGAGCCTCGCCCGCCGCGACGGCTCCGGCGAGCTCGTGGGGACCGACGGCGTGCTCGGTCCCCTCTCCGGCCTGCTCGCGGTGGAGCCGGAGGCCCGCGCAGCGGTGGCCGCGGCCCTCGGCGAGCTGGCCGACGCCCTGGCCGTGGAATCGCCCGACGCAGCGGTGACGGCTCTCCAACTCCTGAGGTCCCGCGACGCGGGCCGAGCGAGCCTGGTGGTGGCCCCGGAAGTTCAGGAAAGCCACATTCAGGGCTTTGCAGGCCCGGAAAGTGGCTTTCCTGACCTCCCGGGCGGGCGGTGGGCCCTCGAGTTCGTCACCGCCGAGGCCTCGATCGCCGGCGCCGTTGCCCGCCTCCTCCACGGCGTCCTCGTCGTCGACGACCTCGCCGCCGCCCGGGCCGTCGTCGCCGAGCATCCGGAGCTCACCGCCGTCACCCGCGACGGCGACGTGCTCGGGGCCGCCCGCGCCTCCGGCGGGTCGGGCGCCGCGTCGAGCGCGCTCGACGTGCAGGCGGCGGTCAACGAGGCCATGGAGCGCCGCGAGGGCGTCGAGGAGGAGCTGGCCCGGCTGCGCCCCGCCCTGGAGGGTGCTCGCGCGGAGGAGGCCGCCCGGCTCGCCGACGTCGAGGCGGCCAAGCAGGTGCAGCAGGCGGCGGCGGCGCGCCGCTCCGCCGCTTCCGCGCAGCTGGGGCGGCTGGAGCAGGTCGTCCGCTCCGCCACCGCCGAGGCGCAGCGGCTGCGGGATCGCCGCGACGCCGTGGAGACCCGCCGCTCCGACGCGCTGCTCGCGCTCGAGGCCGCCGAGCAGCAGCTCGCCAGGGCCGAGGACGAGCCGGTGGACGACGAGCCCGACACGGAGATCCGCGACGCCGCCGCCGAGTCGGTGGCGGCCGCTCGCGCCGAGGAGGTGGAGGCCCGGCTCGAGCTGCGCACCGCGGAGGAGCGGGCGCGCGCCATCGCCGGTCGCGCCGAGTCGCTGCGCCGCCAGGCGTCCTCGGAACGCCAGGCCAGGGCGCGGGCGGCGGCCGCACGCGAGGCGCGCGAGCGCGGTGCCCGGATCGCGCGGGCCGTGGTCGGGGCGGGGGAGATCGCGAGCGCGCGGATCGCCGAGTCGCTCGCTGCGGCCGCCGCCGAGCGCGACGCCGCCGCAGCGGCCCGCGACGCCCGCGAGCGCGCGCTCGGCGAGGCGCGTGCCACCACCGGACGGCTCTCGGTGCTCATGGACAAGCTCACCGACGCCGTGCACCGCGACGAGGTGCTGCGCGCCCAGAACCGGCTGCGCCTCGAACAGCTCACCGAGAAGGTGCTCGGCGAGCACGGCCTCGCCGTCGACGACCTCGTGGCCGAGTACGGCCCGGACGTGCCGGTGCCGCCCTCGGCCGCCGAGCTGGCCGAGTACGAGGCGGCGAAGGAACGCGGTGAGGACGTCGTCGAGCCCCCGGCCATGCCCTACGACCGCGGCAGCCAGGAGCGCCGGGCCCAGCGGGCGGAGAAGGACCTCGCCCTCCTCGGCAAGGTCAACCCGCTCGCGCTGGAGGAGTTCGCCGCGCTGGAGGAGCGCTACCGGTTCCTCTCCACCCAGCTGGAGGACCTCAAGAACACCCGCCGTGACCTGCTCACGGTCGTCCGGGAGGTGGACGACAAGATCCTCGAGGTCTTCGCGTCCGCGTACGCCGACGTCGCGCGGGAGTTCGAGATCGTCTTCCGCACCCTGTTCCCGGGCGGCGACGGCAGGCTCGTGCTCACCGACCCCGACGACATGCTCACCACCGGTATCGAGGTCGAGGCCCGCCCGCCCGGCAAGAAGGTGAAACGGCTGTCCCTGCTGTCCGGTGGCGAGCGCTCGCTCACCGCCATGGCGCTGCTCGTGGCGATCTTCCGCGCCCGCCCGTCGCCGTTCTACGTGCTCGACGAGATCGAGGCCGCCCTCGACGACGTCAACCTCCGCCGGCTCATCTCGCTCATGGAGGAGCTGCGTGAGACCAGCCAGCTCATCGTCATCACCCACCAGAAGCCGACGATGGAGGTCGCCGACGCGCTCTACGGCGTGAGCATGCGCGGCGACGGCATCACCACGGTGATCAGCCAGCGTCTCCGCGCCGCCAGCTGACGCGTCGCTCGTCGGAAGCCGATGGGGTGCTCGGCGCGGCGGGCCTCGCCGGGCGTGACAGGGTGGAGCCGTGACCACGCAGACCCTCTGGATCGTCGTCGCCGTCGTGGTGGCGGTCCTGATCATCGCCGTCGCGCTCGGCCTGGTGCTGCGCCGCAGGCGCCAGATCAGCCTGCGCGAGCAGGAACAGGTCGAGCGCGGGACCGACACCGCACCGCCCCGGCGTGGTGGCACCTACCAGGCCGGGAGCGGGATCGCCTTCTCCAGCGGCACGGAGACCGCACCGGCGGAACCGGAGACGCCGCCCGCCCCCGTCGAGCCCCCGCCCGTCCCGGCGCCGACGACCGACGGCACCCCGTTCGTGCCGCCCGCCGCCCCTGCGCCGGACACCGCTGCGCCGCCCGAGACGGCGGAACCGGCGGCCGAGGCCCCGGCCGCGCCTGCTCCGTCCATGAACGGAGCCGCCCCGGCCGCGCCTCCCACGGCGCCTCCCACGGCGCCTCCCACGGCGCCTCCCGCCGCGCCCGCCGACATCGCCCCCGCCGAGGGGCGGCTGGAACGCCTGCGCGGCCGGCTCGCCCGCTCGCGCTCCGGCTTCGGCCAGGGTCTGCTCGGCCTGCTCGGTGCCGGTGAGCTGGACGAGGAGTCGTGGGAGGACGTCGAGGCGACGCTGCTGCAGGCCGACCTCGGCCCGGAGATGACCCTCGAGCTGGTCGACACCCTGCGCACCGAACTCGCCCGCCGGGCCGTGCGCACCCCGGACCAGGCCCGGCAGCTGCTGCGCGAGGTGCTGACGGACGCGCTGGGCACCGACCTGGACCGCGCCGTGCGCGCCCTCCCGCACGACGGGCGCCCGGGTGTGGTGCTGGTCGTCGGGGTCAACGGCACCGGCAAGACCACCACCACCGGCAAGCTGGCCCGCGTGCTCGTGGCGGGCGGGCGGCACGTCGTGCTCGGCGCGGCCGACACCTTCCGCGCCGCCGCCGCCGAGCAGCTCACCACGTGGGGGGAGCGGGCAGGCGCCACGGTCGTGCGCGGGCCCGAGGGGGCCGACCCGGCCAGCGTGGCGTTCGACGCGGTCAAGCAGGGCGCGGAGGAGGGTGCCGACGCGGTCCTGCTGGACACGGCGGGCCGGCTGCACACCAAGACCGGCCTGATGGACGAGCTGGGCAAGGTCAAGCGGGTGGTCGAGCGGCAGGCCGAGGTGGACGAGGTGCTGCTGGTCCTCGACGCCACCACCGGCCAGAACGGGCTCACCCAGGCGCGGGTGTTCGGCGACGTCGTGAAGGTCACCGGCATCGCGCTCACCAAGCTGGACGGCACCGCCAAGGGCGGCATCGTGTTCCGGGTGCAGCGCGAGCTGGGCGTGCCGGTCAAGCTCGTCGGCCTCGGCGAGGGCCCGGACGACCTGGCCCCGTTCGACCCGGCGGCGTTCGTCGACGCGCTGCTCGACAAATGACCCGCGTCACCCGGTTGTAACATCGCGCGCCCGCTCGTTCACCGTTCGGAAACAACGGCGGAGGGTGTCCGAAACACGGCGAACAGATAGTTCCTCCCAGCTTGCCGCCGGCATCGGCGGCCGAGACGGGAGGGAGTTGTAGTGGACACCGGCGATACCGCTTGGATGCTCGCCAGCTCAGCGCTGGTGCTGCTGATGACACCTGGCCTGGCGTTCTTCTACGGCGGAATGGTCCGTAGCAAGAGCGTCCTCAACATGATCATGATGAGCTTCTCGGCCATGGGGCTCATCGGCGTGTTGTGGGTGCTCTACGGATACTCCGTGGCGTTCGGCAACGACGTGGGCGGCGGCCTGCTCGGGAACCCGGGCGAGTTCGCGGGCCTGCAGGGCACGTTCGGCGGCACCTATCTCGCCACCGACGGCGGTCCGCCCGTCGACATCCCGCTCGTCGGCACCATCCCCGCCACGGTCTTCGTGGCGTTCCAGGCGATGTTCGCGATCATCACCGTGGCGCTGATCTCCGGCGCCGTCGCCGACCGCATGAAGTTCGGCGCGTGGCTGCTGTTCGCCGGGCTCTGGGCCACGGTCGTCTACTTTCCCGTCGCGCACTGGGTGTTCTCCTTCGACGGGGTCACCGCGGAGACGGGCGGCTGGATCGCCAACCAGCTCAAGGCCATCGACTTCGCGGGCGGCACGGCGGTGCACATCAACGCCGGTGCGGCGGCCCTCGCGCTCGTCATCGTGCTCGGCAAGCGCAGCGGTTGGCCGAAGGAGCCGATGCGCCCGCACAACCTCACGTTGGTCATGCTGGGCGCGGGCCTGCTGTGGTTCGGGTGGTTCGGGTTCAACGCGGGCTCCGCGGTGGCCTCGAACGGGATCGCAGGCATCACCTTCGTCAACACCCTCGTCGCCACCTCGGCCGCCATGCTCGCCTGGCTGCTCGTCGAGCGCATCCGGGACGGCAAGCCGACCAGCCTCGGCGCCGCCTCCGGTGTCGTCGCCGGTCTGGTCGCGATCACCCCGTCGTGTTCGGCGGTCTCGCCGCTCGGCGCGATCGCGGTCGGTGTGATCGCAGGCGTCCTCTGCGCCCTCGCGGTCGGCCTGAAGTTCCGGTTCGGCTACGACGACTCGCTCGACGTGGTCGGCGTCCACCTGGTCGGTGGTCTCGTCGGCACGCTCCTCGTGGGCTTCTTCGCCACCTCGAGCGCGCCGGCGGCCGTCGACGGTCTCTTCTACGGTGGCGGCTTCGACCAGCTGTGGCGCCAGGCCGTGGGTGCGATCGCGGTGCTGGTCTACTCGTTCGTCATCTCGCTCGTGCTCGGATACATCGTCAAGGCGGTCACCGGCGGTGGCCGGCTCACGGCCGAGGCGGAGGCCACCGGCATCGACGAGGTCGAGCACGCGGAGACCGGTTACGACTTCTCCAGCCACCGTAGCCTCGCCGGCATCGGCTCGTCGCGGCCCGCGGCGAGCGCCCCCGCACCCGCGGAGCAGGTCCCTGCGACCGCAGGCAAGGAGAGCTGACCCATGAAGCTGGTCACGGCGATCGTGAAGCCGTTCGTCCTCGAGGACGTCAAGGGTGCGCTGGAGCAGATCGGTGTGCTCGGCATGACGGTCAGCGAGGTGCAGGGCTACGGCCGGCAGAAGGGCCACACCGAGGTCTACCGGGGTGCGGAGTACTCCGTGGACTTCGTGCCCAAGGTGCGGGTGGAGGTCGTCGCGGACGACACCACCGCCGACAAGGTGGTCGACGCCGTCGTCGAGGCGGCGCGCACCGGCAAGATCGGTGACGGCAAGGTGTGGGTCACCCCGGTGGAGACCGTGGTCCGGGTCCGCACGGGCGAGCGCGGGGCCGACGCCATCTGACGTCCGTTCCACAGCATGGTGGCTTCGCTCCGGCTCCACCGGGGCGAGGCCACCATGCTGCCGTTCTGGGCAACCCCAGTGGCAAGAGGAGATACCGGTAGTGGGTGCCGTGGCCGTGGCGTCGGGGGACGCGGAGGACCTGGCCCGAGCGAAGGCCGTGCTGCTGGAACAGGGCACCGGCAAGCGCAGGCTCGGCCCGGAGGCGCTGCGCACGGCGCTGGTCGACCTGCACGATTTCTGGCTCTCCTCGCGGGCGGCCGCGATCGGGCTCACCGACCGTGCCGCGCTCGTCGCGGTGGGGGCGCTGGGCCGCCGGGAGCTCGCGCCGTGGTCGGACCTCGACCTGGTCCTGCTGCACGACGGCCGCAAGGACATCGAGCGGCTGGCGCGGGACCTGTGGTACCCGCTGTGGGACGCCGGGATCGGGCTGGACCATTCCGTCCGGACCCCCGGTCAGGCCGTGCAGGTGGCCGCCACCGACCTGCGCGCCGCGCTCGGGCTGCTCGAGGCCCGGCACATCGCGGGCGATCCGGCGCTCTCGGAGAAGGTCCGCGCCGCGGTGCGCCAGTCGTGGCGGGCCGGGATCCGCGGACGCTTCGACGAGCTCGCCGACACCGCCCACGAGCGCTGGCGCAAGGTCGGCGACGTGGCGCACCGGGTGGAGCCCGACCTCAAGCACGGCCACGGCGGCCTGCGCGACATCCAGCTGATCGACGCGCTCGCCGCGGCCCAGCTCGTCGACCGGCCTGCGGCCGACGTGCAGGCGGCGCGGATGCTCCTGCTCGACGTCCGCACCGAGCTGCACCGGCTCGCGGGCCGGGCCCGGGACGTCCTGCACGCCCAGGATGCCGACGAGGTGGCGGCCGCGCTGGAGATCTCCGATCGGTTCGAGCTGGCGCGCGCACTGTCCGGGGCGGCCCGGTCGGTGGCGTTCGCGGCCGAGGTCGGGCTGCGCTCGGCCCGCAACGCGCTGCCCAGGCGCGGGCTCGCCGCGCTGCGCCGCCCGCCCGTCCGCCGCCCGCTGGACTCCGGCGTGGTCGAACACATCGGCGAGGTGGCGCTGGCCCGCGACGCATCGGCGGCCCGCGACCCCGCCCTCGTGCTCCGGGTGGCCGCCACGGCCGCCCGCACCGGCCTCCCGATCGCGGCCGGCACACTGCACCGGCTCGCCGACACCGCCCCGGAGCTGCGGGCGCCGTGGCCGCGGCCGGCGCTGGGCGAGCTGCTGTCGCTGCTGGGCACCGGCCGCCCGCTGGTCGACGTCGTGGAGTCGCTGGACCGCACCGGGCTCTGGGGGCGGCTCTTCCCCGAGTGGGGCGCGGTGCGCGACCTGCCGCCCCGGGACCGGGCGCACGTGTGGACCGTCGACCGGCACCTCGTCGAGGCGTGCGCGCAGGCGGCGAGGCTCACCACGCGCGTCGCACGACCGGACCTGCTGCTGGTCGGCGCACTGCTGCACGACATCGGCAAGGGCCGCGGGGGCGACCACTCCGAGGTGGGGGAGTCGCTCGCCGTGCAGGTGGGGCGGCGCCTGGGTTTCCCGGAGGCGGACGTCGCCGTGCTCGGCCGGATGGTGCGCCACCACCTGCTGCTGCCACACACCGCCACCCGCCGCGACCTGGAGGACCCGGCCACCGTCACCCGCGTCGTCGACACCCTCGACGGGGACGGCCTGCTGCTGGAGCTCCTCGAAGCGCTCGCCGAGGCCGACGCGCTGGCCACCGGCCCCGGCGTGTGGAGCCCGTGGAAGCGGGCGCTCATCCACGACCTCGCCAACCGCTGCCGGGCGGTGCTCGCCGGGAAGGCCCTGCCCGGCCCCACGCCCCCGACCGCGGCCGCGGCCGAGCTGGCCGGCACCGTCGAGGCCGACGGGCGTGCGCAGGTGCGTCTCGACGAGGGCGACCCCGCGGGCGTCGTCGTCGCCGTGCCGCACCGCATCGGTTCGCTCGCCGCCGCAGCGGGGGTGCTCGCCCTGCACTCGCTGGAGGTCCACGCCGCGGAGCTCGCCACGCTCGGCGGCGTCGCGGTGTTCACGTTCACCGTCTCGCCGCGGTTCGGCGGCCTTCCCGACCCCGCCCTGCTGCGCTCGGACCTCACCCGCGTGCTCGACGGCGGCCTGCAGCTGCCCGAGGCGCTGGCCCGCAAGGAGCGCGACTACGCCCCGCGCGGCCCCGCCGCGGATCCGCCCGCTCCGGCCCGGGTCCTCTGGTTCGACGACGAGGCCACCGGCGCGGTCGTCCTCGAGCTGCGCGGCACCGACCGGATCGGGCTGCTGTACCGGGTCGCGGCCGCGCTGGAGGAGTGCGGGGCCGACGTGCGCTGGGCGAGGGCGTCGACGCTGGGCGCCTCCGTCGTCGACGCGTTCGGCCTGGCCGGCGCCGGCGGCGAGGGCACGCTCGGGCGCGCGGAGCGCCGGCGGATCGAGAAGGCGGTGCTCACCGCCGCCGGCTGATCGCGCGCGTTCCCGAGGCAGGGGAATGGCAAACATGATCGTGGTCACGGGACCACCCGGTGGGTGAACGGAACGAACCGCCCGAACCGTACGTTGGTCAATGCGTGACCACCGCGACACCGCCGGTGCGGCTCGCCCTGCCGGGACGCACGCTGCTGCTGGTGGCCGGGATGCCGGGGGCGGGCAAGTCCACCCTGCTGGCGAGCCTGCCGGCTGCCGAGGGGCTCACCGTGCTCGACTCCGAGGCGTACCGCGCGGCGCTGCGACCGATCGCACGTGGGGTGCCGTACGCCGTGCAACGACCGGTCGTGCACCTGATGCACCGCACGGCCGTGGTCGGGGCGGCCCTCTCGGCCACCCCCACGGTCGTCGTGCACCTGCCCGCCACGCAGCCGAGCACCCGCGCCGCGATGGCCCGCCTCGCCGCCGCCACGGGGCGGGAGGCGCACCTGTTGTGGCTGCAGGCCGACGCGGCCGAGGCCCGGCGCGCCCAGTACGAGCGCGGCCGGGTCGTGCCGGAGGCCTCGTTCTGCGCCCACGCCCGGCACGCCGAGCACACCGCGGCCGAGCTGGTCGGCAACCCTCCGCCCGGGTGGCGCAGCGTCACCGTGCTCGACCGGGCGGCCGCGCGCGGGGGCCTGCGCCTCGACACCGGCCCCGCGCCCGAGGCGGCTAGCCCTGTGCCGTCGGCAGCACGATCAGCTGCGCGACGTTGAGCCGGGCCGGCGCTGCGGCCGACCACGCGATCGCCTCCGCGACGTCGCTCGCCGGGATCGGTCCGACCTGCTGCCGGATGTCCTCGAGGGTCGCGCGGCCCTCGGCGTCGAGCATCGTCTCGCCGAGCTCGCTCTCGGTGATCCCCGGCTCGACGGCGCGCACGCGCACCCCGCGCGGGCCGAGCTCGAGCCGCAGCCCGCGCGTCAGCGCCGCCACGCCCGCCTTCGTCGCGCTGTAGACGGCGTAGCCGGGGAAGACCTCGTGGCTCGCGATCGAGCCGACGTGCACGAGGTCGGCGGGCCTGCCCTCGGCGGCGGCCGCGAGGAGGTCGTCGACGAAGGCCTTGCCGGTGTGCAGCAACCCGGTGACGTTCGTGTCCACCATCGCCGACCACTCGGCGGGCTCTGCGGTGGCGAACGGGGCACCGTTCATCACGCCGGCGTTGGCGACGACCAGGTCGGGCCGGCCGAGTTCGGCGCGGATCGTGGTTGCGGCGCGGGCGAGGCTCGCCGGGTCGGTGACGTCGGCGGGGACGGCGATGCCGTCGATCTCCTTCGCGAGCGCCTCGATCCGGTCGGTGCGGCGCGCGAG
Organism: Pseudonocardia hierapolitana; assembly: GCF_007994075.1. NCBI lineage: Bacteria > Bacillati > Actinomycetota > Actinomycetes > Pseudonocardiales > Pseudonocardiaceae > Pseudonocardia > Pseudonocardia hierapolitana. Next base: position 494,547 of record NZ_VIWU01000001.1, on the reverse strand, counting down.
CACCGCGACCTTGGCACCGCCCGCGGCCAGCGCCCGCGCGGTCGCGGCGCCGATCCCGCTGCTGGCTCCGGTGACGACGGCGATGCGTCCGGTGAGGTCGAAGCTGGTCTGTGTCATGGCATCGAGCCTGCGAGCCGGGACGCGGGCCCGGGGAGGCCGTGTGAAGAGGGGTAGTCGCGGGGCCACCCCTCGCTGCGCGGAGCCGCCTACCGTGGGACGCATGCCGAACCTCCTGGGCGAGTTCCTCCGCGCCCGCCGCGAGCTCACGCGCCCCGAGGACCACGGCCTGCCCGTCGGCCGCAGGCGGGTGCCGGGTCTGCGGCGGGAGGAGGTCGCGATGCTCGCCGGCATCAGCGCCGAGTACTACCTGCGTCTGGAACGCGGGCGGGACCGGCACCCGTCGGCGCAGGTCGTGGAGGCGCTGGCCCGCGTGCTCGACCTCGACGACGAGTCGACCGCCTACCTGGCCTCGCTCGCCACACCCGCGCCGCGACCCCCGCGGCGCTCGCGGCGGGACCCGGAACGGGCGGCACCGGAGATCGTCCGGCTGCTCGACGCGATGCCCGGCGTGCCGGCGTTCGTCATGGGCCGGTGCATGGACGTGCTGGCCCACAACCGGATGGCCGAGCTGCTCTGCGGCGGCGCCCCCGGCGACGGCAACATCGTGCGGCACGTGTTCCTCGACCCCGCCTCCCGTGACCTGTACCCGGACTGGCCCGACGTGGCGGCGGAGACGGTCGCCGCGCTGCGGTCGTCGGCCGCGGACGCTCCGGACGATCCACGGCTGGTCACGCTGGTCGGCGAGCTCTCGGTGAAGAGCGGGGAGTTCCGCAGGCTGTGGGCGCGCCACGACGTGCGTGGGAAGGCCGCGGGCTCCAAGCGCATGCTGTCGCCCGCGGTCGGCGAGGTGACGGTGCGTTGGGAGACCTTCGCCGTGGCGAGTGCCCCGGGCCAGCTGATGATCGCCTACTTCGCCGAGCCGGGGTCGCCGTCGGCGCAGGCGCTGGCGGCCCTGCAGGAGCTCGCGGCACGCCAGTAGGGTTGTAGAGGTGTTCGACACCCTCTCCGAGCGCCTCAGCGGCACCCTTGCCAACCTCCGCGGCAAGGGGCGCCTCTCCGACGCCGACATCGACGCCACGGCGCGCGAGATCCGCATCGCGCTGCTGGAGGCCGACGTCGCGCTGCCGGTGGTCCGCAACTTCATCACGCGGGTCAAGGAGCGGGCGAAGGGCGCGGAGGTCTCCGGTGCGCTGAACCCGGCCCAGCAGGTCGTCAAGATCGTCAACGAGGAGCTCGTCGCGATCCTCGGCGGCGAGACGCGCCGCATCCGGCTCGCCAAGGAGCCGCCGAGCGTGATCATGCTCGCCGGCCTGCAGGGTTCCGGCAAGACCACACTCGCGGGCAAGCTCGCGCACTGGCTGAAGAACCAGGGGCACACGCCGCTGCTCGTGGCCTGCGACCTCCAGCGGCCCAACGCGGTCAACCAGCTGCAGATCGTCGGAGAGCGGGCCGGCGCCACCACGTTCGCCCCCGAGCCGGGCAACGGCGTGGGCGACCCGGTGGACGTCGCCCGCCGCGGCATCGCCCACGCCCGCGCCAAGCACTACGACATCGTCATCGTCGACACCGCGGGCCGACTCGGCGTCGACGAGGAGCTGATGCGCCAGGCCGCGGACATCCGCGACGCCGTCTCGCCGGACGAGACCCTGTTCGTCGTCGACGCCATGATCGGCCAGGACGCCGTGGCCACCGCCGAGGCGTTCCGCGACGGCGTCGGCTTCACCGGTGTCGTGCTCACCAAGCTCGACGGCGACGCCCGCGGCGGGGCGGCCCTTTCGGTGCGCGAGGTCACGGGCGAGCCGATCCTCTTCGCGTCCAACGGCGAGAAGCTCGCCGACTTCGACGTCTTCCACCCCGACCGGATGGCGAGCCGCATCCTCGGGATGGGCGACCTGCTCACGCTCATCGAGCAGGCCGAGCAGGCGTTCGACCAGGAGCAGACCGCCAAGGCCGCCGCCAAGATCTCCACCGGCGAGCTCACCCTCGAGGACTTCCTCGAGCAGATGCTCGCGGTCCGCAAGATGGGCCCGATCGGCAACATCCTCGGCATGCTGCCCGGCGCCGGGCAGATGAAGGACGCGCTGGCCCAGGTCGACGACAAGCAGCTCGACCGGCTGCAGGCGATCATCCGCGGCATGACGCCCGCCGAGCGGGCCGACCCGAAGATCATCAATGGCTCGCGCCGGCTGCGCATCGCCAACGGCTCCGGGGTCGCGGTCAGCGAGGTCAACGACGTCGTCAACCGGTTCTTCGAGGCCCGGAAGATGATGAAGCAGATGGCCGGGCAGTTCGGTTTCGGCAGCCGCAGCGCCACGAAGAAGCAGAACAAGGGCCGCAAGGGCAAGAAGGGCAAGGCGAGGGGGCGCGGGCCCACACCCGCGCGCGCTGCCGGGCTGCCGTTCGGGGGCGGCGGGATGCCGGACCTGTCCGGGCTGCCGCCGTCGCTGCGCGAGCTCCCGCCGGGCCTCGACCAGCTGCCGCCCGGGTTCGACCCGAGCAAGTTCAAGTTCCCCAAGGAGAAGTGAGCGAGCTTGCGAGCGAACCATCGGCGCAGCGTCTGCGCGAAGCGCTGACCGAGCGCAGCGAGGGAGGGGCTGAGCGTTGTACCGGCTGCGCGGGGTGCTGCTGCCCGGCGAGGACACCGTCGAGCTGCACGTCGACTCGGCGGGCCGGTTGGTCGAGCCGGTCCCGGGCGCGGAGACCCTCGTCGACGGCGGCTTCATCGTGCCCGGCCTCGTCGACGCCCACTGCCACATCGGGCTCGGCCCCGGCGGCGGCGTCGAACTGGAGGAGGCCGACGCGCAGGCCCGCATCGACCGCGACGCGGGCACCCTGCTGATCCGCGACTGCGGCTCGCCCATCGACACCACGCCCCTGCAGGCCCGCGACGACCTCCCGGAGATCATCCGCGCGGGGCGGCACCTGGCCCGCCCCAAGCGCTACATCCCCAACATGTCGCTGGAGCTGGACGACCCGGCGCTGCTGCCCGACGTCGTGGCCGAGCAGGCCGCCGATGGGGACGGCTGGGTGAAGCTCGTGGGCGACTGGATCGACCGCGGCGTGGGCGACCTCGCGCCGCTCTGGCCCGACGACGTGCTGGTCGCGGCCATCGACGCGGCGCACAAGGCCGGAGCACGGGTCACTGCGCACGTGTTCGGCGCCGCCGCGATCCCCGGCCTGGTCCGCGCCGGGATCGACTGCATCGAGCACGGCACCGGCCTCACCGACGACCTCATCGCCGAGATGGCCGAGCGCGGCACCGCGCTCGTGCCCACGCTGATCAACGTCGAGAACTTCCCGGGGATCGCCGACCAGGCCGCCAAGTACCCCGCCTACGCCGACCACATGCGGCGCCTGCACGCCGGCGCGTACGAGACGGTGCGCCGGGCCGTCGAGGCAGGGGTGCCGGTGTACGCGGGCACCGACGCCGGTGGCGGCATCGACCACGGCCGCCTCGCCGACGAGGTGATCGCCCTGCACCGGGCGGGCCTGTCCGCCACCGACGCGCTCGGCGCCGCCAGCTGGGCCGCCCGGTCCTGGCTCGGCCGTCCAGGGCTGGAGCTGGGTGCCCGCGCCGACCTCGTGGTGTACCGCAGCGACCCCCGCGCCGATCTGTCCGTGCTGCACGAACCCGCCCTCGTGATGCTGCGGGGCCGCCCGGTGCATGCCAGCGCCTAGCGTTCCCGCCGAAGTCGCCACAGATCTCGACGGCCCAGCTGCGCATCGGGCTCGCGGCGGGGACACCAGTGGCGTGTCACGCAGCTGTGTCCGGGCAACTGGTCCAGGGTGCGGATCGGTGCGTCGATGGCGGAGCGGGTCGTGGGTCGGGGCGTGGCGCCGGCAGACGTGGACGGCCACCGTCGTGGCCGGGCGGGCGAGCGGTCGCCGATTGTGATCGTGCACGTCTCGCGCCGATCAGGTCGGACGATCGGGTGTGGGACGGCCCCGGGGTCGTCGCCGCAGCGCTGATGTGCGGCTCGCGCGGAAGTGTGTCGGGGGCTCCGACCGGGTGACGATCCGGCCGGTCGCGTCGCGGTGGGCGGCAGGCGGGCGGCGCCCTCTGCGGCGGGCCGGTAGCGTCGGGGGCGTGGGAGCGGTGCACAGGGACGGTCGACCAGGCTCTGAGGAGCCCGGACCCGGCTCCGGAGGCGAGGACGCGGCCGCGCACGCCGCCGCGGCACAGCACGCGGCCGACCCCGCTGGGGGAGCGCCGGTCGAGCCCGACCCCGGAGCCGACCCGACCCGGGGTGCTCCCACTTCCGAGGACCCGCCGGTCGGTCCCGCGCAGGGTTCAACGTCGGGCGCCGTCCCGGCATCCGGGCCCACGGCGTGGGATCCGCCGGCCGCCGGCGTCGCACCCGCTCTGCCGGCCGAGGAGGAGGCGCCCACCACCGTCGGGGTGGCCGCGAGTCCGGCCCCGCCGCCGGTGGGGTCTGCGCAACAGGCCGGTGCCCCATGGCCGCAGCCGGGCTACGCGGCATGGCCGCCTCCCCCCGCGCCGGGGCCGCCGTACCCGCAGGGCGCCTACCCGCCGGGGCAGGCGTACCCGCAGGGTTCCTACCCGCAGGCGCAGCCGTACCCGCCGGGGCCGTACCCGCCTGCCGCGCCGTATCCCGCACCGTCGATCGGCCGGCAGTCGGGCCCCCGGAGCTCGTGGGGTGCGCCGTCACCCGTCCGCAAGCACCGCTGGGGGCTGGGGGCCTACCTCCTCGCGGAGGCCGTGTTCCTGCTCACGTCCGCGCTGATCGGGATCGTCCTCGTGGGCGATGCCGGGCCCACCGCGACCACGCTCGCCATCGCCCTCTCCGTGCCCACGGTGCTCGCTGCCTCCACGGCCCTGCTGATCACGTGGGTGCGCGGCAACGGGCCGATCGTGGACCTCGGTCTCGTCTGGTCGTGGCGCGACCTCGGCATGGGGCTCGCATTCGGTTTCGGCGGGCTGGCGCTCACCATCCCGGCGTCGATCGTCTACGTCGCGATCGTCGGCGAGGACGCCACGTCCGCGGTGGGCGACGTGTTCGGCGGGATACGGGCCGGCCCGGCACTGGCGGCGTTGGTGCTGGTCATCGTCGTGTTCGTCGCGCCGATGTGCGAGGAGATCCTCTACCGGGGTCTGCTCTGGGGCGGGATCGAGAAGATCGCGGGCCGCTGGGTGGCGTTCGCCGTCAGCACGCTGCTCTTCGCGATCGCGCACTTCGAGTTCACGCGCACGCCGCTGCTGCTCGTCGTCGCGATCCCGATCGCCATCGCGCGCCTGTACACGGGCCGGCTGCTCGCGAGCATCGTCGCCCACCAGATCAACAACCTGTTGCCGGGGATCGCGCTCGTTCTCGGGCTGCTGGGCGTCTTCCCGATGACCTGACGCCCCGGCATGCTCACGCGTCTGGCAGAATGGCCGATCGGTCCCGTGGCAGGCCCTCTACCGTGCCGCGGACACACACGCCGAGGAATGCGCAGCCCGTAACCCCACGCGAGCCGCGCGGACTCACCCGAAACACACGATCCGCGAGGAGCACCGACCAGCGTGGCCGTCAAGATCAAGCTGATGAGGCTGGGCAAGATCCGCCAGCCGTACTACCGCGTCGTCGTTGCCGACGCCCGCACCCGCCGCAGCGGCCGGGCGATCGAGACCATCGGCAAGTACCACCCGAAGAACGACCCGAGCCTGATCGAGATCGACTCGGAGCGTGCGCAGTACTGGCTCGGCGTCGGTGCGCAGCCCACCGAGCCGGTGCAGCACCTGCTCGAGATCACCGGCGACTGGCAGAAGTTCAAGGGCCTGCCCGGCGCCGAGGGCACCCTGAAGCCGCAGCCGGAGAAGGTCGACAAGCTGGCCCGGTTCCAGGCCGCGCTCGCCGCGGCGAACGAGGAGCCCACCACCGAGGCCACCACGCCGAAGAAGAAGAGCGAGCGCCGCGCGAAGGGCGAGGCCGAGGCCTCCTCCGAGGCCTCCGCAGAATCGTGAGTGTCCTCGCGGACGCTCTCGAGCACCTCGTCCGGGGCATCGTCGACCACCCGGACGACGTGCAGGTGGAGCTCGTCACCACCCGCCGCGGACGCACCCTCGAGGTCCGGGTGCATCCCGAAGACCTCGGCAAGGTGATCGGCCGCGGTGGCCGTACCGCCACCGCCCTGCGCACGGTCGTCGGCGGCGTCGGTGGCCGGGGCGTGCGGGTGGATGTCGTCGACACCGACCGGTAGCACCGAGTACCTCGTCGGGATCGCCGTGCGGGCCCATGGCTTGCGCGGCGAGCTCGTCGTGGACGTGCACACCGACTCACCCGACGAGCGGTTCGTGCCCGGGGCCTCGCTCATCGCCCAGCGGCCGGGCGAGCCTGCGGGCACGCTGACCGTCGAGTCGGCCCGCCCGCACTCGGGCCGACTGCTCGTGCGGTTCACCGAGGCCGCCGACCGCGACGCCGCCGAAGCGTTGCGCGGCACGCGGCTCCTCGTCGCGGCCGATGCCATCGCGCCGCCCGAGAACGACGACGAGTTCCACGTCCACCAGCTGGAAGGCCTGCGCGCCGAGCTGGAGGACGGCACCGTCGTCGGATCGGTCCGTGAGGTCGTGCACGGCCCCGGTGGCGACATGCTCGTCCTGGCCCGTCCGGAACGCTCCGACGCGCTGGTGCCGTTCGTACTGGCGATCGTGCCGACCGTCGACCTGGCGGCCGGCCGCGTGGTGCTCACCCCGCCCGAGGGCCTGCTCGACTGACCGGGCGCCCGCGCCCGCTCGCAGAACGCGCCGTGCCCGAACGCCGGACTCACCCCCGAGTCGGGACATTTCGGTACGGCGATTCCGGCGTCTCGGCACGGTGAGTCCGGCATCTCAGTGGGTGAGCCGGGCGCTCCGGCGCGCGGCGGCCGACGGCGCAGCGTGCTGTACGCCGTACACGGCGTGCGCGAACGTCGGACTCGCCGGGCGGGGCGTCAGGCCGCCACCGCTGTGGGGCCCAGCAGGTCACGCAGCACGCGTGGCGGGGCCGTGACGTCCGTCCCGCGCCAGGCCACGACGTCGTCGGGGCGCAGGAGCAGCGCCGTGCCGGCGGGCAGGAAGTCGGCGTCGAGCCGGTGCACCGCCACCCCGCCCGCGTCGCGCTCCCACGGCCGCGGATCGCCTGCCACGAGGAGCGCCCAGCCGGGTCCGGCCAGGTCGAGCGTCGAGCGGGTGCGTGCCTCGTCGAGCCAGCGGTGCGGCACGCGCGTCCCCACCCGGCCTGCGGGCGCGAACTCGTGGACCGGCTCGGGGTCCTGACCGTCCGCGCGGCACAGCGCCCCGTCCGTGTACTGGAACCCGCCCGCCACCAGCAGGAACGGATGCGCGAGATCCGGGTCGGGCGTTCCTGTGCCGCGCAGGTCCAGGGTGCGGCGCGCGGACTGGTCGGCCGCGAACCAGCCGGCCGGGCGCCGCTCGGCGTCGTAGCTGTCGAGGAGCGCGGGCGGCGCGTCGCCGCTGAGCGCGGCGGCGAGCTTCCAGCCGAGCTCATGGGCATCGGAGATCCCGGTGTTGGCCCCCATCGCGGCGAAGGGCGGCATCACGTGGGCCGCGTCGCCCACCAGGTGCACCCGGCCCGCGGAGTACCGGTCCGCGACGAGCATCTCGGGCTGCCATGGGAGCACGCTCAGCACGTCCAGGTCCGGAGCCGGAACACCGAGAGCGGTGCGCAGCAGTGCCGGCCAGTCCCGGTCGGTGCGTTCGCCCGATGTCATGAACACCCAGCGGAAGCGGCCGTCGACCGAGGCGAGCGCGCCGGGAGCGTCCGGGTGCTCGATCTGGCAGAGGTTGAACTCGCGGCCGCGGACGACGTCCTCGAGATCGGCGCGGAAGTACACGTTGACCGCGGGCTCGCCGACCGCGCCGCGACCCGAGCGCCCGATGCCGAGCGCCGTGCGCACACCGCTGCGCGCCCCATCGGCGGCGACGAGGTACGAGGCCCTCAGCCACCGCCCGCCCGGGTCCGCCACGCCGTCCGCGTCCTGTTCGAAGCCGGTCAGCGCCGTGGCGAACCGCACGTCGGCGCCCGCGTCCTGGGCGGCCGCGCGCAGGACCGGTTCGAGCGCGTCCTGCGCGACGAGGCAGGGCAGCTCCGGGCTCACCTCGAGCACGTCCACGTCTCCTGGCTGCCAGAGGGGCAGCTGCTCGGCTTCGGCGAGCGTGTGCCCGACAGCCATCCGGTCGTGGTCTGCGAGGTCGCGGGCGGCCTCGTGCACCGTCGCCGCGAGCCCCAGCTCGCGGAAGACCTCCATGCTGCGGAAGTGGAAGCGCCGGGCCTTGGGCTGCGGCGAGGTCGTCTCGCGCCGCTCCACGAGCGTGACGGACACGCCGTGGTGGCGCAGGACCAGCGCGGCGGTGAGGCCGACGAGCCCGCCGCCGACGACGAGCACCTCGCATTCCCGTGTACGTTGTACATTCACGTGTACGTTGTACATGCGCCACTACGATGGCGCAATGAGCCTCGTGTGGTTCGACGAGCCCGCCGCGCCGCGCGGCGAGCAGCTCAGCCGGGAGCGCATCGTGGCGGCGGCGATCGCGCTTGCCGACGCGGACGTCCGCGGCGAGGTCACGATGCGCGCGGTCGCCGCACGCGTCGGTTCGAGCACGCCGATGTCCCTGTACCGGTACGTGGGCAGCAAGGACGGGTTGACCGACCTCATGGTCGACGAGGTCTACGGCGAGATCGTGGTCCCGGCGGGGGACTGGCGCACCGGCCTGCGCGGGCTCGGACTCTCCGGCTGGGAGGCCGTCCAGCGGCACCCGTGGTTCGCCCGGCTCGCGTTCAGCCGCCCGCCGCTCGGCCCGCACGCGCTCGCTCTCTACGACGCCGCGCTTGCCCCGCTCGAGGCGTTCGACCTCGGTGCGGCCGAGCGGATGGGGGCGGTCAACACGGTGCTGGGGCACGTCTTCGGCTCAGGGCTCGCGCTGCTCGAGGAGCGGGCGATGCGGGAGCGGGCCGGGCTGCCGACCGACGAGGACCTCACCGATGCGGTCCGGCCCTACCTGCAGCGGATCACCGAGGAGGGTCGCTACCCGCACTTCATCCGGTGGGCGAACGACCCGGCCCGCCTCGACCCCGCGCCGCAGTCGTTCGAGCGGATCCTCGAGTGGCTGCTGGACGGGATCGAGGCGACGCTCGTCACCGCGCCGGAGTGATGTTCTGGTTGACGTGGAACAGGTTGTCCGGGTCGTAGGTGGCCTTGACCTGCTGCAGCCTCTCGTAGTTCCGCCCGTAGTTCTGCGGCACGCGGCCCTCGTCCTCCGACAGCATGTTGATGTACCCGCCTTCCGTCCCCGCGTAGGGGTGGACGGCGTCGTAGTAGTCCCGCACCCACCGGATGGCGCCCTCGTCCTCGGCCGGAGTGTCGTAGAACGCGGCCATGACCATCACGTACCGCGCGTCGCGGTGGCCGAACGCCGTCTCCTCCGGACCGACCCGTGACGGGGCGCCGTTGATCGAGTAGAGGTGCATCGTCGACGTGAGGCTCGGCGTCGGCGGTCCGTACTCGGCGTGCTTCGCGATGGCCTCGTCGGGCAGGTCGCGGACGAAGTCGGCCTTCCAGTACTGCCGCATCCCCTTGTAGAAGAGCCCGTCGAACGCCGTGTTGAGCGCGGGGTAGGGCATGGGGCCCACGTGCTCGGCCTTGACCTCGGCGACGTCGCGGAACGGCTTGATCGCCTGCTCGCCCTGTTCCGGCCGGCCGCTCCAGCACGTGACCATGACGCAGAACATGTCGCCGTGGCGGTCCTCGGGGATGAACGGCAGGGGCGGCGCCATCTGCCAGCCGAAGAACGCCCCGAGATGCTCGGGGGCGTCCTGGATGTACTCGTCGTACGCCCGCATGACCGCAGGCGCGTCCGCGACCTCGTAGAGGAGTGGGCCGCCGTAGATGGTGCCGACGTCGTGCAGGCCGAGCTCGAGCGAGGTCACGACGCCGAAGTTCCCGCCGCCACCCCGGAGGGCCCAGAGCAGGTCTTCGTTCTCGTGCTCGCTCGCGACGACGATGCGGCCGTCGGCGGTGACGACCTCGGCGCTCGCGAGGTTGTCGCACGTCAGCCCGCAGCCGCGCACGAGGTAGCCGACCCCGCCGCCGAGCGTCAGGCCGCTCACGCCGGTGGTCGAGATGATGCCGCCGGTCGTGGCGAGCCCGTAGGCGTGGGTGGCGTGGTTGAAGTCGCCCCAGGTGGCGCCGGCACCGGTGCGGGCGGTCTTCGTCAGCCGATCCACGTACACGTTGTTCATCAGGGACAGGTCGAGCACGACGCCGTCGTCGCACGTTCCGAACCCCGGTGCGCTGTGCCCGCCGCCCCGCACCGCGAGGTCGAGGCCGGCCTCGCGGGCGTGGTTCACGACCGCGACGGCGTCGGCCGTCGACGTGGCTCTGACGATGAGTGCCGGTCGTCTGTCGTGGACGCCGTTGTGGACCCGACGGTGCTCGTCGTAGCCGTCGTCCCCCGGCTCGATGACAGGCCCGCGGACCTGTTCGCGCAGCTCGGCGATGGTGGTCATGGTGCCCTCCTCGTGACGGTGGGCTGGCGGGCGTCCAGTGGACTCCTGAACGAACGTGCTGGCAACGGCCGTTCGGCCCAGTGCCCGTCCTGTCAACTCAGGTTGACACGACGGCCCGTGTCAACGTAGGTTGACGGGCATGAGCGATGCCACGAAGGTCGCGGCGGCGGCGTCCAGCAGGGACCCGGCCGTCGGGTTGGCGGCAGTGGCGTCCCTGCGGGGACTGCTGGAGTCGCTGGAGGAGCTGCAGGTCTCGAACGCGCGGGCCCAGGGCTGGTCCTGGCAGCAGATCGCGGACGCCCTGCGGGTGAGCAGGCAGGCCGTGCACAAGAAGTACCGCCGGTACGGATTCTGAGGGGACGAGATGTTCGAACGGTTCACCGGCGAGGCTCGTCAGGTCGTCGTCGGAGCTCAGGAGGAGGCACGGACGCGGAAGGCGGACGAGATCCGCACCGAGCACCTGCTCGCCGCGCTCTACGCCGTGCCGGACAACCTCGCGCTCGCCGTGCTGGAGCGGTTCGGCGTCGACCGGGCCGACGTGCTGCGCGAGGTCGACCGCCTGCGGCCCGGCCCGGCCGCGGCCCTCGACGCGGAGGCGCTGTCCACGATCGGGATCGACCTCGACGAGGTGCGGCGCCAGGTGGAGGAGGCGTTCGGGCCGGGCGCGCTCGACCGCACCCGGGCCGCCCTCGGCGGGCCGGCCGGCCGCCTCTTCGGTCACATCCCGTTCGAGGGCCCCGCCAAGAAGGCGCTCGAGCTCGCCCTGCGCGAGGCGATCCACCTCGGGCACGACCACATCGGCACCGAGCACATCCTGCTCGGGCTGATCCACACCGAGGGCGGAGCCGCCCACCACATCCTGGCCGCTCGAGGGGTGCGGCTGGAGCCGGCCCGGGTGGTCGTCGAGGAACTGGTGCGCGGGCGCAAGGCCGGCTGAGACCCTGCCCGGAGGCGCCTGGCAGCATCCGTCCGTGCGGATCGACGTCATCACGATCTTCCCCGGCTACCTGGCACCGCTGCGCGAGGCGTTGCTCGGGCGGGCGATCGGCGCGGGGCTCGTCGACCTCGCCGTGCACGACCTGCGCAGCTGGACCCGCGACGTCCACCAGGCCGTCGACGACTCCCCGTACGGGGGCGGTCCGGGCATGGTGATGCGTCCCCAGGTGTGGGGGGAGGCGCTCGACGCCGTGCTGGCGCTCGACGAGCGCCCGGCGCGGATCGTCGTGCCCACCCCGGCAGGGCGGCCGTTCACGCAGGCCACGGCGCAGGCGTGGACCGGCGAGGAGCGACTGGTCTTCGCCTGCGGGCGTTACGAGGGCATCGACCAGCGCGTCGTCGACGACGCCCGGCGCCGCGACCTGCCGGTGGACGAGGTGAGCATCGGCGACTACGTGCTGGTCGGCGGCGAGGTCGCGGTGCTGGTGATGGTGGAGGCGGTGGTGCGGTTGCTGCCCGGCGTGCTGGGCAACCCGGCGTCCGCGCAGCAGGACTCGTTCTCCGACGGCCTCCTGGAAGGTCCCGCGTACACGCGGCCGGAGGTCTGGCGCGGGCTCGCCGTGCCGGAGGTGCTGCGCAGCGGCAACCACGCCAAGATCGCCCGCTGGCGGCGCGACCGCGCGCTGGAACGCACCGCGCAGCGGCGCCCCGACCTGCTGGCCGCCCTCCCCGAGGACGCCCTCGACGACGCCGACCGGGCGTTCCTCGCGCGCCTGCGGGACGGGTGATTTCACCCGCCGATCTCGCGTCTGGCACTATGGACTGGTTGCCCGCGCCCGACGGGCCTGCCCGGCGCCTCGAGACTTGACGGTACGTACGGCGCCCCTGCACGACCGCTATCACCGAGGACGGATCTTCGCGATGAACACCCTGGACGCACTGGACGCACAGCTGCTGCGGTCCGACATCCCCGCATTCCGGCCGGGCGACACGCTCAAGGTGCACGTGAAGGTCATCGAGGGCAACCGGTCCCGCATCCAGGTCTTCCAGGGCGTCGTCATCCGGCGCCAGGGCTCCGCGGCCCGGGAGACCTTCACGGTCCGCAAGGTCTCGTTCGGTGTCGGCGTCGAGCGCACCTTCCCGGTGCACTCCCCGAACATCGACAAGATCGAGGTCTTCACCCGCGGCGACGTCCGCCGCGCGAAGCTGTACTACCTCCGTGAGCTGCGCGGCAAGGCCGCGAAGATCAAGGAGAAGCGCGAGACCACGTCCGCGTCCTGACCATTCCGGCGCGGTTGCCGTAGCCTCGTGGGCGTGGCCCTCCCCGAGCTCCCCGACGACCGGCGGGCCGCACACCAGCGGTTCTCGCCGCCGGGGGAGCCGTTCGTGCCGCGGAACCCCGGGCCCGTGCCGCCGGGACAGCGCCCGGACCTCCCGCCGTCCCGGCCGCCGATCCCGAACGGGCGTCCCCAGGGCGGCCCGGCGGGCGGTCTTCCCCCCGACGGGCCGCGTCGGCCGCCGCCCGGCGGCCGGGTCCCGTCGGCCCGGTCGGCACGCCCTGCGCCGCCTCGCCGCCCCGATCCCGCCGACGACGAGCCCACCGTCGTGCACGGCGACCTCCTCGCAGGTGGGCCGCCCACGGGCGAGCCCGCTCAGGGGGAGGTTCCCGGCCGGCACCGCCGCCGTGCGGGCGCGTCGCCCGACGGCAGGCCTGCGGCGGCGTACAAGCAGCAGGTCGAGGCGAGCGGGCGCAAGCTGAAGCCCGGCCGGCGCAGGCGGCCCACGTTCTGGAAAGAGCTGCCGATCCTGATCGTGGTGGCTCTCGTCCTCACGTTCCTGATCCAGACGTTCCTCGCGAAGGTCTACGTCATCCCCTCCGGGTCGATGGAGACCACGCTGCACGGCTGCACCGGCTGCAACAACGACCGGGTGCTCGTCGACAAGATCACCTATCGCTTCACCGAGCCCGCGCCCGGCGACGTCGTGGTGTTCCGGGGGCCGGACAGCTGGAGCAGTGAGGTCGACGTCCAGGAGCCGAGCAGCCCGGTCGTTCGGGGGCTGCAGCTGTTCGGCTCCCTGATCGGGCTCGCCCCGCCCGACGAGAAGGACTTCGTCAAGCGGGTCATCGCCGTCGGCGGGCAGACCGTGCAGTGCTGCGACTCGCGGGGCCAGGTGATGGTCGACGGCAACTCGCTCGACGAGCCGTACATCTTCTACCTGCCCGACGCCGGGCCGCCCAAGCAGGCCTCCTTCGGTCCCGTCACGGTGCCCGAGGGACAGCTGTGGATGATGGGTGACAGCCGCAACAACTCGGCCGACTCGCGGATGCCCGACCACGGCGCCGTGCCCGTCGAGAACGTGATCGGGCAGGCCCGGATGATCGTGCTGCCCTTCGACCGGCTCGGGTGGGTCGCCGCCCAGAACCCGCAGTCCACCGCCGTCGGCATGGCCGCCCAGGACGCGACCGCGGGCGCGCCGCTCGCCCTCGGGATGCTCGGCACGCTGCCGATCGCCCTGCTCCGGCGCCGGCGCCAGCGCCGTGAACTGCTGTTCCCGGAGTTCCTCCCGAGGCGGCGCCCCGGACCACGACCCTGAGCGCACGGTCGTTCACCGCTTGGCGCAGACTGCTCCTCGATGGCCGTACGACCTGTACCCCAGCGGCGGGCGCGGCGCCGCCCGGTGCGCACCATGCTGCCGCCCGAGCTGCGTCCGGCCCGCGCCGTCGTCCGGCGCTCGGCGGGGAGCTGGACGTTGCAGAGCACCCTGCACCGGCACGGCCTCGGGCCGGTCGCGGGCGTCGACGAGGCCGGGCGGGGCGCCTGCGCGGGCCCCCTCGTCGTCGCCGCGTGCGTCCTGCGTCCCGGCGACGCGAAGCGGCTCGACGGCCTCACCGACTCGAAGCTCCTCACGGCCGCGGCGCGGGAGGAGTACTACACACTGATCCGGCGCAGGGCGGAGGACCTCTCCATCGTGGTGATCCCACCGGAGGAGGTCGACCGCCGCGGGGTGCACGTGGCCAACGTCGAGGGCATGCGCCGTGCCGTCGCAGGCCTCACCACCGTGCCCGGATACGTCCTCACCGACGGGTTCGCCGTGCGCGGGTTCGGCACGCCGGCGCTCGCCGTGCCCAAGGGCGACCAGGTCGCCGCGTGCGTGGCGGCGGCGTCGGTGCTGGCCAAGGTCACCCGGGACCGGATCATGGTCGCGCTGGACGCCGAGTTCCCGCAGTACGGCTTCGCCGAGCACAAGGGCTACTGCACCCCGGTGCACGACGAGGCGATGCTCACGCACGGGCCCAGCCGGGTGCACCGGTACTCGTTCGTGAACGTGCGCGCTGCGCGCGACGGGGTGCGACCGGCTCCCGTCGTGCTCGACGAGGACGCGTTCGACGAAGACTTCATGGACGACACGATCGAGGCGGGGCTGGGGGAGGACCTCGAAGAGGGTCTGGTCCACAATGGGGCGCTGGCCGTCGGGACGTCCGAGGGTTCCAGAGGAGGGGTAGCACCGTGAGCGCCGAGGATCTCGAGAAGTACGAGACCGAGATGGAGCTCACGCTCTACAAGGAGTACCGGGACATCGTGGCCCAGTTCTCCTACGTCGTGGAGACGGAGCGGCGCTTCTACCTGGCCAACTCCGTCGACGTAGCCGCGCGCAACGCCGACGGGGAGATCTACTTCGAGGTCCGGATGTCCGACGCGTGGGTCTGGGACATGTACCGGCCGGCCCGGTTCGTCAAGAACGTGCGCGTGCTGACGTTCAAGGACGTCAACGTCGAGGAGCTCGAGAAGCCCGACCTGCGGTTGCCGGAGGGCAACCAGTTCGGCAGCTAGCAACTCGTACCGACAGCCCGTTCCTCCGGACCGGGAGTTGTCCACCTCGCCCCCCGGCTGTCCACAGATCTCCGATCAGCCTGTCCGCCTCCCCCCGGCTCGCCGATCGTTGTCGGTATGGCAGCGAAGGACGTGCTCGGGCGCCGCGGTGAGGACCTCGCGGCCCGTTACCTCGAGCAGCAGGGTCTGGTGATCCTCTCGCGCAACTGGCGGTGCCGCCACGGGGAGATCGACCTGGTGGCCACCGACTCCACCCGGCTCGTGGTGTGCGAGGTCAAGACCCGCTCGGGCACCCGGTACGGCGAGCCGGCCGAGGCCGTCGACGCGCGCAAGGTGGCCCGCATCCGGCTGGTCACCAACGCCTGGCTCCAGGCCCACCAGGTGCGCTGGGTCCCGGTCCGGTTCGACGTGCTCGCCGTCGTCGCCGAGCCCGGCGCGCCGGTCACCGTCCAGCACTACGAGGCGGCGTTCTGATGCCGATCTCACGCACCTACGCGGCGGCCCTCCTCGGCGTCGAGGGACACGTCGTGGAGATCGAGGCCGACCTCGGCAAAGGCCTACCCCGGCTCCACCTGCTCGGCTTGCCCGACGCGTCCCTGCACGAGTCGAAGGACCGCGTGCGCGCGGCCGTCGTCAACTCGGGGTTCCCCTGGCCCAAGGAGAAGATCGTGCTCGCGCTTTCCCCGGCCACGCTGCGCAAGACGGGCAGCGGCTTCGACCTGGCCCTCGCCTGCGCAGTGCTCGGTGCCGGTGACGTGCTGCCGCAGGCCGCGCTCGACGGCACGGTCCTGCTCGGCGAGCTGGCCCTCGACGGGAGGCTGCGGGCCGTGCGCGGGGTGCTGCCGTGCCTTCTCGCGGCGCGGGACGCGGGCATGCGGCGCGCCGTGGTGCCGGAGGCGGTGCTCGCCGAGGCCGCGCTGGTGGAGGGAATCGAGGTGCACGGCGCGGGGCGGCTCGCCGACGTGCTCTCCTTCCTCCAGGGCGCATGCGCGCTGCGCCGGCCGGAGCCGCCCGTCGACGACGTCGCGCCCGACCCACCCGATCTCGCCGACGTCGTGGGGCAGGACGACGCGCGGCACGCCATCGAGATCGCCGCCGCGGGCGGCCATCACGTCCTGCTCGTCGGGCCGCCGGGCACGGGCAAGACGATGCTCGCGCAGCGCTTCGTCGGCCTGCTCCCGCGGCTCACGTCGCAGGAGTCGCTCGCGCTCGCGGCCATCCGGTCGGTGGCCGGGCGATTGCCCGCGGGCGGGGTCCTGAGCACCGTTCCGCCGTTCGTCGCACCGCACCACTCCAGCTCGATGGCCGCGCTCCTCGGTGGCGGCTCCGGGATCGCGCGGCCGGGTGCGGTGTCGCTGGCCCACCTCGGTGTCCTCTTCCTCGACGAGGCCCCGGAGTGGGGAGCGAGCCTGCTCGACTCGCTCCGCACCCCCCTCGAAGAGGGGGAGGTCCGGCTCGCGCGGGCCGACGGCACGGTGCAGTACCCGGCCCGCTTCCAGCTCGTGCTCGCGGCCAACCCGTGCCCCTGCGCACCCGCCCACGACCGCGACTGCGTCTGCCCGTCGCTCGTGCGTCGCCGCTACCTCGGGCGGCTGTCCGGCCCGCTGCTCGACCGCGTCGACCTGCGGGCGCGCATGTTCCCGGTCACCGCGCTCGCGGCCACCGGCCACGCCGAGGACACCGCCACCGTGCGGGCGCGGGTCCTCGCGGCGCGGGGCGCGGCCGCCGAGCGGTGGGGAGCGCTGGGTTTCCGCACCAACGCCGAGGTGCCGGGGCCCGTTCTGCGCACGCGGTTCGCCCTTCCGCGCAGCGCGGTCCGCCCGCTCGACGCCGGCCTGCGGTCGGGCCAGCTCACGGCCCGCGGAGCAGACAGGGCGTTGCGTGTCGCGTGGACGCTCGCAGATCTCGCCGGGCGCGACCGGCCCGACGAGGACCTGGTCGAGACGGCGCTCTTCTTCCGCGACCGGAGGGCGGCATGAACGAGCAGATCCTGCTCGCGCGGGCCTACCTGTCCAGGGTGGGCGAGCCGCCCGCGCCGGCGCTGGCCGAGCTGGTGGCACAGGTCGGGCCGGTCGAGGCGGCGGCGCGGGTGCTCGACGGGCGGGTCGACGAGCCGGTGGCCCGGGAGACGAGCGCCCGCCGGACGGTGCACCGGCCGGGCGCCGACCTCGACGCCGCGGCCGCCGCCGGCGCCCGGCTGGTCGTGCCGGAGCACCCCGAGTGGCCGGCCGAGGCGTTCGCCGCCTTCGACGTGGCCGGTTCGACGCCGCTCGCCCCGCCGCTGGCGCTCTGGGTGCGCGGCCCGGGCCGGCTCGACGAGCTCTGCGGGCACGCCGTCGCCGTGGTCGGGGCCCGTGCGGCCACGAGCTACGGCGCCCACGTCGCCGCCGAGCTCGGGTCCGGGCTCGCCGACCGCGGCTGCACCGTCGTCTCCGGTGCCGCCATCGGCATCGACGGGGCCGCCCACCGCGGTGCCCTCGGCGTGGAGGGCGCCACCGTGGCGGTGCTCGCGTGCGGTGTCGACCGCGTCTACCCGGCTTCCCACGAGCTGCTTCTGGAGCGGATCGCCGCGAGCGGGCTCGTGGTGAGCGAGTACCCGCCGGGCGGCGTGCCGGCGCGGCACCGCTTCCTCGTGCGCAACCGGTTGATCGCCGGGCTGGCGGTGGGCACCGTCGTCGTCGAGGCCGGGCTGCGCAGCGGCGCGCAGCGCACCGCCTCCGACGCGCTGTCGCTGGGCCGGCAGGTGATGGCGGTGCCCGGCCCGGTCACCTCCGCGATGTCGGTGGGCTGCCACCGCCTCGTCCGCGACGGCGCCCTGCTGGTCACCCGCAGCGACGAGGTGCTGGAGGCCGTGGCGCCGATCGGCTCACACCTCGCCGGCCCGCCCGGAGTCGACCACGGCAGGCCGACCGACGGTCTCGACACCCCGGCGGCGCTCGTCCACGACGCCTTGCCCGCCCGCGGCGCCCGCGACACCCGTTGGCTCGCGCTGGAGTCCGGGATGCCGATCGGTTCCGTGCGGGTCGCCCTGGTGGCCCTCGAACGGCGTGGGCTCGTCGAGCACTGCGAGGGCCGCTGGCGCCGCCGGGTGGTGGAGGTGGACGAGGACCTCAGGTGACGACCCCGGGATGTGGCTGCCGGAGCCGGCGGCGCGACGGGGACGCCGCACCGGCCGGCGCGGTGGCGGATGGTGATCGATCCGGGCAGCGCACCAGGACCGCCGGAGCAGCACAGGCGTGCTGCTGAACGCGTTGTGATCGTGCCGAGTCGTACCCCGGCGCTGTCATCACCACGGCGATGCGCGGCTCGGGCCGGCCACGCGCCTCGGCGGCCTCTGCGGGTGGCGGCGCATGACACGCGGAGGCAGCGCTTGACCGGGCGTGCCGGGGCGCGCACGGTCGGCAGGTGTCCTTCCCGCCAGAGCTCGCACCCGGTCCGGCGGCAGCGCTGGAGGCGTTCCTGCAGCACCTCGTCCTGGAGCGGGGGCGCTCGGAACACACGGTGCGGGCGTACCGGGGTGATCTGGCCGGTCTGCTCGAGGGCATGGACGGGCTCGAGGGCCTCGACCTGGCGTGGCTACGCCGATGGCTGGCGGCGGGGCACGAGGCGGGGCTCGGGCGGGCGACGCTCGCGCGGCGCGCCGCCGCGGCGCGCAGCTTCACCGCGTGGGCCCACCGCACCGGGCTCATGGCCGTCGACCCCGGGGTGCGGTTGGCCTCGCCACGGCCCCGGCGGTCCCTGCCCGCGGTGCCGACCGTCGAGCAGACCGGCGCCGTGCTCGACGCCGCCGGCAGCGGGGCGGCGCAGGAGCACCCGGTCGCGCTGCGCGACCTGCTGGTGCTGGAGCTGCTCTACGCCACGGGGGTGCGGGTGGCGGAGCTGTGCGGGCTCGACCTCGACGACGTCGACCCGTCCCGGCGCGCCCTGCGCGTGGTCGGCAAGGGCGACCGCGAACGCACGGTCGTCTACGGGGTGCCGGCCTCGGACGCGCTTCGCCGGTGGCTCGCCGCCGGGCGGCCGGCGTTGGCGCGCCCGGGATCGCCGCCCGCGCTCCTGCTCGGGGCACGGGGCGGCCGGCTCGACACGCGGGTGGCGCGACGCGTCGTCCACCAGGCGCTCGCCGCCGTTCCCGGCGCGCCGGACGTGGGTCCGCACGGCCTTCGGCACGCTGCGGCGACCCACATGTTGCAGGGCGGCGCGGACCTTCGTTACGTACAGGAGTTGCTCGGTCACGCTAAGCTAGCAACGACACAGCTCTACACGCAGGTCACCGTCGAGCGGCTGAAGGTGGTACATGAGCAGGCGCATCCGCGGGCATGACGTCGTTTCGGCCCCGTCTGTGCAGCTCAGAACCACGGCGGGGGCGGTGGTCCACGCGCCGGTGCTGTCCGTCGCGGTCTCGCCGGCTCCCGTGGAGGAGCTGTGGGCGGAGTATCTCGCCGAGCCCACGCGCGCGCTGCGGGACCGGCTCGTCGTGCACTACACGCCGCTGCTGCGCGCCGTGGCGCACCGGCTCGGAAGCGCCCTGCCGTCCTACGTCGAGGTGGCCGACCTGGTGCAGTGCGGCGTGTTCGGGCTCATCGACGCGGTGGAGCGGTTCGATCCCGAGCGCAGCCCGCGGTTCGAGAGCTACGCCGTGCCGCGCATCCGCGGCGCGATCCTCGACGAGCTGCGCGCGCAGGACTGGGTGCCCCGCACCGTGCGCGGGCGTGCGCGTGAGCTGGAGCGCGCCCAGGAGCGGTTGGAGAGCAGGCTCCAGCGCGCCGCCACGCACGCCGAGCTCGCCGACGAGCTGGGTCTCGGGGTGCAGGAGGTACGCGCACTCGGCCGGCAGGTGCAGCTGATCAGCGTCGAGGCGCTGGACGAGAGCAGCGGCGGGGTGTCGGAGGTACTGGCTGACGACGGTGCCCCCGACCCGATGGCCGTGGTGCAGGCCGCCGAGACGCTGCGGCAGCTCGCCTTCGCGGTGGAGCAGCTCGAGGAGCGTGACCGCCACGTCGTGCGCCTCTACTACCTGGAGAACCGCACGCTCGCCGAGATCGGGAGGCTCCTGGGGGTCACCGAGTCGCGGGTGTGCCAGCTGCACACCCGGCTCGTCGGGCGCCTGCGCGGCAGGCTGGAGGAGCTCGAGGCGGGGTGAGCGGCACGCTCTGCGTTCGTCGCGCTCCTCGCACAGTCCGGGCCCGTGCCGCGCGCGTTCCCGGCGCCGCGGCGGGCGGGCCGCGCGCCGTCACGATCCCGGCGGGCCACGGGTCCGGCACCGGCAGCAGCCGCACCTCGAGCGGGCGCAGGAGCACCAGCGGGTCCAGGTACTCGTGCGGCCCGCGGCGCACTCCCCAGTGCAGGCAGGCCGCGGCCGCACAGCCGGGGTGGCCCGGCTCCAGCAGCCCGAGCACGTCGCCGGCCCGGACAACCGAGCCCGGCCGCACGGCAGGCTGCAGCGGTTCGTAGGTGGTGCGCAGGCCGTCGTCGTGGTCGACCGACACGACGCTCCGCGCGCCGATCCGCCCGGCGAACACGACGGTGCCGGCGCGGGCCGCGAGCACGGGCCTGCCGGCCGTGCCCACGAGGTCGACGCCTCGATGGCCCCGCCCGTACGGGTGTGGCGGCGCCCTGAAGCGGGTGGCGATCGTGGGGACCGGCAGGAGCGGCCATGCGTAGCGGGCCCCGGGCGCGGCGACCCCGGCCCCCTCGGGCGGCGGGGGCGCCTGCAGGACACCCGGCCCGGTGCCGGGCGTGGGCGGCACGGGCGGCCCGTCGGGTGGTGCCGGGGCGCCGTCGGACGGCGGCCCCGGTGCACCCGCTCCCGATGCACGTGGATCCTGCGCGGCGAGGCCTGCCGGCCGATCAGGCCGGGCCTCGTCGGGAGCCGCCTGCGTGCTCGCCGGGGGGAGCGGCGCCGCCAGCAGCATCATCGCGCCGAGAGCGCCGACGAGCGCGCGGTGCGCGCACCTCGCGACGAGACCCGCGACGGGCCGGCGATCATCGGCCGGACCGGGTGTCCGCGCCGATCCCGGCGTCCGTGAGCACCCGATACGGCGGATCAGGACCTCCGCCCGGCTCGTTCCGTCCACTGGCTCAGACTGGTGCCGACGAGGACGGCGCGGGGGTCGAGCGCCTGGCCTGTGGACGGTTCGGGAGCGAGGTGGACAACTCCGGGACGCGCCGTCGGGGCGATCCGGCCCGCGGCGTACACTCGATCTGCATCTCGACGGTGTCGAGGTGACTTCGCGCGTGCGCGCACCCGTAACCAACGGGAGCGGTGGACGGGCGGTCCCGGGGCTCCCGGGTCCGACCACCGGCGCCACGCTAGGGCGGTGCCGCCGACCGGCGCTCCGCGAAACCGCGCGCGTGGCCGCACGGCGGTCGCGCCTGAACGAGAGGTGAGCATCGGCCGTGGCCGTCGTCACCATGAAGCAGTTGCTGGATTCCGGTGTGCACTTCGGGCACCAGACCCGCCGCTGGAACCCGAAGATGAAGCGCTACATCCTCACCGAGCGCAACGGCATCTACATCATCGACCTGCAGCAGACCCTGTCGTACATCGACCGGGCCTACGAGTTCGTCCGCGAGACCGTGGCGCACGGCGGCACGATCATGTTCGTCGGCACGAAGAAGCAGGCGCAGGAGGCCATCGCCGACGAGGCGGGCCGCGTCAACATGCCGTACGTCAACCAGCGGTGGCTGGGCGGCATGCTCACGAACTTCCAGACCGTGCACAAGCGCCTCCAGCGCCTCAAGGAGCTGGAGTCGATGGAGCAGACGGGTGGCTTCGAGGGTCGCACCAAGAAGGAGATCCTCATGCTCACCCGGGAGAAGGACAAGCTCGAGAAGACCCTCGGCGGCATCCGCGACATGTCGAAGGTCCCGAGCGCGGTCTGGGTGGTGGACACCAAGAAGGAGCACATCGCCGTCGGTGAGGCCCGCAAGCTGGGCATCCCGGTGGTCTCCATCCTGGACACCAACTGCGACCCCGACGAGGTCGACTTCCCGATCCCGGGCAACGACGACGCCATCCGCTCGGCCGCGCTGCTCACCAAGGTGATCGCCCGTGCCGCGGCCGACGGCCTCATGCAGCGCTCGCAGCGGGCGCGCGGCGCCGACGGCGAGGACAAGCCGGAGGCCGGTGTCGCCACCGACGAGCCGCTGGCGGAGTGGGAGCAGAACCTGCTCTCCGAGGGTGCCGGGTCCGACGGTGCGAGCCTCACCGCCGCGGGCCAGGGCACCGAGGCGCCCAACCCCGCTGCGGAGGCGGCGCCCGCCTCCACCAGCAACGGCACCCAGCAGACCGCGGGCTGACGCCCCACACACCTCCCGAAGAGAACGGACGAAACAGGCAGATGGCGAACTACACCGCCGCCGACGTCAAGAAGCTCCGGGACCTGACCGGTTCCGGGATGATGGACTGCAAGAAGGCGCTCGAGGAGGCCGAGGGCGACTTCGACAAGGCGGTCGAGCTGCTCCGCATCAAGGGCGCCAAGGACGTGGGCAAGCGCGCCGGTCGGGAGACGGCCAACGGGCTCGTCGCGGCCGAGGGCGGCACGATGGTCGAGCTGAACTGCGAGACCGACTTCGTCGCCAAGAGCGACGACTTCCTCGCGCTCGCCGACAAGGTCCTCCGCGTCGCGGTGGAGCAGCGGCCTGCCGACCTGGACGCGCTGAAGAAGGCCCCGCTCGACGGCGGCACCGTCGACGACGCCGTGCAGGCGCTCTCGGCCCGCATCGGCGAGAAGCTCGAGGTCAAGCGCTACATCCACGTCGACGGGCCGGTGGCGCTGTACCTGCACCGCCGCGCGTCGGACCTGCCGCCCGCCATCGGCGCGCTGGTGGCCTACGAGGGTGCGAGCGACGAGGCCGCCAAGAGCGTGGCCATGCACATCGCGGCGGCCCGGCCGCAGTACACCAGTCGTGACGAGGTCCCGAGCGACGTGCTGGAGAACGAGCGGCGCATCGCCGAGGCCACCGCTCGTGAGGAGGGCAAGCCGGAGCAGGTGCTGCCGCGCATCGTCGAGGGCCGGATCAACGGCTTCTTCAAGGACGTCGTGCTGCTGGAGCAGCCGTCGGTCCACGAGCCGAAGAAGACCGTGAAGGCGCTGCTCGACGAGGCAGGTGTCACCGTCCGCGAGTTCGCCCGCTTCGAGGTCGGCCAGGCCTGAGCCGACCCACGGACGAAGGCGACGACGCGATGACCACTCCACGGAACGGCTCCGACGGCCCGAGTGCCGGATATCGCCGCGTGCTGCTCAAGCTCGGCGGCGAGATGTTCGGCGGCGGGTCCGTCGGGGTCGATCCGGGGGTGGTCGAGACCGTCGCGCGCCAGATCGCAGAAGTCGTCACCACGGGCGCCCAGGTGGCGGTGGTGATCGGTGGCGGCAACTTCTTCCGCGGGGAGGAGCTGCAGCAGCGCGGCATGGACCGCGCTCGTGCCGACTACATCGGCATGCTCGGCACCGTCATGAACTGCCTCGCGCTGCAGGACTTCCTCGAGCGCGAGCACGGGATCGAGACCCGCGTCCAGACCGCCATCACGATGGGCCAGGTGGCGGAGGCCTACATCCCGCGCCGCGCGATCCGACACCTCGAGAAGGGCCGCGTCGTGATCTTCGGCGCGGGCGTCGGCATGCCGTACTTCTCCACCGACACCGCGGGTGCACAGCGCGCGCTGGAGATCGGGGCCGAGGTCGTGCTGCTCGCGAAGGGCGTCGACGGGGTCTACACGGCCGATCCGAAGCTCGACCCCGACGCCAAGCTGTACGACGAGATCACCCACCGCGAGGTGCTCGAACAGGGGCTCAAGGTGGCTGATGCCACCGCGTTCAGCCTGTGCATGGACAACCGGATGCCGATCATCGTGTTCAACCTGCTCGTCGAGGGGAACATCGCCCGGGCGGTGCGCGGTGAGAGGATCGGCACCCTGGTCAGCACCCAGGGCTTTCACCACGGATCCGGGCAGGAAGGCAGGGACACGCCGTGATCGACGAGACGCTCTTCGACGCCGAGGAGAAGATGGAGAAGGCCGTCGCCGTCGCGAAGGACGACCTCGCCTCCGTGCGCACCGGCCGGGCGAACGCGAACATGTTCTCGCGGGTGGCCGTCGACTACTACGGTGCCATGACCCCGATCAACCAGCTGGCCTCGATCAACGTTCCCGAGGCCCGCATGGCGGTCATCAAGCCCTATGACGCCAGCCAGCTCAAGGCACTCGAGACCGCGATCCGCAACTCCGACCTCGGGCTCAACCCGAGCAACGACGGGCAGATCATCCGGGTGGTGATCCCCCAGCTGTCCGAGGAGCGCCGTCGCGAGATGGTGAAGGTGGCGCGCGGCAAGGGAGAGGACGCGCGCGTCACGATCCGCAACATCCGCCGCAAGGCGATGGAGGAGCTGCACCGCATCGCGCGCGACGGCGAGGCGGGTGAGGACGAGGTCGGGCGCGCGGAGAAGGAGCTGCAGGCCACCACCGACAAGTACGTCCACCAGGTCGACGACCTGGTGAAGCACAAGGAAGCCGAGCTGCTCGAAGTCTGACGGTGACCGCCTCCTCCCCACACACCACGGCGATGGTGCCTCCGGCCCGCCGGCCGTCCAGGGCCGGGCGCGATCTGGTCGCGGCCATCACCGTCGGTGTCGGCATGGGCGTCGTCATCCTGGCGTCTCTGTTGCTCGAGCGGCACTTCTTCATCGGTGTGCTCGCCCTCTCCACCGCTGTCGCCACCTGGGAGCTGGCTGGTGCGCTGCGCCGTGGCGCCGACATCGCCGTGCCGTTGCCGATCCTGCTCGCGGGCGGGCAGGCGATGGTCTGGCTGTCGTGGCCCTTCCGGCTGCCGGGACTCGCCGTCGCGTTCGCGGTCACCGCGCTCGCGGTCATGCTCTGGCGGATGCGCGCCGGCTCGGCACACTACGTCCGCGACGTCACGGCGGGTCTGTTCACGGCCGCGTACGTACCGCTCTTCTGCTCGTTCGCGGTGCTGATGGTCGTCGCCGACGACGGGCTCGCCCGCGTCCTCACGTTCCTGATCTGCGGCGTCGCATCCGATGTCGGCGGATACGCAGCCGGGGTGCTGCTCGGCCGACACCCCATGGCCCCGACGATCAGCCCGAAGAAGTCGTGGGAGGGCTTCGCCGGGTCGCAGCTCGCCGGCATGGCGGCGGGCGCACTGTGTGTGCACTTCATGCTCGGTGGGGCGTGGTGGGCGGGCGCGCTCACCGGCGCGCTGCTCGTCACGTGCGCCACGCTGGGCGACCTGATCGAGTCGATGGTGAAGCGCGACCTCGGCATCAAGGACATGGGCAACCTGCTTCCGGGCCACGGCGGCCTCCTGGACCGGATGGACTCCCTGCTGCCCACCGCCGTCGTCGCCTGGGCGCTGCTCAGCATCGTCGCCCCGTGAGGGTGATCCGTCACCTCGGCGGCGGCTCACCGGATGCGGCGATCCGCGCCATGATTCCCAGCCCCAACATCTGGAAGTGGCCGGACGTCTACGAGCGGGAGAACCGCGCGCAGGACGCCGACGGCGCGATCTGGGCCGCGCTGCGCGAAGCCGTGCCGTGGGCCGGTGCCGACGTGCTGGACGTGGGGTGCGGCGACGGCTTCCACCTGCCGGTCTTCGCCGCCGAGGCGGCCTCGGTCACGGGCGTGGAGCCGCACTCCGGGCTGGTGGAACGCGCGCGCGAGCGCGTCGGGGCGCAGGTCACCGTGCACCGCGCGGGCGCGGCCGCGCTGCCGGTCCCGGACGGCAGCGTCGATCTGGTGCACGCGCGCACCGCGTACTTCTTCGGGCCCGGCTGCGAGCCCGGGCTGGCCGAGGCCCAGCGGGTGCTGCGGCCCGGTGGCGCGATCGCGATCGTCGACCTCGACGCCACCGTCGCCCCGTACGGCGACTGGATGCGCGCCGACCTGCCCCGATACCGCCCGGACCTGGTCGAGCAGTTCTTCGAACGCCAGGGGTTCTCGATGCGTCGCATCCTCACCACCTGGCGGTTCCCGGACCGCGACACCCTCGAGGCGGTGCTGCGGATCGAGTTCTCCCGGCCGGTGGCGGAACGGGCGGTCGCCGCGACCACCGGCCTCGCGCTGCCCGTCGGTTACCGGCTGCACGTGCGCCGCAAGGCGGCGATCCGGCGGCCCTAGTGCTCCCCGCCCGGAAGCCTTCGCGCAGGCCATGATGGACGCAGTTCGCCTCTGAGCGCAGATCTCCGACCAGGGTGAACACGGCCCGGTTCGGCGGAGTCGGCACGCATCACCCGGCGAACATCCGGCGAAGCCAGTTCGTCCGCGCAGTCCTGGCGTCGCGCGAGAGAGAAGCGCTCGGCACCATCGAGTCGAAGCCGTGGAATCCGCCGGGCCAGATGTGCAGCTCGGCCTGGCCGCCGGCCTGCCACAGCCGCGTCGCGTACTCGACGGCCTCGTCGCGGAACGTCTCGGCCGAGCCCGCGTCGATGAAGGCGGGCGGGAGACCCGCGAGCGATTCGGCGCGGGCGGGCGCGGCGTAGGGGGACACATCCGGGCCACCCGCGTCGTCGCCGAGGAGCGCGGCCCAGCCCGTCGCGTTCGAGGTCCGGTCCCAGATCCCTTCGCCGTCGAGCTCCGTGCTGGATCCCGTGACTGCGCGGTCGTCGATCATCGGGCAGATGAGCAGCTGGGCCGCGAGCGGCGGGCCCCCGCGGTCGCGGGCGAGGAGCGCGAGCCCGGCAGCAAGGCCGCCGCCTGCGCTGCCGCCCGCGACCAGCAGCCGGGCGGGATCGACGCCCAGCTCGGTCGCTTGGTGCGCCAGCCAGCAGAGGGCCGCGTAACAGTCCTCGATGGGCGCTGGGTGGGGGTGCTCGGGGGCGAGGCGGTACTCCACCGACGCGACGATCATCGGTACGGCGTGCATCCACTCGAGAGCCCAATCGAGGCCGACCATCCGGTGCCCGGCGACCATTCCGCCTCCGTGGAGGTGCAGCATCCCCGGGAGCGGGACGGACGGGTCCGATCCGGTGGGGCGCAGGACCAGCACCTGCACGTCGGGGGCGCCGGGAGGACCGGGTACGAGGTGCTCGGCGGTCTCGACGTCCGCGAGGTCCTCGTCGGGGATCCGGTACCCGTCGGCGATCGCCCGCAGCGCGCCGATGCGGTCGGGCGTGATCGTCGGAGGGTTCACCTCGTGGATGACCTCGAGTGCGGCTTCCAGCTCGCGGTCGAACGGGGGGTGGGTTCGGGCCATGACTGAGCTCCTCGTCGAGTGGATGAAGCCGACGGTGGCGGCCGTGTCGAGGCAAGGCGCGCCCCGTCGGTCAGCCCTGGGTGGCGGCGGCTTGGTGGATCACGTCGACCACCGCCTGAGGGTTCGCGGCGGGCACTGCGTGCGGGGACTCGACCTCGGTGATGGCGGCGTGGGCACGCTGTGCCTCGAACCGCTCTGCCTCCGGGGAGATGGCCTTGTCCCGGGTGGCCACGATCGCGTACTTGCGGATGTTCGCCGGCGCGGTGCTCGTGATCTCCTCGTCGAAGGCCGAGGCCAGGATCGGTCGTTGCCCGGCGGCGGAGACCGCCGAGTCGGGCGCCGGGAGGCCGTCGGCGAACAGCTGCGCGAAGCTCTCCGTGTTGACGTACAGCCCGGGGCCGTCCGGGCCGCTCACCGCGTGGGTGGTGTCGGGCCCGATGAGGGAGCCGGGGAACTGCGAGTTCAGCTGCCCGGCCGTCTCGCCGGCCTGTGGGATGAATGCCGCCACGAAGACCAGTGCGGTGACGTCGGGGGTCCTGCTCGCCAGCTCGCTGATCAGCAGGCCGCCATAGGAGTGCGCGACGAGGATCTTCGGCCCCGGGATCGCGTCGATGGCGCCTTCGACCGAGCTGACGTCGGCGGCGACTCCGCGCAGCGGCACCGCAGGGGCGAACACGGGGTAGCTCTCGGCCTGGAGCCGCTTCACCACCTGGTTCCAGGAGGAGGCGTCCTCGAAGGCGCCGTGCAGCAGGACGATGGTCGGTTTCGGCCCGGTGGCGGCCGCTCCAGCTGCAGACACGGGCGCGGGGGTGCTCTGGTCGCCGGGGGTCCCACAGGCGGTCAGCGCAGCGGCCACGGCCGCGGCGGCTGCCATCGAGAGGATCTTGCGCTTCATCGTCATCTCGTTCACATCGATGGGATCAGGGCGTCGATCAGACATTGACCGTCTGCCGGCGCTGCCGCCACGCCAGGGTCAGGGCCTGCAGGACGAAGAAGACACCGCCTGCCGCCGTGTAGACGACCAGCATGTCGAGGCGAGGGGCCTCGCCGAGCGCCGCGGGCAGGTAGCTCGCACCGGCGATCACCGAGAGCGCACCGGCGATCAGCATCGGCCACTGGCGGCCGAGCGCGGTGCGGCGGCGGATGGCAACGGTGAACTGGGCGATACCGGAGACGATCGCCCAGACGCCGAAGGCGAACAGGACGGCCCCGATGCCGCGCAGCGCTGCCACGCCGAGGGCGACGGCCGCCAGGGCGCTGAGCGTGGTGTTGAAGATCTGCAGCGTGCGGGCGGGGCCCGGGTCCTCGCGGGCGTCGAGCAGCGAGGCCACCACGTCGATCAGCGGGTAGATGATCAGCAGGGCGACGGTGACGGCGGTGAGCGAGCCGCTGACCGCCGCGAAGCCGGCGGCCCAGGCGATCGCGACGATGCCGCGGACCAGGTAGATGCGAAGCAGCGTGGGCATTCGCGATTCCAGCTTTCTTCCAAGGGTTCCGGGTACGCCGATCACTCTGGGCGTGATGACCGGTCGATGGCCCCAGGCAGGCACCCTGGCCCGGTCCCTGGTCCGCCCGGACGGACGGAGCACCGCCCCCTGCGGAACTTCGATGTGGTCGTGATCGGGGCCGGACCGGCGGCTGCGGCACGCGGTCCCGGCGTTCCCACGCGCAGCGAGATCTGGCTCCACCTGTTCGACGCGCCGGGCATCTGACGCCCGGGTGCCGGCCAGGGATCCTCCCTGGGGCGACGACCGGGCCCGCCGCCCGATCGTGGTCCTCGGGTGCTCCGACGGCATCCGAGGACAGGGGAGGAGCCGACGATGGTGGAGTTCAAGGTCGAGGTCATCGTGCTGCCGGTCTCGGACGTGGACCGGGCCAAGGAGTTTTACACCAGGATCGGTTTCCGGGAGGACGTCGACTTCGTCGGCGCGGACGGCTTCCGGGTCGTGCACCTCACACCGCCCGGCTCGGCGGCGTCGATCATCGTGGGTGCCGGGGTCACCGACGCCGCGCCGGGCTCGGCGCAGGGGATCCACCTGGTCGTGGACGACATTGTGGCGGCCGGCAAGCAGCTCGTCGCGTGCGGTGTCGAGGCGAGCGAGGTCTTCCACGACGCCGGGGGAGTGTTCCACCACGCCGGTACGAAGGACCGGGTCTCCGGTCCGCACCCGGACCGGCAGTCATACGGCTCGTTCCTGTCCTTCGAGGACCCGGACGGCAACGGCTTCGTGCTGCAGGAGGTCACCACGCGGCGACCGGGGCGCATCAGTCACGTCGTCTACGGCTCCGTGGCCGAGGTGGAGCAGGCGCTGCGCACCGCCGCCGTCGCGCACGGCCGGTACGAGAAGGAGATCGGGCACGAGGACCCGGAGTGGCCTGCCTGGTACGCCCGGCACATGGCCCGGGCGGCCGGGCTCGAGTCCTGACCGGGCACGGTCCGTCTCGCCGGTGAGGCGCGGTGCCCGGAACCCGGCTCCGTATACCCTCCCGCGGGGAGGGACGACGTGCGGAGGAACACCGGGGGCCCGGCGCTGCGCGGCCGACGGCGCGAGCGGGAGGCGCTCGACAGCCTGCTGCGCGATGTCCGCGCCGGGCACAGCCGGGTGCTCGTGCTGCGCGGCGAGGCGGGCGCAGGCAAGAGCGCGCTGCTGGACCACCTGGCCGAGCACGTGCGGACCGGCCGGGTGACCCGGGCGGCCGGCGTGGAGCCGGAGTCCGAGATCGCCTACTCCGCGCTCCAGCACCTCTGCGCGCCGCTGCTGCGCCACCTGGACCGGCTGCCCGGGCCGCAGCGGGACGCACTCGCCACCGCTTTCGGGCTCGGTTCCGGCGACCCGCCCGAGGCGCTCCTCGTCGGCCTCGCGGTGCTCGGGCTGTTCGCCGAGGCCGCGTCGGAACAGCCGCTGGTCTGCATCGTGGACGACGTGCAGTGGGTGGACCGGATGTCGGAGGTGATCCTCACCTTCGTCGCCCGTCGGCTGGACGCCGAGTCGGTCGCATTGGTCTGCGCCGCGCGCACCCCCGAGGGCGAGCACGCCCTCGGCGGCCTGCCGGAGCTGCGCGTAGACGGGCTGCCCGCCGCAGAGGCGCGGGCCCTGCTCGACTCGGTGCTGCCCGGACCGGTCGACGACCGGGTCCGCGACCGCATCGTCGCCGAGACGCGGGGCAACCCGCTCGCCCTGCTCGAGCTGCCGCGTGGCCTCTCGCCCGAGGAGCTGGCATTCGGGTTCGGCCCGCAGCGCGCGGCACCGCTGGTGAACCGGGTGGAGGAGGGTTTCCAGCGGCGCATCGCCGCACTTCCGGCGGACACCCGCATGCTGCTGCTCACCGCCGCCGTCGAACCGGTCGGTGACGTGCCGCTGTTGTGGCGCGCGCTCGAGCGGCTGGGCATCGGACCGGACGCCGCCGGGCCGGCACAGGCCGCGGGGTTGATCGAGATCGCGGCCCGGGTCCGGCTGCGCCACCCGTTGGTGCGCTCGGCCTGCCGGCGGTCCGCCGAGGCCGCCGAGCTGCGGAAGGTGCACCGCGCGCTCGCCGAGGTCACCGATCCGGAGCAGGATCCCGACCGCCGTGCCTGGCACCGGGCGCACGCGGCGGTCGGGCCCGACGAGGACGTCGCCGGTGAGCTGGAGCGCTCGGCCGACCGTGCGCTCGCCCGCGGCGGCCGGTCCGCGGCCGCGTCCTTCCTCGAGCGCGCCGCCGAACTGACCCTGGACCCGAAGACGCGCGCCGCTCGCGCCCTGGCCGCCGCGCGCGCCCGGTTCGCCGCCGGTGCCCTCACCCAGGTGCCCGAGTTGCTGGCGGCCGCCGAGCTCGGTCCGCTCGACCCGCTGCAGCGCGCCGTGGTGGAACGGCTGCGTGCCCAGGTCACGTTCGCGCTCGACCGCGGACGGGCCGCCGGTCCGCCCCTGCGCGCGGCCGCGCGCCGCCTGGAGGAGCTGGATCCGGCCGCGGCGCGGGAGGCCTACCTCGCGGCGATCGGTGCCGCCGTGCACGCGGGCCGGCTCGGTGACGGCGACCTGCGCCGGGCGGCCGATGCCGCCCGGGCCATGCCCGCCGGCGAGGAGGTGGCCGGCCTGTTCCTGACCGGCCTCACGGTGTGGAGCCTGGACGGGTACGCGCCCGCGGTCCCGCACCTGCGGCGGGCGCTGGAGGGGCTGACCAGCGACGAGGACCTGGGACTGCTCTGGCTGGCCGGGCCGGTCGCGCACGAGATGTGGGACCACACGACCTGGTACCGGCTCGCCGAGCAGGCGCTCGGGTACGCCCGGGCCACCGGCGCGCGTTCGTTGCTCCCCACGGCGCTCGTCTTCCGCGCGAGCACCCTGGTACTCGCGGGCCGGTTCGCCGACGCGTCGGACCTGCTCCACGACGCCGCCGTCCTCGGGCAGGCCACCGGGCTGACCGTGCCTCCGACCGCCGCGCTCGTCCTGGCCGCTCACCGCGGCCGGGAGCAGCCGGCCACGGAGCTGATCGACGCCACCGTCCGGGACGCCGAGGCACGAGGCGAAGGCCGGCTGGTCGGGGTGGCCGGCTACGCCACGGCAGTGCTGTCCAACGGACTCGGCCACTATCCGGCCGCCCTGGCGGCGGCGCGCCGGACGGTCGCGTACGACGACCTCGGGGTGTCCGGCTGGGCGCTCGGCGAGCTGGTCGAGGCGGCCACGCGCGGGTGAGCCCGGGGTCGCCGCCGAGGCGCGCGAGCGCCTCGCGGAGCGGACCGCCGCCGCAGGCACGGACTGGGCACTGGGCGTCCAGGCCCTCGCCGACGCGCTCGCAGGACCCGCGGGGAAGGCCGAGGGGCGGTACCGCGAGGCGGTCGAGCGGCTCGCCGCAGGCCGGCTGGCAGTGCCGTCGGCGCGGGCCCACCTGCTCTACGGTGAGTGGCTGCGCCGGGAGAACCGGCGCGCGGAGGCCCGCGCCCAGCTGCGCACCGCGCACGAGTCGTTCGCCACGATGGGCGCCGAGGCCTTCGCCGAGCGGGCCGGCCGGGAGCTCGCCGCCACCGGCGAGACCGTCCGCAGGCGGGCCGTCGGCGTGTCCGACGAGCTCACCCCGCAGGAGGCGCAGATCGCGCGCCTCGCCGTGGCGGGGCAGACCAACCCGGAGATCGGTGCGGCGCTGTACCTCAGCCCGCGCACCGTCGAATGGCACCTGCGCAAGGTCTTCACCAAACTGGCCATCGGATCCCGTCGAGAGCTGGCGGCAGCGCTGCGCGACCGGTGAACCCACCTGCGGTTCGCACACCTCAAGAACCGGGCAGTCTCTCGACGTCCGCGAGGTTCTTCCCGTAGAACTCGGTGAGCTTCTCGACGGCGGGGCCCACGTACTCGGGCTTGTCGTAGAGGTCGACGTGACTGGCGCCCTCGATCCAGTGGATCTCCTTCGGGCCGATCGCCCTCTGGAACGCCTCGACGCTCATCCACGAGGTCACGGCCCGATCGCCGACGACCATGAGCAGCGGGCGCTGTCCGATCAGGGGCACCGCGACGAAGGCGTCGAAGATCGCGATGCGGTCGATGCTGGCCCAGGTGAAGAACTGCGCCGAGCCCGGGTGCTGGGCACGAGGCGTGCGGTAGTACTCGAATCCGTCGACGCCGTGCTGACCGCCGAGGGCGCGGGCCTGCTCGACGGTCTCCGGGAACAGGGTCAGGTTCTGCGGGTCCTCTCCGCGCGCCTGCGCGGTTCGGGCCGCGGCGGCCGCGTCGAGCATCCCATCGAACACGGCCGGGTCCTGGGTCCCGTCGGCGCCGAGGCGGAACTGGCGGGCGATGTCCACGGCGCTGACGGTGCCCACCGCCTTGATGCGGTGGTCGCTGCCGGCGGCGGCGAGGACGTAGCCGCCGGAGGCGCAGATGCCGAGCGCGCCGATCCGGTCCGGGTCCGCCTCGCTGCGGGTGGTCAGGAAGGACACGGCGGCCTTGAGGTCCTCGACGCGGTGGGCCGGGTCCTCCAGACCGCGCGGTTCGCCACCGCTCTCGCCCTGGTACGCGGCGTCGATGGCGAGGGTCACGAAGCCCTGCTCGGCGAGCTTGCCGGCGTAGAGTCCGGCGGCCTGCTCCTTCACCCCGGTGCCGGGGTGGCCGACGACGATCGCCGGCCGCGGCCCGTCGGCCGGGGTGTCGGGGAGATGGAGGTGACCGGCGAGGGTGATGCCGGCGCTGTCGAAGGTGACGTCGATCTTCGCCACAGGGGTTCTCCGTTCTCGTCCTCTCGGGTGCTCCCTCAACGCTCACTCGGCTCGCACGTGCTCACAAGCGGCGGGTTCCTGCCGGGGAAGGATCCTTCCCTCCCACCGGCCGCAGCGGCTGCACAGAATGGTCGTGTGACCACGTCCCCTGATCCGGGCGAGCTCGGCGCCTTCCTCAAGGCCCGTCGAGCCCAGCTGACCCCGCCCTCGGTGGGCCTGCCCGACACGGACCGCCACCGCAAGGTCACGGGGCTGCGCCGGGAGGAGGTGGCGCAGCTGGCGGCGATCAGCGTCGACTACTACACCCGCCTCGAACAGGGCCGGGTCCGGGCATCCGCGTCGGCGCTGGCCACGCTGGCCCGCGCGCTGCGACTGGACGAGGACCAGCAGACCTACCTCTACGAGATCGCAGGCAGGACGGACGCCCGACCGCGCCGCCGCCGCGCCGTCCAGAAGGTCCGGCCGGCCATGCGCCGGCTGCTCGACCAGCTCACCGGGACCCCCGCAGTCGTCCTCGGCAAGCGGATGGACGTGCTCGCCTGGAACCGCGCGGCGGCGGCGCTCTACACCGACTTCGCGGCAATCCCCGCAGGTCGGCGCAACTACGTGCGTCTGCTCTTCACCGACCCCGCCGTGCGCGGGATGCACCTCGAATGGCAGCACGACGCCCGTGACGCCGTCGCAGCGCTGCGCATGCAGGCCGCGGCCGACCCCGACGACCCCGAGCTCGCCCAACTCGTCGGCGAGCTCTCGGTGCAGGATCCCGACTTCCGGACCTGGTGGGCCGAGCACCACGTCAACAGTGCCGGCTACGGCACCAAGCACTACCGTCACCCGCTCGTCGGCGACCTCACCCTCGACTGCGACGTGTGGAGCAGCCCCGACGGCAGCGGCCAACGGCTGATGGTCGTCACCGCCGAGCCCGGAACAGCTGCCCACGACGCCCTGCAGATCTTGACGTCCTGGACCGACGATGATCGGGACCCACGCATCGCCACCACGGCCGAAGACGACCGAGGCCGGTGACCGCGTGGTCGCCCGAGGACGGAGATCGGCGCGGCCGGACGTGGTCACCAGGGCCGTGGACAAAGGGGTGGACGGACGCGCGTCGTCGGATTCCCGACGCGGCTACCTGGACGCCCTCGCTACGGCCAGAGCCCGTCAGTCCGCTTCCTGGCCCGCCCCCGCACCGCCCGGACCGTTCTCGCTACCGTGGCGGCATGCGTGGGACTCGGGTGCCCTACCTGGAGCCGATCGTCGGCGCGGCGTGGTGGACGGTCGGTGCGGCGGCGCTCGACGCCGGGGTCGGCACGGTCGTGCTGGCCGCCGGGATCGGCCTCACGGGTGTGCTGGTGATGGCCCTGCGGAGCCGGCACGGGGCGGGTGAGCCGCTGCCGCGCGGCGGGCGGGGCCGGTTCCTGCGGCTGCTCGGCATCACCGTGGCGCTGGTGGCTGTCGCCGCCACGGTGCTCGGAAACCTGTCGTGGGGTGAGCTCGCCGTGCCGGTCGCCGCGGCCGTCGTCGGCGTCGCGGCCCTGATGCTGTCCTCGCAGTTGGACGAGAGGTCGCTGCTCGCTCTGGGGGGCGCGCTGATGGTGCTCGGCGCGGCCGGGGCGCTGCTCGCGCTCAGCTCGGCGG
This sequence comes from Pseudonocardia hierapolitana, assembly GCF_007994075.1. NCBI lineage: Bacteria > Bacillati > Actinomycetota > Actinomycetes > Pseudonocardiales > Pseudonocardiaceae > Pseudonocardia > Pseudonocardia hierapolitana. Next base: position 459,179 of record NZ_VIWU01000001.1, on the reverse strand, counting down.
GTGCGCTGTACCCGCAGGGCGTGGTCGGGCTCGTCGCGGGCGGGCTGTTCTGGCTGACGAGTGCGCACCGCACGGGTCTGCTGTCCGAGGCCCGCTACCGCGCCCGCCGTTAGTGGTCCCTCCGGCGGGGGAGCAGGTTCCCCCCGCGCCGGGAGGGGACGGGCGGGTGATCGGCGGATCGTTCCGGGCATGGACATCGCCTCCGCGGCCGCCGGGCCGCGCACCCGCACGTCGAACATGCCGATCGTCGCGGCGACGTGGTCGGCCGTCACGGTCGTGCTCGGGCTGTGGTGGTGGTTGCGGCCCGCGCACTACCCGTTCACGCCCGATCCCGACGACCCGGCCGGGACGCTGCTCGACGTCGTGCCCCCGGCGGCGGTGCCGCCGGCGCTGGTGGTGGCCGGCGGCGTCGGGTTCGTGGTGGCCCTGCTCGCCCGTACGGGCCGCGCTTCGGGGTTCGTGCTGCCCACCGCGGTCGGGTGGGTGCTCGTGTTCGGGTTCGCGGTGCCGGGCTTCCGCCCGCTGACCCTCGCCGGCTACCTGATGGCGATGTTCGGGCCGATCGTGCTGTTCGCCACGGTGCTCGCGGGCGCGTGGCGCTGGCGCGGCGGCCCGGTGGCGGTCGCGGTGTTCGTGCTGGTGGGAGCCCTGGCATGGGTTACCGGCATCGCCGACGGCGATGTGTTCCGGCGCTACGCCACCGTCATGGCCACGGCGCTCCCGCTCGCCGTCCCGCTGCTGATCATGACGTTCTTCCTGGCCGGCGGGCTGGTGTGGGGCGTGCTCGGCGCCCGCACGGCGCTGCGTGGCCGGACCGCCGGGTCGCCGCCCGCCTGGATGCGCCCGGAGGCGGCGGCGCGGTGGGGGAAGGCGGCGGTGATCGTCGCGGTGGTGTGCGCGCTGCCGTACGGCCTGCTGCGGCTGACCTGGCTCACCCCGTGGCCCTACGGCATGGACCCCGCCACGTTCGTGGCCATGCCGGAGCTTCGGCTGCACGGCCTGCTCCTCGGCCTCGCCGCGCTGGCGGGCGCGGTGCTCACCACCGGGCTGGTGGCGCGGTGGGGTGAGGTCTGGCCGCGCTGGATGCCGGTGGTGCGCGGGCGGCCCGTGCCCCTGGCCGCGGCCGTCGTGCCCGGGGGTGTGGTGGCCGCGCTGTTCACGGTGGCGGCCGCGCCGATGACGATCATGGCCGTCGCATCGGGCGATCTATGGGGCCTCGTCGTCTTCCCGTTCATCGTGTGGGGACCGGCACTCGGGATCGCGGTGCTCGGGTACGCGCTGCGCAGGCGGGGTAGTATTCAAAGTTGAATCCACCGAACGTCGGAGGCCCCCTTGTCCCAGTCGCCCATCGCCGACGCCGGCTTCGATCCCACCGAGCAGGACACCGCGGACCTGCTCGCGTGGTTCGCCGAGTACGACGCCCTCGCTGTCGCCAAGGACGTCGAGGCGATGGCCGACACCGCGCACTTCCCGATCACCGTCGTCACGAACGACTCGGCCGGAGACGGGGTGACCCAGGTCTGGGACCGGCAGGCGTTCGTGCGGGCGATGGGCGCCGCCATGCAGGGGGACATGGGTGACCTCAGGATGGAGAACCACCGGCGACCGACCTTCCTGAACCGGGACCTCGCGGTGGTGGTCACCGACTCCACGGTGAGGGTCGGCGAGCAGGTCCGGCACCTGCGCTATGCCGACGTGATGGTGAAGTCGGCGGGTGCGTGGCGGTTCACCAGCATGATCCAGGGCGGCTGGGGCGACATGCTGAAGGAGTTCTCGTAGACGCTGGCACAATCGAGGGGTCATGACTGCCCTCCCCCTCGTCTTCGAGGCGCCCCGGCGCGCCCAGCCCCCGCGGCACCTCGCCGACCTCGACCCGGCCGATCGCCGGGCCGCGGTCGGCGACCTCGGTCTGCCGGGGTTCCGCGCCGACCAGCTCGCCCGCCACTACTTCGGCCGGTTCACCGCGGACGTCGACGCGATGAGCGACCTGCCCGCTGCCGCCCGCGACGCGTTGCGCGGGCTGCTGCCGCCGCTGGTCACGCCGGTGCTCGAGCAGGCCTGCGACGACGGGGCCACCCGCAAGACGCTCTGGAAAGGCCACGACGGCACCCGCGCCGAGTCGGTGCTCATGGGCTACCCGGATCGCGCCACCGTGTGTGTCTCCAGCCAGGCTGGCTGCGGGATGGCGTGCCCCTTCTGCGCCACGGGCCAGGGCGGGCTGCAGCGCAACCTCTCCACGGGCGAGATCGTCGAGCAGGTGCGGCAGGCCGCCGCCGCGGCCCGCGACGGCGCTCTGGGCACGCCGACACGGCTGTCCAACGTCGTGTTCATGGGGATGGGCGAGCCGCTCGCCAACTACAAGCGTGTGGTCGCGGCCGTCCGCCGCATCACGGCCCCGTCGCCGGACGGGCTCGGGATCTCCGCGCGCGGCGTCACCGTGTCCACGGTGGGCCTGGTGCCGGCGATCGACAAGCTCGCCGGCGAGGGGATCCCCGTCACGCTCGCCGTGTCGCTGCACACCCCCGACGACGAGCTGCGCGACACGCTCGTGCCCGTCAACAACCGCTGGAAGGTGGCGGAGGTGCTCGATGCGGCCCGCCGCTACGCGCAGACCACCGGACGTCGGGTGTCGATCGAGTACGCGCTGATCCGGGATGTCAACGATCACCCGTGGCGCGCCGACCTGCTCGGGAAGCTGCTGCGCCAGCGGGTCGGGCAGTCGCGCGTCCACGTCAACCTCATCCCGCTCAACCCCACGCCGGGCAGCAAGTGGGACGCCTCGCCGCGGCGGGTGCAGGACGAGTTCGTGGCGCGCGTACAGGCCGCAGGCATCGCGTGCACCGTGCGCGACACCCGTGGCCGGGAGATCGCCGCCGCATGCGGGCAGCTGGCGGCCTCCGAGGCCTAGACGTATGAGGGCGGCGCGGGGGGTGGCTCATGCCTCCATCGCGTAGGACCGGTCCATGAGATCGGTCATCGCCTGCTGGAAGTCGCGGCGCTTCTTCTCGCTCCACCCCGTGGTCAGTTGGTCGAAGATCTCCTCCTGCCAGCGATGCGCCTGGTCCAGCATGGTCCGGCCTGCGAGGGTGAGCGATGCTTCGCGCAGTCGGCCGTCGGCCGCGGATGCGGCCATGACCACGTAGCCGGCCGCTGTGGCGCTCTTGATCAACCGTGAGGCTCCGCTCTGGTCGATCCCGATCTCGTGCGCGATCGCGTTGACCGTTGCAGGGACTCCGCGCTGGCCGAGGGCGTAGACAGCCTCGCTGACCAGCACGAGTCGCCCCTGTTCACCGCGGGAGTCCCCCGTCGCGGGGCGCCGTGACCAGTGCCGTACGAAGCGGAACAGGACCTGGCCCGGGCCTTGGCCGGTCACTCGGATGCCGCCATCTCGCGGCAGATGTAGGCCAGCTCGAGAGCGGACTCGAGGTCCGGCAGCCGCAGGGCAGCGGTCACCTTCCCGCCAGAGGCACGGAAGACCGTCGCCACCCGCGTGTAGCCGTCTTTGCTCCCGGGCCAGGTGGCATCCTCCTCGACCACCATCAGTCGTTCACTGATCGGGTGCCACGACCGGGGGACCAGCTTGATCCCCGAACGCTCCACCCACTCCGAGAACTGGGCAGGCGTGATAGGGCCGGCGCCCTTCGGTCCCATGACAACGATCGGATCACCGACGGCTCTCGCAGACCGCTGCAGGTCTCCGTCGTTGACGCTCGCGTGCCACTCGTTGATCGCTGCTTCAAGGCTCGACTCCACGCAGGCAACTGTATGCGATTCGCATAGATCGGTACCCCTGCGCAGGGCTGTCGACAACCTTCCGCCCCGCAACACGTAGCAGCCGGTTAGGCCGCTCGCGCCGGGGGAACGCCGAGGTGCCATTCCAAGCCAGAACGGAGATGATCGGTGGGTCAGGACCAGTTCACCCAGCAGGACCCGGGCGAGCAGCACGCCGCGCCGGGCAGCGGCGAGCAGACTGTGCCGTACCCGGGTCGCACCGACGAGCTGGACGTGCGACCCGACCACGGCGAGGAGACCTACCGCGGCACGGCGCGCCTGCAGGACAAGAAGACGGTCATCACCGGCGGCGACTCCGGCATCGGTCGCGCCGTGGCCCTTGCGTTCGCGCGCGAGGGAGCGGACGTGCTGATCTCCTACCTGGAGTCGGAGGAGAAGGACGCGCAGGAGACGGTGCGGCTCGTGGAGGAGGCAGGGCGCACCGCGGTGACGGTGCCCGGCGACATCCGCGAGGAGGCGCAGTGCCATGCCGTCATCGAGCGCGCCGCGCAGGAGTTCGGCCGGATCGACGTGCTGGTGAGCAACGCGGCGTACCAGATGTCGCAGGACGAGGGCATCGAGGCGATCACCACCGAGCAGTTCGACCGGGTGATGAAGACGAACCTCTACGCGATGTTCTGGCTGTGCAAGGCCGCGATCCCGCACATGCCCGAGGGCTCCAGCATCATCACGACCTCCTCCGTGCAGGCCTTCAACCCGTCGCCGCACCTGCTGGACTACGCCACGTCCAAGGCCGGCATCGTCAACTTCACGAAGGCGCTCGGCAACAACCTCACGGAGAAGGGCATCCGGGCCAACTCCGTGGCGCCCGGGCCGGTCTGGACGCCGCTGATCCCGGCCACGATGTCCGAGGAGAAGGTGGGGTCGTTCGGGAAGCAGTCGCCGCTGGGCCGGGCGGCTCAGCCCGCCGAGCTCGCGCCGATCTACGTCTTCCTCGCCTCGCAGGAGTCGAGCTACATCACGTCCGAGGTCGTCGGGGTGACGGGCGGATCACCGATCACCTGATGTCGAGCACGTCGGCCAGGTCGAACTTGACCGGCCGCTCCAACTGCTCGTAGGTGCACGACTCCGGCTCGCGGTCCGGGCGCCAGCGCACGAACTGCGCGGTGTGGCGGAACCGGTCGCCCTCCATGTAGTCGTAGCGGACCTCGACCACGCGCTCCGGGCGCAGCGGCACGAAGGACAGGTCCTTGCCCGCGTTCCAGCGGCTGGTCTCGTTCTTGCGCGGCGTGCGCTCGCCCTGCTCGTGGGCCGCCCAGTTCCACGGGTGGTCCTCGAACGTGGTGACGAGCGGCTGCAGCTCGGTGAACAGCGCGCGGCGGGTGGCCATCGGGAACGCCCCGACCACGCCGATCGAGTTGAGCACGCCGCGGTCGTCGTAGAGGCCCAGCAGGAGCGAGCCGAGCGCGTCCGGGCCGGACTTGTGCACCCGGTACCCGGCTACCACGCAGTCGGCCGTGCGCTCGTGCTTGATCTTGCTCATCACGCGCTTGTCGGGCTGGTAGGGCAGATCCAGCTTCTTCGCGATGAGCCCGTCGAGCCCGGCGCCCTCGAACTGCTCGAACCACTTCCGCGCGACGTCCAGGTCCCGCGTGACGGGTGTGAGGTGGATCGGTGGGCCCGCGTTGGCGAACGCCTGCTCCAACAGTGCGCGGCGCTCGGCGAACGGTCGCTCGGTGAGGTCGTCGTCGCCGAGGGCGAGCAGGTCGAACGCGATGAAGCTCGCCGGGGTCTGCTCGGCGAGGAGGTTGACGCGGCTCGCGGCGGGGTGGATGCGCTGCTGGAGGGCGTCGAAGTCGAGGGTGTTGCGGGAGGTGTCGGCCACCACGATCTCGCCGTCGACCACGGCCCGCTCGGGGAAGTTCGCCTTGATGGCCGCGACGACCTCGGGGAAGTAGCGGGTCATCGGCCGCTCGTTGCGGCTGCCGATCTCCACCTCGTCGCCGTCGCGGAAGATGATCGAGCGGAACCCGTCCCACTTCGGCTCGTACATCTGACCGGCGGGGATGTCGCCGATCGGCTTGGCCAGCATCGGCGCGACGGGCGGCATGACCGGGAGCTTCACGGACGTCAGTCTGCCGCATAACCTGTTGGCGTAAAGGGTATGCATGAGTCATGCATGACACGAGGAGGACAGCGAACCTGCTCGGCGCCACCGCGCTGGCCGTCACGGATCTCACGCTCGGCGGGGCCACCGCGGCCGCAGGCGTCAGTGGCAGTGGAGCGGCGGCCCTCGTCGTCCTGAACGCCGATCCCGGGATCAGCGTCACGGAGCTCGGCAGGCGGGTCGGCCTGACGCAGTCGGCGGCCGCGCGGATGGTCGACGCGCTCGAGGCGCGGGGGCTCGTCGAGCGGCGCCCGACACTGGGCAAGTGGGTGGCGGTCCACCCGACGGACGCGGGCCGGGCGGCCGCTGCGGACCTGCTGGACGTGCGGGGTGAGCGGCTCATCACCCTTGTCGGCACGCTCTCGCCTGCCGACCAGGAGGCTCTGACCGGCGTGCTGGAGCGGCTGCTGCGCGCGCTCTATGCCGAGGTCGGCAGCTCGGAGCGGCTCTGCCGGCTGTGCGACCGGCCCTGTTGCACCGAGTCGGGCGCGATCTGCCCGGTGGGGCAGGCCGAGCGGGATGCCGCCGATGGGTGAGGCGCTCGCCCTCGGCGCGGCGCTGTGTTTCGGGATCACGGACTTCGTCAGCGCCCTGCTCGCCCGCCGCGTGCACAGCGCCGCCGTGGCGCTCGTCGCACAGCTCGGCGGCACGGCGCTGATCCTGATCGCGGCCCTGCTGGTGCCGGCCACGTCGGTGACGGCCGGGGCGCTCGGTTGGGGCGCGCTGTCCGGGATCGGCACGGGCATCGGCGTCGCGTTCCTGTTCCGCGGGATGGGCGTCGGGCAGCTCTCGGTCGTCGTCCCGTTGAGCGACGTCGCGGGCGTCGTCGTGCCGGTGCTGGTCGGTGTGCTCCTGCTGGGTGAGCGGCCATCGGCGCTGTGCTGGCTGGGGATCGCCGCCGCCGCACCCGCGCTCTGGCTCATCACTGGTGCGGGGCGCGAGCGCGCGTCGGCGGCCGGCAGCGCCGACGGCCTGTTCTCCGGGCTCGGGTTCGCTCTGCAGTTCGTGGCGCTCGTGCCGGTGGACCCGGCTGCCGGGCTCTGGCCACTCGTTGCTAGCCGGATCGCGTCGGTCGCCGTCACGGTGCCGGTGGTGCTGGCCGCCCGCGCCCCGGTGCGGATGCCGCGGCGGCTCGCCATGGGGTGCGTCTGCAGCGGGGCCGTCGGCACCCTCGCGATCGCCTGCTACACGTTCGCCACCCGCGAGCAGCTGCTCTCGGTCGCCGTCGTGCTCTCGGCGCTGTATCCGGTGGTGCCGGTGCTGCTCGGGCTCACCGTGCTGCGGGAGCGGCTCACCGGGACGCAGACCGCGGGGCTCGGCCTGGCGGGGGCAGCCGTCGGCATGATCGCGCTCGCCGGATGACCTGCCCGACTCGCGGCGTCGAAAGGCCCGACTCGCCGTGTCGAGATGCCCGACGCCGTGTTGGGATGTCGGACTCGCCGTGTTGGGATGTCGGACTCGCCGTGTTGGGATGTCGGACTCGCCGTGTTGGGATGTCGGACTCGCCGTGTTGGGATGTCGGACTCGCCGTGCCGAGATGCCCGACTCGCCGTGCCGAGATGCTGGACTCGCCGCGCCGAGATGCTGGACTCGCTGGGTTGACGTGGCGCAGTCGACGGCGAGTCCGACGTTTCGGCACGGTGAGTCCGACGTTTCGGCACGCAGTGTGTGGCGGGCGGACACGCGTCGCGTGCGATCATCGCGACGTGCCCCGCTTCACCCGCGCCGAGCTGGAGGCGGCACGTGCCCGCACCATCGAGGACGTGCTGCCCGGCCCGGGCGACCCGCCGCTCCGGGTGCTCTTCTGCGGCATCAACCCCGGGCTCGTGTCGGCCGCGACCGGGCACCACTTCGCGCGGCCGGGCAACCGGTTCTGGCCGGCCCTTCACGGTGCAGGCTTCACGCCCCGGCCACTGCTCCCCGCCGAGCAGGGGGAGCTGCGCGCGCTGGGGCTGGGCATCACCAACATGGCCCCGCGGGCCACGGCCCGGGCCGACGAGCTCACCCCTGCCGAGCTGGTGGCAGGCGGTGCACGGCTGCGGGCGCTCGTGGCCGAGTGGCGGCCCCGGTGGCTCGCGGTGGTGGGGGTGACGGCCTATCGCGTGGCGTTCGGCAAGCCCCGCGCGTCCGTCGGGCCGCAGGAGGAGCAGCTCGGCGACACCGGCGTGTGGGTGCTGCCGAACCCGAGCGGGCTGAACGCCCACTGGCAGCTCCCGGCGATGATCGCGGAGTACACGCGGCTGCGGGAGGCCTCGCCCCGTCCGCGAGTCGCGCCGTGAGTGCGCGCGAGTCGAGTCACGCGTCGAGGTCCTGTGCGTCCTCGTCGTCGGGCGGGGCCTCGCCCTCGCGGGCGTCGCGGTCGGCCCACTCGAGGAGCTCGTCGATGAGGAAGACGGCGTCGTCGATGCCGGCGTGCAGGTCGCCGAGCTCCGCGAAGCGACGCGGGACGGTGGCGATGGTGAAGTCGCGCGGGTCGGCGTCGTCGACCTCGCCCCAGCGGATCGGGGTGGAGACCACCGCCTCGGGCACCCCGCGCACGGAGTAGGCGCAGCGGATGGTGTGGTCGCGGGTGTTCTGGTTGTAGTCGACGAAGATCGACTTGGGGTCGCGGTCCTTGCGCCACCACGTCAGGTCGACGAGGTCGCAGCGGCGGGCGACCTCACGGGCGAACGCGTGCGCGGCACGCCGGACGTCGGCGAACCCGTGGTCGGGCGGGATCCGCACGTACACGTGCATGCCCTTGCCGCCCGACGTCTTCGGCCACCCGGTGGCGCCCAGCTCGTCGAGCACCTCGTGTGCGACGTGCGCGACCCGGCGGACGTCGGCGTAGCTCGCCTCCGGCATCGGGTCGAGGTCGATGCGCCACTCGTCGGGCTTCTCGGTGTCGAACCGGCGGGAGTTCCACGGGTGGAACTCGACGGTGGACATCTGCACCGCCCACACCACGTCGGCGGGGTGCTGCACGCACAGCTCGTCGGCGGTGCGGTTCCAGCGCGGGAAGTGGATCCGCACGGTCTGCACCCAGTCGGGCGCGCCCTTGGGCAGCCGCTTCTGGTGCACCTTCTCGCCGGTGACGCCGGTGGGGAAGCGGTGCAGCATGCACGGCCGGTCGCGCAGCGCGCGCACGATGCCGTCGGAGACGGAGAGGTAGTAGTTCGCCAGGTCGAGCTTGGTCTCCCCGCGGGCCGGGAAGTACACCCGGTCGGGGTTGGAGATCCGGACGACGCGGTCGCCGACCTCCAGCTCGATGGCGGACCCCACCATAAGAGCCTCAGCGCCGCCAGGACGTGCGCTTGCGCACCGAGTGCATCACGAGCCCGATCGCCATGACGACCGCGAGGCCGATGAGCCAGACGTTCGCGGTGTTGTTGGTGAGGTTGTTGTTGCTGAAGTTCATGACGATCAGGATGAAGACGCTGACCCAGCCGCCGACCACCATCCCGCGCGGGAAACCGCCGTGCCAGCCCCACTCGGCCGAGGGCTCCTCCGCGGGGTCGACCGCGGGTCGCTGCGCCAGCTCACGGGTGTTCCGCGCCACCGAATCCTCCTGATCGGACGTTGTGGGCCTCATCGTCGCACAACACGGCGACGGGGATGATGGACGGTGATGTCCACTCGCTCCGTCCTCGTGCTGGGTTCCACCGGTTCCGTCGGCACGCAGGCACTCGACGTCGTCGCCGCACACCCCGACCGGTTCACGGTCGCGGGTCTCGCGGCAGGCGGCCGTGACACCGACCTCCTGGTGCGGCAGGTTCGGGAGCACCGCGTGCCCCGGCTCGCCGTGTCGGACCCCGGCAAGGCCGCGGAGCTGCGAGAGCGGCTGCCGGGGGTCGAGGTGATGACCGGGCCAGAGGCAGCCACCGAGCTCACCGCAACCGCGGGCGCCGACACCGTGCTCAACGGCATCACCGGCTCGGTCGGGCTCGGGCCGACGCTCGCCGCCCTCGCGTCCGGCGCCACGCTCGCTCTCGCGAACAAGGAGTCGCTGGTGGCGGGGGGACCGCTGGTCACGGGCGCGGCCGCGCCGGGGCAGATCGTGCCGGTCGACTCCGAGCACTCCGCGCTGGCGCAGTGCCTTCGCGGGGGACGGGCGGACGAGGTGGAGCGGCTGGTGCTCACGGCGTCCGGCGGCCCGTTCCGCGGGCGCCGCCGGGCCGAGCTCGCGGACGTCACGGTGGCGGAGGCGCTCGCGCACCCGACGTGGGACATGGGCCCCGTCATCACGATCAACTCGGCCAATCTGATCAACAAGGGGCTCGAGCTCATCGAGGCACACCTGCTGTTCGGGGTGCCGTACGAGCGGATCGACGTGGTTGTCCACCCGCAGTCGATCGTGCACTCGATGGTGACCTTCATCGACGGCTCGACGCTCGCACAGGCCAGCCCGCCCGACATGAAGCTCCCCATCGCGCTGGCACTGGGGTGGCCCGACCGGCTCGCCGGAGCGGCCCGGCCCTGCCGCTGGGACACCGCGCAGAGCTGGACGTTCGAGCCGCTCGACGACGACGCGCTCCCGGGCGTCCGGCTGGCCCGCGCCGCCGGCACAGCAGGTGGATGCGTCCCCGCGGTGCTCAACGCGGCGAACGAGACGGCCGTGGCCGCGTTCGTGGCCGGCGCGCTGCCGTTCCTGGGGATCTGCGACCTGCTGGAGCGCGTGCTCGACGCGGCCGACGGCTGGACCGCGGATCCCGCTACCGTGGCGGACGTGCTGGCGGCGGAGGACTGGGCGCGGGCGCGCGCGGGTGAGCTCGCCGCGTCGGGGAAGAAGGCATCGCTCTCATGATGTTCGTGCTCGGGATCCTGCTTCTCTTCGTCGGGATCATGATCTCGGTGGCCTGGCACGAGCTCGGCCACTACCTCGCCGCGCGGAAGTTCGGCATCAAGGTGCCCGAGTTCTTCGTCGGGTTCGGCAAGACGATCTGGTCGCGCAAGGTCGGCGAGACGGAGTTCGGCGTCAAGCTGATCCCGCTCGGCGGGTACGTCCGGATGATCGGCATGCTGCCACCCGCGAAGGGGCAGACGCTGGGCCGCAGCCGCCGCACCGGCCCGTTCCAGGGCCTCATCGACGACGCCCGGCAGCAGTCGGCCATGGACGTCAAGCCCGAGGACGCGCACCGGCAGTTCTACACCCGCGCGCCCTGGAAGCGGATCATCGTGATGGCGGCGGGGCCGTTCCAGAACCTGATCCTCGCCGTCGTCCTGTTCGCGATCGCGATCATGGGGATCGGCGTCCCGACGAGCAGCACCACCATCTCGACGGTCAGTCAGTGCGTCCTGCCCGCCACGGCACCGCAGACCGACCAGTGCCCGGCGGACGCGCCGCCGAGCCCGGCCGCTGCAGCCGGCCTCCGACCGGGCGACGAGATCGTCGCCTTCAACGGCGCGCCGGTGGCCGAGAACGACTGGCGCTCCTTGCAGGACGCCATTCGGGCCGCGTCCGGCACCGTGACCATCACGGTGGAGCGCGGTGGTGAGCGACTGGACCTCACCCCCACTCTGATCCGCACCGAAGCCCAGGATCTGGACGATCCCGAGCGTGTGGTGGAAGTGAGCTTCCTCGGCGTCACACCGGTGCCGACCATTGCGCGGCAGGGGCCGGCGGCGGTGGTCGTGGCGGTCGGTGACGTCATCGCCCGGACCGCGCAGGCGATCATCAACCTGCCCGAGCGGCTGCCCAACCTGTTCGGCTCGGCGTTCCTCGGCGCCGAACGCGACCAGGACGGGCCGGTCGGCATCGTGGGTGTATCCCGGATCGGCGGTGAGTTCCTGGCCTCCGAGGCGTTCACCGCGACCCAGCAGGTGCTGTTCCTGCTCAACCTGCTGGCACTGGTGAACATCTCGCTGTTCCTGTTCAACATGCTGCCGCTGCCTCCGCTCGACGGCGGGCAGATCTTCCCGGCGGTGTGGGAGGCCGTGAAGAAGCGCATCGCACGGCTGCGTGGCAAGCCCGACCCGGGGCCGGTGGACGCGGCCAAGCTCCTGCCGATCGCCTACGTGGTGGCGCTGCTGTTCATCGGGTGGAGCGCGATCCTGCTGGTTGCCGACGTGGTCAACCCGATCCAGTTGCCGTTCTGACCGACGCTCGCTAACGCTCCGAACCCGCTCGCATGGAGCGTCCCCACTCCTCGGCATGTGCGCGTTGCGCGGCCACCGTCGCGAGCGTGCTCGGGTCGGCCTCGGCGAACGTGTCGACGACGTCCTGCAGCCGGGCCGGCTCACCCATGCGCATGACGTAGACGCTCAGGCCGCCTCCCATGTCGCGCTGCATGCCGCTCGGGAAGGTGTCCAGCCGCGAGCCCTGGACCGCGACGAACCAGCCCTGCGGCTCGAGTTGCTCGCGGATCCGGACGAGGACCTCGAACATGTCGTTGGCGCTGACCTCGATGGCCGGTCCCGACCACTCCATCTCCGCCCGGTACACGTCTTCCGGGCCGCGTGCCGTCCACCACCAGCGGATCACCGCCCGCTGCCGTTCGTCGCCCCGCACCAGGAGCACCGGCACGGTGTCGGAGCGCTCGTCGCTGTCGCGGGGGCGCGGCACCGGCCCGGTGTGGCTTCTCGCGTAGGTCTCGGATGCGAGGATCCGCTCGAGCTCGCGGCGGACGGTCGGCAGGTCGACGAACTTCGCGATCGCCGCCGTGGCCGCCGACTCGTCCCCGTCGAGGATGCCGAGCAGCAGGTGCTCGGCGCCGAGGTGGTGGTGTCCGCGGCGTCTGGCCTCCACCTCCGCGTGCCGGAGCACGTCGCGGTAGCGCGGCGTCGGGAGCAGCGGTGCGGCGTCGTCGGTCGGCACGGCCCCATCGTGGTCCGAATCGCGATTTCGTGCAGGCCTGTCGGGGTGATACTGGAGATCGTGAGAGTCGTCGCCCCCACCGCGGTCCGCCGTTGACCGCGCTCCCCGCCACCTCGCCCGAACCGAGGCCGCTGGCCGTATTCGACATCGACGGTGTGCTCGCCGACGTGCGGCACCGGCTGCACCACCTCGAGGCCCGCCCACAGCGGTGGGAGCGCTTCTTCCAGGCCGCCGGGCGCGACCCGCTGCTGGAGGAGGGCGCGCGGCGGCTGCGGGACGCGCTCGCCGACCACGACGTGCTGTACCTGACCGGGCGACCCGAGCGCACCCGCCACCTCACCGAGCGCTGGCTCGCCCGGCACGATCTGCCCACCGGGCCGTTGCTCATGCGGTCGGACGACGACGTCCGGCCGGCGCGCTACCTCAAGCGTTCCGTGCTCCGCCGCCTGTCGCGCACCCGAGAGGTCGTGTCCGTGCTCGACGACGATCCCGCGGTCGTGGCCGTGCTCGCAGCCGACGGCTGGCCGGTCGAGCTCGCCACCTGGCTGCCGCACTCGTCCACGCTGCGCAGCGCGCAGGAGGACAAGGGCCGCACCTGACGCGATACCGTCCCGCTGTGGATCTCGATAGCCGGAACGACCCGGACTTCAGCCGCCTCGCCGAGGCGGGCACACCTCGGCTCAAGCGGATCCTGGCCGACAGCGCGCAGCAGGCGGCGTCGCGGGACCACGAGTTCGTCGGAGTCGAGCACGTGTTCCTCGCCATGCTCGCCGACGCCGACTCGGTTCCGGTCCAGCTGCTCGGGCGCCATGTCGACCTCGACGCGTTCCGCGCCGAGCTGTCGTCCTTCCTCGACGGGTACAACCGCTAGGACGGCCCGCGTGTCAGGCGGCCAGCAGTCGTCCCGCGCCCGGCACCCGCGGCTCCAGGCCCAGTTCCGTGAGAATCCGGTGCGTCGTGGCCGTGGCCGCCGACAGCACGGGGATGCCCGCCTCGGCCTCGACCGCCGCGATCGACTCCAGCGAGGGCATCTGCACGCAGGCGGACAGGACGAGGGCGTCCGCGCCCGTCAGGTCGAGCTTGCGCCAGTGTTCGCGCAGGTCGGCGGGGTCGAGGCGGGCGACGGCGAGGTTGTCGGGCACCTCGAGCGACAGGGCGTCGACCACCTCGACGCCTGCGTCCTCGAGGTAGGCCACCACCAGCTCGGTGAGTGGCTTCAGGTACGGCGTGATGATCGCGACCTTCCGCGCCCCGAGTGCCCCGATCCCCGACAGCAGCGCGCCCGCGCTCGACACGACCGGCGCCTCCGAGCCCTCGGCGCGGAGTGCGGCGGTGATCGTCTCCTCGGCCGTGCAGTGGTAGCCGGGGCCCTGCGCCATGATCGCGACGAGGCACGCGGTGGCGACCACGTCGGGACGGGCGTCCGCCAGCTCGGTGGCCGCCCGCTCCGCCTGGGCGTTCATGGCCCGCAGCTGCTCCGGCGTGACGTGCTGCATCCGGGCCCGCGCCGAGTGGAAGACGAACCGGTCCTCGGGCCGCTCCCGCTCCCGGGCGGCCAGCATCCGGGGGAGCTCGGTCTCCATGGTGAGGTTCGAGCTCGGGACGATCATCCCGATGTGGTGCGTCCCCATGCTCAGCGCCTACCCGCCGGCCGCATCTCCGGAACCGTCAGCTCGCCTGCGTCGACGACGAGCTCGTCGTCGAGGTGGAGCGAGCAGCCGCGCATGGGGATGTCGAAGTGGCAGGGGGTGTCGTTGGGTCCGCCGAGCTCGTTGTTCGGGCCGATCGAGAACATGACGTTGCCGTAGAAGCTGCGCAGCTCCATGCCCATGCCGCCGCCGAACTGGGTGAGGCCGTGCCAGTGGGCGCGCTCGTCGAGGCCCCAGCCGACGTGGCTCATGCCGTAGCCGCGGGGGTCGTCGAAGCTCTTGATGTAGGAGGAGAGCAGGTCGGCGTCCAGGCCGCCGCGGATGTCGCGGATGAACCCCTGCTCGATCGTGAACTCCACCGGGGTCTGCACGTAGGTGTTGAACGGCAGCAGCACGTCGCCGGGCGCGAGGACGATCTTGCCGTCGACTCCGTCGTCGGCGCCGCCGGTGAACACGAACGCGGCGGGCCAGTGGTCCCAGCGGCCGGGCTGGTCGGTGTAGCCGTACTCGCTCATCGTCGGGTAGACGCCGAGCCGGTAGGTGACGTCGGTGCCGTGCGGGCTGGTGATGCGCATCGTCTGGGCCTTGGCGAGCAGCTCGGCGCCCACCTCGACGCGCTCCCGGAGCTCCTTCGTGGGCATCAGCCGGGCCAGCAGGGGGGCGGGCTCGACGGCGGTGAGGATGCGCGTGCCCGCGCCCTGGATCTCGAACTGCTCCTTGCTGAACAGCAGGAACGTGCAGTCGACGAGCATGTCGGCCCGCTTGAGCGCCTCGACCGCGAGGGGGTTCGACGCCAGGCCGGAGTCGCCGACGGCCCATGCGCCCGACGCCGACGCGGGTGAGGGGAGCCGCAGGTGGAACGTCGCCGCGCCGAGCTTCTGCGCCGCCCACATGAACGCGTTCGCGTACTCGCCGCGCTCGTCGCCCCGGGTCAGGACGGCGACGGTCTCGCCGTCGTGCACCCCGGACAGCGTCAGCTGCTGCAGGCAGATCTCGTTGAACAGGTTCTGGTCCACAGGTCCCTCCGGAGATAGTCCGAACGCTGACGATCCCGCGGAGTGCTCGTCCGGTCAAGGCCTGGCGTGTTGCGAGCACGTGACCGACGGCGTGCTTAGCTGGATGAGTGGGAACCGGGGGAGTGGCGGGACGTGCGGGAATCGACCCCTCGAAGGGGTTGCCGCCGCCGGAGGAGCTGCTCGCGGCGCCGGGCTACGTGGCGCGGCGGATGCACCAGGCCTACACCGCGGCGTGGGTCCGGCTCGTCGACCCAGTGCTGACGGGGCCGCAGTTCGCCGTGCTCACCGCCGTCAACGCCTACCCCGGTGTCGAGCAGGGGTCGCTCGGGTCGTCCGTGGCGCTCGACCGGTCGACGATGGCGAGCATCGTGCGCCGGCTGGAGGACCGGGGCCTGATCGTGCGCGAGCGGCCGGCCGAGGACGGTCGCAAGCGCCTGTTGTACCTCACGCCGGATGGGGAGACCACGCTTCGCGAGACCGACCGCCGGGCCCGTGACCTCGACAAACTTCTCATGCAGGGCTACGACCGCGCGGAGCAGGTGGCCCTGCTGCGCCGCCTCACGGCGCTCACCGAGCACTGGGAGAGCCTGGTCGACGACTGAGCTGCTTACGGGTTTCTGACGCGTTACAGCTCGCCGAACCCCTTGCGCTCGAGGGATCGTCAGTGTTCGGATTATCTCGGTCGCGTGGCCCGGAGCACACCGGACGCGCCCGAGGTGATCTGTCCACTGTGGATCTAGGAGGAGACGAGTGCCGGCCAGCCAGTCCTTCGCCGTCACCATCGCCGGTGGCGGGCTCGGCGGTCTCACCACCGCGCTCGCGCTGCGCAGGCGCGGCCTGCGGGCCACCGTGCTGGAGCAGGCGCCCCAGCTGGGCGAGGTGGGGGCCGGCATCCAGACCGCCCCGAACGCGAGCCGGATCCTGCTCGGGCTGGGGCTGCGCCGTCAGCTCGAGGCGATCCACACCGAACCCCAGGACCAGGTGCGCCGCCGCTGGAAGGACGGCAGCATCATCGCCACGCTGCCGCTCGGCGACCGGGTCAAGCGCGAGTGGGGCGCCCCGTACTGGCACTACCACCGCGCCGACCTGCACAAGGTCCTGCTCGACGCCTGCCTCGACCCTGACGGGGCCGGGCCGGCCGTCGAGGTGCACACCGGCGCCCAGGTCGTCGACATCGACCTCGCCGACCCGACCCGGCCCGTCGCCCTCACCACCGACGGCCGCCGCTTCCCCGGCGACGTGCTCGTCGGCGCCGACGGCATCCGCTCGGCCGTCCGCGACGCAATGGGTCTGCCCGACACGCTCGCGTTCTCCGGGGAGATGGCCTACCGCGCCCTCATCCCCGGCGACAAGATCGCGGCCGACCCCGCGACCCGCTTCCTGCTCGACCGGTTCCACTCCACGATCTGGTACGGCCCGGACCTGCACCTCGTGCACTACTTCATCCGCGGCGGCGAGTACCTCAACGTCGTCGCGATCGTCCCGAACACCCTCGACGTCGAGAAGACGTGGACGGGACCGGCCACGGCCGACGAGATGGTCGACGCGTTCGCCGGCTGGGACGACCGGGTGGCGGCCATGCTGTCCAAGGCGGAGGGAGACGCCTCCAAGTGGGCGATGTTCCGCCGCCACCGCGACCCGGTGTGGGTGGACGGCCACGTCGCGCTCCTCGGCGACGCGTGCCACGCGATGCTGCCCTACCAGGCGCAGGGCGCGTCGCAGGCGATGGAGGATGCGGCCGTGCTGGCCGAGGAGCTGGGCGCGGTCACCCGCGACGGGATCGCCGAGGCGCTCGTCCGGTACGTGTCCCGCCGGGCCACGCACGCCGGCATGGTCCAGGATGCTTCCCTTTCGAACATGCGCTTCTACCACCTGCCCGACGGCCCCGAGCAGGAGGAGCGCGATCGCACGTTGCGCGACTTCCAGGGCGAGTCCGACGTCTCCTACGACTGGCTCTGGCGCGGCACGCCCCTCAACAACCCGGACCTCGAGTCCTTCTCCTACCCGTTCGTGCGCTGAACCTCCCCGAGAACGGAGCCCACCACATGCGTACCGGCGACCAGGTCGTGCAGGACCTCCCCTGGAAGTGGGGGGTGCAAGGCAAGATCTTCATCATCGGCGGGCTGGGCTACATGTTCGACGCCTGGGACGTCGCCCTCAACGGCTTCCTCACCCCGTTGCTCGGCACCGAGTTCGGCCTGTCCACCGGGCAGCGCGGGCTCGTCGCCACGGCCAACCTCGTCGGCATGGCCGTCGGCGCCGTCGCGTGGGGCACGGTCGCCGACCGGGTGGGCCGCAAGCGGGCCTTCAGCATCACGCTGCTGATCTTCGCGCTGTTCTCCGTGCTCGGTGCGCTCTCGCCGAGCTGGGAGGTCTTCCTGATCCTGCGGTTCCTCGCCGGCATCGGCCTCGGCGGCTGCATCCCCGTCGACTACGCGCTGGTCAGCGAGTTCTCCCCGAAGAAGCAGCGCGGCCGCGTGCTCGCGGCGATGGACGGCTGGTGGCCGGTCGGCACCACGCTCGCCGGGCTGTCGGCGACGTTCCTCGTGCCGGTGCAGGGCAACTGGCGCTGGATGCTCGCGCTGATGGTGTTGCCGGCGCTGCTGCTGTTCTGGGTGCGCCGCGGCATCCCCGAGTCGCCGCTCTACCTCGCCCGCACCGGCCGTGAGGCCGAGGCGCGCGCCGTGATCGACGACCTCGTCATGCGGACGGGCGCCCCCCACGAGCCGTACGAGATCCCCGCGGTCGCGGCGGCCGTGCAGCGGCGTCGCGGGGTCGCCGCTGCGCTCGAGCAGCTGCGCCTGGTCTGGGCGTTCAACCCGCGGATCACCTCCGTCGCGTGGGCGCTGTTCATCTCCGTGATGCTCGTCTACTACGCGGCGCTGTCCTGGATGCCGTCGATCCTGCGTGCACAGGGCATGGACCAGGTGGCCGCCTTCGCCGGCACCACGATCATGAACGCGGTCGGCATCCTCGGCGTGATCACGTCGGTGCTGCTCGTCGAGGTCGTCGGCCGCAAGTGGGTCATCGCGGTGTCCGGCCCTGCCGCCGCCGCAGCGCTGGTGGTGTTCGCGCTGGTCCTCGACGTTCCTGCGGCGGCCATCACGATGATCGCCGTGTTCGGGTTCCTGTCGCTCACGGTGATCCCGGTGATGTACGCGTACGTGTCCGAGCTCTACCCGACGCCGCTGCGCGCGAGCGGGTTCGGCTGGGCGTCGTCGTCGAGCCGGGCGGTCACGGGGTTCGCGCCGCTGCTGTTCGGCAGCGTGCTGTGGCCGGTGCTCGGACTGCCGCTGACGTTCACGGTGCTCGGTGTGCTGGTGGTCGCCGCCGTGCTGTGGATGGCCGTGGCCGCCCCCGAGACGCGGGGCCGGGAACTCGACCACATCACCGGCGACGAGGAGCCGCTCCTGGAGAAACTGGGCTCGTGAAGCCGGCTCCGTTCACCTACCACCGCGCCCGGACCGTCCCGGGCGCGGTGGGCCTGCTCGCCGAGCTCGGGGACGACGCGAAGGTCATCGCGGGCGGGCAGAGCCTCGTCGCGATGATGAACTTCCGCCTGGCCCGGCCCGAGCACCTGATCGACATCGCCCGCATCCCGGGGCTCGACACGATCTCCCTGGACGGGGACGCGCTCCGCGTCGGCGCGCTGGTCACCCACCACGCCGTCGAGACCGCCGACCTCGGCCCCGGGTTCCGGGTGCTGTCCGACGCGATGCGGTGGGTCGGGCACCTGCCGATCCGCACGCGCGGCACGGTCGGCGGCAGCCTGGCGCACGCCGACGCCACCGCCGAGTGGTGCCTGCTCGCCGTGCTGCTCGACGCGGGGATCATCGTGGAGGGCCCGGCCGGGCGGCGGGAGATCCCGGCCGCGGAGTTCTTCCAAGGGGTGTTCACCACGGCGCTGGAGCCGGACGAGCTGATCGTCGAGGTGGTGTTCCCGCGCGCCGCGCCCCGCGCTGCGCTCACGGAGTTCGCCGAGCGACAGGGTGACTTCGCGATCGTGGCCGCGGCCGTGGACCTGGACGGTCCGCGCATCGTGCTCGGCGGCGTCGCACCCGTCCCGCTGCGGGTGCCCGACGCGGAGGCGGCGCTGGCCGGGGGAGCAGAGCCGGCCGAGGTCGGCGAGGCCGCGGCCGCGGCGATCGATGTCCGCGACGAGCCCGGCGTGAGTGCGCACTACCGGCGCGGGCTCACCCGGACGCTCGTCGCACGAGCCTGCGAGGAGGCCGCTGCCCGGTGAACGAGCCACATTTCCGCAGGGACGGCGCCTGGGTGGGCGCCTCGGTGCCGCGCCGGGAGGATCCGCGGCTGCTCGCGGGCCGCGGCCGCTTCGTCGACGACATCGCACTGCCCGGCATGTTGCACGCCCAGTTCGTGCGCAGCACCGTGGCGCACGGCCGGATCGTCGCCGTCGATCTCGACGATGTCCGCGCGGTGCCCGGTGTCGTGGCGGCGTTCTCGGCGGCCGACCTCGGCCTCGGCGACGTCACCGCCCTGCTCGACCGCCCGCCGCACGAGTTCGTGCCCACGTCGATGCCGGTGCTGGCCCGCGACAAGGTCCGCTTCGTCGGTGAACCCGTCGCCATCGTGATCGCCCGCGACCCGTACGCCGCCGAGGACGGGGTCGAGGCCGCCGTCGTCGAGTACGAGGACCTGGAGCCGGTCGTCAGCGACACCGCAGCCCTCGCCGACGACGCCCCGCTCGTGCACGCCGAGGCCCCGCGCAACACGCTCGTCGACGTCTCGCTCTTCGCCACCGAGGGCATCGACGACGTGTTCGCCGAGGCGCCCTGCGTCGTGCGGGTGCGGACGAGGACCGGCAGGCAGAACGCGCTCCCGCTGGAGACCCGCGGGGTCGTCGCGTCCTGGGACGACCGCGACGAGCAGCTCCACGTGCAGACCGCCACGCAGATCCCGCACCAGGTGCGCACCGTGCTCGCGGGCTGTGCCGGCCTGGACGAGAAGCAGGTGCGCGTCACCGTCCCGGACATGGGCGGCGGGTTCGGGCAGAAGTGCGTGGTGGGCCGTGAGGAGATCGCCGCCGCGGCCGCCGCGCTGCGGCTGCGCCGGCCCGTGAAGTGGATCGAGGACCGCCGCGACGCCCTCACCGCCGCGTTCCTCGCCCGCGAGCAACGCTACGACGTGCGCGCCGCGTTCGACGCCGACGGCCACATCCTCGGCCTGGACGCCGACGTCGTCTGCGACATGGGCGCCTACTCCTGCTACCCGTTCACGGCCGGGATCGAGCCGCTGATGGCGTCGGCGGAGATGCCGTCGGTCTACAAGGTGCCCGCGTACCGGGTGCGCGGCCGGGCGATCACCACCAACAAGGCGCCCACCGGCCCGTACCGCGGGGTGAGCCGGCCGCAGTACGTGATGGTCGTGGAGCGGCTGATGGAGCGGGCCGCCCGGGAGCTGGGGATCGACCCGGTCGAGATCCGCCGCCGCAACGTGATCACCGTGTTCCCCTACACCGGCGTCAACCGCATCACCTACGACCCGGGCTCCTACCGGGAGTCCCTCGACCTGTGCGAGCAGGTGCTGCGCGACGAGGGCTGGTACGACGTACGGGACTCGGGTCGCGTGATCGGCATCGGCTACGCCTGCTTCTCCGAGCGCACCGGCTACGGCTCCGGCGCCTTCGCGCAGCGCAAGATGCAGGTGGTGCCCGGCTTCGACATCTCGGAGATCCGGATGGACGTCTCCGGCACCGTCTCCGTCACCACCGGCACGATGAGCCACGGCCAGAGCCACGAGACGACGATGGCCCAGATCGTGGCCGACCGGCTCGGGCTGGACATCGCCCAGGTCAAGATCGTGCAGGGCGACACCGACCGCATCACCTACGGCTTCGGCTCGTTCGCCAGCCGCTCGATCACGATCGGCGGGAGCGCGGTCGCGGCCGCGTCGGAGAAGCTCGGCGACCAGCTGCGGGAGATCGCGGCGCACCTCATGGAGGTCGACGTCGACTCCACCGAGCTGGACGGGGCCGGCGGGGTGCGGCTGCGGGACGACCCGGCGCGGCGCCTCTCGTTCGCGGAGCTGGCCGACGTCGCCTACCTGCGCGCACACCTGCTGCCCAAGGGTGTCGGGCCGGGGCTGACCGCCACCGCGAGCTTCGACGTGGCGGGCGACGGGACGTTCTCCAACGCCACCCACGGTGTGGTCGTCGAGCTCGATCCGGGCACCGGCGGCGTCGAGATCCTGCGGTACGTGTGCGTGGAGGACTGCGGGGTCGCGATCCACCCGCAGATCGTCGAGGGCCAGTGCCGTGGCGGGATCGCGCAGGGCATCGCGGGGGCGCTGTTCGAGCAGGTCACCTACGACGCCGCCGGGCAGCCCCTCGCGCCGAGCCTGATGGAGTACAAGGTGCCGACCGCGGCGGAGATCCCCGACATCGCGATCCACCACCTCGAGACGCCGTGCGCGTTCACCGCGAACGGCGCCAAGGGCGCGGGGGAGGGCGGCACGATCGGCGCGCCCGCCGCCGTGCTCAACGCCGTGAACGACGCGCTGCGCGGCACCGGCGTGGAGCTGGACGACACCCCGATCGCCCGCGAGGCGGTCTACCGGGCACTGAATTCGGCGCTGGAGGGAACCCATGTCTGAGATCCGGCTGGTCGAGCTCACCGTCAACGGCGAGCGGCACGACCTCGCCATCGAGCCGCGCCGCACGCTCGTCGACGTGCTGCGCCACGACCTCGGCCTCACCGGCACCCACGTGGGCTGCGAGCACGGGATCTGCGGCGCCTGCACTGTGCTCGTCGACGGGGCGCCGGTGCGGGCGTGTCTCGTGTTCGCCGCGCAGGTCGAGGACGCCGACATCCGCACGGTCGAGTCCCTGGCGGCGCCCGACGGGGCGCTGTCGGACCTGCAGCGGGAGTTCTCCGCGCACCACGGGCTGCAGTGCGGGTTCTGCACGCCCGGGTTCCTGATGCTCGCGCAAGGTTTCCTCGCCGAGCGACCCGATGCGACGAAGGAGGAGATCCGCGAGGTGGTGGCGTCCAACCTGTGCCGGTGCACGGGTTACCAGACGATCGTCGAAGCGGTGGACGCCTGCGCGGTCCGCCGTCGCGAGGGGAGCTGCGCATGACCGACGCGA
This sequence comes from Pseudonocardia hierapolitana, assembly GCF_007994075.1. Classification (NCBI taxonomy): domain Bacteria; kingdom Bacillati; phylum Actinomycetota; class Actinomycetes; order Pseudonocardiales; family Pseudonocardiaceae; genus Pseudonocardia; species Pseudonocardia hierapolitana. Next base: position 436,717 of record NZ_VIWU01000001.1, on the reverse strand, counting down.
TCTACGCACGCGCGGGCTTCGGGGCGTCGGTGCGGCGAGGGGAGCGGCCTGGGATCGTCGTGGTCGACCTGACGAACGGGTTCACGGACCCGTCCGAGCCGACCGGTGCCGATCTCACCGAGGTCGTGGGCGCCACCGCGGAGCTGATCGAGGCCGGGCGGCCGGGCGGCGTGCCCGTGGTGTTCACGACGATCGCCTACACGCCCGCCGAGGCCGACGGGGACGCCGTCACGTGGCTCACCAAGGCACCCGGCATGCGGGCCCTGCGCGAGGGCACCCGCGCGGTGGCGATCGACGACCGGCTGCCGGTCGACCCGCGCGACCACCTGATCACGAAGAAGGGCGCGTCCGCGTTCTTCGGGACGGGTCTCGCCGCGCTGCTCACGGGCCTGCGCGTGGACACCGTGCTGGTCTGCGGCGCGACCACCAGCGGCTGCGTGCGCGCCACCGCCGTGGACGCCGTGCAGAGCGGGTTCTCGGTGCTCGTGCCGCGCCAGTGCGTCGGCGACCGCGCGCCGGGGCCGCACGAGGCGAACCTGTTCGACATCCAGGCCAAGTACGGCGACGTGATCGAGCTGGCCGACGCCCTGTCGTACGTGCGCGTTCCGGCAGGGGTGGCGCGATGAGGGCCGTGCTGCAGTCCGCGCTGGCCGATCTCGCCGACGTACCGGCGCGGTCCCGCTGGGTCCGCTCCGGGGACCTGCGGCTGCACGTCCTCGACTACGGCGGCGACGGCGTCCCGCTCGTCGTGCTGCCCGGGATCACCAGCCCGGCGATCACCATGGACTTCGTGGCGCGGGAGCTCACCGACCTCGTCCGGCCGATCGTGGAGGACGTCCGGGGCCGGGGGCTCTCCGACTCCGGCAAGTCCTACACCCTGGAGGACTACGCCGACGACACGGTCGCCGTGCTCGACGGGCTCGACCGGCCGCTGCTGCTCGGGCACTCGATGGGCGCGCGGATCGCGGCCGTCGTCGCTGCGCGTGGCGTGCCGCTGCGGGGCACGGTGCTTGTCGACCCGCCGATGAGCGGGCCGGGCCGCGGGCCGTACCCGACCAGCCTCGACGCCTTCCTCGACCAGTTGGAGGAGGCGCAGCGGGGAACCGATGCCGACGAGGTGGCGCGGTCGTGGCCGCGCTGGCCCCGGCGGGAGCAGGAACTGCGGGCACGGTGGCTGTCCAGCTGCGACACCGACGCGATCGTCGCCACGCACGGCGGGTTCGAGAGCGACGACTTCTTCACGACCTGGCCGAACGTGCCCGCCCCGACCGTGCTCCTGTACGGCGGGTCGAGCCCGGTCGTCACGGCCGCCGGTGCGGCGGAGGCGGCTGCCACGAACCCGGCGGCTCGGCTGGTGGAGGTGCCCGGGGCCGGGCACATGGTGTTCTGGGACGAGCCGGAGACGGCGCGCCGGCTGCTGCGCCACAGCCTGGGTGAGCTCCGGAGCTGACCGATCGCGTCGACCTCGCCGCGGTGTGTCCCCGCTGCGATGCTGGCGCCGTCCGCGTGGGTGATCGGCTATGACGTGCCGTGGACGCTGCAGCTCTGGCGGCTCAACCGCGTGCGGGAGTCGACGCGCTGACCTCCGGTCGGAGCCCGGTGGTCATCAGGTCGCGCCAGTAGCTGTCGGCGCTCGACATGTGCGCGTCGAGCAGCCGGACGGCGCGGTCGGAGTCCCGCGCGACGAGGGCGTCGAGGATCTCCCGGTGCTCGCGCAGTGACTGCTCCTGCCGGGCTCGGCTGCCGAAGTAGACCGCCCGCCGCTGCTCCGTCATCAGGTAGAAGAGGTTGACCAGGCGCAGGAGCACCGTGTTCTGCGTGGCGCGCACGATCCCGCAGTGGAAGACGCGGTCCAGCTCGGCGATGCGGGTGGCGTCGTCGAGTGCGCCCTCCCAGTCGTCGAGGCAGCGGAGGAGGGCGTCGACGTCGTCGTCGCGGTGGCGGCGGCAGGCGAGCCGGATCGCCTCCAGCTCCTGGATGCGGCGCACCTCGGCGGCCTGGCCGCCCTCGTCGCCGGGCAGTGGGACGCCGATCTCGGTGAACAGGCGCAGCGCCTCGATGCTGGCCGACTCGACGGTCATGTAGACGCCCGACTTCGGCCTACGCTCGATCAGGCGCAGGGTCTCCAGCACCGACAGGGCCTCGCGCACCTGGGTGCGGCTGGCCCCGAACAGCTCGGCCAGCTCGCGTTCGGACGGCGCGCGCTCGTTCGGCGCGTAGCCGCGGGACAGCAGGAACGGGACGAGCTCCGCCACGAGATTCATGGTCGTCCAATCTGGTCTGGCCAGATGGTAGCGGCCGGAACGGTTCGGGGAAGACCGGGGCATACACGCAGGTCATGAGCGACGGTGCACACGCCGGACGGGGAATGTGCACGGTCAGTGGTGCGGGGTTCAGATCTCGACTCGTCCGCGGGAACGGCGGCACCCGCAGCTCCCGCAGGGTGCATGCGAGTCGACGATCCAGCCTCTGTTCCGCCATGGGTTAGGACGTCTGCCGCAGTGGATGCCGACCATGGCAGGTATGGAAGGCCTGCATGAGCGGGGAGAATCCGTTCATGCCCGACGTGCCGGACGAGCTGACCGATCCCGATGCGCCGCCTGGCTCAGCGCCCATGCTGCGGTACCGCAGTGCGCCTGTGTGGTGCGTCCACGGCGTGCGCTGGCAGCGCAGCGACATCGGTTATGTCGCGGACGACGCGATGGCCGGGCCACACATCGGACACCGGGACCCCGCCCTGGACGTCGGCGCGATCCCCTGCCAGCCGACCTACGCCTCGTACCAGGGGTGGCGGGTCACCGCTCTCGCCCGCGCGGCGGACCTGGAGGGCAGGGAGCCTCTCTAGCATCGCAACCGCTACGTGGGATCTTGCCGGCCATGATCCGCGGTTGCGGTTGCTCATGGTTGTGGCGACAGCCATGGACAACCGACCGTTCGGATCATGTCGCGAGCTACCACCGGAGTACCAGGTGTAGCGACAGGATGTGACCGTGGTCCCGCCACCGTCGGCGGCGCGGCGGTCGGGCGGGCGGGGATACTGAGGCTGTGAGCGTCTCACTGGGCATGCCCGCACCGCCGGCCCCGACCCTGGCCCCCCGTCGCAAGACCCGGCAGTTGATGGTCGGGTCGGTCGGCGTCGGATCGGAGTTCCCGATCTCGGTGCAGTCGATGACCACCACGGTGACCGCCGACATCAACGCCACCCTGCAGCAGATCGCCGAGCTCACCGCGGCCGGTTGCGACATCGTGCGCGTCGCCTGCCCCAGCCAGGACGACGCCGAGGCGCTGCCGGCGATCGCGAGGAAGTCGCAGATCCCGGTGATCGCGGACATCCACTTCCAGCCCAAGTACGTGTTCGCCGCGATCGAGGCCGGCTGCGCCGCGGTGCGGGTGAACCCCGGCAACATCAAGAAGTTCGACGACAAGGTCAAGGAGATCGCGCAGGCGGCCCGCGACCACGGCACCCCGATCCGGATCGGCGTCAACGCGGGCTCGCTCGACAAGCGCCTGATGGAGAAGTACGGCAAGGCCACGCCGGAGGCGCTGGTCGAGTCGGCGCTGTGGGAGGCGAGCCTGTTCGCCGAGCACGACTTCCACGACATCAAGATCTCGGTCAAGCACAACGACCCCGTCGTCATGGTCCGGGCCTACGAGCTGCTCGCCGAGTCCTGCGACTACCCGCTGCACCTCGGCGTCACCGAGGCGGGGCCCGCGTTCCAGGGCACGATCAAGTCCGCCGTCGCGTTCGGGGCGCTGCTGCGCCAGGGCATCGGCGACACGATCCGGGTCTCGCTCTCCGCACCGCCGGTGGAGGAGATCAAGGTCGGCGCGCAGATCCTGCAGTCGCTCAACCTGCGGCCGCGCAAGCTGGAGATCGTCTCCTGCCCGTCGTGCGGACGGGCGCAGGTGGACGTCTACAAGCTGGCCGACGAGGTCACGGCCGGTCTCACCGGCATGGAGGTGCCGCTGCGCGTCGCCGTCATGGGCTGCGTGGTGAACGGCCCGGGGGAGGCCCGCGAGGCCGACCTGGGCGTGGCCTCCGGCAACGGCAAGGGCCAGATCTTCGTCAAGGGCGAGGTGATCAAGACCGTGCCCGAGCACGCCATCGTCGAGACTCTGATCGAGGAGGCGATGAAGATCGCCGAGTCGGTCGAGGGCGAGGGCACCCCCCAGGTCACCGTCGGCTGAAACGGCAGATCCCGTCGTGGGCACGAGCACGAGTGTCTGGCATCGTTGGGGGGTGCTTCGTCTCGCCGGAGCGCGGCTCCTCGACGACCGGGACCGCGCAGGTGTGCGCGCCGTCCTGGACGACGATCCGGTGGCCGCCTGCATGGTCGCCGCCCGCGTCGAGCTGGCGGGGCTGGACCCGTGGCGGCTCGGTGGTGAGCTGTGGGCCGTCGGGCCCCGGTTCGACGGACTCTGCTTCTCCGGTGCCAACCTCGTGCCGCTCCGCGGTGATCGCGCCGCGCTCCGCAGCTTCGCCGACCGCGCACGCCGCCACGGCCGCACCTGCTCGTCCCTCGTCGGCCGCGCCGAGCTGGTGCTTCCGCTGTGGGACGATCTGGCGTCGCACTGGACGCCTGCCCGGGAGGTGCGGCCGGATCAGCCGCTGATGGTGCTCGCCGGCACGCCCGCCATCGTGCCCGACCCGTACGTGCGCCCGGTGCACCCCTCCGAGCTCGACCAGTACCTGCCGGCGGCCGTCGCGATGTTCACCGAGGAGGTCGGCATCGACCCGCGGCTCGGCGACGGCGGGGTGGGCTACCGGGCGCGCGTGGCGGAACTGGTGTCGGCCGGGCGGGCGTTCGCCCGGTTCGAGAACGGCGAGGTCGTGTTCAAGGCCGAGATCGGGGCGCTGTCCCGCCGGGTCGGGCAGATCCAGGGTGTATGGGTGCACCCCGATCGCCGCGGACACGGGCTGGGCACCGCGGGCACGGCCGCGGTCGCCGAACGCCTCGCGGGGATGGGGCGGATCTCGAGCCTCTACGTCAACGGGTTCAACCACGTGGCACGGGCCGCGTACTCCCGCATCGGGTTCACGCAGATCGGCAGCTTCGCCACGGTCCTGTTCTGACGGCCGGCCCTGATCGGGCGGCGATCTCCCGGCTAGGGTACGCACGTGAACCGGGACCAGTCCGCCATCGGCGCCGACCCGGTCGCCCACTCTCCCCGCGTGTGGGACTACTGGCTCGGCGGCAAGAACAACTACGCCGTCGACCGCCGGGTGGGCGACCTGCTCCGGTCCACCTACCCGCCGGTCGTCGATCTCGTGCGCGCCTCGCGCGCGTTCCTGGCCCGCGCGCTGCGGCACCTCGCGGCGGAGGCCGGAGTGCGCCAGTTCCTGGACGTCGGCCCCGGGCTGCCCAGCGCCGAGAACACCCACGAGGTTGTGCAGCGCGTCGCGCCCGACGCCCGCGTCGTCTACGCCGACAACGACGCCGTGGTGCTCGCGCACGCGCGGGTGCTGCTGCGGGGCCAGGGCACCGCGTACGTCGAGGCCGACCTGCTCGACCCCGCCGGCCTCCTCGACGCTGTCGCCCGCACCCTGGACCTGGACCGCCCGGTCGGCCTGGTGCTGACGAACGTTCTCGGCCACATCCCGGACCTCGACCGCGCGCGCCGCTCCGTCCGCGAGTTGGTGGCCGCGCTGGCGCCGGGCAGCCACCTCGTCGTCGCGGACGGCCGGACCGACGGCGGCGGGCCCTTCGACACCGCGGTGGCGATGTGGAACCAGGCGGGCTCGCAGCCGTACGAGCTGCGCACCACCGAGCAGATCGCCGGGTTCCTCGACGGGCTGGAGCTCCTCGAGCCAGGTGTCGTGCAGACGCCGCTGTGGCGCCCCGACGGCGCGCCGGGCCGGCTCGTCGAGCACGTGTGCGCGGTGGGCCGCAAGCCCGGCGCGTGACGAGCCGGCGCCGCCGCCCGTCAGCAGCCCGGATCGAACCGCGCCAGCCGACCGGACACCGGCGCGGCACCGAGGTCGTCACGGTCGGCGTGGCGAAGTGCCCAATCGTCGAGGTCCTGCGCCGCTTCCCGCGGTTCGCGGACCAGGTGTGCGCGCCACCAGCGCATCTCACCGGGGGCGCCGGCGGCGCTGTCCTCCTCTGCGGAGCGCAGCCGTTCCCGGAAGCGGGCCTCGGCCCCCGCGAACCGCTCCTGCGCCTCCGCCGCGGGGACGCCCATGACCTCGCCGACGAGGGGCCAGCCGGCACCGGCTGCTCGCTCGAACACGACTGCCGCCTCGAGGATCCGGTGCGCGGCCGCGAGCACCCCCACGGCGTCGGCGAGCGCAGCACCCGGCGAACCGGTCGCCCCGTCCGTACGCAGCTCGTCCTCGCCGATCGCGACCACCGCACGCGCGAGGTCCGACAGCTCGCACGCCTCGAAGGCCAGCGCCAGCCTGGCGCGGGACGCGGGCGTCCAGTCCCCGGTCACGGCTGTCCGCGCAGGACGTAGAGGACGGTCATGGCCACGGCCGTGAGCAGCACGACGCCGCGCAGCAGCCGGGCGGGGAGGCGCCGGGCGAGGTGCGCGCCCGCAACGCCCCCGGCCACCGCGCCGACCAGCATGCCGGCCAGGACGAGCGGGCTGCGCAGCACGTCGGACGCGACGAGGAACAGCACCGTGGCGGTGAGGTAGACGGCCGCGAGCTGGGTGACGCGCATCGGGTTTCCGGCCGCGGCGTCGAGGCCGACTCCGACGCTCCACAACGCCAGCATCAGGATGCCGACGGCGCCGCCGAAGTACCCGCCATAGGTCGCCAGCACGAACTGCCCGACCAGGACGGCTCGGGGGCTCATGCCGACGGGGCGGCCGAGCGCGGCACCCAAGGCGCGGATGCCGCCGCGCCCGAACGCCAGCACGAGCGTGGCGAACGCGAGCAGCCACGGCACCGCGGCGTCGAACGACGCGGCCGGCAGCACGAGCAGCAGGACGGCTCCGACCGCGCCGCCGGACGCGCTCGCGAGCGTCAGCGCCCGCGTGGAGGTCGCCCCGACGGGCCGCACCTCCCTGCGGTAGACCCACGCGCTCGCCGCGGCCCCCGGCACGAGGGCAACCGTCGCCGCGGCGTTCGCCGTCACGGCCGGCAGACCCACGGCGACGAGGGCCGGCAACGCCACGAACGTCCCGCCCCCGCCGACCGCGTTCGAGGCGCCGGCGGCGATCCCCGCCAGCAGCACGAGCACCACGTCGGACACGGGCCGAGGATCGTCCGGCGGACGCGCCCCCACAATGCGCAATCGACGGAGCCAGCCTCAGGCCCAGCCTTAGGCTGACGGGGTGCGCTACGACCTGGACGACCTGCGCCTCTTCCTGCACGTCGTGGCAGAGGGCTCGATCACGGCAGGCGCACGCCGGATGCACCTCAGCCTGCCTTCGGCCAGCGCGAGGGTGCGGGCCCTCGAGCACCACACCGGAGTGGCGCTGCTGGTCCGCGGACGGCGGGGGGTGCGGCCCACGCCGGCGGGGACCACCCTGGCCCGCCACGCCCGCGACGTCCTCACCCACGCCGCGCGGCTCGAAAGCGCGGTCGGGAGCTACAGCGGGCCACCGACAGCGCCGCTGACGCTGCTGGCGGGCGGATCCGCGATGCACCGGCTCGTGCCGCAGGCGCTGATCACGTTCCTCCGCGCGCACCCCGACATCGACGTCGACGTCGTCGAGAGCCGCACCCCGCGCACCGTGCGGGAGCTCGCCGACGGCGCGGCCGACCTCGGAGTCGTCATCGACAACGAGGCGGGCGACGGCGACGTCCGCACGGAACCCCTGGGCGACGACTCCCTCGTGGTGGTCGGGCAGGCAGGCGGGATCCTCGCGGGGCGGACCGCGGTGACCTATCGCGAGGTCGCCGAGCACCCGCTGGTCGGGCTGGACGCGGACTCCTCGCTGCGCCGCTGGATCGAGAAGAACCTCGGTCCGCACGCGCCCGCCGCGCGCCACCGCACCAGCGTCGGCGACATCGGCGTTCTCGTCGCCCTCGCGGCCGCGGGCGTGGGACTGGCCATCGCGCCGCGCCGCGCGGTCGACGGCGACCCCCGACTGGACGTGTGCGAGCTGAAGGACCCGTGGGCGCGCCGCCGCCACCTGCTCGCCTGGGGCGCGAAGGCCGGGCCGTCGCCCGCGGTCGCGGCGCTCGCCGAGCACTTGCGGGCCGCCGCGTCCGCCGAGGAGACTCGACACGATCCGCGGTCGCGGCCCGCGAACCAGTGACTGCGGCTAGGGTCCGCTGCGTGAGCAGCGGGGGACGTTCCGCGATCGAGCGAGGTCGGGACGGTCGTCCCCGTGGACGAGTTCGGCGCCGTCGGGCGGAAGGCGTAGGGCGGGTACCGGCGCGCGCCACCCACCGCAGTCGCCTTTCCGGCCCCGTCGGGGCCGAGGAGCCCGCAGCCGGTGTCCTCCGGAACGGCCAGGTCGAAGCCCTGCACCGCCTGCTCGGTGTCGAATCGCTCGCCAGGGCTTCCGCGAACACTGCGTGATGCCCGAGCATTACGAGGAATCACCTATTGTGTACACTGTACTTCTCAATTCGTACTACGTACTCAATTTTAGGATTTCCGGCAATGTCACGAGACGAGACGGCTGATCGGTCTGACGGCGGCGCGGCCGTCCGGCGCAGCCTGCAGTTGATGTGGGGCGGCGCGCCCGAGCCGACCCGCGGGCCGAAGCCCGGCCTCTCGGTCGCCGCGATCGTGCAGGCGGCGATCGAACTGGCCGATGCCGAGGGACTGGTCGCGCTGTCCATGCGGCGCATCGCGGGCGCGCTCGGCGTCGGCGCCATGTCGCTCTACCGGTACGTGCCGGGCAAGTCCGAGCTCGTGGACCTCATGGTCGACGAGGTCTACAGCGAGGACCTCGGGGCCCCGGAGACCGTCGAGGGCGGCTGGCGCGAGCGGCTGGAGGCATGCGGGCGCCAGGAATGGGCGCTCTACCTGCGTCATCCCTGGATGCTGCAGATCGCCCAGGGGCGCCCGATGCTCGGGCCCAACTCGATGCGCTCCACCGACATCGCCCTGCGTGCCGTCGACGGCATCGGCCTCACCGAGGAGGAGATGCTCGGTGCCGTCGTCGCGCTCAGCTCGTTCGTCGCCGGGCTGGCGAAGACCACCATCGAGGCGATGCAGGCGGCCGACCGCACGGGCATCAGCGACGAGGAGTGGTGGGAGATCCAGTCCGAGTACGTGGGGCCCGCCGTGGTGGCCGGTGAGCTGCCGATGCTCACGAAGGTCGGCGAGGCGGGCGCCTTCAACTCGATGTTCGACCACTTCGAGTTCGGGCTCCAGCGCGTGCTGGACGGGCTGGGGGTCCTGATCGAACGCAGGCGGGTCGCTGGCAGCTAGGCATCACACCGCGTCATCACAAAGGCTCGCCTAAGATGAACGCGCAACTGTTCAACGCTCACCTACATCGAGGAGACGTTGCCGTGATCCGTTCGCTGCCCCCCACCGTCCGGGACGGCGCACTACTGGTGGCCCGACTGCTGCTCGGTGTCGTGCTCATCGCGCACGGCTGGCAGAAGGTGGTGACCAACGGTCTCGGTGCCACCGCAGAGGGCTTCGGCCGGATGGGTGTCCCGCTGGCGCCGGTCTCCGCGGCGTACGCGGGCATCGTCGAGCTGGTCGGCGGCGCGCTGATCCTGGTCGGCGCGGCGACCGCCCTCGTGGGCGTCCTCGTCGTGCTGGACATGCTGGGCGCCGCACTGCTCGTCCACATCGGGAACGGCGTCATGGCGAGCGACGGCGGGTGGGAGCTCGTCGGCGTGATCGGCGCGCTGGCGCTGGTGCTCGCCGCGGTGGGCGCAGGCCGCTACAGCGTGGACAACGCCCTGGCAGGTCGCCGTACGACGGCATCGGTCTGACGGGCGCCCCCGAACGTCAGCAGAGTGGCTTTACTGCTGTGACACGGCAGTAAAGCCACTTTGCTGACATCGGTCAGAACTGCTCAGGCGAAGAGCTTCTCCTGCTCCTCGCGCAGCTGGTCCACCAGCCGGCCGGGGGGAACGGTGACGTCGGCGTAGGTCAGGGCCTCGTCCTTCGCGACGTCGCGCTTGAGCACGCAGCCCTCGGCCACGCCCATCGGCAGCAGGTTCTCGGCCCGGGTGACCGGGGTGGCCTCGGCAACGCCGTATGTGTCGTAGCCGCCGAGCCCGTCGAGGGTGTGACCGGCCTTGAGGTCCTGCTTGGCGGTGGCCACCACGTCGACGCGCGGGCCCGCGGGCGGCGCGAGGGCCGCGTCAGCGAAGTCGACGGCGCGCACCACCGAGTTGGGCACCTCGAAGTGGCAGAGGTGGTAGGGCGTGTAGAAGCTGTACAGCGGGCCCTTGCCCAGCTTGTAGAGCTCCAGGTAGTGGCGCTGCTTCGGGTCGTCGTGCGTGCCGAGCACGAACACGCCGGGGCTCGGCTTGGACTTCACCACGTAGTCGACGACGCCGCCCAGCTCGCGCAGCCGGTCGACGTCGTAGCGGTCGGTGAGCTCGTCGACGTGGCCCTCGTGGTCCCAGCCGTTCATGCCACGCTTCGGGACGGTGAGACCGAACGCGTTGGCCACGATCGCCTGTTCGAAGGAGATCTTCGTGCCGTCGGCGAAGCTCGTGACCATGTACGGGTCCTGGCCCCAGCGCTCGGCGAACGCCTTCTGCGTCGTCGGTGTCCGGTACTCGTCCTGCAGGCCCTTGATGTTGCCCGCCACCAGCGGGGTGACGCCCAGGCCCTTGACGAACCGCATCAGGTTGGCCTGCACGCCCGGCTGGTCGCCGTCGCAGCCGGTGAGGACCACGCCGGCCGCGCGGGCGCGGTGGGCGAGCAGCGGGCCGACGGTGCCGTCCAGTTCGGCGTTCATCGTGACGACCGGCAGGCCGCGCTCGATGGCCGCGACGGTGACCTTCGCGCCGAACTCGACCGCGCCGGTGACGTCGACGACGCAGTCCAGGTGCACGGCCTTGAGCAGCTCGAACGCGTCCTCGCACACGGCGGGGGAGCCGTTCTCGATGGCCGCGTCGAGCTGGTCGGCGTTTTCCACGCGCACCGGCTCGACACCGGCCTCGGCGTAGGCGCGTTCGGCGTTGGCCAGGGTGCGGTTGGCGATCGCGACCAGTCGCATGCCCGGCACCGAGTTGACGATCTGGTTGGCCAGGCCGCGGCCCATGAACCCGGCACCGATCATGCCGACGCGGATCGGGCGGTCCTCGGCCTCGCGGCGGGCGAGTGCGGTGTCCAGGATCAGCATCAGCGGGCCTCCACCGAGACCTCGGACAGCAGCGGCCAGGCGGCGTCCTTCTCCGAGATGACCGCGGGCGGGATCGGCCACTCGACGCCGATCGCCGGGTCGTCCCACCGGAGGCCGCGCTCGGCACCCGGGGTGTACGCGGTGCTCACCTGGTACATGACCTCGGCCTTGTCGGTGAGCGTGATGTAGGCGTGCGCGAAGTTGCGCGGCACGTACATCGCCGTGCGGTTGTCCTCGGTGAGCTCGGCGCCGAACCACTCGAGGTAGGTGGGCGACTCGGGGCGCAGGTCGACGATCACGTCCCAGATCGCGCCCCGGTAGCAGCGGATGAACTTGGTCTCCGCGTTCGGCTCCAGCTGGTAGTGGAACCCGCGCAGCGTGCCCGCCTTGTGGTTGAACGAGATGTTGGCCTGCTCCACCAGGGGCTCGAGGCCCGCGTCGATGAACTCCTGCCGGCAGAAGGCCCGGGCGAAGAAGCCGCGGTCGTCCTCCAGGAGCTTCAGGTCGACCAGTGCCGAGCCGGGGAGCGGGGTGGTGTGGATCTGCATGTCGGGAGGCTCGTCCTCTTCACGTGGTCCTTCAGGTCCGCCCAGAGACTAGACCGGGCGGGTGATGCCCTTTCATCCGTCACCGTCGGCGGGCGCGTTACCGAATCGATGGAGGTCGGGGCCGGGCGGTGGCAGCGGGGAGCCGGCCGCCAGTGCGTCGAGGGCGGCGCGCAGGTAGGCGCAGTCGCGTACCGGCTCCGGAGCGGGGCAGTCGCGCCCGGCGAGCAGGATCTCCTTCGCCCGCTCGGCCCGCGCGATCTGCTCGTCCAGCAGGGCGATCTGGGAGTCGACGGCCGCGGCCCAGCCGCCGGGCCCGGGGTGCAGCGCGTCCCGGATGCCGGCGACGCCGAGCCCGAGGTCGCGACCGACCGCGATGAAAGCCAGCACCCGAAGTTCCGCCGGCCCGTACCGGCGCCGGCCGTCCGGGCCACGGGGCGGGTCGAGCAGGCCCTCGGCCTCGTAGAAACGGATGGCCGACGGCGCGAGGCCCAACCGGCGCGCCGCCTCCCCGATGCCGACGGGGGTTGACTTCGAGGGCGGTTGAGCATCCACCGTGGACGACATGGCTGCATCGATACCACCGGCATGGACCACCGGCACGGCGCCGAACTCCTTCGCCGCGCTGCCGGCGGGGCGCCTCGGCACGCTCGGCGGGCAGCTCATGCGACTGCTCAACCGGGCCCAGCAGCGCGAGATCGCACAGCTGCTGGGGCCGCTCGACGAGCTGGACGTCCTCGAGATCGGCCACGGGCCCGGCGTCTTGCTGGGCATGCTCGCCCGCACCGCCCGGCACGTCGTCGGCGTGGACCCCTCGCGCGAGATGCGTGCGCTCGCGATCCGCGCGCACGCGAACGCCATCGCGGCCGGGCGGCTCGACGTGCGGCCGGGTGATGCGGGCGCGACCGGATTGCCCGACAGCGCCGTCGACGTCGTCGTGGGCGTGAACAACGTGGCGATCTGGCCCGACCTGGACGCCGGGGTGGGCGAGCTGCACCGTGTCCTGCGCCCCGGCGGACGGCTCGTGCTGAGCTGGCACGGCGGGGAGCGGTCGTCCCGCCTGACCCGGGGGCTCGTGCTGCCCGAGGACCGGCTGCAGCGCATCGAGGACGCCCTGCGAGCCCGCTTCCCCGAGGTCCGCCGCACCCAGACCCGCCGGTGCACGGTCTTCGAGGCCCGCACCTCCCCGGCCGGGCCCCCCGTCCCGCCTGGGTAGCCCGGCGCCCTGCGCGCCTCGCCCCGCCGGACCCGGTGAGCCCGCGACTCGCGTACACGCAGACCGCGACTCGCGTCCGCGGTCCCGCCGTGTCCCTCCGGGCCGCGCCGGGGCTGCTCGGCATACTCGGCCCGTGCCGCCCGCCCGCGCGTCCCGCGCGATCACTGCCCGCGCGATCACCGCCCTCGCCGCCGCGCTCGGCGTCCTGATCGTCACGGCGGGTTGCGGGCTCTTCCGCGACACCGGGCCGGAGGACACGGCCGCGGCGTTCCTCGCCGCGTGGTCGGCGGGTGACGACGCGCGCGCCGCCTCCCTCACCGACGACCCGGCGCGCGCGGGAGAGCTGCTCGCCGGCGCGCGCAAAGCCCTCGCCCCGGAGAGCCTCACGGCCACCCTCGGCCAGGTGCGGACGTCCGCCGACGAGGCCACGGCGGCCGTGGACGTCACCTGGCAGCTCGGCAGGCAGCGCAGCTGGAAATACCTCGGCGAGCTGGAGCTGCGCCCCGCGCCCGACACCGAGGAGAGCTGGCGCGTGCACTGGGCGCCCACCGTGGTCCATCCCGACCTGGCGGCCGGGCAGCGGCTCGCGCTGCGCACCGAGGCACCGTCGCCCGCCCCGGTGGTCGACCGGAGCGGCGCACCGCTGCTCGCGGCCACCTCGGTCGTCGCCGTTCTGCTGGACCGGCGGGCCACCGGCGACCTGCCGGCCGTCACGGGCGCCCTCGCCGCCGCCCTCTCCCCGTTCGACCCCCGGATCACGCAGGCCTCCATCACCGACGGGGCCGCGCGCACGCCCGACGGGCAGGCCTACACGGTCGCCGTGCTGCGCGAGACCGACTACGCCCAGGTCAAGAACGCCATCCACCACCTGCCCGGCGTGCGGTTCACCACCTCGGAACGCCTGCTCGCGCCGAACTCCGACTTCGGGCGGCAGGTGCTCACCGGCGTCCGCGACGAGGCCATCGAGCAGCTGGAGGGGGTGCCCGGCTGGTCGGTCCTGATCGTCGACGGCAGCGGCAGCACCGTCCGCACGCTGGCCGAGCAGCCACCGCAGTCGGGCACCACGGTGGCGGTGGGGATGGACCGCGCGATGCAGTCCGCAGCCGAGGACGCCGTCGAGCCGGTCGTGCAGCAGGCGATGCTCGTGGCGGTCTCGGTGTCCACCGGCGACGTGCTGGCCGTGGCGCAGAACCCCGCGGCCGACGTCGAGGGCCCGCTCGCCCTCACCGGCCGGTACCCGCCGGGATCCACCTTCAAGGTGGCCACGGCCACGGCCGCGATGGCGGAGGACGGCGTCACCGTCGACACGCCGGTGCCGTGCCCGGGCACCACGGTGATCGGCGGGCGGGTCGTGCCCAACGCGGGCCGGTTCGAACTCGGCACGGTGCCGCTGCGCACGGCCTTCGCCCGCTCGTGCAACACCACGTTCGCGCAGCTCGCGACGCAGCTCGACCCCGCCGCCCTGCCGGCGGCCGCACTGCGGCTCGGGCTCGGTGCGGACTACGCCGTCCCCGGCATCGTCACCATCACCGGCTCCGTGCCCGCGTCCACGGAGGAGGTCCTGCGCGCCGAGAACGGGTTCGGGCAGGGGCAGGTGCTCGCGAGCCCGTTCGGCGTCGCGCTCGCCGCTGCCGTGGTGGCCCGCGGCGGGCCCGTGGTGCCCCAGCTCATCCGGGACCGCCCCACCCAGGTGCTGGTGCCCGCCACCACGCCCGCCCCGGCCGAGTTGGACCAGCTGCGCACGATGATGCGGGCGGTCGTCACGGAAGGCACCGCCACCGCCCTCGCCGGTCTGGGGGAGGTCTACGGCAAGACCGGCACAGCGGAGTTCACCGCCGACGGCCGGGCACACGGCTGGTTCATGGGCTACCGGGGCGATGTGGCCTTCGCCGTTCTGGTCGTCGACGGCGCATCGTCGGTGCCCGCGGTGCAGGTCGCCGAGCGGTTCCTGTCCGCGATCGGCTGATTCACTAACGGCGGTCTTGCCTGGGCGCTTACGCTGGATGCCATGTCGTCCTGGCGGGTATCCGCGCTCGCGATCGTGGCCGATCTCGTCGCCGTCGTGGTGTTCGCCGCCATCGGCCGGATGAGCCACGGGGAGCCCGACGACCTGCTCGGTCTGCTCGGCACGGCGGCGCCCTTCCTCCTCGGCGTCGTGGTGATGTGGTCCATGCCGGTGGTGCGCGCCAATCCCGTCGGCGTGCGCGCCGCGCTCGCCGTCTGGGCGGGCACGGCCGTCATCGGGTTGCTCGTGCGTGCGGGCTTCACCTGGAGCCTCCCGCCGAGCTTCGCCGTGGTCACCGCCGTCTCACTCGCCGTCCTGATGCTGGGGTGGCGGGCGCTCTCGTCCGCGGTGTCGATGCGGGCCCGCCAGCGCGCGCTGCACTGAGCGCGGGGAGCGCCGTCCGGCGCCTGCATAGACTGGCGGCATGCCCGCCCGCACCCTGCTCACCCCCGGCACCGTGTCGCCGACCCGGCCGGTGCCCGCGCACATCGCCCGCCCGGAGTACGTCGGCAAGAAGCGTCCCGAGCGCAGCTCGGACCCGTGGGTGCAGACGCCCGACGTGGTCGAGCGCATGCGGGTGGCCGCGAAGATCGCCGCGCAGGCGCTCGAGGTCGGCGGGAGGGCGGTGGCGCCGGGCGTCACCACCGACGAGGTCGACCGCGTGGTGCACGAGTTCCTCGTCGCCCACGACGCCTACCCGTCCACGCTGGGCTACAAGGGCTTCCCCAAGTCGTGCTGCACCAGCCTCAACGAGGTGATCTGCCACGGCATCCCGGACTCCACCGTCATCCAGGACGGCGACATCGTCAACATCGACGTCACCGCCTACATCGGCGGCGTCCACGGCGACACGAACGCCACGTTCCTCGCCGGGAACGTGAGCGAGGAGGACCGCCTCCTCGTCGAGCGCACCCGCGAGGCCACGATGCGGGCGATCAAGGCGGTGCGCCCCGGCCGCGAGCTGAACGTGATCGGGCGGGTGATCGAGTCCTACGCCAAGCGGTTCGGCTACGGCGTGGTCCGCGACTTCACCGGCCACGGCATCGGCCGTTCGTTCCACAGCGGCCTCGTCGTGCTGCACTACGACGAGCCGAGCGTCGACACCGTGCTGGAGCCGGGCATGACGTTCACGATCGAGCCGATGATCACCCTCGGCACGATCGACTACGACATCTGGGACGACGGCTGGACCGTCGTCACGAAGGACCGTGCCCGTACCGCTCAGTTCGAGCACACGGTGCTGGTCACGACCGACGGGGTGGAGATCCTCACGCTGCCGTGACCGGTGAGGGTCAGCGGATCCAGCCGATGCGGTCGAACGGCCACACCACGAACATGGCCTTGCCGATGACCTGCGAGAGCGGGACCGGGCCGTTGCCGACGGCTCGCGAGTCGACCGAGTCGTTGCGGCTGTCGCCCATCACCCACAGCTCGCCGTCGGGGACGCGGGCGGGCCCGAACGCGGCCTGCCGCAGAGGTCCTGCCTCAGGCAGGAAGTAGAGGTAGGGCTCGTCCACGGTGACGCCGTCGACGATGATCCGGTTGCGCTGGTCGCAGCAGGCCACGGTCTGCCCGCCGACCGCGATCACGCGCTTGACGTACACGGTCTCGTCCGCAGTGTGGGAGGTCAGCCCCGCGAGGGCGCCGATCCGGCGCACGGCGTCCAGGACCGGGTTGCCGCTGCCGGACGGGACCTGCAGCTCACTGCTGGTCCAGCTGTCCGGGAGGGTGAACACCACGACGTCGCCCGGCTCCGGGGCGGAGAACCGGTAGGTCACCTTGTCGACCAGGACGCGGTCGTTGTCGCAGCCGGGACAGCCGTGCAGCGTCCGCTCCATCGAACCGGACGGGATGACGTAGATCCGCGCGACGAGCACCGGGAGGAGCGCCAGCACCAGCAGCGCGACGAGGACCAGCACCGGGCCGCGCCGCAACCGCCGCCCCGTCCGCTCACGCGGCGGCGCGGCCTGGTCATCGGAACGAGGTTCGCCGACCTCGGCCACGTCGCTGCTTCCCGCCTGGCGGCTCGACCAGCCGAACACGGTTGCTCCCCTCGTGGACCCGGGCCCCGGGCGCGGCGCACCGCACCCGGGGCCTGATCGGGCAGATCAGTAATCGACGGCCGAACCACCGGCGCCGCCCTGGCCGCCGGATGACGTGCACTGGATGAAGTCGTCCTGCGGCGGCGGCAGATAGCGGCAGGTGGCGGTTCCCGTACCCGGGCGGCCGGGCGCGCCGTCGCGGAACTCCGGGTCGCCGGCCTGGGCCGCACCGCCGAACACCGTGACGGACACGGCCACGGCAGCGGCCGCGGCGGCGATGCCGGACATGTGGCGCTTCACGAGCGCACCTCCTCCTGGGTCCGGAAGGCGATCTTCGTTCCCGCCCTCACCGCGTCGTCCCCGCCGCGCCGTCGTCGCCGTCCTCGCCCACCACGTTGCAGAAGGGCACGTTCATGGGCGGCGGGTAGTGGGACGTGCAGGTGACGTCCTGGCCGTCCCCGCCGGGCGCGCCGACCCGGTCGGGTTCGTCCCCGGCGTGGGCCAGCCCGACCGAGGCCGCGAGACCGGCCCCGACGAGGACCGTCGCGGCGAATCCGACTGCCGCTCGGCGAAAGGGACGCGCGCTGTTCTCGGACACGCTCGACACCGTCACTCAGTATTCCGCACCGGCGCCGCCGGTGCCGCCCACGCCCCCGTTGGCATTGCACTGGGAAACGTCGCCACCCTCGCCGAGAATGCCCAGTGAGATGCCGATCGGGATCAGGCACTGCGAATTTGCTTCGCCGCCGGGACCGCTCGGTCCACCGGTGTACTCCGTGCTGTCGTGCCCGTAGCCGCCGGCGAGTGCGGCGCCGCCGAACAGCGTCGAGCCGACCATCGCGAATGCGGCCAGCGCGATCGCGCTCCTTCGAGCAGAAACGTTCATTTCGGTGCCTGATTCCTTTCAATGCGGTAATGGTGGGGGAGACTGTCGATGAGTGGTGCGAAGGGGCCCGGCCGCGCGGACCCGTCGCACCGGTCGTGCGCGGGTCCGAGCGCCGGGAGCCGGCATGTTCCGGAGCCGGAACATGCCGCGACGGCGTCGCGACGGATCTGGTCGGTCGACGCCGGGAGGAGGAGTTACCCTGGACGGTGGTGCAGGCCCCCGACGAGCCCGGGGGCCTGCACTGCCATTACGCAGGTGAGATGGGGATCAGTAGTCGGCGCCCGCACCGCCGGCGCCACCGGCGCCGCCGCCCGCGTTGCACTGCGAGACGTCGCCGCCGTTGCCGACCAGTGCGCCGAGCGACACCCCGATCGGGATCAGGCACTGCGAGCTTGCGTCGCCGCCGGCACCGCCGGCGCCACCGACGTAGTCGTCGTGGCCGTGGCCGCCACCGGCCATTGCAGCCCCACCGAACAGTGCCGCCCCCGTCAGAGCAAAAGCAGCTGCAGCGGACACGACACGGGTCTTACGAAGCATCTTGCTCTCCTTGTTGATTGGCGGAACGCGGTTCGTTCCGCACGGACCAAAGGAGTAGTCCGCCCATCCACGCCTGTCCAGTGGTGCGGCACGCTATGCCCCTCATCCCACCCGGATGAGTTGCCCCGTCTGATTTCGAACACGTCGAGTGATGATCGAGTGGTTCCACCGAGGCACTGACAAATCGTTCGTCTCACATTCGTGTGATTCACCGGGTGGCGCCGTCGGCGGTGCTCACCGGGTGAATTCGAACGCGGAGTGTGTTCGTCCGCGGCCATAGCGCCTCGGCCGGGTGAACCTATGGGGAATGACGTAACAGCGCTCGTGGGGCTTCGTTGCACCACCGTCCAGAGGCGGCGCGGGTACGGGTTTCCCCGCGCCGTCCGGCGGTGTGTCCGTGCGCCTGAGGAAGGTGATCCGCGACCCGATGATCAAGCTCGAGGGTGTCGGCAAGAGCTACCGTGCCGGGGAGGCCGAGGTACGCGCGCTCCACGGCATCGAGCTCACCGTCGACGAGGGCGACTTCGTGGCGATCATGGGTCCGTCCGGGTCCGGCAAGAGCACGATGATGAACATCCTCGGCTGCCTCGACGTCCCGACCGAGGGTCGCTACCTGCTCGACGGGATCGACGTCTCGGGGATGAGCGACGACGAGCTCGCCGCGATCCGCAACCGCAAGATCGGGCTCGTCTTCCAGTCGTACAACCTCCTGCCGCGAACCACGGCGCTGGACAACGTCGAGCTGCCGCTGGTGTACGGCAACCACCGGGCGCGCAGGAGCCGGGCCCTGCGGGCGCTGGAGGAGGTCGGGCTCGCCGACCGCGCCACCCACCTGCCCAACCAGCTCTCCGGCGGGCAGCAGCAGCGGGTGGCCATCGCCCGCGCGCTGGTCACGCGCCCGACCATGCTCCTGGCCGACGAACCGACCGGGAACCTCGACACCGGGGCCAGCCACGAGATCGCCGAGATGCTGGGGCGGCTGTCAGATGCCGGCCGGACCGTCGTGCTCATCACGCACGAGGAGGAGATCGCCGCGTACGCCCGCCGCGTGGTGCGGCTGCGCGACGGGCGGATCGTCAGCGACGACCGCACCGACTTCGCCGACGTCTCGCGGGATGTCACCCGCGAGATCCCGGCGTTCGAGGAGCCGGCGGAGGCCGGCGCATGACGCTCCGCCTGGCGATCGTCATGGCGTGGCGCGGCCTGCGCGCCAACGGCCTGCGGTCGCTGCTGACCATGCTCGGGATCATGATCGGCGTCGCCGCGGTCATCCTGCTCGTCGCGCTCGGCAACGGCACGTCCGCGCGGCTGAACTCCCAGCTGGAGGCGCTGGGCACGAACCTGATCGGCGTCTTCCAGGCCAGGGGCAGCGTGTCGGAGGGCGGTCAGAGCCAACCGCTCACGGACCGGGACGTCGAGGCGTTGCGCGAGTCCAACGAGACCCCGCGGTTCGTCACGGTGACGCCGGTGAAGCAGGCGAGCGCCGTTCTGAAAGGGCAGTACGGCACCTGGCGCACCAGCATCGTCGGCTCGTCGCAGGACTACCCCGCCGCGCTCAACCGGACGATCGAAGCCGGGAAGTTCTTCACCGAGTCCCAGGTCCGCACCCGCGCGCGCGTGGTGGTGCTCGGACCCCACCCGGTCCGGGAGCTCTTCGCAGGCATCCCCGCGACGGCGCTCGGCCAGCAGGTGCGCATCGGGTCGCAGACGTTCGAGGTCGTGGGCGTGCTGGAGCCCAACGGGCAGCAGGACGACGTCGCGGTCATGCCGATCACGGCGGCGCGCACCTACCTGGTCGACGGCGGGGCGGACGACCGCGTGGACCAGGTCGTGGTGCAGGCCACCGGCCAGGACGCCGTGCCCGCGGCGATGACCAAGATCACCCGGGTCCTCATGAAGTCCCACCGGATCGACGACCCCACCCAGAAGGACTTCGAGGTCCGCTCGAACCTCGACCTCCTCGAGCAGTACGGCGAGGTCACCGCGGTCTTCACGATCTTCCTCGCATCCATCGCCGCGATCGCGCTGCTCGTCGGCGGGATCGGCGTCATGAACATCATGCTGGTGACGGTCACCGAGCGGACCCGGGAGATCGGTCTCCGCAAGGCGCTCGGTGCCCGGCGCCGGACCGTGCTCGAACAGTTCCTCGTCGAGTCGACCGTGCTGTCGGGTATCGGCGGATCGGTCGGTGTCGTCCTCGGGGTGGGGCTGTGCCTGCTCGGCGAGTGGTTCGGCGCCGCGTTCGGCGACTTCGCCCCGCCCCAGCTGTCGATCCCGTCGGTGTTCCTCGCGTTCAGCGTCAGCCTCTGCATCGGCCTGTTCTTCGGGGCGTATCCCGCGAAGCGGGCCGCCCGACTCCGCCCCATCGAAGCGTTGAGGTACGAATGACCACCCGAACCGCCGTCCGTCGCCTCGCCGCCGCGGCACTCGTGCTGCTGCTGGCCGGGTGTACCAGTGCGGAGTCCGAACCGCTCACGGTGAAGGTGACCCGGACGAGCGTGACGTCGACCGTCACCGCCACCGGTTCCCTGCAGGCCATCACGGAGCAGAACGTCGGATTCCCCGAAGGCGGCAAGCTCGTGGAGGTCAACGTCGCCGTCGGGCAGCAGGTCGAGCCGGGGCAGATCCTGGCCCGGCTCGACGACTTCTCGGCGCGCCAGGACCTCGCGGCGGCCGAGGCGCAGCTGGCGCAGGAGCAGGCGGTGCTGGCCCGGATCCGGGGCGGGAACCAGGTGAACGCCGCGGAGGACGACGTCGAACGGGCGGGCGCGGTCCTGAAGGCCACGAAGGAACGGGCCGAGGCGGTCGACGACGCCAACGCGTCGGCCGTCGAGGAGGCGGAGCGGCAGCTGGAGCTCGACAAGGAGGTCCTGCACGACACCAAGGCCCGGACCCGGGGGCACCGGCGCTCGTGCACCGCCGCTGACCGCAGGGCCGCCGAGCGGGACGACGGACGGGACGAGCCGCTCATCCCGCTCTCCGGGCGGGGCAGGCAGGCCGAGGACTGCGATGTCGCCGCGGAGAAGGAAGCCGAGGTCGAGCAGGCCGAGCGCCAGGTGCGCGCCAGCGAGGCGGCCCTCGAGAGGGCCGAGAACCAGCGGCGGGTCGACCGGGCCGAGCAGGACCTGGCGATCGAGAACGCCCGCCGCGAGCTGGAGGCCGCGAAGAACGAGGCAGAAGGCGCCCGCGGCGACCGCCCGCACGACATCGACGAGCAGGCCGCGGTGGTCGCGCAGCTGCAGGCCGAGGTCGACCTGGCACGGCGCACGGTGGAGGACACGATCCTGCGCTCGCCCGTCGCAGGCAAGGTCGCGAGCATCAACGGTGTGGTCGGCGAGTTCCTCGGCGGCGGCTCGGGAACCACCCCGCTCGCGCCGGGCGGCACCGTCCCGCTGCCGGAGCGCGGCTCCGCGGTGTCGTCGAGCGAACAGGCCGGCAACGAGAACGAGCGGCCCGGCGGCTCGGCGTTCATCGTGCTCGGCGACGTCCAGAGCTTCCGGATCGTCGCGCCGTTCGCCGAGACCGACGCGGCGCTCGTCCAGCCGAACCAGGCGGTCGAGGCGACCTTCGACGCCATCCCCGACCTGACCCGATCCGGCAGGGTCGCGAGCATCGCGCCGACCGCCACGGACATCCGGGGCGTCACGAGCTACTACGCCGTGATCGTGCTCAACGAGCTCGACCCCCGGCTGAGGGACGGCCTGACGGCGTCCGCCAACGTCGTGGTGGACCACCGTGACGACACCCTCGCCATACCGAACGGCGCGCTCATGCAGAGCGGGGGCAGCGGCATCGTCACGGTGCTGGAGCCCGACGGCGCGCAGCGGCAGGTCCAGGTCGAGCTCGGCCTCGCGGGCGACAGCGTCACGCAGGTCGTCGGCGGGCTGCGCGAGGGCCAACAGGTCCTGGTCGCGCCCGGCGGGTGAAGGTGACACGGCCTTCGGTCTGCCCTCCCGGCGGGCGGCCCGGTAGTCGCTCGGGCTGCACCCGTGCACCGTGAGGAATTGCCGGGCGAAGGGTGGAGCGGACCGTGCTGCGCAGTTGAAGCACCCGGTGCTGGTCACGGCAGAGGGCCGGAGATCCCTACGCTGCCGTAGCGGGCGACTGCTCTACCGTCGCGCCGGAACGATATCGAGCGCTGCGGCGTGCTTCGGCCTGAGATTGTCGAAGTCGCGCCGGTTCAGAGTGGCGACAGTGGTCGCCCCGACGCGCTCGGCGATGGCGACGACCGATGCGTCCGTGCCGCCGAGCCGCCGGTCCGCGTACTGACGGACCAGTTCAGCCATCCGGCGAAGATCCGAGTTCACGAGCTCCACGAGCCTGTAGGGATAGTCGGGGCTCGTGCCGACATCGTCGAGGAACGCTGCTTCCGTCTCCGGCCCGAGCTCTCTGTCGATCAAGTAGCAAGCCTCGGCCAGTACCGTGGACGGTACGAGCAGTGGAGATTCCGTTGTTCCGAGCCAGCTTCGGCATAGCGCGTGGTGCTGGTCGTCCCGATCGGTGAGCGCCACGAGAACATTCGTGTCGACGATGATCACGTCGTCGGCTACCGGCCGAAGCCGTCCGCGAGGATTTCATCGACCTTCTCGGAGAGTTCGCGGCGCCCACTCGCGCCATGGCCCAGTGAGCGTGGCTGGGGCCGGGCGGACCGCTGGACGGGAACGGCATCGAGCGCGGCGAGCGCACTCAGGGCGCGCTCGGCCTGCTCGTCATCGAGCGATTCGACGATCTCGCGCAGCCGTTCCTTGGCGGTCACCAGCTCAGTATCCCAGTACGTCCGGAGCTCGAGACCCGGGGCGGCCGGTCATCAGCCTCCTCCCTGACGGTGTTCGCTCCGGTACTCGCTCGGGCTGCACCCGTGCACGGTGCGGAACTGTCTCGAGAAGTAGAAGGCGTCGGTGTAGCCGACGGCCTCGGCGATGTCCCCGATGTCCCGGGACGAGGTGATCAGCAGCTCCCGGGCCCGGGCCATCCGCAGCCGCTTGGTGTACTCGACCACGCCGCCGCCCGTGGCCGCGCGGAAGAGCGCCGAGAAGTGCGATGGGGACAGGCCCGCCGTGCGCGCGAGCTCGGCCACGCTGAGCGGCTTGGCGAAGTTGCGGCGCAGGTAGTCCTGCGCCTGGCGGACCGGCTCCGTGCGCTGCGGGCCGCCCGCCGCCACGTCGGCGGCCAGCTGGGCGAGCAGCGCCCACCCGGCCCCGGCCGCCGAGATCAGGCTGGGGAGCGTCTCGTCGCGCTCGAAGCAGGCGATGGCGTCGTCGATGGTCGCGACGGCGCGGTACGCGTCGTGCAGCTCGACGAGGGTCTCCCGCCCGTCCGGTGCGATGACCGACAGCAGCTCCGGCACCTGCGTGCCGGCCGCGTGCAGCCACCAGATCGTCCATGGGCGTTCCGGGTCGGCGATGTAGACGTGCGGCCTGCCCGGCGGCAGCACGAGCGCGTGCCCCGGCCCCAACGTCGTCGTGCGGCCACCCGCCTCGCAGCGGCCGTAGCCGTCGACGCAGACGATCACGATCGCCTCCGGCGCGCCTTCCGCCCGACGTCGGCCGTGGTTCGCCGCGCGCGGGAAGTAGCCGGCGTCGGTGACGAGCAGCCCCGACGTCGGCGGCCTGCGCAGGGCCGAGGCGACCAGCGGCCGGGGGAGCACGCGCAGCCGCTGGCCGGGGAAGCCGTCGGGCAGGAACACGGGTTCAGCCTAGGCGGCGTCGTCGGATCGTCGTCGAATCGTCCAGGTATCTCGGTCGAATCGCCCATACCCCTCGTGTAGGCGGCGCTCGTAGCGTCGCGGCGTGCTCGAAGGAGAGTCCCGGCTGCAGCTCCCGGACCGGCCCGCCGCACTGGCGGACGCGGGAGTTGCCGCGTGGCGGGAGCGCGTGACGATCGACAGCTACCTGCCCGAGCCGCCCGATCGTTACCCCGCCTACCTGGACCGCCGCGTCTACCAGGGTTCGTCGGGCCGGGTGTACCCGCTGCCGTTCCACGACCGGATCAGCGCGACCGGCGCGCCGCACGAGTGGGACGCGGTCCACCTGGAGAATCGCTGGCTGCGGATCATGGTGCTGCCCGAGCTCGGCGGGCGCATCCACGTCGGGTACGACCGCAGCGCGGGCTACGACTTCTTCTACCGCAACCGCGTGATCAAGCCCGCCCTCGTGGGGCTGGCCGGCCCGTGGATCGCGGGCGGGGTGGAGTTCAACTGGCCGCAGCACCACCGCCCGGCCACGTTCCTGCCCACCGACGTCGAGATCGAGCAGGAGCCGGACGGGTCGGTCACCGTCTGGTGCTCCGACCACGACCCGTTCGCGCGCATGAAGGGGATGCACGGTGTCCGGCTGCGGCCGGACCGGGCGACCGTCGAGCTGCGGGTGCGGCTCTACAACCGCAGCGAGCTCACGCAGACCTTCCTGTGGTGGGCGAACGTCGCCGCCCGCGTCCACGACGAGTACCAATCGTTCTTCCCCCGGGACGTCCGCGTGGTCGCCGACCACGCCAAGCGCGCCGTCACCGCGTTCCCGGCCGCCGACCGCCCGTACTACGGGATCGACTACCCGGCCCGGCGCGCGACCGGCGGCGACCGCCTCGACTGGTACCGCAACATCCCCGTCCCCACGTCGTACATGTGCGGCAGCCGCGAGGGCTTCTTCGGCGGGTACGACCACGCCGCACGGGCCGGGTTCGTGCACGTCGCCGACCCGTACACCGCCGTCGGCAAGAAGCAGTGGACGTGGGGCAACGCCGCGTTCGGGCACGCGTGGGACCGCAACCTCAGCGACGACGGCGCCGCCTACGTCGAGCTGATGGCCGGGGTGTTCACCGACAACCAGCCCGACTTCTCGTTCATCGCACCGGGCGAGACGAAGGTGTTCTCGCAGGTCTGGTACCCGATCCAGGAGATCGGCCCGGTGCACGCCGCCACCGTCGACGCCGCGGTGCGGGTGGACGTCGAGCCGGACGGCGTGCGGGTCGGGCTCGCGGTGACGGCGGAGCGGCCGGGTTGCCGGATCCGCCTGGAGGACGCGTCGGGCGCCGTGCTGGCCGAGGTCGGCGCGGACGTCGCTCCCGGGGCGCCGCACCGCTCGCGGATCGCCCTGGACGTGCCCGAGCGGCTCCTGCTGCGGGTGCTGCACGGTGACGCGGAGCTCGTCACCTGGGACTCGCGGGTGCCGGACGCCCCGGACGTCGTCCCGGCCACCGAGCCCCCTGCGCCGCAGGACGTGGCGTCGGTCGAGGAGCTCGCGCTGATCGGCGCCCACCTGGAGCAGTACCGGCACGCCACCCGCTCGCCCGAGCCGTACTGGCGCGAGGCCATCCGGCGCGACCCCGGGCACCTGGCGAGCTGCGTCGGGCTGGCCGGCCGGGCGTACCGGCGTGCGGAGTTCGCCGAGGCCGAGGCGCTGCTGACCGCGGCCGTCGACCGGCTCACGGCGCTCAACGCGAACCCCGCCGACACCACGGCGCTCTACCTGCTCGGGCTGGTGCTCGAGCGGCAGGGCCGCGCCGGCGAGGCGTACGCCCGGTACGCGGCGGCGTCGTGGGCGCGGGCCTGGCGCGCGCCCGCCGGCTACCGGATGGCCCGGCTCGACGCCGCCGAAGGCCGCGACGCCGCCGCGCTCGACCGCCTGGCGGACGTCCGGCGCGCCGAGCCGGAGCACCTGCAGGCCCGCGCGCTCACGGCGCTGCTGCTGCGCCGCACCGGCCGCCACGAGGAGGCGGACGCGCTCGTCCGCGACACGCTCGCGCTCGACCCCCTCGACTGGTGGAGCCGCGACCTCGCCGGCCACCCGCTCACCACCGACGCCCAGACCTGCCTGGACGTCGCGCTCGAGTACGCGGGCGTCGGTGAGACCGAGGCCGCGCTGCGCGTGCTCGGCGTCGCCGCGGAACGCGAGGCCCATCGCCCGCTCGGGCAGACCGCGGCCGGCCCGCTGATCGAGTACCACCGCGGCGACCTGGGGGAGGATGTCACCGGTACCGCGGACGCGACCTGGTGTTTCCCGTCCCGCCTCGACGACGTCGCCGTGCTGGAGCGCGCGGATCCCGCCGACGCGCGCGCCCTCGCCCTGCTCGGCCACTGGCGCTACGCGGTGGGCCGCCCCGCCGACGCGATCGCGGCCTGGCGGGCGAGCGCATCGCTGGACCCGTCCGACCCCGTGGTGTGGCGCAACCTCGGCCTCGCGGCCTGGAACCACCTCGGCGACGCCGACGAGGCGCGCGCCGCGTACGACCGCGCGCTCGCGGTCGCCGGACCCGATGCCCGGCTCGTCTTCGAGAGCGACCAGCTCGACGCCCGGCGCGGCGTGCCGCCGGAGCGGCGGCTGGACCGGCTGCAGGACGTGCGCGGGCTCGTCGAGACCCGCGACGACGCCACCGTCGCGCTGGCGCACCTGCTGCTCACGGCCGGCCGGCTGGAAGAGGCGCGTGCGCTGCTGCTCGGCCGCACGTTCCAGCCGTGGGAGGGCGGCGAGGGCGAGGTGCTGCGGGCGTGGGACCGGCTGTGCCGGCTGGCGGCTGCCCGCCCCGGCGCGAGCGCGGTGGCGGCGATCGACGCCGCGCTCGACCCGCCCGCCTCCCTCGGCGAGGCCCGCCACCCCCTGGCCAGCACCGCCGCCCTGCAGTTGCTGCGCGGAGACGCCCTCGCCGCTGCGGGGGACGCCGACGCCGCGCGCGCCGCGTGGGAGCTCGCCGCCCGCGACGGTGACTTCCTCGCCATGTCCGCCGACCCGCACTCCGAGGCCACCTACTCCTCTGTGCTCGCCCTGCGCCGGCTCGGTCGCGACGCCGAGGCCGTGCGCCGCACGGACTCGTTGCGCCTGTGGGTCGACGCCCTCGACGCCGCGCCGGCGACCGTCGACTACTTCGCGACGTCGCTGCCGTCGATGCTGCTGTTCGCCGAGGATCCGACGCAGGCGCGCCGGCGTCGCGTGGAGTTCCTCCGCGCGCAGCTCGACGTCCTCGACGGCGCCCCCGACCGGGCCCGCGCGCGCCTCGACGTGCTGCTCCACGACGACCCGCACCACCTGGAGGCGCTGGAGCTCGCCGGCGCCCTGCACCCCCTCCTGGAGGAGGCCAGATGACACTCCCCGCCCACCTGCCCGAACGCCTGACGATCACCCTGTGGGACTTCTCCTGGTACGTGCGGACCGGGCCGGGCGAGCCGTTCGAGGACCTCGACGCGGCCTTCGCCCAGGCCGTCGAGCGCGGCTACAACACCGTGCGGATCTGCGCGATGCCGTTCCTGCTGTTCGGCTCGGGCCTCGACACCTCGGCGCTGCGGCTGGAGCGGCTCGGCGGGGACTACGGACAGGGCCTGCGCTGGTACGACGTGAAGGCCCCGACCACGATCGACGCCCGCGCACACCTGCTGGAGCTGTTCCGGGCCGCGCGCCGGCACGACTGCTACGTGATCATCTCGTCCTGGGAGTACCAGCAGAGTTCCGCGTTCGCCGCCGAGCCCGCCTGGTGGGACGCGCTGCGCGCGGTGCCGCCCGGCGAGCGGCCCGAGCGCCTCGCGGCCGCGCACGCCGACCTGATCGACCTGCTCGTCGCCGAGGGCCTCGACGACCGCGTCGCGTTCACCGAGATCCACAACGAGGTGCAGATCGGGCACCTCACCGAGGGGATGGAACGCGCGCACGCGGTCGTCGAGCTGCGGCCGTCGCTGGAGAAGGCCGTCGACGCGTTCAAGGCGCGCCACCCGGACCGGCCGTGCACCGTCAACTACGGCGGGGTGCCGCACGCGAGCATGCGCGGGATCCCGGAGAACATCGACGTGCTCGTCGTGCACCCCTACATCTACGGCGTCCTGGGCGCGCTGATCGACGAGTTCGGCCTGCGCGGCCCGGTCGAGGAGTTCGCGCAGGAGGCCGCGAACGCGCAGCTGCTGCGCCCCGGCGCCCCGCCGGTGGCGGAGTGGACGGTGCCCGCCGAGTACCGCTGGCGGCTCGACGCGATGATCATCAAGGCGTGTGAGGTCTACGTCCACGACTGGACCGACCCGGCGGCGTTCGACCGGTGGCTCTACGACCACTACGGCGAGCACCGCGTCGCGATGGACGAGAAGCTGCGGCTGTGGCTCGACGTCGCCGCGGACTGGGCGGCCGCGCACGGCGTGCCGCTCGTCCTCGGCGAGGGCTGGGTCGGCTACACGCCGCTGCACGGCACGTTCGAGGAGGGCCCGGTCGGGGCCCAGATCTGCCGCGACGCCGTGCGCTACGCCCGCGAGCGCGGGGCATGGGGCACGGTCGTGTGCTCCAACGCCGCACCCCAGCACCCGATGTGGGCGGACGTCGCCCTGCAGCAGGAGTGCAACTCCCTCTTCACCACAGGATCACGGAGGTAGTCATGACAGCAATGGAGCTGTCCCGTCGTCGTTTCCTGCTCGGGGCCGCGAGCCTGGGCAGCGTGCCCCTGCTCGCATCGTGCGTGGGCTCGGGCGGCGGCGAGGCGGGCGGCGGGCAGGCGTCGGCCACGATCACCCTGCAGTCCTCGATCCAGGACACCGCCCCTAAAGCCGCGCTCGAGGAGATCGTGGCCGCGTACCAGGGCGCCGGTGCGCCGGTCACGCTCAACGCGGTGGCCACCGAGCAGTTCCGGGCGCAGCTGTCGACCTACCTGTCGTCGGCGACCCCGCCGGACGTGCTCACCTGGTACGCCGGGTCGGTCGCGAACTCCTACGCGGCCGAGGGCCTGCTGATGGACCTGTCCGACCTGTGGACCGGTGACGGCGCATGTGCCCGTTTCTCGGACGCCCTGAGGTCGCTCTCGACGTCGGCGGGCGGCCAGGCGATCTTCGTGCCGACCAGCTACTACTGGTGGTCGGTCTTCTACAAGAAGTCGGCGTTCGCCTCGTGGGGCGTCGAACCGCCGACCACGTGGGACGGGTTCATCGCGCTCTGCGACCAGCTGAAGGCTCGCGGCATCCACCCGCTCACCAACGGGATCGGCAGCACCGCGTGGATGGCGTCGGGCTGGTTCGACTACCTGAACCTGCGGATCAACGGCGCCGACTACCACCGCGCGCTGCTGGCCGGGCAGCGCTCGTTCACCGACCCCGAGGTGGTCGCCGTGCTGGAGGAGTACCGGCGGCTCATCCCGTACTTCCACCCGAACCAGACCTCGTGGGACTCCCAGCAGGCCGTCACACCGATGGTGAACAACGAGGCCGCGATGTACCTCGTCGGCGCGTTCGTCACCCAGTACTTCCCGGAGGACCAGCGCGACGACCTGGACTTCTTCTCCGTGCCGCCGATCAACCCGTCGGTGCCGAGCGCCGAGGAGGCACCCACCGACGGGTACTTCGCGGCGGCCCGCAGCGACAACCCCGAAGGGGCGAAGGCGCTGCTGTCCTACCTCGCCTCGCCCGAGAAGCAGCAGGAGTACATCACCAAGTCCGGCTCGTCCAACCTGCCGACCTCGCCGGACGTCGACACCTCCGGCTTCAGCCCCCTCGTGCAGAAGGGCATTCAGCTCCTCAACAACACCGAGGAGATCACGCAGTTCTTCAACCGCGACTCTAGCGACGCCCTCCAGACCACCGCCGACGCCGCGCTCACCCGGTTCATCGCCGACCCCACCGACATCCCGGCGCACCTGCGCGACTGGCAGGCGGCCGCCCAGCAGGTCTTCTCGTCATGACCGCCGTGCAGGACGCCCCCGTGCAGAAGGCGGGTGCCCCACCGCGGCAGGGCAGGCGGCGGCGCGTGCCGCCGCTGGTGTGGGCGTTCCTGCTGCTGCCGCTCGCCGTCGAGCTGTTCTGGGTGTTCTGGCCCGCCATGAACAGCTTCTCGCTGTCGTTCACCTCGTGGAACGGCGTCGGGGCCGCGCGGCCGGTCGGGTTCGAGAACTACGAGCGCCTGTTCGCCGACCCGGTCTTCATCACGGCCCTGCACAACAACGTGATCTGGGCGATCGGGTTCGGCGGGCTGTCGGTGATCGGTGGGCTCGCGCTCGCCGTCGCGCTCAACCGGCCCGGCCGCGGCGTCGGGATCTACCGCAGCGCGATCTACCTGCCGATGGTCATCTCCCTGGCCGTGACCGGCCTGTTCTGGCGGGTCATGTACCAGCCCGGCGGGCCGATCGACGTCGGGCTGGGCGCGGTCGGGCTGGGCAGTCTGCAGCAGCAGTGGCTCGCCAACCCCGACACCGCGCTCTACGCCGTGCTCATCGCGGCCGTGTGGCGGCAGGTCGGCTACATCATGGTGCTCTACCTCGCCGGGCTGAAGGGCTGCGACCCGAGCCTGGAGGAGGCCGCCGCCGTCGACGGAGCCAACGCGTGGCAGCGGTTCTGGAAGGTCGTCATGCCGCAGCTGCGCGGCGTCAACACGGTGGTCTTCGCGGTCACGGTGATCGACTCGCTGCGCACGTTCGACATCGTGTGGGCGATGACCCGCGGCGGGCCGTACAACACCACGC
Organism: Pseudonocardia hierapolitana; assembly: GCF_007994075.1. Lineage (NCBI taxonomy): Bacteria > Bacillati > Actinomycetota > Actinomycetes > Pseudonocardiales > Pseudonocardiaceae > Pseudonocardia > Pseudonocardia hierapolitana. The sequence goes on along the minus strand of NZ_VIWU01000001.1, from coordinate 405,852 downwards.
AGCTGCTGTCGACCTACATGTACCAGCAGGGGTTCACGCTGGTGAACCTCGGCTACGGCTCCGCGATCGCCGTGGTGATCTTCGTGCTGGCGATCGCGTTCATCATCACCTACCTGGTGCGCCAGGCCCGGACGGAGGAGGTCTGACATGCGGACCGCCCGTTCGCCCTGGTTCCACGCCGTGATGATCCCCTTCACCCTGCTGTGGCTGGCGCCGATCGTGTTCGTCGTGCTCGTGGCGCTGCGCGAGTTCGACGACATCGCCGCCCGCGGCCTCGGCGCGTTCCCGGCGACCCTGACGCTCGACGGGTTCGCCACGGCCCTCGCAGGCGGCCAGGTGGCCACCGCGCTGGCCAACAGTGCGGTGGTGACCGTCTGCACGGTGGTGGCGTCGCTCGCGCTGGCCGCGATCGCCGCGTACGCGCTCTCCCGCCACCGCATCCCCGGGCGGCGCACGATCCTGCTCGTGATGCTGGCCGGCAATCTGCTGCCGCCGCAGATCCTGCTCATCCCGGTCTCCCGGATCGCCCAGGGCCTGGGGATCTACGACACCCTGTTCGCGCTGGTCGTCGTGCAGGTCGGGTTCGGGCTCGGGTTCTACACGTTCGTGCTGCACGGGTTCATGCGCTCGCTGCCGGCCGAGGTGTTCGAGGCCGCGCTGCTCGACGGGTCCGGCCCCGGGCGCACGTTCTGGAGCATCGTGCTGCCACTCTGCCGGCCCGCGCTCGCCGCACTCGCCGCACTGGCCACGACCTGGATCTACAACGACCTGATCTGGGCGATGACCGTCCTGCAGACCGACACCAAGTTCCCGATCACCGCGGCCCTGCTCAACCTGCAGGGCGGCTACTCGAGCTCGTGGAACGTCATCGCGGCGGGTTCGCTCGTGGCGGCCGTGCCGACGGCGATCGTGTTCTTCGTGTTCCAGCGCCACTTCGTGTCCGGTCTCCTGGTGGGGACCGGGAAGTGACCGAGTGGGAGCTGCGGACCGCCCGGTCGGCCTACGTCGTGCGCGCTTCCGAGTTCGGATTGGAACTGGCCCATTGGGGGCGGCCCGTTCGGGTCGTCCCGCCGCGCGGCACGTTCGAGACGCCCGCCGACATCGCACCGCTGGAGTTCGCCGCGGCCGGTGTCCGGCACGCGCAGGCCGCCGAGCTGCTCGTGGAGGGTGGCGCCTCGCCCCGGCTCGTACCCGGGTCCGTCGCGCACACCGACGGACGGCTGCAGGCGATGCTCCGGGACGACGAGACCGGGCTGGAGGTGGATCTGCACGTCCGCACCTCCCGGCGGCACGACGTCGTCGAGCGGTGGGCGGTGCTGCGTGCGACCCGCCCGTTGGTCCTGCACCGCGCGTTCGGGGCGGGCTGGAACGTCCCGGTCGGGCCCGGAGCACGCGTGGGCACGCTGGTCGGCGCGTGGTCGCGGGAGTGCACACCGGCAGAGGTGGACCTGCCGGCGGGCCGGTTGTCGTTGGGGAGCCGCCAGGGGATCACGTCGCACACGTACGCCCCGGTCGTGACGCTGCGCTCCCGGGACGCGGACGACGCCTACGGGATCGCGCTCGCGTGGAGCGGGTCGTGGCGGCTCGCGGTCGACGCGGTGCCGTTCCGCGAGGTCGTGCGGGTGAGCGGCGGGATCGACGACGAGACGGTGATCAGGCTCGGGCCGGGGGAGGAGTTCGAAACCCCGCACCTGCTGGGCGTGTGGAGCCCGGACGGACCCGCAGGCGTCGCGCGGGCCTGGCACACCTACCAGCGCGGGCTCGCCCGCGGGCCCGAGCACCGGCCGGTCGTCTACAACTCCTGGTACGCCACCACCTTCGACGTGCGGGTCGAGCACCAGCTCGCGCTCGCCGACGTGGCGGCGGAGCTGGGCGTCGAGGTGTTCGTCGTGGACGACGGCTGGTTCCGCGGGCGCACGAGCGACCGGGCCGGGCTGGGGGACTGGTTCGTCGACGAGGAGAAGTTCCCCGACGGCCTCGAGGCGTTGACGAAGGGCGTGCTCGACCGGGGGATGCGGTTCGGGCTGTGGGTCGAGCCGGAGGCGGTGAACCCCGACAGCGACCTCTACCGCGCCCACCCCGACTGGGTGCACCAGCCGCTCCTGACGCTGCGCAACCAGTACGTGCTCGACCTCGGCAGACCAGAGGTGGAGGCGTGGGCCGCCGCGATGCTGCGCCGGCTGCTCACCGAGCACCCGGTCAGCTACCTGAAGTGGGACATGAACCGGGCGATCACGCTCGGCGGCTCGCTCCGGCACACGCAGGCCTACTACCGGCTGATGCGGATGCTGCGGGCGGAGTTCCCGCACGTCACGGTCGAGGCGTGCGCCGGTGGCGGCGGGCGCGTCGACAACGCCGTGCTCGCGCTGTCCGACGTCGTGTGGCCGAGCGACGAGACCGGCCCGCGCGACCGGCTCGCGATCCAGCACGGCTTCCTGTCCGCCTACCCGCCGCACGTGATGAGCTCGTGGGTGACCGACGAGCCCGATCGGCTGGACACCGCGCCGTCGAGCCTGGAGTTCCGGTTCGTCGTCGCGATGGCCGGGGTGCTCGGGATCGGGGCCGACCTGCTCGCCTGGTCCCCGGACGTGCGGGGCCGCGCGCGTGGGCTGGTGGCGCTGTACCGGGAGATCCGGCCGGTGGTGCACGCGGGCGAGGTGACCTGGCACGGCGCCCCGGGCGATCCGGCCTGCGCGGTGCAGTACACGACGGCGGACCGGATCGTGCTGCTGGCCTGGGCCCGCCCCGGAGCGGGCTCGCTCCGCGTGCCACTGGCACCTACCGGGCGAGTCGCGCGTTCCGGCACGGCGAGTCCGGCGTTCCGGCATGGTGAGTCGGGCGTTGCAGGCTCGCGCTACCGGGTGCGGGGGAGCGGCGAGTTCGTCGATGCCGAGGTGGAGATTCCGTTCCGGCTGGCCCCGGACTGCGACGTGGTGGTCCTCGACCGGGTCGGCGAATGACCGAGTGGGCGCCGCGGCCGCTCACCGTCGAGGTCGACCTCGCCCACGGCGGGCGATGGACCTCGCTGCGCACCCCGGAGCGGGAGTGGCTGTGGCGCAACCCCGACCCCGCCGTCGTGCGCGCGCGGGGCGCGGTGACGCCCGGGGCGGCGTTCGTCGACGCGGGCGGCGTGGAGGAGTGCCTCCCCACCGTGCGCGGCGAGCCGGACCACGGCGCGGTCTGGTCGCGCCCCTGGTCGGACGCAGGCGTCACCGCTGACGGGTTCCGGCTCCAGCGGCGCATCCGCAGCGACGGGACGCTCACGGCCGACTACACGATCACCGGTCGACCGCACGCCCCGTTCGTCCACGCGGTGCACGCGTTGCTCGACGTCTCACCCGCGGCCCGGCTGGAGGCCCCGGGCGTGTACACGGCATACCTCGTCGACCAGAACTCGATGGTGGCGTGGCCCGCTGGGCTCGACCGCCTCGGCCCGGACGACGGCACCGCCGTCGCCGCCGTGTTGCCCGGCTGCGCCGCCGTGACCGTGGTGGACGGGGCCGACGCGCTCGCCTTCACCTGGCACGCCGAGCCCGCGTCCCTGCTGCTGTGGCGCAACCTGCGCGGCTGGCCCGAGGGCTCGCCGTACCGGTCGATCGGGATCGAGCCGATGGCCGGCGCGACCGCGGATCTGGCCGATCCGGCTGCCGGTGGTGCGGCGCAGCTCGGACCGGACGGGTCGTTCCGGTGGCGCCTTGAGGTCAGGGCATGGCGCACCGAGAGTTCAGGAAAGCCCCATTCCCGTCCTCCAGGTTCATGAATGTGGCTTTCCTGACTCCGGCGGCCTCAGCTCTGGGGCGCCCCGAAGATTTCCCGGAGCCTGCGCAGGGTGTCCCGGATCGACTTGGCGTTGCCCTTCGGGAAGCCGAGCAGCTCCATGCCCTTCGCCATCGGAGAGCCGCCGTAGTCGAACGTCTCGGTGATGCGGGTGCCGCCGGGGACGGGCTCGAGCTCGTAGCGCCAGACCGCCCGGGCGGGGTGGCACCAGCCGATGCGGCGGTCCGGCTCGAACTCCACCACCCGGTTCGTGACCCGGTACGGCAGCTTGATCTTCATGCTCATGCCGAACCGGTCGCCGAGCGCGAGCCGCTCCGGCCCGGACACGGCCCCGCGGACCGTGCCGGAGCCGTCGAACTCGTGGTGCCGGTGGGGGTTCGCGAGCAGCGCGAACACCTCCTCGGGCGGCGCGGCCACCGTGGTGCTGGCCGAGACGGTGCGTCCGACGATGGTCGCGTGGCCGTCGCCGGTCATGCCGCCGCCCGCCCGTCGATCAGGGATGTCATGTGGGCGAGTGTCGCGCATCAGCGCCGGGCGAGGGCGAACACGCCCCAACCCACGTACTCGCGCTGGTAGCGCACGTGACGCAGAGGCGCCGTGTCGAGCTCGGCGCGCATCTCGCCGACCAGCTCGTCATCGGGGTTGGCGTCGATCCAGCGCCGGATGTTGAGCCACTGGGCGGCCACGTAGCGGTCCCAGCTGTCCTGATCGGCCAACACCATCTCGACGAGGTCCCACCCGAGGTCGCGGAAGTTCTCGACGAGTCCCGGGAGCGACATGAGCTCGTCCTTGTGGCGTGCGTAGCTGCCTTCGACGGTGTCCTGGTCCGGCGGGTCGAGCCGCCAGTACCGCTCACCGATCAGGACCGTGCCACCGGGCCGCAGGCTGCGTTCGAGGAGCGCGATGGTGCCCGCCGTGCCCCGTCCGATCCAGGTGGCTCCCAGGCATGCGGCGACGTCGACCGGCTCGTCCGCGACGTAGCCCGCTGCGTCCGCGTGCACGAACTCGATCCGGTCGGACACCCCCAGCTCGGCTGCCCGCGCCTGCGCGGCCGCCAGGAACGTCGCGCTGATGTCGACGCCGACTCCGGCGACACCGTGGTCCCGCACCCAGGTGCAGAGCAGCTCGCCCTTGCCGCACGCGAGATCGAGCACGCGCGCCCCGGTGGGCATGCGCAACGCCGCACCGAGCGTCGCCAATTTCTCGGAGGTGAACGGATCGAGGATCCGGTGGCTGCTCTCGCGGATGAGGAAGCTGCGGGGGAGCTCCAGGATCGCCTCCGTACCGATCGGGACACGAGCGGCGGTGACGGTAGCCGACACCGTTGCGGACGGCGACGCCTTTTCGAACGTGCGTGGGACGGGGGTCACACGGGGGTGGATGGGATGATCGGGGTACCCGAGTCCGACCTGGAGGAGACGCCGTGACGCAGTACCGACCGTTGTCGGAGTGGCAGAAGCTGCGGCTGACGTTCACCCGGCGGTGGCGGGACTCCGGCTTCTGGTACGGCCTGGCGATCGCGCTGATCTGGCCGTTCGCGATGTTCGGCACCAAGGTGGGCTGGCGCGGCGGTGAGCACGTCCCGCGCTCGGGCGGTGCGCTGCTCGCGATCAACCACGTGTCGTTCGCCGATCCGATCTTCGACGTGGCGTTCACGATCTCCCACGGTCGGATGCCACGTTTCCTGGCGAAGTCCGAGCTGTGGGACACCCCCGTGGTCCGCTCGGTGTTGGGCGGCGGGCGCCACATCCCGGTCTACCGCGCCTCGGTCCGCGCCAAGGACGCCTACCGCGACGCGATCGCGGCGATCGAGCGCGGCGAGATCGTGGCGTTCTACCCGGAGGGCACCTACACCGCCGACCCCGACGGCTGGCCGATGAAGGCCAAGAACGGGATCGGCCGCATCGCCCTGCTCACCGGCGCCCCGGTGATCCCGGTCGCGAACTGGGGCACCCAGGACGTCCTGCCGCCCCACCGCGGCCGGCCGCGCTTCCTCCCGCGACGGCGGGTCACGGTGGTCGCGGGCCCGCCGGTCGACCTGTCGGCATGGCTGGGCGGCCCGCGCACCCGGACGGCCCTGGACGGCGCCACCGCCGCGATCATGGCCGACGTCACGCGGCTGGTGGCCGATATCCGGGGCGAGACCCCGCCCGCGGCCCCGGTGGACCCGGCGGCCAAGCCGGAGGAAGCGCTGAAGGACGAGCGCCCTGCGGGCTGACCGCCCTTGATCACCACCTGCGGTTGCAGAACCGCAGGTGTGCGACTCTGCGACCGCAGGTGGTGATCACCGCGGCGAGTTCTGCGAAACGGGCCCACTGCGCGGCGGTGCGCGGAATTCTGCCTCCGTGGTCCTGGAGCGCGTCCTCGTCCGGCAGGCCGGCGTCGTCACCCTCGCGCAGGCGCGGGCCTGCGGCATCTCGGCAGACACCGTGCGGCGCCGCGTACGGGCCGGGGCATGGCGCGAACTGCACCCGTGCGTCTACCTGGTCGGCGGCCACCGGTTGACGGACGAGGCGAGGGTTCGAGCGGCGTGGATGTGGGCCCGGGCGGCGAGGGCCGTGGTCACTGGTCCGGCTGCGGCCTACTGGCACGGCATGATGGACCGTGCGCCCGCCGCGGTCGAGCTGACGTTGCCCCGCGCCGTACACCGGAAGAGCAGGCCGGGCATCGGTCTGCGCCGGCGGGACCTGCGTCCGGACGATGTGGTCGAACGCCGCGAGGTCACGGTGGCGGACGCGCCGCTCGCTGCGCTGGAGACGGCCTTGGTCGTTCCGCGCGGCTCGGTCTTCCTCGACCGAGCTCTGCAGCGCCATGTCCGATTCCCGGCCGTCTACCGCTGCTATTGCCGCAACATCGGCCGGCACGGCTCGGCCGGCATGCACCGACTGCTGGTGGCCGCCGCCGACCGCGCGGACCCGGCAGCGGAGAGGCTCCTGGTCACGCTGCTCCGTCGGGCCGGGATCGGCGGCTGGGTGCTCGGGTATCCGTTCGGGCCCTACCGCATCGACCTCGCGTTCCCGGTCGAGCGGGTCGCGATCGAGGTGGATGGCTGGGCCTGGCACATCGACGCGGAGCGCTTCCGAACGGATCGCCGGAAGGGCAACTCCCTCACCCGGGGCGGTTGGGACCTGCTGCGGTTCCCCTGGCACACGCTCGACGGAGAGCCGGCCGCCTGCATCGCGGAGGTCGAGGCCACCCTGGCGCTGGCCCGCCGCCGTCCCGCGTGATCAGCGAGTGCGGTTTCAGGGCCGCAGTCTTGCGCCCCTGAAACCGCATTCGTCGATCATGGCCGCCGTCCCACCGCCATCAGGTGCGGTGAGACCCCCACCAGCGTCGGCTCGGACTCCAGCCGCCGGACGGTGGCCAGCAGGACCTCACGCGTGCCCGGGTCGTCCAGCAGCGGCCCGCTGTCTCCGGCCGCGCCGATGCCCTCGACGGCGAGCACCTCGACCTGCGTGAGTCCGGCGGCCACCACCTCCTCCCGCAGTTCGTCCGGGTGGTGGAACCAGGCGAGGGTGAACCACTCCGGCCGGCCCACGGGGTCCGGGTTGCGGTGCACGCCGCCCGTCAGGTCCCCGTCGACGATCGCGGCGAACCGCGGGTCGGCGAGCAGGCCGAACCGGACGCCGTCCAACGCCGAGGCGAAGCGGGAGATCGCGGCTGCCAGCAGCACGCCGCCCGGACGCAGGACCCGGCGCGCCTCGGCCAGCGCCGTGGCCCGGTCGGCGGCCTCCACCAGGTGGTAGAGCGGGCCGAGCAGGAGTACGGCGTCGGCGCTGCCGTCGGGGTGGGGGAGTGCGCGAGCGTCACCCACCGCGGCGGACGCGAGCGGTGCGGGCGCAGAGGCCGACGCGGCCCGCGCCGCCTCCACGTGCCGCTCCACCGGGTCGATCAGGTGCACCTCGTAGCCGGCGGCGGCCAGCGGCAAGGCGTACGCGCCCTCGGCGCCGCCGACGTCGAGCACGACGGCGGGCGGCGTCGGCAGGAACCGGTCCAGCAGTTCGCGGGTGCGCTCGGCCTCCAGGCGGCCCCAGGTCGTCAACCGGTCCCGCTCGACGCCGACGCCATAATGCGCCTGGATCGCCGAGTCGATCTTGTAGCCCATGCGGCGAACGTTAGCCCGCGCACCCCAGCGCCGGCACGGGAGATTCAGGCGGTGCGGGCCAGCTTCGCCAGGCGCCGCTGGGTGGGCCAGCGCACGGAGTGGGCCCAGCCCAGCTTCTCGAACGCCCAGATCACCCGGGCGGAGATGTCGACCTGTCCGCGCTGGACGCCGTGGCGGGCGCAGGTGGGGTCGGCGTGGTGCAGGTTGTGCCAGGACTCACCGAAGCTGAGCACGGCGAGCGGCCAGACGTTGCGGGAGTGGTCGCGGGCGGCGAACGGCTGGTCGCCGATCATGTGGCAGATCGAGTTGATCGACCACGTGACGTGGTGCAGCAGGCCCACGCGCACCAGCCCGGCCCAGAAGAACGCGGTGAGGGCGCCCCACCACGACAGGGTCAGCAGCCCGCCGAGCGCGGCCGGCACGATCAGCGTGAGCACGGACCAGAGCACGAAGAGGCGGTCGACGCGCCGGATGTCGGTGTCGGCGAGCAGGTCGGGGGTGAAGCGCTCGCGGTTGGTCGTGTCGCGGTCGAACAGCCAGCCCATGTGGGAGTGCCAGAAGCCTTTGGCGAGCGCCACGGGTCCGGTGCCGAACAGCCAGGGCGAGTGCGGGTCGCCCTCCTTGTCGGAGAAGGCGTGATGACGGCGGTGGTCGGCGACCCACGTGATGACCGGCCCCTGCATGGCGAGGCTGCCGGCCAGCGCGAGCGCGATCCGCAGCGGCCGCTTCGCCTTGAACGAGCCGTGCGTGAAGTAGCGGTGGTAGCCGACCGTGATGCCGAGCCCGCTCGCGACGTAGAAGACCAGGGCGATCGCGACGTCGGTCCAGGCGAGACCCCAACCCCAGGCGAAGGGGATCGCGGCGACGAGCGCGACGAGGGGGAGGATCACGAAGACGTAGACGCCGATCTGCGGCGCGATCCCCCGCCGGCCGTCGAGGATCGGCTTGGCCGACCCGGCCGGGCGGGTGGGGTGTTCGGCAACGGTCATGGGCATGCTCCAAGGAGACGGCGGACTTAGGATTACCTTACTCACATCAGATCTCAAGGTCGAGACCGAGCAGGGCGTTCTCCACCACCTCGGCCAGGGCCGGGTGGATCCAGTACTGGCCGGTGGCCATCTCCCGCGCCCCCAGCCCGAACGACATCGCCTGGATCAGCGGCTGGATCACCGTCGACGCCTGCGCGCCCATCACGTGCGCGCCGATGATCCGACCGGTCCCGCGTTCGGCGATCACCTTGCAGAACCCCGTCGTGTCCTCCATCGCCCACCCGTAGGCGACGTCGCCGTACTCCTGCACGGCGGCGGTGTAGTCGAGGTGGCCTGCGCGGCACTCGGCCTCGGTGAGCCCGACGGCGGCTATCTGCGGCTCGGTGAAGACGGCCGCCGGTACGAACCGGTGATCGCTGCGCCGCGGTGCGTCAGGGTGCAGGAGGTTGTGCGCCACGACCTTCGCCTCGTGGTTGGCCACGTGCTTGAGCTGGTACGCCGAGCTCACGTCGCCGAGGGCGAAGATCCCGTCGACGGTGGTGCGTTGCTGGTCGTCGACGACGATGCGGCCGTCGGGGTGGGTCGCCACACCGGTTCGGTCGAGGTCGAGGCGGTCGCTGTTGGGTCGGCGGCCGGTGGCGACGAGCAGCAGGTCGCCGTGGACGGACGAGCCGTCGGCCAGCTCCAGGGTGACGTCACCACGGCTCCCGCGGACGCCCGTGACCTCGTTGCCGAGGTGCACGTCCCAGCGCCGGTGGACGATCTCGGTGAAGCGCTCGCACACGGTCTCGTCCTGGCGGCGCAGGATGCTGCTGCGCCCGACGATCGTCACCCGTGCCCCGAGCGCGGAGAAGACGTGCGCGAACTCGACGCCGATGTACCCGCTGCCGAGGATCACCAGGTGCTCGGGGAGCGCGTCGATCCGCATGACGGTGTCGGACGTCTCGTAGGGCACGCCCGACTCCGTGACGACGTCGGGGATCACGGGCCGGCTTCCGGCAGCCAGCACGATGCGATCGGCACTGAACGCATCGGCTCCGGAGCCGTCGGTGCGGGCCACCGCGAGCTCCTTGTGACCGGTGAAGCGTGCGTGGCCCTCGTAGACGGTGACGTTCGGGGAGCGGTCCACGCGGTACTCGCGCCCGCCCGCCGAGATCGGGTCGATCCGGCCGAAGACGCGGTCCCGGATGTCGGTCCAGCGGACCTTGTCGACGGTGGCGTCCACGCCGTAGCGGCCGGCGTGCCGGACCACCTGTGCCACGTCGGCGGCGTAGACGTACATCTTCGTCGGGATGCAGCCGACGTTCAGGCACGTGCCACCGAAGACGCCGTGCTCGACCAGTGCGACGTCGAGATGGGCGATCCGCTCGTCGACGATCGAGTTGCCGGAGCCGGTTCCGATGACGACGAGGTCGTGGTGCCGCACGAATCACACGCTACGTGCCCGTCCGGGAGAAGTGATGCCGGTCCACTGGGGACGTCCAGCGCCCGCCCCACTTCCAGCCGATGCGCTCGAACGCGGTGACGACCGGCCCGCCGTCCTTGATCATGCCGGGCAGATCGCGCTCGCGGTCCAGGTAGGCGGAGGCGAGCTCGGGCAGCACGAGGTCGCCCTTGCTGTAGGGGTTCTGGAACGGGTTGACGTCCACGGCGAGACCGAGCGCGTGCGCCGACCAGCGCGTGAGGCCCACCGCAGGCCGGCAGACGAACGCGGTGGTGTTGTTGTCGTCGCCGGTGGGCGGGGCGGTCAGCTCGGCAGGCTCGACGACGCGCATCTCCTCGATCGGGAAGTCGGCCGCGTAGAGGTCGCCGAACACGGCCGCGACGTCGTCGGCCACCTGGGCGGCGACGATCAGCTCACCGGTGTGCGCGGTCCCGTCGAAGCCGCGGAAGGAGACGGTGACGTAGCGCAGGTCGGCCGGTGGCACCGGGCACTCCGGCTTCCAGGTCGAGCGGGCGAGGACGTCGTCGGGCACCGGTCCGACCGTGGACGCGAACCTCCCGTCCGCGGGCGGAGGGAGGATGTCGCGGGTGGGGAGCCTGCGGTCCAGCAAGTCGGGCGGGGTCGGCTGAGCGACCCCGTATCCGTCGGGGCGCAGGGGGAGCGGGGGTCGCTCGGCGGCTGCCGCCTGCGTGCCGGCCAGCGCGAGCCCGGCGGCCACCAGCGCAGGGCCGACAACGGCGATGGTCAGGGGTCGGCGCACCCAGCGAGCCTCGCACGGGCGCGGGCGGCGCGCGCTCACCCGATCTGGTAGGCAATCGGGATGAGCAGCGAGACGGAGACGGCCACGGTGCACCGCGCGTGGGCGGCGGACCTGCCGCCGAGCACTCTCTACGAGCTGCTGCGGCTGCGGGTCGATGTGTTCGTCGTCGAGCAGGCCTGCCCGTACGCGGAGCTCGACGGGCGCGACCTCGAGGACGGCGCGCGGCACTTCTGGCTGGGCGGCGACGGCAAGCCCGAGCCCGTCCTCGGATGCCTGCGGTTGCTGCGCGAGCCGGGGGGAGAGTTCCGGATCGGCAGGCTGTGCACCGCCCGCTCCGTGCGCGGCCGCGGGCTGGGTCGGCAGTTGATGGAGGCGGCGCTGGCCGAGGTCGGCGACCGGGTGTGCCTGTTGGACGCGCAGGAGCACCTCGCGGGCTTCTACCGGGAGTTCGGCTTCGGCCAGGTCGGCGAGGCCTACGACTGGGATGGCGTTGCGCACGTCCCGATGCGGCGGCATTGACCTCCGAGATCGACGTCCAAGATCACGGAACGTCGCGTGAAGGACGCCGTTGCGGGATACTCACGGGTGGTCACGAACGGTGTCGAGCGAGCGAGGTGCGCGCATGACCGACGACCCGACGCGGGCGATGAACCTGCACTCGCCCACCTACGGCAGCGTCGGGCCGGCTGATCCGCACGCCGACCCGGCCACGCAGCCGACGATGCGGCCGGTCGTCGCCGATGGCCCCACCGTCCCGACGCCGAGCGAGCCCACGCCACGGGCGGGCTGGCCCGCGGAGCCGGTGCGGCGCTCGCGCAGTGGCGTCCTGTGGGCGGGCCTGGTCCTGTCCGCGCTGGTCCTGCTGGTCCTGCTGATCTTCATCCTGCAGAACAGCACGCCGGTGCAGATCAACTTCCTGGGAGCGTCGGGCACCCTGCCCGTCGGGGTGGCGCTGCTGCTCGCCGCCATCGCGGGGCTGCTGCTCGTCGCGATTCCGGGCGGCCTGCGCATCTTCCAGCTGCGCCGGGCCGCCCGCCGCCGCTGAAACGGCCGTGAGCGGGTACGGGTGCTCCAGCACCCGTACCCGCTCACGGGTCAGGACTCGCGGCCGCCCACCTGGATCTGCCAGGGGGTGAGCGGCTTGCCCGGGGCGAGCTCGACCTGGTCGCCGCTCAGGTTGACCACCACCACGCCGTCGTTCGCGCGGAAGGCGAGCAGGTGGGGCCGGGACGGGGAGCGTCCGATCTCGACGTCGCCCGCGGCCAGCCGCGGCACCAGGAACTGCCATGCCTGGGTGAGGGGGAGCGGCTGCCCGCCGCCCTCCCTGGTGGCGTCGGTCCAGAGCGCGGGGGAGCCCAGGTCGTGCTCCTGCGGGCCCCACAACAGCGCACCCGCGGTGCCGGACTCGGCCATGGCGGCGATCGCGGCCAGGTTCACCGCGGCGTTGACGGGGCTCGTGGGCTCGTCGTCCTCGCCCGCGGGAACCTCCGGGTAGTACTCGGCCCACCAGATCGGCAGGTCGCTGCGCTCCTGGAGCCAGCGGGCGAGGTCGGCGAACTTGCGGGCGCCGTCGACGGGGGCGGGGCCGTCCTGGTCCCGCTTGTTGGTCGCGGTGTCGACGGCGAGGAAGTCGGCGCCCACGTTGTTCTGCAGCCAGTAGTCGACGACGTCGAGCGTGCGCTGGTCGGCCGCGCCCCACGGTCCGGCGACCGTGGTGGAGGTGTCGCGGGCGCCCTGGTCGAGACCGATCAGCACCACGTACGGACCGCCGACCTGCACGTCCGGCCGGACCTCCTTCACGGCCCGGTACACCTGGTTGTAGAGCTCGGTGTAGCCCTCGTAGTCCCAGCGGCCCTTGGCCTCGTCCCAGAAGCCCTTGAGCTCGTTCCACACCATCACCCGCTCGACCTGCGGGTAGCGCTTCACGGCCTCGGCGGAGAGCCGGGCGAAGTCGGCGAAGTGCTCGGGCCGGGGCGCTTCCTCGAGCTCGTCCCAGTCGGTCTCGCCCTCCTCGCCGCCCTTCATCCAGTCCGGGGAGCAGCACAGCGTGAGCATCGTGCGCTGGCCGGTCTCCTCGGTGATCTTCATGCGCCGGTCGAGGGTCTCCCAGTCGTACTCACCCGGCTCGGGCTCGGGGTTGTCGGTGCCGAAGCCCATCAGGTGGTGGTTCTGCCAGATCGCGCTGTCGCCGGCGAGGATGTCCATCCCGCGCCGGCGGGCATCGGGGTCGCTGTCGCTCTCGTCGAGGCTCTTCTGGGTGTGGGTGACGCCCAGCTCGAGCGCGGCCTCCTGCTTGGTCCACGTCCAGTCGCCCTCGAGCTCGATGGGCGGCAGCGGCGCGCCCGGGGCGGCAGAAGGTGACCCGGTCGAGCCGGTCGAGCAGGCGGCCAACGCCGCGGTGAGCGCCACCAGCACGGCGGCGAGACGGCCTCGGGGACGGGGAGCGCGCACAGGTACCTCGGTGTCCGATTCGGGAGACTTCTCCCTGACCGTGGCAGGGCGACCCTGTGGCTCTGCTGAGAATCCCCCCGACCCGGACACGAGCGGGTAACGGTCCTCAGGCCGCCGCGTCACGCCTGCGCCTCCCGCCGCGCGCGGCGCGGCTGCTCCCGGTGCGCCCGCTCCCGGTGCGGGGGCGGCGCGGACCCTGCGCGGGCTTGGGCGGGGTGGCGATCGGCACCCCCGACGGCTGCCGCGCGCCCGTGATCCGGGCGAGCTCGCCGTCGCCGGTCGTCACCTGGGTCTGGGCGGCACGCACCCCGGCCAGCCGCATCATCCGCTCGACGTCGCGCCGTTCGTCGGGCGTGACGAGCGTGACGACGGTGCCGGAGTCGCCCGCCCGGGCGGTGCGCCCGGCCCGGTGCAGGTAGTCCTTCGGGTCGGCGGGCGGGTCGACGTGCACGACGAGGCTCACGTCGTCGATGTGGATGCCGCGCGCGGCCACGTCGGTGGCGACGAGCACCGGGGTGCGGCCGTCCTTGAACTCGGCGATCGCCCGGTTGCGGGCGTTCTGCGCCTTGCCGCCGTGCAGCGCGCCCGCTGCCACGCCCGCGCGCCGCAGCACCTTCACGAGCCGGTCGACGCCGTGCTTGGTGCGGGCGAACAGGATCGTGCGCCCGTCGCGGGCTGCGACCTCCGTGACGATCCCCGGCTTGGCCGCCGGGTCGACGAGCAGGACGTGGTGCTCCATGGTCGCCACCTGCGCCGTGGCCGAGGCGACGGCGCGCGTGACCGGGTCGGTGAGGTACTGGCGGACCAGCGCGCCCACCTCGCCGTCGAGCGTCGCGGAGAACAGCAGCCGCTGGCCGCGGGCGGGGGTCAGGTTCAGGATCGCCCTGACCTGCGGCAGGAAGCCCATGTCCGACATGCGGTCGGCCTCGTCGAGCACCGTGATCTCGACCTGCGAGAGGTCGCACGTGCGCTGGTTGGTGTGGTCGGTGAGCCGGCCGGGGGTGGCGACGACAAGGTCGACGCCGCGCGCCAGCTCGGCGGCCTGCCGGTTGAACGACAACCCGCCCACGACGACGGCGGTGGACAGGCGCAGCGCCCGCGCGAACGGGGCGAGAGCGTCCTCGACCTGCTGGGCCAGCTCGCGGGTGGGGACGAGCACGAGCCCGCGGGGCTGCCGCGGCCGGGGCCGTCCCGTGGTGCGCTCGCCGAGCCGGGAGAGCAGCGCGAGGCCGAAGGCGAGGGTCTTGCCGGAGCCGGTCTGGCCGCGGCCGAGCAGGTCGCGGCCCGCGAGGGTGTCGGGGAGCGTCGCGGCCTGGATCGGGAACGGCTCGGAGAAGCCGCCATCGGCGAGCGCGCGGACGACGGGTTCGGGCAGGCCCAGCTCGGCGAACGAGGGCATGCCGGCCTCGGGCACGGTCCACAGCTCCTCGACCGGTGCGACCGGGGTGAGCTGGGGACGGTTCTGCGGCGCGCCGGAGCGGCCGCGGGGGGAGCGGGAGCGGCCGCCGTCGGATCGACGGCTCCGCGGGCTCGCCGAGAACTCCGAGCGAGCCTGCGAGCGGGCAGGCGACACGGCACGGCGAGGGGACGGGGATGACAAGTAGAACCTCCGGGACGCGGCACGTCGCTCGGAGAGCAGCGCCGAGATGGCGGCGGCTGGGATCTCGGGACGAGCCCGGGCGCGATCGGTGCGCGCCCTGATGGGTGGTGCGGGCTGCGCCCGATTCAGGGCCGTTGCGGCCGGGCGCTCCCCATCAGAGTAGAGCGCCCGGCCGTCGAGGGTTCCGTCGGCGGGCTACCCCTGTGACACCGCGCCGCCCCCGGGCATTCCCACCTCCACCCGCAGCTCCTCGAGCAGGGCCTCCGGGGTGCCGACCTCGACCGGTAGGCCGCGGGCGGTGAACCACTCGCCGATCCGGCGGACGTCGCGGGCCAGGTACTCGGGCCCCTGCGGGTTGCCCACGACGTCCACGACCTGCGGAAGGTCGATCAGCACCAGCCGCCCGTCGTGCACCAGGAGGTTGTAGGCGGACAGGTCGCCGTGGGTGAGTCCGTGCCGGGCCAGCCCGACCAGGGCGTCGACCAGCTGGTGCCAGAGATCACACAGCTGATCTCCGTCGGGCCGCAGCTGGGCGAGGCGCGGGGCGGCCGTGCCGTCGTCGCCGCCGACGAACTCCAGCAGGAGCTCGGTGCCGCTGCACTGCACGGGGTAGGGCACCGCGACGCCGTCGGCCCAGAGGCGCGACAGCGCGGCGAACTCCGCGCTCGCCCACTGCCCGGCGAGGATGTCGCGGCCGAACGCCGTGCGGTTCGCCATCGCCCGCGTCTCCCGGGACCGGCGGACCCGCCGACCCTCGAGGTAGCCGGCGTCGCGGTGGAACATGCGGTGCTCGGAGGTGCGGTAGCGCTTCGCGGCCATCAGGGCGCGCCTCTCGGTGCCCGGCACGGCGCGCTCGACGAGGTGGACGTCGGCCTCCTTGCCGGTCTTGATCACGCCGAGCTCGGTGTCGACCGCGGCGTGCTCGGTGACCACCCACGCCGGGCGCGGGTGCGGGCCGTGCTCGGCGCCGTCCCACGTGGACCAGCGGTCGCCCTCGGGCGGGCCGTCGGGGTCGACGCCGAGCCGCTCGTCGAGAGCGGACAGGTCGGGCTCCCGGTGCTGGGAGCGTGCCGGGGCCTCGTCGTCGAAACGACGACGGCGGCGGGGCTTGCGGGAGGACTTGATGTACAACTCGGAGTACGACTCGTAGTCGTGCAACGCGGGGCTCCAGGGGAGTGTTCGCCCCGCGGATCGTCGTCAGCGCGGGGCGGGGATCGGACGAGGGCATGCCACGTCACGGACAGGCCTAGCCATGTGGCACCTCCTCGCGATCACGCCGGACCCCGGCGACCTGATGGGGGCACCCTGCCGGACACCGGGAGCCCGCCACAACCCATTTACGCGGGGATCACGATCTCCAGGGCGTTGCTCTTGCGTTCCACGCGCATCCCCGCCCTGCGGGCGACCGCCGCGACGCCCGCCGCGTCCGTCGGCTCGGCGCGGGTGCTCGCGAGCACGCGGGCGAGCCTGCCCT
The DNA here is from genome assembly GCF_007994075.1 of Pseudonocardia hierapolitana. Lineage (NCBI taxonomy): Bacteria > Bacillati > Actinomycetota > Actinomycetes > Pseudonocardiales > Pseudonocardiaceae > Pseudonocardia > Pseudonocardia hierapolitana. Next base: position 389,252 of record NZ_VIWU01000001.1, on the reverse strand, counting down.
TGTGCGCCTTGTTGAAATGGCTCACGACGCTGCGGGTGCCGCCGGGCCGCTCGGCGAGGACGTTCACCGTGACCGCGCCCGGCACCCGGCCCAGCGCGGCGTAGGAGCCCGACCGCAGGTCCACCACCAGTTCCGTGGCGGCGAGGGCGGCCAGCTCGGGTTCGAGCACCGGCTTCCACCGGGCCGCGAGCGCGCCACCCGACGGGAGCGCGGAGCCCGCGGAGAGCCGGTAGGCCGGAACCGGGTCGTCGGCGCGCAGCAGCCCGAACAGCGCCGACCCGACGGCCAGCCGCGCACGTGCCCGCCCGGCCGCGGCCCCGGAGAGCGAACCGACGTCGAGCGAGTCGTAGAGCACACCCGTGTAGCGGTGGAGTGCGGGCAGGGTGGGCGAGGTCCACAGCGCCGCGTTGCGGGCGATCTCGGCGTCCTGCGCCGGGGAGAGCCCGAGCGCGGCGCGGCACGCCTGCGCGTCGCCGGCCAGGTCGACGAGCTCCTCGACGAGCGCCTTGCGCACCGCGTCCAGCGCGGGATGCGACAGCGCGTCGAGCCGCAGCGGTGGGCCCTCGCCACCGTCGCGCTTGGTCTCCGACGGGGGAAGCAGGACGAGCACGTGGTGGAGCCTATGTTGTGCGGCCGTCGACCAGCGGATTAACGTCCTCGACGTGATCGGGCTCGGAACGGTTGGTGAGGCGGGCCCGTGACCGCGGTCGACACCGAGCTCCCGCCCGCAACCGGAGCATGGCGGGAGGGCGACGACCCCGGACGCAGGCAGTGGCTCACGCTGCCCGACCCGCTGCCCCTCGAGGGCGGGGGCACCCTGCCCGGCGTCCGGATCGCCTACGAGACGTGGGGCACGCTCGACGCGAACGCCTCCAACGCCGTGCTCGTGCTGCACGCGCTCACGGGTGACAGCCACGTGAGCGGCCCCGCCGGGCCGGGACATCCCACCCCCGGCTGGTGGGAGGCGCTGATCGGGCCGGGCCGGGCGCTCGACCCGGCCCACTGGTTCGTGGTGGCCCCGAACATCGTGGGCGGCTGCCAGGGCAGCACCGGCCCGGCCTCACCCGCCTCGGACGGCAGACCGTGGGGGAGCCGCTTCCCGCTCGTCACCGCGCGGGACGCGGTGACCGCCGAGCGGGTGCTGGCCGACGCGCTCGGCGTGGACGCGTGGGCGCTGGTGATCGGCGGCTCCATGGGCGGCATGCGGGCCCTCGAATGGGCGGCCACCGAGCCCGACCGCGTCACCCGGTTGTGCCTGCTCGCCTGCCCGGCCGCCACCACGGCCGACCAGATCGGCTGGGCCGCCCCGCAGCTCGCCGCGATCCGCGACGACCCCGGCTGGCAGGGCGGCGACTACCACGACGCCCCACCGGGACACGGGCCGCACCGCGGCCTCGGCGTGGCCCGGCGCATCGCGCACCTGAGCTACCGCAGCGCGTTCGAGCTGGACGAGCGGTTCGGCCGCGATGCCCAGGACGGCGAGGACCCGTGGCGCGGCGGGCGGTACGCGGTGGAGTCCTACCTCGACCACCACGCCCGCAAGCTGGTGCGCCGGTTCGACGCCATGTCCTACGTGCGCTTGACCGAGCTGATGAACGCCCACGACGTCGGCCGCGGGCGCGGCGGGGTGGCGGCCGGGCTCGCCCGCGTGACGGCGCGGACGCTCGTGGCGGGCGTGACCTCCGACCGGCTCTACCCGCTCGAGCAGCAGGCGGAGCTGGTGGCGGGCATCCCCGGCGCCGGCCCGCTGCGCACGATCGACTCGCCGTACGGGCACGACGGGTTCCTCATCGAGGCCGCCACCGTCGGCGCCCTCGTCACGGAGCTTCTGGAGAGCTGATCCCCTCCTTCTCGCCGATGCAGAACTCGTTGCCCTCGGGGTCGGTGAGCGTGGTCCAGGCGAACACCGCGGGGTCCCCGCGCTCGCCGAGCACGGTGGCCCCGAGCTGGACCAGGCGCTCCACCTCGGCCTGCCGTCCACCGGCCGGTGCGCCCAGGTCGAGGTGCAGGCGGTTCTTGCCGGACCGCGGCTCCGGCACGAGCTGGAAGGCCAGCAACGGCCCACCCCGTGGGGGCGGGGCCAGCATGATGAACGCGTCGTCGTAGTTCTGCAGGACGGCGGTGTCGAGCGCGGCCGACCAGAAGCCGGACAGTGCCGCCGGGTCTGCGCAGTCGACGGTGACCATGCCGATCGAAAGTCCCATGGGCGCGGACGCTAGTGCTTCCCGCCGGAGGTTCGTCGGGGGTATCGGTGGATCCAGCTTCTCGCTGGGCGTGGCGGCGAGCAGCCCTCGTACCGGGCGTACTCGGGCTGTTCGCCGCTGCGTCCAGCGGGGAGCTGGGCCGCCGATACCCTTGGCGAACCTCCGGCGGGGAGCACTAGCGAGGAGGTCCGACACCGGAGGCCGCGACGCGGGAACCACGTGTCCGCTCGCGCGACCCGTCCCTGCCGGCGCGACCCGTATCGGATGATCGAGCTCGCTCGTCGCGTCCGGCGAGCGGTCCCGAGCGGGCCGCCTACCTCCTGGGCCTCCGGTGGCGCCGCGCCTTGTGCGGGCCGCCCCTCACGCGGCAAGGGCGCCTCCGGCGTCGCTCCGCGATCGCGACCCTTGACCCATGAGCCTCTGCGGCCCCTCCGGGCAGCACTACGCGGGCAGGCCGGGGGCCTGCCCGGTGGGCGCGCGGCGCCACCGGAGGCGCTGTCGCGGCCCATGGTCGGCGTTTCGGAGCGACAACGGGCGGATCCGAGGGCGTGACAGCCCTTGATCCACCCGGACAGCACGCAGCGGTCCCTGCCACAGCAACGAGGTGCGGCTCGGGCGGATCATGCCCCGTTGGTCACGGTGAGCAGTACGCGAGTGCGGATCCGGCGGCCGTCAGGTACTGCCCGGAACGACCACGATGGTGCCGGCCGTGCATCCGGCCGTCCTGCGATGCGGGAGGATCGGGCCGTGCCCGAACGCCCCTACGTGCTGCTCTCCGCCGCGATGTCGGTGGACGGCCACATCGACGACAGCGGGCCGGAGCCGCTGCTGCTCTCGGACGCCGCGGACCTCGACCGGGTCGACGCGGTGCGGGCGGGGGTCGACGCGATCCTGGTCGGGGCCACCACGCTGCGCCGGGACAACCCGCGGCTCCTGGTGCGCTCGGCGCAGCGGCGGGCTGCTCGGGTGACCGCGGGTCGCGAGCCGCACCCGATCAAGGTCACGGTCACCGGCTCGGGGGACCTCGATCCCACGGCGCGCTTCTTCACCACCGGCGACGCGCCCAAGATCGTCTACGTGGCCGGCCCGGGGGTGGGCACGGCGCGGAAGGCCGTGGGCGCGGTCGCCGATGTCGTGGACGCAGGCCACCCGGTCGACCTGCACCGGCTGCTCGCCGATCTCGCGGCCCGCGGCGTGCAACGGCTGATGGTGGAGGGCGGCACGGCGATGCACACGCTGTTCCTCACCGCGGGCGTCGCCGACGAGCTGCAGCTGGTCGTCGCCCCGTTCTTCGTCGGGGACGCGCAGGCACCGCGGTTCGTCGGGCCGGGCCGCTTCCCGCACGACGCCGCGCACCGCATGCGCTTGGCCGAGGCCCGCCCGATCGGCGACCTCGTGCTCCTGCGCTACCTCCTGGACGGTGGACGTGACTGACGATCGCGACCTGCTCGCCCGCGCGGTGGAGCTCGCGCGGCGGTGCCCGCCGTCGCGGACGGCCTTCTCGGTGGGCGCCCTCGTCGTCGACGCAGGCGGCGTCGTGCTGGCGGAGGGCTGGTCGCGCCGCCGCGACCCGCACGACCACGCGGAGGAGTCCGCGCTCGCCGACCTGGGCCGGGGCTGGCGCGCCCCGCCCTGCACCACGGTGTACAGCTCCCTCGAACCGTGCAGCGCGCGCTCGTCCCGTCCGCTGACCTGCACGGAGCTGATCCTCGCCGCCGGCGTCGACCGGGTGGTGTTCGCGTGGCGCGAGCCGAGCGTGTTCGTCGACGGGGAGGGCGCGGAGCTGCTGCGGGCACGCGGCGTCGAGGTGGTGGAGCTGCCGGAGCTCGCCGCGGCCGCGCGCGGGCCGAACGCGCACCTCCTCGAAGCGCGCTGACGGCAGCGGCGCACCGGCACCGGCGCCGGCACAGGAACTGCGGTTCGGGTGCGAGCGCCTCCCGGTGGGGCCCCGCACCGGCGCAACCGCCGTCGCGGGGCGTCGCTACCCTTTCCCAGGTGTTGACCCGGATGTCGTCGCTGTTCCTGCGGACCCTGCGCGAGGACCCGGCCGACGCGGAGGTACCGAGCCACAAGCTGCTCGTCCGCGCCGGCTACGTCCGCCGCGTCGCACCGGGGATCTACTCCTGGCTCCCGCTGGGCCTGCGGGTGTTGCGCAACATCGAGCAGATCGTGCGCGAGGAGATGGACGCCATCGGCGCCCAGGAGATCCAGTTCCCCGCGCTGCTGCCGAAGGAGCCCTACGAGGCCACCGGGCGCTGGACCGAGTACGGCCCCAACCTCTTCCGGCTGAAGGACCGCCGCGGTGGGGACTACCTGCTCGGCCCCACCCACGAGGAGCTGTTCACGCTCGTGGTGAAGGGCGAGTACTCGTCCTACAAGGACTACCCGGTCATGCTGTACCAGATCCAGACCAAGTACCGGGACGAGGCGCGGCCCCGCGCCGGGATCCTGCGCGGCCGCGAGTTCCTCATGAAGGACTCCTACTCCTTCGACCTCACCGACGACGGGCTCTCCGAGTCCTACGAGCTGCACCGCGACGCCTACGTCCGGATCTTCGACCGGCTCGGCCTGGAGTACGTCGTCGTCAAGGCGACGTCCGGTGCGATGGGCGGGTCGGCATCCGAGGAGTTCCTCGCGGTCGCGCCCACCGGTGAGGACACATACGTCCGCAGCCCCGGCGGGTACGCGGCCAACGTCGAGGCGGTCACCACGCCTGCGCCGCCGGCGAAGGCGACCGACGGGCTGCCGCCCGCGCAGGCACACCACACGCCCGACACCCCGACGATCGAGTCGCTCGTCGACTTCCTCAACGACGAGGCGGACCTGGGCCGCACGTTCACCGCGGCCGACACGCTGAAGAACGTGCTGGTCAAGACCCGGCAGCCGGGCACGGCGGAGTGGACGCTGCTGGGGATCGGCGTGCCCGGCGACCGCGAGGTCGACATGAAGCGCCTCGAGGCCGCGCTCGAACCCGCCGAGGTCGCGCTGCTCGACGAGGCCGACTTCGCGGCGCACCCGTTCCTCGTGAAGGGCTACATCGGGCCCGCCGCCCTGGCCGCCAACGGCGTGCGCTACCTCGTCGACCCGCGGATCGTGCCCGGCACGGCGTGGGTCACCGGCGCCGACAAGCCCGACCACCACGTCGTCGACCTCGTCTGCGGGCGCGACTTCACCCCCGACGGCACGATCGAGGCCGCGGAGGTGCGCGAGGGCGACCCCGCGCCCGACGGCTCCGGTCCCCTCGAGTCCGCGCGCGGCATCGAGATCGGGCACGTGTTCCAGCTCGGCCGCAAGTACGCGGACGCGATGCAGCTCGACGCGCTCGGCGCCGACGGCAAGCCGGTGCGGATCACGATGGGCTCCTACGGCATCGGGGTGTCCCGGCTCGTCGCCGTGATCGCCGAGCAGAGCCACGACGGATCGGGCCTGATCTGGCCGCGGTGCGTCGCGCCCGCCGACGTCCACGTCGTGATCGCCGGCAAGACCGACGAGATCGCGGCCGGGGGCGAGCGGCTCGCCGCCGATCTCGACGCGGCGGGCGTCCGTGTTCTCCTCGACGACCGCAAGGCGACACCGGGCGTCAAGTTCGCCGACGCCGAGTTGATCGGTGTACCGACGATCGTGGTGGTCGGGCGGGGTCTGGCGAACGGTGTGGTCGAGGTGAAGGACCGCCGGAGCGGTGAACGGCAGGAGATCGCGGTCGAATCCGTCGTCGCCCACCTGGCCGAACTGACCGGCGCGCGCTGACCTGCACCCGCTGAGCGGCGACCGGTCTGGTCGGGTGTCACCCGTTCGTGGTCGACTGAGCCCGTGCAACGGTGGGTCGAGTCCGGTTACACATCAGGCTCACACCATCACCACCTGCAACGATGGAGGTGCGGCGGCGACCGTGGATCACACGCCCCGTACCGTTCCCGTCATTCGTCCGCAGTAATGCACGACCGTGACCGTCACCTGGCCGGTGGCGGACTGGCCGTACCGCCGGTCCGCTTGCGGCCGCCGCGGGGGAGGTAGACCCAGTGGACTTCGACGCGCTGCGCGCCGCAGTCGTGCCCGGTGCCGGCGTCGTGGGGCGGTGGCCCGGCGTGGTCTGCGTGGCCGAGTGCGCCGATCGCAACGTGCTGCGCCAGCTCCTCGACGTGTGCGCCACCGCTGCCGGCCACGAGCCGGGCCGGGCGCTGGCCCGCAGGCTCGCGATGTGGCTCGGCGGCGCCGACGCACCCGGCGACGGCCTGCGCTTCGGCACCGTGGCCGTCACGGGCTCCGACCCGCGTTCGGGCTCGCAGCGCGGCGAGCAGTGGGCCGTTTTCCTGTACGGGCCGGTCGGGCTGGTCGTGCCGGACCGGCAGGTGGCGCTCTCGGGCGCCCAGTCGGTGGCGTGGACCGACCGGCTGCTGCCGCGTCCCGACGCGCCGGTGGTGCTGGCGCTCGAAGGCGGACCGATCCCGCCCGGCCTCGTCGACGGCGTGCACGACCTGCGGGCAGGCGTCGTACCCGGCGCGGGCGCGGTCCTCGTGCCGAGCGGGGACCACGGTTCCGCCGAGGTCGCCGACGAGGCGGCGCGCACCCGGCAGGCCGACTCCCGGTGGCTCGACGTCGCAGGCGGAGACCGCCAATGGGGGGCCGACCCCGCGCCCACCCCGTCCGCCGAAGCCGCCTACCCCGCCGAAGGTGCGGGCAACGGGCTGCCGTCGCGGGGCCTGGGGTCCCTCGAGAGCTATCACCCCGGCGACCCGGGCAACGGCGCCGAGCGGCCCGTCGGCCGGGCCCACCTGCGCCCGGTGCCGTCGGGCTCGAACGGCGTCGCGCACCGCGGGTGGGTTCCGCGACGCGGCTCGGTGAGCGACCTCGGGCGGGTGTCCGACACCGACCACGACCAGGTCGCCGCGACGCACGACGACGGTCCCGTCGAGACCGACGGCCCGGACGACCTGCGCGAGCCCGAGGTCGAGAAGACCACCGACAACGGCCGCAACGGCGTCCGCAGCGGTGGTGGCGTCCTCAACGGCGCGGCGTACGACCTGCTCGGCGGGCCGGAGGCGCCGGCGCAGGAGACCGAGCGCAGCCCGTGGAGCGACGACCGCGGTCGTGACACGGGGCGCCCGGAACGGATCGAGGGCTGGTTCGCCGCCCCGGAGGGCGGCACCGAGGCCGGGATGACCGCGATCGGGCCGTCCGATCGCCGCCGCCGCCGTCACCGCCTGCCCGACGACGACCCGTCCGCCGGGAGCGAGGCCGGGAACAGCCGGCCGGAGGCGCCCGCGGACGAGCGCGGGGACATCGGTGACGAGCGCGGTTCGGACGAGTACGCGAGCGCCGACATCGGGGCCGACCCGGCCGCCTTCGGCTCGGGTTCGGTGGACGAGACCAGGATCGGGTCGATTCCTCCCATCGCCGCCGAACCCGCCGGGCCGCCTGCCGACGGCGAGTCCCCCGACGGTGACGGCACCCCCCGGTTGGGTGTGCCGGCCCAGGCTCCACCGGTCCACCCGCTGGCCGATGCGGGGGCCGCCGCGGACGGGGAGACGCCGCACACCACCGCGCTGCGGTCCGAACGGATCCTGGGTGCGCCCGACGAGCAGGAGCTGGAGGACGGCACCGTCACCGGCGGGCTGGCCGTCGACGACCGGCCGGAGGACCCCGCCCCTCGACCGCCCGTCGGCCTGCTCGTGTTCGACGACGGCGCCACCTACACCGTCGACGCGGAGTACCTGATGGGCAGGATGCCGGAGGCCGACCCGCGGGTCGCGTCGGGCGCACTGCGCTCGCTCGCCCTCGAGGACCCGTCTGGAGCGGTGTCCCGCGTGCACGCGCAGATCGTCCTGAACGGGTGGGAGGCGTTGCTCGTCGACGTCGGCTCCCGCAACGGCACGTTCGTGTCGCCACCGGGGGAGCAGGGGTGGACACAGCTGCCCGCAGGGGAGACACACCTGCTGGTGCCGGGCACCCGGGTGCGGATCGGGGGTCGCAGCTTCCAGTTCGAGGCGCCGTCCGGCACGCGGTAGAAGAGGACGCCCGGATTGGATCCGCCCGCGACACTGACGTCGACGCCGACGCCCGCGTCGATCGCCGACTACGAGGTCCTGGGCCTGCTGGGTGAGGGGCCGCACGGGCGCTGCTACCTCGCCCGGCCGCCGGCCCACCCCGGCGAGGGTGTCGTGGTGAAGGTGTTCACCGAGCGCGTGAGCGAGCCGGCGTTCGACCGGGCCGTGCGGCAGCTGCGGGCGGTGGCGGCGGTCGCGTCGCGGCACGTCGTGCGCGTGTTCGACGCCGTGCTGGGCGAGAACTTCGCGTACGCGATGGAGTACCTCCCGCTCGGCTCGATCGCGGCGCCGGCCCGCCCGCCTGCCCGGCCGGAGGTCCTCACGGCCCTCGAACACGCCGCCCGCGGCGCGCACGCGCTGCACGAGGCCGGGATCGTCCACGGCGGGATCCACCCCGGCAACGTCATGCTCCTCGAGGAGGTGGACGGCACGCTCGGCGGGCGGCTGGCCGAGCCGGGCCTGTCCCGGGTGCTGACGCCCGGGGCGGTGGTGCCGGGTGCGGGCCGCGGCGGGTTGCTGGAGTTCCGCGACCCCGACCTGCTGGCCGGGGCGAGCCCGTCGAGGCGCACCGAGGTGTGGGCGCTCGGCGCCACGATCCACCGCGTGCTGTCCGGGGTGGGCCTCTACGGGGAGCTGCCCGGGCACCCGCTCGGCGCGATCCGCGAGCTCCACTCCACACGTCCGCAGGTGCGCCCCGGCCTCGAACCGGAGGAGGTCGCGCTGGTGCGCGACTGCATCGCCGAGGGCCCCGATCGTCTCCGCACCGCCGCCGAGGTGGCCGACCGCATCGCCGCCCTCCGCCTGCCGTAGCGACGGCCGAACGCGGCACTCGCCGAGCCCGAGCGCCCGACTCGCCGTGTCGAGATGTCGGACTCGCCGTGTGGAGATGTCGGACTCGCTGTGCCGGAACGCACGACTCGCGGGGCTGGCGCGAGTCGTGCGATCGGGCGCGGTGAGTCCGGCGTCAGGGTGGGGTGAGTCGGGCGTGCGGGCGCGGCGGTCAGCCCGGGAGGTAGGAGAGGCGGACGGAGCGGACGGGGTTGTCGCCGTTGGTGTCCACGAGGCAGACCGACTGCCAGGTGCCCAGCGCCGTGCTCCCGTCCACCACCGGCACGGACATCGACGGCGCGATCAGCGCGGGAAGCACGTGGTCGCGGCCGTGACCGGGGCTGCCGTGCCGGTGGGTCCAGCGGTCGTCGGCGGGGAGCAGGTCGCGCAGGGCGGCGAGGAGGTCGGTGTCGCTCCCGGCTCCGGTCTCGATGACCGCGAGGCCTGCGGTGGCGTGCGGGACCCACACGTTGAGCAGACCGTCGCGGGCGCCGGCGGAGCGCAGGAACGCGGCGATCTCGTCGGTGAGGTCGACGACGGCCTCTCGGCCGCCGGTCCGGATCTCGATCAGCTGGCTGTCCACGGCCGTAGTGTCCCTCCCGTGCGCAAGGCATTCGGTACGGAGTTCGACGTTCCCGACGGCTACCTGAACACGGCGAGCATCGGCATCCCGTCGGTCCCCGTCGGTGAGGCGGTAGCCGACGCGGTCGCCGGGTGGCGGGCGGGAGCAGGTCGGGCGGGGGAGTTCGACGAGCCGGTCGCGCGGGCCCGGGCGGGGTTCGCCGACCTGGTCGGGGTCGACGTGGACCGGGTGACGATCGGGCCCGCGGTGTCCGCGCTCGTCGGGTTGGTCGCGGCCGCCCTGCCCGGCCGCGCGCGGGTGCTCGTCGCGGGTGGCGAGTTCACAAGCGTGACGTGGCCGTTCGCGGCGCACGCCGGCCGCGGTGTCGAGGTCACCGAGGTCGACCTCGCCGACGTCGGGCAGCGGGCGGGGGAATTCGACCTCGTCGCGGTGAGCACGGTCCAGTCCGCGGACGGCCGGCTGGCCGATCTGGACGCCCTGCGCGCGGCGCGGGCCGGCGGTGCCCGCGTGCTGCTCGACGCCACCCAGTCGCTCGGCTGGCTGGACGCCGACCTGTCCTGGGCCGACGCCGTCGTGGCCGCTGGGTACAAGTGGCTGCTCAGCCCGCGCGGGGTGGCGTGGATGGCGATCCGGCCGGAGCTGGCCGCCGTCCCGGTCGCGGCGGGGTGGTACGCGAGCGCCGACCGCTGGTCGGACGTGTACGGCCTTCCGATGACCCTCGCGCCGGACGCGCGTGCGCTCGACACGTCGCCCGCCTGGTACTGCCACGTCGGTGCGGCGGTGGCGTTGCCGTGGCTCGCCGGCCTCGACCGCGCCGCGGTACACGCCCACTGCGTGGGTCTCGCCGAGACCTTCCGCGCGCGGTTGGGGATGGAGCCGTCGGGGTCGGCGATCGTGTCGGTGCGCCGCGAGGGCGCGCGGGAGCGGCTGGCCGCGGCGGGCGTCGTGAGTGCGGCCAGGGCCGGCGGCGCGCGCCTGGCGTTCCACCTCTACAACACCGAGGCGGACGTCGCCCGTGCCCTCGACGCCCTCGCCTGAGCGCAGTCAGGGCCTGCCGGGGAAGACCGGGATCGTGGGTGACTCGCCGACGGCGGCGCGCCAGCGAGCGCACCGCAGCGTTGCGGCGCTCAGGGTGTCCAGGGCGGCCTGGCGCAGCGCCCGGTCGCGGGAGCGTTCGAGCACCGACCGCCACGCGGCGAGCGCGTCGGTCTCGGCGACGACCGCGAGCCGGGCGGCCGACGCGGAGTCGGTCACCGGTCGCGGCGTCGCGTACGCGGGCTGGGCGGAGACCGGAGGTGCCCCGAGCTGGGTGAGGGTCTCCTCGACCTGGTTGCGCAGCTCGCGGTGTGCGTTCTCGTCCTCCCGGGCCCGCGTCGCATCGGCGCCGGAGAGGAAGGCGACGGCCAGCGCGTAGCACCAGATGGCCGCGTGCTCGGCCGCGAGCGCGTTCTGGAGCGCGGCGACGGCGGTCTCGTCGATCCGGGGATCGTCCGACGTCACGCGAGCACCTCGGCGTAGGTGTTGCAGCACGCGGCCACCGACGCGACGAGCCCGACCCGATCGGGCGGCATGCCGAGCGCGACCTGACCGGCGGCCCGCCCGGACGCCAGCACCGCCCGCTGCACCTCCGCGCGGCCCGGACGGCCGGTGGGCGCGGGAGGGGGCGTGGGGGTCGGGGTGGGCCGTTCCGGGCTCAGCCGGGCGATCTCTCCGTCGAGGGCGTCGGCGTGCTGTGTGCGCGCCTCGACGAGCGGCTGCAGCGCCGCGGCGAGGCCCTGGTCGGCCGCCACGGCGGCGGCCGCGAGCGCGGCGTCGGCGCGGGCGGCGTCGGCGAGTGCGATCAGCGGGTCGGGCTCGGTCGGCCCGGCCGCGCGGCCCAGCGCGCACCCGGCCACCGCAGGCGGGAGGAGCAGTAGACCGGCGAGCACGCGCCGCCGGCTCCACGGTGTGTCCATCTGCCTCCGCTCCGCTCCGGCGGGCTCGCGGGCCGCAGACCTCTCCGGCGGCTCACCCGCAGGATGGCGCCGGCACCGCTCCGCGTTCTCGTGCTGCGCTCGCCGGCCGCACATCCTGCCACCCGGTCCCGGGAACGCGGCCGGGTGCTGGGGGTGCACGCGGGGTAACGGCCCGCGTGGGTCCGTTCGGGGGCGCGATACCCTGACAGACCCACCCCGTTCGTAGGAGTAGACGCGATGCCCTCCCCCCGCCCCGCGCAGGATGCCGGGCCTCAGCCCGGCGATCTGCACGGCGTGCTGGCACCCCTCGTCGCGGACGCCGGGTTCGAGCTCGACCAGCTCGATGTCCGGGCCGCGGGCCGCCGCCACACCGTCAAGGTGGTGGTCGACTCCGACACGGGCGTCGGCCTGGACGACATCGCCGCCGTCTCCCGGGCGATCTCCGCCGAGCTGGACCGCCAGGAGCACCTCATCGGTGGCTCGTACACGCTGGAGGTCACCTCTCCGGGGGTCGACCGCCCGCTCACCGGGCCGCGGCACTGGCGGCGGGCCCACCTGCGCCAGGTGGCGGTCCGGCTGCACGACGGCACGTCGTTCACCGGTCGCGTGGGTGCGGCGGGCGAGGAGGCCGTCACGGTGCTCGTGGACGGGCGGCGGCGCGAGGTGCGCTACGCCGACGTTGCCCACGCGGGCGTGCAGGTGGAGTTCCGGCCTGCGCCGGAGCACGAGGTGGCGCTGCTGCAAGAGGAGGGGACGGCGTGAACGTCGACATCGCGGCGCTGCGCACCATCGAGCGCGAGAAGGACATCCCGTTCGAGACGGTCATCGAGGCCATCGAGACCGCGCTGCTCACGGCGTACAAGCACACCGACGGTCATCAGCCGCACGCGCGGATCGACATCGATCGCAAGACCGGTGCGGTGCGGGTGCTCGCCCAGGAGCTGGGTCCCGATGGCACCGTCGACACCGAGTGGGACGACACCCCCGAGGGCTTCGGGCGGATCGCTGCCACCACCGCGCGCCAGGTGATCGTGCAGCGGTTGCGCGACGCCGAGCACGAGCGCACCTACGGCGAGTTCGCGGCGAAGGAGGGTGAGGTCGTCGCCGGTGTCATCCAGCGCGACGCGCGCGCCAACGCCCGCGGCGTGGTGATCGTCCAGCTCTCCGGCGGCACCGAGGGTGTGCTCCCGCAGGCCGAGCAGGTGCCCGGCGAGCGGTACGAGCACGGCGAGCGGATCCGCTGCTACGTCGTGGGCGTCAGCCGGGGAATGCGCGGGACGCAGATCACGTTGAGCCGGACGCATCCCAACCTCGTGCGCAAGCTCTTCGCGCTCGAGGTCCCCGAGGTCGTCGACGGCTCGGTGGAGATCGTCGCGGTGGCGCGGGAGGCAGGACACCGCTCCAAGATCGCCGTCCGGTCCACCGTGCCCGGCGTCAACCCGAAGGGCGCGTGCATCGGCCCGGTGGGCGCCCGTGTACGCGGCGTGATGAGCGAGCTGGCCGGGGAGAAGATCGACATCATCGACTGGTCCGATGACCCGGCCACGTTCGTCGGGAACGCCCTCTCACCGTCGAAGGTGGTTTCGGTCACGGTGCTGGACGCGCGCACGAAGACCGCCCGGGTGGTCGTGCCGGACTTCCAGCTCTCGCTCGCCATCGGCAAGGAAGGGCAGAACGCCCGGTTGGCGGCCCGGCTCACCGGCTGGCGCATCGACATCCGCAGCGACGCCGACCCCCGCGGGGCCCTCGACGCGCCCGAGTCGGAGTCGGTCGGCTGAGGGGTCGAGCTGTTGGCGATGCAGGAGCGGGCGCAGGTGCTGCGCTACACTCCACACCGGCCCACCAACCGGGTCCGGCCCCCGCACGACCGGCCCCCGCACCGGATCAGCGATCCGTCGCGGGACCTGTCCGGACATGCATAGGTTGCCGGCGCCGGGATGTGGCCGACGGTCTGTTGAGGGTCGTCGTGGTGGACGGGGTGCTCATCCCGGACCCGCGGCGCAGGCTCCCCGGGCGTGGTGCATGGCTGCATCTCGCGTCGGAGTGCCTGGACCGTGCCGAGCGGCGCTCGGCGTTCCCGCGGGCGCTTCGCGTCCCGGGTCCGCTGGACCCCGCGCCGGTACGGGCCCACATCAGGGCGGTGTGCACGAACGGGGCTCGGGAGACACCCGAGTCCGACACGTCAGGAAGCAAGGTCGACCCGTCATGAGCCAGTCGTGAAGATCGCACCATGAACGTGCTTCGACACTAGGTTCGAGGTCGAGCGGGACAAGCCGCCCGGCCTCCGGAAACAAGGAGTGCAGTGGCAGGCAAGGCCCGCGTGCACGAGCTCGCCAAGGAGCTCGGAGTCAGCAGCAAGCAGGTCCTGAGCAAGTTGCAGGACCTCGGGGAGTACGTGAAGTCCCCGTCCTCGACCGTGGAGGCCCCGGTCGCCCGCAAGCTTCGTGAGTCGCTCGCCGGTGGCGGCGACTCCGGCGACCGTCGTCGCGGCGGCGGTGGCCGCCCGCGCCCGGGTGCCGGCGGCCCCACCCCCGGCAACGTCCCGCCCCGGTCCGGCGGCGGCCCGGTTCCCGGCCCGCCCCGCCCGCAGGAGCGCCCGGGTGCGCAGGGCCCGGCGCCGTCCTCCGAGCGGTCAACCGGCCCGCGTCCGGGACCCCGTCCCGGCCCGCCGCCCGCGGTGCCTCAGCCGGAGGCCCCGCGCAGCGAGCCCCAGATCCCGGCGCCCCAGAGCCCGGCAGCCCAGCAGCCGGAGACCCAGCGTCCCGAGACCCAGCGTCCCGAGACCCAGCGTCCCGAGACCCAGCGTCCCGAGACACAGCGTCCCGAGACACAGCGTCCCGAGACACAGCGTCCCGAGACACTGCGTCCGGCAGCCGCGGCGGGAGCGCCCACGGCGCCCGCGCCGGGGCAGCAGCGTCCGGGCCCCCGGCCCGGTCCGCGTCCCGGCCAGGCGCCCGGTCAGGAGCAGCGCCCCGCCGCCGCGGCCGACGCCCCCGGCGTCGTCCCGCCGCGCCCGGCCGCGCCGCGTCCCGGTCCGCGCACGCCGCGGGTCGGCAACAACCCGTTCGGCGTCGGCTCGGGCGCCCCGCCGCGTCCGCAGGCGCCGCGTCCCGGCCCGCCCGGTGGTGGGCAGGCCCCGAACCAGGGCGGCCAGGGGCAGGGCCAGGGCCAGGGCGGCCCGCGTCCCGGCGGTCCGCGTCCGCAGGGCCCGCGTAGCGGTGAGCCGGGTCGCGCCGGCCCGCGCCCGCCCTCGCCGGGCAACATGCCGCCGCGGCCCAACCCCGGCATGATGCCGGCTCGTCCGGCCGGCGGCCGCCCTGGTGGCGGTCCCGGCGGCGGTCGTGGTGGCCCTGGGGGCGGAGGTCGTCCCGGTGGTCCGGGCGGTCGTCCCGGTGGTGGCGGTCGTCCCGGTGGTGGCGGCGGCTTCCGGCCCGGTGGCGGCGGTCCCGGTGGCGGCGGAGCTCCCGCCGGTGGCGGCTTCCGCGGTGGTCCCGGTGGCGGTGGTCGTCCCGGTGGTGGCGGTCGCGGTCGCGGCGGTGCCGCGGGTGCGTTCGGCCGTCCCGGTGGTCCGGCGCGCAAGGGTCGCAAGTCGAAGCGGCAGAAGCGCCAGGAGTTCGACTCGATGCAGGCGCCGTCGGTCGGCGGCGTCCGCCTGCCCAAGGGCGACGGCCAGACCATCCGCCTGCCCCGCGGCGCGTCGCTCACCGACTTCGCCGAGAAGATCAACGCCAACCCGGCTTCGCTGGTGCAGGTGCTGTTCCACCTCGGTGAGATGGTGACGGCCACCCAGTCGGTCTCCGACGAGGTGCTCGAGCTGCTCGGCACCGAGATGAACTACGACGTCCAGGTCGTCAGCCCCGAGGAGGAGGACCGCGAGCTCCTCGACTCCTTCGACATCTCCTACGGCGAGAACGCCGGCACGGAGGAGGACCTGGAGTTCCGGCCGCCGGTCGTCACGATCATGGGTCACGTCGACCACGGCAAGACGCGCCTGCTGGACACGATCCGCAAGACCAACGTCCGCGAGGGCGAGGCCGGCGGCATCACCCAGCACATCGGCGCGTACCAGGTCGCCACGGAGCTCGACGGCAACGAGCGGTTGATCACCTTCATCGACACCCCGGGTCACGAGGCGTTCACCGCCATGCGTGCCCGCGGTGCGAAGTCCACGGACATCGCGGTGATCGTGGTCGCCGCCGACGACGGCGTGATGCCGCAGACGGTCGAGGCGATCAACCACGCCCAGGCCGCCGACGTGCCGATCGTCGTCGCGGTGAACAAGATCGACCTCGAGGGTGCCAACCCGGCGAAGATCCGCCAGCAGCTCACCGAGTACGGGCTGGTCGCGGAGGAGTACGGCGGCGACACGATGTTCGTCGACATCTCCGCGAGGCAGGGCACCAACATCGAGCAGCTGCTCGAGGCGATCCTGCTCACCGCCGACGCGGCGCTGGACCTGCGGGCCAACCCGAACATGGAGGCGCAGGGCGTCGCGATCGAGGCACACCTCGACCGCGGCCGCGGCCCGGTGGCCACCGTCCTGGTGCAGCGCGGCACGCTGCGCGTCGGCGACTCGATCGTCGCGGGCGACGCCTCCGGGCGCGTCCGGCGCATGCTCGACGAGTACGGCGACGACGTGACCGAGGCGCTGCCGTCTCGGCCGGTGCAGGTCATCGGGTTCACCTCGGTGGCAGGCGCGGGCGACACGTTCCTCGTCGTCGACGAGGACCGGGTGGCCCGCCAGATCGCCGACCGGCGCCGCGCCCGCGAGCGCAACGCCGAGCTGGCGAGCCGGCGCAAGCGCGTCAGCCTGGAGGACCTGGACGCCGCGCTCAAGGAGACCAGCCAGCTCAACCTGATCATCAAGGGTGACAACTCGGGTACCGTCGAGGCCCTCGAGGACGCGCTCCTGAAGATCGACGTGGGCGAGGAGGTCGAGCTCCGGGTGATCCACCGCGGTGTCGGTGGCATCACCGAGGGCGACGTCAACCTGGCCACGGCGTCCGACGCCATCGTCCTGGGCTTCAACGTCCGGGCCGAGGGCAAGGCCACCGAGCTCGCCAACCGCGAGGGCGTGGAGATCCGCTACTACACGGTGATCTACCAGGCCATCGAGGAGATCGAGCAGGCGCTCAAGGGCATGCTCAAGCCGGAGTACGAGGAGGTCGAGCTGGGCCGCGCCGAGGTCCGCGAGGTCTTCAAGTCCTCCCGGTTCGGCACGATCGCCGGTTCGCTGGTGATGTCCGGCGAGATCCGCCGCAACGCCCGCGGTCGCCTGCTGCGCGACAACGTCGTGATCGCCGAGAACCTGCCGATCAGCTCGCTGCGGCGGTTCAAGGACGACGTGGTCGAGGTCCGCGAGGGCTTCGAGTGCGGTTTCACGCTCGGCAACTACAGCGACATCAAGGTCGGCGACGTCGTCGAGACCTTCGAGATGCGCGAGAAGCCGAGGAGCTGACGGGACGCGGGGACCGGCCGGGTGCGGCCGGTCCCCGCTCGTCGGAGAACCATGTTCGTCGGAGCACTGGAGCTGGACGTCCTCCTCGGGGACGTCCATTCGCTCAAGCAGAAACGGTCGGTCATCCGGCCGGTGCTGGCAGAGCTGCGCCGCAAGTTCGAGGTGGCCGTCGCCGAGGCGGGCCATCTCGACCTGCACCGGCGTGCGCTGCTCGGCGTCAGCTGTGTCGCGGCCGAGTCCGGACACGTCACCGAGGTACTCGAGCGGTGCGAGCGGCTGGTCGCCGCCCGTCCCGAGCTCGAACTGCTCTCGGCCCGGCAGCGCATGCTGGGCCCTGAGGACTAGCACGATCCTGGGAGGGCTGTAGTTGTGGTGGACCACGCCCGCGCGCGGCGGCTGTCCAAGCGGATCACGCAGATCGTCGCGGCCGCTCTCGAGCACGAGGTCAAGGACCCGCGGCTGAAGATGGTGACCATCACCGACACCCGGGTCACGGGAGACCTCCGCGAAGCCACCGTGTACTACACGGTGCTCGGGGAGCGGGTGGACGACGACCCGGACACGGCAGGCGCCGCCGCGGCGCTCGCCAGCGCCACCGGCGTGCTGCGCTCGATGGTGGGCGCAGGCACCGGGATCCGGCACACCCCCTCGCTGGTGTTCGTGCCCGACCAGGTGCCGGAAACGGCACGCCACATGGAGGAGCTGCTCGCCCGCACCCGCGAGTCCGACGCCGAGGTCGCCCGGCTGGCGGCGTCGGCCCGCCCGGCGGGCGACCCGGACCCGTACCGGGTGCCACGGGAGCGCGACGGGGCAGACGAGTAGTGAGCGAGCTCGCGAGCGAACCAATAGGCACAGCAGCGCCGCGAACGCGGCCGACGAGCGGCGGCGAGGAGGACTCGTGAGCGGCGTCGCCACCGTGGGCGCTGCCGTGGCCGAGGCCGCGGCCGTCCTCGGCGAAGCGCGCGAGGTCACGCTCCTGGCCCACGTCGACCCGGACGCCGATGCACTCGGCAGCGCGTTGGCGCTCGGTATCGCGCTGCGCCGGCGGGGTGCCCGGGTGCAGGTGGCGTTCGCGTCGCCGGACCGGGTGCCCGAGTCCCTCCGACCGCTCGATGCGCTGGGACTCCTGGTCGCCCCGGCGGAGGTGAGCGGGGCGCCGGAGGTGCTCGTCAGCTGCGACGCCGCCGAGCCGCGGCGGCTCGGCTCGCTCGGCCGGTTGCTCGACACGGCAGCCTGCACGGTGATGCTCGACCACCACGCCACCAACCCCGGATTCGGCGACGTCCAGGTGCTCGATCCGGGCGCGGAGGCAACCGTGGTGATCGTGCACCGGGTGCTCGTCGAGATGGGCGCGCCGATCGACGCCGACGTCGCCCGGTGCCTCTACGCCGGGCTGGTCACCGACACCCGCGGCTTCCGGACCGCCGGACCCGCGGCGTACCGGCTCGCCGCCGAGCTGGTGGAGGCGGGCGCCGACCCGGCGACCCTCACCAGGTCGCTGATGGACTGCCACCCCTTCGCCTGGTTCGGCGGGCTCGCCGGCGCCCTCGGACGCGCGGTGCTCGAGCCGTCCGGGCTGCTGCACACCACGATCCCGCTCGCCGACGTGCGGCGGTACCGGTCCGAGGAGATCGACAGCGTCGTGGACGTGCTCCGCACGGCCGTGGAGGCCGAGGTGGTCGCCTCCGTCATGCAGATCGAGGAGCGGCGGTGGCGGGTGTCGCTCCGCTCCGCGGGCAGGGTCGACGTCGCCGTCGTCGCCACCGCGCTCGGCGGCGGCGGCCACGCGATGGCGGCCGGGTTCACCCGCGACGGCACCGAGCAGGAAGTCCTGGCGGCGATCCGCGCCGCGCTGACGACCGAGTAGTGCTCCGGCTGTCGATCGTTGTGCCCGTGTGTGCAGGGCTTCCGGCGCTGGCGTCGTCGCGCTGGGCGGGTTGTCGGGAGGATCTGACCTCCGGTTTGCGCGCCGAGCCGTTCACGGCCGGATCCGGGTGCGTTCCGCGGAACTCATCCGGTGGCGCCGTGCGGCCGAGCCGTCTCGTGGGCGCGCCGTTCCCGGCTCGGGCCGCACTGCCCTGCGCGCCGGCTGGGGGCTGCTGTCGCATCGATCCGGTTCGCCCCGAGCCCTCACCTGTGCGAGGTGATCGGGTTGGGTTCACTACCGAGCCCCGGGGTTGCGTGGGTGGCCGTCCCCGACCCGGGGGCACGCCCGTTCGGGGACGAGATCGCTGCGGTCGGGTGCCACGCGACTGGCTGTGGTCCCGTTCCCACACCGGCCGTTCCCAGGAACTCGGGTGCATGATCGGCCGGATCGGGACGTGAGCTGCAGATCGAGCTGCGCTCGACCCCGGGCACCTGTCGTGATGGTCCGCCTGGTCGGTTTTCCGCTGGCTGCAGTGACGGCCATGTGCGACCGAAACGAGGGGTCAGCCGGGTCCCGAGGGTGGCGATCAAGGGCGGATGGTCGCTCTCGAAGATCAACTGGCCACCATCTCGCCTTGATCGCTGACGGCTCCTCGCGCCGATCAGGCAACGGCCTCCCGGTGCAGCCGATGTCCCGTTTCCGCTGCTCATGAGGGCCGGCCGCGGCCCGGATCCGGGGTGATCTCGCCGTGACTCGCCAGGGAAGGACCGGGGTGAGGGGTCGGGACCACCGCCGGTCGCGTCGCACCCGGCAGCGACGGTCTCGTCGCGAACGGGCGTGCCCCCAGGTCGGGGACGGCCGCCCACGCACCCCGGAGGTCGGTGGTGAACCCAACCCGATCACCTCGCACAGGTGAGGGGTGTGACACGAACCGCGGGACCACGCGAGAGACCCAGATGGTGGGCGAGCGCCGCGTGGCCCGGGCCGGGGACGGCGCGCCCACCGGAACCCCGCCGGACCAGGCCGACTCGATGGGGCCCGATCGACGGGCTGACCGCGCTCAGGCCCGGTGGGTGACCGGATGGCGCAATGGCCTCACCGGCCCAGGCGCGCATGATCCGAACTGTCGGTTGTCCATTGCTGCGCCCACGACCATGAGCACCCGCCACCGCGGATCATGAGCGCCAAGATCGCGAGCATCGGTTGCCCATGGCTGCCGCCACAGCCATAGCCAACCGATACTGCGGATCTTGGGGCTCGACCACTCCACACGAGGCTCGGCAGCAGCACCGACCGCCATCGCGTCCAGCCGCGGCGGGCGACGAACATCGTGCATGGTCACGTCGACGCCATCGGAACCGATCCGACGGACGCGCCGCTCGTCGAGGTGTCTACGGTGAGCAGAGCGATCGAACCGGAGGAAGGCCTGCATGACGTCCGACACCAGCCGCGCCGCCGGTGAGCGGTCCGCCCGCCGCGCGTTCATCGCCGCGGCGCTGCGCCGCCCGGCGACGATGGGCGCGATCGCGCCGAGCTCCCCGCGGCTCGGCGCCGTGCTCGCGTCGGTCGTGCCCCGCACCGGCGCGCCGGTGGTCGTCGAGCTGGGGCCGGGCACCGGCGCGGTGAGCGCGGTGATCGCGCAGAAGCTGCCGGAGGGCGCCCGGCACCTCGCCGTGGAGCTGGATCCCGACATGGTCGAGTTCCTGCGCCGCACCCACCCCGGCCTCGACGTCGTCCAGGGCAACGCCGCCGACCTCGGCAAGCTCCTGGCCGAGCGCGGGATCACAGAGGTCGACGCCGTCATCTGCGGGCTCCCGTGGGCGCTGTTCGACGACGCCACCCAGACCGCGCTGCTCGGTGAGATCAGCCGCGTGATCGGCGACCACGGCGCCTTCACCACGTTCGCCTACCTGCACGGGATGACGCTCGGGGCCGCCCGCCGGTTCCGGCGGCGCCTGCGCGACACCTTCGACGAGGTGCTGGTGAGCGCCACGGTCTGGCGCAACCTGCCCCCGGCGTTCGTCTACGTGTGTCGCCGTCCCCACCACGAGGGATGACCGGCGGGCCGGATCGCGTCCCTGCGCGGGAGGTGCTGCGGCTCGCCGCTCCCGCGCTCCCGGTGCTCGCCGCCGAACCGCTGTACCTGCTCGTCGACACCGCGGTGGTCGGTCGGCTCGGAGCGGTCGCCCTGGCGGGGCTCGCCGTGGCCGGGGTGGTGTTCGCCCAGGTCACGACCCAGATGAACTTCCTGTCGTACGGCACCACCTCGCGTACGGCCCGCCTCTACGGCGCCGGCCGGTCCGGCGAGGCCGTCGGGGAGGGGGTGCAGGCCACGTGGCTCGCGCTCGCCGTCGGGCTGCTGGTGCTCGGGGTCGGCCAGCTGGTCGCCCGGCCCGTCGCCGAGGCGCTGGGTGACGGCGGCGCGATCGCCGACGCCGCCACCTCGTGGCTGCGCGTGGCGTTGTGGGGGGCTCCGATGGTGCTCGTCACGCTCGCCGGCAACGGCTGGATGCGCGGCGTGCAGGACACCGTCCGCCCGCTGCGCTACGTGCTCGCGGGCAACGGGCTGTCGGCGGTGCTGTGCCCGCTGCTGGTGCACGGGGTAGGCGGGTGGGGAGGGCTCGGACTGGCCGGATCCGCGCTCGCGAACGTCACGGGCCAGGCGGTGGGGGCGACGCTGTTCCTGGTGGCGCTGGTGCGGGCGGCCCGGGCGGGCTCGGTGTCGCTGCGCCCCGCGCCCGCGGTGCTGCGCGCCCAGCTGGCCCTCGGGCGCGACCTGCTCGCCCGCAGCCTCGCGTTCCAGGCGTGCTTCCTGTCCGCCGCCGCCGTGGCCACCCGGTTCGGGGCCGCCACCGTCGCCGCCCACCAGATCGTGCTGCAGCTGTGGTTCTTCCAGGCGCTCGTGCTCGACGCGGTGGCGATCGCCGCCCAGGCGCTGGTCGGCGCCGCCCTCGGTTCGCCCGAGCGCGGCGCCGAGCGGGCCAGGGCGCTCGCCGGCCAGGTGACCCGCTACGGGATCGTGCTCGGGGTCGGCTTCGGAGTGCTGTTCGCGGCGCTGGCCGGAGTGCTGCCGCCGCTGTTCACGCCGGACCCCGCGGTGCTGGCGGCCGTGCCGGTGCCGTGGTGGTTCTTCACGGCGATGCAGCCGATCGCGGGCGTCGTGTTCGCCCTCGACGGCGTGCTCCTCGGTGCAGGCGACGCGGCGTTCCTGCGGACGTCCACGATCGTCGCTGCCGTGGTCGGGTTCCTCCCACTGATCTGGGCCTCGCTGGCGTTCGGCTGGGGGCTGGCCGGCATCTGGTCCGGACTGGCGCTCTTCATGGTGATCCGACTCGTCGCGGTGGGCCTGCGCGCCGGCGGGGGTCACTGGGCCGTGACGGGTGCGGTTCGCTCCTGAGTGTCGCTATGCCCGAAGGCGTCACGTGCGGTAGACAATGCAGCGCACGTCGTCATCCCTGCGGGCCACGGATCGGGTTTACGTGAAGAGAATCGTTGGACTCCTCGTGATCGCGCTGCTCGTGTTCTGGGTGTTCGTCGACCCGGACAGCGCGGCCGACACCGTGCAGGACATCGGCGCGCTCCTTCGCGAGGGGGCCGAGTCGGTGATCACGTTCTTCACCTCACTGGTCTGAGCGTCCGCAGCCGGCGTGCCCGGCGTCACCGTTGACCTGAACCGGGCTTCAACTCCTAGCGTCAGGGCCATGGACAGGACATCGGAGGCGGTTCCCGGCACCTGGCGCGAGCTGCTCGGCCCGCGCTACGTGCCCGTCGCCACCGTGCTCGCGGGTGGGGTGCTGCTCGAGGCGAGCAACGTCTACCTCACGACGAGCCTGCTCCCCACGATCGTCGCCGACATCGGTGGAGCCGAGTTCTACTCGTGGACGATGACGACCTTCCTCGTCGCGTCGGTCATCACGTCGATGCTGGTCAGCCGGACCCTCATGGCGCGCGGCGCCGTGGCCGCGTACGTCCTCGCGTTCGGCCTCTTCGCGGCGGGCTCCCTGATCAGCGCCGCCAGCCCGGTGATGGCAGGGCTCCTCATCGGGCGCGCCGTGCAGGGGCTGGGCGGCGGCCTGCTCGCCGGGCTCGGCTACGCGATGATCCAGCGCGCGCTGCCCGAGCGCCTGTGGGCCCGTGCGGCCGCGCTCGTGTCCGCGATGTGGGGTGTCGGGAACATCCTCGGCCCGACCGTCGGCGGGCTGTTCGGACAGCTGGACGCGTGGCGCGCCGCGTTCGTCGTGCTCGTCGTGGTGTCGGGGCTGCTGATCCTGCTGGTCAGCAGGGCGATTCCGGCCACCGGCCGGACGAAGGTGGAGGCTCCCGTGCCGGCCGGGTCGCTGGCGCTGCTCACGGCCTCGGTCGCCGCGGTGAGCCTGGCGAGCGTCGTGCCCGCCGGGGCGGCCACCGCGATCGCGCTGGCCGTCGGGGTCGGGCTCGGCGGGTGGTTCCTGCGCCACGAGCGGACCGCGCGGGTGCGGGTACTGCCCGAGGTCACCTACCGGGGCCGTTCGCGGCTGCGCTGGGTGTACGTGAGCGTCGGCGTGCTGGCGTTCGGCATCGGCACCGAGGCGTTCATCCCGCTGTTCGGGCAGGAGCTCGGCGGCATGGCCCCGCTGGCCGCGGGCTTCCTCGGCGCCGCACTCTCGCTGGGGTGGTCCGTGACGCAGATGGTCACCGCGAACGCCACCCGCCCGCGCGTCGTCCGCGCCCTGATCGTCGGCGGCCCGCTGCTGCTCGCGGCGGGGCTCGCCGGCTACGCCGTGGCGCAGCGGGAGCTGCCCGGGGGCGGCGTGATCGCGGTCTGGGTCGTCGCCCTGTTCGCCGCCGGCGCGGGGATCGGGCTGGCCTTCCCGCACCTCACGGTCGCCGCGATGGGCAGCAGCGACGACGAGGAGGAGGCCGCCAAGGCCTCCGCCGGGATCAACACCGTCTTCATCATCGCGAACGCCTTCAGCGCGGCCCTGGCCGGTGTGCTCGTGAACCTCGGTGCGCCGTCGCTGGTCACCTCGGCGCACTACCTGCTGTTCGGGTTCGCGGCCGTCGTCGTGCTGGGGGTGGCGCCGGCCCGGCTCGCGGCACGAGCGGTCCCGTCCGCCACGTCGACGCCGGTGTGAGCCCTACGGTGCGGGAGCCGCGGCGCGCTGCAGCGGCTCCCACACCGGTTCCGGCGTCTCCCGGACCTCACCGTCGCCCGTGAACAGCAGGAAGCGGTCGAATCCGCGGGTGAACCAGCGGTCGTGGGTGACCGCCAGCACGGTGCCCTCGAACACGGCGAGCGCCTGTTCGAGCGCCTCGGCCGAGGCGAGGTCGAGGTTGTCGGTGGGCTCGTCGAGCAGCAGCAGGGTGGCCCCCGACAGCTCCAGCAGCAGCACGAGGACCCGCGCCTGCTGGCCCCCGGAGAGGGTCTCGAACCGCTGCTCGGCCTGGCCGGCGAGCTCGTAGCGGGCGAGCGCCTTCATCGCGTCGCCGCGGGTCATGCCCGGGCGGTCGGCGTCGCCGCCGACGAGGACGTCGATCGGGGTGCACGCGGCGAGCTCGGGGCGGTCGTGGGTCTGGGAGAAGTGCCCGGGACGCACCCGGGCCCCGAGCCGGGCCACGCCCTCGTGCGCCACCGGCGCGAGCGCGAGCCCGCTGGCCGGAACGGTCCCCGGTTCCGGGTCCGTGCCCCCGCGGGCGAGCAGGCGCAGGAAGTGCGACTTGCCCGTGCCGTTGCCGCCCAGCACCGCCACCCGGTCGCCGAACCAGACCTCGAGGTCGAACGGGTACGTCAGCCCGTCGAGCTCGAGCTGCTCGCACACCACGGCGCGCTTGCCGGTGCGGGCCCCGCGCAGCCGCATCCGCACGTTCTGGTCGCGCGGTTTCTCCGGCGGTGGACCCGCCTCGAGGAACCTGGCGAGCCGGGTGCGCGCGGCCTGCAGCCGGGAGGACATGCCGTCGTTGTAGGCCGCCTTGGCCTTGTAGTACACGACGAGCCGCTCCAGCTTGGCCCGCTCCTCGTCCCAGCGGCGGCGCAGCTCGTCGAGCCGGTCGTGGCGGGCGACGCGGGCCGCGTGCCACGAGGCGAACCCGCCCGGGTGCACCCATGCTGTCCCCGGCGAGGCCCCACCTTGCTTCGCTGCGGCGGTGGCTCCCCGGAAGTGCGTTTGGGCCGAACCCGCCTCCACCGTGACCACCCGCTCCGCGGTGCGGGCCAGGAGCTCGCGGTCGTGGCTCACGTACAGCACGCTCTTGGGCGACTCGGCGAGGCGCTCCTCCAGCCAGCGCTTGCCGGGCACGTCGAGGAAGTTGTCCGGCTCGTCGAGCAGCAGGACCTCGTCCGGGCCGCGCAGCAGGAGCTCGAGGGCGAACCGCTTCTGCTCGCCGCCCGACAGCGTGGCGACGGGCCGGTCGCGCACCCGGTCCCACGGCAGGCCGAGCGCCGCGACGGCCGCCGTGTCGAACTCCACCTCGGCGCCGTACCCGCCGGCCTCGCCCCATGCGGCGAGCGCCTCGGCGTAACGCAGCTGGGAGCGTTCGCGCTCGTCCAGGGCGCGCTCGGCGGCGCGCAGCCGCTCACCGGCGGCGCGGATCGCCTGCGGGGCCAGCGACAGCGCGAGGTCGGTGAGGCTGCTCTCGTCGCTGATCGAGCCGATGAACTGGCGCATGACGCCGAGCCCGCCGCTGCGGGCGATGCTGCCGGATGTGGGGGTCAGCTCACCCGCGACCATCCGCAGCAGGGTGGTCTTGCCGGCGCCGTTCGGCCCGACGAGCGCGACCTTCGCCCCGTCCCCCACGCGGAAGGAGACGTCGGAGAAGAGCGTGCGCCCGTCGGGCAACCGGTGCTCGACGGCCATCGCCTCGATGTGACCCACCGGGCCATGGTGCTGGGGCGGGGCCGGCGGGTCGACCGGTTATCAGAACGGCTGTGTCAGAACGGGAGCGGCAGCCGGAGCACGCCTTCTCCCAGGAACGTCGCCATGGCGTCGAGCCTGCGCTCGGACGCCCTGCAGGCCTCCGGGGAGGCGCCCGCCTGCCACACCCGCCTCGCCTCGTCCCAGGCGAGATCGCGGGTGAACGTGACGACGAGGTCGGCGAGCCAGTTGGCCCCGACGTCCCACGGGGCGCCGTCCGGGCCTGCCGAGAATATCGAGTCCAGCTCCTCGCGCAGCCCGTCCATCTCGATCTCGAACACCCTGTTGATGAGGCGGTAGTCGTGGTACTGCTCGCTGTCCGGGGCGTCGCCGTCCGGCTCCACGTGCCGCCAGGCCGCGATGAGCGCGTGCGCGAGGTCGTAGTTGATGTGGGCGTTGACGCCGAGCACCGCGAAGTTCACCGGGGGCACCTTCGGGTCGCTGCGGTTGTCGAACAGCACCCGCCACACCCCGGGTGTGGTGTGGATGTCGGCGGCGTAGCGGCGCAGCGCCTGGAAGAACCGTTCGGCGAACTCGATGTCGAGCCGCACGAGGAACGGCGAGGACTTGAACTCGCCGCTGTCGACCATGTCGCCGACCCGGCGCGTGATGATGTGGTAGAGCTTCGTGAAGGCGGCGATGCCGTCGTTCTCGCCGAGCAGCGAGGTGCTCGCCGCGTAGTCCCGGATCTCCGCGAGCCGCTTGACCACCTCGGGGATCGACGTCGGCGGCGAGTCACCGGCCAGCTCGGCCAGGCGCTGCGTGCTCCCCGTCGACGCCGGCTCGTGGGCGATCTCTCCCATGGGCTACTCCTTTCGTCCCGGTCGAGGAGCACCTGCAGGCGCGCCTGATACGTCCTTCGATCATGTTCGTCGGTGGCCCGGCGAGCGTCACGGGGTGGCTTGGTCACGGAATCGACGGGGGCAGTAGCGTCACAGGACGTGACCGAGCGATGGCCCCAGCGCCCCTTGGTCGGCCGGGAGGAGGACCTCGGCGAGCTGCTGGCCGCGCTGGAAGCGGTGCGGCAGGGCCGGATGGCCACCGTCTTCCTCAGCGGAGACGCCGGGATCGGCAAGACCCGCCTCGTCCAGGAGCTCGTCGTCCGGGCGGAGCACGCCGGGGCGACCGTGCTCCTCGGCGCCGCCACCGACATCGCGGAGAGCCCGCCGTTCTGGCCAGTGGCCTCGGCGCTGCGCGCGCTGCTGCGGTCACCGCGGGGCGAGGACGTGCGCCGGCTGCTCGCCCCGTGGTCGGACCAACTGGACGAGCTGCTCGTGCTGCGCTCGGCGGTGCCCGCCCCGCTGGCGCGGGTGCAGACCCTGGAACTGCTGCATCGCGTCGTCCTGCGGCTGGCGCTCGAGTCGGTCCTGGTGCTCGTCGTCGAGGACGTGCAGTGGGCGGACCGCTCCACCCTCGACCTCATCGCCTACCTCGTGGCGAATCTCGCCGACGAGCGGCTGCTGCTCGTGGGGACCTACCGCGCGGAGCCGGGCGCGGAGGTCTCGGCACCCACCGCCGCCGCCCGCACGGTGATCCGCGAGCTCGCGCGGCACCGGCAGGTGCGCAGCGTCGAGCTGCCGCCGTTGCGCCGTGACGCCGTGGCCGAGCTGGTCGCCGCCGCGGAGCCCGGCCGCCCCGATCTCGTCGAGCTGGTGTGGATGCGATCGGCGGGTAACGCGTTCATCGCCGAGGAGACGCTGCGCGCCGCGGTCGACGGCGACCCCACCGCGCTGCCCACCACGCTGCGCGAGCTCGTGCTCTCGCGCCTCGGGCGGCTGTCCGCGCCTGCGTTGCGGACGGTGCGCGCGGTGGCGCTGGCCGACGGGCCGCTGCCGCACCGGCTGCTCGAGGCCGTGCTGGGTGGTGAACCGTGGCTGCTCGACGCCCTCCGCGAGGGGGTGGACGCCGGAGTTGTGGTCGTGGACGCCGCGGCCGACGGCTACCGGCTGCGGCACGGCCTGCTCACCGACGTGGTGGTGGGCGAGCTCCTGCCGGGGGAGCGGATGGACCTGCACCGCCGCTACGCCACCGCCCTGGAGACCGCATGGGCCCGCGAGCTGCCCGGCGTCGACGCCCGCCTGGCGCACCACTGGCACGGGGCGGGCGACCGGGAACGCGCCGCCGTCGCCGCGGTGGCGGCGGCCGCGGCGGCCGACCGGGTGCGCGGCTACGCGGAGGCGCACCGGCACTGGCTGCACGCCGCCCGGCTCGCCGGCGAGCTGGCCACCCCGCCCGTCCCACGGGTGGGCTGCCTGGAGCGCGCCGCCGAGGCCGCGCACCTGGCCGGGGACGCCGACCAGGCCGTCGCGCTGCTGGCCGAACGGCTCGACCTCCTCGAACCACCCGACGACCCGGGCGCCCACGACCTCGAGGCCGCCCTGCTCCACGCCCGCACGGGGCAGTACCTCGTGGCGGCGGGGCGCGGTGCGGAGGCCGCGGAGGCGTTCGGCCGGGCGACGGCCGCGCTCCCCGCGGATGGCGCTGAGCGGGAGCGGGCCGAGGTGCTCGGCGGCCACGCGTCGGCGCTGTGGACGGCGGGCGACTACGCCGCGGCACACGAGACCGCGGGGCGCGCCCTCGCACTCGCCCGCCGGATCGGCCTCGCCGTGCAGCAGGCGCGGGCGCTCGCGATGCTCGGCTTCGGCCTGGCCTACCTGCAGGATCCGGTGGCGGGCGAGGCGGCGCTGCGGGAGTCGATCGCGGTTGCCGAGCGGGCGGGCGAGCCCCTGGAGATCGCACGGGCCCACCGCAGCCTCGCCGAGCTGCTGTCCGGTCCGCTGAACGAGCTGGACCGGGGCATCGCGATCGCCAGGGCCGGCGCCGCCCGGGCCCGGGAGCTGGGGCTCGCGCGCAGCGCGGGAGCGGGCATGCTCGCCGTGGCCGCCAACGGCCTGTTCCGCATCGGGCGCTGGGACGAGGCCGACGAGACGATCGCCGAGGCCTGGGAGCTCGCCCCGGCCGGCGCCGAGGCGCTCGAGCTGCGCCTGGCGCGGGCCCGCCTGCACACCGGGCGCGGCCGTTTCGACGCGGCCGAGGACGACCTCGAGGCGGTGGACGCGCTGTCGGCCGCCACCGTGGGGCCGCGGTACCGGCTCCCGCTGCTGACGTTGTGGGCCGGGCTCGCGATGTGGAGGGAGCGACCCGACCGCGCGCTCGACCACGTCGCCGCCGGGCTCGACGTCGTGGAGCAGGGCTCCGACGACGTCTGGCTGGTGGCGCCGCTGGTCTGGCACGGTGCCCGCGCCCGTGCGGAGTGCACCCGGCTCGGGATGCAGCGGACCGACGACGGCACGGACGCCCGGCTGCGCCGGCACGCCGCCGACCTCGCGCGGATCGCGGCGTCGTCCGTGCCCGCGGTGCGCGAGCTCGTGCTCGGGTTCGTGGAGATGTGCACCGCCGAGGACGGGCGCGCCGCGGGGCGCTCCGACCCGCAGGCGTGGGAACGCGTGGCGGAGACCTGGCGGGCGAGCCTTCAGCCCTACCCGGCGACCTACGCCCACCTGCGGCGGGCGGAGGCACTGCTCGCCACGCGGGCGAACTCGGCCGAGGCGACCGACTCGCTGCGTCGCGCCGCGCAGACCGCGCGCGAGCTCGGCGCCATCCCGCTCCTCGCCGAGATCGCGGACCTGGCGGACCGGGCGCGGGTGCGCATCGACCCGCCGCAACCCGTGCCCGAACCGGCCCGGCCGGCCCTACCCGACGACGAGCTCGCCGCCCTCACCGCCCGCGAGCTGGAGGTGCTCACCGAGCTGGCCTGCGGCCGCACCAACCGGGAGATCGCGCAGCGGTTGTTCATCAGCGAGAAGACCGTCGGGGTCCACGTCAGCCGCATCTACGCGAAGCTCGACGTGCACAGCCGGGTGCAGGCCAGCGCCGTGCTGCTGCGCGCACGTCCACAGCTGCACTAGGAGGGCGCTCCTAGACACCCACGACGACGCCGGAGTCGAACGAGCGGCGTACGCGCTCGACGAGGCGGGCGCGGCTGGGGCCGAGGCTCCCGATCGGGATGCCGGTGGCTCGGGCGACCTCGGCGTAGGGGCGCGGCTCCTCGGCGAAGAGCTCCATCATGATCGTGCGCCCGCGCGGCGGGAGCGCCGCGACGATCCCCCAGAGCCGGGACACGGTGTCGGCGTCCACCACGCGGTCCTCCACGGCGCGGTTCGGGTCCGGCACCGCGTCCAGCTCGTCGGTGACGACCGCACGGCTCTCCCGCAGCATCCGCAGGCACTCCCGCGACGCCGTCGTGGCCAGCCAGCCGCCCAGCCTCTCCGGGTCGCGCAGCGAGTCCCGGTGCTCCACCAGCCGCAGCCACGTGCGCTGCTCGGCGTCGTGCGCGTCGGCGTCCTGCAGCCGGTAGGAGCGGACCACCGCGCTCACCAGACCCCGGTAGCGCTCGACGATCTCGGCCCAGGCCCGCTCGTCACCGCCGCCCGCCGACCGCAACAACTGCTCGTTGCCGGTGGCGGCGGTGGTGGACGGAACGGTCATCGGCGGGGTCATCGCGAACTCCTCGCAGTGGGCGGGGCGACGTGCCGCACCAGCCTCGGGGGAGCGTCGGGCCGTGTCGTCAGGTCAATGCCTTACGGCGCGCAGAAAACACGCTCTATATCGCGCGCCCGGGTATCTACGCGGGCGCGGGATGACTCTCCCCGTCGCCGGCGCCCACGCCGGAGGACCGGAGGCCGTCCGCGACGAGGCCTCGACGAGGAGGAACGGTGTTGGTGGCGATCGAGTCGGGGGCGGCCGAGTCGGGGGACCCGGACCGCCCGGGCGTCGTCGAGGCCGTGGCGCGGCTGCAGGAACGCGCCGACGCCGGTGTGCGCGGCCACGGGGCCGGCCCGGTGGGCAGGCTCCTGACCGCCGTCGCGGTCTGCGACGAGGCGCCCGCGCAGGACACCGAGTTCCGGGCCGTCCTCGTGGCGGAGCTGGCGCGGCGCTACCTGCGGGCCGTCCGCGCACATGCCAGGGGGAGCGGGACGCCACGGGTGTGGCACGTCCTGCTGGGCCGGTGGGAGGGCGGGTCGGGTGATCCGGCGCGCACCACGCTCGCGGGCGCCCACGCGCTCGTCTGCTTCGACCTCCCACCGGCCGTCGTAAGCGCCTGCACGCTGCTCGGCCGCGGTCCCGGGCCCGTCGAGCAGGCGGTGGTGCAGGCGGTGACCGCACAGATCGCGCGGCTCGCCAACGAGGCGGCTGCCTCCGACTCCCGTTCCGACGACGACGCCAGCGGCCTCGCCCTGCTGCTGTCGCGAAGCGAGTGCTGGCGCCAGGCCGAGCACCTGTGGACGCTGCGCGGCCGCCCGTCGGAGGCGGAGAAGGAACGTGCGGCGATGGACTGGCGCGCCGCGCTCGTGGCGCGGGCCCTGCTGGGAAGTCCCTGACCGACGAGGGGTCGTGAGCGGATGCGGGTGCCCGGGCACCCGCATCCGCTCACGGGGTGGTGCGGGGGGCGGCCCAGGCGGCCCAGAGCGCGGCGTAGCTGCCGCCCGCGGCGACGAGCTCGTCGTGCGGGCCGGACTCGACGATGCGGCCCTTGTCCAGCACGACCACGCGGTCGGCCGTGGCGGCCTGCGTGAGGCGGTGGGCGATCACCACGGCCGTGCGCCCGGCCAGCGCGGCCGCGGCGGCCCGTTCGAGCGTGCGGGCGCCCGCACTCCCGGCCTCGGCCGTGGCCTCGTCGAGCACGGCGACGGCCGGGTCGGCGAGCACCAGCCGGGCCAGCGCGAGCTGCTGGGCCCGGGTCGCGGAGAGCTCGTCGCCGCCGTCGCCCACCACGTCGGTGAGCCGCATCGGCGCCTCGACGGTCCTCAGCGCAGCCGCCAGCTCGTCGTCGGTCGCGTCCGGGCGGGCCATGCGCAGGTTGTCGGCCACCGTGCCGGCGAACACGTGCACCTCCTGCGTGACGAGGGCGACGTGCCGGCGCACGTCCGCGATGTCCCCGAGCGGCACGTCGCCGATCTCGACGGTGCCCGCGATGGGCCTGTGCACTCCGGCGAGGACCGCGCCGAGCGTGGTCTTGCCGGCACCGCTCGCGCCGACCACGGCCACCCGCTCCCCGGGCGCGACGTCGAGGTCCACACCGTGCAGCACCTCGGGGCCGCTGTCGTAGGCGTGCCGGATGCCGGTGAGCCGCACCCCTGCGTGCGCGGGGGTGCGCGGCTGCCGTGGGGCGGGCGGGGCCGGCATGTCGGCGACGCCGACCAGCCGGGCCAGCGCCGCGCCCGCCGACTGCGCCTCGTCGAGCAGGTAGAGCATGATCCCGATGGGGTCGAACAGCCGCAGGAAGTACAGGGCGGCGGCCGTGGCGGCGCCGACGGTGACGGTGTCGGCCCGGACCAGCCAGAAGCCGGTGACGAGGATGGCGAGCACGCCGAGCAGCTCGGCTCCGTTCATGGCGAGGCCGAACCGCCGCTCGGCGTCGGACGCGCGCATGGCCGCGTCGACGGCGGCGCGGGAGTGCCGGTCGATGCGGGCGAGCTGGGCCCCGCGGCGCCGGAAGGCGCGCACGGTGGCCGCGCCGCCGACGCCTGCCAGCAGCGACTGGGTGCGTTCGCCCTCGGCCCGCCGCTCCGCCGCGTAGAGCGGCCCCGACGCGCGCACGTACCAGCGCGAGATCAGGATCCAGATCGGCAGCGGCGTGAGCCCGGCGAGCGCGAGGCGCCAGTCGAGCACGGTGAGTCCGACGAGTGTGAGGCCCACGTCGAGCAGCGAGATCACGACCGTGGGGATCGCCCTGCGGATGCCCTCGGAGATCACCGAGATGTCCCCGCCGACGCGTTGCAGCAGGTCGCCGGTGCCGGCCCGCTCGACGTCGGCCAGCGGAACGTCGAGCGCGCGGCGCACGACGCGCTCGCGCAGCGTGGCGAGCACCTGTTCGCCCAGGCGCGCCACCAGGACCGAGCCGAGCGCCGAGAACACCGCGCGCGCGACGAGTGCGGCGAGGATGCCGAGCGCGAGGCCGTCGACCAGGCCCGTCGCGCCGCGGGCGATCACGGCGTCGACGATCCGGCCGAGCAGCGGCGGCACGACCAGCATCGCCACCGAGGCCGCGACCAGCGTGACGACGGTGCCGGCCAGCAGCACGCGGTGGGGCCTGACGAGGTCACCGAGTGCGCCTCGGGTGCGGGCGGGTGTCGCGATGGGGAGCACGGTCACGCGAGCACCGCCTGCCGGTAGCGCGCGTCGGCCACGAGCTCGGCGTGCGAGCCGGACGCGACGACGGCGCCGCGGTCCACCAGCAGCACGCGGTCGCAGCGGGCGAGCAGCGCGGGGCTGGACGCCACGACCACCGTGGTGCGCCCGGCCCGCAGGGTGGACACGCCCATGGCGATGCGGTGCTCCGTGGCGGCGTCGACGGCGGTGGTGGGGTCGTGCAGCACGAGCACGGGCGGGTGTTCGGCGAGCGCCCTGGCCAGCCCGATGCGCTGGCGTTGCCCGCCCGACAGCGTGCGCCCGCGCTCGCCCACGTCGCTGTCGAGCCCCTCCGGCAGCGTCTCCACCACCTCGTCGGCGGCCGCGGCGGCCAGCGCCGCGGGGTCGCGCCCGGTGTTGTCGGCCACCGTGCCCTCGAACAGCGTGGCCTCGTGCCGGGCGACGAGCACGGCCCGGCGGGCCTCGTCGAGCTCGACGTCCCGCAGGTCGGTGCCGTCCAGCCGCACGGGTGCATCGGCGTCGCGGGCGAGCGCGTCGAGCAGCGCGGCCGCGTCGGCCGCCTGCAGCGCGACGACGCCGACGTGCTCGCCCGGCGCGACGTCGACGGCGAGGCCGTCCAGCCGGACGCGCAGCGCGCCCTCCGGCCGGCTGGGAAGCGTGCCCGTGCCGTCCGTGACGGCGGGCGGTGCGGCCAGCACCGCGGCCACGCGGCGGGCCGAGCCGCGGGCGCGCGCGAGGATCGGGCCCAGCTCGGTGAGCCGTTCGAGCGGCCCGATCAGGAACTGCGCCAGCCCGACCCCGGCCACGAGCTCACCGATGCTGATGCTGCCCTCCAGCGCGAGTCGGCCGCCGACCCATGCCACGACCACGAGGAAGAGCCCGGTGATCACGTTGGTGGCCCCGAGGTAGCCGCCGGTCAGGTCGGCGGCGGCGAGCCGGGCGCGCAGCGCGGCGCGGCTCGCCGTGCGGTACGACTCGGCCGCGGCGTGCTCCGCGCCGATCCCCTTGATCACGCGCAGACCCGTGATCACGTCGGTGGCCACCGCGGTGGCCGCGGCGAGCGACTCCTGCTCGGCCTCGGCGCGTCCCACGAGCGGCCGGGCCAGCAGGCGCGAGGACAGCAGCACCAGCGGCACCCCGCCGAGCACCACGAGCCCCAGCACGACGGACGCGTCGAGCAGCACGACCGCCCCGCCCACGAGCGCGGCGAGCGTGGCGATGCCGCCCCAGACCACCCGGCACACCTCGCCCGCGCGGTCGGCGTCGGACCCGGCGGTGCTGACCAGCTCCCCGGATCGTCCCGGAGCCCCGCCCGCCGGGTGCAGCACCCTCGTGGCCATGTCCATCCGGACGCGGTGGGCCGCCATCCGCTCGGTGTACGCGCCCAGCCAGTAGCCCACGAACGCGCTCGAGGCGAGCACAACGAAGACCACCCCGACGACCACGAGCCACCGCAGCAGCGCGCCGGAATCGCGGCTCACGACCGCGAGATCGATCACCCAGCCGACCGTGACCGGCACCGCGGCCTCCGCGAGCTGGTGCAGCGACACGAGCAACGCCGCAGCGGCCAGCTCGCGCGGCCGGGCGCCCGCTCCGCGGCGCAGCACGTCGCCCGCCGTGGCTCGTTCCATGTGAGGCCCCCCTGACCTGCAGTCGGCGCCGACCGTATCCGGTGGTTCCGGGTGTGGGCGCGAGGATTGCGAGAATCACGCGGTGGACGCCCCAGCCCCCGGCCTCGTGATCGTCGACAAGCCCGCAGGGCTGACGTCGCACGACGTCGTCGCCCGCCTGCGCCGGATCCTGCGCACCCGCAAGGTCGGCCACGCCGGCACGCTCGACCCGATGGCAACCGGCGTGCTCGTCTGCGGGGTCGCCCGCGGCACCAAGCTGCTCGGTCACCTGGCCCTCGACACGAAGGCCTACACCGCCACGATCCGCCTCGGCGTCGCCACCCGCACCGACGACGCGGAGGGCGAGGTGCTCGCCACCGCCGACGCGAGCGACGTCACCGACGCCGCGATCGCGGCCGGCATCGCCGCGCTGACCGGGGCGATCGAGCAGGTGCCCAGCTCGGTCAGCGCGATCAAGGTGAACGGGCAGCGCGCCTACGCGCGCGTTCGGTCCGGCGAGGAGGTCGTGCTCGCCGCCCGGCCGGTCACCGTCTCGGAATTCACGCTGCTCGCCCGCCGCGGCACCGACCTCGATGTCGCCGTCGAGTGCTCATCGGGCACCTACGTGCGCGCGCTCGCCCGTGACCTGGGCGCCACGCTCGGGGTGGGCGGGCACCTCACGGCGCTGCGCCGCACCCGCGTCGGCCCCTTCACCCTCGACCGGGCCAACACCCTCGAGGCCCTCGAAGCCGACCCGTCCGCGGTGGTGCCGCTGGACTCGGCCGTCGCACTGGCCTTCCCGCGCCGCGACCTCGACGCCGCCCAGGCCGCCGACATCTCCCACGGCCGCCCCCTCCCGGCGACCGGCACCGCGGGCACGTACGGCGTCTTCGCCCCCGACGGCCGAGCACTGGCCCTGGTGACGGACAAGGGCCCCCAGGCCCGCCCCCTGGTGGTCCTCGCCCCCGCGGCGACCTGACGGGTCGGGTCCCAGGCCGCCGGCCTCGACGCCCGGTGATCGATCTGTGAGTGTGTCGGTGCGGTGCTCCTGGGTGGAGAACCGTCAGGCTCGGTGCCGGTGACCCGATGTGACTCGTGATCGATCTGGCCGCTTCGGCGTGCCCTGTCTCGGACTTGTTCCGTCGTGGTCGCCGGCACCGGCCCGGTTCACCGGTTGGCCTGATCAGAAGCCTGTCCGCCGATTACGGCGTGACCCGTCACAGATGTGCCACGTGGTGACCCTCACCCGGGCCGGTGCCGCCTGTTGGACCCGTTCCCCGTCAGAAGGACCAGGCCCGTGCCCATGTTGGCAGAACGTGTCGACGCCGTCGTCGGTGTCGACACCCACCGTGACACCCACGACGACACCCACGACGCAGAAATCGCCCTCCCGACCGGAGCCCCGATCGCGACCTGCCAGGTCAGCAATGACTCCCGCGGCTACGCCGAGCTGCTGGCCTGGATCGGCGATCACGCTCCCGGGTCGCGGGTCGCCGTCGCGATCGAGGGCACCCGCAGCTACGGCATCGGACTAGCGCGCGCAGTCAGCGGTGCCGGTGTGATGGTGATCGAGTGCGAGCAGCCCAACCGCAAGTCCCGTCGCGGTCGGGGAAAGTCCGACGCGATCGACGCGCACCTGGCCGTGCTCACCGCGCTGCGGCTTGACGCCGACCAGCTCCCGAGCCCGCGCGCCGATGGTGACCGCGAAGCGCTCCGGATCCTGATGGACGCCGGATCCTGATGGACGCCGGATCCTGATGGACGCCCGCCACGAGCTCACCGACAGCTCGACCGCTCAGACCAACCGGCTACGCGCACTGCTG
Organism: Pseudonocardia hierapolitana; assembly: GCF_007994075.1. Classification (NCBI taxonomy): domain Bacteria; kingdom Bacillati; phylum Actinomycetota; class Actinomycetes; order Pseudonocardiales; family Pseudonocardiaceae; genus Pseudonocardia; species Pseudonocardia hierapolitana. Next base: position 352,838 of record NZ_VIWU01000001.1, on the reverse strand, counting down.
CTGGGCGGCGACGACCGCGACCGTGACTTCGCCCGTGACTTCGCCCGTGGCACGCTCACCGACACCAGGCTCGCTGCGCTGGCCCGCCACCGTCCGGCCCGCGATGCCAGCCGCGAGCAGGTCGTGCGCCAGGCCGAGATCCGGCGCCTCGCTCTCGCACTGCGAGGGTCTCACCGCGCACTACGGGCCAACAGCCGCGAACTCCAGCGCATCGTGGACGACCTCGCTCCCGGGCTGACCGACCGCCGCGGCATCGGCCCGATCAGCGCCGCCCAAGCGATCATCAGCTTCTCCCACCCCGGGCGCTGCCGCAACGAGGGCGCCTTCGCCGCGCTCGCCGGCGCCAGCCCGCTCGAGGCCAGCAGCGGCCACATCAAGCGGCACCGGCTCAACCGCGGCGGTGACCGCGCCCTCAACAGCGCACTGCACACCATCGCGATGGTCCGCATGCGCAGCTGCCCCACGACCAAGGCCTACCTCGCCCGCCGCACCGCCGAAGGGAAGACCACCCGAGAGATCCGACGCTGCCTCAAGCGCTACATCGCGCGCGAGCTCTACCGCTTCCTCACCGCGACCATCACGACCACAAGCAGCAACGCGTCCTCAGCCGCTTGACAGATATAGAAGCGTCCGAGTTTGGGTGGAACGCCCCGGCGAGGGCCCTGAGCCGCACTTCGGAACGATCACGCGGGTGTGTGCATGATCATGTCGACACCACGGGTGTTCGATCTCGATCCGACCCCCGTGGTGTCGACCTGATCATGGGATGCGCGGCTTGGGCGCGCCGTTCCCGACACCCCGCGCCGGACGCTGGTCGCGCACCGCTCCCGGCTGCCCGTGCAGCCCGCCCCGTTCGCCTCGCCGCGCACGCGCCGCCGTGGCCGGGTTGGGGAGAACTACCGAACCCCGTGGTTGCGTGGGCGGCCGTCCCCGACCGGAGGGCACGGCGGTTCACGACGAGCCCGTCTCCGCCGGGTGCCTACGCAACTATCCGGTGGTCCGGATCATCCCTGGCAGGGTGACCACGGGACAGTTGCCCCGCTACCAGCGGGACGGGCTCGCACCCAGGTCCGGGAGGCCGGGGCGAGCATCTCGCAGAGCGCCCACGGGATCGGTGTTCTCCAACCCGGCCACCCCCCACCGCATCGGCGCAACGCGCGTCGCGCCCACTCGAGTCCCGGTGGTCGATCCCAGGATGGCGACAGCGGCCGAGAGTCGTGGATCTCCGACCGGTTAACGCGAGGGCCGTCGAGAATCGCGCCAATCCCACCAACTCGCGTCCAGCAGGTCAGGACCCGTGAGCCGCCCGAAGCAGCAGGTGGATGCTCACAGGCCGATTTCAGCTGCGTGCCCGACCCGCACGCCTTCCTGCGCGGGCGACCGGCCCGCGACGGTCCGGCCGCTCAACCCGTCGGGCGGCAGCTCTCGGCCGGTCGGGCCGGCGCAGCGGTGGCATGCACGGGCTCGTGGAGGCCGTGCTCCGACTGCAGGGCCGGTCGGGGGAGCGGCAGGTCGATCAGACGTGAGCGAGCACGGACCGTGCTGTGGGTGTCGGGGTGGCCTCTCGCGGGTGGGCCTCGGCGGTTCCGTAGGCTCACCCCGTGCAGCGCTGGCGGGGGCTGGAGGCCGTGCCGACCGGCTGGGGGCGCAGCGTCGTCACCGTCGGCGTGTTCGACGGGGTGCACCGCGGGCACCAGCAGCTCATCGGCCGTGCCGTCGAGCGGGCAAGGGAGCGCGGGCTCCCCGCGGTGCTGGTGACGTTCGACCCGCACCCGGCGGAGGTCGTGCGCCCAGGCAGCCATCCCGCCCGGCTCACCACCCTGCCGCGGCGGGCGGACCTGGTGGCAGCGCTCGGCATCGACGCGTTCTGCGTCCTCCCGTTCACCCCGGAGCTGGCCCGGACCGCGCCCGCGGAGTTCGCGCACGAGGTGCTCGTGGAGCGGCTGCACGCCGCCGCCGTCGTGGTCGGGCGCAACTTCACGTTCGGCCACCGGGCGGCAGGTGACGTGGCCCTCCTGACGCAGCTCGGCCAGCGGTTCGGCTTCGGTGTCGAGGGCCTCGAGCTGATCACCGACGACGGCATCACCTTCTCCTCCACCTACATCCGCGCCTGCATCGACGCGGGCGACGTCGAGGCGGCCGCGGCCGCGCTCGGCAGGCCGCACCGGGTGGAGGGCGTGGTGGTGCACGGCGACCGGCGCGGCCGCGACCTGGGCTTCCCCACGGCGAACCTGGCCACCGCCCCGTTCACCGCCCTGCCCGCCGACGGCGTGTACGCGGGCCTCTTCGAGATCAAGGACCGGGCGCTCCCGGCCGCGATCTCGGTGGGCACCAACCCCACGTTCTCCGGGAAGGTGCGCACCGTCGAGGCGTACGTGCTCGACGTGGACGAGGACTTCTACGGCTTCGAGGTGGCGCTCGACTTCGTGCACCGGCTGCGCGGACAGGAGCGGTACGCCGACGTGGCCGCGCTCGTCGAGCAGATGCACCGGGACGTGGCGCGCACCCGCGAGCTGCTCGGCTGAGCGGCGCTCGCGCAGCGAACACCGGCACCTGTTTCCCCGTTCGCCCACGGACGTGCCGGGGGATTTGCGAGCATCCTGGGCATGGCCGACACGGGCGGGGACGCGACGAGCTCCTGGCTCATCGAGAACCAGCAACGGCAGCGGGAGCTCTACGGGGCGCCGCTCGGTGAGCGGGTCCGCCGCCTCACCGGCGCACTCGGCATCTCCCAGGCCCGGCTCGCGCGCACGCTCGGCATGAGCCCGGCGATGCTCAGCCAGCTGGTGAGCGCGCGCCGGGTGAAGATCGGCGATCCCGCGGTGCTCGCCCGGATGCTGCTGCTCGACCAGCGCTGCCACGCGTTGCGCACCCCCGCCGACCGTCGAGCCGTCGACGCGCTGCTCGCCGAGATCGCCGAGGCCCGCTGGCACTGGAACGGGCAGCGGCCGAGCGGGCCGCGCAGGAACGGGCCGCGCACGGTCGGTCACCCCGTGCAGCGGACCGTCATCGACGGCACGGCGGCCGCGGTGCTGCGGGGCGTGTCCGACCCCGCGCGCCTGGCCGCCGCTGCGGCCGCGCTCGGCCCCACCTTCCCGGAGCTCGCCGAGGTACTGAGGCAGGCGGCGAGTCGCCCAGGGGCCTGACACCTGCTGGGCATCGTGCCTGGTAACGTGGCGTACCGGGTCCGGCTGCAGTCCGTGGCGGCCGTGCACCGTCTTCCGCCCCCGTCGCAGGGGATGCGGGCCTCACGGCACATCACGAAGGAAGAGGCACCACGTGGCACTCGACGCCGCACAGAAGAAGAGCATCCTGGACACCTACGGTGTCCACGAGGGCGACACCGGTTCGCCCGAGGCGCAGGTCGCGCTGCTCACCAAGCGGATCAGCGACCTCACCGAGCACCTGAAGCAGCACAAGCACGACCACCACTCCCGCCGCGGCCTGCTGCTGCTGGTGGGCCGTCGCCGCAGGCTGCTGAAGTACCTCGCTTCGGTCGACGTCGCGCGCTACCGGTCGCTGATCGAGCGTCTCGGCCTCCGCCGCTGACACCCCGCCGGCCCGGACCAGCTCCTCGGTCCGGGCCGGCACACATTTCGACAACTCCACGACGCCACGCCTCGCCGCAGACGATCCGCCGGTCCTCGGTAGTGGCTCCCGGGACACGAGTCCCGGGGGCTTCGATCGAAGACCGGCCAGGCCGAGGATCAGCCGGTGCGGCGTGGGGACGTCTCGAAGAGAAGGACCACATGACCGACCCCATGGACGACGTGCACGAGACGAGTGCCGTCATCGACAACGGGAGCTTCGGCACCCGCACCGTCCGGTTCGAGACCGGGCGCCTCGCGCGCCAGGCCGCCGGATCCGTCGTCGCCTACCTCGACGACGAGACCATGCTGCTGTCCGCCACCACGGCGTCCAAGCAGCCCAAGGAGCACTTCGACTTCTTCCCGCTCACGGTGGACGTCGAGGAGCGGATGTACGCCGTCGGCCGCATCCCCGGCTCGTTCTTCCGCCGGGAGGGCCGTCCGGGCACCGACGCGATCCTCACCTGTCGGCTGATCGACCGGCCGCTGCGCCCGTCGTTCGTCGACGGCCTGCGCAACGAGATCCAGATCGTCGTCACGGTCATGTCGCTCGACCCGCAGGACCCCTACGACGCGCTGGCCATCAACGCAGCGTCGGCGTCCACCCAGCTGGCGGGCCTGCCGTTCAGCGGCCCGATCGGCGGCGTGCGCGTCGCTCTGATCGACGGGCAGTGGGTGGCGTTCCCGCAGTACGAGGACCTGCAGCGGGCCGTGTTCGACATGGTCGTCGCGGGCCGGGTCGTCGGCGACGATGTCGCGATCATGATGGTGGAGGCCGAGGCCACCACCGAGACCGTCGAGCTGGTCGCCGGCGGCGCGCAGGCACCCACCGAGGACGTCGTGGCGGCCGGGCTGGAGGCGGCGAAGCCGTTCATCCGCAGCCTGTGCATCGCCCAGCAGCAGCTGGCCGACGTCGCGGCGAAGCCCACCGGCAACTTCCCGACCTACCCCGCGTACCAGCCCGACGCCTACGAGGCCGTCGAGGCGGCCGCGAGCGACGACCTCGCCGCCGCGCTCACCATCGCGGGCAAGCAGGAGCGCGAGGCCAAGCTCGACGAGGTCAAGCTCCAGGTGCTCGGCTCGCTGGGTGAGAAGTTCGAGGGCCGCGAGAAGGAGCTGGGCGCCGCGTTCCGGTCGCTCAACAAGAAGCTCGTGCGCCAGCGCATCCTGCGCGACCAGATCCGCATCGACGGGCGCGGCATCACCGACATCCGGCCGCTGTCGGCCGAGGTCGAGGTCGTGCCGCGGGCCCACGGCTCGGCGCTGTTCGAGCGCGGCGAGACCCAGATCATGGGCGTCACCACGCTGAACATGCTGCGCATGGAGCAGCAGATCGACTCGCTCGGGCCGGAGACGCACAAGCGCTACCTGCACCACTACAACTTCCCGCCCTACTCGACCGGTGAGACCGGCCGCGTGGGCTCGCCCAAGCGCCGCGAGATCGGCCACGGCGCGCTCGCCGAGCGGGCGCTGCTGCCGGTGCTGCCCACCCGCGAGGAGTTCCCGTACGCCATCCGGCAGGTGTCGGAGGCGCTCGGGTCCAACGGCTCCACGTCGATGGGCTCGGTCTGCGCGTCCACGATGTCGCTGCTCAACGCCGGTGTGCCGCTCAAGGCGCCGGTCGCGGGCATCGCGATGGGCCTGGTGAGCGACGAGGTGGAGGGCCAGACCCGCTACGTCGCCCTCACCGACATCCTCGGTGCCGAGGACGCCTTCGGCGACATGGACTTCAAGGTCGCAGGCACGTCCGAGTTCGTCACGGCGCTGCAGCTGGACACCAAGCTCGACGGCATCCCGTCCGAGGTGCTGGCCGCCGCGCTGAACCAGGCCAAGGACGCCCGCCTGACGATCCTCGAGGTCATCGGCGAGGCGATCGACCGGCCCGACGAGATGAGCCAGTTCGCCCCGCGCGTCACGGCTATCAAGGTGCCGGTCGACAAGATCGGCGAGGTCATCGGCCCGAAGGGCAAGATGATCAACTCGATCACCGAGCAGACCGGTGCCGACATCTCCATCGAGGACGACGGCACGATCTACGTGGGCGCGGCCGACGGCCCGTCCGCCGAGCAGGCGATCGGCATGATCAACGCCATCGCCAACCCGCAGCTGCCCAAGGTCGGCGAGCGGTTCCTCGGCACGGTCGTCAAGACCGCGGCGTTCGGTGCCTTCGTCTCGCTGGTGCCCGGCAAGGACGGCCTCGTCCACATCTCGAAGCTCGGGCAGGGCAAGCGGGTCGGCAAGGTGGAGGACGTCGTCAAGGTCGGCGACAAGATCCGCGTCGAGGTCACCGACATCGACAACCGCGGCAAGATCAGCCTGATCCCGGTCAGCGAGGAGTCGGCCAACGGCACCGCGCAGGCGCCCGACGCCGGCGGCGCTGCGGAGAACGGCGCTGCGGCGGAGAGCGGCGCTGCCGAGAACGACGAGGCAGAGGCGGTTTCGCCGAGTTGACCGAGCTTGCGAGGTCGACCAATGGGCACAGCGACGAAGTCACGCCGATGACGAGCGTCAGCGAGGATTCGGCGTGACGGATGTCCTGGTGACGCCGGGGGCGGGGGCGGTCGCTCCCGCCCCCGGCGGCGTTCTGCGTACCGAACTGCCCGGTGGACTGCGCGTCGTCACCGAGTCGGTGCCGGGCGTGCGCTCGGTCTCGCTCGGGATCTGGATCGGCATCGGTTCGCGCGACGAGTCGCCGCTGCAGGCAGGAGCCGCCCACTACCTCGAGCACCTGCTGTTCAAGGGCACCCATCGGCGCACCGCAGTGGAGATCGCGGAGCAGTTCGACGCGGTCGGTGGTGACCTGAACGCGTTCACCGCCAAGGAGCACACCTGCTACTACGCGCACGTGCTCGACACCGACCTGGCGCTCGCGGTGGACGTGCTCGCCGACGTCGTCACCGACGCCACCCTGGCGCCGCCGGACGTCGAGATCGAGCGCGGGGTGGTGCTCGAGGAGATCGCCATGCGCGACGACGACCCCGAGGACCTGCTCGGGGAGCTGTTCGACGAGGCGCTGTTCGGCGACCACCCGCTGGGGCGGCCGGTGATCGGCTCCGAGTACTCGATCCGGCGGATGAGCCGCGACACGCTGCACGAGTTCTGGAGCGGTGAGTACACCACGCCGCGGATGGTGGTGGCCGCGGCAGGCAACCTGGTGCACGCCGAGGTCGTCGAGCTCGTGTCGAGCGCGCTGGCCGCCGCGTCCGCGCGGGCCGGGGACGCCGTGCCGGTGCCCCCGCGCCACCCGGCACCCGCGCAGCTGGCGGCCGGTCCACGCCTCGTGCTGCGGCCCGACGACACCGAGCAGGTGCACCTCATGCTCGGCGTGCCCGGCCTCTCGCGCCACGACCCGCGCCGCTCCGCGCTCACCGTGCTCAACACGGCTCTGGGCGGCGGGCCGAGCTCCCGGCTCTTCCAGCAGGTTCGCGAGCAGCGCGGGCTCGCGTACTCGGTCTACTCGGCGCTCTCGGCCTACGCCGACGCGGGGAGCTTCTCGGTGTACGCCGGGTGCGCTCCCGAGCGCGTCGACGAGGTCGCGACGGTCGTGCGGGCCGTCCTCGCCGAGGTGGCCGCCGACGGCCTCACCCCCGCCGAGCTCGTCCGCGCCCAGGGCAACCTGCGCGGCGGCCTCGTGCTGGGGCTGGAAGACACCCCGTCCCGGATGAACCGGATCGGGCGGTCCGAGCTCGACCACGGCCGCCAGCGCACGATCACCGAGAGCCTCGACCGCATCAGCGCCGTCACGATCGACGACGTGGCCGCGCTGGCGGCGGAGCTGCTCGCCGCGCCGTTGACGGCCGCGGTCGTCGGTCCTTACGCCGAGGAGGCCGAGCTGCCGGCATCGCTCCGGGCGCTCGAGTAACGGAGCGCCCCGGCCGAGACCGTCAGGGCACACGTTCGACCACCGGCAGCGGGCCGCGATCGGACAGCACCCCGCCCGAGAGGCGGAGATGGCACTCAGCGCTGTTCGGCTCGCCCTGACGACGCCGGTTGCCCGCCCGCCGCGGCCACGTCGGACCGGACGAGCTTCGCCGATGCCTGGGATGTATCTGGCGTACGGCGATGCGCCTCCTCGGGTCAACCCTCCGCAGGCGAGCGGTGGACTGCCGCTTCGCTGCGACCGGGCCGGCTCACCGGCGAGGCCGCAGCGAGGACGAGGAGGTGCCCGCCATGTCGGTGCTGATGGGCGAGGCAGCAAGGGCCGTCGACGACGCCCGCACGGTCGGAGCCGCAGCGCGGAGCGTGCTGCAGAGCATCCGGTCGGGCGCTGACGATCTCGATGTTGCGGTCGACTGGCTGGAGGCCAGCGCGCGTCGGACGGCCGGGGACCAGGTGAGCAGGTTCGACGCGCACGCTGCCGAGCCGACCGACGAGGAGCTGCTCGCCGTCGCTGCCGCGCAGCTGGGCATCGGCACGACGTTGCTCTCCGCGGAGGCGGCCGTCGAGTCGCCCTCGCGGGTCGGCCGGCTCGAGGCGGCGGTCCGCGACCTGGACGTAACGGCGGACTCGATCGAGCTGGAGGATGGCGGGACTGCGGCACGCCATCGGTTCGACGCGGGGCCGACCGGCACCTCGCCGAGCGTGCGTGAAGCCGCACACGCGACGCTCGACGAGATGGCGGACGCCGCCGCGGACGTCGCGACGGCGGTGCTGGACCGAACGCTGAAGCCGCTGGTCGCATGCGTTCCGGAGTCACTGCGCAACCTCGTCGCCGACCTCCGGCTGGACGTCGGCGCGCGGTTGACCCGGTGGGGTCTGCGTGCCGTGCGACGAGGCCTCGATCTCCTCCAGCACCTCGTCGACATCGATGCCGTCGAGCGCATCCGGGCCAGAATCGACGGCGTACTGGCGCGACTCGGCCAGGACGAGGACGCCGCGGTCCTCGCCGGCTGGGCGATCGGCGCCGACGCGGTCCGAGAGGAGCTCGGGAGCCGCGACCCGCACGACGAGCGGTCGCAGCTGGTCGCGGAGCTCGATGAGCTCACGAACCGCTTCGCGAAACTGTGCCGCATGCTTCGCCGGGTCGCCGTCGCGCTCACCGGCGCGGCCGCTGCCCTGGCGCTGCTGCAGATCACGGTCCCGCACGCCGCTTCGATCACGGCGGTCGGCCTGGTCCTGGTCCTCGGCGCGACGATCGTCATGGGCCGTGACTACACGGGCGCGTCCGACATCCCCGGGCGCGTGCGGGGTGTCCGCCTCGTTCTCGGAGTGGCGCCGTGAGGACCATGCCCGACAGCACGGGACTGCTTCGGATGCGGCTGGCAGGCGAGGCAGCGCGCATGTCGGACCTGCAACGACTGCTGCCGAGAGCGGCGGCGGCCGGCACCAACTCGCGGCGCGTCGGACTGGGGGACCGGCTCCTCCGACATCAGACCTGGGCGCAGGCGCTGGCCGCGTCCGAGGACGGATGGACGAGGTTGACCGACGAGCTGGCCAGGGCGGACGCACTCGTGGACGAGCTGGTGGCCCTGCTGATGACGCAGCTGCTGCGGGAGTCGGGGCTCGCCGAGGGCACCTTCGACGCGGCGGAGGCCTTCCTCGACGAACTCGTCGGACTGGCCGGGATACCCGGGCTGGTGCTCGGCCAGACCCAGGAGTTGGAGTCCGTCGACCACACCCGCGCGTCCGTGGCGATGCGGTTCCCCGGGGCGCGCGTCTGGGACCTCCCGTTCCTGGCGCACGAGTTCGGTCATCACGCGACGGCGACGCTGCGCAACCTCGATCCGGGTCTATCCGACAACCGGCCGCTCGCCGCGACGGTGACGGCGGTGGGAAAGGCACTGGCGGACGCGGGGACGTCCCCCGCACGAGCTGAGGCGCATGCGAGCGAGCTGGTGGCGGACGCCGTCGCAACCTTGTGCTGCGGGGCGACCTACCCCATCGCCTGCCTGTGCCTGCGGGTTCCGCCGGTCCCCGCCGCCACGCAGGCCAACCAGAGCCATCCGGCGTGGACCACCCGGATCGCGGTGACCCGGATAGTCCTGGACGCGCTGACCGAGGAGACGAAGCGGGCCGGCTACCGGCAGATGCGGGAGCGGGTGGTCGATCCGCTTGCCCGGACCCTGCTCGGCCGGGTGCCTGACGCGTCACCGGCGGCCCTCGAGGCAGCACGACGAACCGTCCGGACCGTGCGGCGGCATCGGCCGGGCCTGGTCTACGGCGACGTCGACGCCGCCATCGAGGTCGCCGGCTTCCTCGTGCGCCTCGATCCGGTCCCACCGCAGGACGCCACGGTCGCCGCCGTCGTGGACGGCGCGTGGCGGTGGCGTCTCGACCGCGTCGATCCCGCCGACGACGAGGCGGTCGGCCTGCTCGTCACCCGGTACTGCGCCGCGGTCGTCAAGAGGAGATCCCCATGAACACCGACCTGCTGATCCTTCGCCTCGAGGCGCTCCAACTCGATGTCAAGAAGGTCAGGGTCGCGGTCGACCACGCCAACAAGCGGGGGGAGTTCCTCGAGAACGCGAGGACCGCGATCCGCCCGTGCCGGAGCGAGCTGCGGGCGGTCCAGAACGACCTCGCCGCGCTGATCCAGGCGATGGAGGACGAGACGACCATCGTCAAGCTCCTCGACGACGCCCACCCGGGGCTCGACAGGCGGCTGTCCGATGCCCGCGGCCGGGTCGTCGCGCTCGTCGCGAGGGTCGCCGACACAGAGGGGTTCCTCAAGCAGGCGACCGAGACGGCGGTCCTGATCGCCGATCAGGCCGACACGCTCCGGAACAGCCTCGACCGGCGATGCAGCGAGGTGGAAGGCGACATCACGTCGCTCAAGGACAGGATCCGGGACGAGGAGCCTGCGCAGCGGCGGACCCAGTGGGTGGACTACCAGAGCCTGCTCGACGAGAAGGCCCGGCCGATCTTCGTCGAGTACGTCGACTTCCTCGGCGGGCTGACCCTGCGAGACACCGGCCTCGACGACCGGGTGTGTGAGATGACCGGCGTGCTGCTCACCCGGTTCAAGGGCGTGACGCCGCGGTCGTCGCTCCCGCTGCCGGCCCGGCATGCCGCACTGGGCAACGCGCTCGAGAGCGTCGTCCTCCTCGGGTTCCCGGAGTGGTCGATCTGGGGTATCCCGCTGGTGGGCCACGAGGTCGGGCTGGCCTACGCGAAGGACCAGAACGACGAGGACCTGGTGGCCCTCGTGCGGAGGTACGTGCGGGACGACCAGCAGACCGATCCGGATGACCGGCGCACGACCGAGTACGTCCACCAGCTCGTCGCCGATGCGTTCGCGGCCTACACGCTGGGGTTCGCCTACGCCTGCGCGGCTCTCCTGCTCCGACTGGGACCGGGCTACGACGTGCCACACTCCCCGACCGAGCCCCGGGACATCGACCGGGCCCGGGTGATCAAGATGGCGGTCGAGAGCGGCGCGGGGGCGGGAGGCACGTTCACGGACGAGCTCGTCCGCCTGTGGCGGATCTGGGAAGCCGCCGTCGCGGCGCACGCCGGCCCGGCGGAAGCGGCGGTCGCCCTGGAGGAGGCGGAGGGTCCTCCGCCCGAGCGGGACTGGTTGGACGACTTCTGCCGCGAGGCGGTCGATCACTTCGACACGCGGATGTTCATCCACCGCTCGGACGACAAGCGGTGGCGCGCGTCCCAGCACTGGCAGGACTTCCTGAAGGAGGGCAAGTCCGGTCCGGGCTGGAACTCGGAGGAGGACGCCGTCCTCGACCTGCTCACCGCCGCGTGGCGGTTGCGCCTCGACGGCAGCGCAGACCCGGAGCGGTTCGCAGCGAAGATCAAGAAGCTCTGGCCGAGCCGGGGGAGGACCTGATGACCGTGTCCCGAGAACCCGACAGCCCCATCCGCGACACCAGGCGCGCTCTGCATTCGCGCGACGAAGGGCGCACCGCGAACATGCTGATCGCGCAGGCCCTTATGGCTGCGAACGACGGCGACGTGGTCAGGGCGACCGAAGCGCTCGTGAAAGCGGCCACCAGCGTAGCGGTGGCCGCGCTACCGGAGCGGGGCGAGCGGAAGCTCGTCGAGCTCGCCATGAGCGAGACGGCCGACCGGGCGGTGCGGGCGCAGGCGTGGCGGGTCTATGCCCGTTCGCGGGAAGCGAGGGGCGCCGCGAATGATGCGAAGGACGCGCTGGAGCGCGCATACATCCTCGCCCCTGGCCCTGACCTGCTCCTCGAACTGGCCCGGTCGACATACCGCATCGAGGGAACCGAAGCGGCGGAGGGCCTTGCGCGAGACGGGCTCGCGCGATGGCCCGACGAACCCGGGGTGCGAGCGTTCGCGATCTCGCAAGCCACAGCCTCCGGTGACACGAGCCGGGCGCGGTCGCTGCTCGACGACGCCCTCCGCCGCGACCCGGTGCCGCCCGAGCTGCTGGGGGTGCTCGCACGACTGGAGCTGGCCGACGGGCATCCCGAGCGAGCCATCGAGCCGGCACGGCAGCTGGTGCCCAGCCGGCCGTCGATCGGTCGGGCGTTGCTGGTCATGGCTCTGCACGGCGCCGGTCGTCTGCACGAGGACCCCGCTCTGCTCGACGCGGTTCTCGCGGACCGCCCCGACGACGCGCGGTTGCTCACAGGCCTCGCTCGCGCCCTGATAGACGCCGACCGACCCGCCGAGGCGCGCGACGTCCTGGATCGCGCACACGAGCTGGACGACGACGACCTCGAGGTCTACCGGACGCGTGGGCTGGCGAACGCGTTACTCGCCGAGCACGCGGCCGCGAGCGCGGATCTGGACCAGGCTGCGGTCCGGGGTGGAAGCGACATCTGGCTCATTGCCCTCCGCGGTGACCTGGCCCGCGTGAGCGGAGACCCTCGCAGGGCACTGGCGGTGTTCGACAGCCTCGATCCGAGCGACGTGCCGTCGTGGGTGGAGGCGTCGCGCGGGGCGGCACTGGCCATGATCGGCGACTTCGCCGCGGCGCGGTCGGCGTACGAGGAGGCACTGGGCCGCGACGGCGACGACGTCGAGGCGCTGTGCGGGCTGGGTGAGATCGAGCTGGACCGCGGTGGGGAGGATGGCCTCGCGACCGCCGAGGACCTCCTGCGCCGGGCGGTCGAGTACGCACCCGGCAGCGCCCGGGCCCACGCGACGCTCGGCGAGGTCTTGCGGCGTCGTGGACAGCTCGACGAGGCGGTGCGCGCCTTCGACAGGGCGCTGCAGCTCGCCCCCACCTACAGCTACGCCCGCGCGAGCAAGGGCCAGGCGCTGATCACACAGGGGCGGCGGCAGGACGGGATCGCACTCCTCGCCGCCGCGGCGCGCGAGGCGCCGACGACGTGGTTCCTCGACGCTCTGGTCCAGGAGCTGGCGGATACCCCGTACTCCGCGGCCGATGCCGTCCTGCGCGGTATCCAGCGCAGCATTCGCGACCGCGGCGGGAACCACCTCCCGGTGCTCGTCCATCGGGCGGAGCTGGCCAGGAGGCACGGCCAGCTGCCGGCCGCGGAACGGTTCTACCGGCATGCCCACGAACTGTCCCCGAGTGACGGCACGCTCGGGGTGCACCTTGCGAAGGTCCTCCTGACTCTGCGCCGCGCCGAGGAGGCCCTCGCCATCGTCGACGCCCTACCGGCCGCCACCGAGTCGGACCGAGATCGGGAATGGACTCGGATCGAGGCCCTCTGGGCCCTCGAGCGGCTCCCGGAGGTCCATACCGAGCTGGAGCAGTTCGTCAGCGGTGCTGATCCACCCACGTGGGCACTTGCCGCGCTCGGTGAGCTCTACCGCAGGGACGGGAGGCGTCGTGAGGCGCGGGAACTGCTCAGCCGGGTCGTCGACGCCGACGAGGAGAACCGCGCGTCCACGCTCGCGTCCCGCGGCGCCCTCGAGTTCGACGAGGGTGATCCCGAGGCGGCACGCCGCGATCTGCGCCGGGCCGTCGAACTCGATCCCCAGTACTCCTTCGCGCTCTCGGAGCTGATCGCCCTCGAGCTGGCAGAAGGTGCAGCGGACCGCGTGACAGACCTGCTCTCCCAGCTGAGTGCCAGCGATCGCGGTAATCGGGATCTGGCCGTCGTTCGCGCGACGGGGCTGTACGGAACGGGTGACACCACCGGCGCCCTCGAGATCCTGCAGGCCAACCTCGACGAGGCAGGCGAGGACCCCCTGATCCTCCGCGCCTGCGGATGGGTCCTGGTCGAGCTCGGCCACCTCAGCCGGGCGGCCCAGGCGTTCCGCGCGGCGGCCCAGCTCACAGACGGTCCGTCGGCGGTCGCTGACAACGCTCTCGCTCTCTGCCGCGTGGGTCTGTGGACCGATGCGCTGCGGCTCGCGACGCGAGCGGCGGAGGCGGGCAATCCGTTCGCGGACGTCGCTCTCGCCGTCGTGTGGGTCAGTGCGGGCGACTTCCGCGCTGCTCGGGAGTACGGGCTCAGCGGGTCGCGCAGGACAGCGCAGTCCTCGCTCGGCTGGCTGTACACAGCTCGTGCACTCCGGTTGAGCGGCGCGCCTCATCACGCCCTGGCGATCGCCAGGAACGCGCGCACCCGTTGGCCCGTGGAGGAGGCGATCTCGGAAGAGCTCGGCGCGTGCCTGGCGGAAACCCAGGATGACGAGGCGACCGCGGTGTTCGAGGGCCTGCTCGACCGGCTCATGCGCAGGAGCCATCCCGACACCGAAACCCTGCACCAGCGAGCGAGGTGTCTGTTGCGCCTCGGCCGAGTCCGCGAGGCCGCGCAGCTGCTCCTTCGCGTCCTCAGCGCGACGGACGAGATCGCATGGGTGCTCGCCGACCTGATGCGAGCCAGCGTGCTCGACGACGACCTCCCGCAGGCGATCATCCTCGAGCACCGCGTGAGGAAGGAGATCGAGCGGCTCCCCGCACCGATCGCACATGGCGTCGTCGCGGCCGTGATCCACGACCTCGCGGTGCTCACGCCGCAGGTGCGCCCGGAGGCGCGCCACGAGGTCGATCTCATGATCGAGCGCCTCGCGGGGTTCAGGACGACCCTCGATGCGGCGCTCGCCGGAGTGGTCCCGGCGAGTTGAGGCGAAGCGCCGCAGCTGTCGGCACCGCGGTGCGATGCCGTCTGCGGTCGGATGGGCCGCAGAGCCCGTCGGTCGTGACGACAGGTGCTCGTCGGCGACGGCGGTCCTGCTCAGGGCGGACGCGTGCCATGATCGAGCGGTGGAGGTCGCTACCGTCCTCGCCGCGGTGCTCGTCGCCGTCGGCATCGTGGGCATCGTGTTGCCGGTGTTGCCCGGGCTGGTGTGCGTGGTGGCGGGGGTGGCGGTGTGGACCGTCGCCCGCGGGGACGCGGTGGCTTGGGTCGTGCTGGGGATCGTCGTCGCGATCGTGGTGGTCGGAACGGTGGTGAAGTACCTCGTGCCCGGGCGGGCGCTTCGCGACTCCGGGGTGCCCGGGCGCACCATCGCGGCGGGCGCGGTCCTCGGTGTGATCGGGTTCTTCGTGATCCCGGTGATCGGGCTCTTCATCGGGTTCGTGCTCGGGATCTACCTCGCGGAGCTGGCCCGCCTCGGTGGGCACGACGCCGCGTGGCCCTCCACCCGCAGGGCGCTGGCGGCCGTGGGCTGGAGCATCGTGATCGAGATGGCCACGGGGCTGCTCGCTGCGGCGGTCTGGGTCGGGGCGCTGGTCTTCGCCTGACTAGCCTTTCCCGCGTGAGCGAGGAGATTCGGGTCGGCGTGCTGGGCGCGCGAGGACGGATGGGTACGCAGGTCTGCGCGGCCGTGGAGGCGGCGGACGGGCTCACGCTCGTCGCGCAGGTCGACGACGGTGACCCGCTCTCCACGCTGACCGACGCGGGCGCGCAGGTGGCCGTCGACTTCACCCACCCCGGCGCCGTGCTGGACAACCTGCAGTTCTGCCTCGACCACGACATCGCTGTGGTGGTCGGTACCAGCGGCTTCGACGAGGCCCGGCTCGCCGACGTGCGCGCGCGGCTCGAGGCGCGCCAGGGCCACGTGTTGATCGCCCCGAACTTCGGGGTCGGTGCCGTGCTCATGATGCAGTTCGCGAGAACGGCGGCCCGGTTCTTCGAGTCCGTCGAGGTGATCGAACTGCACCACGCCGGCAAGGTGGACGCGCCGTCGGGCACGGCCGTGCACACGGCGTCGCTGATCGCCGCGGCGCGGGCCGAGGCCGGTGCCGGTGAGGTGCCCGACGCCACCACGTCGGAGCTCCCGGGTGCCCGGGGCACGCAGGTGGAGGGCGTCCGTGTCCACTCGGTGCGGCTGCCCGGGCTCGTGGCGCACCAGGAGGTGGTGCTCGGCAGCACCGGCGAGACGCTGACGATCCGCCACGACTCGTTCGACCGCGCCTCCTTCATGCCCGGCGTGATCATGGCGGTGCAGGCGGTCCGCGACCGTCCGGGCCTGACGGTGGGCCTGGAGCCACTCCTCGGTCTGTAGGCGCGCCACGTAGCCTCCCTGCGTGTCCCCGACGATCGAGCTCGCCCGTTCCACCGTCCGCCCGGGCGCCGAACCGCAGCTGCTCGCGGAGCGCCCGGCGATGATCGCCGCGCTCCGGGCGCGCTTCCCCGGCTGTGTGGCGGCCTACCTCACGAAGGAGGAGGACGGCGGCTGGCTCGACATCCTCGTCTGGAGCAGCCGGGAGGAGGCCGAGGCCTCCGCGCGCGACATCGGGGAGGTGCCGGAGGCCGTGTCGTGGTTCCGCCACATCGCCGAGTCCGGCGGGATCCGCCACGTCGAGGTGCTCGACGCGTGGACGGCCGGTGCGCCGTCATCGCAGTTCGAGGTCCAGTGACCCGGTGATCCGCACCTCGCGCAGCTCGCCCTCGCCCGTGTCAAGCACGCGCACGGCTCCGTCGGCGGTCCAGCCTGCCGCCTTGTAGAAGTTGCGGCTCGCGGCGTCGGCCTCCGGGACCCAGGCGAGGCCGTAGCGGGCGCCGTCCCCGCGCAGGTGCGCGGCGGCCGCGGCCAGCAAGCGGCCGCCGTGGCCGCGCCTGCCCCAGCGCGGCTCCACGAGCAGGGCGCTGATCTCCGCCCACGCCTCGGGACCGAGCGTCGGGGCGGATGATGCCGTCGCACCCTCCGGCACCACGGCGGGCGCCGCGGCGCAGAACCCTACGGTCCACTCGCCCTCGGTGGCCACGAGCACGTGGTGTCCGTCGCCCGCACCCACTGCCGCCGTCCACGCCGCCCGCGCCGCGGGGGAGCGCAACCCCTCCAGCGCCGCGGCGGGCACGAGCCCGGCGTACGCGGTGGTCCAGGTGTCGGCCTGGATCCGCACGATCTCGGGGACGTCATCGGGCGTCGCGGGGCGGACGGCGGCTGTGGCCATGGCCCCATCCAAGCCCACGCCTCCGGCAACTCGGCGGCCGGTCGTCGTTCGCCATGGCAACGTGGTGGGGGTGAACGCCGCCGGTCGCCCGTACTCCCTCGCATGGGCCGCGCTGGGCGTGGTCTACGTGCTGTGGGGCTCCACCTACCTCGCCAACCGCTTCGTCATCGCCGAGTTGCCGCCGCTCTTCGCGAGCGGCGTGCGGTTCCTCGTCGGCGGCTCGCTGCTCGGGCTCCTGGTGCTGGTGTTCTCCGGGCCGAGGGCGTTCCGGATGACCTGGCCGCAGTTCGGCACCACCGCACTGGCGGGGCTGCTGCTGCCGGCGTGGGGGAACGGGCTGGTCACCATCGCCCAGCAGAACGTGGCGTCCGGGCTCGCGGCGCTGCTGATCGCGTCCGTACCGATGTGGATCGTCGTGCTGCGGGCGCTCACCGGGGACCGGCCGCGGCGCGCCACCGTCGGAGGGGTGGGGCTGGGCGTCGCAGGCCTCGCGCTGCTGCTGCTCGCCGGTCCATCGGCCGGGTCGGGTGGGGTGTTCGGCAACGCGTGGTGGGGGCCGTGGCTGGTGCTGATCGCGGCCGTGGGCTGGGCGTCCGGCACGTTCGCCACGACGCGGATGCCCGCGCCGGCCAGCCCGTTCGCGCTGGCCGCAGGGCAGATGCTGATCGGCGGGGCGATCCTGCTGGCCGGCAGCGTTCTCGTGGGTGACCGGCCGGACCTCGCCGCCGTCGATCCCCGCGCGTGGTGGGCATGGGCCTACATGGCCGTGGTCGTGTCGCTGGTCGCGTTCAGCGCCTATGCGTACGCGCTGGCGCTGCTCCCGGTCTCCACCGTGGCGACCTACGCGTACGTGAACCCGGTGATCGCGGTGCTCCTTGGCGTGCTGGTGGCGGGCGAGCGGTTCTCCGCGTTGCAGCTGGCAGGAGGCGCCGTCGTGCTGCTCGCGGTGGTCGTGGTGGTCGCGTCCGAGCGCCCCCGGAAACGTCAGGGGGAGCTGGCAACATCCCCTCCGTGACGCCCACCGTCGAGACGATCGGCCCCGCCGCCGCGCGCCGGGCCGCGCTGGCCGCCCAGGGGTTCGCCGACCCACGGCCCTCCGGCCCGCCCACCCGCCGCCATCTCGCCCGGGTGCTCGGCCGGGTCCGGTTGCTGCAGCTCGACTCGGTCAACGTCGCCGTCCGCGCCCACTACATGCCGGTGTTCAGCCGGCTCGGGCCGTACGACCACGCTCTGGTCGACGACGCCGCGTGGGCACACACGGCGCGCAAGCCGCGGTTGCTGGTCGAGGCGTGGGCTCACGAGGCGAGCCTGGTGCCGGTGGAGGAGTGGCCGCTCCTGTGGTCGGGCGCCTTCCGCGACCGGTGGTGGCGCAGTTACCAGCCCCTGGTCGACCGGCATCCCGGCCTGGTCGACGACATCCTTGCCGCCGTCAAGGAGCTGGGCCCGATCGGCGCGGGCGCATTGGAGAAGGCGCTCGAGGCGCCCACCCGGCCGCGGCCGTCCGGCGCGTCGTGGTGGGAGCGGTCGGAGGTCAAGCGCGTCTGCGAGTACCTCTTCGGCACCGGCGCTCTCACCACCGGCACCCGCCGCCACTTCCAGCGGCTCTACGACCTCCCCGAGCGGGTGTTGCCGCCGGCAGTGCTGTCCGCGCCGCAGCCGAGCGCCGAGGAGGCGGCCCGCACGCTCGTGCTGGGCTCGGCGGCGGCGCTGGGCGTGGCCACCGAGCCCGACCTGCGCGACTACTACCGTCTCGCGCCGGCGCACAGCCAGGCGGCGGTGGCCGACCTGGTGGAGTCCGGCGAGCTGGAGCGGGTGCAGGTCCGCGGCTGGGATCGGCCCGCGTACCGGCTGCCGGGCGCCCGCGTGCCGCGGCGGATCACCGGCCGCGCCCTGCTCTGCCCGTTCGACCCGCTGGTGTGGGAGCGCGCCCGCACGGAGCGGATCTTCGGGTTCCGCTACCGCATCGAGATCTACGTGCCGGAGCCGAAGCGGCAGTACGGCTACTACGTGTTCCCGTTCCTGCTCGACGGCGAGCTCGTCGGCCGCGTCGACCTCAAGGCGGATCGCGCGGCCGGCGTGCTGCGCGTGCCCGGCGCGTTCGCCGAGCCCGGGGTCGACGTCCCGCGGGTCACCGCGGAACTGGCGGAGGAGCTGCAGGTCATGGCGGAGTGGCTCGGCCTCGACGGCGTCGAGGTGGGGGAGCGGGGCGACCTCGCCGCACCCCTGCGTCGGATCCAGCGTCAGAGGTGCAGCGCGGCCAGCTTGTCCGCCGTCTCGGCGTCGGCCGGCGTGTAGCTTGCGAGCCGGATCTCCGGCGAGGGGGTGAGCCAGAGGTACGTCGTGTGGAACTGCAGCAGCCCGGCATCGGGATGCACGAACCGCTTCGTCAGGTTGCGCGGCTCCGTCACGTTGTGCTGGCTCCACAGGATGTCGAAGTCGGGCGACTCCCGGCGGAGGCGCTTGATCAGCGCCTTCCAGCTCGGGTCCGACATGTGGTCGGCCATCGCGGCCCGCAGCTGTGCCACCGAGCGCGCCTTGTGACCCGGCCAGTCGGGCATCCGCTCCGGCCAGGTACCGACGAAGCACTGCAGGGTCGTGTTGCGGTCCTCGAACGGGAGCCCGTCGACGTCGCCGAGCAACCAGTCGTAACCCCGGTTGTAGGCCAGGACGTCGGTTCGGGCGTTCGTCACCACGGCGGGCCACGGGTCGATCCGGTCGAGCAGCGCCGCGGCACCCGGTGGCACCGCGTTGCAGTCCCGCTGCGACGGCCGGGCGGGGAGCCCTGCGAGCGTGAACAGGTGCGCCGACTCGTACGGGTCGAGCTGCAGGGTGCGGGCCACGGCGCCGAGCACCTGCTCGGACGGACGGATGTCGCGGCCCTGCTCCAGCCACGTGTACCAGGTGACACCCACCCCGGCGAGCTGTGCCACCTCCTCGCGGCGCAGGCCCGGCGTCCGGCGGCGCCCGGTGATCGGGAGCCCCACCCGGTGGGGGGTGAGCCGTTCCCGGCGGCTGCGGAGGAACGCGGCCAGCTCCCGCCGGCGGACCGCGTCCGGCAGCGTGGCGATGCTTTCGGAGAGGTCAGCGGCTACCGGTTCGACCGCGGTGCTCATGCCGCCCAGCGTGCCACGCCATCGATCCTGTTACCGGGTAGTGCTGATACCCGAATGACCACGCTCTGGTACCACCCTGCGGGCCCGCGGAGCGTGGTGGTCGTGCAATCCGCTCATATTCGGCCTGCTTCCTCACGGCCTGCTTCCGTTCGACCGAGTCCCGGATTGACCTCCGCCGGACTCCTGACGCTGCTGCTCGGCGCAGCGCTCAACGTCATCGACTTCTTCATCGTCAACGTCGCCCTCCCCACGATCGACGCCGACCTGGAGGCCTCGAGCGCGACCCTCGAGATGGTCGTCGCGGGCTACGGGATCGCCTTCGCGGTGCTGCTCGTGCTCGGTGGACGGCTCGGCGACGCGTTCGGGCGCAGGCGGATGTTCCGGATCGGGCTGTCCGCCTTCACCGTGACCTCGCTGGTGTGCGGGCTCGCGCCGAACGCGACGACGCTGGTGCTGGCCCGCATCGCCCAAGGGGCGGCCGCGGCGATCGCGATGCCGCAGGTGCTCGCCTCGATCCAGGCGTTGACCAGCGGTGACGAGCGGGCTCGCGCCGTTGGCTACTACGGGGCCAACTCCGGCATCTCGATGGTGGTCGGGCAGGTGCTGGGCGGGGCGCTCGTCGCCGCGGACGTCGCCGGGCTCGGCTGGCGGACGATCTTCCTGGTGAACGTGCCGATCGGGATCGTGACGCTGGTGCTGGCCCGCCGTGCCGTGCCGGAGAGCCGGTCGGCGAACCCGCTCGGCGTCGACGGCCGGGGCACCGTCCTGTTGGCCGCCACCCTGCTCGCGTTGCTGGTCCCGCTGACGGAGGGCCGCGCGCTGGGCTGGCCCGCCTGGTCGGTCGCGTTGCTCGCGGCGGTGCCGGTGCTGGGGCTGTGGCTCGCGGTCGTGGAGCGACGGGTGGAGCGGGCCGGCCGAGTGCCGCTGCTGCCGCCGAGCGTGCTGCGGTTGCCGAGCATGCGTCGCGGACTCGGGGTCGCCGCCCCGTTCTTCGTCGGGTTCGGCGGGTTCATGTTCATCTGCGCGCTGCTGCTGCAGGACGGGCTGCGGATGGGCCCGCTCGGTGCCGGGTTCGCGCTCGCGCCGCTCGCGGTGGGATTCTTCGCCGCGTCGATGGCGAACGCGCGTCTGGTGGCCCGGTTCGGCCGGTCGGTGGTGGTGGCCGGGTTCGCGTTGCAGCTCCTCGGCCTGCTCGTCGTGCTCGCCACGGTGTCGGCCGGCTGGCCGGACCTGACGGCGCTCGACATCGCGCCAGGGACCTTGATCTGCGGGGTGGGCCAGGGCATGGCCATGACCACCGTGATCGGGCTCACGCTCGCCCAGGTGCCTGCCGATCGGGCCGGCGCAGGAAGCGGGGTGTTCAGCACGGCCCAGCAGACGTTCCTCGCGCTCGGCGTGGCCACGCTGGGCGGCCTCTACGCCGAGCTCGCCGACGTCATCGGGCCGAGGGACGGTTTCGTCGTCGTGGTGTGCCTGCACGTCCTGCTGACGGTGGGCATCGTGCTGCTGAGCCGCCGCCTGCCCGACCCGCGTGTCCGATCCGGCTCCGCTTGATCATCGAATGGGTGGGAAGGCCGACGCGGTGCGTCGGGGAACGCGCCGGATCGACGATCAAGTGCCTCGTCGGGCGGTCGCGCCACCGGCCGACCGGTCGCCGGCGGCACGGCACCCCCCGTCGCTCCCCATCGACGGGGGTGCCGCCCGGCGGGAGGCGCCGGCCATGGCCCCGCCCCCCGGCCGCTCGCACACCGGTCGAGGTCCTCACACCGACCGCGGTCGGCGTGTCCCGCGGAAGCCGGTGTGCGAGCGGCTCTCCTGCACCGACCCGGCCCCCGGGCCCCCCACGCCCGGGCTCCCCCCGCGCCGGTCAGGCAGGTTCGTACGTGTCAGGCCGGGACGGCCGCGCGGGCGACGAGGACGTCGCCGCTGCCGGTTCGCCCGCGCACCTGCACGGTCACGGGCTTCTCCGGTGGCACGGTGGCCACGTCCAGCTCGCTGCGTGCCTTCCCGGAACCGGACACCAGGTCGAGCTCGGCCCCCACACCGGGGTGCACGCCGATGCGGACGGCGCCTGATCCCGTGGCGAACTGGAGGTCTCCGCTGCGGGCGTCCGAGACGGTGACGTCACCGGAGCCGGTGCGCAGCCGCACGTCGCCGTTCACCTCGCCGAGGACGATGTCGCCGCTGCCGGTCTTGATCTCGGCGGGGCCGCCGGTGCTCGCCACCCGGATCGCGCCCGAGCCGGTGCGCAGCCGCGCCCGCCCGGTGACGGGGCCGAGGTCGATGGCGCCGGAGCCGGTGGTGACGTCGGCATCGCCGTCGACGCCGTCCAGCGTGGCGTTGCCGGAGCCCGCGCGCACGCCCGCCCAGCCCGCACGGCCGCTGGCCCGCACGTCGCCCGCGCCGACCCGCGCCGCCAGCCGCGACCGCGTGGGTGCCCACACGGTGATCGCGAGCGGCACCGCACGCAGCGGGAGCTCCTGCGACGAACGCACCACGAGCCGGCGTCCACCGTCGGACCAGCTGATCTCGGCGGCCGACACGGCGTCGACGGCGAGCTGCTCCGGGTCGCCGAACCCGGCTCCGGCTGCGGTGCCCAGCCAGTTGATCAGGCTGGAGATGCCCTGGGTCCAGGTGTTGCTGGCCGCCGGATCGTGACGTACCTCGACGCGCAGCTCGCCGCCGCCCTCGGGGAGGTCCTCGAGGTGCACGCGGATGCGGCCGACGTCGGTGGCCAGCTCCAGCTCGGCGGGGCCGTCGACGGGCCAGCTCTGCTGGCGGACCAGGCCGGGGCCGGGCTCGTCGGCGGAGAAGTCGTCCTTCGAGAAGTTCTCGTTCTTGTCGAAGTTCTCGTTCTTGTCGAAGTTCTCGTTCTTGTCGAAGTTCTCGTTCTTGTCGAAGTTGATGTCGGACTCGCTCACGTCACTCACCCCTCCACCCAGCCGCGCAGGCGCTTGCCGCCGCGGTCGCCCGTCCGGTCGCCGTGGCGGCCCTGCTTGCGGTGGCCCGCCAGCGCGCCCTGCACGGCCTGTGCGACCCATGAGTTGAGCGAGACGCCCTGCGCCGCCGCGGCCTGCTCGGCCTGGTTCTTGATCTGCTCGACGAGTCGCAGCGTGATGCGGCTGATGTCTCCGGTGTCGGCGCCCCGGAAATCGCCGAACCCGCCGAAGGGTGGGCCCGCGTCGGGTTCGGGTTCGGCCGTCTCGTCGCGGCTCACCGCGACGCGGACGTCGCGGCCGTCGAGGCGCACCTCGACCACGCGGTCGCCGAGCGCGGCGGTGACCTCGGCGGCGAGGTCGGAGAGGGCGTTCATGAGCGCGAGGCGCGCCGCAGGCTCGATGGCTGCGCCGAGCAGCGCCCCGGTGCGCTGGGTCTGCTCGTCGCCGGCAGCGGCCGCGGACGCGAGGTCCTCGCGCAGCTGCTGCACGTACTGGCTCAGGTCCATGATGTCACTATGGCGTCATCGATGACGCCAGTCAAGGAGCCTTCTGGCGTCACATGGTGTCACGCGGTTCCTGCCGTGCCCGTGGCTACGCTTCCGCCATGCCGCAGACCGCTCCGCTGGGCGTTCAGCTCGTCGCCAGGACCGAGTTCATCGCGCCCGAAGGCGTGCCGTGGACCACCGACGCCGACGGCGGCCAGGCGCTCGCCGAGTTCGCCGGCCGGGCGTGCTACGAGTCGTGGTCCAAGCCGAACCCGGCCACGGCCACCAATGCCGGCTACCTGCGCCACATCCTGGAGGTCGGCCACCTGTCGGTTCTGGAGCACGGCACGGTGAGCTTCTACCTCACCGGCGTCTCCCGCTCGCTCACCCACGAGCTCATCCGGCACCGCCACTTCTCCTACAGCCAGCTCTCGCAGCGCTACGTGCCCGAGCGGGACGCCGCGATGGTGGAGCCGGACGTCATCGCCGACGACCCGGAGCTGCACGAGCTGTTCGCCGAGGCGGCCGCGGCGTCGGTCGCGGCGTACGAGGCGCTGCTGGAGGGCCTGCAGAAGAAGTTCGCCGACGTCCCCGACGCCACCCTGCGGCGAAAGCAGGCGCGGCAGGCGGCGCGCGCGATCCTGCCCAACGGCACCGAGACCCGCATCGTCGTCACGGGCAACTACCGGGCATGGCGCCACTTCATCGCCATGCGGGCCACCGAGCACGCCGACGTCGAGATCCGCGGGCTCGCGATCGAGTGCCTGCGCCAGCTGCAGCGCGAGGTGCCCAACGTGTTCAACGACTTCGAGATCGGCAAGCTCGAGGACGGCACCGAGATCGCGTCGAGCCCGTTCGTCACGGAGGGGTAGGCCCGCCCGTGTGCCTCGATCCGTGATCAGTTCGTCGACGGGGGCACGTGACGCGGCACCGACTGCTCGGTCAGCAGGCTCTCCCGGATCGAGAACGCCCAGCGCCAATCATTCGCGGCGGGTGAGGACGCCGGGCGGCGCCCGCTCCACCATCGGGCCATGCCCAGCACCGCAGGTGGCGAAGGCGCAGCCCTGGCGGCGGCGAGGGCAGCGGTACTGCCGCTGGCGCTGGCGCAGTTCGTCGCCAGCTACGCCGCCTCCAACATGAACGTCGCGATCACGTCGATCGCCACCGACCTCGGCACCTCGGTGACCGGGATCCAGACCACCATCACCCTGTTCACGCTGACGATGGCGGCGCTGATGATCCCGGGCAGCAAGCTGACCGACATCTGGGGCCGCAAGTTCTGCTTCCAGCTGGGGCTCATCATCTACGGGTCGGGCGCGCTGCTCGCGGCGCTCGCGCAGGGGCTGCCCCTCCTCGTGGTCGGCTACTCGCTGCTCGAGGGCGTCGGTTCGGCGCTGCTGATCCCGCCGATCTACATCCTCATCACCACGCTGTTCGACGACAGCACCGCCCGCGCCAAGTACTTCGGTGTCGTGAGCGGTGCTGCTGGGGTCGGCGCCGCGGCCGGGCCCCTCATCGGCGGGCTCATCACCAGCTCCATCAGCTGGCGGGCGTCGTTCATCCTGCAAGTGCTGATCGTGGCGGCGATCATCTGGCTGGGTCGGGGCATCGCCGACCCGCCGTTGCCGGAGCAGCGGCCCGCGTTCGACTGGGTAGGCGCGGTGTTCTCTGCGCTCGGCCTGTTCTTCGTGGTGTTCGGGGTCCTGCAGAGCGGTGAGTACGGGTGGGGCACGGCCACGCAGGCCTACGCGATCGGCGGCACCGTGATCATCCCGCAGGGCGGGATCTCGCCGGTGTGGTTCTACGTGGGTATCGGGCTGGTGCTCCTGGCCCTGTTCATCGGCTTCGCGTGGGTGCGGGAGCGCAACGGCCGCGCCCCGCTGGTGTCGGTCAGGTTGTTCACCAACGTCACCTCGAACCTGGGCCTGCTGACCCAAAACCTCCAGTGGCTGGTCCTGCAGGGCTCCTTCTTCGTGATCTCGGTGTTCCTCCAGCAGGTCCGCGGCTTCTCGGCGATCGAGACCGGGCTGGTGCTGGTGCCCGCGACGATCGGCCTCCTGCTGTCGTCGGGGGCTGCTCCGCGCATGGCCCGCCGGCACAGCCAGCGCAGGCTGATCCGGTTCGGCTTCTTCGTCACGACCCTCGGCCTGGGCCTGTTGCTCCTGCTCGGCGGGACGGCTCCCAGCGTCTTGAGCTACATCCCGGGCCTGTTCCTCATGGGCGTCGGCGTCGGGATCATGCTCACCGCGTCGGTCAACCTCGTGCAGTCGGTGTGGCCGGAGAACGTCCAGGGTGACATCTCCGGCGTGTCGCGCAGCGTCTCGAACCTGGGTTCGTCGCTCGGTGTGGCGATCGCCGGCTCGCTGGTGGCCGGCGCCGTACCGGGTGGCGGCCAGTACTTCTCCGCGCTCGTGATCGTCGGTGGCTTCGCGATCATCGGCTGGTTCGCGGCGTTGCTGATCCCCTGGCGCGGGACGCGCCGGTAAGCCGTTCCGGTCAGCCCTCGTCGCCGAACGGGATTCCGTACTGGTCGATCAACGCCTGGTACCGGTCGCGGGCCGCGGTCCACTCCGACACCACCTGCGCGCCGTCCACCTCGTAGGGCGAGAGCAGCCGCTGGGTGTTGAAGTCCTTGTACTCCTGGGACCCGAACGCCGCGGTGAAGGCCCGGCGCAGCCGGTCGAGCACCGGCGCCGGGGTGCCCTTCGGGGCCACGACGGCGCGGTACTGGGACACCGTGGAGTCGAAGCCCGCCTCGACGGCCGTGGGGACGTCCGGGAAGTACTGGCTGCGCTCCTTGGAGAACACGACGATCGGCGTGATCGAGTCGAGGTGGGACTTGGCATCGCCCAGCTGCACGCCCGCCACGTCGATCTGGCCGCCGAGCAGCGCAGTCATGGCGGGCGACGCACCGTCGAACGGGACGGCGTTGCCCTCGATGCCCGCCTGGGAGAAGAGCAGCGCCTGGGAGAGCTGGCTACCGGTGCCCACACCCGTGGTGCCGTAGCTGATGGGCCTGGGGGCGTCGACCAGGTCCTGCACGGTGCGGAACCCGGTGGCCGGGTTGGCCACCAGGATGAAGTCGTCCTGCGAGATGCCGGTGACGACCTCGTAGTTCCGGATGTCGATGGCCTCGTTGGCGGGCACGGCGAGCGGGGTGATCGCCACCAGCGAGGCGTTGATGACCATCAGGTTCTGGCCGTCGGGCGCCTTGGTGGCGAGCTCCTGGGCGGCGAGGGCTCCGTTGGCGCCCGGCGTGTTCACCACCGGCACGGGCACGCCGAGGTCATCGGTGGCGACGTTCGCCAGCGCTCGCGCGATCAGGTCCGTGCTCCCGCCGGGGTCCTGGCCGACGCTGAGGTTGATGGCGCCGCTCGGGAACGTCTCGGCGGCCTGGCCGCCGCCGCTGCCACCACCGCCCAGGTTGCCGCCGCACGCGGCGAGGGAGAGGACGAGCGCCGCGCCGGCACCGAGAAGCGCGGTTCGGCGGGTGTACCTGATCGGGGCCACCTCGATCTCCTTCGATCCACCGGCGGGAACGCCGCGAAGCGTAGGAGAGCCGTTCCATGCCTGTCCAAGGCAAAACGAGCATGGAGTGATACCTCTGGAGCATCATCGGTTCCCGAGTACAGTCCAGATCATGAGCCTTGCGAGCCGGGAGCGAGCCGCGCTCAGCGACGAGCTGCTCAGGGTGGGCCCCGACCGCCCCACGCTCTGCGATGGCTGGAGCACGCGCGACCTCCTGGCCCACCTCCTCGTCCGGGAGCGGGAGCCGCGTGCGGCGGCGGGGATCCTGATCCCCGCGCTGGCGGCGGTCACAGAGCGGGCGATGGACGGCTACCGCGAGATGCCGTGGGACGAGGCCGTGCAGCTCTTCCGCGGTGGCCCGCAGCGGTGGTCGCCGTTCCGGATCGAGCGGGTCGACGCGACGGCGAACTGGAACGAGTTCTTCGTGCACCACGAGGACGTGCGCCGCGGCGTCCCCGGCTGGGAACCGCGTGAGCCCGACGAGGAGCGCGACGCGCACCTGTGGGCGGGCACGCGGTGGATGCGGATGCTGCTGCGCCGCAGCCCGGTGGGCGTGGTGCTGGCGCGCCCGTCGGGAGAGCGGCACGTCGTGAAGACCGGACCCGGGGCCGTCACGGTGGTCGGCGAGCCGGGCGAGCTCGTGCTGTTCGCGTTCGGCCGCGACGCCGTGCGGGTCGAGCTGCAGGGCGAGCCGGGTGATATCGAGGCCCTGCGGGGCGCTCCGCGCGGTGTGTAGGGAGTTGGCCGTGGTGCGCCGGGGTACCGTCTTCCCATGAGCGAGCTTGCGAGCGAATCATGGGCGCAGCGTCTTGGGCGAATGCCCGCGACGAGCCCTAGCGAGGAGCTGGCATGAGTCCCACCGCCCTGCCGGGCCGCCCGTTCGGCCGTGTGCTGACCGCGATGGTCACGCCCTTCGACGCCGAGGGGCGGCTGGATCTCGCCAAAGCCGAGGAGCTGGCCACCCACCTCGTCGAGCTGGGCAACGACGGGCTCGTGGTCAACGGCACCACCGGCGAGGGGCCGACCACCAGCGACGAGGAGAAGTCGGAGCTGATCCGGGCGGTGGTGAACGCCGTCGGCGACCGGGCCACCGTGGTCGCGGGCGCCGGCACCTACGACACCGCCCACAGCATCCACCTCTCGCGGGAGGCGGAGAAGGCGGGCGCCCACGGGTTGCTGCTGGTCACCCCGTACTACTCGCGGCCGCCGCAGTCCGGGCTCGTGCTGCACTTCACGGCCGTCGCCGACGCCACGAACCTGCCGGTGATGCTCTACGACATCCCCCCGCGCAGCGTGATCCCGATCGACGTGGAGACGCTGCAGCGGCTGTCCGAGCACCCGCGGATCGTGGCGGTCAAGGACGCGCGCAACGACCTGCGCGTCGGCACCGAGGTGCTCGCCACCACCACGCTCGCCTACTACTCGGGCGACGACCCCGTGAACCTGCCGTGGCTCTCGGTCGGCGCGGTCGGGTTCGTCAGCGTCATCGGGCACGTGGTGGCCAACCGCCTGCGTGAGCTGCTCGACGCGTACGAGGCCGGGGACGTCGACCGGGCCCGCAACCTGCACTACGCCACGATCCCCGTGATCCGGGCGATGGGCCGCGTCGGCGGTGTGCTGTTCGCCAAGACGGCGATGCGCCTGCGTGGCATCGATGTCGGCAACCCCCGGCTGCCGCTGCCGCCGGTCACCGAGGAGCAGGAGGCGGCGATCGCGAGTGACCTGCAGTCCGCAGGCATCGCGCTCGCCACCGACACCCACCGCGTCGACGACCACGGCCAGGGCGCGCTCGGCGCGCGGGCCGCCGCCGACCTCGGCGCCGAGGTGGCCTACCACTGAGCGGAGCTCGCGGACTGAACGGACAGCACTGAACCTGCGCCGGCGAGGGCCTGCGCCTACCTGTACTGCGAGGAAACGAGTTTGAGTCGTCCCCCAGCACGGTCCGACCGCTCCCGGTCCGACCGTCGCTCCCGCCCGCCTCGGCGTGACCGCGGCCGCCCGACGGAAGCTCCGCCCGAGGAGGTCAACCGCGCGGAGCTGCCGTCCAACCCGCCTCCGCCGCTCCCGGAGGGCGGGCTGCGTGTGGTGGCGCTCGGCGGCATCGGCGAGATCGGCCGCAACATGACGGTATTCGAATACGACGGGCGGCTGCTCGTCGTGGACTGCGGCGTGCTGTTCCCGTCCGAGGACTCGCCGGGCGTCGATCTGATCCTGCCGGACTTCCGCGCCATCGAGGAGCGGCTCGACGACATCGACGCGCTCGTGCTCACCCACGGACACGAGGACCACATCGGTGCCGTGCCGTTCCTGCTGCGCCAGCGGCCGGACCTGACGATCGTCGGGTCCCGGTTCACGCTCGCCCTGGTGGCGGCCAAGTGCAAGGAGCACCGGCTCACCCCGCACCTGCTCGAGGTGAAGGAGGGGGAGCGGCTGCACCACGGCGCGTTCGACTGCGAGTACTTCGCCGTGAACCACTCGATCCCGGACGCGCTCGCCGTCGCGATCCGCACCCCCGCCGGGCTGGTGCTGCACACCGGTGACATCAAGCTCGACCAGCTCCCGCTCGACGGTCGTCTCACCGACCTGGCGGGCTTCTCCCGGCTCGGCGACGAGGGCGTCGACCTGTTCCTCGTCGACTCCACCAACGCCGACGTGCCGGGCTTCGTGATCTCCGAGCGGGAGATCGGCCCCGTGCTCGACGGGGTGTTCCACCGCGCCGACGCCCGGATCATCGTCGCCTGCTTCGCGAGCCACGTGCACCGCGTGCAGCAGGTGCTCGACGCCGCGGTGGCGCACGGTCGCCGCGTCTGCCTCGTCGGCCGCTCGATGGAGCGCAACATGGGTCTGGCGGTCGACCTGGGCCTGCTCCAGGTCCCCGACGGGCTGCTGGTGGACCTCGACGAGGCGATGGACCTGCCCGACGCGGAGCTCGTGATCGTCTCCACCGGCTCGCAGGGCGAGCCGCTGTCGGCGCTCGCGCGGATGGCCCGCGGCGACCACCGTTCCGTGCGGATCCGGCCGGAGGACACGATCATCCTGGCCAGCTCGCTGATCCCGGGCAACGAGACGGCCGTGTTCGGTGTGATCAACGGGCTGACCCGGCTCGGGGCCACCGTGGTGCACCAGGGCACCGCGAAGGTGCACGTGTCGGGGCACTCACCGGCGGGCGAGCTGCTGTTCCTCTACAACGCGGTGCGCCCGAGCAACGTGATGCCGGTGCACGGCGAGTGGCGGCACCTGCGCTCGAACGGCCGCCTCGCCGTGCAGACCGGGGTGCCGGAGGACGCGGTGGTGCTCGCCGAGGACGGCGTCGTCGTCGACCTGGTGGACGGCCGCGCGTCGATCACCGGCCGGGTCGAGGTGGGCCGCGTGTACGTCGACGGCCTGGAGGTCGGCGACATCGGTGAGAGCACCCTCGCCGACCGGTTGGTGCTCGGCGAGGGCGGCTTCATCTCGATCACGGTGGCGGTCGACGCGAACACCGGCCGGGCGGTGTCCCCGCCCAAGCTGTCCGGTCGCGGGTTCTCCGACGACCCGAAGGCGCTCGACGCCGTGCTGCCGCTGGTGGAGGACGAGCTGTCCCGCACCGAGTCCGAGGGCATCACCGACACCCACCGCATCGCCCAGGCCGTGCGCCGGGTGGTGGGCAAGTGGGTGGGGGAGACCTACCGTCGCCGGCCGATGATCGTGCCGACGGTGTTCGCGGTCTGAGCGCCGGGGCGGGCGGACTCCGGGACGCCGGAGGGCGGCGATCTCGAAACGTCGTTCACCGGCCACCGAAGAGCCGCTCGAGATCATCCACGATCGCCCGGGCCCAGAGGAGCCCGGCGCCGACCCACCGGTTGCCGTCGACCTCCAGGACCTGTCCGGCACGCACCGCGGGCAACGTGCTCCACAACGGGTGGGCCTTCGCCTCGGCGAGGAGGGCGGCGCCGTCCGGGCCCGAGCCGTACGCGATCAGCCACGGCGCGCCGACCTGCCCGAGGAGCTCCAGGCTCAGCGACTCCTGGCTGCGCTCCGGGCCGACGGGCGTGAGGCCGACGGACCGCAGGATGCGGGTCGAGTCGCGGTCGTCACCGAACATGCGGAACACCCCGGCCTCAGTGAACCCGATCTGGGCGACCGCGATCGGCGGCCCCGCCCCCACCCGTGCCCGCACCTGCCCCACCCGCGCCTCGAAGGCCGCGAGCTCGGCCTCGGCGCGCCCGCGGCGGTTCACCGCGTCGCCGACCAGCAGGAACGCCTCCTGCCACGCCGTGCGCTCGGGGATCGGCACGGCGGGGGCGAGGGCCCCCAGCCGTGCCCAGCTCGGGTCGTCGGCCAGCCACTCCCAGCCGAGCAGGAGGTCGGGCCGGGTGGCCGCGACCGTCTCGACGGACGGTGGAACCGCGTCGCTCGTGACGATCCCGCCCGGCAGGTCCACCCAGCCCTCGGCGAACGTCCCCGCGTACACGGGGGTGATGCCCAGCGCGAGCACGTCGACGTCGCAGGAACCGATCAGCGCCGCGACCCGCGAAGGCGCCTCCGGCACGAGCACCGGGCCGCGGGCCCCCGCGACGCGCCGGGTGGCCTGCGCCGGGCCCGGCCGCCGGGCGGCGCAGCCGGCGAGCGCGAGCACGCCGGCCGCGGCCGAACCCGAGAGGAACCGCCGCCGGGTGAGGACCGGATCCGTGGTCACCTGCCTGCAGGTCCGACGAGCGCGGTCAGCACCGGCGGATCGGTGAGGTACACCTCGTGCCCGGCACCCGCCACGATCTCGGGCTCGACGCCCGCGAGCTTCCCGAGCACCGACGAGGCCGCGCCGACCAGCTCGTTCGGTTCCGTGCCGACGGCGACGGTGACGGGCACCGCGGACAGCTCGGCCGCGGTGAACGGACGCAGGGTGATCGCAGGCTCGTCGCGGATCATCGGTTCGGCGTTCGCGCGGGCCGCGGCGAACTCCGGTGCGTCGGTGGACACCGGGACGCCGAGGATCACGGTGAGCAGCAACGCCTGGGCGCCGACGTAGTCGCCCGGATGATCCCGCAGGTGCGCCTCGATCGGTGCCATGATCGCCGCGTTGATCGCGGCCGCGTCGGGCAGCACGCCCGAGGCGGGCGGTTCCCAGGCGACCACCCGGGCGACGGCCTCGGGATGGCGGGCGGCCAGCGCGAGCGCCACGACGCCTCCGGAGCTGACGCCGAGCACCGTCGCGGGTGCGGCGTCCAGCGTGGCGAGCAGCGCGGCGGCGTCGTCGGCGTGCTGGTCGGCGCCGCCACCGGGCCAGCCGGCGCGCCCCGACCGGCCCGTGCCGCGCCGGTCGTAGGTGATCACCCGGTAGCCCGCGGCCGCCAGCGCTTCGGCCTGACCGGCGAGCATCGAGCTGTCCTCGCCGCCACCGTGCACGAGGAGCAGCGGTGGGCCCTCGCCACGCTGCTCGACGTGCAGGGTCGTATCCGCTACGGCGACGAGTCCGTTCGTGTCGATCACGTTTCCCTCCCGGGGAACCATCGGGCCCGCGCACGCCGTGAAGGCGGTGAGCAGGGCTGCGACCGCAGCCGCGATTCTGCTGGAATCGGTCATGGACGGCCTGCTCACTTGCGGACGAGGGGCTTGCCGTCCTTGCCGACGGCCGACCAGTTGCCGCCGACCCCGTCGCCGGTGACGTCGCCGGGCGCCTTGTCGTCGACGAACCAGTAGAGCGGCCAGCCAGCGAGCGTCACCTGGCTCGTGCCGTCGGCGCGCTGCATCGTGCCGACGAGCGTGCGGTCGACGGCGCCGTCCAGGGTGATGGGGCTGCCGTCGGACAGCACCGGTGGCCAGACCGCGAGGCAGTCGTTCTCGCAGATCGACCGGGGTGGGGCGGCCGAGTCGGCCTCGAACCGGTAGAGGGTGCGCCCGTCCGAGGTGAGCGTCTCCCCGAGCGAGGTGCGCGCCAGCGCGAGCGCGACCGGGCCGGGGCGCGACAACGGTTCCGCGGTGGGTGCGGCCGGCTCCCCGGCGGCCGGCGGGGGGACCGGGGGAGCCGCGGAGCCCTGCCCGCAGCCCGCGGCGAGCACGAGCGTGAGCAGCGCGGCGGCGCCGGCGATCGTCCTGCTCCCCATCACGCGCCGCCCACGCCGAACGATTTCGGGCTCACGAAGAACAGCTGGTTGCCGGCGCGGTCGCGATCGTCCTGGTTCCGCGGGGCCGACGGGTCGCGGCGCGGGAACGCGTTCTGCACGACGCCGCCGCTGACCCGCTCCATGTTCAGCCCGCTCTGGACGTTCTGCAGCGCGCTGGGCGGCACCCTCGTGGGGCGTCGCCACAGCTGGCTGTCGGTCCCGTCGCACGGCCGCAGCACCAGACGGGCCCCGGCGTCCCGCGAGTCGCCCTCGACGTCGACGCAGAGCTGCACGCTGCTGCCCTTGACGCTGGGCGTGTGCACGAGGCTGATCGTCCCGCCGCCGCGTCCGGGTCGCTCGGTCCAGGTCTGGCTGTCCGGGGTGTCGTTCGCCCGGCCGATCCGGGGCGCGAAGCGCAGCGGCGAACCCGCGGTGGAGGCGCGGGGCTCGAGCAGTTCGTCGTCGATGCGGACGACGCGATCCGGGGTGTCCCGCAGCTGTCCAGGCTGTGCCGCTGCCGGGGTGGCGAGGCCGGCGAGGGACGCCAGCACCGCGGTGCCCAGCAGAGTCCCGGTCAGGTGCCGGCGTGCACGTGTTCGAAGAGTCATGACGATCCTCGGTCGACGATCAAGGCCGCCGGTCGGCGGCACCCCGGGACACGCCATCGCACCGGCGAATGTTCACGCCGATGTCCGGGATCGGCAGCCGGACGCCGCAGATGGGCACCGATTACCGATGCAGCGCGATCATGCCGTCCCGAGCATCGGGGTCACCCCACCATCAGAGGGAGGCCGTGGTAGATGACCCGGACGTACCCGTCGCTGCTGCAAGGGCTCGACGACGATGCCCGGCGGAGCCTGATCGCCCAGAGCCGGCCGCGCCGCTTCCGGGCCCGCGACATCGTCTGCCACGAGGGCGACCCCGGCGACTCGCTGCACGTCGTCGTGTCGGGGAAGCTCGCGGTGCGGGTGACCACGCCGGTCGGCCAGATCGTGACGCTCTCGCTGCTCGGTCCCGGCGACTCGTTCGGGGAGCTGGCCCTCCTCGACCCGGCGTCGCTGCGGACGGCCACGGTCGTGGCGATCGAGGAAGCGCACACGCTCACGCTCACCGGCGCCCAGCTCGACGTGCTGCGCCGGCGCCACCCGCAGGTCGACGCCTACATCACCGAGACGCTCACCTCCTACGTCCGGCGGCTGTCGGCGATGGTGCTCGAAGCGCTCTACCTGCCGGTGGAGGACCGGGTCACCCGGCGGCTCGCGCGCCTGGCGCGGCTCTACGCCCTCGACAACGGGAGCGCGGAGATCCGCCTCACCCAGGACGACCTCGCGAGCATGGCCGGCACCACCCGGGCGACCGCCAACAAGGTGCTGCAGGAGCTGGCCGGCCGCGGGCTGCTGACGCTCGGGCGGGGGCGCATCTCGGTGCCCGACCGGTTCGCCCTCGACCGGGCTGCGCGATGAGGGCCGTGCGATGAGGGCGGTGCCGTGACGGGGCGCTTCGTCGCCGGCTGGCTGCTGCCGGTCTGCCTCCCGCTCGCCGGCCTGGGGCTGCTCCTGGTCCTGCCCGCGGCAGACGTGCACTACCAGCACCACGGCGCGCATTTCTGGATCGTGCTCGCGACGTCCGCGGTGGCGCTCGCGTTGGCGGTCGTGATGCTGCGGGCGGTGCGTCGCCGCCAGGACGCCCGGCTGTTCCTCGTCGCGTTGGTGTTCCAGCTGAACGCGGGCTTCCTCGGGGTGCACGCGCTGGCCACGCCTGGGCTGCTGATCCCGGAGTCGAACGCGGGCTTCGTCTCGGCGACGCCGGTCGGGCTGGTGCTCGGCGGGATCGCCGCGCTCGCGTCCGCCGCACCGCTCGGCCCTGCGGCGGCGACCCGGGTGATGCGCTGCCAGACGCCGCTCGCCGCCACGCCGTGGCTGCTGCTCGGCGTGTGGACGGCCCTGACGTTCGCCCGTGTCCCGCCGCTCCACCTGCATCCCGACGAGATCGAGACGCATCCGCTGGTGGCGGGCGGTGTCGTCGTAGGCGCCGGGCTGTACCTGGCCGCCGCCGTCCGGTACCTGGACGTGTACCGGCAGCGCCGGTCGCCGCTGCTGCTCGCCGTGCTGACCGCGTTCGTGCTGCTCGCCGAGACCCTCGTCGCCGTCGCGCTGAGCCGCAGCTGGCGGGTCTCCTGGTGGGAGTGGCACGTCCTGATGGTCGCCGCGTTCGCGCTCATCACGCTGAGCGCGCACCGCCAGTTCCGGCGGGAGGGATCCGGCCTCGGCCTGTTCGACAGCGTCACGCTGCGGCAGACGCTCGCCGCGATCCACGGCGACTACTCCCGCGCGCTCGAGGAGATGGTCGAGGCCGTGCGCAGGCGCGCCGAACCCGGTGCCGACGTCGGCACGGACCTGAGCGCCGACGTCGCCCGCCGGTTCCAGCTCACCGAGCGGCAGGTGGCCATCCTGCAGGAGAGCGCGGAGGCGCTGGGGCGCGAGCGCGAGCAGGTGCGCCGGCTGCACGCGCTCGTCGCGATCGGGGAGCGCGCCAGTGTGATCCGGGGTGAGCGGGAGCTCCTGAGCGAGGTGATGGCGCTGGCGACGGGAGCGTTCCGCGGTGACGCTGTGCGGCTGGGGCTCGTGCGCTCGGGGCTCCTCGCGTTCGCGGACGGACGGCCGGCCCGGGACGGCATCGCCGTGCGGGCGCTGCGCGAGCTGCGCCCGAGGTGCTCCGCAGACGGGGCCACGTTCGTGCTGCCGCTGGCGGTCAAGCGGGCCGCCGCCGGGGTCCTGGAGGTCCATCGCCCGCGTGGCGCCTTCCCGGAGGCCGAGCGGGCCGTGCTGACCTCGCTCGCGAGCCAGCTCTCGGTCACTCTGGAGAACGCCCGGCTGTACGCGCAGCTCGACGGGCTCTTCCGCTCCTACATGTCGCCGTCGGTCGCCACGGCCCTGCTCTCCGACCCCGAGCAGGCCGGCCTCGGTGGCCGCGTGGCCGAGGTGAGCGTGCTGATGGCGGACCTGCGCGGCTTCACGCCGTTCTCCGAGCGCAGCTCGCCGGAGGCGGTCGTGGCGATGCTCAACACCTACTACGGCGCGGTCGTCCCGGTGATCCTCGAACACGGCGGCACCGTGGTGCAGTTCGTCGGTGACGCCGTGATGGCGATCTTCAACGCGCCCGTCCGGCAGCCCGACCACGCCCTGCGCGCCGCGCGCGCTGGCCTCGGCCTCCACTGCGCGGTCGAGACCGTCGCCGCGGGCCGGTCGGACTGGCCGCGGTTCCGGGTGGGGATCAACACCGGTCCGGCGCTGGTCGGCAACATCGGCGCGGCGCAGATGCGAAACTTCACCGCGATCGGCGACACCACCAACCTCGCCGCCCGCCTCGAAGCCATCGCCGAGCCCGGCCAGGTCGTGATCGGGGCGGCGACGATGCGGCAGCTCGGGCCGCTCGCCCGCACCGGCGGCCGGCGGGCCGTCCGGGTGGCCGGCAAACGCGACCCGGTGACCTGCACCGTCCTGGAGGGGATCGAGCCGGCCGTGGCCCGAGCCTAGTGGTCCCGACCGGGAGTCCTGCACGTATCTCGACGGCCCAGCTTCCCACTGGGCGCCCCGGCGAACCGGCCGAGACGCCTCGGTACGAGGCCGGCCCGCCGGCACACCGAGTGGAAACCAATTCCGAACTCGAGGGTGGCGGCGTCCGATCGGGGGCCGGGGAACGCTTCTCGCGGTGGGCGAGCCTGGTCGCCTCGGGCGGCCGTTGCGATCGACCTCAGCTGTGTCTCGGGCGCTGTCACGCCGTTCGCGGCGTGCCTCGCGCGCGGGGAGGGTGGCTGGGTTGGGATCACTACCGAATAGCGTGGTTGCTTTGGCGGCCGTCCCCGGCTTGAGGGCACGGCGGTTCTCGACGAGACCGTCACCGCCGGGTGCCTACGCAACTATCCTGTGGTCCCGACCCAACCCCCGCGGGCTCACAACCACGCAGTTGCCGTCGTTCCGCCGCGTTCCGTGCCGCCGCGTTCCGCGGAACGCGGCCCACCCTCCACAGGGGCCAGGAATTGTCGGACCCGACTGCCATCCTTTGGGTCGAACATTGACTCAGGGCGCTTCGGGAGGTTTGTCGTGTCGATCATTTCGCTCCCGACCCCACTACAGGCCATACCCCTCGACGACCTGGAATCCGAACTCCTCGGTCTGGCCGGGCACATCGCCGCCGCCGAATGCCGATTCCTACAGTTGCTGGCCGAGTTCGACCAACGGAACGGCTGGGCCGGTGACGGGATTCGCTCCTGTGCGCACTGGTTGTCCTGGCGGGCCGGGATGAACCTGCGCACCGCCACCGAACGCCTCCGCGTGGCGCACGCCCTGCGCAACCTGCCGCGCATCCGGGAGGCGTTCGCCGCCGGGCAGCTCTCCTACTCCAAGACCGCACCCACTCCGAAGAGGCCTCCGGGCCGGTGGTCGAGCGCGGGAAGGCGCAGGTGATCGTGCACCTCGACACCACCACCGGCACCGCCCGCCTCGACGACGGGCCCGAGATCCCCGCGACGACGGCGGAGCGGCTGGCCTGTGATGCCCGGGTGCAGGTGCTGCTCAACGACCGGACCAGCACCCGCATGTATCGGGGTCGCAACCGGCGCCTGGCCACCCCCGCCCAGATCGCCGCCCGCACCGTGCGGGACGGGGAGGGGTGTCAGTTCCCCGGCTGCACCCACACCCGGCATCTGCACGCCCACCACGTCGTCCCCTGGTGGTCCGGCGGCCGCACGGATATCGACAACCTGATCCTGGTCTGCTCCTTCCACCCCACCGCCTCATCCACGACCACGGCTACCGCATCCGCCGACTGGCCGGTCGATGGGAGTTCCGCCGACCCGATGGCCCCCCGATCCCGGCCATCCCAACGCCGTTGACCGGCAACACCGAAAGCCTGATCGAAATGCACACCCGCGCTCGGCTACAGATCGACCACACCACCCTCACCCCCGACTGGTACGGCGACCGCCTCGACCCTGAACCCATCCTCGAGGCCCTACTCCCCCGCTGGATCCGCACGGCCGCGTGAGCGCGTTCCGCAGAACCCAACAAATGGCTCCGATAGCCGCGTGGGGAGGCGGGAACGGCCCACGAGATAGTT
Organism: Pseudonocardia hierapolitana; assembly: GCF_007994075.1. NCBI lineage: Bacteria > Bacillati > Actinomycetota > Actinomycetes > Pseudonocardiales > Pseudonocardiaceae > Pseudonocardia > Pseudonocardia hierapolitana. The sequence continues at coordinate 314,748 of NZ_VIWU01000001.1, read as the reverse complement.
GCGCAGGCGCCCGCCAGGAAGCGATCCGTCGAAAACGGGCGTGCCCGAGCAACCACACCATTCGGCAGTTATCCGCCACCGATCGCCTACGACCACGGATCAGATAGGACTGACTCGTCTAGCGGCGGCTCCCGCCCCGACGCCGCGGCATGTCCAGCGTGCGCGCCACCGCGGCGGCGGCCCGCCGGGAGCGGACGCCGAGCTTGTCGAACACGTCTGCGACGTGGTGGTTGACCGTCCGCACGGACAGCACGAGCTCCGCCGCGATCTCGGCGTCGGTCAGGCCCTCGGTCAGCAGGGCGAGCACCTCCAGCTGGCGTTCGGTCAGGCGGGCGGGGTTGGCGCGGGTGCTCGTCGAGGGCCGCCGGGGCACCTTCGTGACGCCGGCAGCGGCCAGATTCCCCCGCACCCACTCCGCGGCGGGCCGCGCGTCCAGGGAGTCGAGCACCTTCAACGCCTCCAGCATGGGCGCGGGCTCGCTCGACGAGGCGAGCTCGAGGGCCCGTTCGTACGGGTCGCCGACGTCGGCCCACCGGGCCGCCGCCTCCCGCCAGTCGCCGCGCAGCCCGGACGCCCAGGGCTGCGGGCAGGCGGGGAACTCCGGTACCGGGACCCCGGCCCGGCTCCGGTACCGCAACACCTCGCCGATCACGGGGGCGATCCCGAGCCGGCCGTCGGCCCCGGCCATCAGGGTCTCGACGACGACGGTGGACCGGTCCGGCCGGCCCGCCAGCCAGGACCATTCGGCGATGGCCGGGCCGGCGAGGGCCAGCCCCGTGACGGACCGCTGTGCCACGGCACGGTCCCAGGCGTCGAACAGCATGCCCTCCGCCGCGGGGTCGCCGCGGCGGGCGAGCAGGCGGGCGTGGGCCGCGACGCTGAAGACGCTCAGCACGCCCGCGGCCCCCGCGTCCGCGACGAGGCCTGCGAGCAGCTCCGCCGCGTCCGTCCAGTCGCCACGTCGCAGGAGGAGCAGGCCGCGGTGCGCCTGGAGGGCGTAGGCGTGCGACCACAGCCCGCGCTCGAGGGCGAAGGCGACGCCGTCGTCGAGGACGCGGGCGAGCTCGTCACCGCACCACGACCGGTGCAGCGCCTCCGCCAGGTTGGTGTAGGCGCGCGCGGCCGTCTCGTGCGCCCCCGCCGATCGGGCGATCGCGATGCTCTCCCGCAGCGGCACGAGCCCGGCGGGGCCCTCGAGGTCGCCCCGCGCCATCCCGATGCAGTTCAGGCACATCGCGGAGAGGTACGGCTTCCCGACCTGCTCGGTGAGGCGCTGGGCCCGGGCCAGCACGTCGAGGGCCGTGCGGGACCGCCCGGTGAGCGTCAGCATCGACCCCTGTGCGATGAGCGCGTTCGCCACGTGCTCCACCGAGGCGTGCGCGGCCTCCAGCACCTCGACGGCACGGCCCGCGGCCTGCTTGGCCTCCGAGGTGGCACCGGTCATGTACAGGTGGCGCGACATCCGGGCGAGCACGTCGGCGAGGGCCTCCCGGTCGTCGAGCGTCTCGTACCGGCGGACCGACTCGCTGCTGAACCGCACGGCCTCGTCGAAGCGCTGGGCGTTGCCGAGCTCCCACGCGTACTCGTCGAGCAGGCGGGCGTGTTCGGCGGGCGGCAGCGTCGCGGCGTACCTCAGCGCGACGCCGAAGTGGGCGAGCGCCTGCCGGTTCGACCCGAGCCGGGCCGCGGCCCGGCCGGCCTCCGGCGCGTGCTCGGCGACCGCCTCGGCGTCGTCCGCCTCGACGGCGTGGTGCACCACCCGGTCGAGGTCGGGCTGTGGCTGGGCGAGCAACGAGGCGACGACGGCCTGGTTGAGGCGCCTGCGCCGGATCACCGGCAGGCGGGACTCGACGGCGCGCCGCGCGAGCTCGTGCCGGAACGCGAGCCCGTCGGGGCGCACCTGCAGCATCCCGTACCGCTCTGCCTCCTCGAGGAGCCCGAGCCCACCACCCAGCAGCGACTCCGCCAGCTCGAACTCGACGACCGCCGGCACCACGGCGAGCTGCTCCAGCGCATCTCGGGCCGCGGGCGTGAGCTGGCTCGACCGGGCGATGACCGCGTCGGAGACCGTGCGCGGAACGGTGCCCGGCGGCGATGCGAGCGTCTCGGACACGAAGAACGGGTTCCCGCCGGTCAGGGCGTGCAGCTGGGCGGCGTCCCACCGCGCCCCCTGCGCGGCCCGCGTCGAGGTCAGCTCGCGCACCGCGTCGGCGGACAGTGGCTGGAGCTGGATCCGGTGTGCCCGTGACGCGCCGAGCTCGCCGAGCAGCGCACGCAGCGGGTGCGTGGGATCGACCTCGTCCGCCCGCAGCGTGAGCACGAGAACGGCCGTCATCGAGGAGATCCGCCGCGCCACGTGCTGCAGCACGTCGAGCGTGGCGTCGTCGACCCACTGCAGGTCCTCGACCACGAGGACCGTGACCGGCGGTGTGTCGAGCTCGCGCGAGGCCGCACCGAAGACGGCCTCCAGGTCACGGTCGACGACGGCCCGCTCCAGCGGGCCCCCGCTGCCGCGGGCGGCGTCGCGGAGCGGGCCGAGGGGCCGCCTGGCCCGCAGGTCGTCACATGCCCCGACGAGGACCCGCACCTCACGGGGCAGGCGCGAGAGGAACGCTCGGACCAGGCTGGACTTGCCCATCCCCGCCTCGCCGCCGATCAGGACGACGGACCCGGAGCCGGCCGCGGCCGCGTCGACCGCCGCGAGCAGCGCGTGGATCTCCGCGTCGCGCTCGAGCAGGTCCGGCCCCACCGCGCCATGCTCCCACGCAGCCGGCCCACCACCCATCGGTCAGGAGACCCGCGTGATCGTGCTGCGCAGCTCGTCGCGCGCGGCGGCGGGTGAGTGGTTCGTTCCTTCTCGTGACGCCACATCAACCGCATGCGATGAGCCACCTCCCGGCTCGTCCGTGCGCATCGGCGTCACACCGTGGCGGGCCGAGGCCGCGGCCTCTGTTCCCGCCGGGTCGTGCCACTGCGCCGGGGTGGTGCAGGGGTCACCCGCCCCCGCCGCTCGATCCTGCGCCCGCCGCGGCGGCGCCTGCATCGGCAACCGCTGCCCATACCGGGCCTACCGGTGCCGGCCATCGTCGCCCAGCTCGGCGCGCAGTGCCCGCAGCGCGTAGTAGATCCGGCTCTTCACGGTGCCGACGGGGACTCCGAACCGGTTGGCGGCCTGGTCGTAGGTCAGCTCGTCGACGAAGATCGCGGTGAGGACGCCCCGGTGGGTCGGGGTGAGCGCGGCGAGCCCGCCGCGCACCTGCTCGGCCGTGTCGAAGCGGGCGTAGGTGTCGGACGGGTCGGCCTGCTGGGCGACCTGCTCGGGGTCCAGGTGCAGCGTCGGGCGGCGTCCGCGCCTGCGGGTGGCGTCGATCACCGCGTTGCGGGCGATCGCGAAGAGCCAGGTGCGTATCTGGGCCGTCTCGTCCCGGCTGCTGCCGTCGCGGACCCGGAAGGTGGCGCACCGGCGCCATGCCCGCAGGAACACCTCCTGGGTGACCTCCTCCGCGAGCCCGTGGTCGGCCAGCGCGCGCCGGCAGAACCCGGTCAGCTCGCTGGCGTGGCCGGTGTAGGCCGTCGCGAACCCGTCCTCGGTGCAGAGGCGGGCGCAGTGGGGGGCGCACCCCGCCGGGGCGGTCTCGAGGGGCCGTGGCACGACCTCGGCACCCGGCGGGGCGGCCGGCTCGGGAGCACCGGGCCGTTCGGCGACGGTCCGGCAGCGTGTTTCGAGCATCAGCATGGAGACACTTCCTACGGTCGGGTCGGGCTCGGGACATCCGTCGGCGCTGCCCATCCGGACGCCCGGGGTGCCCATCTGCATCGGTGACAGCCCGGCACCCGACCGGGCACGCCCGCACCCTCTCCGCAGGTGGGTGACCTGGTCCGTCGGTGAGCCGGCACCCGGTGCGTCAGCGCGGACACACCCGGGCCGCGAGGGGTGACCTTTCGCCCGCACCGCGGCGTGTCCGGGGCGACGCAGCTCCGAGACCGGGTCGGGGCCGATCCCGGGAGAGCCGATGACCTTCTAGAGCAACGCTGCCCGGGAGGCGCTGGAGGCCCCCCGCCCCGCGTCTCCGCCGGTCAGCTCGGTTCGAGGGCGCGCCGCGCCGCGACGGCCTCCCGGCGCGTACGCGCCCCGAGCTTGCCGAGGATCGACGACACGTGGTGGTCGACGGTGCGCACCGAGAGCACGAGCTTCGCCGCGATCTCCGCGTTGGTCGAGCCCTGCGCCACGAGGTCGAGCACGTCGATCTCGCGGTCGGTGAGCCCGGCCGGGTGGGACCGCTTGCGGTCGGTCCGCCGCTGCGGTGGTGGCCGCAGGCCCCGTTCACGCAACCGGCGCCGGACGACCGCGGCGGCCGCGGCGCCCAGCTCGTCGAGCACGCGCAGGCCCTCCAGCGCGGGCCCGGCTTCCCCGGACTCGGTGAGTTCGAGCGCCCGCTCGTACGGATCGCCGATCCGGGCCCATTCCGCCGCGGCGGCCTCCCAGTCGCCGCGCAGCCCGGCCGCCCACGGCTCCGGGCAGCCGGGGAACGGGCCGGGGTCGATCCCCGCGCGAGCCAGGTGGCGCAGCAGTTCGCCGCGCATCGTGTTCCAGGCGCCGCCCCGCATCCAGGGCAGCACCTCTTCGGCCGCCCGCCGGGCGCGGTCCGGCTGCTCGTTCAGCCACGCCCACTCCACGAGCCCGGTCGCCGCCCGGGCCATGCCGATGGGAGCGCGCTGCTGGCTCGCGTGCCGCCAGGCCCGATCCAGCACCTGCTCGGCATCCTCCCGGCCCCGCCGGGCCAGCAGCCGGCCGTAGACGGGCAGGCGGTGTACGTCGAACACGCTCCGGGTGCTCTGCTCCACGAGCCTGCGCAGCCCCTCTTCGGCGGCGTCCCAGTCCCCGTGGTGCATCTGCAGGAGGTGCCGCTGCACACCGGCCAGCTGCGCGTGCTGCCACAGCCCGAACTCGCGGATGTAGGCCAGCCCGTCCTCGACGCACTGCGCCATCTCCACCCAGCGGCCGCTGCACTGCAGCAGCTCACCGAAGTTGATGTAGGCACGCGCGGCGGCCTCGTGACACCCGTTCGTCGTCGCGACCGCGATCGCCTCGCGCATGTCCGGGGCGCCGTCGACGTCGTCGTGATGAGCCCGGGCGAGACCGCGGTAGTTCAGGCACAGCGACTGCAGGTCGGGCCGCTGCGCCCGGCGCGCCAGCTCCAGGGCCGCCTCCAGGACGGGAAGCGCCTCCCTGGTCTGCCCGGTCAGGGTCAGCAGGGCGGCCCGGTCGGTGGACGCCGCGGCGCTCGCCACGTCGGATCCGGCGCTCTCCAGCACGGTCACCGCTCGCCCGATCAGCCGCTCGGCCTCCTCGGTGTCCCCGGACATGAACTCGTGGCGCGACAGCCGGACGAGGGCGGTGCCCAGGCCGACCGGGTGGCCGAGCCGCTCGAAGCGGGCCACGGCGTCCCGCCCGGCGGCCACGGCGTCGTCGAGCCGGTGGGCCAGGTGCAGCTCCCAGCCGTACTCGTCGATCACCGTCGCCTGCTCGGCGGGCGGCAGCCGGTGGACGTGGCGGACCGTGGCCTCGAGGTGCGTCAACGCCTGCCGATGGGAGCCGCTGGCCGCCGCGGCGTGGGCGGCGCGGGGTGCGAACTCGACGATCGTGGCGGCATCGTCGGCCTGCACGGCGTGGTGCACGACGCGTTCGAGGTCGATGTCCGGGATGCCGCGCAGGACGCGGACGACGGCGAGGTTGAGCGCCCTGCGCCGCAGCCGGGGGAGCGCGGCCTCGACCGCGCGCCGTGCGAGCTCGTGCCGGAACGCGAGGCCGTTCTCCCGCACGGCGAGGATCCCGCGCTCCTCGGCGCGGGCGAGCTCGTCCATCCGGTCCGGCAGCAGCGCCTCCGCCAGCGGGAACTCCACGACTCCCGGCACCACGGAGAGCTGTTCGAGCGCCGCGGCGCAGTGCGGGCCGAGCGGGCGGATCCGTGCGCGCACGGCGTCCGCCACGCTGATCGGCAGCGCGTCCGGGGGCGCGGCGAGCGCCTCGGTGACGTAGAAGGGGTTGCCCGCGGTGAGCGCATGCAGCGCCCCCGTGTCGCGACCGGCCGGCCCGGCGAGCTCCGCGACGGCCGCGGTGGAGAGCGGCTCGAGCTCGAGGCGGACGCTCTCCGGCCCGGCCACCGCGCCCAGCAGCTGGAGCAGCTGCTGGTTCGCGGCGATCTCGTCCTCCCGTACGGTCAGCACGAGCACCGCGGGCAGGGTGTCGATCCGCCGCACGAGGTAGCGCAGCACGTCGATGGTGGCGTCGTCGGCCCAGTGGAGGTCCTCGACGACGAGGACGGTGGGCACTTGCGCGGCGAGCTCCTCGACGACCGCCGAGAGCGCCGCGTCGGCCGCCGCGGAGGTGTCCAGCGCCCGTGCCAGCGGGCCCGCGCTGTCGCGCACGGCCTCCCGGAGCGGGGCGAGCGGGCGGGGAGCGAGCAGGTCGTCGCAGGCGCCGCGCAACACCCGGACGTCCCGGCCCAGGGTGCCGAGGAACGCGCGCACCAGGCTCGTCTTGCCGATGCCCGCCTCACCCGTGACGAGGGCGACGCGCCCGCGACCCGTCGCGGCGGCCCGCACGGCGGCCGCCAGCCGGACGAGCTCGGTGTGGCGCTCCAGCAGCGGCCCCCCTGACATGCGCCGATGGTGCCACGTGCCGCGTCGCGGGAACACGCTGCGAACTGGGTAGTCGCTACCGACGCGCGCCGCCCGCGCCCGGCGGTTCACTGCACGGCATGACGGAGGATCGGCCGTGCGGCGCGATGTGGATCCCGCCCAACGGGCCGCGCCGGCCAGGGGATCCGGTACCCGACCTCACGGCGTGGCGCGTGCTGCACCGCGCTGCTCTCGCCGACGTCGTGGAGTTCGCCCGCGCCGCGGACGCCATGGCACGAGGTGCCGGCGGGACCGACGCCGATGCACTGCGCGGCTACCTGCTGCCCGTCCTGACGGCCGTCGACGTGCACCTCGAGGTGGCGGGTGAGGCGCTGCCCCCGCTGCTGGCGCGGCGCGCCGGCCCGTACGCGTCCGACGTGCTGGACCGGGTCGTCGCCGACCGCGCGGTGCTGGAGCCCCTGCTCGGCGGGGCCGCCCGCCTGGTGGATGCGGTGCCCGCCGCGGCAGGCGCGCTCCGCGACGCGCTCGACGGCATCGCACCCGTGCTGCACGAGCAGCTGGCCGAGCGCGAGCGCCGGTTGTTCCCGCTGATCACCACGCATCTCAGCTGCAGCGACATGCGGTGGGTGCGGCAGCAGATGCGACGCAGGGCAGGCGCCGAGCTGCTCTCGTTCCTGGCGGTGTGGCTGCACCACCACGTCACCCCGGCGGAGGCCGAGTGCCTGCTCCGGGACACCACCGAGCACATGGGCCCGCTGCTGGCCATCTTCGGCGAGCGGTACGCGCAACTGCGCCGCCGAGCAGTCCCGTAGCGCTCCCGGCTGTCGTCGCGTCGTCCGCCCTGGGATCGTCGAGCCATGGCTGACGGCTTCAACCCGCGCGGGATCTGGCAACCGAACGGCAGGGCGTTCTCCCAGGGCGTGATCCAGGGCCCTGGCCAGGTCGTGCACGTCACGGGTCAGGTCGCATGGGACGAGCACGACCAGGTCGTGGGGATCGGCGACGCCGAGGCGCAGATGGAGCAGTGCGTCCGCAACGTACGGACGGTCCTCGCCGAGGTCGGCGGCGCGCTCGACGACATCGTGTCGATGACGGTCTACTTCGTCGACCGCATGGACCTGCCCGCCATCCAGCGCGTCCGCTCGCGGTACTTCACCGCGGGCACGGCGCCGGCGAGCATCCTCATCCAGGTCGCCGGGCTCGTCGTCCCGGAGCTGCGGGTGGAGCTGGTGCCGATCGCGGTGGTGCCGCACGACCGGTTCCGGCGGCCGTGATCCGACGCCACGTGCAGGTGCGGCTCAGGAGCGCGGCGGGTCGTCCGGCTCCCGTCCGGGCGGCAGGTTCGACCGGTCCGGCGCGATCACGGTGCTCTCCTCCGAGTCGGGCAGGCCGAAGTGCGGGCCGCCGCGTTCGTCGTGCAGCAGCAGGTCGGACGTGCCCGGGCGCAGCGTCTCGCCGCGGAAGAACGCGGGGGCGATCCGGCTGTACACGAACATCAGCACGGCACCCAGCACGATGGCCCCGATGCCGATCACGAAGACCCCGCCGATGCCCAGGATGGTGGTGGACCCCGCGTCCACCGCCGCGTAGTCGATGCTCGACAGCACGAACGCCACCAGCAGCATCAGCCCGCCGAGGCCGGGCAGCACGCCCTTGGTCCACAGCCCGCGTCCCCGCAGCTCCCGGCGGTAGAACCACACGCAGGCGAAGCCGGTGAGGCCGTAGTAGAAGGCGATCAGCAGGCCGGTGGCCGAGATCGAGTCGGCCAGCACGTTCTCGCTGACCAGCGTGAGGCCCACGTAGAACACGACCGACGCGATGCCCATGCCCCAGGTGGCCCAGGTCGGGGTGAGGTAGCGGGGGTGGATGTCGGCGAACCGCTGTGGGAGCGCCCGGTAGGCACCCATCGACAGCGCCGCCCGCGCCGTGGGAAGGATCGTGGTCTGCGTGGACGCCGCCGACGACGTCAGCACCGAGATGATCAGCAGGATCACGAAGGCGGGGCCGAGGCCCTCCTCGCCGAACACCGCGGTGCCCATCGCGGCGAAGACGTCGTCGGAGTTCTCCTCGTTGCCCAGCCCGATGCCCTCGGTACCCGTGCCCGCGAACGCGACCGCGGCCACCGCGACCAGGACGTAGGTGACGACCAGCAGCAGCGTCGAGAGCACCGCGGCCCGCCCGGGTGTGCGGCCGGGCTCGTCGCTCTCCTCGTTGACGGCCACCGCGGTGTCCCAGCCCCAGTACAGGAACACGGCGATGAGCACGGCGTCGACCAGCTCGGCGACGCCGAGCCCGCCGGGCCACAGCCAGCCCAAGCTCGGCGTCATCGAGCCCTCGGGGGCGTCGCCCGCGTAGACGCGGACCAGCGCGGTGACGGCGAAGATCGCCAGCACCACGAGCTCGATGCCCAGCAGGGCGTACTGCAGGCGTGCCGAGATCTCGATGCCTCGGTAGCAGATGTAGGTCATGACCAGGATCCAGACGACACCGGCCACCGTGGTCCACAGCGTGCTCTCCGCGAGCGCGTCCGCCCCGATCAGCAGGAACGAGTACTGCCCCGCCACCTGCGCCAGGTTGGCCATGACGATCACGTCGGCGGCGATGATGCCCCAGCCGCCGAGCCACCCCATCCACGGCCCGAACGCCCGGCCCGCCCACGTGAAGGTGGTGCCGCAGTCGGGCTCTGCCCGGTTGAGCTCCCGGTAGGCGACCGCGATCAGGTACATCGGCACGAACGCGAGCAGCAGGACGGCAGGTGCCTTCTCACCGGTCAGCAGGACGAGCGCGCCCAGGCTGGCGGCGAGGCTGTAGGCCGGTGCCGTGGACGCCAGGCCGATCACCACGCTGGACACCAGCCCGAGCGCACCGCCCTTGAGACCCTTGTCGCCTGGGGCGGTGCCGTCGGAGCGGCCGATCACCTCGGTCATGTCGGCCTCCGCTCAGGAGTCGATGTTCGCCATCACGTGCTTGACGCGCGTGTAGTCCTCGAATCCGTAGACCGACAGGTCCTTGCCGTAGCCCGAGTGCTTGAAGCCGCCGTGCGGCATCTCGGCGACCAGCGGGATGTGCGTGTTGATCCAGACGCAGCCGAAGTCGAGCCTGCGGCTGGTGCGCATGGCGCGGCCGAAGTCGCGCGTCCACACGCTGGATGCCAGGCCGTAACGCACGCCGTTGGCGAGCCGGATCGCCTCCTCCTCGTCGGCGTACCGCTGCACGGTGATCACCGGGCCGAAGATCTCGTTCTGGACCACCTCGTCATCCTGGCGCAGGCCGGCGACGACGGCAGGCTCCAGGAAGAAGCCACCGGAGAGATCACCGCCGGGCCGGGTGCCGCCGGTGGTCACCGTCGCGTGGTCGGGCAGCCGGCCCAGCAGCCCGGTGACGCGATCGAGCTGGGTGCGGTTGTTCAGCGGGCCGAACAGCACGTCCTCGTCGTCGGGCAGGCCGGTGCGCGTGGCCCGGGCCTGCTCGGTGAGCGCGGCCACCAGGTCGTCGTGCACGGAGGCGCCGGCCAGCACCCGCGTGGCGGCGGTGCAGTCCTGGCCCGCGTTGAAGTAGCCGGCCTCGGCGATCGACCGTGCGGCGGCCTCGACGTCGGCGTCGTCGTAGACGATCACCGGTGCCTTGCCGCCCAGCTCCAGGTGCACGCGCTTGACGTCGTGGCTCGCGGCCTCGGCCACCTCCATGCCGGCGCGCACGGAGCCGGTGATCGCCACCAGTTGCGGCACGGAGTGGGACACGAGCGCGCGCCCGGTGTCGCGGTCGCCGCAGACCACGTTGAACACGCCCGGCGGCAGGAACTCCGCGGCCACCTCGGCGAGCAGGAGCGTGGAGGCGGGCGTGGTGTCCGAAGGCTTGAGCACCACGGTGTTGCCCGCAGCCAGCGCGGGGGCGATCTTCCAGACGGCCATCATCAGCGGGTAGTTCCAGGGCGTCACCTGCCCGACCACGCCGATCGGCTCCCTGCGGACGAAGGATGTGTGCCCGGCCATGTACTCCGCCGCGGCCCGGCCCTCGAGCACGCGCGCGGCGCCTGCGAAGAAGCGGATCTGGTCCACACAGGGCGGCAGCTCCTCCTCCGCCGTGAGACCGAGCGGCTTTCCCGTGTTGCGGCTCTCGGTCGTCACGAACTCCCCGGCGCGCCCCTCGATTGCGTCGGCGAGCTTGAGGAGGAGGCGCTGCCGCTCGGCGGGCGTGGTGTCACGCCACGTCTCGAACGCCCGCGCCGCGGCGCCGTAGGCCGCGTCCACGTCGGCATCCCCGGACATCGGGGCGCTCGCGTACACCTCTCCGGTCACCGGGTCGACGAGATCGCTCGTGCGCCCGTCGCTGGCATCGGACCACTGCCCGTCCACGAAGTTCCGCAGCTGCAGCTTGTCCATCGAGGCGCTCCTCGTTCGACCGGGTGACCTGGGGCACTCTATAGGCCCATTCTGCGGATTTCGAGACCTTGACAGGCCGAAGGCGATGAAATCCGTATTACCGAATTGATCTGTCGACGGATTCAGTTGCGATCACCTACCCTGTGCGACGTGTCCCTCGCCCCGGAGCCGGCGCACGTCCTGCTCGACGACGTCGGCAAGGCGATCGTCGAGCAGTTGCAGGAGGACGGCAGGCGGTCCTACGCCACGATCGCGCGCGCGGTCGGGCTCTCCGAGGCCGCCGTGCGGCAGCGGGTGGCGCGGCTGCAGGAGGCGGGCGTCATCCAGATCGTCGCCGTCACCGACCCGCTGCAGCTGGGCTTCCGACGCCAGGCGATGGTCGGGATCAAGGCTGGAGGCGACGTCGTGGACCTGGCCGACGCGCTGGCCGAGATGCCGGAGGTCGACTACGTCGTGATCACGGCCGGGTCCTACGACGTGCTGATCGAGGCCGTCTGCGAGGACGACGACCACCTGCTCGAGCTGGTCGGGCGGCGGATCAGAGCGCTGCCCGGCGTCCGCAGCACGGAGACGTTCGTCTACATGAAGCTGCGCAAGCAGCACTACAACTGGGGAACTCGATGACCACCGTGCCCGAGACCGCCACCGCCCCCACCTCCTCCCACACCCCCCGCGGCACCGATCGCACCGATGCCGCCCGTGACCACCTGTGGATGCACTTCACGCGGCACTCCACCTACGAGGACGGTGGGCGGGTGCCGATCATGGTGCGCGGCGAGGGCTGCCGGGTGTGGGACGCCGACGGGCGGGAGTACCTCGACGGGCTCGCCGGGCTCTTCGTGGTACAGGCCGGGCACGGGCGCCGCGAGCTGGCCGAGACCGCGGCCCGCCAGGCCGCCGAGCTGGCGTACTTCCCGATCTGGTCCTACGCGCACCCTTCGGCGATCGACCTCGCCGAGCGGCTCGCACACCACACGCCCGGCGACCTGAACCGCGTCTTCTTCACCACCGGCGGCGGCGAGGCCGTCGAGAGCGCGTGGAAGCTCGCCAAGCAGTACTTCAAACTCACCGGCAAGCCCACCAAGCACAAGGTGATCAGCCGGCAGGTCGCCTACCACGGCACCCCGCAGGGCGCGCTCGCCATCACCGGCGTGCCGGACCTGCGCGTTCCGTACGAGCCGCTGGTGCCCGGCGCGTTCAAGGTGCCCAACACCAACGCCTACCGCGCGCCCGAGCACGTGGCGGGCGACCTCAAGGCGTTCGGCCGCTGGGCCGCCGACCAGGTGGAGCAGGCGATCCTCGCCGAGGGCCCGGACAGCGTCGCGGCCGTGTTCGTGGAGCCGGTGCAGAACGCGGGCGGCTGCTTCCCGCCGCCGCCCGGCTACTTCGAGCGGCTGCGCCAGATCTGCGACCGCCACGACGTGTTGCTCGTGTCCGACGAGGTGATCTGCGCGTTCGGCCGCATCGGCAACATGTTCGCCTGCGAGAGCTTCGGCTACGTCCCGGACATCATCACCTGCGCCAAGGGCATGACCTCGGGCTACTCGCCGATCGGCGCGATGATCGCCAGCGACCGGCTGTTCGAGCCGTTCCGCTCCGGTGCCACGTCCTTCCTGCACGGCTACACGTTCGGCGGGCATCCGGTCTCGGCGGCCGTCGCGATGGCCAACCTCGACATCTTCGAGCGCGAGGGGCTGAACGAGCACGTCCGTGAGCAGTCGCCGGTGTTCCGGGCGACGCTGGAGAAGCTGCTCGACCTGCCCATCGTCGGCGACGTCCGCGGCGAGGGGTTCTTCTTCGGCATCGAGCTGGTCAAGGACAAGGCGACCAAGGAGACCTTCACGGCCGAGGAGAGCGAACGGCTGCTGCGCGGGTTCCTGTCCAAGGCGCTGCTGGATGCCGGGCTGTACTGCCGCGCCGACGACCGCGGCGACCCCGTCGTCCAGCTCTCGCCGCCCCTCGTCGCGGGCCCGGCCGAGTTCGACGAGATCGAGCAGATCCTGCGGGGGGTGCTGACGGAGGCGTGGGTCCGAATCTGACCAGCGCCGCCGTAGGCCTGTGGTTCGAGCAGGTCGCCTCCGACGGGTACGACCTCGCGCCGCGCCCACCCCTCGAAGGCGACACCGAGGCCGACGTCTGCATCGTCGGCGCGGGCTACACCGGTCTGTGGACGGCGCACACGCTCCTGCGGCGCGACCCCGGCCTACGTGTGCTGCTCATCGAGCGGGAGATCGCCGGGTTCGGGGCGAGCGGGCGCAACGGCGGCTGGTGCTCGGCGCTGTTCCCGGCCGGCCGGGCCGCACTCACCCGGCGGCACGGGGCCGAGGCAGCCGACGCGATGCGGGCGGCGATGCGCGCCGCCGTGGACGAGGTCGGCACGGCGGTGGCGGACGAGGGCATCTCCTGCGGCTGGCTGAAGGGCGGCACCGTCGTCCTCGCGCGGACGCCGGCGCAGCTCGCGCGGGCCCGTGCCGAGGTGTCAGACGGGCCGGACCGGGTCGAGCTGCTCGGGCCGCAGGAGACGTCCGCGCTGGTCGGGGCCGCCGGCGTGCTCGGGGCGACCTACTCACCCGACTGCGCCCGGATCCAGCCGGCGCGGCTCGCCCGCGGGCTCGCGCGGGCCGTAGAGCGCCGCGGCGGGCGGATCGCGGAGGGCACCACGGCGCTGGCGATCCGCCCCCGCGAGGTCGTGACCGATCGCGGGGTGGTGCGCGCCCGCACCGTCGTCCGCGCGACCGAGGCGTGGAGCGCCACGCTCACCCCGCGCTCGGTGGTGCCGGTGTACTCGCTGATCGTCGCGACACGGCCGCTGCCGGCGTCGTTCTGGGACGAGGCGGGGCTCGCCGGCGGGCAGACGTTCAGCGACCACCGCCACCTCGTCGTCTACGGCCAGCGCACCGCCGACGACCGGCTCGTGTTCGGTGGGCGCGGGGCGCCGTACCACTTCCGCTCCCGGATCCACCCGTCGTTCGACCGCGACGAGCGGGTGTTCGCCGGGCTGCGCACCGCCGTCACCGAGCTGTTCCCTGCGCTGCGCCCGGACGACTTCACCCACGCCTGGGGCGGGCCGCTCGGCATCCCCCGGGACTGGCACGCCGGCATCGGGCTCGGGCCGGACGGCGTCGGCTGGGCAGGCGGGTACGTGGGCGACGGCGTCGCGACGTCGAACCTCGCGGGCCGCACGCTCGCGGCCCTGATCCTCGGGAGCGACGACCCACTGGTGCGCCTGCCGTGGGTCGGGCACCGGTCGCGGCGCTGGGAACCCGAACCGCTGCGCTGGCTGCTGGTCAACGCAGGGCTGCGCCTGATGACGCTCGCCGACGAGGAGGAGCGCCTCACCCGCCGTCCGAGCGTCGTGGCTGCCTCCCTCACGCGGTTCCTCGGGGGTTGACGGGTCCGGGCCGGGTACCCCGACCGGGTGGAGCGCGAGGTGCGTGTGCGCGAGGTCGAGGAGCTTTCGGGACGCTCCGGGACGACCCGGTACGTCCTGCGCGACGACGAGGGCAGGGAGTACACGACGTTCCGTGAACGCATCGGCCGGGAGGCGATGCGGTTCCGGAGCAAGCAGGCCCGGATCGAGTTCCACGAAGAGGAACGCCGGGGCTTCCAGAACGTGTACCTCGACGCCATCGGCCCCGCCCAGGAGCCGGCGGGGGAGCCCGATCGCACCCGGGAGGCCCAGCCGGCCGACGAGTCGGCCTGGGACACGGCGGTCGAGGCGGCGCCGTGGATCATCGGCACCCGCGAGCCGGAGGAGGCGGTGCCGCCCGAGGAGCTCTACGAGCGGCTGCACCCGTTCAAGGAGCTCGTCGCCGACGACATCCGCCGGGCGGGCGCGGAGGACGACGAGCCCTCCTGACCTCAGGCGCCCGTGCGCGTCATCGCCGGGCGCGCAGAGCTGAGTGCCGAGGCGCCCACGCAGGTGCTGGGCGGGGTCGCGGACCTGCCCGAGCTCCTGGGTCTCGCCCGTTCGCCGGCCTGATCATTCCGATCCGAACCTGAGCACGATGGTGCGTTTACGGCCCCGGTACCGAGAACCCAGGTCGCGGCGGGAGCCCGACGAGCGTCAGGAGAGGCGGTAGGCGGGGTCGGCCGGCAGCTCCGCCGTGTCCATCTGGGCCTTCTGCAGCTTCCCCGCGTAGTCCCAGTTCATCGACTGCCACCGCGTGAACTGATCGAGGACCCAGATCCCCGACTGCCTGCTCCCGTTGCCCGAGCGGCCGTTCCCGCCGAACGGCAGGTGCGCCTCGGCCCCGGACGTCGAGTTGTTGACGCTCACCATGCCCGCGCTCGCGCGCTCCCGGAACCGGAACGCGTGCACCGGGGTGGACGTGTAGATCGCCGCGGACAGGCCGTAGCCGTGGCCGTTGGCGAGAGCTGTGGCCTCGTCGAACGTCTCGAACGTCGCGACGCCGACGATCGGGCCGAACGTCTCGGTGCGGTACAGCGCGTCGTCGGCCACCACGCCGTCCACGATGGTCGGGTGGGCGTAGATCCCCGGCTCACCGGTGAAGTCCCCGCGCGGGTTGGCGGGCGTGATCCGGCCGGTGCCGGTGGAGCCGTGCAGGGTGTGGTGCGGGCGGACCAGGTCGAGGTGCTTCTCGAAGTTCGCCAGGAACCGGGCCGAGATCATCGGCCCGTACAGCACGTCCGAGCGCGTCGGGTCGCCGATCGCCGCGTCCCGGACGGCCGCGTCGAAGCGGCGCAGGAACTCGTCGTGCACCGATGCGTGGACGATCACCGTGCCCAGCGACGTGCAGCGCTGCCCGGCCGTGCCGAAGCCGGAGAACAGCGCGCCCTCGACGGCGAGGTCGAGGTCGGCGTCGGGCATGACCACGAGGGGGTTCTTGCCGCCCAGCTCCAGGCACGGGTTCTGCAGGTGCCGCCCGGCCAGCTCGCCGATCCGCACGCCCACCGCCGACGAGCCGGTGAAGCCGATCTTGTCGACGAGCCCGGCGTCGAGCGCGGCGGACAGGCCGTCGAAGGTGGTCCTGCCGTCGGCGAGCACGGTGTTCAGCACGCCCGCGGGCAGCCCGCCGCGCGCGAACAGCTCGGTGAACGCCTCGGCGATCGCGGGCGTGTACTCGGCAGGCTTCCACACCACCGCGTTGCCGCACAGCAGCGCAGGCACCAGGTACCAGGACGGCACGGCCACGGGGAAGTTCCCTGCGGTGACGATCGCCGCCACCCCCACCGGCACCCGGAAGGTGAACAGCTGCTTGTCGGGCATCTCGCTGGGCACGGTCTGCCCGTACAGGCGCCTGCCCTCGCCCGCGAAGAACGCGCAGGTGTCGATGACCTCCTGCACCTCGCCGCGGGATTCGGCGATCGGCTTGCCGATCTCGCGCGTGACGAGTGCGGCGAGCTCGTCCTTGTTGGCCTCGACGAGCCGGCCGATCTGCTCGACCACCCGGCCGCGCACCGGGGCCGGCACGGCGGCCCATGCCCGCTGCGCCTCCCGGGCGACGTGGCAGGCCTCGACGAAACCGCCGGCGTCGGCCAGCAGCGCGGTGGCAACCGGCGTGTCGCGGGCCGGGTCGATCGAGGTGAGGCGGCCGCCCGCGGCGTCGTCGCGCCACTTGCCGCCGATGTACGCCCCGACCTCGCGTGTCGTACCCATCGCAGGATCGTGGCCCTCTTCCCGCACCCCGGCAACGGTCATGCCCGCACCGCCCTGGCGAGCGCTGCAATGGCCAGGTCCAGCTCGTCCTCACCGACCGTCAGGGCGGGGCGGAACCGGATCGAGCGCTCCCCGCCGCCGAGGATCAGCACCTTCTCGTCGCGGTGCAGCCGCTGGACGGCCGCGTTCCGGGCGTCCGGGGTGGGCAGGTCGACGGCCACGAACAGGCCGCGGCCGCGCACGTTGTCGACCTCGGGGATGGTGGCGAGCCCGTCCAGCAGCCGTTTGCCGAGCACCGCGGCCCGCTCGATCAGGTCGTCGGACTCGATGACCTCCAGGTACCGGCGCGAGCGCACCATGTCGGTGAGCCCGCCGCCCCACGTGGAGTTGATCCGCGAGGACACCCGGAACACGTTGTCGGGCACCTCGTCCACCCGGCCGCCTGCCATGATCCCGCAGACCTGCAGCTTCTTGCCGAACGCCACGACGTCGGGCTGCAGACCCAGCTGCTGGTAGGCCCACGCCGTGCCGGTCATGCCGCCGCCGGTCTGCACCTCGTCGAGCACGAACAGGGCGTCGTGCTCGCGGCACAGCGCCTGCATGGCCTGCAGGAACCCGGCGCGCATGTGGTTGTCGCCGCCCTCGCCCTGGATCGGCTCGGCGATGAAGCAGGCGATGTCGTGCGGGTGGGCGGCGAACGCCTCGCGGGCCTGTTCCAGCGCTCGCGCTTCGGCGGACTCGACCTCGGCTCGATGATCTGCGCTGCCGAGGGGGAAGCGGATCGCCGGTACGTCGATGCGCGGCCAGTCGAACGTGGGGAAGAGCGCGGTCTTGCGCGGATCGGTGTTGGTCAGCGAGAGGGTGTAGCCGCTGCGCCCGTGGAACGCCTTCCGCAGGTGAAGCACCTTCGTGCCGAGGTGCTCTGGCCGCCCGTGCAGCGCGTTGTGCCTGCGCTTCCAGTCGAACGCGGTCTTGAGCGCGTTCTCGACGGCGAGGGCCCCGCCCTCGACGAGGAACAGGTGGGGTAGCGCCGGGTCGCCGAGCACACGCTCGAACGTCTCGACGAACGCGGCCATGTGCGTCGTGTAGATGTCGGAGTTCGACGGCTTGTTGACCGCCACCTCGGTGAGCTCGGCGAGGAACGCCGGATCGCCCGTGAGCGCCGGGTGGTTCATGCCGAGCGGGCTCGATGCGAAGAAGCTGAACATGTCCAGCCAGCGGGACCCGTCACGGGCGTCGACCAGCCAGGACCCGCGGCTCGCCCGGGTGTCGAGCACGAGGTCGAACCCGTCGACGAGCAGGTGGCGGCGCAGCGTCTCGTGGACGCGATCGGGCGCAACGGTCATGCCGGAAGTGTCGGTTCGAAGATCGTCGGCGCGCAGCGCGTCGACCGTCGGTATCGGTGACGAAGTGCCACGATGTGTGCCGTGCCGCCGACGGATCGTCAGCTCGACGACCTCGACCGCCGCGTGCTCGCGCACCTGGTGGCCGACGGTCGCGCGTCGATGGCCGATCTCGGCCGGGCGGTGGGGCTCTCGCGCACCGCGGTGCTCGCCCGGGTGCAGCGCCTCGAGCGGGCCGGAGTGATCCGCGGGTACCGGGCCGACGTGGCGTTGCCGGGCGAGGCGGCCGCGCACCGCGCCCGCATCGGCATCGTCGTCCGCACGGCGGACGTGGCCGGCTACGTCCGGAGGCTCTCCGCGATGCCCGGGGTGTCGGAGATCGAGTCGGTGACCGGCGAGTACGACCTGATGGTGCTGGTCACCGCCCCGAGCGCGGGCGAGCTGGACGCCGTGCTCGACGGCATCCAGAAGTGGCGCGAGACCGTGCGGACGACGACGTGGGTGGTGCTGACGCGCTACCGCTGACCCGGGCCCGGCGTGAGCCGATGCTCTGGATCACGCCGCTGCCTGCGGGTGTCGGTCACCGGACCGGGGGTCGCTCCCCGATACCGTGGGACGCATGGCAGGACGGACGACCGCCGGCGGCGGCAGGAGCACCGCGGCGATGTCCGGGGCAGCGTCGTCGGGCCGATCTGCACGGGGCTCGGGGCGCCGCACGCCGGCGTCCCGCTCCACCGCGCGCGGCCGGTCGGGCTCCACCCGCCGCACGCCGGCGCGGAGGCAGCCCGACCTGATCGACCGCGGCATCGACGGCGTGGGCCGGGGGATCGCCCGGTTCGGCAGGTCGGTGGGCCGCGCCGTGGGGCGCACGCGCGAGCTCGACCCGGCCCACCGCCGCGACGGTCTGGGCGTGGCGCTGCTCGTGCTCGGCGTGGTCGCTGCGGCTGGCATCTGGTGGGGTGCGGGCGGCCCGGTCGGCCACTGGCTCTCGGCAGCGGTGGCGGCGGTCGTCGGGCTCGGCGCGGTGGTGCTCCCGGTTCTCGTGGTGGGGGTCGGCGTGCTGCTCATGGCCTCGCAGCCGCACCCGGAGTCCCGCCCCCGGATCGCCGTCGGCTCGCTGCTGCTCGCGCTCGGCGTCCTCGGCCTCGTCCACATCGTCGCCGGGCGGCCGGACGAACCGGCCCGGTGGTCGCAGGGCGGGGGAGCGCTCGGCTACGTCGCCGCCACCCCGCTCGCCACCGGTCTGACGTCGTGGGTGGCGGTGCCGGTCCTGGTGCTGCTGTCGGGCTACGCGTTCCTCGTGCTCACCGGCACGCCCGTGCGGGAGGTGCCGAACCGGTTCCGCAGGCTCACCGGACAGACCGTCGACGAGCCGGCGCCTGCGGCGGAGGAGCCGGGTGACGCCGTCACCGAGACGCCCTCGGTCGCGCTGCGCCGCCCGTCGCGCAGGCGGCAGGCCTCCCGGGTGGCCGACGTCTACCGCGAGGACCCCGCCGAGACCCCCGAGGCGCTCGACCCGCCCGCCGAGGAGGCGCCCGCCCAGCCCAGGCGCAAGCCCGCCACCGTGCCGGCCACGCCGCCCGCCGAGCCCGAACCCGATGGCGCGGTGGGCGAGCAGCTGCGGCTCACCGTGCAGCCCTCGGAGGGCGTGGCCCCGTACAAGCTGCCGCCGAGCGACCTGCTCCCCACCGGGCCCGCGCCGAAGACGCGCAGCCGCGCCAACGACGCGATGATCGAGTCGATCAGCGGCGTCCTGGAGCAGTTCAACGTCGACGCGCAGGTCACCGGGTTCACCCGCGGTCCGACCGTCACGCGGTACGAGATCGAGCTGGGCCCGGCCGTGAAGGTCGAGAAGATCACCCAGCTGCAGCGCAACATCTCCTACGCCGTGGCCACCGACAACGTGCGGCTGCTCGCGCCGATCCCCGGCAAGTCCGCCGTGGGCATCGAGGTGCCCAACACCGACCGCGAGATGGTGCGCCTCGGCGACGTCCTGCGGTCCAGCGCCGCCCGCACCGAGCAGCACCCGCTCGGCATCGGGCTGGGCAAGGACATCGAGGGCCACTTCCTCGTCGCGAACCTGGCGAAGATGCCGCACCTGCTGGTGGCGGGCTCCACCGGTTCCGGCAAGTCGAGCTTCGTCAACTCGATGCTCGTGTCGCTGCTCTCGCGGGCCACCCCCGACGAGGTCCGGATGATCCTCATCGACCCGAAGATGGTCGAGCTCACCCCGTACGAGGGCATCCCGCACCTGATCACGCCCATCATCACGCAGCCCAAGAAGGCCGCCTCCGCGCTCGCGTGGCTCGTGGAGGAGATGGAGCAGCGCTACCAGGACATGCAGGCCAACAAGGTCCGCCACGTCGACGACTTCAACCGCAAGGTGCGCACCGGCGAGATCACCGCACCGCTCGGCAGCGAGCGGGAGTACCGCCCGTACCCGTACATCCTCTGCATCGTCGACGAGCTGGCCGATCTGATGATGACCGCGCCGCGCGACGTCGAGGACGCGGTCGTGCGGATCACCCAGAAGGCCCGCGCCGCCGGCATCCACCTGGTGCTCGCAACCCAGCGCCCGTCCGTCGACGTCGTGACCGGTCTGATCAAGACCAACGTGCCCTCGCGCCTGGCGTTCGCCACGTCCTCGCTCACCGACTCGCGCGTGATCCTCGACCAGCCCGGCGCCGAGAAGCTCATCGGCATGGGCGACGGGCTGTACCTGCCGATGGGCGCGGGCAAGCCGGTGCGCATGCAGGGTGCCTTCGTCGGCGACGAGGAGATCGCCTCCGTCGTCGCGTTCACCAAGGAGCAGGCCGAGCCCACCTACACCGAGGGCGTCACCGCGCAGAAGGCGGGCGAGGCCAAGGAGATCGACCCCGACATCGGCGACGACCTCGACGTGTTGATCCAGGCCGCCGAGCTGATCGTCACCTCGCAGTTCGGGTCGACGTCGATGCTGCAGCGCAAGCTGCGCGTCGGCTTCGCGAAGGCCGGGCGGCTGATGGACCTGCTGGAGACGCGGGGGATCGTCGGCCCGTCGGAGGGGTCGAAGGCGCGCGAGGTGCTGATCAAGCCGGACGAGTTGGAGAACGCGCTCTGGCTGATCCGCGGTGGTGGCCCCGAGCCGGACGCCGACGACGAGTGAGCGGCGTGAGGCAGGCACGCGTCGAGGACCACCGCGCGATCGTGGAGCGCGTGCAGAGCTGGTGGGCCGACTCGCGCACGCCTACGCAGGCGTGGGAGCTCTCGCTGCTCCTGCCGAAGCTGTTCCTGCAGCACTTCGCACGGACCAGCCTCGTGGTCGAGGACGACTCCGGGATCCGGGCCTTCCTCGTGGGGTTCCACTCCGCCGACGCCGCCGACGAGGCGTACATCCACTTCGTGGGCGTCGACCCGCAGCTGCGCGGAACCGGGACCGCGCGCAGCCTCTACACGACGTTCTTCGCACAAGCGGCGAAGGAGGGCAGGCGGACGGTCCGGGCGATCACCTCGCCGACGAACACGGGATCCATCGCGTTCCACCGCGCGATGGGCTTCACCGTCGAGCCCGGCGACCGCGAGGTCGACGGGGTTTCCGTGCACAGCGACTACGACGGCCCGGGGCAGCACCGCGTGTGCTTCCGGCGGGAGCTCGAGCCGGCCTGACGATCGTCGGCTCCCGAGCGGCTCAGCGGCCGCTCCGCTCCGCGAGCCACGCGGTGGCCGGGAGGCCGGCGAGGTCGCGGAAGTCGCGGGAGAGGTGCGCCTGGTCGACGTAGCCCGCCTCGGCCGCGACGTACGCCAGCGCGGGCCGGTCCGGCGCGAGCAGCCGGTCGCATGCGCCCTCGAAGCGGATCACGCGCGCGGCGGCCTTGGGAGCGAGCCCGGTCTCGGCGCGGAACCGCTCCGCGAGGTAGCGCCTGCTCCACCCGACCTCGCGGGCGAGCTCCTCGATGCGGAGGTTGCCGCCGGTCTCGGCCAGCCGGTCCCACGCGTAGCCGACCTCGGGCAGCACACCGCGCTCGCCGCGCCCGCGCCGCAGCCATCCGGTGAGCTCGGCGTCGAGCAGGTCGAACCGCTCCGTCCAGCCGCGGGCGGACGCGAGCCGGTCCAGCAGTGCCCTCGCGCGGCCGGAGAGCAGGTCGGTGAGGTCGACCGTGTCGCCGGCGAGCGCGCCGGCCGGCACGCCGAGCAGGGCGCGGGCGCCGCGCCAGGTGAGCCGCAGCTGCAGGCCCGTCTGCGGGTCGCCCTGGGCGATGCGGGCCGGGGCGTCGTGCAGCCCGCCGACCGCGGCGGTGAAGCTGCCCGCGGGCTTGGTGGGGTCGCCGTTGCTGAGCACGTCGACGCGGCCGTCGAGGCAGAACAGGAACGTGAGGTGGGCCGAGGCCACGCCCTGGTGCACCGACGGCGGCGTGGCCTCCATCCGGTAGCCGGTGTACGCGCTGACGTACGGACGCAGCCACGCCGCGGGCACGCGCCCGCACGTGCGGAACGCGTTCTCGACGACGGCGGCGGTCACGACCCGAGGTTACCGAGGAGCGCGCTGAAGAACCCCGACCTACTGCGCGACGCCCAGGCGGCCACCTCGCTGCGTTGTCGTCGTTGCTGAACCGGGCGCGGCCGCCCTGCCACCGCACGGGCCGTATCGGGCACGCCCGTGCGGTGGCGGGGTGTCAGACCGTGGTCGCGAGCGGTTCTTGGGTCAGGATGGTGTGACGGCGACGGGTCGGGAGCATCGATGTCGGATGCGAGATGCTCCAGGCGGCGGCCTTGCAGATCATCTCCTTCAGGCGCGCGGCCGTCTTGCCGGTGATCGCGGACGGTTTGGGCTGGTCGTCCGGGGTCACCCACTGCACGATGGCGTCGCGGCGGCCGAGGCTGATGCACTGGGCGGTGTAGCCGATCTTGTTCGGGGGGATTCGACGTCCGGTCAGGCGGGCGGCGATGGCGTCGGCCGCCTGGTGAGCCGTTGGGACTCCCGATGCGCAGGACATCCGCAGTGGTGTGCCGCTCGCGCCCGGTGCGAGCGCGGCGTCACCGACGGCGTAGACGTCGGGGTGCGAGACCGACCGCATGGTGTCGTCGACGACGATCTGCCCTGTCGCGGAAACCTGCAGGGTCGTGGCCGCGGCGATGGGATGGACGGCGAAGCCGGCCGTCCAGACGGTCACCTGGGCCGGGATCGCGTGGCCGTCGGCGGTGAACGCGCCGGTCGGCTCGACGCCCGCGATGTCGGTGTGCTCGCGCACGGTGATGCCGAGCCGGTCGAATGCCGTGCGCAGGTGGCTCTGGGATTTCGTGCTCAGCCAGTCGCCGAGGCCGCCGCGGGCGGCGAGTGAGACCTCGAGGTCCGGTCGGGTTTCGGCGATCTCGGTGGCGGCTTCGATGCCGGTGAGGCCACCGCCGACGACGAGCACCGTTTCGCCCGCGGCGAGGTCGGCCAGACGCGCACGCAGCCGCAGCGCGGACTGCCTGCCGGCGATGTGGTGGGCGTGCTCGGCGACGCCGGGAACGCCGCAGTCGTCGGCGGCGCTGCCGAGGGCGTAGACGAGCGTGTCGTAGGCGATCTCGCCGGGGCCGTCGGCGTCGACGACGCCAACGGTCTTGCGTTCGGTGTCAACGGCGGTGACCTGCGCGAGCCGCACCTGCACGCCCGTGCCCGCGAAGACGTCGGTCAGTGGACGAGGCTTCAGGTCCTGGCCGGTCGCGAGCTGGTGCATGCGGACGCGCTCGACGAACTCGGGATCGACGTTGACGAGGGTGATCTCGGTGTCGGCGGGGTGCAGCCGCCTGGCCAGGCGCCCGGCGGCGTTGGCTCCGGCGTATCCGGCCCCGAGGACGACGATGCGGTGCTTCATGGTCTCGCTCCTGTCCGGTCGGTGTTCGCTTCCTGAACCGGACAGCGACGTGAAACCTGACAGCAGTGCGATGTGATCTGGATCACCAGGTGCCGGTGAGCGGTTCCCCGTGTCCGGACACGGTCCACTGGCGCGTGGCGCGGTCGAGCTTGCCGGGGTTCGCCTGGGCGTGGACGGCCGCGATGCCGTCGGCGGTCACGTCCAGCGAGAAGACTCCGACGACCCGGTCGCCGACCACCATCACCAGCGCGGGTACGCCATTGGCGACCGCGGCGAACAGGTCGGGACGACCGCCGATCATCTCCCACTTGGCCTCGCTGGGCTCGAACAGCGTGCGAAGGAACCTCGCCACCCGCAGGCCACCGTTGATCGGCCGAGGCACCGAGAAGACCACGCCGCCACCGTCACCCACGCTGATCGCGTCGTCGGTCAGCATCTTCACCAGTGAGTCGGTCCTGCCGCTGAGTGCCGCGGCGAGGAACTCCTCGACGATCTTGCGGGCGGCGGCCGCATCGACCGCCACCCGGCGCCGGTCGGCGGCCAGGTGCTGCTTGGCACGCCGGTAGACCTGCTGACAGTTCGACTCGGTGAGGTCGAGCACCTCGGCGATCTCGCCGTGTGAGTATCCGAACGCCTCGCGCAGCACGTACACGACGCGTTCCTTGGCCGAGAGCCGCTCCATCAGCGTGAGCATCGCGATCGAGACCGATTCACGCTGCTCGACGGTGTCGGACGGACCGAGCATCCGGTCCCCGGCGAAGACCGGCTCGGGGAGCCATTGGCCCACATAGGCCTCTCGCATGGCCCGCGCCGAAGTGAGCCGGTTGAGGCAGATGTTGGTGAGCACCTTCGTCAGCCACGCCTCGGGCGTCTCGATGAGCTCCCGGTCGGCGGACTGCCAGCGCAGGAACGTGTCCTGCACCGCGTCCTCGGCATCGTTCGCCGACCCCAGCAGGCGGTACGCGATTGCCTCCAACCGCGCCCTGGCCCCCTCGAACACCTCGACCTCATGCGCACCGACCAGCATGGTTCGAAGTTAACCCGGGGCTTCGGCGCTACCAGCAGACCGGAGGTCAGGATGTAGTTCATCCCGCAGGTGGAGCAGCATCCTGACGTTCCCGAGCGTGTTCGGCTTGACGTGGGCCAGGTCGAGGAACTCGGCGACACCGGCGTCGTAGGAGCGCAGCATCGCGGCGAACACGTCCGGTTCCACCGGCGTGCCGTCGATCTCCTCGAAGCCGTGGCGGGAGAAGAACTGCTTCTCGAAGGTGAGCACGAAGAGGCGCTTCAGGCCCAGCTCGCGGGCACCCTCGATCAACTTGCCGACGATCGCGTGCCCGACGCCGTGTCCGAGCACGCGTGGATGCACCGCCACCGTGCGGATCTCGCCGAGGTCCTCCCACAGCACGTGCAGCGCACCGCAGCCGACCACCTCGCCGTCGAGCTCCGCCACCAGGAACTCCGGGACGGCCTCGTAGAGGGTGATCATCTCCTTGGCGAGCAGCACCCGTCCGGCGTAGGAGTCCACGAGCTGCTTGATGGTCCGGACGTCGGCGGTGCGTGCCCGCCGCACGAGTGGTGTCGCCACGACCCGCAAGCCTAGAGAGGCACGCCGGATACCCTGGTGCCCGTGCCCGAACCCGTCACCCCGCGGCGTGCCGCCCTGCTCACCCTCGGCTGTGCCCGCAACGAGGTCGACTCGGAGGAGCTCGCAGGCCGGCTCACCGGCAGCGGGTGGGAGCTGGTGGACGCCGACTCCGGCACCGCCGACGTCATCGTCGTGAACACCTGCGGATTCGTCGAGCAGGCCAAGAAGGACTCGATCGACACGCTCCTCGCGGCGTCCGACGCGGCCGCCCCCCGCGGGGCGAAGGTCGTGGCCGTCGGCTGCCTCGCCGAGCGCTACGGCGCCGAGCTGGCCGAGAGCCTGCCCGAGGCCGACGCCGTGCTCGGGTTCGACGCCTACCCGGACCTCGCCGAGTGGCTCGGCGACGTCCTCGGCGGCCACGCCCCGGCCCCCCACGTCCCGGTCGACCGACGCACGCTGCTGCCGATCTCCCCCGTCGAGCGGCCCGCCGCCGCGGGCGACATCGCCGTCCCCGGCCACGCCTGGGTGCCGAACCTGGCGCGCACCCGGCTGTCGGACGCCCCGGTCGCCCCGCTCAAGCTCGCCTCCGGCTGCGACCGCCGCTGCGCGTTCTGCGCGATCCCGTCGTTCCGCGGCGCGTTCGTCTCGCGGCAGCCGGACGACGTCGTCGCCGAGGCCGCGTGGCTGGGCATGCACGGCGTGCGCGAGCTGGTGCTGGTCAGCGAGAACTCCACGTCCTACGGCAAGGACCTGCCCGGCGGGACCACCGCGCTCGCGCGGCTGCTGCCGCGGCTCACCCACGTGCCCGGCATCGACCGGGTCCGCGTGTCGTACCTGCAGCCGGCGGAGCTGCGCCCGGACCTGCTCGAGGTCATCGCCACCACCCCGGGTGTCGCCCCGTACTTCGACCTGTCCTTCCAGCACGCGAGCCCCGCGGTGCTGCGGCGGATGCGCCGGTTCGGCTCGCGCGAGGACTTCCTCGGGCTGTGCGAGCGGATCCGCGCGCTCGCACCCGAGGCCGGCATCCGCAGCAACGTCATCGTCGGCTTCCCCGGCGAGACGCAAGCCGACCTCGACGAGCTGGAGGCGTTCCTCGTCGGGGCGCGGCTCGACGCCGTCGGCGTCTTCGGTTACTCAGACGAGGACGGCACCGAGGCCGCGGGCTACGACGGCAAGCTGCCGCCGGAGGAGATCGCCCGGCGGGTCGAGCACATCACCTCGCTCGTCGAGGAGCTGATGGCCCAGCGCGCCGAGGACCGCGTCGGCACCGAGGTCACCGTGCTCGTCGAGGCCGAGGAGGACGAGGACTTCGAGTGCACGGGCCGCGCCGACCACCAGGCCCCCGAGGTCGACGGCGAGTGCGTGCTCGAGCGCGGCTCCGGCCTCGAGGTGGGGGACCTCGTACGCGCCGTCGTCGTCGGCACGGAGGGCACCGACCTGCTCGTGTCGCCGCGGGAGCGGCTGGCGCGCAGTGAGCTCGCCGCCGCGGGCGCTCGGGAGTCGGGGTGAGCTCTGCACCGGCGAGCCCACCGCCGCTGCTGAACATCGCGAACGTCCTCACGGGTGTCCGGCTGCTGCTGGTCCCGGTCTTCCTCGTCGTGCTCTTCACCGAGGACGGCGTCGACATCGGCTGGCGGCTGGCCGCCACCGGCGTCTTCGTGCTCGCCGCGATCACCGACCGGTTCGACGGTGAGCTGGCGCGCAGCCGCGGCCTCGTCACCGCGTTCGGCACGATCGCCGACCCCATCGCCGACAAGGCGCTCACCGGCTCCGCCTTCATCGGCCTGTCCGTGCTGGGGCAGGTGCCGTGGTGGGTCACGATCGTGATCATGGGCCGGGAGCTGGGCATCACCGTGCTGCGGTTCTGGGTGCTGCGCCACGGCATCATCCCGGCCAGCCGCGGCGGCAAGGCGAAGACGCTGTGCCAGGCCGTCGCGATCGGGCTGTACCTGCTCCCGCTACCCGAGCTGCTGGGCGCCACCAGCGTCGTCTGGACCCTGCGATGGGCCGTGCTCGGCCTCGCGATCGCGCTCACCGTCGGCACCGGTGTGGACTACGTGCTGCGTGCGTTGCGCCTGCGGGCGGCGGCCGCCGCAGCCGGTTGAGCCGCCCGTCGCCCGTCGTGTTCGCCGTGGGCGGACGCGCCGCGCCCCCGAGCACGGCGACGCGACGGGCCGTGAGTCGGTACGGTGATCTCACCGGGTTGCGGGCGGCCGCGCCCGGCGGACGATGAGGAGGGTCGCATGGCGGTGCTGATGAGAGAGGCGATCGGCGGCAGCCTGCGGCGCGTGCGCACGGCACGCAGACGCACGTTGCGGGACGTGTCACGGCGCGCCCGGGTGAGCCTCGGCTACCTCTCCGAGGTGGAGCGGGGGCGCAAGGAGCCTTCCAGCGAGCTGCTCGCCGCCATCTGCGAAGCCCTCGACATCGCCCTCAGCGACCTGCTCGCCGAGGCCGCGCAGGCCATCGCCGCCGAGACCGTCGCGGCCGAGGCCGCCCGGCTGCGCCGCCCGATCGGGCTTCGCCACATGGACCTGCGCCTGGCCACCGCCGCCGACGAGGGGCCGCTCACGCCGATGTCGCCGGTCGCGCCCGTCGCCCCGGTGGCGCCGCGCCCCGCCACGCCGGTCCCGTCGCAGCCCGTCGCGCTGGCGTCCGTCCGCGCCGCCTGAGAATTCCAGCACCCGTTCCGTCCGGGCGCCCGCTCCACGGCGGGCGCCCGACGTGTGCCCACCGGGTGTCGAGTCGCCCCACCTTGCCGTCCGGCCCGGTAGCCTGAGGTCCGGGTCGCCCCGACGGTGGCCTCCGGATGATCCCCGATATCGTCGCCGATCAGTGGAAGCCGGACCGATCCGGTGCCACGATGGGGCCCAGCGCATCCGGCAGGTCGGCCGGGTGGCCGGAACGAAACGGACAGGCAGCGGCGAGTGCGCCGCACTCGGAGGGCGGAGCAGATGGCCAACGGTTTCACGAAGGCCTGGAAGTACCTGATGGCGCTGTTCTCGTCCAAGGTCGACGAGTACGCCGACCCGAAGGTCCAGATCCAGCAGGCCATCGAGGAGGCCCAGCGGCAGCACCAGGCGCTGTCCCAGCAGGCCGCGGCCGTGATCGGCAACCAGCGGCAGCTGGAGATGAAGCTCAACCGGCAGCTCGGCGAGATCGAGAAGCTGCAGGCATCCGCTCGGCAGGCGCTCGTGCTCGCCGACCAGGCCCGTGCCGCAGGCGACGAGACCACCGCCCAGCAGCGCGAGCAGGCCGCGCAGGCGTTCGCCACCCAGCTGGTCACCGCCGAGCAGTCCGTCGAGGACCTCAAGACGCTGCACGACCAGTCGATCCAGGCCGCCGGGCAGGCGAAGCAGGCCGTCGAGCGCAACTCGATGATGCTGCAGCAGAAGATCGCCGAACGCACCAAGCTGCTCAGCCAGCTGGAGCAGGCCAAGATGCAGGAGCAGGCGGCCGCGTCCCTGCGGCAGATGACCGAGCTCGCGGCGCCGGGGAGCACCCCGTCGCTGGAGGAGGTCCGCGACAAGATCGAGCGTCGCTACGCCAACGCCCTCGGCCAGGCCGACCTTGCGGCCAACTCGGTGCAGGGCCGCATGCTGGAGGTCCAGCAGTCCACGGTGGACATGGCGGGCGCGAGCCGCCTGGAGCAGATCCGCGCCTCGCTGCACGGCACCCCCGTGGCCGGCGAGGTCACCGCGGGCGACCAGGCCGCCGCCCCCACCCAGCAGCTCAACAAGCAACAGCAGCCCGGCACCGCCTGAGCAGCACGATCCCCGACGCCGCCCGCCCCGCCAGGGACCGGGCGGCGTCGCCGTCTCCAGCCCGCCCGACCGCGCCACCCCGCACGGCGAGTCCGACGTTCACACACGGCGAGTCGGGCATTCGTGCACGGCGAGTCCGACGTTCACACACGGCGAGTCGGGCATTCGTGCACGGCGAGTCCGACGTTCATGCACGGCGAGTCGGGCATTCGTGCACGGCGAGTCCTGCAATCCCGCACGGTGAGTCCGACGTCCGACGCGGCGAGTCCAGCATCTCGACATGGCGAGTCCAGCATCTTGACGCGGCGAGTCCGACGTCCGGTGCGGCGAGTCCGGCGCCCGCTCGTACTCGCTGTCCGCACGCACGCTGCACTGCGTGCTGATTCGCACGACTCGCCGTGCTGAAATGTCGGACTCGCCCGGATGGGATGTCGGACTCGCCGTGTGGGGGTGTCCGACTCACCGTGTCCGGTTGCCGGACTCGCGGGTGGG
Organism: Pseudonocardia hierapolitana; assembly: GCF_007994075.1. Classification (NCBI taxonomy): domain Bacteria; kingdom Bacillati; phylum Actinomycetota; class Actinomycetes; order Pseudonocardiales; family Pseudonocardiaceae; genus Pseudonocardia; species Pseudonocardia hierapolitana. Next base: position 285,080 of record NZ_VIWU01000001.1, on the reverse strand, counting down.
GGAGGGGCCGGGTTGGCAGGTGGGGCACCACCACGTCATGCGGGCGTGGACGTCGTCGCCCTGCTTCGCGGTGCGGATGCGGGTGCCGCAACGGCGGCAGCGTTGCCCGCCGCGGTCGTACACCCAGTGCTGCCGGCCGCGGGCCAGCTCGCCGGTGGTGGACTGCTCCGGGCGGTCTGCGTTGCGGAGCAGCAGGTCGCGGGCGAGGGTGACCGCGGCGGCCGGGTCGGGGACGTCGCGCGCGAGCGTCCACGGCGAGAGCCCGAGCAGGAAGCACACCTCGTTCTTGTAGAGGTTGCCCACGCCGGCCATCACCCGCTGCTCGAGCAGGACGAGCCCGAGCTCGGACGCCCCGCGGGCGGTGAACCGGCGCAGCGCCTCGGCGGTGTGGTCGTCGCTCCACGCGGGATCGAGCAGGTCGGGCCCCAGATGCCCGACCAGCCGGCTCTCCTCGGCGGTGGGCAGCAGCTCGAGGTCGTGCAGCAGGAACCCGACAGCGGTGCGCTCGGCCGTCTCCAGCACGGCGCGGGCCTGGTGGGCGGGCCGCTGCCACGGCATGCCGGGGCGGTAGAGGTGCCAGGAACCGTCGAGGCGCAGGTGGCTGTGCAGGCTGCGGCCGTCGTCGAACCGCGTGAACAGGTGCTTGCCGACGGAACGGACGTCGAGCACCGTGCGACCGGCGAGGTCGTGCTCGACGAGCTGCGGGTGCCGTAGCTCGCCGCGCAGGAGCAGGTGCCCGGACAGCGCCGCACGCAGCCGCTTCGCGGTGAGGTGGACCGTGTCGCCTTCGGGCACGTGGGCGACGGTAGCGCGGCCGCTCGGGCATCCACCGATCGATGGATCCGGTGGTGGCGCTCCGGTCGATCGCACGGCCCGGCCCATCGCGCAACATGGATCACGTGCGGAGGAACGAGGGGCGGGCGCATCGCGGGGTTGCGCTCGCCCCGAGCAGCCGCGGTTACGGTGTGCCGGTGGGAGCAGGGGGGTGACCGCGTCGTCCGGTGTGTCGTCCGGCGCCGAGCAGACGGCGCGTCGGCTCGACGCGGTCGAGCACCGCATCGACACCGCGATCGGCCGCTACGCCCCCTACGCCGGCTTGGCGATCGGTCTCGCGCTCACCCCACCGTTCCTTGCCGGAGGCCCGACGTGGCCGTGGGTGGTCATCGGCGCGCTGGTCCCGGTGACGGCGACGTGGTGCGCGGTCTTCACGGCGGGCAGCACGCCGCGGGCGGAGCGCCCGGTCGCCGGCGCCGTCTACATGGGCGGATTGCTCGTGCTGATGACTGCGCTGGTCCACGCCTCGCCGCTCTTCGCGTTCCAGGTACTCGCCGTCTACATCCACGCCTTCACGTTCCTGCACGGCCGCTGGCGTTTCGTCGCCGTCGTCATCGGCGCGGCGATCGTCTCCTACTCGCAGGTCGGCGGCCGGTTCGCCGAATTCACGCCCGGGCTCGGGGCCGCCGTGGGCGTGCTCACCGTGGCCAACGCGCTCCTCGGGGGCGGGGGCACCTACTTCGGCGTGTTCATGTCGGAGCAGAACCAGCGCCGGCGCGAGATCATCGACGAGCTGGGCGCGACGAACCGGCGGCTGTCGGAGGCCCTCGACGAGAACGCGAGCCTCCACGCACAGCTGCTCGCTCAGGCGCGGGAGGCCGGGATGCTCGACGAGCGGGCCCGGCTGGCGCGGGAGATCCACGACACGATCGCCCAGGGCCTCACCGGCATCGTGACCCAGCTCGAAGCGGCAGGCGTGGCCGACGGCGATCCCGCGGTGCGGCGCCGACACATCGAGACCGCCCGCGCGCTCGCCCGTGAGAGCCTCACCGAGGCCCGCCGTTCGGTGGATGCGCTCGGCCCGCGGCAGCTCGTGGAGGCGCAGCTGCCCGACGCGATCGCCGACATGGCGAAGCGGTGGGCGGAGGGGAGCGGCGTCGAGCTGATCCTCGACACCACCGGCGATCCGCGCCCGCTGCTGCCGGAGCTGGAGGTCACCCTGTTCCGGGTGGCGCAGGAGGCGCTCGCCAACGTGGCCAAGCACGCGGACGCCGGCCGCGTCGGGCTCACGCTGTCCTACATGGACGACGTGGTGGTGCTCGACGTCCGCGACGACGGGCGCGGGTTCGTCTCCGGTGCGCGCGACGGCTCCGGGTTCGGGCTGCTGGCGATGGAGCAGCGGGTGCGGCGGGTGGCGGGCACCTTCAGCGTGGAGAGCGCGCCGGGCGAGGGCGTGGCGCTGAGCGCGAGCGTGCCGGCGATCCCGGCGGAGGTGAGGTGATGGGCCCGATCAGGGTGCTGATCGTCGACGACCATCCCGTCGTTCGCGACGGGTTGCGTGGTGTGCTCGACGGGGAGTCGGACATGCAGGTGGTCGGCGAGGCGGGCCACGGCGCGGAGGCGCTGGCGCGGGTCCGGGCCACCTCGGTGGACGTCGTGCTCATGGATCTGCGGATGCCGGTCATGGGCGGCGTCGAGGCGATCGGGGAGCTGCGCCGCGTCGCGCCCGACGCCCGGGTGCTCGTGCTCACCACCTACGACACCGACCGCGACGTCCTCCCGGCGATCGAGGCGGGCGCAACCGGCTACCTGCTGAAGGACACCCCGCGTGAGGAGTTGCTGCGCGCCGTGCGAGCGGCCCACCGCGGGGAGGCGGTGCTGTCACCGGCGGTGGCGGGCCGGCTCATGGGCCAGGTCCGCGGACCGGCGCAGGCCACACTGTCCGCGCGGGAGCTGGAGGTGCTGCGGCTCGTCGCGGCGGGCTCCACCAACCGGGAGACGGCGCAGCGGCTCTTCATCAGCGAGGCGACGGTCAAGACCCACCTGCTGCACATCTACGCCAAGCTCGAGGTGCGCGACCGCGCGTCCGCCGTGGCCGCCGGCTACCAGCGGGGCCTGCTGACGCCTTAGGGCGGGGCACTAGGACGTCGGGACCGGCGTGCGGAGCGCGTAGAGGACGTCGTCGCGCACGTGCACGAAGCCCAGCCGCGCCGCGACCCCGCGGCTGCCCGTGTTGTCCGGCGACGTCGACCAGGTGGGCACGTGGCCGCGGGCCCGGATGTCGGCGATCAGCGCGCCCGCGCACGCCGTGGACAGCCCCTTCCTGCGGTGACCGGGCTCGGTGACCACGCCGATGTCCTCGTAGGTGCCGCCGAGGTAGAACGGCACGGCGATCGCGGCGATCTGCCCATCCACGACGACGCCCCGCGCGACGCCCGCTGCGAGCATGCCGGGCACCCCGCCCCAGGTCTGCGCGATCCACCCGCTCTCGGCGCTGAGGCCGGCGAGCGCGGATGCGTCGTCGCCGGTGAGCAGCCGGACGTCCGGGGCGGGTGTCGGCGTCGCCGCGGTGTCGGGCAGCACGGCGATCAGCCGGTTCCACGGCGCGACGTCCGGATCCGACGCGCGCAGGGCGGGCAGCCACTCGGGCGGGGCGTCGACGAACCCGGTGAGCTCGGCCAGATCGGCGGGCGGCAGGTAGTCCGGGTCGCCGCGCAGCGAGAGGTTGCTCGGCAGCTCGGCGATCACCACCCGCGGGTCGGGCCAGCGGTCCACCCGGACGGTGCCGTGGCCGGTGCGCGCGACGTGTTCGAAGACCAGCGGGCCCGGGCGTTCGGGCGTGAACCAGGGGCGCAGCGCATCGGGCGCGACGGTGAGCACGCCGTGAGCCTGCCGCGACGGCGGCCCGGGTGCCACCGGGTTACCGGTACGGTGGTGGACATGACTCCGGTGTCGCGACTCGTCGCCCTCGCCGGAGCGCTCTTCGCGATGCTGGCGGGCACCACCGTCGAGCCCGCCCTCCTCGTCGGTGCCCTCGGCACCCTCGTCGTCGCGTGGGTGGTGGCCAGGGAGGTCGCGGCGGTCCTGCCCGTGCTCAGCGGCACCGGCCCGGTGGTCGCCGCCCGCGACCACCACCGGGCACTCGCCCGCAGGCCAGTGCCGCGCCACCGCGACCCGGACGCCCCCGGGCACACCCGCTCCCGAGCGCCGTCGGAGCCCCTCCCGGCGGCGTAGCGCACATCCACGCCGCCGGTCGACGCGTCCGTCCGACCCCGGCTCCCGTGGAGTGCTGCCTTGTTCGACATCGCCTTGTTCGATCCTCTCTATCTCGCCGTCTCCGGTGTCATGTGGTGCTGGCACCAGCTGTTCGGGTTCCTGCTCGGCCCGTCGAGTGGCGCCGCATGGGCCCTGTCCGTCGTGTTCCTCGTGCTGACGCTGAGGGCACTCCTGATCCGGCCGTTCCTCGCCCAGGTGCGGTCCGCCCGGGTGATGCGGGAGCTCACGCCGCAGCTCGCCGCGCTCCGCACCCGGCACGCCGACGATCCGGCCCGCCTGCTGCAGGAGACCGGGGCCCTGCAGCGGGCGCACGGAGTGAGCGCGGCGAGCACCCTCCTGCCGGTGCTGCTGCAGGTGCCGGTGTTCCTCGGCCTGCTGCACGTGCTGACGAGCTTCACGAACCCCGAGCTCGCCAACTACGCGTTCGGCCCCGACGAGGTTCGTTCGTTCCTCGAGGCCCGGCTGTTCGGGGTGCCGCTCTCGGCCTACCTGAGCATGCCGCACCTCGACGCGGTCGGGGTCGAGCGCTGGGAGGTCGCGGTCGTCACCGTGCCCCTCGTCCTGCTCGCGGCACTGGCCACGCACCTCACGGCCCGGCTGTCGCTGCGCCAGCAGCCTGCGGACGGCCCGCTCGCGGGGATCATGCGGTGGACGCCGTGGGTCTTCCCCCTGGGCGTCCTGGTCGGCGGTGCGTTCTTCCCGTTCCCGGTGGCGATCCTGCTCTACTGGCTCACGAACAGCGCCTGGACGCTGGTGCAGCAGTGGCTGGTGCTCCGGCCTACCCCGCGGCCGTTGCAGGAAGGCCACCTTCCCGCAACGACGCTGCAGGAAGGTGGCCTTGCTGCAATCCCGGCCGCTTCGAAGCCGCCGGCGCGAGTACAGCGGCGGCATTCGTCGGGGCACCGTCGGAGCCGACGGCGCCGCTGATCTGCGCCGTAGGCTGGCGCTCGTGAAGGGTCTGCTCCTGCGGCTCTCGGCGGTCGACGCCGACGCCGAGGCCGCGGTGCGGGTGATCGCCTACTTCGACGCCCTCGTGGAGCGCGGCGCCACCCCGGTGGAGCTCGTGCGCGCCACCGCGGCACTGGCCGAGTGCCCGGCGGGCATGGACCGGACGGGCACGGAACCGCTCGTGTTCCGCCCCGACGGATCGTCCGCCGGCGAGGTGGTGGTCACCGGCAGCGTAGAGATCGGGCCCGATGCCGGGCGGGTGTGGCTCGCCCGCGACGGCGGGGCCGGGCCGCTGGACGACCTCGTGCTGGAGCGGCTCGCGATCAGCGCCCGCCTGCTCGCGGTCCCGCAGCGCCGCACGCCCGCCCCGGATCTGGCCGATCCCGGCCTCGTCGAGCTGGTGCTCGCCGAGCGGGAGGCGCCGGAGGACCGCGCGCGGGCCCTGCGGCTGCTCGGCCTGGACACCGAGGTCCCGGTGCGCGCCCTCGCGGTCGCGGCCGACGGTGACCCGGGCGCGGCCGCGGTCGCGCTCGTCACCCGGGGCCGGCCCGTGCGGGCCGCGCGTGTGGCCGTCATCGGGGGCCGGGCCGCCATGCTGCTGCAGCCGCACGAGTCGGCCGCCACGGTGGTGGCGGATCTCCGGGTCGCCTTCGAGGCGCGGGCCCGCGAGCGCGCCACCGCACCGGCCGTACGGGTCGGCGTCGGCCGGCCGGTGCCGGGCCTTGAGGCCCGCACGTCCTGGATGCAGGCGAAGCTCGCCCTGCGCTTCGCCACAGCGGACGACGCGATCATCGATCACGCCGAGCTCGGGTCGCTCGCCCTGCTGGGTGAGCTGCCACCCGAGCAGCTCCGCGCCCAGCCCGACGTCGCTGCGCTGGACGCCTTGCCGGCCACCGACGTGGCCGCGCTCGAGGCGTTCTGCCGCACCGGGTCGCTGCGCAAGGCGGCGGCGCTGCTGCACCTGCACCACAGCTCCGTGGCCGACCGGCTCGCCCGCGTCGAGCACGAGCTGGGCTGGCGCCTCGACGAGCCGGGAGACCGCTTCCGCGCCCGGTTCGCCCTGCTCGCGCGGCGGTTGGCCAGTGGCCCGGTCCGGGGAACTAGAGCTTGAGGGCGCGGCGCAGGACCGCCAGCGCCTCGTCGGCCTCGCGCTTGCTCACCGCGGCCTGCTCCACCATGGCCGAGCCGTGGAACGTCCCCGGGAAGGCGTGCAGCTCCACCGAGACGCCGGCCTGCATCAGGCCCAGCGCGTACGCGATGCCCTCGTCGCGCAGCGGGTCGAACTCCATCACCGAGACGTAGGCCGGTGGCAGCCCGGTGAGGTCGGTGGCCCGGGCGGGCGCCGCGTAGATCGGCACGTCGGGAGTGCCGCGCTTCCCCGGGCCGAGGTAGGAGTCCCAGCTGACCACCGCGTTCGGCCGGTTCCAGATCGGTGTGTCGGTGAACGCGCGCATGCTCGGCGTGTCGAGGCGGTCGTCCAGTTCGGGCACGCCGAGGTACTGGAACGCGATCGAGGGACCACCGCGGTCGCGCGCGAGCAACGCCAGGCCCGCGCACAGGCCACCGCCTGCGCTCTCGCCGTGGATCGCGATCCGGTCAGGGTCGATGTCGAGCGAGTCGGCGTTCTTCGCCGTCCACACGAGCCCGGCGTAGCAGTCCTCCAGCGGGGCCGGGTAGGCGTGCTCGGGTGCGAGCCGGTACTCCACGGTGACGACCGTGACGCCGAGCTCGCGGGCGAGGCGCAGGTTCTTCCCGTCGAACATGTCGATCGCGCCGAGGATGAAGCCGCCGCCGTGGACGTCGTAGATCGCGGCCGGCGCCACCGGCCGGTCCGGGGTGTAGATCCGCAGCCGCACGTCGGGGGCGCCGTCCGGACCGGGGACGAGCTCGTCGCGGACCTGGACGCCGGAACGGTCGGGCTCGCCGTACACGGAAGCGAACATCTCGGCCGCCTGCGCGCGGGCGCTCGGGACGTCGCTGATCTCGACGACCGGCATCATCGCCACTGCTGCGGCGAGCTCGGGGTCGAACGGGTAGCTCATCTGTTCCTCCACGCTCACGGTTCGGGTACGACTGATCGTCCTCGCCGAGCGGGCCGCCGGCAGCCGCCGCGCGTCGGGATTCCGCCACCGCCCGGCCGACGATCGCGCATTCGGGTGGGCCCTGGCCGGGCGGGTATTTCTCGGCCCGGCGCCCCCTCCTGCTGTCGATCGGGCTCGAGGAGGTCCTAGCTCCGATGCCGGACTCAGTCGACATTCCCCCGGCCGACGTGGCCGACCAGCTCGCGGCGTTGTCGGGCGTGCTGGACCGGCAGCTCCGGGCCAAGACGCCGACGAACCTGCTCGTCGGTACCTGGAACGTGCGCGCGTTCGACCGGTTCGATGCGAAGTGGCGATCGGTGGGCGGGGATTCGCCGATCCGAGACCGCAGCAACGTCGCATGCATCGCCGAGATCGTCCGCCGCTTCGACGTCGTCGCGGTTCAGGAGGTGCGCCGCAGCGCCCTGGCCTTCCAGACGATGATGCGCGACCTGGGTGAGCAGTGGGCGTTCCTGGTCACCGACGTCACCGACGGCCGGGCCGGGAACAGCGAGCGCCTCGCGTTCGTGTACGACACCACTCGCCTGCGACCCTCCGGGCTGGCCTGCGAGCTCGTCGTCGCCGCGAAGGATGCCGCCGTGCCGGTCGGCAGCATGACCGAGCAGTTCGCCCGGACCCCCTACGCGGTCGGTTTCGCCCGTGACGACGTCCGCTTCACCCTCGTCACGCTGCACGTCCTCTACGGCGACGCCCCGGCCGACCGGATTCCGGAGTTGAGCGCGATCGCGCAGTGGCTGGCCCGGTGGTCGGCGAGCAAGGACCCGTGGGGTGAGAACCTCATCGCCCTGGGTGATTTCAACATCGACCGGCGCGGCGACCCGCTCTACGAAGCGTTCACCTCGACCGGCCTGCAGCCGCCTGCAGCGCTGAACCACATTCCACGCACCATCTTCGACGATCCGGACGCCGGACCCGACAACCAGCACTTCTACGATCAGATCGCCTGGTTCCCCGACGGCCGAGCCAAACTGTCGATGCCGTTCGTCAACGCGGGCACCTTCGACTTCACGAACCGGATCGTCCCGGCCGACACGGAAGTGCAGCTGTCCTGGCGGATCTCCGACCACCTACCGCTCTGGTGCGAGTTCACCACGTCATGACGAACAGCCTCGTACCCGTGCGGCGGCCAGCCGGAGCCCGCGGCGAGCGCCGTGGCGCGCGACGGCGCCGAGCGCGTACGCGCTGCAGCTCGGTGTGGAGGGACACACGGGGGTGAAGCGGCTCAGCCACCGCTGGTAGCCGAGCAGGGCTGCGCGCACCAACCCGCTCGCCCCGCGTGCCGGCACCATGGCAGCGGCCACGAGGAGCAGGGGCGACACGCGCAGGAGCGGGAAGTCGCAGGGCCCGTCGCAGCTGCACCCGTCGCTCCCGCCTCGCCCCCTGCCGAGCCGCGAGCAGCCCGTGCCGCACCCGCGCACCGAGTCGATGAACTCACAGGTGTCGCCGACCGCGTCGGCCGTGTCCCGGCGCTCCTCGCGCCGTCGCCGCCTGCGGTTCCGCCGCTCCTCCTCCGACTCCTCTCCCGCATGCTCTCCCACCCGCTCCTCCTCCGCAGCCGACCCGTTCGGGGGACGCGCCGCGGCGAGATCATCCCTGGGCGCCTCCGCCGGCCCGCGGGTGGCTCGACCACCCACCGGTCGTCAGGCCCGCAGCCGCAACCCCTTCGGCGTGACGCGGAACCCGGCCTCGGTGAGCACGTCCGCCAGGTCGGATCCCAGCGAGCCGACCCCGTCGGCGCGCTCCACCGCCAGGCTCCCGAGCCACCCCTCGTGCACGGCGCCGGCGAGGGCGTGGGCGGCCGCGACGAGCTCCTCCCGCTCCGTCCCGAACGACAGCAGGGACTTCCCGCCCCGCTCGACGTACAGCACCGGGGCACCCTCGACGAGCACCACGAGCGCACCCGCCTTGCGGCCGGGGCGGTGCTTGCTCTCGCCAACCGTGGCGGGCCACGGAAGAGCAGCCCCGTAGGGCTGGGCCGGGTCGGCGGCGGCGAGCACCACGCTGGAGGGCCGCGCCTGCGGGCCGCCCTCGGGACGCGACAGCGCCCGCAGCCGGTCGATCGCGCCGGGTACCGCGAACTGAGCGGCCCCGAGCCCTTCGACGACGTACCCGCGGCGGGCGCGGCCGGAGTCCTCCATCGCCCGCAGCACGCGGTAGACCCCGGCGAACCCGCCGCTCAGGCGCTCGGTGCCGAGCGCGCCGCGGGTGAGCACGCCGTGGCGTTCGAGGAACGCCTCGGCGCGGGCGTGGGCCCGGCGGGTGGGATCCGGCTCGCGTGCGACGGCGAGCGACCAGCGCCCGCCGACCGACGGCGGGCCGGTGCGGGTGGGCATGGCGGGGCGTCCGGCGCGCAGCTGCGCGTACCGGCCGCGGCCCGGGCCGCGCCGCGTGCGGTGGGCGGGCGCCGACCGGCCGCCGCCCCCGAGCCGGCCGCGCAGGGGCGCGAGCGTGTCGTTGGTGAGCAGCCCGGCCCAGACCAGGTCCCAGACCGCGCCGACAACCGCGTCGTCGGCCGGCGCCTGTTCCCCGGCGTCGAGCAGGGTGCGCGCCGCGCGGTCGGCGAGCTCGCGGAAGAAGAGCGCGCCCCCGCCGACGGGTGGGGCGTCGAGGTCGGGAAGGCCCAGCGCGGCCAGGACGGCGCGGTGCAGCGGGGTGGCCGCCGTGTCGGGTTCGGGCTCGGGCAGCAGCAGGTCGGCCACATCAGCCGGAGCGACGGCGAGCCAGCCATCGGTGCCGCCGAGCGGACCGCAGCCGGTCCAGGTGACCTCGCCCGCCGCGGTGAGCTCGTCGAGCAGCGCGGGCGTGTACCCGGGCAGCCGAGCGGGCAGGATCAGCGACTCCAGCGCGCTGGCCGGCAGCGGTGCCCCGGCGAGCTGCTCGACGACCCCGAGCACGTCCTCCGCGCCCGGAGCCCGGCGCATCCGGCCGCGTCGATCCCCGCCCGGCGCGGCCTGGACGCCCTGCCACGCGGGCAGGAACCGGCCGAGTGCCTGCTGCTCCACGGGCTCGACCTCGGCCCGCAGCCGCGCGAGCGACGCCCGCCGCAGCCGGCGCAGCACCTCGGCGTCGCAGTACTCGACGGGGTCGACGGCATGGGCACCGACGGGCTGCAGGGCGAGCGGGCGCAGCTCGCCGCGCACCAGCCGTCCCGCGCCGACGAGCCGGTCGAGCACGCCCGCGACGACCGCGACCCCGAGCCCGAAGCGGGCGGCGCACTCGGCCGCTGCGAACGGCCCGCGGGTGCGGGCGTAGCGCAGCACGAGGTCGCCGAGCGGGTCGGCGACCGGCTCGGTGAACGTCTCCGGCACCCCGACCGGGAGTGCGGCGCCGAGCGCGTCACGGATCCGTCCGGCGTCCTCGATGGCCAGCCAGCGTTCCTCACCCGCGATGCGTACGCGGATGGAGCGGCGAGCGGCCTCCAGCTCGTGGAGCCACTCCTCGGACACCCCGCGCGCAGCCGCTTCCTCGGTGGTGAGGTCGCCGAGGAACCGGAGCAGGTCGGCCGCGCCTTCCGCGTCGCGGACGTGCCGGTCGGGCGCGAGCCGCTGCAGTTGCGCCTCGACCTCCGCCACCACCTCCGGCTCGAGCAGCTCGCGGATGGCCTCCGACCCGAGCAGCTCGGCGAGCAGCGTGGAGTCGAGCGAGAGCGCCGCGGCCCGGCGTTCGGCGAGCGGGGCGTCGGACTCGTAGAGGAACATCCCGACGTAGCCGAAGAGCAGGCTGCGCGCGAACGGCGACGGCGCCGGGGTGGTCATCTCGACCACGCGCACCTTGCGCGACTGCACGTCGCCCATCAGCTCACGCAGGCCGGGCAGGTCGTACACGTCCTGCACGCACTCGCGCATCGCCTCCAGGGTGACCGGGAACTGCTCGTAGCGCCCCGCCACCGTGAGCAGCTGCGACGCGCGCTGGCGCTGTTGCCAGAGCGGGGTGCGCCGGCGTGGGTCGCGGCGGGGGAGGAGCAGCGACCTCGCCGCGCACTCCCGGAACCGGGACGCGTAGAGCGACGAGCCGCCCAGCTCGGCGACGACGACCTGCTCCACCTCGGCCGGGTCGAGCAACACGTCCTCGGCGGTGGGCGTGACCTCGGCGCCGGAGTCGTCGACGGCGTCGGGCAGCCGCAGCACGATCCCGTCGTCGGCGGCCGAGGCGTGCACCTCCACCCCGCGCCGCTCCCGCATCCGGGCCGCGATCGCGAGCGCCCACGGCCCGTTGACCTTGGACCCGAACGGCGAGTGCACGACCAGGCGCCAGTCGCCCAGCTCGTCGCGGAACCGCTCGACGAGAATGGTGCGGTCGCTCGGCACGTGGCGGGTGGCCTCGCGCTGCTCGTGCAGGTAGGCGACGAGGTTGTCGACCGCCCACGCGTCGAGACCCGCGGCCGTGGCCCGCTCGCGCGCGGCCTCCTCCGACAGGCCCGCCATCTCCCGCACGAACGCCCCGACAGCCCGGCCGAGCTCCAGCGGTCGCCCGATCTGCTCGCCCTTCCAGAACGGCATCCGCGCAGGCTGCCCCGGCGCCGGTGTGACGATCACGCGGTCGTGGGTGATGTCCTGGACCGTCCAGCTCGACGTGCCGAGCAGGAAGGTGTCGCCCACGCGCGACTCGTAGACCATCTCCTCGTCCAGCTCGCCGACGCGGGAGCCGCGCCCGTCGGCCCCGCCGGGCGTCATGACCGTGAACAGGCCCCGGTCGGGGATGGTGCCGCCCGAGGTGACGGCCAGGCGCTGCGCGCCGGGGCGGCCATGCAGGGTGTCGGTGACGCGGTCCCACGTGATGCGGGCGCGCAGCTCGCCGAACTCCTCGGACGGGTAGCGCCCCGCGAGCATGTCCAGCACCGCGTGCAGCGCCGACTCCGGCAGCGCGGCGAACGGCGCCGCGCGGCGCACCACCCGGGCGAGGTCGCCGAGCTGCCACGGTTCGAGGGCGGTCATCGCGACGACCTGTTGGGCCAGTACGTCGAGCGGGTTGCGCGGATAGCGCATCGACTCGATAGCACCCGACGTCATGCGCTCGGCGACGACCGCGCAGGACACGAGGTCTCCGCGGTACTTCGGGAACACGACCCCGCGGGAGACCGCGCCGACCTGGTGGCCCGCCCGCCCCACCCGCTGCAGCCCGGACGCCACGCTCGGCGGGGCCTCCACCTGCACGACGAGGTCGACGGCGCCCATGTCGATGCCCAGCTCGAGGCTGGACGTGGCCACCACGCAGGGCAGCCGGCCGCTCTTGAGCTCCTCCTCCACGAGCGTGCGCTGCTCGCGGGACATCGACCCGTGGTGCGCCTTCGCCACGGTGGGGAGCGCGCCGCCGCCGATGCCGGACTGGCCGATCGCCTCGGCCGGGAAGGTGTCGAGCACGGTGTCGAGATCAGCCGCCTCCTCGACCTCCTCCGCGGCCAGCTCGTTGAGCCGGGCCGTGAGCCGTTCGGCCAGCCTCCGCGAGTTGGAGAAGACGATCGTGGACCGGTGCTCGCGGACCAGCTGGAGCAGCCGCCGCTCCACCGCGGGCCAGATCGACGGCCGCTGGGCGGTGCCCGCCGCCGAGCCGATGACCTCCTCGTCGGAGCTGCCCACCGCGGGTTGCTCGTCGAGCGCCGCGAGGTCGGGCACCGGGACCTCGACGGACACCTCGATCGTCTTCGGGATGGGCGGCTGGATCACCTCCACCGGCCGCGCGCCCGCGAGGAACGTGGAGACCTCGTCGATCGGGCGCACGGTGGCCGAGAGCCCGATCCGCTGCGCGGGCTTCGTCAGCAGCTCGTCGAGCCGTTCGAGGGACAGCGCCAGGTGGGCGCCCCGCTTGGTGCCTGCGACGGCGTGCACCTCGTCGACGATCACGGTCTCGACGCCGCGCAGCGACTCGCGCGCAGCGGACGTGAGCAGCAGGAACAGCGACTCCGGCGTGGTGACAAGCACGTCGGGCGGGGTGCGGGCGAACTGGCGGCGTTCGTCGGCGGGGGTGTCGCCGGTGCGCATGCCGACCGCGATGTCGGGGACCGGCAGCCCGAGGCGGGTGGCGGCCTGGCGGATGCCGGCGAGCGGGGAGCGGAGGTTGCGCTGCACATCGACGGCGAGAGCCTTGAGCGGGGAGACGTACAGCACCCGGCACCGGTGGGCGGTGTCGGCCGGTGGCCCGGCGGCGAGGCGGTCGAGCGCCCACAGGAACGCGGCCAGGGTCTTGCCCGAGCCGGTGGGCGCGACGACGAGCGCGTGCCTGCCCGCCTGCGCCGCAGACCAGGCGCCCTCCTGGGCGGCGGTGGGCGCGGCGAAGGCCCCGCGGAACCAGTCCGCGGTGGCGGGGGAGAAACCGTCGAGCGCGCTCACGGGATCCATGATGCGCCCGCACCCCGACAGTCCCGGATGTGCGAGGCCTCCCCGAGGTTCAGGGAAGCCACGTTCCTGTCCTGACGGTTCAGGAAGGTGGCTTTCCTGAACTGCCGGGGCGAGCGGTCACCATGTCTCGATCGGGGGCGCGGGACGGCCTATCCCCGAGCGCGAGGGCGACGCCGACCGCGCACACCGCGACACCCGGCACGGCGAGCGGGCCGGGCACCTCGCCGAACATCACGAACGCCCACAGCATCGTGGTGGGCGGGGTCAGGTAGAGCAGCGTGCTCACCCGCACGGCGCCGCTGCGCCGCAGCACCAGCAGGTACGCGCCGTAGCCGCCGAACGACGACAGCACCACCACCCAGGCGACGGCCCACCAGAATCCCGGGTCGGCGGGCGGCCGCAGGTGCCCGCCGACCCCGGCCGCCGCGACGAAGACGCCCGCTGCGAGGACCGTCTGGGCGGTGAGGGATTCCAGGGGTGACTCGGCGGGACGCCACCGCCGTTCCAGGACCGTTCCGGTGGTGAGTGCCACCATCCCGCCGACGGGGAGCAGGAACGCCCACCACGGCGCGTCGCCCAGGCCGAGGTCGCCTGCCACGACCATGCCGACACCGACCAGGCCGAGCGCCAGCCCGACGCGACCGCGCGGCCCGGTGCGTTCGCCGAGCACGGGTCCGGCCGCGATGGCGACGAGCAACGGTTGCACGGAGGCGATCAGGGCCGTGGTGCCGGCGGGCACGCCGAGCCCGACACCGGTGACGACCCCGCCCAGGTACAGGCACTGGCAGAGCAGCCCGAGCGTGCCCTGGCGCAGCAGCGCCCGCAGGCGCAGCCGGGTGCCCAGCGCGGCGGCGAGCCCGGCCAGCACGGCGCCCGCCACGACATAGCGCCAGGCCAGCAGCGTGTCGGCGGGGGCGTAGCGGGTGCCCAGCTCCGCCCCGATGAAGCCGGAGCTCCACAGCACGACGAGTGCCGCGCCCGCCGCCGCGTCCGTCCGTCGATCCATGAGCTCGAGGTAACCACACCGGTCGGTATACTCGCAGTCTATGAGCACCGGTTTCGAGGTCGCACCGCTCACGCCCGCGGGGGAGCGGCTGCTCGACGCGGCGGCCGAGCTGTTCTACCGCCGGGGGATCCGCGCGGTCGGCGTGGATCTGATCGCCGACGTCGCGGGCACCACGAAGAAGACCCTCTACGACCGGTTCGGCAGCAAGGACGCGCTGGTCGCGCTGTACCTGCGGCGGCGGGCGTGGCGGTGGCAGGCGTTCGTCCGGGAGTACGTCGAGCGGGTGCCGCCGGGGCGGGAACGGGCGCTGGCCGTCTTCGGCGCGCTCGAGGAGTGGCTCGCCGAGCAGGACCGCGGCTGCGCGTTCGTCAACGCCCACGCGGAGATCGGCGGCACGGACCATCCCGGGGAGCCGGTCATCCGCGCCGAGAAGGCGGCGATGCGCGCCCTGTTCACCGAGCTCGTGGACGGCGCCGAGGACCTCGGTGCGCAGCTGCACGTGCTGTACGAGGGCGCGAACGTCGCCGTGACGGCAGGCGGGCAGGCCGATGCAATCGAGCAGGCCCGTCGCGCCGCCGCGCGCCTACTCGAGGCCTGACAGCGCCGCGACCAGTCCGGCGAGCTCCCGGTGGGTTCCGCTGCCGGGCCGGTAGGTGCACGCGATCCCCACCGCGGCGACGCCACCCGCGGCGACGACGGTCCGGACGGCCGCGGTCACCGCCGCGAGTGAGGGCCCGCCGGGCGCGGGGATCATCAGGCCCGGCAGGTCGTCGGGGTCGGTCACGTCGACGTCGACGTGCAGGTACACCGGCGCGGGCGGCAGCGCGTCGCCGACCTCCTCGACCGGCACCTGCCGGATCGCCGCGTGCGCGAGGTACTCCACCTCCGGCGGGTCCTGGTCGCGCGCGTCGACCAGCACGACGTCCCCTTCCGGGACCGGACGCAGCCCGAGCCGGTCGGGGGCGGTGCGGTCCGAGCCGCCCACCAGTTGGCGCACCGGGAACCCGCCCAGGTAGCCCGACGACGTCGTCTCCGGGGTCTGGACGTCCGCGTGGCCGTCGAACCAGACCACGCGCGGATCGTGACCGGCCCGCTGCAGGCCGGCGACGACTCCGAGCGAGGCGGTGCAGTCGCCCGACACGACGACCGGGACGCGGCCCGCTCGCACCTCGGCCGCGACGGCTTCCGCCACCTCGGCGTAGAGCAGCGCCATCCGCTCCCACGGCGACCCGGCCGGCAGGTCCGGTGCGATCGTGCGGTCGGCGGGGAGCGGGAGCTCCAGGGTGGGCAGGTGCTCGTCGAGGTGGAACGGGACGGCGATCACGGTCACGCCGCCAGTCTGCGCGCGCATTGACATGCAGCCAATTGGCTGCCTATCGTGGAAAGGCAGCCGAACGGCTGCATGACCGACCGGGGCAGGGGATGGACGAGATCTTCAAGGCGCTGGCCGACCCGAGCCGTCGCCGGCTCCTCGACAGCCTCAACGCGCGCAACGGGCAGCGGCTGACCGAGCTGTGCGCGGGCCTGGAGATGGCCCGGCAGTCGGTCAGCAAGCACCTCGCGGTGCTGGAGGGGGCGAACCTCGTGACCACCGTTCGCAACGGCCGGGAGAAGTTGCACTACCTCAACGCGGTGCCGATCCACGCGATCGCCGACCGCTGGATCCACCAGTACGACCGGCGGCGCGTCGAGGCGCTCGCCGACCTCAAACAGGCATTGGAGGAGTCACCGATGGGTGAGCCCGCCTTCGTGTACACCACCTTCATCAAGACCACGCCGGAGCAGCTGTGGAAGGCGCTCACGGACCCGGCGTTCACCCGCCGGTACTGGGGCATCTCGTTCGAGACCGACTGGCGTCCCGGGTCGGCCATGGTCTGGGAACAGGACGGGCAGCGGATCGTCGACCCCGACCAGGTCGTGCTGGAGGCCGAGCCGCACCGCAGGCTCGCCTACACCTGGCACACGCCCACGCCCGAGTGGGCGAGCCTGAACGGCATCGCCGACGACGTGCGCGCCACGCTCGCCGCCGAGAGCCGGTCGCGCGTGACGTTCGAGATCGAGCCGTTCGGGGAGACCGTCAAGCTCACCGTCGTCCACGACGACTTCCCCACCGACAGCACGATGCGGGCGATGGCGAGCACCGGCTGGCCGCACCTGCTGTCCGACCTCAAGACGCTGCTGGAGACCGGGACCACGCTTCCCCCGGTGCCGGCCGAGGCGTGGAGGAGCTGAGCGATGCCGAACGTCGAGGCTTCGACACTGATCCGCCGCCCGCCCGCGGGGGTCTTCACCGCGTTCGTCGATCCCGCGATCACCACCCGGTTCTGGTTCACCAGGAGCAGCGGCCCGCTCGCGCCGGGCGCCACCGTGCGGTGGGAATGGGAGATGTACGGCGTGACCGACACCGTGCTGGTGAAGGAGTTCGAGGCGCCCGAGCGGTTCGTCCTGACAACCGGTGGGGGTGACGGCCTGACCGTCGAGTTCCGGTTCACGCCGCGGGAGGAGGGGACGGTGGTCACGATCACCGAGTCCGGTTTCACCGGCTCGCTCGACGATCCGGGTTTCAGCGGCACCGGCGACGACGTGATCGAGTACATCGCCGGGTCCACCGGCGGATACACCACCGTCCTGTGCGCTGCGAAGGCCCTGCTCGAGCACGGGATCGAGCTGGGTGCCGTCCGCGACAAGCACCCGGACAACTGGGTGTGAGCAGTCGATCAGCCGATCGCACCCATTGCGCATCCCGTTCCATGAACGACACGCGCAATTCCTGACGCCCGGCCTGCCGCACCATTGTGATGTCGTGTGGCAACCTCGCCTTGCTCTTCCGTTCAGCCACGTGCTCGAGACGAGGAGTCGGCCGATGATCGATTTCGGTGCCCGGCGGTTGCCTTTTCATCCGGTCGGAATGGTCCTGATCATTTCGACGGTTCTCACCGGCGTGAGCCTCGCCGTCGCGACGGCCGGTCCGGACCGGGACGCGCGCACCGAGCTCGCGCGCTGGCTCGACGCGCTCGGCGAGAACACCCTGCCCGCCTGGTGGAGCACCACCTTGCTCATCACAGTGGCGCTCGTGTTCGCGGTGACTGGCGCGGCCGCGAGGGCAGGCGCGGTGGCCGGGGCGGGTGCCTGGTTCACGGCCGCCGGGATCGTCGGGGCGTTCTCCCTCGCCGAGCTCAGCGGGGTGCACCGCAGGCTAGGCGGCATCGGCCGTCTCGTGCTCGGAGAGGAGGCGCTCACCCGGAACTGGTTCACGACGGCCGCCGTCCTGGTGCCGGTGCTCGCCGGGGTGCTGATCCTGCTCGCGGCACGGGTCGGCGCCCCGTCGGGCCGCCTGATGGTGGGCGGTGGCGTGGTGCTCCTGGTGTCGGCCGTGGCCGGGGCGTTCCTCGCCGCCCTGCTCGGCGGGCATGCCGAGCCCGCAGCCGTGATCGTCGCGCACCTCGGGGAGCTGGGCGGGAACGTCGGTGCCGCGCTGATGGCGGCAGCCGCGGGTCGGGCGCTGGTCCTGGTCCGCCACCGCGACGGGCTCGCGGTGCGGCACCGCGCTGCGGTCCCCGGCAGCGAGGCCGTGCCGATGCGCCCGACGGCGGTCTGGTGGTGGCTCGGCGGGGTCAGCGTGGCCCTGACGCTGCTCAGCCTCGGCTTCGTACTCGCCGATCCCGCGCATCCCGCGTGGCGCGCGCTGCGCCTGTTCGTCGACGTGCTCGTCGAGCACAACCTGCCCACCTGGTGGAGCGTGGCGTTGCTGGCCACGGCGGCGCTCGCCCACTTCGCCACGTTCGTGGTCGCGCGGAACGCCGGGGCGCCCGGCGCCGCGTACTGGCTCGTCACCGCGGCCGTGCTCGCCTTCCTCTCGCTGGACGACCAGAGCCAGCTGCACGAGCGCTCCGAGGAGCTGGGGCGGCTCGTGGTCGCCGAGACCGGCGACTTCCCGTTCTACTGGCTGATCCCGGGGACGCTCGCAGGCCTGGGCGTCGCCGTGGCGGTGACGATGCTCGCCGTCCGGGTCCACGCCCGTGCCCGTGCGCTGCTGATCGGGGGCATCGGGCTGATGCTCGCCGCCGGGCTCGGCCTCGAGGTCGTCCAGGGCATGTTCATGGCGGCGGGGAACGAGGGGATTGGCTTCGTCATGGGCTACCACGTCGAGGAGCTCGCCGAGGGCGTCGGGGTGATCCTCCTGATCGGGGCGGCGGCCGCGATGACCCGGCTCTCGCGCGACGGGGGCCTCTCGCTGACCTACGCCGACCACCCCGAACGGAGCGATCGGCGGAAATCGGACGCCGGTGTCCCGGGTCCGATTTCCGCCGGAACCGGTGGCTGACCGGCACCAGGCTCGTCGGCATGGAACTGGATTTCACCGGAAAGGTCGCCGTCGTCACCGGCGGCAGCAAGGGCATCGGCCTCGCGACGGCGCGCACCCTGCGCGCCGAGGGTGCCCACGTCGTCGCGGCCTCGCGGAAGAGCAGCCCGGAGCTCGACGCGCTCGCGGGCCCCGGCCTCGTGCACTTCCCCGCCGACCTCACGGATCCGGACGCGCCGGCCGCCGTCGTCGCGCACGCCGTGGAGATCTTCGGCGGCCTGGACGTCCTCGTCAACAACGCGGGCGGGCCGCCGCCCGGCGCGACCCTGCCCCGCTTCTCCTTCCTCCCGCTCACCGACGCCGACTGGCGGGACATGTTCGAGTTCAACCTGCTCTCGGCCGTGCGTGCGATCCGGGCCGCGATCCCGGTGATGGTGGGGCGCGGTGGTGGGTCGATCGTCAACGTGTCGTCCGCCGTGGCGCGCCAGCCCGGCGCGATGAACGCCGACTACGCCGCGGCGAAGGCGGCGCTCACCACCCTCACGAAGGCGCTGTCCGAGGAGTTCGCGCCCCAGGGCGTGCGGGTGAACAGCGTCTCGCCGGGACCGGTGCGCACGCCGTGGTGGACGGACGAGGGCGGCGCCGCGGACGTCCTCGCCGCCGCGTTCGGTGCCGACCGCGACGCGGTGCTGGAACAGGTGGCGCCGGAGGCGATGGCCGTGCGGACGGGGCGGCTGCTCGACCCGCAGGAGATCGCCGACATGATCGCGTTGCTCGCCTCGCCCCGCTCGGCCAGCACGACCGGAGCGGACGTCCTCGTCGACGGCGGCTTCCACAAGGCCGTCTAGATCGAGAACCGCCTGGCGTAGCAGGCGTCCGCCCACCAGGATCAGGGAGTGCCCGCCCAGATCGCCCTCCAGCGCCGGATCCTCGTCGTGCTCGCCGCGGCACAGGTGCTCGGCGGGGTCGGGGTGGCCACCACGATCGCCGTCAGCTCGCTCGTCGCCAGCCGGCTCTCCGGGTCGGAGGCGGTGGGCGGGCTGGCGCAGACCGGCATCGTGCTCGGCGCCGCCGCGGCGTCGTTCGTCGTCTCGCGGGTGGCGACGCGCTCGGGACGGCGGCCCGCGCTGAGCGCCGGGTACGCCGTGGCGGCGCTCGGCGGGACGGCGGCGGTGGTCGCCGTGTCGGTGGGCAGCGCGCCCGCCCTGCTCGTCGCGCTCGTGCTCGTCGGGTCGGCCACGGCGGCCGGGCTGGCCGCCCGCTTCGCCGCCACGGACCTCGCAGCCCCCGAAGGCAGGGCCCGCGCTCTCGCCATGGTCGTCTGGGCCACCACGGTGGGAGCGGTGGCAGGCCCCAACCTCGCCGGTCCGGTCCAGGGGGTGGCCGGTGCGATCGGGCTCGAACCGGCTACCGGCCCGTTCCTGCTGTGCGCCTGCGCCTTCACGCTCGCCGCGTTCGGCACGTGGGTGGGCCTGCGGCCGGACCCGCTGCTGCTCGCCCGCGGTGCTGCGACGCCGGACACCGGCCCGCCACCGCGCGCGGCCGAGGTGCGGGCCGCGCTCCTGGCCTCACCCGGCGCGCTGCTCGGGCTCGGCGGGATCGTCGTGGGTCACCTGATCATGGTCGGGCTGATGTCGATGACACCGGTGCACATGGACCACGGCGGCGCGACGCTCGCGGTCGTCGGACTGGTGATCAGCCTGCACGTCGCAGGCATGTACGCGCTGAGCCCGCTCTTCGGCTGGCTCGCCGACCGCGTGGGCCGCCCCCCGGTGCTCGCGCTGGCCGCCGCGCTGCTGCTCGGGGCAGGCGTGCTGAGCGCGCTGGCCGGACCGGCCGACACGTGGCTGCTCACCGCGGGGCTCGTGCTGCTCGGGCTCGGCTGGTCGGGCGGCCTCGTCGCCGGGTCGGCGCTGCTCAGCGAGTCCGTGCCGATCCGGGTGCGCGCCGGCGTGCAGGGCCTGTCCGACGTCGCGATGAACGTCAGCGGCGCCGTCGGGGGCATCGCGGCCGGGGTCGTGGTCGCCGGCGTGTCGTACGCGGCGCTCGGGGTGGCGGCCGCCGTGATCGCCGTCCCCTACCTGGTGGCCGCCAGCTCGGCCGGGCGGCGCACGGCCCGGCAAGCGCTTTCTTGACAGTTCGCTCCCGCGACGGCGAGGCTGCGTGCGCTCGCAGGTGGGCAGCCGAGGGAGTCGCATGAGCACGAGGTACCGGGTCGCGATCGTCGGGGCAGGCGGGATCGCCGCGGGCCGGCACATGCCGGCACTGCGCGACCACCCCGACCGGGCCGAGGTGGTCGCGGTCGTCGACGCCGACGGGGACCGCGCCGCGGCGTTCGCGGCCGAGTGGGACATCGCACACCACGCCACCGACCTGACGGCCGCCCTCGAGGCGACTCGGCCGGACCTCGTGGTCGTCTGCACCCCGCCTGCCGCCCACCACGACGGGGTCCGGGCGAGCCTCGACGCCGGGGCATGGGTGTGGTGCGAGAAGCCGCCGGTGCTGTCGCTGGCCGAGTACGACGAGCTGGCCGGCCACGAGCGCCGCGGCGGCCCGTACGTCGGCTACGTGTTCCAGCACCGGTTCGGCTCGGCCGCGCAGACCCTGCGCCGGCAGATCGCCGACGGCACGCTGGGGCGGCCGCTCGTCGGCGTCTGCCACACGCTCTGGTACCGCGACCACGCCTACTACGCGGTGCCGTGGCGGGGGAAGTGGGAGACCGAGGGTGGCGGCCCGGCGATGGGGCACGGCATCCACCAGATGGATCTCCTCCTGTCGCTGCTCGGCGACTGGCGCGAGATCCGCGCGATGATGGGCACGCTCGACCGCGACGTCGCCACCGAGGACGTCTCCATCGCGGCGGTGGCGTTCGAGTCGGGGGCGCTCGTGTCGGTCGTCAACAGCGTGCTGTCGCCGCGGCAGGAGAGCTACCTGCGGTTCGACTTCACCGGCGCCACCGTCGAGGTCTCGCACCTGTACGGGTACGACAACTCCCACTGGACGTGGACGGCCCGCGACGGCGTCGACCCGGCGGGCTGGCTCCCCACCACCGACCTCGCGAGCTCCCACAGCGTCCAGCTCACGGCGTTCCTGGACGCGATGGACCGCGGCGAGCGTCCCCCCGCCAGCGGCGCCGACGGGAGGCGCAGCATGGAGCTGATCACCGGCCTCTACGAGTCGGCGATCACCGGCAGGCCCGTCTTCCGTAACGAGCTCGAGCCGCGCAACCCGTTCTACTACCGGCTCGACGGTGGCGGTCTCTACCGCCCCGAGCGCGCGGAGGCCGCCCGATGACCCCGCTCACCGTCACCCACGAGCACGGCACGGCGATCGGGGTCGCCGCGGGCGAGGTCGAGATCGCCCGTTACGTCTACGGCGAGGACATCGCCGCCTTCGAGGCGCCCAAGCCGTACCTGCACCCGATGCGGACGCTCACCGGCGGGCTCGTGTCCGCGTACCGGCCGAACGACCACCGCTGGCACAAGGGCCTGCAGATGACGTGGTCCCACGTGTCCGGGCAGAACTTCTGGGGCGGGAACACCTACGTCCACCCCACGGGCTACACGCCGAAGGACAACGTCGGGTCGATGCGGCACGACGCGTTCGGCCTCATCGAGCTGACCGGGGCCGAGCTGACCCTCTCCGAGGAGCTCACCTGGGTGGCCTCCACCGGCGAGGAGTGGGCCTCCGAGCGCCGCTCCCTGCGTTTCCACGGCGTCGACCCGGCGCAGGGCACGTGGGTGCTCGACGTCGCCACCGAGCTCACCACCACCCGGGACGAGGCGCTCGTGCTCGGCAGCCCCACGACGGCAGGCCGCCACAACGCCGGCTACACGGGCTGGTTCTGGCGTGGCCCGCGCGGCTTCACCGGCGGCGAGGTCATCGCGGCCGACGGGGGAGGCGGCCCGGAGACGATGGGCACCACCAAGTCGCCGTGGCTGGCCTACACGGGTCAGCACGACGAGGTCGACGGCGGCGCGACGCTCCTGCTCTTCGCGGGCACGACGAGCCGGGGCCGCATCACGTGGTTCGTGCGCAACGACCCGTTCCCGGCGCTCAACCCCTCGCCCGCGTTCCACGAGGAGATCGTCCTCCCGCCCGGCGAGTCGATCAGCCTCGCGCACCGGTTCGTCATCGCCGACCGGATCTGGACGCGCGCGGAGATCGAGGCGTTCGCCGCGGAGCACGCTCCCTGAGTCCACCCGCTGGTGATCCCCTGCGGTCAGCGGCGGCGGTTGTACCACCACCAGCGCAGGAGGACGACCAGCGACGCCAGCAGCCCGAACAGGATCACCAGCCGCCCGACCGGCGAGGAGAGGCCGGTGGGGTCCTGGGCGAGAACGGACATCACGGACACGACGCTACCGGCCCATCCGAGCTCGTGGCCATCGGCCGGGACCGGTTGATCATCGGACGGGTGCACGGGCGGCCGCATGCGGCCGCGGATGCACCAGGCCGGTGATCATCGGGGCGGGGCGGCCATCGGGGGTTCGGTGCCTCGTCGGCCGAATGCGGCCAGGAACGCACCCAACTGATGATCATCTGTCGGCGGTGCCGAACCAGCGGGCCGCGGCCGTCCCGTAGGACGGGGCCGGGGCGGGCCAGGTGAGCGGCGTCCCGGCCACCGCGCCCGGCGGGGCGGCGAGGGTGAGCCGTCCGGCCGGGGCGGCGAGGTCGACCAGGTGTGGCGCCGGGTCGATGTCGGGGATGGCCTCGGGCGTCTCGCGTGGGAGGGACTGCAGCCACGCCGCGGTTCCGGCCAGTGCGAGCCGGACGTGGTGGGTCCCGCCGCCGCGGCGCTGCTCGCCGAGCGCGAGGAGGGCGCCCGCCGCCGCCAGGTAGCCCGTGGCGTGGTCGAGCAGCTGGGCGGGCAGGGCGCCGGGAACGCCGCCGGTGCCCTCGGCGTGGGCGATCCCGCACGCGGCCTGCACGATGCTGTCGAAGCCTCGCCGGTGCGCCCACGGCCCCTCGTGACCCCACGCCGACAGCGTGACGACCACCAGGCCCGGGTGTCGCCGCGCCAGCTCGGCGGGGGCGAGGCCGAACCGGTCGAGCGCGCCGGGTCGGTAGCCGCTGACCACGACGTCGGCGCCGGCCAGCAGTTCCTCGAGCACCCGACCGTGCGTCGCGAGGTCCAGCAGGGCACTGCGCTTGCCGGGCAGCGTGTCGTAGGCCTGCAGCGGGATCTCGGGCCGGTCGGATGCGTCGAGGCGCAGGACGTCGGCGCCGTGGGCGGCCAGCGTGCGCGTCGCGACGGGCCCGGCGATCACCCGGGTGAGGTCGAGCACGCGCGGCCTGCGGGCCGGGCGCGGCGGGGCGTCGCCCAGCACGCGCCGCTCGACGAGCGGGGGCGGCGGGCCTGCGGTCGCGCGCCACACCTCCTCGGTGCGCACCGCGGCGCCGACGCCGCCCGCGGCGTGCAGCGCCGACTCCAGTTCGAGCGCACCGCGATCCGCGATCGCGGCCGGGACGTCGTCCTCCGTGCAGTCCAGGACGCGCAGGGCAGCGGCCCGGTGCCACGGGTAGTTGGCGTGCAGCCGCAGCCAGCCGTCCGACGTGCGGTGGAAGGCCGACAGGGGGTCGAACGGGCTGCCGACCGTCCGGCCGTCGAGCCGGAGGTGGCGCTCGCTGCGCAGGGCCACGCCGAGCGCACGGGTGTCGACGGCCACCGGCACGCCACGCGTCGCCGCCAGCAGGCTCGCACCGACCGCGGCGGCACCCACGGCGGTGACGGGGAAGGTCGAGCGCAGCACGGCGGGCGGCCCGGTGATCCGGAGCCGGGTGAGCTCGTCGGCGGCACCTCCGAGCGACGTCCACACGGCAGACAGCAGGTCCGGCACACCGGGAGCCTGCCACTACCGTGGTCGCGTGCGATTGACCTACTTCCGGGAGCTGATGGAGACCGAGTTCGGCGTCGCCCGCGCCGCAGCCGTCTCCCGCGACCACGTGTTCTCCGAGCTCGGCGGGCGCACGGTGGAGGAGGCCCTCGAGGCCGGGCTCGAGCCGCGCGAGGTGTGGAAAGCCGTCTGCGACGCCTACGACGTGCCGCTCGCGCGTCGCTGACGACGCGAGGGCCGGAGGCACCTCGGGCCCTCGCGTTCTCGTCAGGCGGGCGGGCTGAAGACGCCGAACCGGTTGCCGGACCGGTCGAGCAGGTGGGCGAATGCCAGCCCGTTCGGTGTGGTGACGGGCGGCACGAGGACCTTGCCGCCGAGCTGCTCGGCGTCGGCGCACACGGCCGCCACGTCCTCGACGAGCACGAAGAAGGTGGCGTGGTTCGCCGCGCCGCCGTCGGTGTGAGCGATGCCGCCCGCCGGCTGCCCGCCGCCGGCGTAGCTGACGAGGTCGTAGCCCGGCCCCGAGCTCGGGTCCGGGACGACGTTCCAGCCGAACAGGCCGCCGTAGAACTCCTGGGCGGCCGCGGGCTCGTCCGTCCCGATCTGGAACCAGGCGACGGTGTTGGGTGCGGGGGCGGTGGTGTTGTCGGTCATGGCGCCACCATCGACCTGCCCGGCGACAACCCCCTGTCGGTGTTTCAGACCAGGTTCAGCGCGCGGATGACCACGTCGTCCGGTACGTCGCACTTCAGCTCCTCGAAGCTGCGGTGCGGGGCGGGCTCGTCGAGCAGGACGGCGTGGCGGATCCGGTCGGTGCGGAACACCCGGCCCTCTCCCCGCAGGCGGCACCAGCCGAGGAAGTACCAGCAGCGGCTCCCCGCGGTGAACGAGACCGGCTCCACGACGCGTTCGGTGACCGCACCGGAGCGGTCGACGTACCCGATCCGGACGACGCGCCGCGTGGCCACGGCCTCCTCCAGCACCGCGGGCACCGATGCGCGCTCGCCGGGCTCCGTCGGCGACAGGAAGCGGATGCGATCGGCCAGCTCCTGGGCCGCGGCACCGTCGACGGCCGACATCGCCGCGAGGATCTTCCGGAGGGCGGTGCGTGCGGAACGGCCGTACGGCGACCCCTCGCTGCGGCTGAGGGTGATGGCGACCGCGACCGCCTCGGTCGGGGTGAAGTTGAGCGGCGGCAGGGTGCGGCTCTTGTCGAGGGTGTAGCCGCCGGTGCGGCCCACGTCGGAGTAGATCGGCACGCCGGCCTGCTGGAGCGCCGAGATGTCCCGCTCGACGGTGCGTGCGCTGACCTCGAACCGGGCTGCCAGCGCACGGGCGCTGAGGCGGCGGGGAGCGCATGCCCGCAACTCTTCGACCAGTGCGTACAGGCGATCGGTGCGGTTCACGCGCCGACGGTAGAGCGGGCCACCGACAACGGAGCGCGCCGGCGGGCGCGGCATGGTAACCGTCCGGCGTGTCCCGTAGTCGATCGAACAGGTGTTCGCTACGATTCCATTCACATCGCGGTGCGGCTGTCCACAGATCCTCACCGCCCACGCAGATCGTCGGTGGCGCCCCCTAACGTCGACGCCGACCCGAGAAGAGAAGTCCGAGCACTGAGGTGGAGACCCGGCGATGAGCACACCCGACCGCGAGAAGGCGCTGCAGCTCGCCCTCGCGCAGATCGAGAAGAACCACGGCAAGGGGTCGGTGATGCGCCTCGGCGACGACACCCGCCCGCCGATCGGAGTGATCCCCACCGGATCGATCGCGCTCGACCTCGCGCTCGGCGTGGGCGGCCTGCCCCGCGGTCGCGTCGTGGAGATCTACGGCCCGGAGTCCAGCGGTAAGACCACGGTCGCGCTGCACTCGGTGGCCAGCGCGCAGGCCGCGGGCGGCGTCGCGGCGTTCATCGACGCCGAGCACGCGCTCGACCCCGAGTACGCCAAGGCGCTCGGCGTCGACACCGATGCCCTGCTGGTCTCCCAGCCCGACACCGGTGAGCAGGCCCTCGAGATCGCCGACATGCTCATCCGCTCCGGTGCGCTCGACATCATCGTCATCGACTCGGTCGCGGCGCTCGTCCCGCGCGCGGAGATCGAGGGCGAGATGGGCGACAACCACGTGGGCCTGCAGGCCCGGCTGATGAGCCAGGCGCTGCGCAAGATCACGGGCGCGCTCAGCAACTCGGGCACCACGGCGATCTTCATCAACCAGCTGCGCGAGAAGATCGGTGTGATGTTCGGGTCTCCCGAGACGACGACGGGTGGAAAGGCCCTGAAGTTCTACTCGTCGGTCCGGCTGGACGTCCGCCGCATCGAGACGCTCAAGGACGGCTCCGACATGGTCGGCAACCGCACCCGCGTCAAGGTCGTCAAGAACAAGGTCGCGCCGCCGTTCAAGCAGGCCGAGTTCGACATCCTCTACGGCATCGGCATCAGCCGCGAGGGCTCGCTGATCGACGTGGGCGTCGAGCAGGCGATCATCCGCAAGTCCGGCGCCTGGTACACCTACGAGGGCGACCAGCTCGGGCAGGGCAAGGAGAACGCCCGCAAGTTCCTGCGTGACAACCCCGACGTCGCCAACGAGATCGAGAAGCGGATCAAGGAGAAGCTCGGGATCGGTGCCCAGGTCGACGCCGAGGTCGAGCCGCTGCCCGCTCCCGTCGACTTCTGAGCATGGCTGACGGCCGGCGCCCGCACGATCCGGCGGCCGACGGCAGGGTGGCCCGGTTCGACGGGATCGCCGCCGGGGGAGAGGGAAGCCCCAGCGCGCCGGTCGCGCGGTTCGGCGAGCTGCTCGCGGCCGAGGCGACTCCGGAACCTGCGGACGGCAGCCCGGTCCCGGTCGGGCCCGCCGATCTCCGCGAGCTCACAGGCGCGGGAAACGCTCCCGCTGCTCCGGTAGCCGACTTCGCCCCCCGCGCACCGGTCGACGGCGAGCCCACCGTCGGCGGGCGGCACGAGCGGCAGAGTGCGGCTGCCGGCGAGCCTGGCCCGATCGCGCTGTTCGACAACCCGTCGCTCGGGGCCGACCGAGACGATGTCGCCGTGGTCGAGCTCGGCCCCGGCGCCCTGAACCGGAGCGCCGCCCGCGGTGGTCGGCAACGGACGGGCGGCGGCGCCGCGCGGGGCGGCTCCCGCCGGGCAGCCGGCGCGCCCGGCCGCGAGCCGGAGCATCGCGGGGCGGGGGAGAACCGGGGTGCGCGAGGCCGGCGGCGCCCGACCTCGCCGGTCGAGCCGCCCACCCGGTCCGACCACGATCCCGGCCGGGACCCCGCCGCGGATGTCGATGAGTCGGACGGCCCCGCGAGGGCGGATGCGGACGAGCCGCGCGGGCGTCCGCGTGACCGGCGTGGACGCGGCCCCGAGGAGCTCGACCCCGACGCGGATCCGATCGCCGTCGCCCGCGAGGTGTGCCTGCGGCTGCTCACCGACCGCGCCCGCACCCGCCAGGAGTTGGCCCAGGCCCTGCGCCGCAAGGGCGTGCCGGACGACGCGGCGCACACCGTGCTGGAGCGGTTCGACGAGGTCGGCCTCATCGACGACGCCGCGTTCGCCGGGCAGTGGGTCCGCTCGCGCCACACCCACCGCGGGCTGGCGCGCCGCGCGATCGCCGTGGAGCTGCGCCGCAAGGGGGTGAGCGAGGAGGCCGCGGGCGAGGCGCTGGCGGAGGTCGACGCCGAGGCGGAGGAGCGCCGGGCCCGGGAGCTGGTCGACCGCAAGCTGCGGTCGCTCGCCGTCGGCACCAGCGAGCAGCGCGCCACCGCCGGGCGCCGCCTGGTCGGGATGCTCGCCCGCAAGGGGTACGGCGCCGGCATCGCCTACCGCGTGGTGAAGGAGGCGCTCGCCGAACGCGGAGCCGAGGTCGACGAGCTCGCCGACGGCGAGATCCCCGACGACTGAGGGCGATCCCGCGCGCCGGCCGGACTGCGGCGCCCGCGCGCCTACTTCTTCAGCCGCCGGCTGCCGCCGTGCCAGTCCTCCAGCTCACCGACCTCGCCGTCGCGCCAGCCGAGGGCGCGCAGCTGGACGCGTTCGCGGAGGCTGCGCTTCAGCTCGGCGAAGCCGGGGAAGCGGGTCAGGCCGATCACGTGATCCCACAGCTGTGCGGCCTGCTCCTCGGTCGGCAGCCGGCTGATCACCGGTCCGAAGAACGCGACGCCCTCCGGGGGCTCGAAGTGCAGGATCGGCGTGCCGACGTCCTTGCCCGTGAGCAAGAGCGCTTCGTCGGTCTCGGCCTTCAGTTCGGCGTCCCACGACGTGTCGTCCAGGGCGTCCGCGAGTGCGGGCGGCAGCCCGACCGAGGCCAGTACCGGCTCGACGAACTCGCGGGTGCCGCGGGACTTGCGCTCCGCGCCGTCGTTCGCGGCGTCCTCTCGATCGAAGATCTTCTCCCCGAGGGCCGCGTAGAGCGGCCCGATCGCCTCCCGCCCGTACTCCGCGCGGGTGCGGGCCGCCACCCGCAGCAGCCGCAGCCCGGACGTGTGGCCGGCCTCGTACTCCGGTGGGAAGTGCGCGGCGTAGTCCACGTCCGCGTTCACCAGCCGCAGCGAGATGAACCGCCAGTCGACGCGGTAGTCGCGCTGTGCCTGCACCATCCGCACCCATTTGCTGGTCATCCAGGCGAACGGACACACCGGGTCGAAGTAGAAGTGGATGTCCGCATCGGCCATCCGTCGACGGTAGTTCCGTTCCGCCGCGGGGGCAGCGTCAGGCGGGCGGCAGGAGCCCTCGCCGGGCACGTCTGCCCCCGGCCATCCCGGTCACTCGGTCGCGGGCCGCAGGACCTGCACGTCCCCGGTGAACCCGTCGCCCGCCGACAGGACGGCGAGGAACGACAGGAGGGAGGTGCGGAACGCGCGCATGGCGTGGGTGGGGGTGAGGTCGGCGCGCCGGGCGAGCGCCACGGTGCGGAAGAGGGGCGGGGTGAGCACGGTGCGGCGCAGCCGGGGGCGTCCGGCGAACACGAGGTCGGGCACCACGGCCACACCGGTGCCCGCCTCGACCATCCGCAGCACGGCGTCCATCTCCCCGCCCTCCACGGCGAACCGGGGCTCCACGCCTGCGTCGGCGAACGCCTGCAGGGTGGTTTCGCGGACGTCGTAGCCGCGGCGGGGCACCACGAGCGACCGGCGGCCGAGCTCCCTGATGCTCATCGAGCCGCGGGAGGCGGGCGAGCGCTCCGATGTGGGCGAGGCCACCGACAACCGCTCGCGCAGCACCGGGGTGGTGTGCAGGGCGGGGTCGACGCCCGTCGACGGCACGATCACCAGCGCCAGGTCCAGCTCACCGCGGGCGAGCGACCGCACCAGCGGCTGTGAGCCGTCCTCGACCAGCTCGAGCCGGATGTCCGGGTGCTGCTCGTGGAACACCCGGAGCACGTCGGCGAGCACCCCGATGCACAGCGACGGGGTGGCGCCCACCCGGACGCGCCCGCTGCGCAGCCCGACGATCTCCGCCACGGCGGTGCGTGCGCTGTCGGCATCGGCGAGCATCCGGCGGGCGAGCGGCAGGAGCGCCTCACCGGCCGGTGTGAGCACCGGTCCGTCGCGACCGCCGCGGTCCACCAGCTCGGCACCGAGCTCCGTCTCGAGCGCCTTGAGCTGCCGCGACAGCGTGGGCTGCGCCACGCCGACGGATTCCGCCGCTCGCGTGAAGCTGCGCACGTCGGCCACGGCCAGGAAGTACGCGAGCTGCGTGAACGTCACCGGCATAGCGTACGGCTATGGACTCTGGCCCTTCGATGCATTGGACGCTCGGAGGCTGCGCTACGGAGGCTGAGCGCATGGTGACCGTGCAACAGCGCCCCGCCGTGCGCGCGGGCCGTCCGCCGCGCCGCACGTCGGTCCAGCTCAAGTTCGTCATGGCGGTCACCGGCGCGGTGATGCTGCTCTATCTGGTGGTCCACATGGTGGGCAACCTGAAGATCTTCTTCGGTGCGGAGGCGATCGACACCTACGCGGCCTGGCTGCGGGAGGTGGGCGAGCCCGCGCTACCCCACGAGACGCTTCTCTGGCTGATCCGGATCGTGCTCGCCGCCTCGCTGGTCGGGCACGTCGTCTCGGCCACGATCCTTGCGCGGCGGGCCCGCCGGGCCCGCCCGGTGCGCTACGCCCACCGCACGCCGGTGCAGGGCAGCTACGCGGCCCGCACCATGCGCTGGGGCGGTGTGATCATCGCGCTGTTCGTCGTCTACCACCTGCTCGACCTCACGACCGGCACGCTCAACCCGCACGGCGTGCACGGCGAGGTCCACGCGAACGTCGTGGCCGACTTCGCTCCCGAGCGCTGGTACGTCACGCTCGTCTACACGCTCGCCGTGGTGGCTGTCGGCTTCCACGTCCGGCACGGCGTGTGGAGCGCCCTGCAGACGTTCGGCCGGTCCAGCGCTGCCACGCAGAAGACGCTCCAGGGCGTCGCCCTCGGGGTCGCGGTCGTGCTGGTGGCCGGTTTCCTCTCCGTCCCGTTCGCCGTGCTGACCGGATTGGTGGCCTGACATGGGTTCCTACTCCGACTTCATCGTCGGCTCGCCGCTGGTGGACACCGCGGCGCCCGACGGCCCGATCGAGACGCGCTGGGAGCGCCGCCGGTTCGGCGTCAAGCTGGTCAACCCGGCCAACAAGCGCAAGATGAAGATCATCGTGGTGGGCACCGGCCTCGCCGGTGGGTCCGCCGCGGCCACCCTCGCCGAGCTCGGCTACCAGGTCAGCTCGTTCTGCTACCAGGACAGCCCGCGCCGCGCGCACTCGATCGCGGCGCAGGGCGGCATCAACGCCGCGAAGAACTACCGCGGCGACGGCGACAGCATCCACCGCCTGTTCTACGACACGGTGAAGGGCGGCGACTTCCGCTCGCGCGAGTCGAACGTGCACCGGCTCGCCGAGATCAGCGTGCAGATCATCGACCAGTGCGTCGCCCAGGGCGTGCCGTTCGCGCGCGAGTACGGCGGCCTGCTCGACACGCGCTCATTCGGTGGTGCGCAGGTCTCCCGCACGTTCTACGCCCGCGGCCAGACCGGCCAGCAGCTCCTGCTCGGCGCGTACCAGGCCCTGGAGCGCCAGATCGACGCCGGGAACGTCACGATGTACTCCCGGCACGAGATGCTCGAGCTCATCATGGTGGACGGGCGGGCGCGCGGGATCGTCGCGCGCGACCTGGTGACGGGGGAGACCCGCAGCCACCTCGCCGACGCCGTCGTGCTCGCGTCCGGCGGCTACGGGAACGTCTTCTACCTCTCCACCAACGCCAAGGGCTGCAACGTCACCGCGAGCTGGCGGGCCCACCGCAAGGGCGCCCTCTTCGCGAACCCCTGCTACACCCAGATCCACCCGACGTGCATCCCGGTGAGCGGCGACCACCAGAGCAAGCTCACGCTGATGAGCGAGTCGCTGCGCAACGACGGCCGCGTCTGGGTGCCGCAGAAGGCGGGCGACACCCGCGCTCCGGCCGACATCCCGGAGGCCGAGCGCGACTACTTCCTGGAGCGCCAGTACCCGGCGTTCGGCAACCTGGTGCCGCGCGACATCGCCAGCCGGGCCGCCAAGAACGTCTGCGACGCCGGCCGCGGCGTCGGCCCGACCGGCCTGGGCGTCTACCTCGACTTCGCCGACGCGATCTCCCGGCTGGGCCGCCCGGCCGTGGCGGCGAAGTACGGGAACCTGTTCCAGATGTACCAGCGCATCACCGGCGAGGACCCCTACGAGGTCCCGATGCGCATCTACCCGGCCGTGCACTACACGATGGGCGGGCTGTGGGTCGACTACGACCTGCAGAGCAGCATCCCGGGCCTGTTCGTGGTGGGCGAGGCGAACTTCTCCGACCACGGAGCCAACCGCCTCGGCGCCTCCGCGCTGATGCAGGGCCTCGCCGACGGCTACTTCGTGCTGCCGAACACGATCGGCGACTACCTCGCCCGCGGCGTCGAGCCCGTCGCCGCCGACGCGCCGGAGGTGCGGGAGGCCGAGGCCGCCGTGGCCGGCCGCGTCGAGAAGCTGCTCTCCATCGACGGTGACCGCACCGTCGACTCCTTCCACCGCGAGCTCGGCCACCTCATGTGGGACCACTGCGGCATGGAGCGCACCGCGGAGGGCCTGCGCAAGGCGCTCGACCGCATCCCCGAGCTGCGGCGCGAGTTCTGGCAGAGCGTGAAGGTGCCCGGCGCGGCGGCCACGCTGAACCAGTCCCTCGAGAAGGCCGGCCGCGTCGCCGACTTCCTCGAGCTCGCCGAGCTCATGTGCCTCGACGCGCTCCACCGCGAGGAGAGCTGCGGCGGGCACTTCCGCGCCGAGTCCCAGACCGAGGACGGCGAGGCCGCGCGCAGGGACGACGAGTTCTCCTACGTCGCGGCCTGGGAGTTCACCGGTCAGGGCAGCGCCCCGGTCCTGCACAAGGAGGACCTGCACTTCGAGTACGTCACCCCGAGCCAGCGGAGCTACAAGTGAAGTTGAACCTGCGCATCTGGCGCCAGGACGGCCCCGAGGACAAGGGTCGCCTCGTCGCGTACCGCGTCGACGACGCCGACGAGGACATGTCGTTCCTCGAGCTCATCGACGTCCTCAACGAGAAGCTCATCCTCGACGGTGAGGAGCCGGTGGCGTTCGACCACGACTGCCGCGAGGGCATCTGCGGCGCCTGCAGCATGGTGATCAACGGTGAGCCGCACGGTCCGCAGAAGGCCACCACCACCTGCCAGCTGCACCTGCGGCACTTCCGCGACGGCGAGACGATCACGGTGGAGCCGTTCCGCGCGGCGGCGTTCCCGGTGGTGAAGGACCTGGTCGTGGACCGCACGGCGTTCGACCGCATCATCGCCTCCGGTGGCTACATCTCCGCTCCCACCGGTGCGGCGCCGGAGGCGCACTCCACTCCGGTGCCGAAGCCGAACGCCGACCGCGCGTTCACCGCGGCCGCGTGCATCGGTTGCGGGGCCTGCGTTGCCGCGTGCCCGAACGGGAGTGCGTCGCTCTTCCTCGGTGCGAAGATCACCCACCTCGGTGAGCTGCCGCAGGGTCAGCCCGAGCGGTCCGACCGCGTGATCCGCATGGTGAAGACCCACGACGCCGAGGGCTTCGGCGGGTGCACCAACACCGGCGAGTGCGCGGTGGCGTGCCCGAAGGAGATCCCGCTCGACGTGATCTCGCAGCTGAACCGGGACTACCTGGCGGCGACGACCCACCGGCGCTAGGCAGCTGATCAACAGGCCCGCTCGGCGTCAGGCCGTGGGGTCCGCCCAGAAGGTGCGCAGCTCCTCCAGGTCGGCGCGGCCGTTCCCGCTGGGCCGGGTGAGGGTGAGGGCGCCGGTGCAGGCCGTCGCGTCCTGGTCGAAGTAGAGCCGGGGCACGCCCTCGCGATCCACGTAGCGCGCCCGCACGCCCTCTCCGCGGTCCCCTTTACCGGCCGGGATCCCGGCGCGGATGTCCGTCCCGCCCGCGACGTAGCGCCATCGCACCGACACCACCGTGCCGGGTCGGGCCTGCCTGCCCAGGACGATGTCCTGGCGCCGGTCGCGCATCGCGTCGGGTGCGATCATCCGGGAGAACGCGGCGGCGCGGCCACCACCGAGGTCGCAGGCGACGCTCTCGGTCTCATCGGGGGCCGGGGGGCGTTGTTCGCAGGACACCGCGGGCCCGGCCAGGAACGGCTCGGCGAGGGTGCGCAGCGCGGGGTCCTGGAACACGACGCGGGGGTCGGCGGGCGGCACGGGCGGAGCGGCCGTGGGGGCGGGCGTCGGGGCTGCCTCCGCAGCAGCCGTCGTGGGCGTCGAGGGTGGCGTCGCGATCTCGGGAGGCGCCGCGGCGGCGGGCGGCGGGGGACCGGCCACGGCGGGGCCCCGGAGGAGCGAGAGCGTGCCGACGACCGAGGCGACGATCGTGCCGGCGACGAGCAGCGCGGCCAGCACGACGAGCACCGCGGGTGGCCGGGAGCCGACCGGCGCCAGTGCGTGGCGCGCTGCGGCCGTCGCGTCACCGCCCGCGCCGCGCTCGCCCGCCTCGCGGCCCACGCCGGGCACTCTAATGTCATGGGCCCGGAATTGGCCCGTCCTTGCGTGAATCGCGTCACGATGGGAACGCAGAGTGACAGCCCGATACGCCGTGCGCCGCGGGGCGGTCGTAGGCTCCGGCGAGATCCAGACGTCCCGACGCCGCGGCGTGGAGCGGACGGCGTCGTACCGCTACAGAACAAGGAACCTGACGTGTCATCCACCACAGACGCGTCCGCCGGCCGGGCGCAGATCACGGCACGGACGCTGCGAACGGACCGGTGGTGGTTGCCACCGCTGGCCAACTTCGTCGGGCTGACCGCGTGGGTCGTGTACGCGACCGTGCGCGCCTTCGTCCAGGACGACTACTTCGTCCCCGAGTACAACTACCTCACGCCGTTCTACTCGCCGTGCGTCTCGTACGGGTGCGACCCGCACGCCTCGCACTTCGGGCAGTTCCTCCCCGACGTCTGGTGGTTGCCCTACGCGGCGGTCTCGCTGCCGTTCCTCCTGCTCTTCCGGCTCACGTGCTACTACTACCGCAAGGCCTACTACCGGTCGTTCTGGCTCTCACCGCCTGCGTGCGCGGTGGCCGAACCCCACAAGAGCTACACCGGTGAGACCCGGTTCCCGCTGCTCGGGCAGAACCTGCACCGCTATTTCTTCTACATCGCCGGGATCATCTCCCTGATCAACACCTACGACGCGTTCTACGCGTTCGTCCGCAGCGACGGTTCGTTCGGGTTCGGCCTCGGCAACGTGATCCTGCTGGTCAACGTCGTGCTCCTGTGGGCGTACACGATCTCGTGCCACTCGTGCCGCAGCATCATCGGCGGCAGGCTCAACCACTTCTCCAAGCATCCGCTGCGCTACCGCATGTGGGTGTACGTCTCGAAGCTCAACGCCCGGCACATGCAGCTGGCCTGGACCACGCTCGCCACGCTCGCGGTGACCGACTTCTACATCATGGCCGTGGCGGCGGGCTGGATCCCCGACCTGCGGATCATCAACTGAGGGTGGTGGCAGATGACTGAAGAGATCGAACGCTACGAATTCGACGTCGTCGTCATCGGCGCCGGTGGCGCGGGCCTGCGTGCCGCCATCGAGGCGAGGGCGCAGGGCAAGCGCACCGCCATCATCTCCAAGTCGCTCTTCGGCAAGGCGCACACCGTGATGGCCGAGGGCGGGTGCGCCGCCGCGATGGGGAACGTCAACCCCAACGACAACTGGCAGGTGCACTTCCGCGACACGATGCGCGGGGGGAAGTTCCTCAACAACTGGCGCATGGCCGAGCTGCACGCCAAGGAGGCCCCGGACCGCGTCTGGGAGCTGGAGACCTACGGCGCGCTCTTCGACCGCACCAAGGACGGCAAGATCAGCCAGCGCAACTTCGGCGGGCACAGCTACCCGCGGCTGGCGCACGTCGGTGACCGCACCGGCCTGGAGATGATCCGCACGCTGCAGCAGAAGGTGGTGTCACTGCAGCAGGAGGACTACGCCGAGACCGGCGACTACGAGGCCAACATCCGGGTCTTCCACGAATGCACGATCACCGAGATCTTCAAGGACGACGGAAGGATCGCCGGCTGCTTCGGCTACTACCGCAGCACCGGCAGGTTCGTCCGGTTCGACGCCCCGGCGATCGTGCTCGCCACCGGTGGCGTCGGCAAGAGCTACCAGGTGACGTCGAACTCGTGGGAGTACACCGGCGACGGCCACGCGCTGGCCCTCCGCGCAGGCGCCACGTTGATCAACATGGAGTTCCTCCAGTTCCACCCGACCGGCATGGTCTGGCCGCCGTCGGTGAAGGGGATCCTGGTCACGGAGTCGGTGCGCGGCGACGGGGGCGTGCTGCGCAACTCCGAGGGCGAGCGGTTCATGTTCAACTACGTCCCGGACGTGTTCCGCGAGCAGTACGCGGAGACTGAGGAAGAGGGCGACCGCTGGTACACCGACGCCGACAACAACCGGCGTCCCCCCGAGCTGCTGCCCCGTGACGAGGTCGCCCGCGCGATCAACGCCGAGGTCAAGGCCGGGCGGGGGAGCCCGCACGGTGGGGTGTTCCTCGACATCGCCTCGCGGCTGTCGCCGGAGGAGATCCAGAAGCGGCTGCCGTCGATGTACCACCAGTTCAAGGAGCTGGCGGACGTCGACATCACCAAGGAGCCGATGGAGGTCGGCCCCACCTGCCACTACGTGATGGGCGGTGTGGAGGTCGACCCGGACAGCGCGATGTCGAAGGTGCCCGGGCTGTTCGCGGCCGGGGAGGTCGCCGGCGGGATGCACGGCTCCAACCGGCTCGGCGGCAACTCGCTGTCCGACCTGATCGTGTTCGGACGCCGGGCCGGGTTCGGCGCGGCCGAGTACGTCGACTCGCTCGCCGGGGTGCGCCCCGCCGTGCGGATCGACGACGTGACGAAGGCCGTGGACCGCGCGCTGCTGCCGTACTCCAGCGCCGCGGAGGGCGGCGAGAACCCGTTCGTCGTGCAGCTGGAGCTGCAGAAGACGATGAACGACCTCGTCGGCATCATCCGCAAGGCCGACGAGATGGAGCTGGCGCTCAAGGCGCTGCAGGACATCGCGACCAGGGCGAAGACGGTGTCCGTCGAGGGCGGCCGGGAGTTCAACCCGGGCTGGCACCTGGCCCTCGATCTGCGCAACATGCTGCTGGTCTCGCTGTGCGTGGCCAAGGCCGCGCTGGAGCGGCAGGAGAGCCGCGGCGGGCACACCCGCGACGACTTCCCCGTCATGGACTCCGACTGGCGGCACCTGCTGCTCGTGCTGTCCGCGAAGGGCGAGGACGACATCGAGCTGGTCCGCCAGGAGCAGGTGCCGATGCGGCCCGACCTGCTCGACCTGTTCGAACTCGACGAGCTGAAGAAGTACTACACGGGCGAGGAACTGGGCGGGCACCGTGCCGGTTCTTCTGGGCAGGCGCTAGGGGAGAAGGCATGAGTTACGAGGCGCACTTCCGCGTCTGGCGGGGTGACGACGAGAAGGGCGAGCTCGTCGACTACCCGGTGGAGGTGAACGAGGGCGAGGTCGTCCTCGACATCATCCACCGGCTCCAGCAGACCCAGGCCCAGGACCTCGCCGTCCGCTGGAACTGCAAGGCCGGCAAGTGCGGCTCGTGCAGCGCGGAGATCAACGGCCGTCCCCGGCTGATGTGCATGACCCGGATGTCGACGTTCGAGGAGAACGAGGTCATCACGGTCACGCCGCTGCGGACGTTCCCCGTGATCCGCGACCTCGTCACCGACGTGTCGTTCAACTACACCAAGGCCCGCGAGATCCCCAGCTTCGCGCCCCCGCCGGACCTCGAGCCGGGCGAGTACCGGATGCAGCAGGTCGACGTCGAGCGGAGCCAGGAGTTCCGCAAGTGCATTGAGTGCTACCTGTGCCAGAACACCTGCCACGTGGTGCGTGACCACGAGGAGAACAAGGAGAACTTCGCCGGCCCGCGCTACCTGATGCGGATCGCGGAGCTCGACATGCATCCCCTCGACGCCGCCGACCGGCAGGAGGCGGCACAGGACGAGCACGGCCTCGGGTACTGCAACATCACCAAGTGCTGCACCGAGGTCTGCCCGGAGCACATCAAGATCACCGACAACGCGCTCATCCCACTCAAGGAGCGCGTGGTGGACCGCAAGTACGACCCTGTGGTCTGGCTGGGCAAGAAGATCTTCAAGCGCTCGGGGGCCTGAGCCCGACGCAGGAACGTCGACAGAGCCGCCGGTCACCGCCGAGACCGGCGGCTCTGTCACCCGGATGCGAATCACCGGCCACGCTGAGCCCTCGAACATCACCCGGATGCAACGCTACGTGTTGATGTGATCGCGTCACGTCACCGGTCCGTGCTCGTTGTCCCGGACGGCGCCGAACCGGCGCGGCGGACGGGAGGGCACGAGGATGACGGCGGCTACGGTACGCGGGACGGCACCTCCGGTGGGGGCACCGTTCCGGATGACGCGGATCGCGCCGTCGGGAGCCAGGGTCGACCTCGCCGTCCCTGAGGTGTTCGGCCCGCTGCGCTGGTACGCCAGCACCAGGTTCACCGGGCCGCGGACCGCCAGGCAGTTCTTCCTGGCGCCACGGGGCGAGCACCGCGTGATCCCGACGCACGTCCTGCCCGGAGCGCATCAGCGGCGGGTCGCCCTGCGGGGTGCGGACGCCGTGTTGTTCGAGGCCGCCGATCGCTCCGACGCCGCACTGGTGCTCGTCGGGCCCCACCACGAGGCCACCACCTGGTTCGGGGGCCCCGCACCGGCCGACGGCGGCCTCGCCGCGATGCTGGAGGCGTTCCGGTTCACCGACGACCCGGCGGGCGCCACCCTGGTTCCGGCGTCCGACCTGCTGCTGCGGCAGGCCGGCGTGTCGCTGATCGGCCGTGGCGATCGCGCGACGCTCGTGGCGCGGCGGGCCGTCGACGCGCTGCCGACGCTCCCGGACTGGGCCGGGCTGCGGTTGCCTGCCGGCGAGCTGTGGCGCGCGGATCGCCTCCTCGACGACGGGGCGTCGGCGCTGGTCGCCGGCACCGTCCACGAGTGGCGCTACGTGCTCGCCGGGAAGAGCGCAGCGCTCGACCTCGTCCTGCACGGCCCGGAATCGGGGCGTCCGCGCCTGGATCTCGCCGACGACCGGCTGATCGCCGCGATCGCCGCTCTCGACGCCAGGTGGGTGGGCTGAGACATGTCGGCACAGATGGCTGTGGCGCTGCTCGCCCTCCTCGTCGCGCTGTTCGCCCTCGTCGCGCTCCTCGCCGTGTACGCGCGGGTGCGCGCGTTGGAGGCCGGGCGCGAGGTCGGTCTGTCGGGATATGCGGCCGTCGTCGGCAGGCCCGCGCCGCTGTCGATCCGTCCCCGGCCCGGCCAGCGTGCCGCCATCGCGGCCGTGCTGGACGCCGACTGCGCGCTCTGCCACGCCGTGTGGGACGCCCTCGCCGCCATCAGGGACGTCGGGGTGCGCCTCGTCGCGGTCGTCGACCGGGCCGACGCCTTCGCCCCGCACCCCGGCGCGGAGCTGCTCGGCGACCCGGCCGCGCGGGCCGAGCTGTTCGAGGGCTACGCGCCCACCGTGTTGCAGCTCGACGCGGCGGGCACGGTGGTGCACCGCACCTTCGTCGACACCGATACGGATCTGAGGGCCCTGTTCCGCATCGGGAGCCCCGCATGACCCGTCTCGACGACATCCCGCGCACCTCCGCCCCGTGTCCCGGCGCCCGCCCGAGCGCCGTGGTGGCGCGGCTGCGGTCGATCCGGCCGTCCCGGCGGGCGGTCCTGCGCGGGCTCGTGATCGGGGCGGCGGCAGCGGCGCTCGTGCCGCTCGACTGGTATCTCGAACGCCGGACGGCGGCCGCCGTGCCCGGGTCCGTGAACCGGGCCGAGCACACCAGCTGCGCTCCCACGTCCTACGCCGAGGAGGCCAACAACTGGCCGTCCGACGGCCCTGCTGTCTGCTACGGCGGGTGGCGGCGCGGCGGCTACCCCTGCGCCAACGGATACCACCGCGAGGGCTTCTACGAGATCGACGGCGAGGAGATGGAGAGCACCCGGCTCGCCACGGAGTGCGAGGGGAAGAACGCTTGGCGGTGGAAGGGCTACCGCTGTTCCGATGCGATCACCGACGTCGTGTTCGCCAGCGGCGACACCTACACCGG
This sequence comes from Pseudonocardia hierapolitana, assembly GCF_007994075.1. Classification (NCBI taxonomy): domain Bacteria; kingdom Bacillati; phylum Actinomycetota; class Actinomycetes; order Pseudonocardiales; family Pseudonocardiaceae; genus Pseudonocardia; species Pseudonocardia hierapolitana. Next base: position 244,862 of record NZ_VIWU01000001.1, on the reverse strand, counting down.
CATCACCATCGCGGCATGCCGGCTGCCCGAGGGCGCCGGGCCGATCCTGGGCGGGTGAACCGGTGAGGATCCGCTGGCTGCTGCATCCGGTCACCGCGGCCGTCGTGTTGGTCGTGGCGGCCCTGGCGGCCGGGCCGGCGGGCGTGGTGTCGCTCCTGCTCGTCGCGGGCGCCGCCGCCGGGTTCGCCAACTCCGGAAGCACTTGAAGCCACAACTCGGCGTTCCTGCTGAGCGCGTCGGTCTGGCGCGACGAGCCCGTGGTCCGGTTCTTCGGGGCAGGCCTGTTGCTGGGTGCCCTGCTGGTGGCGTTCGTGGCGGGCGCGCTGGGGGCGCTGCCCCAGGCGCTGCTGCCCGCCCCCGTCCGGTACGCGCTGTTCGGCCTGGTCGTGGTGCCGGTGCTGCTGCGGGAGGTCGGGCTCGTGCGGTTCCCCGTCCCGCAGAACGCCCGGCTCGTCCCGGAGGACGTCCAGCACCTGCGCCGGTGGGGTGCGCTGCAGTTCGGGTTCGAGATGGGCACCGGGATGCGCACGTACTCGCCGTCCGCGCTGCCCCACCTGGTGCTCGCGGCCGTGCTGGTGGTCGTCCCGCTCCCGGCCGCGTTCGCGCTCGCCGCCGGGTTCGCGCTCGGCCGGCTCGCGATGCCGCTGATGGCAGGCGCGTGGAGTGACGACGGTTCGTGGACGCTCGTGTGGGCACGTGCGGAGCACGTCGTGCGGCCGTTGCTGGCCCTGACCTGCGCCGGCTCGCTCGCGACTGCGATGCTCGCAGCGTGATCGCTGCCGTCAGGATTGCGGCCGTCGTGGTCGTGGCCGACGTGGCCTGCCCCAGCTGCTCGCAGATCGCGCGCGAGCTGCCCGACCTGCTCCGGGTGCCCGTCACGGTGCGCTCCTGCCGTGACCCCCGGCTGGCGACGGAACACCCCACGTTGCCCGCCACCGTGCTCGCCTGCCGCAAGCCCGCCATCGGCGCCGTCCGCCCGGACGGTTCGGTGCGCTGGTGGCCCGGCCTGACCGGGGCGCTCGGGGTGCTGCCGGTGGTGCGGCCGCGGGCGCTGGGGGAGGCCCTCGGCCTGCTGTGGACGGCCTTGCGAGCGCGTCGACCCTGAACGGCGGGCGGCCGAGCGCCATCGGTCGCGTGCTACCGGCGGGTTGTGGATAACTCCCCTTGAGCACACCCGGCAGCTCGCCCGTGCTCGCTAACCTTCTCGCATGGGCTCGATGGAGGAACTGGAAGGCAGGGTCACGGCACTCGAGGTGCAGATGCGCAGCGTCCGTCAGGATGCCGCCGCTGCGCGGGTACTGGCCGGGGGTGCTGATCGCGATGTAGCGGCGCTCGCCACCAAGCTCGACGCGCACACGCGGTTGTTGGAGGCGCTGCGCGAGACGCAGGTCGAGGATCATGAGCGGATCGCCGGGCTGGAGGGGCGGTTCGACGGGCTGGAGGGGCGGTTCGACGGGCTGGAGGGGCGGTTCGACGGACTGGAGGGGCGGTTCGACGGACTGGAGGGGCGGTTCGACGGACTGGAGCACGGCCAGGCGATGATCTTGGATCTGCTGAGGCGGAGGAACGGGGAGGAGCCACCCGCCGCAGCGGAGTGAGCGGCGTCCTGGCGTCAGCCGAGTGAGCGGCGGATCTCCTCCAGCCTCGCCTTCGCCGCAGCCGCCCGCTCGGCCTCCTGCTCCTCCACACTGCGACCGGCGGCGTTGCTCTCCGCCAGCTCAGTGGCCCCCAGCGACGTGGCGTACCGGCTCTCGATCTTGTCGCGCACGTAGTCCAGGCTCGGCACGCCGTGCTCGTCGTAGTCGGGCGCGGGCGGCGCCGGCGGGGTGGGGTCCGGCACGATCTCGGCCTCGATCGGCTCCGGCGTCCGCTCCTTCGACGGCTCGGTCACGGCGGCTCCTCCCGTTCGACGTCCGGCGGTGCCCACGCTACGCGGGTGCGGGCCGCTGGGAGCCTTCGACGGTTGCTCCCAGCGTCCGCCGGTCGGCCATCAGTTCGCCCGTACGCACCCGGGCGTCGGCGGGCCGACACATCTGCGTCGGCCGGGGCGGGGGGCGGATAACGTGGCGGCGTGACGATCTCCGAGCGGCCCTACGGCTCCTGGCCCACCCCGATCACGTCCGAGCTGGTCACGGCCGCCGCGGTGCGGCTGGGCGAGGTGCGGGTGGACGGCGCCGACGTGGTGTGGGCCGAGGGGCGGCCGGCCGAGGGCGGTCGCACACAGCTGGTGCGCCGCACGCCCGACGGCGCCACCACCGACCTGCTGCCGGACGGGCGGAACGCGCGCACGGCCGTGCACGAGTACGGCGGCGCGGCATGGTGGGTGCACGACGGCGTCGTGTGGTTCACCGACTGGGCCGACCAGCGCCTGTACCGGCTGGCACCCGGCGGGGAGCCCGAGCCGATCACCCCTGAACCGGTGGCGCCGCGGGCGGACCGCTACGCCGACGGCGACGTCGCCCCGGACGGCGCCACCATCGTCTGCGTCCGCGAGCGGCACGCGGGGTCGTCGGCGGCCGACGTGCGCAACGAGGTCGTCCGGCTCGCGTCGGACGCCCTCTCGGAGCCGGAGGTGCTGGTCAGTGGCCCGGACTTCGTGGCCGCTCCCCGCCTGAACCCCGACGGCACCAGCCTGGCCTGGCTGCAGTGGAACCACCCGTCGATGCCGTGGGACGACACGCAACTCATCGTGCGCGACCTGGAGTCCGGCGAGGAGACGGTTGTGGCGGGCGGGCCGGGGGAGTCGGTCCTGGAGCCACGTTTCGAGCCGGACGGGTCGCTGCTCTTCCTGTCCGACCGCACGGACTGGTGGAACCTGTACCGCTGGACGCCCGGCGCCGACATCGTGCCGGTCGTGCGCCTGGACGCGGAGATCGGCGAGCCCGCGTGGGTCTTCGGCTCGGCCCGCTACGTGCGGCTCGACGACGGCCGGATCGTGTTCGCCCGGTGGCGCGAGGGCCGTGACGGGCTCGCCGTCCGGCAGACCGACGCCACGCTCGTCGACCTCGATGTGCCGTTCTCGGCGATCGCCGCCGTCCGCGCGGCAGGGCCGGACGCGGTGGTCGTGGTCGCGGGGAGCCCCGCCGCCGAGCCCGGTGTGCACCGGGTCGAGGTCTCCAGCTCCACCGTGGAGACGCTGCGGCCGCCGCGCGACCTCGGCCTGGAGGCGGCCCAGATATCGGTGCCCGAGCACATCACGTTCGACTCGGTGGACGGCTCCGGCGCGCCCCGGCGGGCGCACGCGCAGTTCTACCCGCCGGCCTCGGCGGATTCGTCCGGCCCGGAGGGCGAGCTCCCGCCGCTGCTGGTGCAGATCCACGGTGGCCCGACCAGCGCCGCGATGCCGGTGCTGAGCACCGGTGTCCAGTACTGGACGAGCCGCGGCTTCGCCGTCGTCGACGTGAACTACGGCGGCTCCACGGGGTACGGGCGCGCCTACCGGCAGGAGCTGCTGGGCGAGTGGGGCGTGATCGACGTGGCCGACTGCCTCGCGGCCGCGCGCCGGCTCGCCGAGCAGGGTCGCGTCGACGGCGACCGGCTGTGCATCCGGGGCGGCTCGGCGGGCGGGTTCACCACCCTCGCCGCCCTCGCCCGTGACGACACCCCGTTCGCCGCCGGCGCCGACCACTTCGGGGTGGCCGACCTGGAAGCGCTCGCGGCCGACACCCACAAGTTCGAGAGCCGCTACCTCGACCGTCTCGTCGGCCCGTACCCGCAGGCCCGCGACGTCTACGTCGAGCGCTCACCGATCCACCACGTCGAGCGCTTCACCCGCCCGCTCATCGTGCTGCAGGGGGCGGAGGACGAGGTCGTGCCGCCCAACCAGAGCGAGATGATCGTCGACGCCCTGCGCGCCCGCGGCACCCCGGTGGCCTACCTGCTGTTCGAGGGCGAGCAACACGGGTTCCGGCGGGCGGAGAACATCCGCAGGGCCCTGGACTCCGAGCTGAGCTTCTACGCCCAGGTGCTCGGGTTCGACCTGCCCGTGGAGGAGGGGATCGAGCCGGTCGTGGTGGAGAACCTCGATCAGCACTCGTCGTTCGGGTCGTAGCGGAGGCGGCGCCCGCCTCCGGGCGCCGCCGTCAGCTCGCTCCGGTGCCCGGCCCGGCGTCGGGGGGAGCGGGTGCTTTCACCACGGCCCGGGGACTGCGCCGAGTGCGCTTCTCCAGCCAGTTGGCCAGTGCCGACAGCAGCAGGCACATCGTGATGTAGATGACCGCGATGACGATCCCGACCTGCAGGATCGGACCGCCCAGCTGGCCCTGGTTGCCCAGGAAACGGGCCTGGTAGAGCAGCTCGGGGTACAGGATGATGAAGCCGAGTGCGGTGTCCTTCAGCACCACCACGAGCTGGGCGATGATCGTCGGGAGCATCGCGCGCAGCGCCTGCGGGAGCAGAACGTTGGTCATCACCTGGGTCTTGCGCATGCCCAACGCGTAGGCGGCCTCGCTCTGGCCCTTCGGTTGCGCCAGCACGCCTGCCCGGAAGACCTCGGCGAGCACCGAGCCGTTGTAGAGCATCAGGCCGAGCACCACGGCCCAGTAGGCGGAGATGGTGATGCCGAGGCTCCGGGAGACCCCGTAGTACAGGATGAAGATCAGCACCAGCAGCGGGACGGCGCGGAAGAACTCGACGACCGCCGTGGCCGGGCCGCTGACCCACCTGTGGTCCGAGAGCCTGCCGGCCGCGAAGATCGCGCCGAACACCAGCGAGAGCACCGCGGCGAGCAGGAACGCCCGCAGCGTGTTCCACAGCGCGTCGAGCAGCAGGTACTGGATGTTGATGTAGGTGATCCACTCCCACCGCCGGGGCGCGAACTGCCCGGTCTGGATGAGACGGAGGACCACGAATCCGACGACGCCGAGAACGACCAGCGTGCCGACGACGCCGAGGATGTTGTTGCGGACGCGGGCGCGAGGGCCCGGGATGTCGTAGAGGACTGCGGTCACGACGTGCTCCAGGACGGCTGGGGACGGATCACGCGGCGACCCGCCATCGCTTCTCGAGGGTGCGCTGCAGCCCGGTCAGTGGGAGGACGAGGATCAGGAAGAACAGCGCCACCCACAGCAGGCCGACGAGCACGTCGTACCCGCGCTCGGAGAGGTTCTGGTAGATCCCGCCGGCCTCGAAGACCGAGAATCCGGCCGCGATCGTCGTGTTCTTCAGCAGGGCGATCATGATGCTGGTCAGCGGCGGCACGACCGCGCGGAACGCCTGGGGCATCACGATCTGCCCGAGGATCTGGGCGAAGGTGAAGCCGAGCGCGCGGGCGGCCTCGGCCTGCCCGACCGGCACCGTGTTGACCCCGGACCGGATCACCTCGCAGACGAACGCCGCGGTGTAGACGATCAGCGCGGCGCAGGCGGCGACGAAGTAGGAGACGTCGATGAGGTCGAGGCGCGGGTAGGCGAACGCGAAGAAGAAGAAGACCAGCGTCAGCGGTGTGTTGCGGACGATGTTGACGTACATCGCACCGAAGACGCGCAGCACCGGCATCGGGCTCACGCGCATCGCCGCCAGGACCGTGCCGAGCACGAGAGACCCGATCGCCGAGATCACGAAGAGCCTGATCGTTCCGAAGAAGAACGCCTCCAGGTACAGCGGGAGGTTGTCGAGCAGGACGTTCACGGGTCTCCGTTCCTGGACGGGCGGGATACGGCGTCGATCACGCCCACGGTGGAGACCCGGGGCGGGCGGTCACCGCTGCCCGCCCCGGGCGATCCGATCAGTAGCGCTGCAGCTCCGGCGGCGAGGCCGTCGTGCCGGACAGCCCGAGCGTCGAGTCGTAGGCCTTCTGCCACGTCCCGTCGTCGTAGGACGCCTGCAGGATGTCGTTGATCTTGTTGCGCAGCGCCGAGTCGTCGCGGTTGAGGCCGATGCCGTAGGGCTCCTGGGAGAACGGCTCGCCGACGACCTTGAGCTCGTCGGGTCGCTGCGAGGCGAAGCCCGCGAGGATCGCGTCGTCCGTGGTGACCGCGTCGACCTGACCCGCCAGCAGCTGGTCCACGCACTGGCTGTAGGTCTGGAACTCGACGATCTGGTCCGTCAGGCCCTGGTCGCGCACCCGCTGGATCGGGGTCGACCCGGTGACCGAGCACACCCGCTGGCCCTGCAGGGTGTCCTTGCCCGTGATCGTGGTGTTGTCGGCCGCCACGAGGACGCTCTGCCCGGCGACGTAGTACGGGCCGGCGAACGACACGCGCTGCTTGCGGGTGTCGTTGATGGTGTACGTCCCGACCATGTAGTCGATGTCGCCGCGCTCGATGGTGTCCTCGCGCGCGGCCGACGGGACGACGACGTAGTCGATCTGGTCCTCGCCGTAGCCCAGCCCCGCAGCGATCATGCGAGCGATCTCGACGTCGAACCCGGCGTACTCGCCCGTGGTCGCATCGCGGAAGCCGAGGCCCGGCTGGTCGTCACGGACGCCGGCGACGATCCGGCCCCGCTGCTGGATCTTGGCGAAGGTCGGCGAGTCGGGCAGTGAGACGCCGGTGGCGACCGGGTAGCTGACCTCGGGGGCGGTCTCGCCGCCGGGTGCCGCAGGGGTGGTCGGGCTGCCCTCGCGCCCGCAGGCGGTGAGGGCGAGGGCGCCGACCATGAGGCCCACCGCGAGGGTGCGCAACTTCATGAGAACTCGTCTCCAGTCGTTCGGGGATCAGTGCGTGAGGATCTTGCCGAGGAAGTCCTTGGCGCGGTCGGATGTCGGGTTCGAGAAGAACGTGTCGGGTGGCGCGTCCTCGACGATCTCGCCGTCGGACATGAAGACGACGCGGTTGGCGGCGCGGCGGGCGAAGCCCATCTCGTGGGTGACGACGAGCATCGTCATGCCCTCCTTCGCGAGGGTGGTCATCACGTCGAGGACCTCCTGGACCATCTCGGGGTCGAGGGCGGAGGTGGGCTCGTCGAACAGCATGACCTTCGGCTTCATCGCGAGCGCGCGGGCGATCGCGGCGCGTTGCTGCTGCCCGCCGGAGAGCTGGGCCGGGTACTTGTCGCGCTGGTTGGCGATGCCGACGCGTTCGAGCAGTGCCATGCCGTCCTTCTCGGCGGTGGCCTTGGCGGACTTGCGCACCTTCAGCGGGGCGAGCGTGACGTTCTCGAGGATCGTCTTGTGCGCGAAGAGGTTGAAGCTCTGGAACACCATTCCGACGTCGGCGCGCAGCGCGGCGAGGGCCTTGCCCTCGGCGGGTAGGGCCTGTCCGTCGACCTCGATGGTGCCGCTGTCGATCGGCTCGAGCCGGTTGATCGTGCGGCACAGCGTGGACTTGCCCGAGCCGGACGGGCCGAGTACCACGACGACCTGGCCGGTTGCGACCTCCAGGTTGATGTCACGCAGGACGTGCAGCTCGCCGAAGTGCTTGTCGACGGACGCCATCCGGATCATGGGAGTGTCGGTCATGCAGGGCCTCCGGGCATGGCGGGACGCTAGGGCGCGGCGATGTGTCCAGTCCAGCACCTTGAGCAACCCATAGGGTTGCGCTCCTATAACGCTCTTGGTCTCGGAGAGGGTGGGAGTAGTGCACATCCTGCTGGTCGAGGACGACGATCGGGTCGCGGCCGCGCTGCGTCCGGCCCTGCACCGGCACGGGATGACCACCACCCGGCTGGCCACGGGGCGGGCCGCACCGGACCACCTGGGAGGCGTCGACGTCGTCCTGCTCGACCTCGGCCTCCCGGACATCGACGGGGTCGACGTGTGCCGGGCGATCCGGGAGAGGAGCGACGTGCCGGTGATCGTCGTGTCGGCCCGCGGCGAGGTGGACGACCGCATCCTCGGCCTGCACTCCGGGGCCGACGACTACCTCGTGAAGCCCTACGACATCGGCGAGCTCGTGGCCCGCGTCCACGCGGTGTACCGGCGGCGCCGGCTCGCGACGCCGACCGGACCCGAGGACGTCGTCGAGATCGGCGCCGTGCGCGTCGACCTGCACAAACACGACGTGACGGTCGGCGGCCGGGCCGTGAACCTCACGCGCAAGGAGTTCCAGGTGCTCGCGCTGCTCGCGACGGCGGGAGGAGCGGTGTGCACGCGCAGCCGCATCGTCGCCGAGGTGTGGGGCCGGTCGTGGGCGGGTGCCAACCGCACGCTCGACGTGCACGTGGCCACGCTGCGCACCAAGCTCGGCAACCCGGAGTACGTGCAGACCGTCCGCGGCGTGGGATACCGGCTCGGGAACCCCGCCGCTTCGGGCGCGGAGTAGCCAAGTGCGCCCCACCGGAGGTCCCGCACGTATCTCGACGGCCCAGCTTCCCGCTGGGCGCACCGGCGAGCCGACCGAGTATGCCCAATACGAGGCCGGCCCGCCGGCACACCCAGCGGAAACCTGGATCCGCCGATATACGCACCGGACCCCCGGTGGGGCGCACTAGTGGCCGCCCGCCTGCTGGTGATCGTGCTGTTCCTGGTGGGACTGCTCGCCGCCGGGCTCGGCGTGCCGCTCGCGCTGTCCTACGCCCAGGCCCGGCAGCTCGCGATGTTCACCGACCGCCTGACCGACACGATCTTCTACGCCTCGGTCGCGGAGCGGCCCATCACGCAGGCCGACACCACGGGGCTGGGCACCGAGCTCGAACGCTACGACGAGGTCTACGGGGTGGCCGTTCTCGTGCTGGACGAGGACGGCAGGCTGGTGGCGACATCCCGGCAGCCGCCGCCGATACTCGACGGGGACGCGCGGGAGCGGGTGGAGCTCGCGCTCGCCAACCGCCGCTCCGAGGTCTACCCGCTGATCCTGCCGTGGGACGAGCGCCCGCTGGTGCTCGCCGAGCCCGTGCTGGTCGACACCGAGGTGCGGGGCGTGGCCGTCACCATCTCGCCGACCGACGCCCTGCGCGCGGAAGAGCTGCGGGTGTGGTCGCTGGTCGTGGCCGCGGGTCTGGCCGCGCTGGCGATGGGGGTGGTCGTGGCGCTGCCGATCGTCCGCTGGATCCTGCGTCCGGTCCGGCGCCTCGACGAGGGCACCGGCCGGGTGGCCTCCGCCGTGCTGGCCGGGGCCGACCCGGAACCGGTGGCCGACGGGACCGGGCCGCCGGAGCTGCGCCGGCTGTCGGTCTCCTTCGACCGCATGGCCGGGACCGTGGCACAGGCGTACGCCGCGCAGCGCGCGTTCGTCGCCGACGCGAGCCACCAGCTGCGCAACCCGCTCACGGCGCTGCGCCTGCGGCTGTCCAACCTCGACGGGCACGTCGACGCCGTCGCGGCCGAGGACCACGCCGCCGCGCTCGAGGAGGCCGAGCGGCTGTCCACGCTGCTCGACGGGCTGCTGACGCTCGCGAGGGCCGAGCGCACCGCGCCGAACGTCGTGGCCGACGTCGACGCCGGGGTGGAGGACCGCGTCGACGCGTGGCGTCCGCTCGCCGAGCACATGGACCTGGACCTGGTCCGCGGCGGGGTGACCGGCCTGCGGGTGCTGGCGCCGGACGGCGCGATCGAGACCGTCCTCGACGCCGTGCTGGACAACGCGGTGAAGTTCGCACCGGCGGGCAGCGCGATCTCGGTGCGCACCGCCTCCGTCGACGGCCGGGTGGAGATCGCCGTGCGCGACACCGGTCCCGGCATGGCCCCGGAGGAGCTCGAGCGCGCGACCGGCCGGTTCTGGCGCAGCCCGGGCCAGAGCAACACGGAGGGTTCGGGCCTCGGACTGGCGATCGCCGCCCGCACACTGGAGGTTGCAGGCGGCGAGCTGGCGCTCGAGCTGCCCTCCGGTGGTGGGCTACGGGTGGTGGCGAGGTTCCCGCAGCCTCCCGAGGAAAGCGATGGCGAGGACGCCGAGTTGCAGCAAGGTGGCCTTACGGCAACGGGGCCGCAGTGAGGCCATCTCGGTGCAACCGCGTGCGAGGGAGCACGGCACGCAGCAACAGGTGCGCGAGCAGCCCGAGCGGCCCCAGCAGGATCGTCAGCACCAGCACCGGGGCCGCGATCAGCGCGTGGATGCCGCGCTCCCGGCTGTCGAGGTAGATGAATCGGCCCACGAACAGGTCGAACGCGATGAAGTGGGCCCAGCCCGCCGCGGCGCCCACGGGCGTCGCGAGCAGCGCCGCGACGCCGGGGAGTTCGGGCGACGCCACCGCCGCGAACACCGTGGTGAACTGCGGGAGCACCAGCGCGGCGTAGACGAGCACCGGCGGCACGACGATCAGCGGCGAGCCGATGATCCGACGCGTGACCGACCAGCCGGGCGCGAGGATCATCAGCGCCCAGAACGGCGCCGCGAGCGGGAACGTGAGTGTGAACAGCAGCTGGGGATCCACGGCTACCTCAGACGGTGGTGAGGACGGGTGAGCGGCGCAGCACGCCCGCGAGCGCCCCGCCGGTGGCGAGCAACAGGGCGCCGAGGGCGGCGAGCGTGACCGCGTCGGGCGCGAGCAGCGGCTGCCCGCGCAGCGCCTGCCACGTCACCAGCACGACGAGCCCGGCGTAGCCGGCCGCGACGATCTGGACGACGCGGACACGGGCGGTCTCGTCGAGCCGGGCCGGATCCAGCGCGGCGAGACCGGCGGCGAGCAGCGGCAGCAGCTGCAGGGCGTGCATGCCGATGAAGTGGCCGATCCGCAGGTCACCGCCGGTGGTGCTCCAGCCGACGAAGGGCAGGCCTGGTCCGCCGTCCGGCACACCGACGGCGTGTCCGCCGTTCGCGGAGAGGAGGAACCCGACGGCCATGCCGGCCAGCCCGACGAGGAGCCCGAGCCGCACCGCCGAGCTCGTCACGCGGTCGGCCGAGCGTTCGCGCAGGAACCGCAGCGCGATCGCCACCGTCGCCAGCCAGACGACGACGATCGTCGCGCCCATGATCGAGTAGAGCGCCACGTCGAACGCGCTGTCGTCGTTGAAGTGGCTGCGCACACCGCGCGCCGCCTGCCCGACGATGACCACCATCTCGAGCACGGCTCCGACGGTGATGAGCCAGCCCGCCCGCCACATGCCCCGCCCGGGCAGCCGGGAGAGCATCCACGCCAGGGCGGCCCCGTACAGCATGATCGAGAGCGAGAACTTCAGGGGCTTGAACCAGAGCGGCGCTCCGAGCAGCTCGCGCTGGTCGACCACGGCGAGAACCGCCGTCACGAGCGCGAGGGCCGCCATCGCGAGCGTCAGCCCGTAGAGGCCGGGATGCCCCCGCCGGGCATCCGCGAGAACTGTGCGCATCTCCGCTCCTGCCTGACGCTGTTAGTCTGTGCGAGCAGTGCCAGTATCGGGATGCTGCCTAACAGTGTCAAGGAGAACTGTCGGTGTCAGTTGAAGGATCGGTACGGGAGCGGCGGCGGGCCGAGACCGTGCAGGAGATCAAGGCCGCCGCCCTCGAGCAGCTGGCCGAGGGCGGGCCGGGCGGCCTCTCGCTGCGGGGCGTCGCGCGGGCCGTCGGGATGACGGTGCAGTCGCTCTATCACTACTTCGACAGTCGCGACGAGCTGCTGACCGCGCTGGTGATCGACGGCCACCGGGCGCTGGCCGCCGCGGTCGCGGACGCCACGGACGCCACCCGCGGGCGCCCGCAGGGCGAACGGCTGTTCGCGGCCACCAACGCCTACCGGCGGTGGGCGCTGGCGAACCGCCCGGCGTTCCTGCTGCTCTACGGCACCCCGGTGCCCGGGTACGAGCCGCCATCGCGCGCGGAGGTGATCGGTGCGGCGGTGAGCCTGGCCGAGCCGTTCCGCGAGGTCGTCTTCGACGGGTGGACCACGGCGCAGCTGGAGAAGATCCCGGTACAGCCGGGTGCCGAGCGACTCGCCGAGGCCGACACGGACAAGCTGACGCTGCCGCTCGGTGCGCTGGCCCTGTTCTACGAGCTGCGCGCCCAGATGCACGGGCTCGTGATGCTCGAGCTGGTCGGCCACCTGTCCCCGATGAACGATTTCGGCGAGGACCTGTTCCGCGGCATGATCAACCGCACGGTCGCCCAGCTGGCGGCCCTGCGCGCGGAGGTCTGATCAGGGGTCCTTCTCGCCGCGGAAGAAGCGTTCCGCCCCCGGGTGCAGTGGCACCGGCTGCGTCCCGATCGCGGCCCGCAGGTCGATCGTGAGTGCCGCCGGGCTCACCGCCGCCAGCTGCTCCTGGGCGGCGAACAGGCTTTCGACCAGGGCGTTCGCCACGTCGTCAGGCATCTCCGTCCTGACGACCAGGAAGTTGCGCACGAGCAGGGTGGAGATCGGGTCGGGGATGCCGTAGGTCTGGGCGGGCACCGTTCCCGCGGCGTACACGGGGTACGTGGCACGCACCGGCGTGATCAGGTCCTCCAGGTTCAGCAGCCGGATCGGCAGCGCCTCCGACAGTGTGGTCACCCCCCGCGTGGGCAGGCCACCGACCCAGAAGAACGCGTCGATCGCACCGCTCGCCATGGCCTCGACCGACTCGTTGATCCCCAGCTGCAGGGCCTGGAAGTCGGTTGCGGGGGAGAGCCCGGCCGCGGTCAGCAACCGTTCGGCGATCACCCGCACGCCGGAGTCGGGCGCGCCGACGGAGACCCGCGCGCCGCGCAGGTCGGCGAGGCTCGTCGCCGGTGCCGACGCGGGTACCACGACGTGCACCACGTCGTCGTAGATGCGGGCGAGGGTGCGTGGTGACCGCGGGTCGTTCTCGGCGGTGCGAGCGAGCTGGTCGGCCGCCGTGTCGACCTGGCTGAACACGACGTCGGCCGTGCGGGAGGCGAGCCTCTCCAGGTTGTCCACCGACCCCGCCGTGGACAGCACGGCCGGGCGGGCGTCGAGATCGAGCTGCGCCTGCCAGGCGTCGGCGAGCGCGTTGCCCAGGTTGTAGTAGACGCCCTGGGTGCCGCCGGTCGCGAGCGTGAGCCGGACGCCCGCGAACCGCGAGGCACAGCCCGGCACCCCGAGCAGGCCGAGCGCGGCGGCGCCGGACAGCAGGCCGCGCAGGACCGTGCGGCGATCCACCATGCGGGCATCCTGCCGTGCCCGGCCGGTGCGGTCGAACGGGCGGCAACGGCCTACCCTCATTGGCTGTGACCCGCAGCTACACCATCCGCACCTACGGGTGTCAGATGAACGTGCACGACTCCGAGCGGATGGCCGGCCTGCTCGAGGCCGCGGGCTACGAGCGGTCCGGATCCGACGACGCGGACGTCGTCGTGTTCAACACCTGTGCGGTGCGGGAGAACGCCGACAACCGGCTCTACGGCAACCTCGGCCACCTGCGGCCGGTCAAGGCGTCGCGCCCCGGGATGCAGATCGCCGTGGGAGGCTGCCTCGCGCAGAAGGACCGCGACACGATCGTCCGGAAGGCGCCGTGGGTGGACGTCGTGTTCGGCACCCACAACGTGCACGCGCTTCCCGTGCTGCTGGAGCGGGCCCGGCACAACCAGGCCGCCCAGGTGGAGATCGCCGAGTCCCTCGAGGTCTTCCCCTCCACGCTGCCCGCGCGCCGGGAGTCCGCCTACGCCGGCTGGGTGTCGATCTCGGTGGGCTGCAACAACACCTGCACGTTCTGCATCGTCCCGTCGCTGCGCGGCAAGGAGAAGGACCGCAGGCCCGGCGACGTGCTCGCCGAGGTGCAGGCGCTCGCCGCCGACGGCGTCCTCGAAGTGACGCTGCTCGGGCAGAACGTCAACTCCTATGGCGTCGAGTTCGGCGACCGCGGCGCGTTCGCCAAGCTGCTGCGCGCCTGCGGCGACGTCGAGGGCCTCGAGCGCGTGCGGTTCACCTCGCCGCACCCCCGGGACTTCACCTCCGACGTGATCGCTGCGATGGCCGAGACGCCCAACGTCTGCCCGCAGCTGCACATGCCGCTGCAGTCCGGCTCCGACGACGTGCTGCGCCGGATGCGCCGCTCCTACCGCTCGTCCCGGTACCTGGCGATCCTCGACGAGGTGCGCGCGTCCCTGCCGGACGCGGCGATCTCCACCGACATCATCGTCGGCTTCCCCGGCGAGACCGAGGAGGACTTCCAGGCCACCCTCGACGTGGTCGAGACGGCCCGGTTCGCGCAGGCGTTCACGTTCCAGTACTCGCCTCGGCCCGGCACCCCGGCGGCGTCACTGCCCGACCAGCTGCCCAAGGCCGTCGTCCAGGAGCGCTACGAGCGGCTCGTCGCGTTGCAGGAGGAGATCTCCTGGCAGCAGAACCGGGCCCTGGAGGGCCGGGTCGTCGAGGTGCTGGTCTCCACCGGCGAGGGGCGCAAGGACGGCGCCACCCGCCGGATGAGCGGCCGCGCCCGCGACGGGCGGCTCGTGCACTTCGCCCCCGGTGACCTGCCCATCCGGCCCGGCGACGTCGTGGAGGTGGCGATCGGCTACGGCGCGCCGCACCACCTGGTGGCCGACGGCCCGGTCCTGTCCCACCGGCGCACGCGGGCGGGCGACGTCCACGAGTCCGGCACCCGTCCCGGCGGCACCGCCACCGGTCTGGGCCTGCCGGGCTTCGGTGCGCCCCCTGCCCAGCCCGCGGCGGCCGCGCCCGCCTGCGGGGTGAACGCGTGACCGACGACGGAGACGAACGCAAGGTGCCCGACGAGCTCGCCGCCCTCGACGCCGAGCTGCGCCGCGCGGAACGGCGTGCCGAACACCGCATCGACCCCGGCCCGTCGGCGCTCGTCGTGTCGGTGGCGATGCTCGTGCTCATCGGCTCGCTGATGCTGCCGTGGACCGGCTCCGTGCAGGGTTGGGAGGTGCTCGCGGGCCTCGCCCCGCTCGGTCTGCTCCCACCGCTCTTCGCCGGCACGTCGCTCGCGTTCGGCCTCGTGTGCTCCGCCCTCGCCCTCGCCCTGCGCTGGTTCGGCCTGGCGTGGCTCGCGGCCGTCGGCTGCGGGATCTCGGTGGTGACCGGGGTGTGGGCGATCTGGTCGCGGCAGGTCGCGGTGCCCGCGGGCGCAACAGGGGCGGGCATCGGCCTGGTCCTGGCGGTCCTCGCCGTGCTGGTGCTCGCGGGGACCTGGGTGCGGATCGCGACGCGCCGGTAACGGGTGAGCATCCGGCGGGTGCGTGGGCGGCGGCATGTGGCCGCCAGTGCGCCAACTTGGTGATCTTCCTTGGGCGGCGCCCGTGATCATCGGCTCGGTGCTCGGGCGGCCGTATCCGGCCGCGGGTGCGCCCAGTTGGTGATCTTGATGGTTGGCGGCCGGGCCGGGCAATCCTGTGATCACCGGTTCGGGGCGTGGGTGGCAGTATCCGGCCGCCGGTGCGCCCGGCCGGTGATCTTGCCTGGGCTGGCGGGCGGGATCAGGCGGTGGCGGTGGCCGTGAAAAGGGCGGCCCGGATCTGGGCGATGACGTAGTCGGGGCGATTGGTCAGGTCGTGCCAGGTGAAGCGCAGGAGGGTCCAGCCCGCTCCGACCAGGGCGTTTCCCTTGTAGCGGTCGGTGCGGAAGCGCTGCACGTCGGTGTGCCAGGCCCAACTGTCGATCTCGATTGCGATCCGCTCGGCCGGGAAGGAGATGTCGATCTTCCACTGCTGGAACGGGAGTCCCACCTTCCAGCCGGAGAGCCCGGCCGCACGGAGAAGCTCGACGAGGATCCGTTCGGCAGCGGAGTCCGCGCGGTCGGCGGCGGCGATGAGCAGTGCGGCGGCTCGGGCGAAGCCGCGCGCTCCCATGTTGCGGCAGTAGGCCCGGTACACCTCGTGGAACGGGACGTGCTTCTGCAGGGCGCGGTCGAGGAAGGCCGAGCCGTCGGGAACGGCGATCGCGGTCTCCAGCGCCGTGAGCGCGTGGCCGCTCAGCCGGAGCCCCTTCACCTGCGTGACGTCGTCGGGATCGAGGTCCCTTCTGCGCACCGTGAAGCCCGGGTAGCCACGGAGGCCGAGGCGCCGGGGCACGGTGACCGTGACGTCGGCCGGGGCCTTCTCCAGCATCCCGTGCCACCACGCCGCGGCAGGTCCTGACACCGCGGCGGCCTCGCCGGCCCACAACCCCGCAGCCCGGATGCGGGCGCGATCGTCGTACGGGTGGCCTCCGGCCAGGTACACCCGTGGCGCCACCCGCTCCCAGTCGCCATTCTGGGTGCGCCCGCGCAGCGTCCGGGACGGGAGCCTGTGCTCCTCGGCCTGCGCGGGGGTGATGAGGCCGTCCTGCGCCTGCAGGAGGATGAACAGCGTCGGGTAGGTCGTCATGGCCGCAGCGTCGCGCGCGGGTCGGCCTCCGCGTGGCCGTTTCGCCGAACTCGCGACCAAGATCATCGGACGGGTGCATGAGCGGCCACATGTGGCCGGTGAGGCACCCACCTGATGATCTCGGTCAAGGGGCTGGCCCGGGCCGGCCGCAGGCAGAAGCCATGATCACCGGATCGGCGCCTGGACGGCCTTATCCGGCCGATGGTGCACCAAGGTGATGATCTTGCCGGCGGAGACCGCCGGCGGTCTTGTCATGATCAGCAGATCGGTGCCTGGGCGGCCGCATTTGGCCGATGGTGCACCAGGGCGATGATCTTGGCCGCCATGGCCCGCCGCCGGCCGGACATGATCAGCGACTTGGTGCTCGGGCGGCCGCATCTGGCCGGGAACGCACCGACGTGGTGATCTTTGCCCTGGGGTGCGCCCCTTGGGACTGATCAGCAGTCTGGTGCCTCGACGGCCATATGTGGCCGGGGTTGCACCGTAGCGACGATCTTTGCCCTGGCTGTCCTGCAGATCGCTGCGTGGGCGGCCGGGGTGTGGCCGCCCACGCGACGAGCCGATCATCAGCGGTGCTGGACCGCCTGCTCCGCGGTCGCCAGCCACTCGCGCCACTGGTCGGCCTGGCTCTCGGCCTGCTCGGCACGGCGGGTGTCGCCTGCGGCCCGCGCCTTCTCGGCCTGGGCCTCGAACTGGGCCACCCGCTCCCGGAACTGCGCCACGCGCGCCTCCGCCTCCGGGTCGGTGCGCTGCCACTGCCGGTCGGCCGCGTCACGGACCTTCTCCTCGACGGCGCGCAGGCGGGCCTCGAGGGGGCGGATGTCGTCGCGCGGGACCTTGCCGATCTCCTCCCAGCGCTCCTGGATCGAGCGCAGCGCGGCGCGCGCCGCGGCCGGGTCCGAGGTGTCGATCCTCTCGGCCTCCACGAGCAGCGCCTTCTTGGCCTCGGCGTTGGCGGCGAACTCGGCGTCACGCTCGGCGAACGTCTCGGACCGCCGCGCGAAGAATGCGTCCTGGGCGGTGCGGAAGCGCTGCCACAGCGCGTCGTCGGCCTCCTTCTGGGCGCGGCCAGCCGCCTTCCACTCGGCCATCAGGTCGCGGAACCGGGCGGCGGTGGGGCCCCAGTCGTCGGAGTCGGCGAGCTTCTCGGCCTCGAGCGCCAGCTCCTCCTTGCGGGCCTTGGCCGCAGCGCGCTGGCGGTCGAGATCGGCGAAGTGGGAGCCGCGGCGCCGGTTGAACGACTCGCGCGCCTTCGAGAACCGCTTCCACAGCAGCTCGTCGGTCTTGCGGTCGATGCCGCGGATGGTGCGCCACTCGTCGAGGATCGACTTGAACCGGTCGCCCGCCTGCTTCCACTGCGTGGCCTCGACGGCGAGCGTCTCGGCCTCCGCGGCGAGTGCCTCTTTGCGGGCGATGGCCGCGCTGCGTTGCGCGTCGCGGGCCGACCGGGCAGCGCCCACCGCGGCTTCCGCCTCGGCCACCAGTTCGTCGAGACGGGCGCGCAGGCCGACGAGATCGCCGACGACGGTGGCCTCGTCCAGCCCGTCCCGGATGGTCTTCGCGCTGCTCAACGTGTGCTTCGGGTCGCCGCCGCCCGCCGCGAGCCGGGTGGCGAGCAGTTCGACCTCGGTGAGCATGTCGTCGAACCGGCGGGCGAAGTGGGCGAGCCCCTCCTCGGGCTCACCTGCCTGCCACGAGCCGACGACCCGCTCGCCGTCGGCGGTGCGGACGTAGATGGTGCCCTCGGCGTCGACGCGGCCCCAGCGTCCCGGGTCTGCGCTCGCCTGGGCGACGGCGATGTGGGCCGAAGGCTCGGCGGCGGGGGCCGCCACGGGCTCGGGACGCACAGCCGCCGGCGACACGGGACGGGCCGGAGGCGCGGGCCGAGGCGGTGGCGCCGGGCGGGGCGGTGCGGGCCGGGCGGGCGCGGGCGGACGCGCAGCCGGCGGCGGTCCCGGCACCGGGCCGGGCGGCGGGACCGGTCGCTCGCCGGTGGTCGGGGGTGCACCCGGGGCCGGGTCGGCGGCAGGGGCCACACCGGCAGCGGGTCCGCCGTCCGGGAGTGGGGACGGCGCCGGGTCGGCGGCGGGACCATCGGGGTGCCCCGGTGGCGGGACCGGGCCCGGGTCAGCGGCCGACGCGTCGGTGGGCGGTGGGCCGGGCCGGGCCGGCTGCGGCGGGACCGGGGGTGCCGGGATCGGGGGTGTCGGCGCAGGGGGCGGTGTGGGCGCAGGTGGAGCGGCGGCCACAGGATCCGTGCTGTCGGGCCCGGCGCCAGGCGCCGGGGCATCGGCACCTGGAGGCGGCCCGAGGACCGGCTCCGTGACCGGTGCGGTGTCCGCCGGGTTCGCCGTGGGTGCGTGCCCGGCCGGGTGCACCGGGCTCTCGGCGTCGAAGGCGGGGGCGGTGGCCGAGGCCTCCACCTCGGCGCCGGGTTCGGCCCCGGCTCCCGCACCGCGTACCACCGGCCGCGTGACCTGCGCTTGGTCCGAGGCCCGGTCCTCAACCGGCTCCGGCGTTCTGCTCCCCTGATGCTCCGACACGGTCGTCCTCCTCGCTCCGGCCCGCCGCGAGCGACGGGCGCCCCGCCCGGAGACGGGGCCGTGCACATCGGCCCTGACCGGTTCCGCCGAACCGGTGGCCCCTCGCGATTCAAACAGCTCCGGGGGCGGACCGGAACAGCCCGGACGGGCGCTGCGCCCCGGATGGCACGTCGGAGTAGCGCAGCGGTGCCGCTTACGCTGCGCTCCGTGCTCACGATGGTCGCCGTGCTCCCCGAGCCGCCGCTGCTCGTGCCGGAGCTGGCAACCGGCGCGTCGACGGGCGTGCGGCAGCTGCGCGCGGCGGTCGCCGACGCCGCCGCGCGGCTCGCGGGGGCGGCGCGGCGCTGGATCGCGGTGGGTTCCGACCCCGGTGGACGGCGGACGGTCGGGCCGCAGGCACGGGGCAGCTTCCGCGGGTTCGGTGTGGACGTCGAGATCGCGCTCGGCCCGGCCGCCGCGGGTGCCGCCGACCTGTGCCTCCCGCTGCCGCTGCTGGTCGCGGGCTGGGCCGCGGGCGCGACCGGCGCGGCCGTGTCCGTCCGGGGAGAGCTCCTGCCGCCGCACGCCCCCCGCCCGGACTGCGCCGCGCTCGGAGCCGCCATCGCAGCGGAGTGCGCCGACGATCCGGAGCCGGTCGGGTTGCTGGTGCTCGGCGACGGAGCGGCGGTCGGCGTCGGCCGCGATCCCCGGTTCGTCGAGCTCGCGGGTGAGGCGGCGGCGTTCGACGGCACAGTTGCCGCGGCCCTGCGCGCCGCCGACGTCGACGCGCTCGCCGAACTCGACGCCGGGACGGCCGGGTCGCTGCACGCCACCGGGCGTGCGCCGTGGCAGGTGCTCGCGGCGGCGACCGGCCCGGGATGGCGCGGCGAGCTGCTGCACTCGGCGGCCCCGCACGGCGTCACCTACCACGTCGCGGTCTGGAGTCCGGGCGCATGAACCGGCTGATCGCGGTCGTCGGCCCCACCGCGACCGGGAAGTCCGACCTCGGGGTGGCACTGGCCGAGGCGTTGGACGGCGAGGTGGTCAACGCCGACGCGATGCAGCTCTACCGCGGGATGGACGTCGGCACGGCCAAGCTGACACCGCGCGAGCGGGCGGGCGTGCCGCACCACCTGCTCGACGTCCTCGACGTGACCGACACGGCCGCGGTGGCGGCCTACCAGCGGGACGCGCGGGACGTCGTCGAGCGGCTGCTCGCGGCGGGCCGGACGCCGGTGCTGGTGGGCGGGTCCGGTCTGTACGTGCAGGCGGTCGTGGACGACCTCGAGTTCCCCGGCACCGACCCCGCGCTGCGGGCGGAGCTGGAGGCCGAGCTGGCCGAGCGGGGACCCGCCGCGCTGCACCGCCGCCTCGCCGCGGTGGACCCGGCCGCCGCAGAGGTGGTGCTCCCGTCGAACGGCCGCCGGATCGTGCGGGCCCTCGAGGTGGTCGCGCTGACCGGGAAGCCGTTCCCCGCCCGGCTGCCGACCTCGGGCACGCCCCGCTACGACGCCGTGCTGCTCGGGATCGACCGCCCGACGGCGGAGCTCGACCTGCGGGTGGCCCGCCGGGTGGCCCGCATGTTCGCAGGGGGACTCGTCGAGGAGACCCGCGGGCTGCTCGCGCGTGGGCTCCGTGACGGCCGCACCGCGTCCCGCGCGCTCGGGTACCAGCAGGTCGTGGCCGCGCTGGACGGCGCGGGAGACCTCTCCGCCGCGGCCGCCGACACGGTGGTGGCCACGCGCCGGTTCGTCCGCAGGCAGCGCTCCTGGTTCCGGCGCGACCGGCGCATCCACTGGCTGGACGGTGCAGGTCCCGACCCGTTGACGGCGGCTCTGCGGCATCTGGGGCAGCACGTAGGCTCGTGAGGTGGTGCGCTTCAGCAAGGGACACGGCACGGAGAACGACTTCGTGCTCCTCCCGGACCCTGACGGCGAGCTGGACCTGACGCCCGCCCGGGTCGCCGCGCTGTGCGACCGGCGCCGCGGCCTCGGTGCCGATGGCGTGCTGCGGATCGTGCGCTGGGATGCACTGGGGGACGGGCCGCCACCGGAGCCCGGCGTCGAGTGGTTCATGGACTACCGCAACGCCGACGGCAGCATCGCCGAGATGTGCGGCAACGGCGTCCGCGTCTACGCCCGCTACCTCGAGCACGCCGGCTGGCTGTCCGGCACCGAGCTGAAGCTGGGCACGCGCGGCGGCGTGCGCACCGTGCGCGTCGCCGGTGAGGACGTCTCCGTCGACATGGGCCCTGCCACCGTCGGCGACGAGGGCACGGCCAGCGTGGACGGGCAGGCGTTCACCGGCGTGGCGGTCGACGTCGGCAACCCGCACCTGGCGTGCGTCACGGACGTGCCGCTGCAGGGGCTGGACCTCACGCGCCCCCCGGGCCACGATCCCGCCCTGTTCCCGCACGGGGTGAACGTCGAGTTCGTCAGCCCGCTGCAGGGCGACGAGGTCGCCATGCGCGTGCACGAGCGCGGAGTGGGGGAGACCCGGTCGTGCGGCACCGGCACCGTGGCCGCGGTCGTCGCGGTGCTGCGCCACGCTGGCCGGGACACCGGCACGGTCAGCGTGCAGGCGCCGGGTGGGCGGCTGCGCGTCACAGTGGAGAACGGCACCACGGTCCTGCACGGTCCCGCCGTGCTCGTCGCGCACGGCGAGCTGACCCCGACGTGGTGGGCTCAGGTCTGAGGCACGGCATCCGGGAGGTCGCGCAGCCGTCGCAGCGGTGAGGCGACCACCCACACCGGGCTGAGCACCGTGCCCACGGCCGCGATCAGCAGCGTCGCCCGCAGCCCGAGCAGTTCGCCGAGCGCGCCGCCGAGCAAGCCGCCGAGCGGGATCGTGCCCCACACGAGGAACCGGATGCTCGCGTTCATCCGGCCGAGCAGGCGGTCGGGGGTGACGGCCTGGCGGAAGCTCACCTGCGCGACGTTGTAGACCACCCCGCCGTAGGCCACGGCAGCCATGCCGAGCGCGAACCAGCCGAGGCCCGCGCCGGGAGTGGCCAGCGGGAGCACGAGCGCGACCGGCCCCGTCACGAGCAGTGAGATGACGACGGTGCGCCCCTGCCCGAGCACTCGGATCCACCGGCCCGAGGTGAGCGCGCCGAGCACGCCACCCGCGCTGCCGGCGGCGAGCACCAGCCCGATCACGGCCGGCGGCTGGCTCAGCTCGCGGGCGAGGAACAGCACCGACACGGCGGCGAGCACCCCGCCGAACAGGTTGGCCGTGCCGGTGCACAGCGTGATCGGGCGCAGCAGCGGGTGGCCGAGGACATAGCGCATGCCCTCGGCCATCTCGGCGCGCAGCGAGCGGGCCGGGTCGCGGGCGGGGACGGCCTCCCGCGTGCGCATCCGCAGGAGGAACGCGGCGGAGACGAGGTAGGTGACCGCGTCGAGGAGCACCGCGGCCGCCGCGCCGACCAGCTGCACCAGACCGCCGCCCAGCGCGGGCCCGGCCGTCTCGGCCGCGGCGCGCGTCGACTCCAGCTTCGCGTTGCCGTCGACGAGTCCGGCGCGCCCGACGACGGCCGGCAGAACGGACTGGTAGCCGACGTCGAAGAACACGGTTGCGACACCGGCGAGGAGCGCGACGACCAGTAGCTGCGCGAAGGTCAGCACCCCGAACGCCCACGCCGGCGGGATGCTCGCGAACAGGGCGAACCGCACCAGATCAGCGGCGATCATCACCGGCCGCCGCCGCACGCGGTCCATGAGCACCCCCGCGGGGAGCCCCACCAGCAGGAACGCCCCGCGCTCCGCGGCGACCAGCAGCCCCATCTCCCAGGCCGTCGCCCCGAGCGAGGTGGCGGCGAGCAGCGGCAACGCGAGGTGGCTGACCATCGTGCCGACCTGGCTGACCGTCTCGCCCGCCCAGAGCAGCAGGAAGTCGCGGTGCCGCCACAGGCTCATCATTCGATCGTGGATGACCGCTTGGAAAGCGTCAATCGGTACGGTGGCACGATGTCCGTGAAGCGGCGACCCGCCACCGAGGCCGAGGCCGCCACGCTCGCCTCCGCCGTCCGCCTGCGGATCGTCCGGCTGACGCTGCACGAGCCGCTGACCAACGCGCAGATCGCCGCGCGGCTGCACCGGGACCCGGCCACCACGCTGCACCACGTTCGGCGGCTGGTCCGGCACGGTTTCCTGGAGGCGCTCCCGGCCCGCCCCGGCCCGCGCGGGTCGACCGAGATCCCGTACCGCGGTACCCGGCTGTCGTGGTCCCTCGAGGATGCGGGGAGCGACCCAACGCTCGCCGAGGCGATGCTGGAGGCCTACCTCGACGAGGTCACGGAGGTCGGCCTGCCCGCGCTGAAGCAGAGCAGGCTCGCCGTCCGGCTGCCCCCGGCCGACGCGGCCGCGCTGCGCTCCGAGCTGTGGGCGGTGCTCGACCGCTACGCCGCCCGTCCCGAGTCCATGGAGGGCGAGGCGGTGGCCGTCTACCTCTCGATCTACCCGGGTAGCGGTGCCGTTCAGGTCGATTCGGACGGCACGCGGAATCAGAGAGGACGTCCGGAGCGTTGACGTGGGAGCATGACTACCACGATGACTGAACCCGCCCTGTCCATCCCCGCCGAGGAGCTGCGCCCCACCCAGGGCGACTACGAGCTCGAGGAGCGCAGCTCGCTGCGCCGCGTCGCGGGCCTGTCCACCGAACTCGCCGACGTCACCGAGGTCGAGTACCGCCGGCTGCGCCTCGAACGCGTCGTGCTCGTCGGGGTCTGGACCGAGGGCACCGCCGAGCAGGCGACGGCCTCGCTCACCGAGCTCGCCCGCCTCGCCGAGACCGCGGGCTCCCAGGTGCTCGACGGCCTCGTCCAGCGCCGCGCCCGGCCCGACCCGGCCACCTACATCGGCTCCGGCAAGGTCGACGAGCTGCGCGACGCCGTCGAGGCCGCGGGCGCCGACACCGTGATCGCCGACGGTGAGCTCTCGCCCGGCCAGCTGCGCCAGCTGGAGGAGAAGCTCAAGGTCAAGGTCATCGACCGCACCGCGTTGATCCTCGACATCTTCGCCCAGCACGCTCGCTCCAAGGACGGCAAGGCGCAGGTCGAGCTGGCCCAGCTGTCCTACCTGCTCCCGCGCCTGCGCGGGTGGGGTGAGGCGCTGTCGCGGCAGGTCGGCGGCCGGGCCGCGGGCGGCGTCGGCATCGGTGGCCGTGGCCCCGGTGAGACCAAGATCGAGCTCGACCGGCGGCGCATCCGCAACCGGATGGCCAAGCTCCGCCGCGAGATCTCGGGCATGAAGCAGGTGCGCGACACGCAGCGCGGGGTGCGGCGGCGCCGCGACGTGCCGTCGGTCGCGATCGTCGGGTACACCAACGCCGGCAAGTCGAGCCTGCTCAACGCGCTCACCGGCGCCGGCGTGCTCGTCGAGAACGCGCTGTTCGCCACCCTCGACCCCACCACGCGCCGTACGTCCACCAGCGACGGACGCACCTACACGCTCACCGACACCGTCGGGTTCGTGCGCCACCTGCCCCACCAGCTCGTCGAGGCCTTCCGGTCCACCCTCGAGGAGACGGCCGAGGCCGACCTGCTCGTGCACGTCGTCGACGCCTCCGACGTGCTGCCGGAGGACCAGATCAAGGCGGTCCGACAGGTGCTCGTCGAGATCGGCGAGGAGCAGGGCTCGATGCCGCGCGAACTGCTCGTCGTCAACAAGACCGACGCCGCGGGCGACCTCCAGCTGGCCCGGCTGCGGCACCTGCTCCCGGACGCGGTGTTCGTCTCCGCCCGTTCCGGCGACGGCATCGGGCGGCTGCGCGAGCGGATCGCCGCGCTGCTGCCCACACCCGAGGTCGAGATCGAGCTGCTCCTGCCGTACGTGCAGGGCTCGCTCGTCGCCCGCGTGCACACGGAGGGCGAGGTGCTGCGCGAGGAGCACACGCCGGAGGGCACCCGGATGCGTGCTCGCGTCGGGGCGGAGCTGGCCACGACGGTGCTGCCGTACGCCCTGGTCGGCGCGCCCGAGCAGAACGGCGGCATGTCCCCCTGATCGGACTGCTCGTCGCACTGGCGCTGTGCCCATCGGTCCTGGCCGGCGGGCCCGCGCCGGAGTCGCGGTGTGCCGTGGACGACCCACGGCTCGACGAGCTGTCCGGTCTGGTCGTGCACGACGGTGGGTTGTGGGCGATGAGCGACGGTGGCCGGCGCGTGCAGGTCCACCGCATCGACCGCTCGAACTGCGCCGTGATCGACACCCGGGCCGCGGACGTCGATCCCTACGACGTCGAGGACCTCGCGGTCGGGCCCGACGGCGCCCTCTGGGTCGGTGACCTCGGCGACAACGAGCGCCGCCGGGAGACCGTCGCGGTCGTCGTCCTGCCCGAGCGCGGTGACGCCCGCCTGCACCGACTGGCCTACCCCGACGGACCGCACGACGCCGAGGCCCTCCTGGTGGACTCCCACGGCCGCCCGTTCGTGATCACCAAGGAGGTCGGCCGGCCCGCCGGCCTCTACCGCACCGCCGATGCGCCCGACGGTGAGGGTCCGACGCCGCTGCTGCGGGTCGGGGAGCTGGCCCTGCCCGCGTCGGACACGCTCGGCGGTCCGGTCGGCGGGATCGGGACCCGGCTGATCACCGGCGCCGCGCTGAGCGCCGACGGCACGGTGGCCGCGGTCCGGACCTACACCGACGCGTGGCTCTTCCCGATGAGCGGAGGCGACCTCGTTGCCGCCTTCAACCAGGCCCCCGTCCGCGTCCCGCTGCCCGACGAGCCGCAGGGCGAGGCCATCGCGTTCGAGCCGGACGGCACCCTGCTGTCCGGCTCGGAGACCCGCCGCGGGGTGCGCGGCGAGATCCGCGGTGTGGCCGGTGCCGCCGCGCTCGCGGGCGAAGCCGATCCCGTAGCCCCGCTCCCGCCGGCCCCGGAGGTCGTGCCCGACCCCGGGGCCCCACCCTGGCTGCCCGCCGCGCTGGGTGGCGGCGCGGTGGTGGGGGTGTTGCTCCTGGTGACGGCGGCAGCCGCGTTGCGGGGCCGGCTGCGCCGCGGCTGACGCACCCCGGTTCCGCTGCCGCACCCCGTCTCCGCTTCCGCGCCCCTTCGATGGGGAGCGTGCGCTGCGAAATGGTGTGTGACCCGAACAGGGGCGCGCGGGCGGGTTGGTGGCGAGGGCCTCCGGTGGCGCCGCCATCGTGCGGGCCCGCCCCTCACAGCTCAAGGGCGCCTTCGGCGCCGCTTCGCGATCGCTGCGCGACCCTTGACCTGCGAGCCTCTGCGGCCCCTGGGGCATGCGGTGCGGGCAGGCCAGAGGCCTGCCCCTGGGGCGCGCGGCGCCACCGGAGGCGGCGTGCCGGACATGATCGGCGCTTTGGCGCGAGAACGGCGAATTCGACACGAGAACGCGCCGGGCCGGTGATCACGCCTTCAGAGCGACTGTGATCGACCTGAGGCGCACGGAAGCGCTGTCCGAGCAGCGGTGATGTATTGCTCGCGGTGGCCGCGACCCGATGATCGGCGCGAGGCGCACTTCAGTGCTGCCGATGCAACCGCGACGTACTGCTCGGTGAGATCACCGCGCTGTCTTCGATGCGAGTCGCACCTCAGCGCTGTTCGCCCGGCTGTGAGGCGCGGCTCGGACGCTTCTATATCTGTCAAGCGGCTGAGGACGCGTTGCTGCTTGTGGTCGTGATGGTCGCGGTGAGGAAGCGGTAGAGCTCGCGCGCGATGTAGCGCTTGAGGCAGCGTCGGATCTCTCGGGTGGTCTTCCCTTCGGCGGTGCGGCGGGCGAGGTAGGCCTTGGTCGTGGGGCAGCTGCGCATGCGGACCATCGCGATGGTGTGCAGTGCGCTGTTGAGGGCGCGGTCACCGCCGCGGTTGAGCCGGTGGCGCTTGGTGTGGCCGCTGCTGGCCTCGAGCGGGCTGGCGCCGGCGAGCGCGGCGAAGGCGCCCTCGTTGCGGCAGCGCCCGGGGTGGGAGAAGCTGATGATCGCTTGGGCGGCGGTGATCGGGCCGATGCCGCGGCGGTCGGTCAGCCCGGGAGCGAGGTCGTCCACGATGCGCTGGAGTTCGCGGCTGTTGGCCCGTAGTGCGCGGTGAGACTCGCGCAGTGCGAGAGCGAGGCGCCGGATCTCGGCCTGGCGCACGACCTGCTCGCGGCTGGCATCGCGGGCCGGACGGTGGCGGGCCAGCGCAGCGAGCCTGGTGTCGGTGAGCGTGCCACGGGCGAAGTCACGGGCGAAGTCACGGTCGCGGTCGTCGCCGCCCAGCAGCAGTGCGCGTAGCCGGTTGGTCTGAGCGGTCGAGCTGTCGGTGAGCTCGTGGCGGGCGTCCATCAGGACCCGGCGTCCATCAGGATCCGGAGCGCTTCGCGGTCACCATCGGCGCGCGGGCTCGGGAGCTGGTCGGCGTCAAGCCGCAGCGCGGTGAGCACGGCCAGGTGCGCGTCGATCGCGTCGGACTTTCCCCGACCGCGACGGGACTTGCGGTTGGGCTGCTCGCACTCGATCACCATCACACCGGCACCGCTGACTGCGCGCGCTAGTCCGATGCCGTAGCTGCGGGTGCCCTCGATCGCGACGGCGACCCGCGACCCGGGAGCGTGATCGCCGATCCAGGCCAGCAGCTCGGCGTAGCCGCGGGAGTCATTGCTGACCTGGCAGGTCGCGATCGGGGCTCCGGTCGGGAGGGCGATTTCTGCGTCGTGGGTGTCGTCGTGGGTGTCACGGTGGGTGTCGACACCGACGACGGCGTCGACACGTTCTGCCAACATGGGCACGGGCCTGGTCCTTCTGACGGGGAACGGGTCCAACAGGCGGCACCGGCCCGGGTGAGGGTCACCACGTGGCACATCTGTGACGGGTCACGCCGTAACCGGCGGACAGGCTTCTGATCAGGCCAACCGGTGAGCCGGGCCGGTGCCGGCGACCACGACGGAACAAGTCCGAGACAGGGCACGCCGAAGCGGCCAGATCGATCACGAGTCACATCGGGTCACCGGCACCGAGCCTGACGGTTCTCCACCCAGGAGCACCGCACCGACACACTCACAGATCGATCACCCCGGCTCGTCGGCCCCGTTCGCCGAGGCTCCGACTCTGCTCCCAGCCCAGCCCAGCCCAGCCAGCCCGCCGGAGCCGGCACTGACTCTGCCCTCAACCCGGCCCGCCCCGCCCGCTCCCGGCCTTGACTCTGCCCCGCCCGGCTCGGTCCGCCGGCCCCGGCCCCGGCCTCCCAACCGGCGCCGTGCCGCAACCGCCTCAGAGCCTCCGCAACACCGCCACCACCCGCCCGAGCACCGTGGCGTCGTCGCCGGGGATCGGGTCGTAGGCGGGGTTGGCCGGCATCAGCCAGACGTGGTCGTCGCGGCGCTTGAACGTCTTGACGGTGGCCTCGCCGTCGATCATCGCGGCGACGATCTCGCCGTTCTCGGCGACCGGCTGCTGGCGGACGACGACCCAGTCGCCGTCGGTGATGGCCGCCTCGATCATCGAGTCGCCGCGGACGTTGAGCAGGAAGAGGGTGCCCTCGCCGACGATCTCGCGGGGGAGCGGGAAGACGCTCTCGACGGCCTGCTCGGCGAGGATCGGTCCACCGGCGGCGATGTTGCCCAGCAGGGGGACCATCGCGGGGGCGGGGTGCAGGTCGCTCGTGGTGGTGTTCTCCGGCGCGGCGGAGGTGGTGTCGGTCGTGTCCTCCGGGCCCCGTACGTCGACGGCCCGGGTGCGGTTGGGGTCGCGCCGCAGGTAGCCCTTCCGCTCGAGCGCGCGCAGCTGGTGGTGCACCGACGAGGTGGACGTGAGGCCGACGGCGTCGCCGATCTCCCGCACGCTCGGCGGGTAGCCGAACCGCTCGACCCAGTCGCGGATCACCTCGAGGACCTTGCGCTGCCGCGGGGTGAGGCCCGCGGGCTCGGTCGGCGGGTCGGGGAACGTGCTCACCTGCGCGGTCGCCCCGGCGTCGTTGCCGTTGCCGGTGCCCGGGTCGTCCCGTGCCATCTGTTGCGCCTCCTCCTCGTGGGCGGCGCGTCGGCCGCCCGCTGGTGTGGGGTGGGTGCCGCATGGTGCGGCCGCCACCGTCGTCGCGTTAGACGGTAGCCCCGATCGGGCTTGCCGCCAAACACATGTTCGAACGACACGCCCGCGTTTCTCGATTCTGTCGGACCGGGGTGGTAGACACTTCGCACAGACGTTCGTTCGAACACTTGTTCAGCTTGCGCCACAGCGGAAGAAGCGGAGGCGGCGATATGTACGAGCGGGGCATGTACGAGCGGGGCACGTACGAGCGCGGCGCGCAAGGGCGGGGAGTGGTCGTGCAGCCGGTGCTCGACCGGCGCGTTGGCGAGCGGCGGCGCGGTCTGCGTCGACGGGGGAGCGGTCCGCGGCCCGTGCGGCCCGCGGTGAGCGCCGTGGCGGTGCGCCCCGCGGAGGTCGAGCGGCCGCAGGCGCCGTCCGGTGCCCGCCGGGTGCCGTTGCCCGTGCCTGGCCTGCGTCCGCTGGCGCGGCGGCCGCTCGCCGTGCCGCGCGGGTCGGTGCTCTTCGCCCGGGTGCGTCGGGTGCTCGCCGGGCTCGCCGTCGCGGTCGTCGCGGCCGCGGTGGTGTTCGGGCTCGGCGTGCTGGTCGACTCGGCGGCGGCGGTCCGCGCGGCGGAGGAGGCCGTCCGTGCGCCGGCGGGCACCGTCGTCGTCACGGTCGGGGTGGAGCGCACCCCCGGGGAGGTCGCGCGGCGTCTCGCCCCGGCGGCGTCGGGTCCCGAGCTCACCGCGCTCGCCGAGCGGATCGTCACCGACAACTCGCTCGGATCGGTGCCGCTGCAGCCCGGGCAGGTGCTCAGGGTGACCTTCGGCTGACGCTCTGCGGTGGTGACCTGGTGGTCTCGTGGAGTTCGTCCCGTTCGGTCGACACACCCGTACCGATAGGGGTGTCCTGCTTCCCCTGCCCCTACATGTTGTGGTTACACTCGTGTCGTTCGACAACAGGTGGGGTTCTGCAGAAGGGGGAGGAAGCCGATGCGCTGCCCGTTCTGCCGCCACTCGGACTGCCGGGTGATCGACTCCCGGGAGGTCGACGACGGCCAGGCCACTCGCCGCAGGAGGTCCTGCGCGGCGTGCGGCCGGCGCTTCACGACGGTCGAGGAGCCCGTGCTCGCCGTCGTCAAGCGCAGCGGGGTCACCGAGCCGTTCAGCCGGGAGAAGGTCGTCAGCGGGGTCCGGAGGGCCTGCCAGGGGCGGCCCGTCGACGAGGACGCGCTCCAGAAGCTCGCCCACCGGGTGGAGGAGGCGGTCCGCGCGGGGGGCACCGCCGAGATTCCCAGCCACGAGGTGGGTCTGGCCATCCTCGGCCCGCTCCGCGAGCTCGACGAAGTGGCGTACCTGCGCTTCGCCAGCGTCTACAAGTCGTTCTCCTCGATCGAGGACTTCGAGAAGGAGATCTCCGACTTGCGCAGACCACCGGGCGCCGACCCGCCCGACTGACCGCCCGCCCCATCCCGACCGAACCGGCACCGCCGGCCGGTGATCCGGTATGCCCGACCGAGGCCGGACGACGTCGAAATGCACCGCCGCCACACATCCGCCGCACCGCAGGAAAGCGCGCATCCGTGGACCCCAGCCCGCAGATGCGCGCGCAATGAGAGGGAGAGCATGACCGAGACCGTCGGCGCCGCATCCGGACGCGGCAAGAGGAGCACCGCGAAGTCCGGGAAGCAGGCAGGGCTCACCGTCGAGCGGCTCTACACCACCCCCGGTGTCCACCCCTACGACGAGGTCACCTGGGAGCGCCGGGACGTCGTCATGACCAACTGGCGTGACGGCACGGTCAACTTCGAGCAGCGCGGCGTCGAGTTCCCCGACTTCTGGTCGATCAACGCCACCAACATCGTCACCAGCAAGTACTTCCGCGGGGCCGTCGGCTCTCCCACGCGTGAGTCGAGCCTGCGACAGCTGATCGACCGGGTGGTCGGGGTCTACCACCGGGCCGGGCTGGAGCACGGCTACTTCGCCACCGAGGAGGACGCCGAGGTCTTCGCCCAGGAGCTCACCTGGATGCTGCTGCACCAGGTGTTCAGCTTCAACTCCCCGGTGTGGTTCAACGTCGGCACGTCGAGCCCGCAGCAGGTCAGCGCGTGCTTCATCCTCGCGGTCGACGACACGATGGAGTCGATCCTCAACTGGTACCGCGAGGAGGGCCTGATCTTCAAGGGCGGTTCGGGCGCCGGTCTCAACCTCTCCCGCATCCGCTCCTCCAAGGAACTGCTCTCCTCCGGCGGCACGGCGTCCGGGCCGGTGTCGTTCATGCGCGGCGCCGACGCCAGCGCGGGCACCATCAAGTCGGGTGGCGCCACCCGGCGGGCGGCGAAGATGGTCGTCCTCGACGTCGACCACCCCGACATCGAGGAGTTCGTCGCGACCAAGGCCAAGGAGGAGGCGAAGATCCGCGTGCTGCGCGACGCGGGCTTCGACATGGACCTCGGCGGCTCCGACATCACCTCGGTGCAGTACCAGAACGCCAACAACTCGGTGCGCGTCACCGACGAGTTCATGCGCGCCGTCGAGAGCGACTCCGAGTTCGGGCTGCGCGCCCGGATGACGGGTGAGGTCATCGACCGCGTGCCGGCGAAGAAGTTGTTCCGCACGATCGCGCAGGCGGCGTGGGAGTGCGCCGACCCCGGCATCCAGTACGACAGCACGATCAACGACTGGCACACCTGCCCGGAGTCGGGCCGCATCTCCGCCTCCAACCCGTGCTCGGAGTACATGCACCTGGACAACTCCAGCTGCAACCTCGCCTCGCTGAACCTCCTGAAGTTCCTGGGCGACGACGGGCAGTTCGACGGTGCGCGCTTCCAGAAGGCCGTCGAGCTGATCATCACGGCGATGGACATCTCCATCTGCTTCGCCGACTTCCCCACCGAGCCGATCGCCGACACCACCCGCAAGTTCCGCCAGCTGGGCATCGGCTACGCCAACCTCGGTGCGCTGCTGATGGCCACCGGGCACGCCTACGACTCCGAGGGCGGCCAGGCGCTCGCGGCGTCGATCACCTCGCTCATGACGGGCGCGGCCTACAAGCGCTCGGCCGAGCTGGCGGGTGTCGTCGGGCCGTACGAGGGCTACGCCCGCAACGCCGACGCGCACCAGCGCGTCATGCGCAAGCACGCGGCGGCCAACGACGACGTGCGCACGCTGCCCGCGAGCGCGCCGGTCCACAAGCTGGCCACGAAGGTCTGGCAGGAGGGCCTCGCGGTCGGAGCACGCAACGGCTGGCGCAACGCGCAGGCGTCGGTGCTCGCCCCCACCGGCACCATCGGCCTGATGATGGACTGCGACACCACTGGCATCGAGCCGGACCTCGCGCTGGTGAAGTTCAAGAAGCTGGTGGGCGGCGGCTCGATGCAGATCGTCAACCAGACGGTGCCGCGGGCGCTGGCCAAGCTGGGCTACCAGGCGGAGCAGATCGAGGCGATCGTCGAGTACGTCGCCGAGCACGGCCACGTCATCGACGCCCCCGGCCTGCGCCAGGAGCACTACGAGGTGTTCGACTGCGCCATGGGCGAGCGGTCGATCGCGCCGATGGGCCACGTGCGGATGATGGCCGCGGTGCAGCCGTTCCTGTCCGGGGCCATCTCGAAGACGGTGAACATGCCGGAGGAGGCCACCGTCGAGGACGTCGAGAAGATCTACCTCGAGGGTTGGAAGCTCGGCCTGAAGGCGCTCGCGATCTACCGCGACAACTGCAAGGTCGGGCAGCCGCTGTCGGCGGGCAAGGAGGCCCGCAAGACCGAGTCGGCGGAGGCCGCCGCGCCGGTGGTGGTCGAGTCGCGCCCGGTGCGCCGCAGGCTGCCGAAGAAGCGCCCGAGCCAGACGGTGTCGTTCACCGTCGGTGGGGCGGAGGGCTACCTCACCGCCGGGTCGTACCCCGACAACGGGCTCGGCGAGATCTTCGTCAAGCTCGGCAAGCAGGGCTCCACGCTCGCCGGCGTGATGGACGCGTTCTCGATGTCGATCTCGGTGGGTCTGCAGTACGGCATCCCGCTGGAGTTCTACGTCTCGAAGTTCTCCAACCTGCGCTTCGAGCCGGCAGGCATGACCGACGACCCGGACGTCCGGATCGCCACGAGCGTGCTCGACTACCTGTTCCGGCGGCTGGCGCTCGACCACCTGCCGTACGAGAAGCGCGCTGAGCTGGGCATCTTCTCCGCGGAGGAGCGGTCGGCGCAGGTGGCGGCCGCCGACTACGGGTCGGGCTTCGGCGAGGTCGACGTGGAGGGCCTGCGGTCCTCTGTCGACGCCGCGCCTGCTGCCGACAAGGAGGCGGAGCCGAAGGGGGCTGCTCCGGCGCCCGTCGAGGTGGGCAGCTCCACCGAGCTGCTGGAGCTGCGTCTCGGCAAGGCCGCCGACGCGCCGCTGTGCATGACCTGCGGCACCAAGATGCGTCCGGCCGGATCCTGCTACCTGTGCGAGGGCTGTGGCTCCACCAGCGGCTGCAGCTGAGAACGGGCGGAATTGCAGCTGATGCAGCATTGAGCATCCGTCGCTGAGGTCACTGACCTGAACGCGGAAGAGGGAGCCGACGCTTGGGTCGGCTCCCTCTTTGCTGCGCCGGCTCCGAGTCGGCCCGGCACGCAACAGCGCCCTGTGCTCCCTCGCCGGTGGCCTTCCCGCCGCCGCCCGCGAAGCGCCGCCGGTGCGAGTGCCGGACAAATCGTGGAACGCGTCCACACCGCTCGGACGAGGGCCTCCCGCCGACTCTCTGAGCGATGTCCGCTGCCGAGCGAATCCGAGGTGTTGCCATCCAACCCGAGGCTTGGCGGGCGCTGATCGCAGCTGTCGTCGGCGATCGCCCTCACGGATGAGGCTGTGCAGCTCGCCACACCCGCGTGCGTGTGCTGCGGCGGGACGTAGCGTGTCGAGGCGTATCGAAGGAGGGCCGCGTGATCGTCGACGATGACCCGGCGGGTGACTGGACGGCGCCCGGGGTGTACCGGTGTGCACCGGGCGTGTACCGCATTCCGCTTCCGCTGCCGAACGACGGCCTGCGTGCGGTCAACGTCTACGCGCTGGCCGACGGCGACGGGCTGACCCTCGTCGACGCCGGGTGGGCGCTGGCCCAGTCCCGGGAGGCGCTGTCCACGGCGCTCGCCTCGCTCGGCGCGGGCCTCGCGGACGTGCGCCGCTTCCTCGTCACGCACATCCACCGCGACCACTACACGCAGGCGGTGGTGCTGCGGCGGGAGTTCGGCATGCGCGTAGCGCTGGGGCGCGGTGAGCAGCACGGGCTCGAGGTGTTGCGCCGGACGCGTCCCGGGCAGCGCCACCATCGCAAGCAGCTGCTCGGCCTGGGGGCCCACGAGCTCGTCCGGGAGCTGGAGCGCCACGTCCCGCCGCCCGTCGAACCGGCCGAGTACGAGTTCCCCGACGACTGGATCGACGACGGCGCCCGGATCGTGGTGGGGGAGGGTTCGGCCGACCAGCGGGTGCTGGAGGCCGTCGCGACGCCCGGGCACACCCGGGGTCACGTCGTGTTCGCCGACCCGGCCGGGGAGCTGTTGTTCGCCGGCGACCACGTGCTGCCGCGGATCACCCCGTCCCTCGGGCTGGAACCCGCACCGGCGGAGAGTCCACTCGCGGACTTCCTCACCTCGCTGGAGCTCGTACGCTCGCGACCGGACGCGGTGCTGCTGCCTGCGCACGGGCCGACCGGAATGCGCGTGCACCAGCGGGTGGACGAGCTGATCGCCCACCACGCGAAGCGGCTCGACACGACGCTCGCCGCCGTGCAGGAGGGCTGCTCGACGGCCTACGAGGTGGCCGGCGTGCTGCTGTGGACCCGGCGCGACACGCCGTTCACCGAGCTCGACCTGTTCAACCGGATGCTCGCCACCATCGAGACCTCCGCGCACCTCGAGGTGCTGGCGGAGCGTGAGCTGGTCACGGTCGAGGATCGGGACGGCATCCGTCACTACACATCGTGATAACGATTCACTCTTCGTAGAGCCCTGCCGGCGACTTTGCGACCATCCGGTCGTACCCTTTCCGCCATGAAGAGGCGGCCATGAGCGGGGCGACCGGGCGCGCGATCGCCCGTGCCGGCCTCGGGCTCGCCACGTGCGTGCTCGCCGTCGCCGCGGTGGTCGTCGCCACCGACGGCACGACTTTCCCTGCGCTCGACCCGCCCACCGTGGCGCTCGCGCCGGCCGTCGCCGCGCTGGAATGCGCCGCGGCCGGACCGTACGAGGCGCCCGAGCGGGGCAGCGTCGGCGTGCCGGCCGGCCTGCGCCTGTGCCCGACCGCCGCCCGCACGATCACGTCCGCCGGCGCCGTGCTGGACGGGTGGGAGATCCGTGGCGGTGTCGTCGTGGACGCGCCGGAGGTCGTGGTGCGCCGCAGCCGCGTCGTCGGCG
Organism: Pseudonocardia hierapolitana; assembly: GCF_007994075.1. Classification (NCBI taxonomy): domain Bacteria; kingdom Bacillati; phylum Actinomycetota; class Actinomycetes; order Pseudonocardiales; family Pseudonocardiaceae; genus Pseudonocardia; species Pseudonocardia hierapolitana. The sequence goes on along the minus strand of NZ_VIWU01000001.1, from coordinate 209,941 downwards.
ACGGCACGCAGCCCTTCGGCATCGTCACCACCGGCAGGGGCTCGGTCCGGATCGAGGACGTCACGCTCACCGGCGACTTCCCGGAGGCGGCCATCGGCGGTGACCGGTGGAGCGGGGAGCGCGTGGAGATCACCCGGGTGACCGGCGACGGCGCGTGGCTCGGCGAGTCCTCGCGGCTGCGCAACAGCACGGTGCACGACTTCGTCACGCCGCCCGACCGCGAGGCCTCGGCCCTGGTGGTGCGCGGGAGCGGCCGGGACGTGCTGGTCGAGGACAACAAGGTCGACGTGGGGAGCGGACCGGGACGCGGTAGCGCCCTGCTGCTCGATCCCGACCGCGCGACGGGGCGCGGCGATGGCCCGATCGTGATCCGCGGCAACGTGCTCGGGGGCGGGCGCTACACGCTCCGGGAGGACGAGCCGGGCAGCCCGTCCGACGTGCGGATCAGCGGCAACCGCTTCCGGCGGGACGCAGGGGAGGCGCCGCTGCGGGTGTCGCGGCGCGCCGTGCTCGAGGGCAACAGCTACCTCGACGGCGCTGGCCTGCCGGACTGGTGATCGGCCCGCGACACGCCCGGAGTGGGCGGCCTGTTTGGACGTGTCGGGGTCGACCGGGCAGACTGATCACACAACCGAAATCAGCGGACCGGACGCGTACGAGGGCGTAGGGGAAGACGTTCCTCGTCGACGTTGGAGGTCTGCAGTGAACGCACGCGGCGTGGTCTTCATCCACTCGTCGCCAACTGCGGTCTGCCCGCACGTCGAGTGGGCGATCTCGGGCGTGCTCGGCATGAAGGTCTCGCTGCACTGGTCACCTCAACCCGCCGCACCCGGGCAGCTGCGTGCCGAGTGCAGCTGGACCGGGCCGGCGGGCAGCGGTGGTGCGCTGGCGGGTGCCCTGCGGGCTTGGCCGATGTTGCGCTTCGAGGTCACCGAGGAACCCAGCCACGGGGTCGACGGCGAGCGGTTCTGTCACGTCCCCACCCTCGGCCTGTGGAACGGGCGGACCAGCGCCAACGGCGACATCGTGGTGGGGGAGGACCGGCTGCGCAGCCTGCTCGCGGAGGTGCCGGCGAGCCGCCTCGCGGGGCGGGTGCACGAGCTGCTCGGCTCGGCGTGGGACGACGCCCTCGAGCCGTTCCGGCTGGCCGGCGACGGGGCCGCCGGAACGCTCCTGCACCAGGTCGGATAACGATCCGGACGCCCAGCCGGGCATACCGTACGTTCCGCTCTTCGCCGACGAGCGCTGCTCCGTTCGGGCGCTAGTGGTCCCGGTCGTTAGTTCGTCGGGGGTCTGAGGTCGTGCCAGGCCGTGGGATCGTTGAGGTAGAGGCCGCAGGCGAGGTCGAGGGCGTCTTGGCAGGTTCCGATCGGTAGCCCGCTGGGGAAGATCGATTCCTGGTAGTCGTCGTGGCTGGCCCGGTAGATCGCGACCTGCCAGTGGTGGGCGGACCCGACGTAGCGCAGTCGACACAGTGGCAGGGTCGCTGTGTCGGTGGTGGCCTCGACGTAGGTGAACACCCCGCGGTGACGCATGCGCAACTGGCTGATCTGTGGCCAACGCTCGCGGGCACGAGCGCTCAGCCTCTGCCGCACGGAGATCTTGGTCGACTCAGGGAACGTGGGCACCTGCTCATCGTGACAGTCCTCGGCCGCGCTGCTGGGCCCAAGTAGACAGCCGTCCGTCGCCCGCTCGGGTGATCATGGTGTGTCGCGGCGCTCGCGTCCTGGCGCGGGTGGACAACGCGGGGATGCCCGTCGCCAGCCCGTTCGTCATCGTGCTCACCCCGGCCGAGGAGGCCGAACTGCTGGCGCGAGTGCGCGGCGGGCGCATCGAGCATCGGGACCGGGTCCGAGCCCAGATCGTGCTCGCCGCTGCGGCCGGGGGCTCCAACGCCGCCATCGCCGCCGACCTCGGGCTGTGTGTCGACACCGCCCGCCGATGGCGCTGCCGGTTCGCCGCCGGGCGTCTGGGGGGCTTGGCCGATCGGCCCCGATCCGGGCGGCCGCGGCGGTTCACCGCGGTGCAGGTTGCGGCGATCACCGCGCTGGCCTGCGCGCTGCCCGCCGAGACCGGGATACCGCTGTCGCGCTGGAGCAGCACCGAGCTGGCCACCGAAGCCGTCGCCCGCGGTGTCGTCTCGGCGATCTCGGGGTCCACGGTGCGCCGCTGGCTGGCCCGCGCCGCGATCAAACCCTGGCAGCACCGCTCCTGGATCTTCCCCCGCGACCCCGACTTCGAGTCCAAAGCCGCCCGCGCCCTGGACCTATATGCCCGCACCTGGGAAGGCGCCCCGCTGGGTCCGCACGACTACGTGATCAGCGCCGATGAGAAGTCCCAGCTCCAAGCTTTGCGCCGCCGCCATCCCGGCCGCCCGCCCGGGCCGGGCCACACCCGGCACGTGGAGTTCGAGTACCGCCGCGGCGGGACCCTGGCCTACTTCGCCGCCTACGACGTCCACCACGCCCGCGTGATCGGGACCATCGCCCCCAAGACCGGGATCGAACCCTTCACCGAGCTCGTCGCCAAGGTCATGACCACCGAGCCCCACGCCTCCGCGCGGCGGGTGTTCTGGATCGTCGACAACGGCTCCTCGCACGCCGGGCAGGCCTCGATCGACCGGATGGCCACAGCCTGGCCCACCGCCACCCTGGTGCACCTGCCGATCCACGCGTCCTGGCTCAACCAGGTCGAGATCTACTTCTCGATCCTGCAACGCAAGGCCATCACCCCGGTCGACTTCGCCGACCTCGACGCCCTCGCAGAGCGCATCCTGGCCTTCCAAGACCGCTACAACAGCAACGCAACACCGTTCGACTGGACCTTCACCCGCACAGACCTACGGGCACTGCTCGACCAGATCGACCCACCGCCCACTTACCAGCCGCTGCCAGCCGCAGCATGACCCCCGACGAACTAACGAACCCGACCACTAGCGTCCGTCGGGTGTCCCGAGCCGGGGGACGGCGCGCCCACCGGAACCCCGCCCGACCAGGCCGAACTCGATAGGCCCCGATCGACGGGCTGACCGCCCTCACGCCCGGCAGGTGACCAGGCTCGGACCAAGGGCTCACCGGGCGGCGGCGCGCATGATCCGAACTGTCGGTTTGCCCATGGCTGTCGCCACAGCCATAGCCAACCGACACTGCGGATCTTGGGCGCAACCACTCCACACGAGTTCGGAACTGCCGAGCTCTCGGGAGCGGCCAAGACCCTCGGGCGATCTCGAGCGCGTGCAGGAGCAGCCGCGGAGCATTTTTTCATGGCCGGAACGTCACGAGATCACCACCGGTGTTTGCCCGTCTGCCGCGGCCCGGCACACTGATCGTCGACCGACTCGGAGGGGGTCTGCGGTGGATGTACGCGGCGTGGGCCGGTGACGCGCGCTGGGACGGCCGGCGTCGCGATCGTCCTCGCGGTGCTGCTGGTGGTGGGGGGCGCCGCGGCGCTCGCATCGCGGGATCGCGGAGGGCCGCCGGAGGTTCCGGCCGAGGGCGTGGGTTCGAGCGAGGTGGAGCTCTCCGCGGACGCGGCGGCCCACCCGGCGGGCGATGAGGTGGGTGCCCAGCTGCAGCGCCACTACGACGCCATCAACGACCGCGACTACGCGCAGTGGCGTGCCACGGTCGTGCCGGCGCGGGCCGAAGCGCTGGGCGAGCAGGAGTGGCAGAAGGCCTATGCCACCACGCGGGACGGCTCGATCCGGGTGGAGCGCATCGACCCGGACCCCGAGGGTGGGCTGCTGGTGCGGGTGCGGTTCATCAGCACGCAATCGGTGGAGAATGCGCCGCAGGACCTGCAGGCCGAACGCATCTGCTGGCGCTCCACGCTGCCGATGCGCGGAACGCCGCCCCTGATCGACCGGACCGGGGGCGGCAGTTCCGCGCGAGAAGCCTGTTGACTCAGGCCTTCGTGAAGGCGATCGCGGCGTTGTGGCCGCCGAACCCGAACGAGTCGCACACCGCCGCCTGCAGGTCGACCTTGCGCGGTTCGCCCGCCACCACGTCGAGCTCGACGCCGGGGTCGAGGTTCTCGAGGTTGAGGGTGGCCGGGATGATCCCCTCCTTGATCGAGAGGACCGTGATGATGCTCTCGACCGCGCCCGCCGCGCCGACGAGGTGCCCGAAGGACCCCTTGGGGGCCGTGAGGACGGGGTGGTCACCGAGGGCCTTGCGCACCGCCCTGGTCTCGCCCACGTCGCCCGCGACCGTGGAGGTGGCGTGGCAGTTCACGTGGCCGACGTCCGTGGGCTCCAGCCCCGCGTCGCGCACGGCCTTGGCGATGGCCCGTGACTGGCCGATCCCCTCCGGCTCCGGCCCCGTGATGTGGTAGGAGTCGGCGGTCAGCCCCGCGCCGGCCAGCCGCCCGTGCACGGTGGCACCGCGTGCGGCCGCGAACTCGGCCCGCTCCAGGACCATGATCCCGGCGCCCTCGCCGAGCACGAACCCGTCGCGACCGGTGTCGAACGGCCGGGAGGCGCGCTCCGGCTCGTCGTTGCGCTGCGAGAGCGTGCGCGACTGCACGAAGCCGGCCACCGTGAGCTGGGTGATGCAGGCTTCGGCGCCGCCGGCGATGACGACGTCCAGCTCGCCGTTGCGCATCAGCATGAGCGCCCAGGCCAGGGCCTCCGCGCCGGTGGCGCACGCGGACACCGGTGCGTGCACGCCGCCACGTGCGCCGAACTCGAGGCTCACCCACGCGGCGGGCCCGTTGGGCATCAGCATCGGCACGGTCAGCGGGGAGATCTTGCGCAGCCCCTGGGTCTCGAGCAGATCGTCCTGCGCGAGCAGGGTGGTGACGCCGCCGATACCGGTCCCGACCACCACGCCGAGCCGCTCCGGCTCCACCTCCGGTGATCCGGCGTCCGCCCAGGCCTCCTTCGAGGCCACGACCGCGAGCTGCTCCACCCGGTCCAGCCGCCGGGACTGGACCCGGGGGAGGACCTCGGTGGGTTCGACCGCGAGCGGCGCGCCGATCTTCACCGGCAGCTCGTAGCGATCGATCCAGTCGTAGTCGTCGTTGATCCGCCGGACGCCGGAGCGCCCGCTGAGCATGCCCTCCCAGGTCGATGCGACGTCCCCACCGAGCGGGGTCGTCGCGCCGAGCCCGGTGATGACAACGTCGACCTCAGAGCTCATGACACCTCCGCCTCCCGGTCCCGCCGCCGCGGGGTCACTGGTTCTTCGCGATGTAGTCGACGGCGTCGCCGACCGTCTTGAGCTCGGCGAGCTGGTCGTCGGGGATCTTCACGCCGAACTTGTCCTCGGCCTGCACGGCGATCTCGACCATCGACAGCGAGTCGATGTCCAGGTCGTCGACGAAGGACTTCTCGGCGGACACCTCGGCGGTGTCGATGCCGGCGACCTCCTCGACGATCTCCGCGAGCCCGCTGAGGATCTCGGTGTTGTCGGCCACGGTGTTCTCTCCTTCTGTGGGGGTCAGGGGGCTCGATCCAGCAAGTGCTGATCCAGCGCAGGGGATCCTAGGGACAGATGACGACCTGGGCGGCGAAGGACAGGCCCGCGCCGAACCCGGCGAGCAGGGCGACATCGCCCGAGCGCAGACGCCCGTCGGCGCGCATGTGGTCCATGGCGAGCGGGATCGACGCAGAGGACGTGTTGCCCGAGTGGACGATGTCGTCGGCGACGACCATGTCCTCGCGGGCGCCCTCCTTGCGCAGCCGCTTGGCCACGGCGTCGACGATGCGCAGGTTGGCCTGGTGCGGCACGAACACGTCGATGTCGGCGGGGGTGAGCCCGGCCAGCTCGATCGCCTTCAGCGCCACCGGCGCGATCTTGGTGGTGGCCCAGCGGAAGACCGCCTGTCCCTCCTGGAACAGCGCGTTCGTGTCGGGGTTGATGTGGATGGTCTGAGCCATGTCGCCGGCGCTGCCCCACGTGAGCGGGCCGACGCCGACAGACGCCTCGTCGGTGGCCGGACCCAGCACGACGGCACCGGCCCCGTCGGCGAAGATGATCGCCGTGGAGCGGTCGGTCCAGTCGATCCAGTCCGACAGCTTCTCGGCGCCGATCACCAGCACGTGCCGCGACGATCCGGCGCGAACGAGGTCGGCGGCGGTGCCGATGCCGTAGGAGAAGCCGGCGCACGCTGCGTTGAGGTCGAACGCGCCGGGTGCCGGGATGCCGATCCGATCCGCCGTCTGCGCGGCCGCGTTCGGGATGCCGCTCGGCATCGTGCAGGTCGCCACGATCACCGTGTCGATCTCGGTGGGCGCGATCCCCGCGTCCTTCACCGCCCGCGACCCGGCCTCGGCGGCCATGTCGACCAGCAGCGTGTCCTCCTTCGCGATGCGCCGGCTCTGGATGCCGACCCGCTCGCGGATCCACTGGTCGTTGGTGTCCATCCGCTGCGCGAGGTCGTCGTTGGTGACGACGTTCTCGGGCTGCGCGCTGCCCATTCCGAGGATCCGGGCGCCCGCGACGGGCGGGGCGGTGCGCAGCCGAATCCGGCCGGGCTGGGTCGATCGGGTCACGTGTCGGCTCCCGCGTGTTCGGTGATGAGGTCGACGGCCCGGTCGAGGTCGTCAGGGGTCTTGAGGGCCAGCGTCGCCGTGCCCTTGAGATCGCGCTTGACGAGCCCCACCAAGGTGCCGGCAGGCGGCAGCTCGATCACCGCGGTCACGCCCAGCTCGCGCAGGCGCGCCATGCAGGCGTCCCAGCGCACCGGCAGGGTGACCTGCGCGACGAGCCGGCGCAGCGCCTCGGCGCCGTCTGTGACGACCTCGCCGTCGGCGTTGGACAGCAATGGGCGTACCGGATCGGCCGGGGAGATCTTCTCGGCGTGGGCGCGCATCGCGTCCTCGGCGGGTCCCATGAAGCGGGTGTGGAACGCGCCTGCCACCGGGAGCGGGATCACGCGTGCGCGCTCGGGCGGTGCGGCCGCGAGCTCGGCCAGGGCGGCCTGCGGGCCGGCTGCGACGACCTGACCTGCCCCGTTGCGGTTGGCCGGGTCCAGACCCAGCTCGGCGAGCTTCGTCAGCACCTCGTCGGGTTTCCCACCGAGCACGGCGCTCATTCCGGTGGGGGCGAGCGCGCAGGCGGCGGCCATCTCGCGCCCGCGCACCGCGGCGAGCGACACGGCCGCGTCGGCGGTGAGCACCTCGGCCACCGCGGCGGCGGCCAGCTCGCCGACGGAGTGGCCTGCGGCGGGCGCGGCGGCGGGCAACGTGGCGCGCGCGGTGAGGCGGGCCGCGGCCAGCAGGGCGCCGGCGACCACCAGCGGCTGCGTGACGGCGGTGTCCTTGATCTCGTCGGCGCCGGCGGTGGTGCCGAGCCGCCGCAGGTCGAGACCGGTGGCGTCGGACCATCGGGCGAGGGTCTCCTCGGCCGCGGGGTCGTCGAGCCACGGGGCGAGCATGCCCGGGGTCTGAGATCCCTGGCCGGGTGCGAGCAGGGCAATCACGTCACGTAGCAAACCGGGACCGACCTGGGTGCGGGAATGCGTCAGGCGCACCAACTCCGTGCGCGGGTTTTGGAGGTTTCCTCCAACGAGCTACGGTCACGATCGGGTTGCGGGCCGCCGCAGCACCGGCTGAATTGTGGGATCTGCGCAGCTCAGGTGGCGTCGAGGGGATGGAGTCGGGCCGCGAGCAGAGCGATGCGGAGCACCAGGGCGTCGCGCGGATCGGTGGGGCGTAGGCCGGTGAGTTCGGTCACGCGCCGTAGCCGGTATCTCACGGTGTTGGGATGGACGAACAGGGACCGCGCGCACGCTTCCAGGGCGCTCCCGCTCTCCAGGAACGCCGCCAGCGTCGTCAGCAGTTCGCCGCCCGCCGCGGCCACCGGCTCGACGGCGGCGGCGACGAGCCTGCGGTGCGCGACCGCGTCGCCTGCGAGGGCGCGCTCGGGCAGCAGGTCGTCGGCGGCCACGGGGCGGGGCGCGTCCGGGCGGGCCGGGGCGGCCCGGAGGCCGGCCAGCGCGTCACGGGCGCTGGCGTGCGCGCCGGGGAGGTCGGCGGCCCGCGGTCCCACGACGACGGGGCCCGGTCCGAAGGCCTCGACGACGGTGCCGATGTCACCGCCGGTGTCGAGGCCGGGTGGTTCGGACAGCAGCACGACGAGGCGGTTGCCCTGTACGCCGACCAGCACGGACTGACCCGACCGGTCGGCCTCGCGGCGCAGCTCGACGAGCAGTTCCTCGTGGGCCTCAGGGGCCGGGCTGCCCACCACGACGCGCAACGGCTCGGCCGGGTCCCAGCCGAGCGCGGACGCGCGCGAGACCAGGCCGTCGACCCAGCTGCGCGCGGTGTTGCCGGACTCCGCGCCGGGCCCGCGCACCACGGCGTCGACGACGAGCGCCTCGACGCGCGCATCCCACGCGCCGCGGCTCTCCGCCTCGCCTGCGTACACCGTCGCGGCGGCGAACGCGATCTCCCGGCCGAACCGCAACACGCCCTCGACGAGTGCACGCCGCTCGGCCTCGTCGGCCGCGAGCGGCGGCAGGTGCTCCTCGAAGACCTCGGTCGCGATGCGGACGAGGTCGACCGTCTGCGACAGCGTCAGCCGGCGTGCCAGATCGCGCGGTGCGATCCGGAATGCCTCGGCCGTGAGCCGAGGTGCTCCGCCCGATTCCGCGGCCCAGCGCTTACCGATCCACGCCACGAAGTTCGCGATGCCGGTCTGCGTGACGAGCTGGACGCCCGCACGCATTTCCGCCGACAGGCGCGCGAACCACGGCTGACGCTGCGCCATGGCCGCGAGACATGCGGCGGCCAGATCACCCGTGGCCAGCTCGAGCTTGCGCAAGGTGGCCGGGGACAACCCGGAGGTCGCCCGCACCTCGTCGTCGCTCACGCGGGGCAGCATCGCACGGCATGCCGTGACGGCGGCGGTGGCTCAGCAGGCCGCCACCGGCGGCCCGGGACGGCCTCCGTACCGTCGCACGGCTGCGGAGGTGGAGGGATCAACCAGCGCCGCGGCGCCGGGACCTCGGGAGATCGGCTGTCAGCCGAGCGGAGTGACCTTGCTGGCCTGCGGGCCCTTCTGACCCTGCTCGATGTCGAACGACACGCGCTGCCCCTCGTCGAGGCTCTTGTATCCGTTGGTCTGGATCGCCGAGTAGTGCACGAACACGTCCGCGCCACCACCGTCAGGAGCGAGGAAGCCGTAGCCCTTCTCGCTGTTGAACCACTTGACGGTGCCCTCTGCCATTCCTGCTCTCCTCGTACCTGTGCCGGGGCACTGCCCCCGGCCTCGCGCCGCCTGGCGCGAACGCTCCGCGCCCCGGTCGGGACACCGTTTCGCGATCACTCGCTGGCGGCGTCGCGCCGGAGCGTATCGTGTTCGGGCCTCCCTGCCGAGAGTCAATGACCAGTGATTTTCCGGCATTTTCACAAAGGAGAGCCGCGTTCCCGCCCTCGGAAGGGCGGGGAACGCGGCTTCCCGGTGTGCGGTGTCAAGTGCCCCCGCCGGGGGCACCAGTCAGGCCACGCCGCTGTCGCTCGTCTGCGGCCCGGCCGCCTGCGGGTCGTCGATCCGGTACTTCGCGGCGGCCTCGGCCACCGCGCCGCGGTCGAACTCGCCGCGTGCGGCGAGCGTCTCCAGCGCCGCCACCGTGATCGACTCGGCGTCGACGTTGAAGTGCCGCCGCACGGCGGGCCGGGTGTCGGAGAGACCGAAGCCGTCGGTGCCGAGGCTCGTGAACGGCGCGGGTACCCACTGGCGTACCAGGTCGGGCAGCGCGCGCATCCAGTCCGACGTCGCGACCACCGGCGCATCCCCGGAGAGGGCCCGGGTGATGTACGGGATGCGGGGCTCGGCGTCCGGGTGCACCAGGTTGTGCTGCTCGCACTCGACGCCGTCGCGGCGCAGCTCGCCCCACGACGTCACCGACCACACCTCGGCGCCCACGCCCCACTGCTCGGCCAGCATGTCCCTGGCCTGCAGGGCCCACGGCAGGGCGACGCCGGACGCGAGCAGGCGGACCTGCGGTCCCTCGGCACGCGGGCTGGCCGCGTACCGGTAGAGGCCGCGCAGCAGCCCGTCGACGTCGAGGTCATCGGGCTCGGCCGGCTGGACGTAGGGCTCGTTGTAGACGGTGAGGTAGTAGATGACGTTCTCCGCGTCCTCCCCGACCATGCGCCGCAGACCGTCCTTGACGATGTGCGCCACCTCGAACGAGAACGCCGGGTCGTACGCGACGACGGCCGGGTTGGTGGCCGCGAGCAGCAGCGAGTGCCCGTCGTTGTGCTGCAGGCCCTCACCGGTGAGCGTGGTGCGGCCCGCGGTGGCGCCGACGAGGAACCCACGGGCCATCTGGTCGGCGGCGGCCCAGATCGAGTCGCCGGTGCGCTGGAACCCGAACATCGAGTAGAAGACGTAGACCGGGATCATCGGCTCGCCGTGCGTGGCGTACGACGTGCCCGCCGCGGTGAACGAGCCCACCGAGCCGGCCTCGTTGATCCCCTCGTGCAGCAGCTGACCCTGCTCGCTCTCGCGGTAGGCGAGCATGAGCGAGGCGTCCACGGACGTGTACTGCTGCCCGTTCGGGTTGTAGATCTTCTGGGTCGGGAACATCGAGTCCATCCCGAACGTGCGCGCCTCGTCCGGGATGATCGGCACGAACCGGCCGCCGATCTCCTTGTCCTTCACGAGCTCGCGCAGCAGCCGGACGAACGCCATCGTGGTGGCGACCTCCTGCTTGCCCGAGCCCTTCCGGATCGTCTCGTAGACCTTGTCGCCGGGCAGGACCAGCGGTTTCGACGTCGTGCGCCGTGACGGCAGGTCCCCGCCGAGCGCACGGCGGCGCTCCCGCATGTACTGGATCGCCGGGTCGTCGTCGCCCGGGTGGTAGTACGGCGGCAGGTACGGGTTCTCCTCGAGCGCCGCGTCGGAGATCGGGATGCGCTGCTCGTCGCGGAACTGCTTGAGGTCGGCGAGCGACAGCTTCTTCATCTGGTGGGTCGCGTTGCGCCCGGCGAAGCTCGGGCCCACGCCGTAGCCCTTGATGGTCTTGGCGAGGATCACCGTCGGCTGGCCGTGGTGCTCCAGCGCCGCGGCGTAGGCCGCGTAGACCTTGCGGTAGTCGTGCCCGCCACGCTTGAGGTTCCAGATCTCCGCGTCGGACATCGGCTCGACCAGCGCCTTCGTGCGCGGGTCGCGCCCGAAGAAGTGCTCGCGGACGTAGCCGCCGTCGTTGGCCTTGTAGGTCTGGTAGTCCCCGTCCGGCGTCTGGTTCATCAGGTTGATCAGCGCGCCGTCGCGGTCGGCGTGCAGCAGGGCGTCCCACTCCCGGCCCCAGATCACCTTGATGACGTTCCAGCCCGCGCCCCGGAAGAACGACTCCAGCTCCTGGATGATCTTGCCGTTGCCGCGGACCGGGCCGTCGAGCCGCTGCAGGTTGCAGTTGATGACGAAGGTGAGGTTGTCGAGTCCCTCCGTAGCCGGTACGTGGATCAGGCCGCGCGACTCCGGCTCGTCCATCTCGCCGTCGCCGAGGAACGCCCACACGTGCTGCTGCGAGGTGTCCTTGATGCCGCGGTGGTGCAGGTACCGGTTGAACCGCGCCTGCATGATCGCGTTCATCGGGCCGAGCCCCATGGAGACCGTGGGGAACTCCCAGAAGTTCGGCATGAGCCGCGGGTGCGGGTACGACGGGAGGCCGTGGCCCGGCCCGCCGTGCGAGAGCTCCTGGCGGAAGCCGTCGAGCCGGTCCTCCGAGAGGCGCCCCTCCAGGTACGCGCGGGCGTAGATGCCGGGGGAGGCGTGGCCCTGGATGTAGACCTGGTCACCCCCACCCGGGTGATCCTTGCCGCGGAAGAAGTGGTTGAACCCGACCTCGTACAGCGTGGCCGACGAGGCGTAGGACGAGATGTGCCCGCCGACGCCGATGCCCGGTCGCTGCGCGCGGTGCACCGTCATCGCGGCGTTCCAGCGGATCCAGCGGCGGTAGGCCCGCTCGGTCTCCTCGTCGCCCGGGAACCACGGCTCCCGGTCGGTCGGGATGGTGTTGACGTAGTCGGTGCTGGTCAGCGACGGGACGCCGACGTGGCGCTCCCGCGCCCGCTGCAGCATCCGAAGCATCAGGTAGCGGGCGCGCTGCTGCCCTGCGGCGTCGAGGACCGCGTCGAAGGAGTCGAGCCATTCGGCCGTCTCCTCGGGATCGATGTCCGGCAGGTGGGCGGCGAGCCCGTCGCGGATGACGTGCACACGCCGCGGCCCCGTCCCGGGGGTCCGGGCACTGCCGTCGGTGTTCTGGCCGGTCAAGGGATCTCCCTGCCTTGGTAGAGCTGAGTCGTTCTCTGTTGCTGTCGTCCCCTATCGTGCCCCTCGGCGCTCGATCTCGTAACGAGTGGTTGCGCGCCGGACAGTCGTCGTGTTCGGATTCCGCAACCGACGAGGCCGGGGTCGGGGGGCAGGGCACCGGCTGCGAGCAGTGCACGAGGCAAAGGGGTACACGCGTGGTCGCCGCGGATGATGCCGGACGTACGTCCGACATCGCGGGCAAGCTCGGCGTCGAGCCGGGCATGGTTGTCCAGGAACTCGGCTGGGACAGCGATGTCGACGAGGCGGTGCGCGACGCCGTCGAGGAGAGAGCAGGCGACGATCTGCTCGACGAGGATGCCGACGATGTCATCGACCTCGTCCTGTTGTGGTGGCGTGACGGCGACGGGGACCTCGTCGACGCTCTGATCAACGCCATCGGACCGCTCGCGGACAACGGCGTGATCTGGGTGCTCACCCCGAAGACGGGGCGCCCGGGACACGTCGAGCCGAGCGACATCGCGGAGGCCGCGCCGACGGCCGGGCTCTCGCAGACCTCCAACATCACGGTCAGCGAAGGCTGGGTGGGCTCGCGGCTCGTGGCGCCGAAGGCGGCGAAGTCCCGGCGCTGAGCGGAGCTCTGCGGAGCGAACAGACGGTGCTGAGCGGAGCTCATGCCGTTCACCAGCGGCCTCGGACGCGGTCGCGCCACGGCCGCCCGTCCGGGTCGTAGACGAGCCGGTAGGCCGGAACGGCCCACAGCCGGGTGAGCGTGCGCATCCGCTCGGGCCGGTGGTGGCGCAGCCGCCCGGGCGGGCGCGGCCCGACCCGGCCGCCGTCGTGCCATGCGTCGAGCGCGTCCGCCGCTGCCTCCACGGCGCGGACGGCGTCGTCGGGGTCGAGCAGGTCGGCGTCGTCGTCGCTGCGACGATCGAGGTGCTCGCGCAGCAGCGTGAGCCGTAGGTCACGGGCGAAGGGCCGGGCTCCGTCGCCCAGCCCGCCGGGGTCGCGCGGCTCGCGGGTGTCGCGGTCGTCGTCGAGAACGGCGACGGACAGCTCGCTGTCGTGGCTCCAGGAGCGCCGGTTGAGGTTGGCGCTGCCTGCGCACGCCCAGGTGTCGTCGACGACGGCGACCTTCGCGTGGACGTACACCGGGGTGCTCTCGTGGTTCTCCAGGTCGTACACGTGCACCCGGTCGGGGGCGGCCCGCTCGCACACCTCCATCGCCTGCACCCGGCCCACCTGGTTGGGCGGCAGCGCCAACCGGCCGTCCACGTCGGAGTGGCGGGGCACGACCACCATCAGGTGCAGCCGGGGGTTGCGCTGCAGCGCCTCGGCGAGCAGCCGCGCGATGTGCGGCGACCACATGTACTGGTCCTCGAGGTAGACCAGACGCTGCGCGCGGCGGAGAACCTTCACGTAGGCCCGTGCCACCGATCGTTCGCCGTGCGGGGCGAACGGGTATCCCGGCCGGACCGCGGGGTACGTGCGCAGCACCTGGACCGTCGCGTGCCCGGCAACAGGCGGGTCAGGTGGCCGCTCGGGCAGCGGGTCGGCCCGCATGTCGGTGTTCGAGAGCCGGTCGCGCAGCCACGCGATCGGGTTGTGGACGTCGACCGAATGAGGATCCTCCCAGCGCTCCCGGTACACCGCGTCGAGCAGGCCGACGGCCGGACCCCGGACCTCGAGCTGCACGTCGTGCCACGGCGGGTACTCGCCGTAGGCCACGGCCATCGGCGCGGCCTGCGGGTCGCCGCGGTGGGTGTCGTCGTCGCGGCGGGAGCGGCACAGGTCGATCCCGCCGGCGAACGCCACGTCCCGGCCCGGGTCGGCCACGTGGCGCAGCACCACGAGCTTCTGGTGGTGGGAGCCCGCCCTGCGCACCCGCTCGTCGAGCAGGACCTCGCCGCCCGCCTCGTGTACCTCGTCACCGAGCTGGCGGTTCTCCTCCCCGCTGTATGACAGCTCGTCGGCGTGCGAGCGCCACATGAGTCCCTTGACGACCACGCCGCGCCGCGCGGCGTCGCAGAACAGCTCGCCGACCGTGGGCCCATCGGGGCAGAGCAGCTCGTCGGCATCGCCGCGCCAGTCGGTGAAGAAGAGGTGGTCGCCGGGCCGCAGCGCCCACACCTCCGCCGCCAGTCGGGCGAAGTAGCTGCTGCCGTGCACGTGGGCCCGGACGTCGTTGCCCTCGCACCAGTCCGGCTGCCGGTAGGCCGGGTTGCCCCGCTCGGCTCGCGTGAGGAACCACTCCGCAGTCCCCATCCGTGCCTCCCATCCGCACCGCGGGCGACATCGCCCGACTAGGCTCCTCGACGAACGCACCGCTCGCAGCGAGGAGACCTGCTCATGGCGCCCGAGGTCGGCACCGAGGCACCCGACTTCACCCTCAAGGACCAGAACAACCAGGACGTCACGCTCTCGTCGTTCCGCGGGAGGCGCAACGTGCTCGTCGTCTTCTACCCGTTCGCGTTCTCCGGAATCTGCACCGGCGAGCTGTGCGCGATCCGCGACGACATCGGCAGCTTCCAGAATGAGGACGTCCAGGTGCTCGGCGTGTCGGTCGACCACGTGTTCGCCCTCAAGGCCTGGGCGATCCAGGAGGCCTACCAGTTCCCGCTGCTGTCGGACTTCTGGCCGCACGGTGAGCTGGCAAAGACCTACGGCGTGTTCAACGCCGACCGCGGCATGGCCGTGCGTGGCACCTTCCTGGTGGACAAGGCGGGCATCGTGCGGTTCGCCGAGGTGAACGCCCCCGGCGAGGCCCGCGACCAGGACGCGTGGAAGAAGGCGCTGGCCTCGGTGGCCTAACATCTCCTGGCCGCTCCGGCGGCCTGGACCCGGGCGCGTAGCTCAGCGGGAGAGCACTCGGTTTACACCCGAGCGGTCGCAGGTTCGATCCCTGCCGCGCCCACCAGATCTACCGGCTCTCATAGCTGGCATACGTATCGTGATCGATCATCGCCAGGCCGAAGCGTGCGTAGGTCCCGGTGTTCACGTCGGCCGGCTGCCAGAGGTCCATGTTGCACAGCCAGCTGAGGAAGCCGTAGACCGTCGCCCGGCGGTAGTCGCTCCACGCCTCGTCCAGTCCGGGGGCGAACACGCCGAACGTTGCGAGCACCTTCAGGTAGCAGTTCCGTCGATGAGCTGCACCGGCTCGGCCCGAGTGATCACAACGCCGGGGTAGCGGGTGCGGAGCGCTGCGCTCAGCCACGTGGCCGTGACGCCGTTCGCGGTCAGCGGGAGGGGATTGGCGTCGCCGAATCACCTGAGCCAGTCACACAGCACCTCCCCGGACGGCCGCGACGATAGGCGCCGGTCCGCGGGAGGTCTTGAAGGAAATTGACCTCGGAGGTTGCGAAGCGTGCCGGTCGGCGCTGCAATGGCGGACCACTCCGGTGAGGTTGGCCGATCGCAGACGATGGTCGAGGAGCCGCAGGGAGGCCACATGCCGGTGTCCAGGACGAGGATCGTGCTGGTCTCAGAGCGGGTCGAGGTGCCACGCGTCGGCGGCTCGCCGCACCCGCGGCTGCGAGGACTGCTCGCACGCGGCTACGCCGGCTTCACCGAGCCGGCCGCGCCACCCCAGGACATCGTCAGTCCGGCCACGGCGGTCGTAGGCATCGTCCTGAAACTGGACGACTCGGCATGGCGCCCCCCGGAACTCCTCATCGGCGCCCACGACTTCTGCCACGTGCACCGGGACGCCCCCGCGCACGCCTACATGCAGCAGTGGCTGACGCCGCTGGGCGCCTACCGGCTGGGCCTGCCCAACGGCGCCATCAGCGGCCAGGTCATGGACCTGGCCGACGTGCTCGGCACCGGCATCCGGCGCCTGGCCGACCAGCTCCGCTCCACACCGGACCAGCGGCAACAGTTCGCACTGCTGGACGCCTACCTGCTGCGGCGAGCCCAGGACGGCCCCCAACCCGCACCAGAGGTCGTCTGGGCGTGGCGGCGGCTGACCGCCACCGGGGGCAAGCTGCCGGTCGGCCGGCTCGCGAACGAGGTCGGCTGGAGCCACAAACACCTGATCAGCAGGTTCAAACAACAGGTCGGCCTGCCGCCCAAGACCGCCGCCCGACTGGTCCGCTTCGATACGGTGTGGCGCCGCCTGGCCACCCACCCACCCGCACGATGGGACCAGATCGCCGAGGAGTGCGGGTATGCCGACCAGGCCCACCTGATCCGCGACTTCCACCAGTTCACCGGCGTCCCCCCGGCCGCGTTCCTGGCCAACCTCCGGGCCCGGTCTGCGGTGGCCCGGCCCGCGTGAGGAAATGACCAGGTTCGTCGGGTGAGGCCGGGTTGGTTCACCTGCCCTCGGGCGCCCCCCGGACGCCTGTAGGGAGCTGGTGAGGATGGCTCCGGTCCGTGCGCGATCGGGTAGACCACCAGCTTGGCCTCGGCGCTGCCAACGATGATCATCGAGCGCCCGGGATGGACGCTGTCGAACAACCTCTCCGGCGACGCCGGCGCGTCGTCGATGAGCGGGGTCACGGTCGCGAACCCGCTGTTCGTCGACGACGCCGGCCGTGACTTCCGGCCGGCCGAGGAGGGCGCGCGACGCCGGCACGCCGACGGACGCGCCCGCCATGGGGTATCGCCGGCGTCGACCGCCCGCAGTGTTCCGGTGCCGACGTCGGCGCCTACGAGATGCCGGTCACGGCCGGCGGTGGTACCGGGACGGCCGAGCCCGTCCCGCCGGCCTCACGGGGCATTGACGGTGGCCTCGATGATCGACAGCGGGCTCACGGTGCCGACGATGCGGTCGAGGGTGAAGCCGTTCGTTGCCAGCAGGTCTCGATACTCATCGGCTTCGCGTTCCCGGCCGGGCAGGAGGCCGAGCATGGTCAGGTCGATCATCTTGATCAGGTGCGGTTCATCGCCAGGGGGAACGACGCCCTCGATGATCAGCAGCCGGGCACCGGGATCGGCGGCGGCACGGATCGATTGCAGGATGCGGCTGCAGGTGTCGTCGTCCCAGTCGTGCAGGATGAAGCCCAGGAGGTAGATGTCGGCGGTGGGGACCTTCTCCAAGAAGTCCCCGCCCTCGGTCTCGATCCGATCGGCGAGCCCTTCGCGCGCGATGGAAGCGTCTGCGGTCGGGATGATCGCGGGGAGGTCGAAGACGATGCCGCGGCGTTCGGGCCGGTGCTCGAGCAGGGTGAGCAGGATGCTGCCGTCGCCGCCACCGATGTCCGCGACCACGTCACCGTCGGGCAGTTCGTAGTCGTCGAACATGCCGGTCCGCAATCCCGCGGTGACGTCGGCCATGGCTCGGCTCATCAGTTCGGCTCGGTCGGGATCGTCGGCGATCCATTCGAAGAACGGCTTGCCCAGATACTGGGTCGTTCCGACTTCGCCGGTCCGTACGGTGTGCAGCAAGGTGCTGAACGGAAGGTAGTGGGTCTCCATCCAGAAGCGGATGAAGGCATGCATCGACTCTGGATGGTTGCGTGACAGCACGGCGCCCAGCGGTGTCGTGCTGACCTTGCCATCGCTGGTGGTGAAGATGCCGAGTGGCGTCAACGTACGGATCAGACGGCGGAGGGCCGGCTGGTGCGCGCCGGTGCGTTCGGCCAGTTCGTGGATGTTCAGCGGTCCGTCGTCGAGCTGCGTGGCGATGTCGAGTTTCGCGATCACGTACAGCGCCTGGGACACCTGGAAGCCGGCCATCATCTGGGTCATCACGGCGGACGGCGATGGTGCCGCCTGGTCGGGCGTGCGGTTTGGCGTGGTCATGATGGTCCTCCGTTCGGTCTGGCGAGGCTTCGAGTGATGGCACGCGCACCACGGCGCGCATCGGGTTCAGCGTTGGAGGTCGCCAGGTGCGTGGGCGCACAGGAGCTTCTGGGCGACGATGTGGCCGGAGCTGCCGCGGACGCCGCTTCCCGGCAACGAGGTGACAATGCCGTCGGCGGTCAGCAGCATCCGATCGAACGGATCGAAGTTCAGCTCCGGTGCGTCAGGCACGTCGCCTGCCCCTCATCGCGGATCGGCCTGTTTCTGTCGCCGGCGCCACGTTCCGCGCAACGCTTGACCCTGATCCCACAACCGCAACCACAACCGGCGACGGCCGTGCGGGCGGTCGCCGGGCACCGGCGGCGTGGCCGCGCGGGGCCGGGGGTGGGCGGTGGCCAGCGGCCGGCCGTCCAGCAGCACCAGCCACGCCCCGCACGGGCAGCGGGCATATCCGACCGCGCCCGCGGACGTTCGATGCGTGGACCGGACCGGCCACACCGCCCGCGTGCATCGGTCGCGGGCGGTGAGCCTGGGGATGATGCCATCGTCGAGCGCAACGGGGATCGGGCCCGGCGCATGGTCGGTGTCCACGAACTCCCGGCCCAGGCTCGCAGCCGCCCACGGGATCGGCCGCCGCCCGGCGATCCCGTCACAGAGTCGCTCGGTGTGACCGGTCATCGCCTCGCCCACTCCTCCCGGTCTCGAAACGCCACCTTGGACCTGCAGAAACGGCGCAACGACGATAGGCACGGCCGGCCGAGGGTGTATTGAAGGAAATTGACCGCCGTCCGGGTAGAGGCTCCGTGAGGCGTTGTCGGCGCCCTTTACACCCGAGCGGTCGCAGGTCGGATCCCTGCCGCGCCCACCACGTTCTCGCAGCGGTTCCGCGTGCACGGTCGCCTGGGGTTCGTCTGCTCGTGCCGTCGACCTGTGCGGGACGGACGTCGAGCAGCGTGCGGCGCGCGCGGTTGAGCGGCCGGCCTGCGTTGCCGTGTGGGGTCGTCCCACCACGCCGCCTCGGCGAGCTCGGTGGCGGTCAGCAGCGCTCGATCTGCGCGTCGGTCAGCGCGACCTCACGGAGAGCGCGCGCGGGGGCCGATTCCCGCAGGATGTCGGCGTGGAGCTCGAGGCGAGCCGCCGCGATCCCTACGGGCAGCTCAGCCGGGTGTTCCACCTCCTCGCGCGGAGGTGAGGAGCCGCCAGGTGGTGAGGGCGAGCCTGGCCCGGGTCAGCCCGGTGGGGTCGGTGAGGTCGATGCCTAGGGTCTTCCCGAGCTGTTCGAGGCGGCGGGTGACGCTGCTGTGGTGCAGGTGCAGCAGCTCGGCGGCCCGGCGGTGCGAGCCGGTGGCGCAGTAGGCGTCCAGGGTCTCCAGGTCGTCCGGGTTGCCCGCCAGTCGGGCGATCGCGGCCACGTCGGGGTTGTCCCACGCCTCCTCCTCGGGCACCTGAGCGAGCAGCGCCAGCGCCCCCAAGTCACCGTGGTGGACCACGGGTTGGCGGGCGCTCGTGAAGCGCAGTGCGGTGCGGGCCTCGCGCCAGGAGCGGTCGGGGCTGTCGGCGCTGCCGATCCCCGCGCGGACGCCGGCCGGGAACCGGGTCCGGTCGACGGTGGTGGCCAGGAGGACGCCCACGTCGGCCAGGGGCGCCGCCTTCACCGGTCGCGCCGGGCAGACCAGCGCGCCGACCTGGTCGAGCGGGAGCCGTGACCACACGGCGACGACCTGGACCGGCAGGTCCGCGGCGAACCCCAGGAGTCGTAGCGCCCGGCTCCTGGCCGCCTCGTCGCTGTCGGAGCTGATCACCAGCTCGACGAGGGCGGGGTCGGCCATCGTGGTGCGGGCCGGGCCGTACCGCTCGACGACAGCGGCGGCGGCGATGGCGAGCCGGTCCAGCAGCACCTCGTCGAGCGGGCCGGGCGGGCCGGGGCGTTCCAGCCACACCGTGCCGATCTCCTCCTCGTCGAGCGTGATCGGCGCGGCGGTGGACGCGGGTTGCGGCGGGACGCTCGCCTGCCTGCCGTCCGGCGCGCACCGGATCGTGCGCCCCGTGCCGTCGAGCCGGATCCCGGTCACGCACTCGGCCAGACCCGCCGAGGCCCGGGCGAGCGCCGGGAGGTCGACCCGCCTGCGCATCAGCGTGTCGTAGACCATGACGATGCGCAGGGCACCCTCGGCGTGCGAATCCAGGTTGGACAGCCGCGCGACGAGTGCCTCCACCGGCCCGAGGATAGGCGCCGATCGGTGCGTGATCCGGGCCGAACGCGCGGCGGATGGCGGGTGATCGCCGCGGCCGGGACCGTGAGGATGGCCCGCATGGACCCCGAGTTGGAAGCGTTCGTCCCGCTGCTCCCGCAGCTCGACCCGGCCGACCCGGTGGCAGCGCGCACGACGTTCGCCGAGCTGGCCGCCGCGACGCCGGCGCCGGACACCGCGGACCTGGAGATCGAGGACCGCGCGGTGCCCGCCGATCCGGACGTGCCGGTGCGGATCTACCGCCCGCAGCAGGCGCAGGGCGCCGTCGTGTGGCTGCACGGAGGCGGATGGGTCGTGGGCGACCTGGACAGCGAGCACCCGTGGGCCGCCCTGCTCGCCCGCCGCTCCGGCGCGGTCGTGATCTCGGTCGGCTACCGCCTGGCCCCCGAGGACCCGTTCCCGGCCCCCCACGACGACGCCTACGCCGTGTTGACCTGGACGGCCGAGCACGCGGCCGAGCTCGGGATCGACCCGGGCCGGATCGCGGTCGGCGGGCACAGCGCCGGTGGGTGGTCTCGCGGCCGGGGTGGCGCTGCGGGCGCGGGACGAGCAGGGGCCACCGATCCGCTTCCAGCTGCTCAACCAGCCCGGCCTCGACGACCGGATGGAGACGTGGTCGGCACGCAGCTTCACCGACACCCCGTGGTGGAACCGCGACCGGCTCGCCGCGGCGTGGCGCTACCACCTGGGAGGGACGCCCGCCTCGCCGTACGCCGCCCCTGCGCGGGCGCAGGACCTGTCCGGCCTCCCGCCCGCCTACATCGCCACCGCGGAGTTCTGCCCGAACCGCGACGAGGACATCCTCTACGCGCTGCGGCTGCTGCAGGCGGGGGTGTCGGTCGAGCTGCACCAGTGGCCCGGCACGTTCCACGGGTCGCAGGCGATCCAGTCCGCAGCGGTGTCGCAGCGCCAGGTCACCGAGCTCGGCGAGGTCGTTCGCAGGGCGCTGGCCGAATGAACGCGGCCATGGGGCGGAACAGGCCGATCCTGCTGGTCTGCCTGGCCGTGTTCGGCCTGATGACCGGGCAGCAGATGGTGAACCCGATCCTCCCGCCGTTGGTTCGCGAGCTCGGGTTCAGCGAGCTGGCGCTGGGGATCGTGTGGACGGTGGGCGCGTCCGGCGTCGTGCTGGCCAGCTCCTTCTGGAGCCGCCGCAGCACGACCTGGGGCCACCGGCCGGTCCTGCTGATCTCGCTGACGGGCGCGACGATCGGGCTGCTGGCGTTCGCGGTCGTGGCCCACGCCGGGCTGGCCGGCGCGCTCGCCGGTTCCCTGCTGTTCACGTTGATCCTGGTCAGCCGGGGTGTGGTGTTCGGCATCGCCTGGGCGGCGACGCCGGTCACCGCGCAGTCCTACGTCGCCGATGCGACGTCGGGTACGGCCGAGCGGGTGCGGGGGATGTCCCTGATCGGTGCGGCGCAGGGCCTGGGCCTCGCGGTCGGGCCCGCGGTGGGCGGGGCGCTGAGCGCCATCGGCCTGCTGACCCCGATCTACGCAGTGCCGGTCGTCATCGCCGTGATCGCCGTCCTGGTGTGGCTCGGCCTTCCCGGGCCGCAGACCCGGCGATCCCGCCCGCCCGCGGTGCGGGTGAGCCCGCTCGACCCCCGCATGTGGCCGTTCCTGACCACGGGCTTCGGTATGTACCTCGCGTTCGGGATCGTCCTGATGACGATCGGTTTCCTCGTGCAGGACCGGCTGCAACTCACCACGCAGGGGACCGGGCAGGCGACGGGCCTGGTGATGCTGGCCGGCGCGAGTGCGGTCATCCTCGTCCAGGCGGTGGCTGTGCCGCGGCTGAAGTGGGCGCCACTGCGCCTCATCAGGGTGGGCGTGGTCGTCATGACGGCCGGCATGGTCCTCATGACCGTCGCCGCGGACGGGCTGCTCCTCGGCGCCGCGATGGCCGTGCTCGGCGCAGGCCTCGGGTTCGGCCTGCCCGGGATCACGGCCGCGCCGACGTTGCTGGCCACCCGCGAGGAGCAGGGCGCCGTGGCGGGTCTGGTCGGCACCAGCAACGCGCTCACGTTCATGCTCGGCCCGCTGCTGGGCACCGGCCTGTACGAGATCGCCCCCACCGTGCCCTACCTCCTCGGCGTGGTGCTGCTGGCGGGGCTCGCCGTCTTCACGTTCGTCCATCCCGGGATACGCCTGGCACCGGAGCGCCCGAGCGGTCTGGTCGCGGCCGAGCGGTAGCCATTTGCGCTACTCTTGGTATCGATACTTCAGGTAGCGAAACTCTGAACGCCGTGGGGGCGCGATGCACGAGGCGGTAGGTCTGTCGGAACTGCTGCGGCCGGTCCGGTCGCGGCTGGGCACGGCGGTCGGCCTGCAGGCCGTTGCGGCCGTGGTCGCCGTGGTGCCGTTCGCCGCGGTCGCCGAGCTGGCCAGGGTGCTGCTGGTCACCGGCCCGGTCGACGAAGGCCGGGCATGGGCGGTCGCCGCGCTCGCGGCAGGTGCGCTGGTCGTCTGGGTGCTGCTGAGCAGCCTGGCGGGAGCGCTCGCCCACCACGCCGACCTGGACTTCCAGCTGTCGGTCCGGCGGCGCCTCGTCGACCGGCTCGGCCGGGTTCCGCTGGGCTGGTTCACCGACCGGGGCGCCGGCGGGATCGGGAAGGCCGTCCAGCACGACGTGGACACGATGCACCACCTCGTGGCGCACGCGCTGCTCAACCTCACCGCGAGCGCGCTCACTCCGCTGGTGACGCTGGTCTACCTGTTCTGGGTGGACTGGCGGATGGCGCTGATCCTGCTGATCCCGATCGTGATCGGGGTGGCGTCGTTCGTCCGGGCCGCGATGACGATGGAAGGACAGACTGCCGCGTTCGACGGCGCGCAGCAGCGCATCAGCAGCCGGGTCGTCGAGTTCGTCGAGGGCATCGCCGTGGTGAAGATGTTCGGGCAGGCAGGGCGTGCTCACCGGCAGTACGCGCAGGCCGCCGACGACTTCGCGGACTTCTTCCTCGCCTGGATCGCGAAGGCCTACCGGACGAGCGCGATAGCCGAGCTGGCTTTCAGCCCGGTCACCGTCCTGCTGACGGTGCTGGTCGGCGGGACGGCCATGGTCTCCGCCGGGCACCTCGAGGCGATCGAGCTGCTGCCGTTCGCGATCCTCGGACTCGGCCTGGCCGGGCCCATGCAGGCGCTGCACTACTACAGCCACGACGTGGAGAAGTCGAGCGCGGCGGCGAAGCGGGTGGGGGCGCTGCTCGCGGCGCCGGAACTGGTGGTGCCCGCCGAACCCCGACGGCCGGACCTCCATGACGGCGTTCGGGTGGAGCTGTCCGGCGTGGAGTTCGCCTACGACGCGGACCGGCCGGTGCTGCGCGACATCGACCTGGCGCTCGAACCGGGCACCGTGACGGCGCTGGTCGGGGCGTCGGGATCGGGGAAGACGACCCTCGCCAAGCTCCTGCCCCGGTTCTTCGACCCGACCGCGGGCGCGGTGACGATCGGCGGTGTCGACGTGCGCGACATCGCGCCGGAGCAGCTGTACCGGCTGGTGACGTTCGTCCTGCAGGACGTCCAGCTGCTGGACGCCTCCGTGCGCGACAACATCCGCCTCGCCCGTCCCGACGCGGACGAGGAGACGGTGCGCCGCGCGGCGCGGGCCGCCGCCGTCGACGAGCGCATCGACGCGTTGCCTCGCGGCTACGACTCGGTGGTCGGCCGCGACGTCCGCTTCTCCGGCGGCGAGGCGCAGCGGATCTCGATCGCCCGGGCGATCCTCGCCGACACCCCGGTCGTGGTGCTCGACGAGGCGACCGCCCACGCCGATCCCGAGTCGGAGGCGCTGATCCAGGACGCCCTGTCCGAACTGGCCGCCGGGCGGACCGTGCTCGTCGTGGCGCACCGGCTCGCGTCGGTGGTCGGCGTCGACCGGATCGTGGTGCTCGACCATGGCCGGATCGTCGAGCACGGCACGCACGAGGAGCTTCTCGCCGCCGAGGGCCGGTATGCCCGGATGTGGCGGCTGCAGGAACAGGCGGGCGCAGGCGCGCTGACGGGAGGAAGTCGATGATCCGACGGCTGTTCATCGCGCTCGGCCCGGAGCACGACCGGGCCCTGCGCAGGCTGCTGGGCCTGCTCACCGCCGCGGCGCTGCTGCAGGGGGTGGCGTTCGCCCTGCTGGTCCCGGCGTTGCGCGCACTGCTCGGCGGCGAACCGGCGCGGGCCTGGCCGTGGGTGCTCGCGCTCGCGGTGCTGTGGATCGGCTACGCGGCGGTCAACTACTCGGCGACGCTCGCCGGTTTTCGGACCGGGGCGGGCCTGAGCCGGGACCTGCACCACCGGATCGGGGACAAGGTCGCGCAGCTGCCGCTGGCCTGGTTCACGAGCGATCGCGTCGGCAGGCTCGGGCGCCTGGCCGCGCAGCGTGTCCTCGACATCATGGGGGTGCCGGCGCACCTGCTGCGGCAGCTGGTCGACGCCACGGTCACGCCGCTCGTCGTGGTGCTGGCGATGTTCCTGTTCGACTGGCGGCTGGCCCTGTCGATGTCGGTCGCCGCGGTGGTGGTCGCGGTCGTGTACCGGATGGCGAGCCGCCGCATGCAGGCGGCCGACCGCGACGCGGACCGCATCCACGCCGACGCCGCCGGGCGGATCGTGGAGTTCGCCCGCGCCCAGCCGGTGCTGCGGGCGTTCGGCCGCACGGTGGAGGGGCACGCCGCACTCGACGCCGCCCTCGCCGCGCAGCACGGGGCCGGTCGCCGGATGCTGCGCGCCGGCATCCCCGGCGTGGTCGGGCTCGGCGCCGTGGCGCAGGCGTCGTTCATCGTGCTGCTGGCCATGGGCACGTACCTGGCGCTCGACGGCTCGCTGGGCGCGGCCGAGCTGATCGCCCTGCTGGTGCTGGCGGCCCGCTTCGTCGAACCCGTGATGCTCATCGCCGAGCTCGGCGGCGCGATGCGGGTCGCCGAGAACGCGCTGTCGGAGATCAACGCGCTGCTCGCCACCGCGACGTTGCCGGAGCCGGCGGTGTCGCGGCCGACGTGCGGCATCGACGTCGAACTCGACGGGGTGCGGTTCGGTTACGACGGCACCCCGGTGCTGGACGGGCTGTCGATGCGGGTGCCGCAGGGGCGGATGACCGCGCTCGTCGGTCCGTCCGGCGCGGGGAAGACCACCGTGATCAAGCTGGTCGCGCGGTTCTTCGACCCCGACGCCGGCGTGGTGCGGGTGGGCGGCGTGGACGTCCGCGAGATGCGGACCGAGGAGCTCACCTCGCTCATCTCGGTGGTCTTCCAGGACGTCTACCTGTTCGACGGAACCGTTCTCGACAACGTGCGGATCGGGCGGCCCGACGCCACCGACGAGGAGGTCTACGCCGCGGCCCGCACGGCGCGGGTCGACGACATCGCCGAGCGCCTCCCGGGCGGCTGGGCCGCGCCGGTGGGGGAGGGTGGCAGCCGCCTGTCCGGTGGGGAGCGGCAGCGCATCTCGATCGCGCGCGCCCTGCTGAAGGACACCCCGATCGTCCTGTTCGACGAACCGACAGCGGCCCTCGACGCCGAGAACGAGCACGCCCTGCAGCAGGCGATGGCGGCCCTGTCGCGGGACCGCACGGTCCTGGTGATCGCGCACCGGCTGCACACGTTGCGCGAGGCCGACCACATCGTCGTCCTCGAGGGCGGACGAGCCGTGGAAGGGGGAAGCCACGACGACCTGCTCGCCCGCGACGGCCGGTACGCCCACTTCTGGCGGGAACGGCGGCGCGCGCAGGGGTGGCGCCTCGTGGGTCCGGGTGAGCGGCGGGACGACCGACCGGCCGACCGGATGCGGCAGGTCGGTCGCGACGGGCGCGCTCAGGGGCCCGACGTGACGTCCTGCGGCCAGCCGTCCGGCGAGTCCTCCCAGGCCTCCTGCCGGCCGTAGACGGTCAGGTCGAGGAACTGGTACGCCGTTGCGAGCCCGTCCAGGCCGCGGGCGTAGGCCGAGTAGGTGTGGTGGACGGTGTCGCCGTCGCGCAGGAAGACGCTGGCTCCGGGCCAGTCACCGTGCAGGTGCTCGGCCGGGATCCCGGATGCGATCAGCTCGTCCTTGGTCCGGTAGTTGTACTCGACGGGTGCCCGGGACTCGTCGAGCGTGACGTGGAAGTCGTAGTTGAAGTCCGACCCGTGCGATGAGAAGAACGGGAACGTCCAGCCGCGCCGGTCCCGGTAGGACCGGATGGACGGCCAGGGCGCCCTGGCGATCGCGGCGAACGCGACGTTCCGCTCCCGCAACGCGCCGAAGTGGGCCTCGTTGAACTGCCGATCGGCGGCCCGGGTGCAGCTCGGGCAGCCGGTGTCCGGCTCGTCCAGCCACATGAAGTGGTGCACGTAGAGCTGGGTGTGCCCGGCGAAGAGGTCGGCCAGACCGACCACGCCGTCCGGGCCCTCGAACCGGTAGTCCTTCCCGATCCGGACCATCGGCAGCCGACGGCGCCGGGCCGCCAGCGCGTCCCGGGCACGGGTGACCTCCTTCTCCGCGGCGAGCAGGTCCATGCGTGCGGCCCGCCACTCGGACGGGGACGCGATCGGCGGTCGGGCGACGTTCGTCGTGGTGCTCTCGGTTTTCCGCATGGTGGTGTCGACTCCCACCACGGGCCGGAATCATCGCGACACCCCGACCCGACGGCGCAACCTCGTCCTACGCCCGCGCGCGGGGGTTTCGTGTGAGCCGTGATCTCACCGGGAGGATGTCGCCCGCAGCACCGCCACCGCCAGGGCGCCGAGCGCCACCGCGAGCCCGATCAGGCCCGCGCCCAGGGCCCCTGCCGCGGCCGCGATGGCACCGACGAGCAGCGGGCCACCGGCGTCACCGACCTCCCGGCCGACCTCGGCTGCGCCCATGGTCTGCCCGAGCCGTTCGGCCGGGGTGCTCGCGGCCAGGTGTGCGAACGCGATCGGCGTCGCCAGTCCCGTTCCGACGCCGACGAGAACGGCGGAGACGAGGAGGCCCGCGGCGCCGGGGATCACGGCTCCGCAGGCCATGCCCGCCGCGGCGAGGGCGAGGCCGGTGGCCATACCGGGCCCGTCGGCGATCCGGCCGTTGTCGCGGGCCCGTCCGGCACGGGG
The DNA here is from genome assembly GCF_007994075.1 of Pseudonocardia hierapolitana. NCBI lineage: Bacteria > Bacillati > Actinomycetota > Actinomycetes > Pseudonocardiales > Pseudonocardiaceae > Pseudonocardia > Pseudonocardia hierapolitana. Next base: position 182,668 of record NZ_VIWU01000001.1, on the reverse strand, counting down.
CTGGACCAGCGCGGCCGTGGCGGCCAGCACGGACACCGCCGCGCCGGTGACCAGCGGCCCGAGCCCGCTCGCCGCCCCGGCCACGGGGAGGAACCCCACGCCCACCGCGAGCGCGGCGGTCGCGCCGGCCAGCGCGAGCGTGGGGCGGACGAACCCGCTGGTGCTGAGGCGGCGAACCAGGTCGAGCACGGTCTGCCGGGCGCGGGGGAGCGGTGGCACGGCGGGAACCGCCAGCGCCGCCCACGCGGCGACGGCCACCGCGAGCGCGGCGAGCGTACCGAACAGCAGCGCGTAGCCGCCCAGTGTGATCAGGACGCCGCCCAGGACGGGGCCGAGGGTGTACCCGATGCCCTTCCAGGCGCCGTAGCCGCCGTAGGCCTTGCCGTGCCCGGCCTGCGGGGTGAGGCGGGCGACCATCGCGCCCGCTGCCGGTGAGAACGCCGCCGCGGCCGCCCCCTGCCCGAACCGCGCCACGCCGACCAGCGCCGGGTTGCCTGCGAGGACGAACGCCGCGGACGCCGCGGCGAAGGCCAGCAGGCCGCCGAGCAGGACCGGACGTGGACCGACCCGGTCGGCGAGCGCTCCGAAGATCGGTTTGAGGACGATCTCCGCGCCGTCGTAGACCGCGAGCAGCACGCCGAGGGTGAGCAGCGAGGCGTGCTCGGCCTCGGTGTAGCCGCCGAGGCTGGCGGCGATGCTGTGGGCGCCGAACGCGGTGACGAACCCCGCCGCGTACAGCGGGAGCAGCCTGCTGCCCGCCGCCGTCGTGGACTCACCGGGCGATTCACCGCTCATCAGGGCCTCCTCGACCGGCGCGCGGCTCCTGATCGTGCCGCTACCCCTGCGGGCTCGCCACTTTCTGCAGTGCCGGCCGCAGCTGGTCGAGCAGCCAGCGGACGGCGACGACGTTCGGGGCCTGGAGCGCGATGGCCTGGTCGAGGCTGAGCGGCAGGTAGTTGCCCTCGCGGACCGGGCGCAGCTGCCGCACCAGCGGGTTGCCCTCGAACCGCGCCCGGTCGTCGCCTGCGGCGAAGGTCATGAACAGCGCGTCGGCGCTGTCCAGCATGCCGACCTGCTCGTAGCTGACACCCACGGTGCCGGGGGCGAGTGCGTTCGTGGCGGGCGCGTTCCGGAAGTTCTCCGGGACGTCCAGGCCGAGGGAGCGCATGAACACGGTGGAGAGGTTCTGCTCGCCGACCACCATGGGCAGGATGTCGCCGCGTGCCTGGCCGAAGAGGTAGGTGCGCCCAGCGAGGGCCGGGAGCTCGGCGCGCAGCGCCGCGACGGCGGTGTCGGCCTCGGCGATCAGTGCCTCGACCTCCTCGGAGGCCCCGATCGCCAGTCCGATCCGGCGCGCATCGTCCTGCATCGGCGAGCCGTACAGCGAGTGCTCGTAGACGACGACCGGGGCGATGCCGGAGAGCCGCTCGTAGGTGGCCCGGTCGAGGACCAGCGCCGACGAGACGGCGAGGATCAGGTCCGGCCGGTACGAGGCCACCTTCTCGACGTTCACCCCGCCGGTGGGCTCCTCCTCGATGCCGAGCACCTCCTCCGACAGCGGTGTGCGGAGGTACGGCAGGTTCGGGTCGCCGGTGCCGTCGGGGCTGTAGTTGCGCAGGGCCCCGACGATCGGCGCGCCCACCGCGTCGGCGATCGCGATGTCGTTGTAGCCCAGCGCCACGATCCGCTGCGGCCTGGCGGGGACCGTGGTCTCGCCGTAGGCGTGGGAGATCGTGACGGGGAACCGGTCGCCGGTCGTCGCAGGCGCCGGGGACGGCTGGGCGGCCCCGCAGGCCGTCAGGACGAGCGAGCACACGGCGGCGAGTGCCGCGACGATCGCGGAGCGCATCGATCTCCTCGCAGAGCAGGCAAGCCTAAGCTGATCGGACGGTGCGGACGATATCCGAAGCGGATCGACGAGTTCTCGCGCCCGCGTTCGCCCTCGGGCTCTGGCCGCCGCGCTCGTGCTGTCCGGCGTCCCGGGTCAGCGGACGAGGTCGCGTTCGGCGCCCGAGCGCATCCTCTCGAGGGTCGCGCTCATCATCGAGGTCATCGTCCTGCGAACGAATGCCGCCACGAAGGGCCTGGTCAGCGGGCTGGTGGGGCGGAACGAGTAGGTCCAGTGCACGTCCGTGCCCCGGGCGCGCTCGATGTAGGTGAACTCGGCGACGGCGTACCGCACCGCGAAGCGCTGGGTGCCGGTGAAGCCCCAGATCATGTACCGGAAACGGTCGGGGGTGTCGGTGAGCACCTCCTCGGCGAGGTAGGTGCCGTCGGCGAACTCCACCCGCCGCCGGTCGCCGGTGCGGTCGCGGTCGGGGTTCCAGTTGCCGCGCAGCGGCGTGGTGCCGGCGACCGCGGGCATGCCCTCGCCGGCCTCGACCAGGTCGCCGAGCTCACGCCCGTTCGCCCAGGCGAGGAACGCCGCTCGGGGTACGGGGACGGACGCCGACGCCGTGTGGCTCACGTAGCCCGAGACCGCCGGTTCCGGTCGGTCGCCCGTGTAGTCGGGCGGGTTGCGACGACGATGCATCAGATCTCCGAGGTTGACGTTGTCAACAGGGTAGGGTCGCCACGTTGACAACGTCAACCGGGAGGGAGCCGGGTGCCGGAGGAGCGCGGGACGCGCGGGCGTCTGATCGAGGTCGCCGCGGAGCTCGTCGACGAGGGTGGACCGGCCGCCGTGACCCTCCGCGAGGTCGGGGCGCGTGCCGGGGTCTCGCACAACACGCCGTACCGGCACTTCACTGACAAGCGCGACCTGCTCGCCGTCGTGGCCGCCGGGGCGCTGCGCGACCTGGCGGCGCGGCTCCGCGCGGCCTGTGCAGCACGCTGCGATGGCGCGGAGCGGGTGCAGCGGGCCGCGCTGTCCTACCTGGAGTGGGCGGCCGAGCACCCGGCGCGGTTCAAGCTCGTCTTCGGTGCGTGGGGGCCCGAACCGCACGACGAGCTCGGTGCGGCCGCCTGCGCCGCCACGGACGCCATGCACGCGTGCGTGGCAGCCGCGATCGAGGACGGCTCGCTGGTGGGGGAGCCGGAGCGGGTGTCGGCGATGGTCTGGGCGCTCGGCCACGGCGCGGTCGACCTCGCCCTGTCCGGCCACCTCGCGAAGCGCCCCACGAGCCCCACCGCCGAGGAGCTGGTTCGCGAGCTGATCGACCGGCTGTCCGGATGAGAGGAGAGCGATCATGACTCTGCCCGTGCCCGAGGACGACGGGGCCGCCGACCACCTCCGGGGGCTCGCCGCGCCGCACGTGACCCTGCCGAGCACGTCCGGGGGGAGCGTCACCCTCGACGCCCTCGGCCCCGGCCGGACGGTGCTGTACGTCTACCCCCTGACCGCCGGGCCGGACGGGGTCGTGCCGGACGGGTGGGACGACATCCCTGGTGCCCGCGGCTGCACCCCGGAGGCCTGCGACTTCCGCGACCACCACGAGGACCTGCTCGCCGCGGGCGCGGCCGGCGTCTACGGGGTGTCCGCGCAGGACACCGACTACCAGCGTGAGGCCGTCGACCGCCTGCACCTGCCGTTCGCGATGCTGTCCGACAGCGGGCTCGGGCTGGCCGGCGCACTCCGCCTGCCGACCTTCGAGGCGGGCGGGATGACGCTGTTCAAGCGGATCACCCTCGTGATCAGCGACGGCGTGATCGAGCACGTCTTCTACCCGGTCTTCCCGCCGGGCGAGCACGCCCGCGAGGTCCTCGCCTGGTTCCGCTCGGCGTCGCGGGGCTAGTGCTCCCCGCCGGAGGTTCGCCAAGGGTCTCGGCGGCCCAGCTCCACGCTGGACGCAGCGGCGAACAGCCCGAGTACGCCCGGTACGAGGGCTGCTCGCCGCCACGCCCAGCGAGAAGCTGGATCCACCGATACCCCCGACGAACCTCCGGCGGGAAGCACTAGTGCCGGGCACTGGACAGGCCGGCAACGGCTCGCAACGGCGACGGGTCCCCGGGATCTCGCCGCGTCAGCTCCCGGTGCCGTACATCTCGCCGATGATCGTCCTGGCCATCTCGGCCGCCGGGTCGCGGCCGTCGGGCGAGGGTGCGAGCGATGTCCAGACCACGACCGTGGTCTCCCGTTCCGGGTCGTGCCCGGCGAACGTGTTGAACCCCGGCAGCTCGCCGGTGTGCCCGTAGAAGGGGCCGAAGCGCGCCAGCGCGAGCCCGTAGCCGAGGCCATCGGGCCGGGCGGGGTCGATCGGTCGGATGCTGTCCAGCCGCAGCCTCTGCGTGGCGGGGCTGAGCAGCCCGCCACCGACCAGTGCCTCGACGTACCTGGTGAGATCGCCGGTTGTCGAGATGCCGGCGCCGGCTGCCCAGGCCCATGACGGGTTGGCGTTGGTGACGTCGAGCGGGGCCAGCGTGCCGGCGCGGGCGGCTTCCTGCTTCTCCGGCGACAGCACGTTCGAGTCGGTCGTCTCGACGTTGGTGCCGTAGGTGTAGCCCTGCGGGTGCGGGTCGGGGAGCGCGGCGGACGTGGTCGGGAAGGACGACTCCGTCATCCCCGCCCGGTCGAGGATGCGCCGCTGGATCTCGGTTTCCAGGGGGTTGTCGGTGAGCTCCTCGACGATCCGGCCCAGCAGGGCGGTGTTGGTGTTGGAGTAGAAGAAGCCCTCGCCCGGGGAGAACTTCGCCGGCATCGCCAGGCCCATCGCGATCAGCTCCTCGGGGGTGAAGACCGTCCCGGGTGCGGTGTCCATGGTCTGGTTGAGCTCGGGGGCCGTCGTGTAGTTGCCGAGCCCGCTGCGCATGTCGAGCAGCTGCTCGATCGTGATGTTCTCCCCGCCGGGCACGTCCGGGCGGTACTTCGCGACAGGATCCTCCAGCCGGAGCAGGCCCTCGTCGACCAGCTGGAGCGCCACCGTGCCGGTCCAGGTCTTGGTGACGCTGCCGATGCGGACGTGGTCGTCGACCTGCGTCGGATCGGTTCCGCGGAACGTCCGCGTGCCCAGCGTGGTTGTCCAGTCGCCGAGTTCCGGGGAGTGCACGTGGACGACCGCGCCGGTGACCAGCATGTCCCGGGCGAGCTGCTCGAGCTCCGGTTGCAGTGCGGTGCCGTAGGCGGGCACGTCCGGGGCAGCGGGAGGTGGGGCGGCGGGCGGCTCGGCGCAGGCGGTCAGAGCCGCAGCGGCGGCCAGGGCGGCGATGGTGCGCGAGATCATGGCGCGGACCTCCTGCGGGCGAGGCGGGACACCGGCCTCGCGCCCCGGGCGGCGCGGTCCCCACCACGGCCGTGCTGGGGGGACGCTAGACCCACCCGCGCCGTGGGCATACCGACGAACGGACCGCGACGAGCCCTTCTGCACGGCCTCGTGCGGCCGGGCCAGGTCGTCCGCCCGACCGTGCGGCGCAGGCGGCTCACCGGGCCACGGCGAGCCCGAACGGCACCGGCCCGAGCGCGTGCACGAGCGGGCGGACGAGCAGCACGAACGCCTCCGTCACCCGGGCGGTGGCGAGGCCGCCCAGGTCGATGATCCACTCCGGCTGCCAGCCGATGTCGCCGAGCAGGGCCGCGACGAGCGTCCTGGCCGCGTCGTCGTCACCGGAGAGGAACGCCGACGGCGGCGTCGCGAGCGCGTTCGGCGCGATCATCGCTTCCGCCGGACCGATGGTGTTGAGGGCCTTCACCACGCGGGTCTCCGGCAGCGCCAGCTGCAGCTGTTCGGCAACGCTCGACCCGGGGTAGCGCAGCGCCGTGGCGAACCCGTCGGGGCCCAGCCCCACCGCGTTGGCGACGTCGACGAGCACGGCGCCGTCGAGCTGGGGGGCGAGCGGGCGCAGGAGGTCGACGGACTCGTGGCCCGGGGTGGCGTTCACGACGACGTCGGCGCGCTCGGCCGCGTCGGCGAGTCCCGCGAGGGGCACCGGAACCGTCCAGCCGGCCGCGCGGCGGCCGGGGTCGCGGGACCCGGCCGTGACGGTGTGGCCTGCGCGGACGAGCGCGCCGGCGAGCGCGGTGCCGACGTTGCCGGTGCCGAGGACGGCGATCCTGGGTGTCATGGTCGCGACGCTATGGCGGGGGGTAGAACGGGTGGGAGTAGGCACTTCGAAGATCCCAGGGCACCGGAAGGAGCGTTCGTGACCACGCGAACGGCTGTCGAGCGGCAGGAGGCGCGCCGGATCGAGCACCGGGCGGCCGTGGCGGCCTGCCCCGCCCAGGAAGTGCTCGGGCGGCTCGGTGACAAGTGGGTGCCGCTGGTGCTCCGAGCACTTCGTGACGGCCCGCGGCGCCACGGCGAGCTGGCCCGCACGGTGGCAGGCGCCCGGCAGAAGGTGCTCACCCAGACGCTGCGCGGGCTGGAGCGCGACGGGCTGGTCACGCGGACGGTCACCGCAGGGGTGCCGGTGCGGGTGGACTACGCCCTCACCGCGCTCGGCCGGAGCCTGCTCGGCGTGGTGGACACGGTGTCGCAGTGGGCGGACCAGCACGTCCCGGCACTGCACGCGGCGCGGCGCGGCCACGACGAGGCCACCGGGGGGCAGGTCATCGTCGGCGCGTGACTCCCGCCCCGCGTCCGGGCCCCACCCGATCGCGGAGCAGCTCGCGCGCCGATGCTCAGCCGTGGTGGTGCGGCGGTGGTACGTCCAGTGCCGGGCTGCGGTCGAAGAAGCCCGCGGGCTGGAGCAGGAAGCCGACGTGCTGCACCGGCATCACCGGCCAGTCCTCCAGCCGCGCGACGTGGTGGGAGCCGAACGTGTACCAGACCACGACGTCGGAGTCGGCGACGTCGCGGTCGGCTGCGGTCCAGCGGGGCAGGCCGTCGCCACCGGCGTGCTGGTTGGGGTAGTCGCCCGCGGCGTGCCGCTCGTCCTCGGCGTACGGGGTGACCCACAGGTGGTGGGCCATGAACCCGGCCCGGTGCATCACGCTCGCCTCCGGGCGGACGAACGGCACGACGGTGCCGTGCGGCTTGATCGCGTACGCGGTCGGCTCGCCCACGGCGTTGCGGGCGTCGCTGCTGCGCACCTCCCAGTACCGGGCGCGGTCCAGGCTCGCCCGCCGCCGCGCTCCGAGCTCCGTGTCCAGCCGCGTGGCTGCGGTGCGGAAGCCGTTGCCGAGCGGGTTGTCCGGGCCCGCCGGGTCGGTGACGGTGTCGATCTCGTAGACCGAGTTGGCGGTCCCGTCGACGTCGAAGTCGAGCCGCATGTTGAACACGTGCTGGTGGATCGGGGCGTAGAGCCCCTCGGTGTTGAGCAGCTGGCCGTGCGTCGGCCTGGTGCCCGGCGGCACGGCGCCGGTGGACATGATGCCGGTGAGCTTGACGTCGAACTCGATCGACCCGTCCTGGTAGAGGTACCAGAAGAAGCCGTACTCGTAGTTGCCGACCGTGGCGATGAACGACACGACCAGCCGCCTGCCGCGGCGCACCTCGGTCTTCTCCGTGCGGAAGTCGGTGTGCTTCCACAGCAGGCCGTGGTCCTCCTCGTGCAGGCACACGGCGTTGGGGATGGTGAGCGGGTTGCCGTCGCCGTCGGCGAGGACGGCGTCGAAGTAGCGGATCTCCCCGAGGCAGTCGCAGCCGAGCGCGAGCGGGTTGGCGAGCGTGCCGATGTTGTACTCGCCCGCGTCGAAGGCGTTCTTGCGCCGGTGGGTGGGCGCCGGGTCGCCGTAGGGGACCACCATCTCCGAGAGCGACGCCCGGTGCAGCACGGGCCGCTCCCGGCCGCCGTCGGTGTAGCGCACGGTGTGCAGGACGAGGCCTTCGCGCGCGGTGTACCCGACCCGGAACCGCCACTTCTGCCAGCGCACCTCGTGCCCGTCCACCTGGAACGAGGTGCCGTCGGGCTGGGTGATCGAGACCGGCTTCAGGTCGGTCCTCGGCTCGACGTCGGCGGCCGTGTAGTTGCCGGGTTGCCGCGGGACCGGCACGACGCCGTGGTCCTCGAGCCGCGCGACCCGGCCGGCGAGCGTGTCGACGTAGACGACCAGGTTCTCGACGGGGTGGGCGTAGCCGTTGTCGTCGGGGCCGCCGATCTTGATCCAGACGAGGGCGCGGACCAGCCTGCCTTCGACCTCGTCGCCGTAGTGCCCGGCCGACCAGGGGTCGACCATCACGCCGTCGAACTCCGTGATCCCGCGTGCCCGCAGCGCGTCCTGCACCCCCGGGTCGGCCTTGACGATCTCCTCGCAGGCGAAGAACTCCTCCAGCAGCACCTGCGGCTGCACACCGGGCACGTGGTCCCATCGGGTGACGGTGGAGTCGGACAGCGACACGGTGGCCTCGTAGGTGCGCCCGTCGGTCCGGTCGAGCACGACCGCCGCGGCCTCCCGTGGCACGGCCGCCTCGGCGGAGTCGAACGCGAGCAGGGCCTCCTTCGCGGGCTCGCGCAGCCCGAGCGAGACGAACCGGCAGGTGGGGCCGACGTGGCCCGCGTCGCGCAGCGCGGTGGCCGCTGCGCTGATCTCCGCGGCCGAGAGCGGTTCCAGCGGGTGCGTGACGGTGGTGGACGGGCGGTGCTCGGTGGCGGTCACGGAACCTCCTTCACTCCGATGCGCCCTCCACCTTCGCCCGCTCCACCCGCGAGTACCAACCGCTGATCGGTGAGCGGGAACATCCACGTCGGGAGGTAACGAACGGGCGGCGCGTACGGAGTCAACCAGGCGTCCGCGGTGATCCCCCCGGCCGCGGGCGCGTCCGGCCGGGGTTCGCTCCGGCCGGCGGCAGCACCCGCCCTGCCCGGGCGGGTGCTGTTCGCTGTGTTGAATTGCCTCCGCTTCACTCCGGCGGGCTTCCGGCGCCCTACGAGGCGCCGCCCTGCAAGCCGGGGGTGGATCGATCCTGCCGAGACGGGTCAGCCGAGTATGCGCTGGCGTGCGGAGCGGCGTGTGGCTTCCGTGCGCTCGAGGATCGCGGTGCACAGCAGGCACGGCTGGCCGTCCGGCTCCACCATCGGCGCCGCGGCGACCATGTGGCCGCAGAGCGCCTGGTAGTGGCCGTCGCTGCGCCGGGCCGCCGCGGCGAGCTCGGCGTCGGGCACCTCGTGGGCCCGGGAGTCGATGGAGCAGGTGACCGTGATCGTGTCGACAGAGCGTCGACCAGGATGATCGCCACTGCTCATGGAACGAGTGTCCCTAGTCCGGCTTGCGGATGCAAGCGCGTCTGCAAGTACATTCGCCGCGTACATCTTTGACGAGCATCGGGGAGGCGCAAATGCACCAGATCGAGGACAACGGCATCGCGGCAGATCAGCTCGGTGCCGTGGTGTGGCGCAAGAGCAGCGCCAGCAACCCGAGTGGGGACTGCATCGAGGTCGCCGCACTGGACAGCGGTGCCGTCGCCGTGCGCAACTCCCGCGACCCGCAGGGCCCCGCGCTGGTGTACACGCGCGCCGAGATCGCGGCCTTCGTCATGGGTGCGAAGGACGGCGAGTTCGACGACCTGACGGCCTGAGACCCGGTGCCGCTGCTCTGGCACCGCGGTTCACGGCTTGCGCCCGATTCCGCCGGCGTAGAGCGTGTGCACCGGGCTCCCTGACGGCGTGAACTCGTCGGGGCGCCAGTCGTTCGCGTACACGAGGCCCGGCTCCACGAGTTCGAGCCCGTTGAAGTAGCCGCGCAGCTCTTCCCAGGTGCGGAAGCGGCCAGAACCGAGGCCACCGTGCAGGAATGCGCGCTCGAGCGCGTGGGCGCGGGACTCGTCGTCGTAGAGGAAATGCGACAGGAGCAGGTAGCTGCCGGGGGAGAGCCGATCCCGCACGAAGGCGACGATCCCACCGGGATCGTCGTCGTCGGACAGGTGGTGCACCACGCCGGAGAGCAGCACCGCGAACGGCGCGTCGAGGTCGAGCAGCCCCAGTGCGGTGACCTTGTCGAAGAGCGACTCGGGACGGCGCAGATCGGCCGTGACCACGGCGGTCTGCTCGTCCGTCGCGAGCAGCGCCCGAGCATGCGCCAGCACGACGGGGTCGTTGTCGACGTAGGCCACCCGCACGCGTGCGTCGATGGCCTGGGCCACCTCGTTGACGTTGTCCTCGCCGGGCAGGCCGGAGCCGACGTCGACGATCTGGCGGATGCCGGCGTCGCGCACCAGGTACTTCACCCCGCGGCGCAGGAACGAGCGGTTGTCCTTGGCGATCTGCGCGACCTCGGGAACGACGTTGCGTGCGGCGTCGGCGGCCCGGCGGTCGACCTCGAGGTGCTCCTTGCCGCCGAGCAGGTAGTCGTACACGCGGGCGATGGACGCGCGGGAGAAGTCGACGTCGAACGGCGCGGGCGACTGCTCGTCCACCGTTCCCCCTCCGGCCGCCCGCCCGTGCGCGCGCCGACACTAACGTGATCCATCCGCTGCGGGAAGTGTGACCGCCGGTCACACCCTGTGACACGTCGACACGTGCGCATCTCGCGGGTCGTAGGGTCGTGGGCGTGGATGTTGCCGCCTTGCTGACCGACGCGTTCTCCCGGATCGGGGAGGAGGTGCACGGTGCCGCCGACGGGCTCTCCGCGGAGCAGCTCGCCCATCGCATCGACCCGGAGGCCAACTCGATCGCGTGGCTGGTCTGGCACCTGTCGCGCGTGCAGGACGACCACGTTGCAGGGGTGGCCGGGACCGAGCAGGTGTGGAGGACGCAGGGCTGGGCCGACCAGTTCGGGCTTCCCTTCCCGGTGCGGGCGATCGGCTACGGGCACTCCTCGGACGACGTCGCGCAGGTGCGGGTGGAGTCGCCGGAGCTGCTCACCGGCTACTACGACGCGGTCGCCGCGCGCACCCTCGAGTACGTCGGAGGCCTGACCGAAGGCGATCTCGACCGCGTGGTGGACGAGGCGTGGGACCCGCCCGTCACGCTCGGCGTCCGTCTGGTGAGCGTGATCGACGACTGCGCCCAGCACGCGGGCCAGGCCGCGTTCGTGCGGGGGGTCGTGGAGCGGCTAGGACAGTAGGCCGGGCAGCCACGTCGCCAGCTGCGGGAACGCGATCATGATCGCGAGCAGGAGCCCTTCGATCGCGACGTACGGGGCGATGCCGCGGAAGATGTCGGCGAGGTCGAGCTCGGGCACCACCGACTTCATCGTGTAGAGGTTCAGCCCGACCGGGGGCGTGATCACTGCGATCTCGAGGTTCACCACCAGCAGCACGCCGAACCACAGGGGGTCGTAGCCCAGCTCCTCGATCGCGGGCACCAGGATCGGCGTGACGACGAGCAGCAGCGACGCGGCGTCGACGAGGCATCCCAGCAGCACCAGCACGATCATGATCCCGATCATGATCACCGTCGGCGGGACGTCGAGGCCCACGATGAACCCGGTGAACGCGTCCGGCACGCGGGCGAGCACCAGCATCTGGGTGAACACGAACGCTGCGCCGACGATCGCGAGGACGGCCGCGGTCACCTGCGCCGTCGAGACGAAGATCCGCTTCAGGTTCGACCAGCCGAGCTTGTGGTAGATCGCCCCGGTGACGCCGAACGCGGCGAGCGCACCGACGGCCGCCGCTTCGGTGGGGGTCGCGATCCCGGTGTAGATCGATCCCAGCACGAGCAGGATCAGCAGCAGGGCGGGCGAGATGCGCCCGATCGCGACGATGCGCTCGCGCCAGGTGAACCGGTCGGGGTCGACGGGGGCGTTCTCCGGCGCCAGCTTCGCGCGCACCACGATGTACACGATCATCATGGCCGAGAGCACGAGGCCCGGTAGGAGACCGCCTGCGAACAGGTCGGCCACGCTCTCACCCGTGATCGACGAGTAGAGGATGAACATCAGGCTCGGCGGGATCAGCATGGCGAGCGCGCCGGACGCGGCCACGGCGCCGCTCGCGAACCCCGGTTTGTAGCCGCGCTCCAGCATCTCGGGCACGGCCATCCGGCCGATCACCGCCACCGAGGAGATGCTCACCCCGGACATCGCCCCGAACACCGTGGACGCCCCGACCGCCGAGGCGCCCAGCCCGCCGGGCACCCGGTTGAACCAGCGGTGCGCGGCGCGGAACAGGTCCCGCCCCAGCCCGCTCACGGCGAGCGCCTCGCCGAGCAGGATGTAGAGCGGCGCGGCCACCAGCGCGTACTCCTGCAGCTGCGACACCAGCGCGAGCGGGACGAGCTCGACGGCGGTGAACCCGCCGAGGCCCAGCAGTCCCGCCACGCCCGCGACGGCGAGTGCCACGAAGATCGGCGTGCGCAGCGCGATCAGCACCAGCAGCAGCACCACGGCGAGGGTGACGACCAGCCCGTCCGCGACCATCACGCCACCCCCTGCGCCTCGGCCGGAACTTCCGCCTCGCCAGGTGGCGCCTGCGGCGGCGCGGCCGGGAACAGCAGGGCGACCAGCAGGAGGAACACCCCGGACACGGTCAGCACGGCGTCCGGCATCCAGAGCGGGATGTTGAAGGTGCCTGCCCCGGTGAGGCCGCCTGCGTACGCCACGGTCATCGAGCGGAACGAGCTGACCGCGAGCACGAGCCCGAGGAACGCCGTCGCCACGGTGGTGATGACGTCGGCCGCCCGGCGCGCCCGCCCGGGCATGGCGCGGTAGAGCAGGTCCATCGAGATGTGGTGACCGGTGGCGTAGAGGTGCGGTACCGCGAGCATCGTCGCGACGAGGACGCCCGTGGAGTTGAGCGGGTAGGCCCAGTCGGTCGGGGCGGCGAACAGGTAGCGGGCCGCCACGTCGTAGGTGATCGTGATCATCATCAGCCCGACGACGACCATCGCCACGACGGCCATCGCCCGGGTGCAGGCCAGCACGCCCCGGCGTACTCGGATCACGACTCCTCCTACGCCTCGTTGATCAGGCCGACGGCCCGGTCGGCGATGCTCGCGTCGCCGATCAGGTGCTCCCACCGCCCGTACACCGGCTCGACCGCCGTCCGGAACGCCTCGAGCTCGGCACCGCTCGGCTCCACCAGCTCGACCCCGCCCTCGAGGACCTGCGCCAGGTAGTCGCCCTCGTGCACGCCCACCATCACCTCGGTGCCGTCCCGGTAGAGGGCGCGGCCCGCCTCGTCCAGCGCTGCGCGCAGCTCGGGCGGTTGACCCGCGTACCAGTCGCTGCGGCAGTACGCATCGACGGTGTAGGCGCCGAAGTGGGCGCGCGTGCCGTATCGGACGATCTCCTGCAGGTCGCGGGACACGACCGTGCCGAGGTAGCTCATCAGGCCGTCGATCGTGCCGCGTTCCAGGGCCTCGAACACCTCCGACGAGCCCATGAACACCGGTGCGCCGCCGAGCGCCTTGACGGTCTCGCCCTCGATCTCGCCTGCGACCCGGATCCGCAGCCCGCGGACGTCCTCGGGGCGCAGGATCGGCCTGCCGATCGTCCAGATGTACTCGAACGTGCAGGGCATCCCGCCGAGCAGCCGCACGCCCTGGGCGGCGAGCTGCTCGTTCACCAGCGTGAACAGCGGGCCGGCCGGGTCGATCGCCCGGCGCTGCTTGGCGTAGTCCTCCGCCCCGAACGGCAGCTCCATCGCCCCGAGGATCGGGAAGCTCGACGACACGTACGAGCTGGTCTGGAACATCACGTCCGCCACCCCGAGCAGGAGGCCCGGCAGCAGCTGTTCGGCCCCGAGCAGGGTGCCTGCGTCGTACATGTCGCAGGTGAGGCGCCCACCGCTCGCGGTGGCGAGGGTGTCCATGAACGTCTGGACACCCGGGTAGAGGTCGTCGTAGGACGCGGGGATGTAGGTGGCGGTGGTGATGCTCCCGGCGGCGTCCGCGCGGCCGCAGCCCGTCAGTCCGGCAGAGCCGAGGCCGGCGGCCCCCAGCCCGGCGGCGGCGAGGAAGGCTCGCCGACCGAACGCTCCGCGCGCGCCGTGCGGTCCTCGCAGACTCCCCGGACCCTGCGAGGACACGCTTCGGCGCGCGTAGCCACCCATGGCGACAACCTCGGTGATGACGATCAGCGCTGTCAAGTCCAGATGTCTGATGTGTCCCGGACCGCATGCTGGCCCGCGCGGGGGCGGGCATGTATGGTGCCCGTGATCAAGATCTCCGGCTGTCTTTCCGGTGGCGCACGGATGAACCGCGCAGGGATCGGGAGAACGGCACGTGAACAGCACCTGACATCGATTCGAGAACATCGGACTTCTGCGGTTCCACGCTCGATACCAGCCGTCCCCGCGGCTTAGGGTGAGCGCGCACCGACAACGGAGGACCTCTCCCCACATGGCCACCGCAACCACGCCGCCGGAAACCCCGGTCCGGCGGGCCGGGCCGCACCGCGCGCTGCGGGCCCGGCCGCGCGCACGATCCCGCAACCGGCTGCGGAACTGGCTGCTTTTCGCCGTGCTCGCCGGGCCGAACATCGCATTGCTGGTGGTGTTCACCTACCGGCCATTGCTCCAGTCGTTCTACCTGTCGACGCTGCAGTGGAACCTCGGCTCGCCCACCGCCATCCCCGTGGGCCTGGCCAACTACGGCGACTTCTTCGCCGACCCCGGCACCCCGCGCATGCTGGCCGTCACCGCGATCTTCACGCTCGCCACCGTGGGCGGGGGAATGGTGCTCGGCCTGCTGCTCGCGGTGCTGCTGAACCGCAAGCTGCGCTTCCGCGGCGCGGCGCGCACCATCGTCGTGGCCCCGTACGTGCTGTCCGGCGTCGCGGTCGGCCTGCTGTGGCTGTTCGTGTTCGACCCGAACTTCGGCGTGCTGTCGGCATTGTTGCGGGCGGTCGGCATCGGGTCGCCGGACTGGTACACCGACCCGCAATGGGCCCTGGTGATGGTCATCATCGTGTACCTGTGGAAGAACGTCGGCTACGTGGCGCTCATCTATCTCGCCGGTTTGCAGGCAGTGCCGCGGGATCTGCTCGAAGCGGCTTCCCTGGATGGCGCGTCGCCGCTCCGGTCATTCGTTTCCGTGGTGCTCCCGCTGCTCGGGCCGACCACGTTCTTCCTCAGCATCACCACATTGCTGACGTCATTGCAGTCCTTCGACATCATCCGCGCCATGACCAATGGCGGGCCGCTCGAGGGAACGACCACGATGATGTATTCGATCTACCTCGAAGGATTTGCCGCGGGGCGCGCCGGCTACTCGTCGGCGATCGCCACGATCCTGTTCCTGGTGCTCTTCGTCATCACCGTCGTGCAGCTGCGCTTCGTCGAGCGGAAGGTGCACTACGCATGAGTGGGGTGGGCACGAGTGGGGTGGGCACGAGTGGCGTGGGCACGAGTGGCGTGGGCGTGATCGTGGACCCGGCCCCGCCGAGACGCGGCTCGCGCCCGGCCGTCGGCGGGTACCTCACGATGGCGCTCGCCGTCGCGGTGATGGTGCTGCCGCTGGTCTGGATGGCGCTGGCCAGCTTCAAGGGCATGGACGAGCTCTACCGGCTGCCGATCCAGTGGCTCCCCGACTCGCTCGCACCGACCAACTACGTGACGGCCGCGCAGAGCGTCCCGTTCGGGATGTTCTTCGTCAACAGCGCGATCACCACGGTGCTCGGCGCGGGGCTGAAGATGCTGCTCGGGCTCATGACGGCCTATGCGCTGGTGTTCGTCGACATCCCGTTCCGCAGGTTCTTCTTCTACGTGGTGGTGTGCGCGCTGCTCGTGCCGCAGCAGATCGTGCTCATCCCGAACTACGCGCTGGTGGCTCAGCTCGACTGGCTCAACACCTACCAGGGCATGATCGTCCCGGGGCTGGCGAGCGCGTTCGGCACGTTCCTGTTCCGGCAGCACTTCCTGACGCTGCCGCGCTCGATCCTCGAGGCCGCGGAGCTGGACGGTGCGGGCCACTGGCGGCGGCTGTGGCGCTTCGTCGTGCCGCTGTCGGGGCCCACGATCGCCGCCGTCGGGCTCGTCTCGATCGTCACCGAGTGGAACGACTACCTCTGGCCGCTCCTGGTGATCGACCGGCCGGAGATGATGACGCTCCCGGTCGGCCTGACCCTGCTGATGAACTTCGACGGGATCCCCGACTGGGGCGTGATCATGGCCGGCACCGTACTGGTCACCGTGCCCGTCCTCGCCGTCTTCTTCCTCCTCCAGCGCCGGATCGTCGCCGGGCTGGTCACCGGCGCCGTCACCGGCTGAACCCCTTCTCCACCGAGAGGCACGACATGACCACACCCGAACTGTCCCGGCGCGGGCTGCTGCGCCTCGGCGCCCTGCTGGGCGGCACGGCCGCCCTCGCGGCGTGCGGCGGGCCCACCATCTCCGACTCGGGCGGGGCGGCGCAGGCCGACATCGACTGGTCCGGGGTGCAGCCGGCCTCCCGGATCACCTGGTGGAGCAACCACCCGGGCACCTCGATCGAGATGGAGAAGGAGTACATCCGCCGGTTCCAGGAGCAGAACCCGGGCATCACGGTCAACCTGGTCACGGCGGGCAAGAACTACGACGAGGTCGCGCAGCGGTTCCAGGCGGCCGCCGGCACCGACAACACGCCCGACCTGGTGGGCGCCAGCGACGTCTGGTGGTTCCGCTACATGATCAACGGTCAGATCATCCCGCTGGAGGGGCTGGCCCAGCACCTCCAGATCGACACCGGCGACTACATCCCCACGCTCTACGCCGACTACGCGTTCAACGGTCAGCACTGGGCGCTGCCGTACGCCAGGTCGACGCCGCTCTTCTACTACAACCGCGACGTCTGGCAGCGGGCAGGCCTCCCCGACCGCGCGCCCGAGACGTGGGACGAGTTCGAGCAGTGGGCGCCCGCGCTGGCGCAGGTCGTCGGACGGCCGCCGCTGGGCCTCGGAACGGCCACCTCGTGGGCGGCCTGGTGGTTCTACAACTTCATGTGGGGCCGGGGCGGGACGTACTCGCAGGAGTGGACGCTCACCCTCGACAAGCCGGAGACCCTGGACGCGGGCGAGTACGTCCGCGGGCTGGTCCACGACAAGAAGGTCGCGGCGCCGACCCAGGGCGGCGACGACGGGTACGTGGCGGACTTCTCGGCGGGCGTCACCGCCTGCACGATGGCATCCACGGGCTCGCTGCGCGGCATCCTGCAGCAGGCGCAGTTCGAGGTCGGCACCGGCTTCCTGCCCAAGGGCCCGGCAGGGCCGGGCTGCCCGACGGGCGGCACGGGCGTCGCGATCGCATCGGCGAGGTCGCCGGAGCAGCAGCTTGCCGCGGGTATGTTCCTGAAGTTCCTCACCGACGCCGCGCAGACCGCGCACTTCTCGGCGGGCACCGGCTACATGCCCGTGCGCACCTCGGCGATCGAGAGCCCGGACATGGCCGCCGTGTTCGCCCAGACCCCGCAGGCCCGCACGGCCGTCGACCAGCTCGCCACGACGCGCGTGCAGGACTGGGTCCGCGCGTTCGTGCCGTCGGGCGACCAGTACCTCACCACCGCCATCCAGAAGATCGTCCTGCAGAACGAGAACCCGGCCACCGCGTTCTCCGCCGCCGCCGCGGAGATCAAGACCTCGTATGAGCAGAACGTTGCGCGCTACATCTAGGGCTCTGCCGAGCGACCGGCTTCCCGAGACCCTGCGCCCCGAACCGGGGCACATCCGCACCATCGCGCACCGCGGCGACTCGTCGTCGGCGCCGGAGAACACGATCGCGGCCTTCGACGCCGCCGTCGCCGCAGGGTGCGATCTCATCGAGATCGACGTGCGGATCGCCTCCGACGGCGTGCCCGTGATCATCCACGACGGGTCGGCGCTGCGGACCACCGGAATCGACGCCGAGGTGGCCCTGACCAGCTCGGACGCGCTCGGCGCCGCCGACGCGGGAAGCTGGTTCGATCCCGGGTTCGCCGGCGCCCGCGTGCCGACGTTCACCGAGGTCGCGCAGTGGGGTGCCGCGCATCCCGACGTCGGCTGGCTCGTGGAGTTCAAGGGCAGCTGGACCGCTGCGCAGATGGACGGGCCGGTCACCACCATCCGCCGCCACGGTCTGGCCGGGCGCACGATCCTGCAGGGTTTCGAGACGGAGACGGTCGCGGCCGCCCGTGACGTCGCGTCCGACCTGCCGCGGTCGCTGCTCGTCTTCCGGCCCGAGCACCTGAACGGGCTGATGGAGCGCCTGCAGGAGCTCGGGGCGGCCGGCTGCAACCCGATCGGTCAGCTGCCCATGGAGATGCCCGGCCTCGCCGCCCGGCTGCGGGAGGCGGGCTACAGCGTCTACCCGTGGACCCTCGACGAGCCCGACGAGTGGGGCGCCGCGGGGGTGGCGGGTGTGGACGGGGTGATCACCAACCGCCCCGGCGCCTTCCGCACGTGGCACAGCCTCCGCTGGAACCCGCCTGCCGCGGCCATGGCGTCCTGACCGGGGGCCAGGCGGTGTAGCGCGACCCGGGGCGTGGGCGGCACCGGGCACCGGTGAGGATCTGGCGCGTGAGTTCCACGGATCGCCACGCGCGGCGCCCGGCCCGGCACCGGCGGCTCGACGGCGACGGTGGGCACGGTAACGGTGGGCACGGCGGTGGCCACGGCCACGGCCACGGTCACTCGCCCGCGCCACCGGCCGATCGCCGGGTGCGGATGTTGATCGCGGCGTTGCTGGTGCCCTGCGCGCTCGCGACGGTGGTGGGCCTCGTGCTGCTGTACCCGTTCGGGGAACCGGCTCCGGCGGACGACGTGACGGCGGTGCGCGTCGACGGGCACGTCACCACGGCCACGGAGACCGCCTGCAGCGACGATCCCAACGCGGACGGCTGCCTCGCGCTCACCGTCGCGATCGCCGAGGGACCACTCGCCGGGCAGAGCATCGTGACCGAGGTCTCGGTCGTCCGGGGTGAGGCGCCCTTCGGGGCCGGGGACGACGTGGTCCTCTCCGTGCCGGAGGACGAGCTGACCGAACCGGTGGCCTACGCGGTGGTCGACTTCCAGCGCTCCACCCCGTTGCTGGTTCTGGCCCTGCTCTTCGCGGCCGCCGTGGTCGGGCTCGGAGGCAGGCGCGGTCTCGCGGCGCTCGCAGCGCTCGCGCTCACGGGCACGACGCTGATCGCGTTCGTGCTCCCTGCGATCCTGGCCGGCCGCGACCCGCTCGCGGTCGCCGTCGTCGGCTGCTGCGCGATCATGTTCGGGGCGCTGTACCTCACGCACGGCCTGTCGGCGCGGACGTCGACCGCCGTGCTGGGCACGCTGGCGAGCCTCGTGCTGATCGGGCTGCTCGGCACCGCGTTCGCCCACCTCGCCCGGCTCAGCGGCGCCGACGAGGACACCGCCAACCTGGCAGCGGCGCTCGGTACGGGCGTCGACAGCAGGGGGCTGGTACTGGCCGGCCTGATGATCGGTGCACTCGGTGCACTCGACGACGTGACCGTGACCCAGACCTCGGCGGTCTGGGAGCTGCGGCAGGCGGACCCGGGCCTGCGCAGCATCGCGCTGTTCCGCGCGGCCATGCGGATCGGGCGTGACCACGTCGCCTCGGCGGTGAACACGCTCGTGCTCGCCTATGCCGGCACGACCCTTCCGCTGCTCCTGCTGTTCTCGGCCGCTCAGCGCGGCCTCGGCGACGTCCTCACGACGCAGGTGATCGCCACCGAGGTGGTTCGCACCCTCGTCGGGAGCATCGGCCTGGTGGCCTCCGTTCCGGTCACGACAGCGGTCGCGGTGGCGGTGGTGACCCGCAGCCGGCGGGTGGCGGGTCGGTAGCCAGTGCTCCCCGCCGGAGGTTCGCCAAGGGTCTCAGCGGCCCAGCTCCACGCTGGACGCACCGGCGAACAGCCCGAGTGCGCCTGGTACGAGGGCTGCCCGCCGGCACGCCCAGCGAGAAGCTGGATCCACCGGTACCCCCGACGAACCTCCGGCGGGAAGCACTAGTCGATCCGGCGCCCGGACACCGGCTGGCCCGCGTTCTCCCGGCTGCCGGCGCGGGTGCGCCGCGGGTCGGGAGCGCCCGCTTCCGGGAACCGCCGCAGGAACTCCTGCTCCAGCGCGAGCATCCGCTCGGTGTGCGCGTGCAGGGCGGACTCGCTGCCGCCGAGCAGCGTGTCGTGGCGGGTCTCGTGCAGGTGGGCCAGCTCGCGGCGCAGGACGTCGTCGGCGAGCTCGGCCGGGGCGATACCGTGCGATCGGTCCGTCATGGGGCAGGAGTGCCCGCCGGACGCGCTCCACATGCGGCAGTATCGTTCGGATGATCGTGCGATTGTCGACCGCGGGCGCCGTCGTGCAGGACCCCGACGACCTCGCCGACCTGCGACTGGACACCGACCTCGACCCCGAACGCCTGGGCAAGGCCCTCACCACCACCGGTACCGGGGAGCTCTCGGACGGCGACACCGCGCTGCTGGACGTGGGTGTGCTCCGATCGCTCGCCGTGATGAGCATGAATCCGACGTCGGCATCCGCCTGGTCGAAGCGCTGGGCCGCGATGCTCGAGGAGGCCCGCCGCCACGGGCTGCTGTCGGCCGACGGGCGGTCGGTGCGGGTCCTCGTCGGCCGAGGGCGTCGATGACGCGGATCGAGATCCAGATCGGGGTGGTCTTCGCGTCGAGTGCGCGGCCCTCGATCACTGCATCGCCGAGCCGGACTGCCGATGCTCACCGAGGACCGAAGACCTGGGCCGGTGTCGTGCCCAGCACCTTGCGGAAGGCCGCCCCGAAGGCGCTCGGCGTGCGGTAGCCGACCCGGTTGGCGACGACGCCCACCGGGATGCCGGTGGCCAGTAGCTCCAGCGCTGCGCGGATCCTCGCCCGCATGCGCCACTCGCCCAGCCCGCAGCCGGTGGTGTCCTGGAAGAGGCGGTGCAGCGTCCGCGGACTGGTGCCCGCGAGCCGGGACAGCGCCTCGGCGCCGCGGTCGTCGGCGGGGTCGGCGAGCAGGGCGTCGGCCACGCGGCGGGCACGGTCGTCGGCGGGCAGTGCGAGCTCGACCGAGGCCACCGGGGCGGGCACGAGCTGGTCGAACAGCACGGCCTCGGCGCGGGCGCGCTCGTCGTCACCCAGCTCTGCCCGGCCGAGATGGGCGATGAGGGCGGCGAGCAGGGGGGCCACCGCGAGCACGGTCGGGTCGTCGAAGCCCGCCGGGGACCGCTCGGGACGCAGGTAGAGGCTGTGCATCGCGGTGACGGTGGCCGCGGCGGTGGTGTGCCGGACGCCGGCCGGGATCCACAGCGCGCGGGTCGGGGGGAGCGCCCAGGTCGTGTCGCCCGCCGAGATCGACAGCACGCCCCGCTCCGCCCATGCGAGCTGGTGGGTCGGGTGGACGTGCTCGGCGAACCGGTGCCCGCGGGCGAGCGCGAAGCGGCCGACGAGCGCGGCGCCGAGCGGTGGGGCGAGCAGCGTGGGTGGATGGCCGGAACGCGACACGAAACGGCACGTTAGCCGGTACCGGACAGCGCAGCGCGGCCCTAGCCTCGCGAAGGTGCCGATGAACCTGCTGCACCGCCGGATCTGCCGTTCCGACACGTGGGCCACCCGAATGCACGGTGAGGTGCTGCCGTGGGTGTGCCAGACGGTTCCGCTCAACGGCGACGTGCTCGAGATCGGGCCCGGCTACGGGGTGACCACCCGGTGGCTCGCCGGGAAGGGCGGGCGGCTCACCGCGGTGGAGGTGGACCCGGACCTGGCCGCAGGCGTGCGCGCGAGCCTCGGGGACCGCGTCGACGTGCACACCGGGGACGGGGCGGCCCTGCCGTTCCCCGATTCGTCGTTCGACACGGTCGTCTGCTTCACGATGCTGCACCACGTTCCCACCCCGGAGCAGCAGGACCGGCTGTTCGCCGAGGCCGCCCGTGTGCTGCGGCCCGGCGGCGTGTTCGCGGGGCTCGACAGCCGGCTCAACCTGCGGTTCCGGCTGATTCACATCGGCGACACGATGACGGTCGTCGACCCGGCCACCCTGCCCGACCGGCTCCGTGCCGTGGGATTCACCGACGTCGAGGTCGATGCGGTGCCGAGGGCCTTCCGCTTCCGCGCGGTCCGATAGCGCGGCCGGCCCCCGCGCCGGACTCGCCGCGCTGGTACGTCGGACTCGCTGTGTCGGGATGTCGGACTCGCTGTGTCGGGATGTCGGACTCGCTGTGTCGGGATGTCGGACTCGCCGTGTCGGGATGTCGGACTCGCCGTGTCGAAACGCCCGACTCGCCGTGTCCGGGTGTCCGACTCGCGGGCGGGAGGCCGGGCCTCTTGCGGGCGAGTCTTGCGTTCGGGCCGCTGTGTCGGGCGTTCGGGCGCGGGCGGTTGGGGGTGCCGGCCGTTCGGAACGCGGGGTTCGGCGTGGCGGGATGTCGGACTCGCCGGTCAGAGCCAGCCCTGTTCCTGGGCGGTGCGGTAGGCCTCGGCGCGGGTGGGGACGGCGAGCTTCGCGGTGATCGCGGCGAGGTGGTTGCGGACGGTGCCCTGCGACAGGTGCACGCGGCGGGCGACGACCGCGACCGGGGTGTCGGTGCCAGCCTCCCGCAGGACGTCCAGCTCGCGCGGGGTGAGCGGGCAGGGCCTGGCGGTGAGGGCGTCGGCGGCCAGTGCCGGGTCGACGTAGCGGGCGCCGCCGTGCACCCGCCGGATCACATCGGCCAGCGTGCCGCCCGGGGAGCCCTTCGGGAGGAACCCCTTCGCCCCGGCGGCGAGCGCGCGCTGCAGGTGGGATGGCCGACCGTGTCCGGTGAGGATCACGACCGCACAGGTCGGCGCGGCCGTCGTCAGCTCCTCCGCGACCGCGATCCCGTCGAGACCCGGCATCTCCAGGTCCACGACCGCGACGTCGGGGCGGTGCGCCACCGCCGCGTCGACCGCCCCCCGGCCGTCTCCCGCCTGCGCCACGACCTCGAGGTCGGGTTCGAGGCCCAGCAGGGCTGCCACCGCGGTGCGGATCAGCTCCTCGTCGTCGGCGAGCAGGACGCGGATCATGGCCGGGGCACCGGCAGCAGGGCGTCGAGGGTGAACACCCCGTCCACCACGGTCGTGCGCAGGCGCCCGCCGGACCTCGCGAGCCGATCGGACAGGCCCTGCAGCCCCGAGCTGTAGGTGTCCGGCCGGGCGTCGCCCGCGCCGTCGTTCGCGACGGTGAGCCGCACGTCGTCCACGGTCCGCACGAGATCGATCCTGCACCACTTCGCCCGGCTGTGACGCAGCACGTTGGTGCCGGCCTCGCGCACGGTGGCGGCGAGACCGGTGGCGATCGTCTCCGGGAGGGGGCCGGGGCTGCCGACGACCGTGCAGCGCACGCCGGAGGAACCGAGCACCCGCGCGACGGCGTCCAGCTGGGCGGCGAGGTCGACCGCCCGGTAGCCGTGGACGACCTCGCGCATCTCGGCCAGCGCCCCGGCCGCGAGCTCGCGCACCTCACCCGCCTCCCGCCCGGCACGCTCGGGGTCGGTGACCGCGAGCCGCTGGGCGAGCTCGGCCTTCAACGCGATCACCGACAGGTGGTGGCCGAGCAGGTCGTGCACGTCGCGGGCGAACCGCAGCCGCTCCTCGGTGATGGCGAGCCGGGCCTGCGCCTCGCGGCCGTCGCGGGCCTCGAGCACGAGGTGCCACAGCACGACCGGCAGCCCGTGGATGGCGAGCAGGCTCAGCCCCACCCCCGCGGTGATGACCGCGAAGGTCGCGGCGGATCCGCCGGTCGCAGCCCCGGTCGCGGCGGAGAGCGCGGTGGCCAGCACGGCGACGCCCACCGCCGGGCCGGTTCCCATCAGCAGCGGGACCGACCCGACCACAGCGGCGCCCAACCACGCCCAGGTGTCCCAGCCCTCCGGTCCCTCGGTGGCGACCGGCGCCACCAGCGGCACCGACGCGAGCACGGCCACCAGGAACGCGACGACGTACCGGCGGCGCGTCCGCTCCGCGAGGCCCGGCGTCGCGGCCGCGTACAGCGCGGCGGCCTGGGTGATCGCGACGGCGAGGATCCCGGCGGAGCCGAGCACCTGCCACAGCGGGCGCGCCTCGAAGCGCAGGGCGCCGATCCCCGGCCAGATCACCGTGGAGGCGACCGAGACGACCAGCGAGCCGAGGACGGCCACCCGCGCCCGGCCGAGGCGGGGATCGCGCGGAGTGTCGGTCGGCACGTCCCGGATCATGCCCGGTGGTTGCCCCCGTCGTCGCCGGGTACCGCGAGGACATGACCAGCCCGACACCGCTGACGGCGCTCGCCCTGAACTGCACGCTGACCCCGTCGCCCGGCGAGTCCAGCACCGAGCTCATGACGGACCAGGTCCTCGAGGCGCTCCGCGAGCACGGCGTGGACGGCCGCAGCGTCCGGGTGGTCGATCTCGACGTGAAGCCCGGCGTGGAGGCCGACATGGGCGCGGGCGATGCGTGGCCGGGCATCCGGCAGCAGATGCTCGGCGCGGACATCCTCGTCATCGGGACGCCGACGTGGGTCGGGCACCGCAGCAGCGTCGCGCAGCGCGTGATCGAGCGGCTCGACGCCGAGCTGTCGATGACCGACGACGAGGGCCGCCTGGAGACGTTCGGCAAGGTTGCGCTCACCGTCGTCGTCGGCAACGAGGACGGCGGCCACGCGATCACGGCCGGCCTGTTCCAGAGCCTCAACGACGTCGGCTTCACGATCCCGGCGAACGGCGGCGTGTACTGGAACGGCGAGGCCATGACCACCACGGACTACAAGGATCTCGACGAGACCCCGAAGGCCGTGGCGTCGACGCTGAAGACGATGGCCGCGAACGCCGCGCACCTCGCGCGGCTGCTGAAGCAGGACCGGTACCCGCCTGCGTGAGCGCGCATTGGCTAGTGCTCCCCGCCGGAAGTTCGCCAAGCCCAGCTCCACCCTGGACGTAGCGGCGGACAGCCCGAGTACGCCCGGTACGAGGGCTGCCCGCCGCCACGCCCAGCGAGAAGCTGGATCCACCGATACCCCCGACGAACCTCCGGCGGGAAGCACTAGCGCCCGGGGTGGGCGAAGCGCAGGGTGAACGTCTCGAAACGGCCCGGCTCCACCCCGCTGGGTGCCCGGACGAGACCGTCCGGACCCGGTCGCGGAGGCGCGGGTGGCGCGTGCACGAGACCGCGCAACCGGGCCAGCGCGAGCCGGTAGAACTTCAGCTGCGTGCGCCGCCCGAACAGCCGGAACCCCAGCCGGAGCACCGGGTTGCGGATCGGCGCCTGCCGCGAGTATGCGACGATCCGGAACTCCACGCGCCCGGTCTCCAGCTCCTTGGCCAGTTCGTAGGCCAGCCGGCCCTGCTCGAGGTGGCCGCGCAGGGTCTGGTACGACCAGCCGATCACGCGTTCCGGGCCGCGCGAACCGTCACGCACCTCGTCGTGCTCCGTGGTGATGCGCACTCCCAGCAGGAAGCGCAGCACGAGGAACCGGGCCTCCAGCAGCATGTCCCGGCCCATGAGGTCGCCGGGGTACCGGAAGGCCGCGCGCAGGATCGAGGGGTCGCTGAACTCGTAGTTGTTCACCAGCGCCCCCGCGGTCTCGAGCAGGCCGCCCGGCTCCGGTTCGCCCGGCGCCTCCCGGCCCAGCTCCAGCACCCGGCGGTCGATGTGCCAGCCCGCGGTGACCGCGGGCGGTGCGGCCGCCTCGTCGTAGTTGACGGGGAGGTCGTGCAGGGCGGCGACGGCGTCGGCGAGCGAGGGGCGCCTCACCGGTCGGCGAGGCGTCGGGAGGCGTCGTCGATGGTGTCGCTGATCAACCAGAACATGGGGGGCCAGAGCCCGACGAAGAGCGCACGCCGCTCTGCGTTGCCGCGCTCGTCCTGGTCGACGGTCTTGGCGCGGATCCAGAGCCCGATGCAGAGTCCGATGGAGGCGACCGACGCGGCGCGGCAGGTGAACGCGGCGCGACGCAGCAGGGCTGCGTTCGGGATCATGCGCGGCGGGTACCCGGCCTCCTGTGTCGCTACGCCATCGCCCGCGCCGTGCCCCGGGCAGCCTGACCTACCGGGCGGCCATCGTGCTGGGGTGGCCGCTCGGCCTGGCCCGCGTCGCGTGGCGCTACATGTGGCGCACCACGCCGATGCGTCGCACCGAGACGGTGGGGGACAGCTCCGAACGGCCGTGGACCATCCCGGACGACCTGGTCGACGACGACCTGCAACGCATCGAGGACGGTGTGGGCCCGCTGGTGCACCGTCGGTACTCGGTCCGGGTCGCGGGCGCCTCGTCATCACCGGAGGAGGTGATCGGGCGGTTCTCCGGCGACCCCAACTGCGGCGCCCCAGCCGAGGTCGCCGTGTTCGTGAAGGTCCGCGGGACCGACGGGCTGATGTGCCCCGGCGACGAGTTCCTCATCCGGATGCCCGGCCCGTGGGACGGGCCGGTGCGGGTGGTCGGCATGGGGCCTGCGTCGTTCCGGCTGGCGACCCTGCGGGGGCACCTGGAGGCCGGGCAGATCGAGTTCCGGTGCCGGGCCGACGGCGAGGGTCTGCTGTTCGAGATCGAGTCGTGGGCGCGCTCCGGCGACCGGCTGTCGCACCTGCTGTACACGCGGCTGCGGCTGGCGAAGGAGATCCAGCTGAACCTGTGGGTGGAGACGTGCCTGCGGCTGACGCGCGACCTCGGTGGGAGGCCGCGCGGCGGCGTGCGGGTCGAGACCCACCGGGTGAGCGGCTGAGCGCACCGGGTGTGGGGCCAGGAGGCGCCGGGTACGCGGGGCCCGTACGCAGCCCGACGCCAGGAGGTGCACGTCGTCATGGCGCAGCGCGACTACGAGGAGCAGCCGGAGGCGCCCGACCTGGGTGCGTCCGTCCAGCTGGAGAGCGAGGAGACCCTCGCGGCGCCCGCCGGTGACCGGGACGGCCTCGACGCCGGCTACTCGCCACCCGACCGGCCCTACCTCGCCGAGGAGGACGAGGTCACCGCGCGGGGCATGCGCGAAGGTGACTCGCTCGACGAGCGGCTGAGCCGCGAGCGCGGGGACGACCCCGTCGACGCCGATCGGTCCGGCCGGATCGAGCTCGCCGGCGAGGGAGCCGCGCTGGAGACGCCCGACGCCATGGACGGGGTGGACGTCGGTATCGACGGTGGAGCCGCCGGGGCCGAGGAGGCCGCCGTGCACACCACCGACGATCCGGGCGCGCCGGTGGCGATGGAGCCGTCCGTCGCGGGTGTTCCCGAGCTCGACGATCCCGAGCTGGACACCGCGCTGGGGGCCGACCCGGAGGCCGACACCGCGGTGGCGCAGGCCGCACGGGATGTGCGGTCGGACGGCGAGGTGTTCGACCCGGGCCTTCCCGGCGAGCGGAGGGCGGGGGAGCGCGGCGCCGGATCGCCGGCCGAACGGATCGACCGGGATCCGGAGTCCGCAGGTGCGGCCGGGGTGGACGGTCGGCAGGACGCCGGGTCCGAGGCGTGGGAGTAGGTCCTCCTACTCGGCGCAGCTGCGGGTGATGCGGGCGATCTCGCCGTCGAGGTCCATCCGGTCGGCCTCCGTGCCGACCGGGACCATCTCGAGCGTGGCGTCCACGAAGGACCGCAGGAGCTCCTGGTCGACCTCGAGCACCGCGCGCCCGTCGTGCGAGCGGATCTCGATCTCGACGATGTCGTAGCCCTGCACCGTGAGCGGGCGCATCCGCACGTCGCCCTCGCCGGTGGGCTCGTCGAGCGCGGCGATCACGAGCTCCCGCCCGATGAGCCACTCGACCCACCGGTCATGTCTCGTTCGCACCGCGAGGGACACTGCGAACGGGTCGTACGCGCTGTAGCTCCACCGCGTCACCACCGGCGCGGGCTGGCCGTGCAGCACCGTGAACATGTCCTGCTGGACGAGATCGTTCGTCATCGTCGCCCCCCTGGGCACTGGGGCCGCTCGCTCGTGCGGCGGCGTCACCCTCTGCATCGCAGCATGCCTCAAGAACGCTGCACTCGTGGGGAGACTTCACCCGAACAAGCGAGTGGGCACCTGTATCGGCACGTAGCGTGAGCGCCGGTTGCGACGGGGGAGTTACCCCTGCTCCGCCGTCACGACCCAGATGCCGTCGCTGCCCGTCCGGCCGGGCTGGGCGAGGCTGAGGGTGAGGCGCTCGCCGTCGGCGTTGCGGACGTCGACACTGGTGCCGTCGGGGCCCGGGTACGCCTCGGCGTCGGGCCAGTCGTGGGCCGCGGCCGCGTAGGCGATGGCCACCTCGGACGGGTCCAGCAGCCACGGCTGGGCGCCGCGGTCCACCTGGGCCTGCAGCTCGGCGGCGGCCTCCGGGGTCGCCGCGGGCCACGGCAGAGTCACCTCCGCGGCCGCCGACGCCTGCTCGGGTGCCGGCGCGGTCGGGGCCGGGGGCACCGGGCGGGCGACATCCGGGCCCGGAGCGGGGGCGGGGGCGCATCCCGCGAGCACGAACGCGGCGAGCACACCTGCTGTGACGATCCTCCCGGCGGCGACCCTTCCGGCGACGATCGGGCGGGAGGTTCGTCGGCCGGTCGCGATCACCGCGCCACCGTACGGGCGCAGCTGTGCTGTCGAGAGCCGGCACGTCCCGCGCGTCCGGGGGATCGCGTGCCCCACCTCTCCGTTCGGGGGTGAGCCACGGGCGGTGGGAATCATTAGGGTCGGGTCGGCAGCGCGGCTACTACGAGGTGAGGTCATGAACCCGTCCGTACAGAACTTCTACGCGGCCCGCGAGTTCCTCGTGGCGCACCGCGAGGACTACGACACGGCCTACCGCGACTTCCGCTGGCCCGAGATCGACGAGTTCAACTGGGCACTCGACCACTTCGACGCCGTCGCCGCCGACCCCGAGCGGGGCGCCGCCCGCGCCCTCTGGATCGTCGAGCAGGACGGTAGCGAGGCGTACTGGACCTTCGCCGAGCTGTCCGCCCGCTCGAACCAGGTGGCCAACTGGCTGCGGCAGCACGGCGTCGCCCGTGGCGACCGGATCATCCTCATGCTCGGCAACCAGGTGGAGCTGTGGGAGACCCTGCTCGCGGCGATGAAGCTCGGCGCGATCGTCATCCCGGCCACCACGCTGCTCACCGCTTCCGACCTGCGGGACCGCCTCGACCGAGGCGGCGCGAAGCATGTGGTGGTCGGCGGCGGTGACGCCGGCAAGTTCGACGACGTCGAGGGTGACTACACGCGGATCGCCGTGCGTGGCGCCCCGGAGGGCTGGCTCGACTACGCCGACGCGGCGACCGCAGAAGCGCAGTTCACGCCCGACGGCATCACCCGCGGCACGGACACGCTGCTGCTGTACTTCACCTCCGGCACCACGGCGAAGCCCAAGCTCGTGGAGCACACCCACGCGTCCTACCCGGTCGGGCACCTGTCGACCATGTACTGGATCGGCCTGCAGCCCGGCGACGTGCACCTCAACATCTCCTCGCCGGGCTGGGCGAAGCACGCCTGGAGCAACGTCTTCGCGCCGTGGATCGCCGAGGCCTGCGTGCTGGTCATGAACTACGCGAAGTTCGACGCCGAGTCCGTGCTCGGCGTGCTGGACCGCTGCAACGTCACCAGCTTCTGCGCGCCGCCCACCGTGTGGCGGATGCTCATCCAGGCCGACCTGTCGAGCCTGGCGAACCCGCCCACCAAGGTCGTCGGCGCGGGGGAGCCGCTCAACCCGGAGGTGATCGAGCAGGTCGAGAAGGCGTGGGGCATCCGCATCCGCGACGGCTTCGGGCAGACCGAGACCACGCTGCAGATCGGCAACCCGCCCGGCCAGACCGTCAAGCCCGGGTCGATGGGGCGGCCGATCCCCGGCTACCCGATCGTGCTCGTCGATCCGGCCACGGATCAGCCGGGCGACGAGGGCGAGATCTGCATCGACCTGTCGCAGCGCCCGCTGGGGCTGATGGTCGGCTACCGGGGCGACCCCGAGCGCAACGCCGAGGCGATGGCGGGTGGCTACTACCACACCGGGGACGTCGGCTCGCGCGACGCGGACGGCTACATCACCTACGTCGGGCGCTCCGACGACGTGTTCAAGGCCTCGGACTACCGGATCAGCCCGTTCGAGCTGGAGAGCGTGCTCATCGAGCACCCGGCGGTCGCGGAGGCGGCCGTCGTGCCGTCGCCGGACCCGGTTCGCCTCGCCGTGCCGAAGGCGTACGTCGTGCTGGCCGCGGGCCACGAGCCGACCGAGGAGACGGCCCGGTCGATCCTGGAGTTCGCGCGCGACAACCTGGCGCCGTACAAGCGGGTCCGCAGGCTGGAGTTCGCGGCGTTGCCCAAGACGATCTCCGGCAAGATCCGCCGCGTGGAGCTGCGGGGGCGCGAGAGCGAACTGCACGCTGATGGGACTACCTCGCCCGTGGGCGAGTACACACTCTGAGTCACGGCCCGTTCGCGCCCAGCGGGCCTCGCCATCGGACGATCGGTTGTGAACAACGTTATGACGCACGTCACGCGCGGTCGATCGTGCGAATTCCGCCGCTCGGCGACCGGCCGCACGACCTGGAATAGCTCGCCTGACCTGCGCGTGTTGGAACGGTCGTGACGCAACCCGAGTCGGCTGGCGGCATCGCCGACGTCATGGCCGGCATGCCCGAGGTGTGGCGCCGGCTGCTCGCCGCGCACCTGCCCGACCGGCTGGGCCGCTGCAGGTCCTGCCGTACCGCCAGCGGCTCGGGCGAGCGCTGGCCCTGCTCACTGCATCAGATCGCCACCGAGGCGCAACGCCTGCACGGGTTGCGCCTCGGCCAGGCGGTCGCCGGCGACTGACGGGTGGGCCCGCGGAGGTGGGTCCGTCCGGCCGGGCTGCTCGTGGGAGCGCTGGCCGACGCCCTGCTGGGTGATCCGCGGCGCCGGCACCCGGTCGCCGGGTTCGGTCGTGCCGCCGCTGCGCTCGAGGCACGCTGCTACGGCGACCGGCGTTCGTCCGGGGCGTTGTACGCCGCGGTGCTCGTCGGCGGGGCCGCCGCGCTGGGGGTGCTGGCCGAGCGGGCGGCGGCACGTCATCCCGCCGCAGGGGTGGCGCTGACCGGCCTCGCGACCTGGGCGGTGCTGGGCGGCTCCTCGCTCGCAGCGCACGGTGCCGCCCTGGCCCGCGAGCTGTCCGCCGGTGACCTGACCGCCGCGCGCACCCGCCTGCCGTCGCTCTGCGGACGCGACCCGGCGGCGCTCGATGCCGGGGGGATGGCCCGTGCGGGCACCGAGTCGATGGCCGAGAACACCTCCGACGCCGTGGTGGCGCCCCTGCTGTGGGGCGCCGTCGGCGGGGTGCCCGGCCTGCTCGCCTACCGGGCCGTGAACACCCTCGACGCGATGGTCGGCTACCGGTCCGCCCGGTACCGGCGCTTCGGCTGGGCCTCCGCGCGGCTCGACGACGTAGCCAACCTGGTGCCCGCCCGCGTGTCGGCGCTGCTCTTCGCCGGGCTCGCGCCCGCCGTCGGTGGAGCGCCGCGCCGAGCGTTCGCCGCATGGTGCCGCGACGGCTCGGCGCATCCGAGCCCCAACGCAGGCCCGGTGGAGGCGGCCGCCGCCGGCGCGCTGGGCGTCGCTCTGGGCGGACGCACGGTCTACCCGCACGGCGTGGAGGACCGGCCCCGGCTCGGCGATGGCCCGCCTCCCGGTCCGGCCGACCTCGCGCGAGCCGCGCGCCTGTCCCGCCTGGTCGGCGCCGCCGCGGCCGTCCTGGCGGCGGCGATCGCCTGTGGCGTTCGCCGGGGAGCGATCGCCCGCCCTCGGTCTCCTACGGGCACACCCTGCCTGCGGGGGATATCGAGCTGCGTCTGCTCGACGAACTCGGCGTGACGCACCTGCACGTCGACGAGGTGCATGCCGACCCGGCGGGGGCGGCCCTGCGGGCCCGGCGCGCGACAGAGGAGGCGAGGGCCCACTTCGTCGTCCACTGCGACGTGGACGTCCTGGCCTTCGCCGACACGCCTCTCGCCGACGTACCGGACTCCGGCGGCGACCCGATCGGGTTGCGGTTGGACGAACTGGCCGCGAGCCTGGCCGTGTTCGCCTCCAGTCCTCGATTCGCAGGGCTCGTCCTCACCGAGATTAATCCTGACCACGCTCCCGATCCCGGCGTGCTGCGGCACTTCCTCACCGCCGTCACGATGGCGGTTGCGCAGGCATGAGCCGGTCCACGGGCCCTGTGCGGCGGCAGCAGCGTGGCATCAGGCGTCGGCGAGGGTGTTCCAGAACATCAGTTCGTAGCTCTGGAAGTGCGTAGCGGCGGGCCGCATCCGGGTCGAGGGTGCCGGCGTCGAGCCCCGCCTGCACCACCGCCACGGCCGCATCCAGGAGCTCGCGCGCCGTGGACATCGAGAAGCTCCCTTCACGCGGGACTCAGTGCTTTCCGGGCTCGTCCTCGCCTGCCAGGGCGCGGCGCAGGGCCGCCCGCTGCCCGCGCCGGTCGGTGCCGCGGCGCTGCAGCAGCTCCAGCCGCACGAAGTAGCCGAGCGCGAACAGGGCGATCACGCCGAACGTGAGCCACTGCAGGGCGTAGGAGAAGTTGGTGAACGGGGCGTCGCCGCCGGCGGTGGGGGCCACGTCGAGCGGGCGCAGCACGCCCGGCTGCCCGTCGGCGAGCTGCAGGAACCCCGGTTCGAGCGGGAGGCCGGTCGCGGTGGCGAGCGCGCGGGAGTCGGAGGCGTAGATCTGGCGGTGCCCGTCGGTCTCGATCGCGGCACGGCCCTGCGGGTCGGTCTCGTCGAGCCGCAGCCGGGCGGTGAGCGTGACGGGGCCTGCGGGCGGCGGCGCGTAGTCGGGCACGGTGGCGCCGGACGCGGCGGCGACCGATCCGCGGTTCACCGTGACGAGACGCCCGTCATCGGTGCGGAACGGGGTGAGCACCTCGACGGCGGGCTGGCCGTCCACCACCCGCAGCCGCACGAGCCCCTCGCCCTCCGGCACGAACGTGCCGGTGACCGTGACCTGCCGCCACTCGTCCTCCCGCGTCACCGGCTCGCCGGGGGGCACCATCTCCGCGAGCGGCACGGGCGCGGTGGCGGACGCGGCGTCGATCGCGCGCTGCTGGGCGTCGCGCTGCGCCTCGCGGCCGAACTGCCACGGGGCGAGCAGCGTGAACGCGGCGACCGCGAACCCGATGACCACCGCGATGAGGGCGAGCCAACCGGGACGCAGGAGGAACCTCACGCCCCGGACGATACAAGTGCCCCCCACCGGGAGCCCGCCACATGTCTCGACGGCCCAGCTCCCCGCTGAGCGCACCGGCGAGCCGCCCGAGTATGCCGGTCCGGATACGAGGGACGCCTCGCCGGCGCACTCAGCAGGAACCTGGATCCGCCGATACACGCAACGGACTCCCGGCGGGGGACACTTGCGCCATGCACGGGGCACTGCTGGTGGCGGGCACGACCTCGGACGCCGGCAAGAGCGCCCTGGTCACCGGGATCTGCCGGCTGCTCGCGCGCCGGGGCGTCGCGGTGGCGCCGTTCAAGGCCCAGAACATGTCGAACAACTCCGTCGTCACCCTCGACGGCGGCGAGATCGGCCGCGCGCAGGCGGTGCAGGCGTTCGCGTGCGGCCTCGCGCCGAGCGTGGCGTTCAACCCCGTGCTGCTCAAGCCGGGCAGCGACCGCAGCTCGCAGGTCGTGGTGCGCGGGCGGGTGGACGGGACGGTCAGCGCCCGGTCCTACCAGCACCGCAAGGCCGCGCTGCTCGACGTCGTCACCGCGAGCCTCGCCGACCTGCGCGCCCGCTACGACGTGGTGATCTGCGAGGGTGCCGGCTCGCCCGCGGAGATCAACCTGCGGGCGAACGACATCGCCAACATGGGCCTCGCGCAGGCCGCCGACCTGCCGGTCGTGATCGTCGGCGACATCGACCGCGGCGGCGTGCTCGCCCACCTCTTCGGCACGCTCGCCGTGCTCGACCCGGCCGACCAGGCGCGCATCGCCGGGTTCGTCGTGAACAAGTTCCGCGGCGACCCGACGCTGCTCGCGCCCGGCCTCGACCAGCTCGGCGCGCTCACCGGCCGTCCCACGCTGGGCGTGCTGCCGTGGGAGGAGCGGCTGTGGCTGGACGCGGAGGACTCGCTGTCCGCCGTGGCCGACGGCGTGCTGGGGCGGCCCGCGCCACCGCTGGGTTCGCAGTGGCTGCGGGTGGCCGTGGTGCGGCTGCCGCGCATCTCCAACGCCACCGACGCGGAGGCGCTCGCCGCGGAGCCGGGCGTCGCCGTCCGGTACGTGACCGAGCCGTCCCGGCTCACCGACGCCGACCTGGTGGTGCTTCCCGGTTCGAAGGCCACCGTCAGCGACCTGGCCTGGTTGCGCCGCACCGGGCTCGCCGACGCCGTGCGCGGGCACGCCGCCGTCGGACGGCCGGTGCTGGGCATCTGCGGCGGCTACCAGATGCTCGGGCGGCGGATCCTCGACCCGCACCGGGTGGAGTCCGGCGACGCCGACGGGCTCGGGCTGCTCGACCTGGACGTCACGTTCGACGTCGAGAAGCACCTGGGCAACCCCGAATCCACGGCGTGGGGCGAGGCGGTGCGCGGGTACGAGATCCACCACGGCCGGGTGGTGCGCAGCGGAGACCCGCACCTGCTCGACGGCGAGGGCTCCGACGCGGGCGCCGTGCTCGGCACGCACTGGCACGGCCTGCTGGAGAACGACGGCTTCCGGCGCGCGCTGCTGCGCAGGGTGGCGGACCAGGCCGGTCGGACCGGCTTCGTCCCCGCCCCGGACACCTCGTTCGCGGCGCACCGCGCGGCCCAGCTCGACGTGCTGGCCGATCTCGTCGAGACCCACATCGACGTCCGCGCACTTGAACATGTCATCAATCACGGTGTGCCCGCGGGCCTCCCGGTGGTGACCACCGGTCTGGCAGGCTCGCCCGGGTGAGCGGTCCGCAGTTCCCCTTCTCCGCCGTCGTCGGCCACGACGACCTCCGGCTCGCGCTGCTGCTCAACGCCGTGCACCCCGGCGTCGGCGGGGTGCTCGTGCGCGGGGAGAAGGGCACCGCGAAGTCGACGGCCGTGCGCGCGCTCGCGGCGCTGCTGCCGGCGCTCGACGTGGTGTCCGGTTGCCGGTTCGCGTGCGCGCCGGGCTCGCCCGACCCCGCCTGCCCCGACGGGCAGCACCCGGCGGGCGTCGCAGCAGACGTCCGCCCGGCCCGGCTCGTCGAACTGCCGGTGGGGGCCACCGAGGACCGCCTCGTCGGATCCCTCGACCTGGAGCGAGCGCTCTCCGAGGGCGTGCGCGCCTACCAGCCTGGCCTGCTCGCCGACGCGCACCGCGGCGTGCTGTACGTCGACGAGGTCAACCTGCTGCACGACCACCTGGTGGATCTGCTGCTCGACGCCGCCGCAATGGGCCGCGCCCACGTGGAGCGCGACGGGGTGTCGATCTCGCACGCGGCGCGGTTCCTGCTGGTCGGCACCATGAACCCGGAGGAGGGTGAGCTGCGCCCGCAGCTGCTCGACCGGTTCGGGCTCACCGTCGAGGTCCGGGCGGCGCGCGAGGTCGAGACGCGCGTGGAGGTCGTGCGGCGCAGGCTCGCGTTCGAGGCGGATCCCACCGGTTTCGTCGCCGCCTGGCAGGACGAGGAGCGGGGCACGGCCCGGCAGATCGCCGAGGCGAGGGAGCGGGTCGGCGCCGTCGTGCTCCCCGACGCGGAACTGCGGCGCATCGCGGCCGTCTGCGCGGCCTTCGACGTCGACGGCATGCGCGCCGACCTCGTGATCGCCCGCGCCGCCGTCGCCCACGCGGCTTGGCGCGGAGCGGGCGCGGTCGGCGAGGAGGACGTGCGCGTGGCCGCGCGGCTCGCGCTGCCGCACCGGCGCCGCCGCGACCCGTTCGACGAGCCGGGGATGGACGAACAGGCACTCGACGACGCGCTGCGCGAGGCGGGGGAGGACGAACCCCCGGAGGGTCCGGACGACGGGGGGCCCGGGGGCGGAGGCGCCCCCGAACCCGGCGAGGCCCCGGCCTCCGGCGACTCCGATGCAGACACCACGCCTCGCCCCGCGGGTGACGGCAGGCCCCAGGCCGCACCGCCGGCCTCGGCGCCGTTCCGGGCACGGCTGCTGCAGGTACCGGGGATCGGGGAAGGTGCTCCGGGCCGCCGGTCCCGGGCGCGCACCGAGACCGGCCGGGTGGTCCGCGCGTCCGGGACGGCACCGCGTCGCGCCGCCGACCTGCACCTGCCCGCCACGATCGCCGCGGCCGCCCCGCACCAGCGGGGCCGCGGTCGCACCGGCGCCGGCCTGCGGCTGCACGCGGCCGACCTGCGCAGCGCCGAGCGCGAGGGCCGGGAGGGCAACCTCGTGCTCTTCGCCGTGGACGCGTCCGGATCGATGGCCGCCCGGCAGCGGATGGCCGCGGTGACCGGGGCGGTGCTCTCGCTGCTGCGCGACGCCTACCAGCGCCGGGACAAGGTCGGGCTGGTCGCGTTCCGGGCGGGCGGTGCCGAGCTGGTGCTGCCACCGACGTCGAGCGTGCCCGCCGCCCAGGCCCGGCTCGCGCAGCTGCGCACCGGTGGCCGCACGCCACTGGCCGACGGGCTCTTGCGGGCGCGGGCCGTGCTGCGCGTGGAACGGCTGCGGGACCCGCGGCGGCGTGCGCTGCTCGTGCTGCTCACCGACGGCCGCGCCACCGTGGCGGCCCGCCCGGGCGGCGACCCGGTGCAGGACGCCTGCCGGGCCGCGGGCCTGCTCGCCGCCGACGGGGTGGCGACGATCGTGGTCGACTGCGAGAGCGGCCCCGTCCGGCTCGGCCTCGCCGCCCGGGTGGCGGCCGCGGCCGGTGGGCCGGCACTCGGTCTCGCGGAGCTGTCGGCGGACCAGGTCGCGGGCGTCGTGCGCGCCGCCCGGGCCGCGTAGGAGGGAACATGCCGCAAGGTCAGGTCGTCACCGTGCCGGACGACGGGCTCACCACCCGCCAGCGCCGCAACCGGCCGCTCGTCGTCGTGCACACGGGGGAGATGAAGGGCAAGTCGACCGCCGCGTTCGGGCTGGCGCTGCGCGGCTGGAACCAGGGCTGGTCGATCGGGGTGTTCCAGTTCGTGAAGTCGGCGAAGTGGAAGGTCGGCGAGGAGGCCGCTTTCCGCGCGCTCGGCCGCGTCCACGAGCAGACCGGCGAGGGCGGGCCCGTCGAGTGGCACAAGATGGGCGAGGGCTGGTCCTGGACGCGCAAGAAGGGCTCCGAGGACGACCACGCCGCGGCGGCGGCCGAGGGCTGGGCGGAGATCCGCCGCCGCCTCGAGGCGCAGGCGCACGACCTGTACGTGCTCGACGAGTTCACCTACCCGATCAAGTGGGGGTGGGTGGACGTGCGCGAGGTCGTCGAGGTGCTCGCCGCGCGGCCGGGCCGCCAGCACGTGATCATCACCGGGCGCGACGCCGCGCCCGAACTGATCGACGCCGCCGACCTCGTGATGCAGACGACCAAGGTCAAGCACCCGATGGACGCGGGCCAGAAGGGGCAGCGCGGGATCGAGTGGTGACTGCAGAACGCCGCTGGTCGAGCCACGGCTTCTGCGCGCGGAGGGCCCGGTGGTGTCTCGATACGGGCCGGCGCTGCTCGACCTGCGTGTAGTCGCCTACTCGCGTGCTGAGGCCGAGCTCGTGGCCGCGCCGATGGAGGATCGGTGGATCGGTCCATCAGGTGAGCCCGTCCTGGGCCTCCTGGCGGCGCCGCGCATTGTGCGGGGCCGCCCCTCCCAGCTCAAGGGCGCCTGCGGCGTCGCTGCGCGAGCCGCTCCGCGGCCCCTTGACCTGCGAGCCTCTGCGACCCCTCGGGCATGCGGTGCGGGCAGGCCGGGGCCTGCCCGGTGGGGCGCGCGGCGCCGCCAGCAGGCCGGTATCACGGGCACGTGATGGTGGATCTCCGTGCCGGTCACGCACCTGGTGTGCTCGCGCGCCCCGTGTCGGCCCACGCACCCGGTCGACGGGGCGCGTGGGCGGGGGAGCGGTGCCTCGGTTGCGGAGATCGCTCCGATCAGCACATCGCGGGCTCGGCGGAGACGCTGATGTACACCTCGGGCCGATCACGGGCCCTCTCCCAGCCACTTCACACACCCAGTGGCGACTTCACACAAGGCCGGCCTTGTGTGAAGTCCGTACTGGGTGTGTGAAGTCGGCTGTGCCAGGGCCACGGGCGGTGTGATCGGCAGTTCGGCGGGTTCTCGTGTCGTTTTCGACCGTTTTCGCGACGAGGCCTTGATCTTGGCCGTGGGACCGCCTTCGGTGGCGCCGCGCGCCCTCCGGGCAGGCCCCCGGCCTGCCCGCGTAGTGCTGCCCGGAGGGGTCGCAGAGGCTCGGAGGTCAAGGGTCGCGCAGCGATCGCGGAGCGACGCCGCAGAAGCTTCTATGTCAAGCGGTCGCTGGGAGTTGGCGGCGGTGGTCGGTGAGCAGGGCGTGGTAGACGACGTCGGCGAGGTGGCGTTTGAGGGCGCGCAGCGCCGCCTTGCCGGTGGCGTTGGGTCGGCGCTGGGTCCAGCGTTCGCGCCAGGCCCGCGCCTCGGGTTTGTGGCTGAGCTGGGCGATGACGATGCGATGCAGGCAGGCGTTGAGTTGCCGGTTGCCGCCGCGGTTGAGCCGCACCTGGGGCCGGTTACTACTCCAGACCGGGATCGGGGCGGCACCGGCGTGCATGGCAAACGCCGCCGCGGACCGGAACCGGGAGATCCCAGCAACCTCACCGATGATCTTCGCGGCGGTGACCACGTTGACCCCGACGATGGCCAGCAGGGTCGGGGCCAGCGGGACGACCAGCTCGCCCAGCTGCTTGTCCAACCGGCGGATCTGTTCGCGCAGCCGACGGATCTCGCCGACCAGCTCCAGCGCCAGGTCGCGGCGCACGCTCGCCGGCAGCGCCTCCAGCCCGGCGGTCAGCCGGTCCAGCTGACGGGCACTGTTCAACCGCCCGGCGCCGGGGTCCAGGCCGGGGTCCAGGTCGTGCAGGTGCCAGCGCAGCTGGTTGATCGTCTGGGTGCGCCACTTGACCAGCTGCTCGCGCCGGTCGGTCAGCAGCCGCAGATCAGCGGCCACCTCATCCAGGTGCGCGGCCGGCAAGTCCGGCTCGCGCAGCGCGGCGCGGGCGATGGCCAGCGCGTCGATCGGGTCGGACTTGCCGCGCGTGCGCGCGCTGGCCCGGCTCTGGGCCATCAGCTTGGGCGGCACCCACACCACCGCCGCGCCGTGCCCGATCAGGGTGCGCACCAGCCGCCCGGCCACCCCGCGGCCGTCCTCGACCGCCCACCGCCGGTCCGGCCCAAACCCGCCCGCCCACGCCCACAACCGCAACCACCCCTCCGGGGTGGAGGCGACCGTCACCTGGCCCAGCTTGCGCCCCACCTCGTCGACGGCGACCGCGGTGTGGGTCCGCTTGTGCGGATCGATCCCAATGACCACCATGAACGTCCGGGTGTCCTTCCTTCCAGATCAGGAGACAGGCATCCGGATCGGGTCGGCTGGTCGGACACACCTCAGTCGAGGGGATGGCGTCTAGCCCACGCTTCTATCAAGTCAGGCCAGCCGGCCCGAACCCTGACCACGCTCGACAGTTCTGCGGCAAGCCAACCAACGGTGGCAGCGCCCTTGAGAGTCACCACGTGATCAGGGCCGGACCCTAACCGCTGCCGATCAACAGCAGCAGCCCTCAGCCTGACACTGAGGCGCCCTTGAGCTCTGAGGGGCGGCCCCGCAGAATGCGCGGCGCCACCGAAGGCCTTGCCGGAAGGCGCCACCGAAGGCCTTGGCGAAGGGCCGCCTCCGAAGGCCCTGACCCAAGGGTTTGCCTCCGAAGGCCCTGACCCAAGGGCCGCCACCGAAGGCCGTGACCCAGCGGTCGCATTCTCGACATGGGCCGGGCGCCCGGGCTCCGTCCCGCCCGACCCCCGTGAGCGCGGCGTCAGGCGACGAGGTCGCCGTACTCGTCGGAGTGCTTCTCCACGTACCCCTTCACGAACGGGCACACCGCGCGCACCTTCTTCCCGTGCGCGCGCACGTCGTCCAGGGCCGCGCGCACCAGCGTGCTTCCGACGCCCTTGCCCTCGAACCCGGGCATGACCTCGGTGTGGACGAACGTCACGACCTCGTCGGATGCCCGGTACTCGGCGATGCCGGCGAGCTCGCCGTCGATCCGGCCCTCGTAGCGTCGGCGTTCGGG
The DNA here is from genome assembly GCF_007994075.1 of Pseudonocardia hierapolitana. Lineage (NCBI taxonomy): Bacteria > Bacillati > Actinomycetota > Actinomycetes > Pseudonocardiales > Pseudonocardiaceae > Pseudonocardia > Pseudonocardia hierapolitana. The sequence continues at coordinate 142,921 of NZ_VIWU01000001.1, read as the reverse complement.
CGCGTCCGTGACGTCCATGGTGATCGACGCTAGTCCCTAGACTGCTGTGCTGACAGGTCGGTTCGGAGGTGGAGGCGTGTCCGCAGGCGCATACGGCGTCGACGAGGCCACCCGCGCCCTCCTGCTGCTCATGCCGCGCCTGGTGGGCCGGGCGAAGCGGATCCCGCCGCCCGAACCGCTCCGCGCGTTGCAGCTCGCGCCACGGCACCTGTCGCTGCTGGCCTACCTGGTGTTCGACGGCCCGCTGGGGGTCAAGGAGCTCGCGGCGCGGCTGGAGGTCGCGCCCGCCACCGTGAGCCTGATGGTCGCCGACCTCTCCCGGCAGGGAGTCCTCGAACGCCGCGAGGACGACGCCGACCGGCGGCGCACGATCGTCAGCATCGCGCCCGCGCACGAGCGGTCGGTCACCGACTGGCTCGCCGCCGGTGGACGGGCATGGCAGACGGCGCTGGAGCCGCTGACGGCCGATCAACGGCGGCTGTTCGTCGAGACGTTGCAGGCCTACGAGCGCGAGGTCACGCGCCAGGAGTAGACAGACCGCATGGAGTACACGCGACTCGGCTCGACCGGCCTGCAGGTCTCGCGCATCTGCCTGGGGATGATGAGCTACGGCACGCCGTCCTGGCGGGAGTGGGTGCTGGACGTCGACGCCTCGCGGCCGCTCGTGCGCAGCGCCGTGGAGGCGGGGATCACGTTCTTCGACACCGCCGACGGTTATTCGCTCGGGGTGGGTGAGGAGGTCACGGGCACGCTCCTGCGGGAGTTCTTCGCGCGCCGCGACGACTACGTGCTCGCCACCAAGGTGTTCTTCCCGATGAGCGACCGGCCGAACGACCGCGGGCTGTCGCGCAAGCACATCATGGCGAGCATCGACGGGTCGCTGCGGCGGCTCGGCACCGACCACGTCGACCTCTACCAGATCCACCGGTGGGACCCCGAGACCCCGATCGAGGAGACGATGGAGGCGCTGCACGACGTCGTGCGCGCGGGCAAGGCCCGCTACATCGGCGCCTCCAGCATGTTCGCGTGGCAGTTCGCCAAGGCGCAGGCCACGGCCGACCTGGGCGGCTGGACCCGGTTCGTCTCGATGCAGGACCACTACAACCTGATCTACCGCGAGGAGGAGCGGGAGATGCACCCGCTCTGCCTCGACCAGGGCGTCGGCGTGATCCCGTGGAGCCCGCTCGCCCGCGGGCGGCTCGCCCGCCTCCCCGAGGAGCGCACCACCACCCGCTCCGGCAGCGACCCGATCGCCGACAACATGTACACCGAGTCCGACGACGCCGTCGTGCGCGCGGTCGCCGAGGTCGCCAAGGGCCGTGACCTGCCGCTCGCGCAGGTGGCACTCGCGTGGATGCTGCACAAGGAGGCGATCACCGCGCCGATCGTCGGGGCCACGAAGCCCGGCCACATCGAGGACGCGGTCGCCGCGGTCGGCGTGGAGCTCTCCGACGACGAGATCGCCGCGCTGGAAGCGCCCTACGTCCCGCACCCGGTGCTCGGGCACCAGTGAGTGCGCGGGCGGTCGTCGTCGCCGCTCCTGCCTCCGGGAGCGGGAAGACCACGGTCGCCACGGGTCTGATGGCCGCGCTGCGGCGGCGGGGGACGGCCGTGGCGCCGTTCAAGGTGGGGCCGGACTACATCGACCCCGGCTACCACACGCTGGCCGCGGGTCGGCCCGGTCGCAACCTCGACCCGGTGCTCGTCGGCGCCGACCGGATCGCCCCGCTGGCCCGGCACGGGGGGGCGGGTGCCGAGATCGCCGTGGTCGAGGGCGTGATGGGCCTGTTCGACGGGCGCATTCCGGACGGCGCCGGGTCCACCGCCGAGGTCGCAGGGCTCCTGGGGGCACCGGTGCTGCTGGTCGTCGACTGCCGCGGCCAGGCGCGCAGCCTGGCCGCGCTGCTGCACGGCTTCCGCTCCTTCGACCCCGCCCCGCGGAGCGTGGGCGGAGCGGGCATCGACAGGGCGCGGATCGCAGGCGTCGTGCTCAACCGCGTGGGCAGCGCACGGCACGAGGAGGTGCTGCGCGCCGCGGCGGACGAGGCCGGGCTGCCGGTGCTCGGCGCCCTGCCGCGCCGCGACGCCCTCGAGGTCCCGTCGCGGCACCTCGGGCTCGTCACCGCCGCCGAGCACGGGGGCGCGGCCACCGCGGCCGTCGACGCGATGGCGGAGCTGGTGGCGGCACACGTCGACCTGGACGCGGTGCTCGGGCTGGCCGCTCCGCTGCCGGCCGGTCCGGCGTGGTCACCTGCCGACGCCGTGCACGAACGCGGCACTCGCGGTGTCGAGACGTCGGACTCGCCGCCCGGGTCGGGTGGCGTGGTGGCGGTGCTGGGTGGGCCGGCGTTCACGTTCGGCTACGCCGAGCACGTCGAGCTGCTCGCCGCCGCGGGGGCGGAGCCGGTCACGGTCGACCCGCTGCGCGACACCGCCCTTCCTCCGGGCACCGGTGGGCTCGTGCTGCCGGGCGGCTTCCCGGAGGAGCACGTCGCCGGGCTCGCGGCCAACGCGCCGCTGCTCGCCGCGGTGCGGGAGCTGGCGGCCTCCGGGGCGCCGGTGCACGCCGAGTGCGGCGGGCTGCTGTACCTGTGCGGGACGCTCGACGGCACGCGGATGTGCGGCGTGCTCCCGGCCGAGGCGACCCGCGCCGAGCGGCTCACCCTGGGCTACCGGGACGCCGTCGCGCTCACCGACTCGGCGCTGCACCCGGCGGGTGCGCGGGTGACCGGACACGAGTTCCACCACTGGTCGGTCACCCCGCGTGCCGGCGCCGCCGCGGCGTGGGGCTGGCGCGGGGCCGGCCCGGAGGGGTTCGTCACGGGCGGTGTGCACGCATCGTTCCTGCACACGCACCCCGCGGGGGATGCCGCCGCCGTGACGCGCTTCGTGCGGCGTATCACCGGCTGACCCGCGCGCCTCATCACTGCCCGTCGCCGGCGGAGATCCCTGATCAGTGGATGCCGTCGGCCGGGCCAATTGCTACCGTTCAGTAACCGACGCTCGACGGGGAGGTCGCCGTGCCGGACACGATCATGCCTCGCTCCCGCTCCCGCCGGCGCCACGCACCCCGGATCGGGCTCGTGCTCGGCGCAGGTGGCCTGCTCGGATCGGCCTGGACGGCGGGTGTGCTCACCCTCCTCGCCGAGCGCCTCGGCCGGCCGCCGGGCGAGCTCGATCTCGTGCTCGGTACCAGCGCGGGCGCGGTTCTCGGGGCGGCGTTGCGGTGCGGCATGGACGTACCGGAGCTGCTCGCCCACCAGCGCGGTGCCGATCCGGCCGCCGTTCCCGACCGCAGGCCCGACGAGCTGCCCGAGCTGCGCACGATCGAACGTGAGTCCGGCGACGGCAGGCCTCCGGTGCCGCTGCCGCGGCCCGGGTCGCCCCGGCTGCTCGCCGTGGCCGCCGTCTCGCCGTGCCGGATGAACCCCGTGGTGGCCGCGTCCGGCCTGCTGCCGCTGGGGCGGCGGCGGATGACCTCGCTCGTGCGGATGGTCGACGCACTCCAGGCGCGCGGCGGGGCGCAGGCGGACGGCTGGGTGCCCGGCAACCCGCTGTGGGTGGTGGCCGTCGACTACGACTCGGGGCGCCGGGTGGTGTTCGGGCGTGCGGGCGCTCCGGCCGCGTCCGTGGCCGACGCCGTGCTCGCCTCGTGCGCGATTCCGGGCTGGTTCGCGCCGCAGGTGATCGCGGGACGCCGCTACGTCGACGGCGGCGTCGCCTCGGCCACGTCGCTCGCGCTGCTCGCGCGGCCGGGCGCGCCGGTGCTGGACGAGGTGTACGTCCTCGCGCCGATGGCGAGCTACGACTACGACCGCCCGGCCGACCCGGTCGCGGTGGTCGAGCGGCGGGTGCGCCGGCTGCTCACCCGCTGGCTCGACGCGGAGGTGCGGGCCGTTCGTGAGCTGGGCACGCGCGTCACCGTGCTGACCCCGGGGCCTGCGGACCTGCAGGCGATGGGCGGCAACCTGATGAACCCGCGCCGCCGCCTCCAGGTGCTGGACACGGCCCTCTCGACGTCGGCCCGGGCGCTGGACGCCGCGGTGGTGGCGGGCCGCAGCACGGCCGCCTGAGCGGGTCACGCGACGTCGGCGACCGGGCTCGGGTAGTCGGGGAGGGGGAAGGAGCGCGCCGCTTCGTCGACGCGGCCCGTGAACAGCCGCTTCGCCGGGCCGAGGTGGGGGAGCACGGCGAGCACGCGGTTGCGCAGCCAGAGGGCCGTGCGGGTCCGGGGGATCAAGGTGGCGCCGCCGGACGTCGCGAGCTGCTGGTTGCGTTCGACGAACGGGCGCAGGGCCCGCTCGTAGGCGGCGAACGCGGCCGCGGGGTCACCCTCCGCCGCGGCGAGCTCGCCCGCGAGCACGTAGGCCCCGATCAGGGCGAGGCTGGTGCCCTGGCCGGACAGCAGCGCCGGGGCGTGGGCCGCATCGCCGACCAGCGCGACCCGTCCGGTGCTCCAGCGCGGCATCCGGATCTGGCTCACGGTGTCGAAGAAGAAGTCCTCCGCGGTCCGCATGGCGGCGACCAGCCCGGGCACCTCCCACCCGCCTGCGCGGAACGCCGCGGCCACGACGTCGCGCTGGCCAGCGAGGTCACGGGGATCGACCGCGAACCCGGGCGGCGTGGAGAAGGCGAGCATCCCGGTGAGCCGCTGCTGCCCGCGCACGGCGTAGACGGCGGCCATCCGTCCCGGCGTGTTGTGCGCGACGAACTCCTGCTCCAGCTTCCGGCCGGCGACCGCGGCGGGGTCGAGGGAGAACCCGGCGAAGGCGAATCCGAGGTCGTGCCGGTAGTCGCTCTCCGGCCCGAATGCGAGCGCGCGGACCGTCGAGTGGAGCCCGTCGGCCCCGATCACGAGGTCGACCGTGCGTGGCGACGCCTTCCCGAACGTCACGTGCACGCCGTTCTCGCGCTGGTCGAGCCCGGTGATCGTGTCGTCGAACAGGTACTCGACGTCGTCGCGGGTCCGCTGGTGGAGCAGGCGCGCGAGGTCGCCGCGGGGGAGCTCGACGTCGCGGCCCTCCGGGCTTCCCGTGAACTCGTCCGGCGTGATGCGGGCGATCACCCGCCCGCGGGCGTCGACGAACCTCCCCCGCTGGGTGTCGACGTGTGCCTCCCGGACGGCGGGCAGCAGACCCATGCGTTGGACGACCTCGACCGCGCCCGCGCGGACGTCGATCGGGTAGCCGCCTGCCCGGATGGCCGGGGCGCGTTCGACGACGACGGGCCGGAAGCCGTGGCGGTGCAGCCAGAACGCGAGCGCCGGCCCGGCGATGCTCGCGCCGGAGATCAGGACTGTGCGGGTCATGGGGTTCCTTCCGATGTGCCTACTTGCCGCACGGTAAGGAACAACTGACCGGGCGGCAAGTAGATAACCGGTAGGCTTTGCGCCGTGCCGCGCCGCAACGCCGACACGCGGGAGGACATCCGCGCCGTCGCTCTGGAGCTGTTCGCCGAGAACGGGGTCGAGCAGACGAGCCTGCGTCAGATCGCGGAGCGGCTCGGCATCACCAAGGCCGCGCTCTACTACCACTTCCCGTCCAAGGACGAGCTGCTCGCCGAGCTGGCCCGGCCGCTGACCGACGAGCTGGAGGCCTTCTTCGCCCACGTGCGCGAGGTGGGGCCGGGCGATCCCGCCGCCATCCTGCGCCGGTACCTGGAACTGTGTCACCGGCACCGCAAGCTGCTGCAGAGCGTGTTGCGTGATCCCACGGTGCTCGCCCGGCTGGGCACCCTCACCCAGGTGCTCTACCGGCGGCTCGAGGTGGACCGGCTGCTGGTCGGCAGCGACGTGCCTGCCGACCGCGTCCGGGCGATCATCGCCTTCGGCGGGCTGCAGGACTGCGTGGTGCTGATGGGCGACGAACCCCTGGACGGCTACGCCGAGGCCGCGGTCGCGTCGGCGGCGCGGGCGCTGCGGCCGGGATGAGTGCGCAACGTCGCAGCCGCATGGACTCCGCGGCGCCCCGGGGCACAGACTGACCGGCGTGAAGCGCGGAAAGGTGTCATTCGTGGGGGCCGGGCCGGGCGCGGCCGACCTCATCACGCTGCGGGGAGCGCGGCGGATCGCCGAGGCGGACGTCGTGATCTGGGCGGCCAGCCTCGTGATGGCCGAGTGCGTCACCGAGCACGCACGGCCGGACGCCGAGCTGGTCGACTCCTCGCAGATCGCGCACGAGGACGTCCTCGCCCTCTACCGGAGGGCCGCCGCCGATGGCCTGAAGGTCGCGCGCGTGCACTCCGGTGACCCGTCCCTGTGGGGGGCGGTGCAGGAGCAGTACGACGCTGCCGAGGACCTCGGGCTCGAGGTGGAGATCGTGCCCGGGGTGTCGGCGTTCGGCGCGGCCGCCGCCGTCGCCGGGCGGGAGCTGACCATCCCCGAGGTCGCGCAGTCGGTGGTGCTCACCCGGCTCGAAGGCGGCAAGACGCCGATGCCGCCGAAGGAGAAGCTGCGGGAGTTCGCCCGGCACGGCACCACGATGGCGATCTTCCTGTCCGCTGCGCGGTCCGGTCAGATGGTGGCCGAGCTGCGGGCGGGCGGCTACCCGGACGACACCCCCGTGGTCGTCGCCCACCGCACCAGCTGGCCCGACGAGCTGACCATGCGCTGCCGGCTCGACGAGGTCGAGCACGTCTGCAAGCAGAACAAGCTGTGGCGCCACACCCTGTTCCTGGTGGGCCCGGCCCTGGCCGCGGCGGGGACGAGGAGCCACCTCTACCACCCGGGCCACTTCCACACCTTCCGCAAGCCGGACCGGGCCGCCCGGCGCGAACTGCGGGCGCGCCGATCCTCGTGAGCCCTGCCCTCGACCGACGGACGGCGCGTTCGTCGGAAACGCTCGCCGTGATCGGGATCGACGGGGAGCCCCTTTCCGCGCCTGCACGGGATGCACTCGCCTGTGCCGAGGTCGTCGTGGGGGCCGCTCGGCATCTCGAGGCCGTCCCGGTACCGACCGCCGCGGAGCGGGTTGTGTTGGGGTCGGTGGACGCCGGGGTGGAGCGGCTGGCCGGGCGGCGCGGTGTCGTGCTCGCAAGCGGGGATCCGGGGTTCTTCGGCATCGTGCGGCTGCTGCGCGAGCGCGGGCACGAGCCGGTCGTGCTCCCGGCGCGCTCCAGCCTGCAGCTGCTGTTCGCGCGCATCGGCCGCTCCTGGGACGACGTCACCGTCGTCAGCGCGCACGGGCGGGACCTGCGTCCGGCCGTCAACGTCTGCCGCGCGCGGCCCGCCGTCGCCGTGCTCACCGCGCCGGGGGCCGGGCCCGCGGAGATCGGGGCCGCGCTGGAGGGCTGGCCGCGCACGCTCGTGGTCGCCGAGGACCTGGGTGGGCACGGGGAGCGGTTCGTCACGCTGCCCGCCGGCGAGGCCGCCGCCCGCGAGTGGCACCCGCTCACGGTCGTGCTGAGCCTCCGCGAGCCGGACGCGGTGCCGGCCCGCGGCTGGTACGCAGGCGGAGAACCCGTCCCGCCCGCGGGCGGGTGGGCGCTTCCCGACGACGCGTTCGACCACCGTGCCGGCATGGTCACCAAGGCCGAGGTGCGGGCGCTCGCGCTGGCCCGGCTCGCCCCGCGTCCCGGTGCCCTCGTCTGGGACGTCGGCGCCGGGTCCGGCTCGGTGGCCGTCGAGTGCGCACGGCTCGGCGCTGCAGCGCTCGCCGTCGAGCGGCGGACCGACGACGCCGCGCGCGTCGCCGCCAACGCGGCCGCCCACGGCGTCGACGTCCGCGTCGTGGCCGGCGAGGCCCCGGCGGCACTGGCCGGACTGCCCCGCCCGGACGCGGTGTTCGTCGGAGGCGGCGGTCCCGACGTGGTCGCCGCCGCGGCGGCCGCCGGGCCGGAGCGCGTCGTCGTGGCGCTCGCGGCGCTCGACCGGATCGCGCCCACCCGCGCCGCGCTGCAGGCCGCAGGCCTGGCCGTGGACGGCGTGCAGCTCGCGGCGTCCCGCTTCGCCGACCTGCCGGACGGCTCCGTCCGGCTCGCCGCCACCAACCCGATCACGATCCTCTGGGGGACGAGCCGATGATCGCCCTGTTCGCCGTCACCGACGCCGGGCGGCGCGCCGCGGCCGAGGTCGCCCCCGCGCTCGACGCCCAGGTGCACCCGCTCGACGAACTGCAGCGGCTGTGGCCACGCCTCGACGCCGCCGTGTTCTTCCTCGCCACGGGCGCCACCGTGCGGCTCGTCGCCCCGCTGCTGGCGGACAAGCAGACCGACCCCGGTGTGGTCTGCGTCGACGAGGCCCGCCGCTTCGCCGTGGCCGTCACCGGCGGGCACGAGGGCGGTGCCAACGCACTCGCCGAGCGCGTCGGCGCGCTGCTCGGTGCCCAGCCGGTGATCACGACGGCCTCCGACGCCACGGCGACGACCGGCATCCAGGACATGGCCGCGGCCCTCGACGCGGTGGTGGACGGGGACGCGGCGGCGGCCGGTCGTGCGTTGCTGGACGGCGCGGCGGTGGTCGAGAACCCCCTGGCCTTCCCGCTTCCCCCCACGCCCGTACCGCGGCATCCCGCGGTACGGCCGGGGCACCGCATCGTCGTCACCGACCGCCTCGAGGCGGACGTCACCCGGGTCGTGCCGCGGACGCTGGTCCTCGGCATCGGGTCCGCGCGGGGCGTGGCGGCGGCTGCCGTCGCCGACACCGTGCGGCGCATCGAGACCGAGCACGGCTTCGACCTGCGCGCCGTGCGGGCGTACGCGAGCGTCGACCTCAAGGCGGACGAGGCCGGCATCCTCGCCGCGATCGCGCCCGCGGAGCTGCGGACCTACCCGGCACAGGTGCTCGCCGGGGTCGCCGTGCCCAACCCGAGCGAGGTGGTGCGTGCCGAGGTCGGCACGCCGAGCGTCGCCGAGGCCGCCGCCCTGCACGCCGCCGCCGAGCTGGGCGGCGGGGCGCCGGTCGAGCTGGTCGTCGAGAAGGTCAAGGGCGAGAACGTCACGGTCGCCGCCGCGCGGATCCGGCCCCGCGGGCGGCTGGCGATCATCGGGCTCGGGCCGGGCGCCGCCGACCTGCGGGTCCCGCGTGCGGAGGCCGAGCTGCGCCGCGCGTCCGTGGTGGTGGGGCTGGACCAGTACGTCGAGCAGGTCCGCCACCTGCTGCGCCCCGGCACCGAAGTGCGCGTGAGCGGCCTCGGTGACGAGGAGCAGCGCGCCGCCGATGCGGTCGCGCTGGCCACGAAGGGCCGCGCCGTCGCGCTGATCGGCTCCGGCGACGCCGGTGTCTACGCGATGGCGAGCCCGGCGCTGCAGCAGGCCGGGGCCGACATCGAGGTCGTCGGCGTCCCCGGCGTCACGGCCTCGCTCGCGGCGGCCGCGCTGCTCGGCGCCCCGCTCGGGCACGACCACGTGCTGATCTCGCTGTCGGACCTGCACACCCCGTGGCCGGTGATCGAGAAGCGGATCGCGGCCGCGGCCGAGGCCGACCTCGTGACCTGCTTCTACAACCCGCGCAGCCGCGATCGGCACTGGCAGCTCGGCGCCGCGTTGGACGCCTTCCGGGCGTACCGCCCGCCGTCGACGCCGGTGGGTGCCGTGCGGCAGGCGAGCCGGGCGGGGCAGCGGGTGTGGGCGGCGCCGCTGGCCGAGTTCGACCCGACCGAGGTGGACATGCTCACGACCGTGGTCGTCGGGTCGTCGGCGACGCGGATGGTGGCGGGGCGGATGGTCACGCCGCGCGGCTACCGCTGGAGCTGAGTGGCATCACCGCGGTACGCGTGATGCCGCGACGACGCTGAGCAGGACGGGCACCGGCCGCGGGCGTGAGCAGGTGGGCGGAAGCGCTGCGCCGGCTCGCCGCAGGCCGGAAAAAATCTTGGCAAGAATTCCGCGGCGTGTCGAATCGCGATGACCTCGTTCGTGGCCATGGTGAGGGACCGGCATCCGCGCCGGTCTCCGCACCCACCGGAGGTCCCGTGTCCAGCACCACCGCCTCGATCACCGCTCCCGCCGCCCCGACCGTCGGCTCGCTGCTGCTGGCCGGCTCCGCCGCGACGGTCGCCGCGGCGGTCGCCACCGCCGTCGTGGCCGCCGCCGGCCAGGCGGTCGGCATCAGCACGGCCGTCTCCGGTGCGTCGATCCCGCCGTCCGGGTTCGCCGTCCTGACGGTGATCTTCTCCGTGCTCGGCCTCGGAATCGCGACGGCGCTGCGCCGGTTCGCCCGCAGCCCGCGCGTCGCGTGGATCCGCATCGCGGTCGCACTCACCGTGCTGTCCTTCGTGCCCGACGTGCTCGTCGACGCCACCATCGCCACGAAGGTGTTCCTGATGCTGACCCACGTCGTGGCAGCGGCGATCGTGATCCCCGCCGTCGCCCGCCGGCTGTCCTGACCACCACCGCCGACCCACCGCACGCGAGGAGACATCATGAGCGCCACCTACACCTTCGACATCTTCAGCAGCCTCGACGGCTACGGCTCCTACGGGGGCGACGGCGACTGGGGCGGCTACTGGGGCAAGCAGGGCCCCGAGCTGCTCGACCACCGCCTCGCCTCGTTCGAGGCGGAGCAGCGGATGGTCTTCGGGGCCACCACGTTCCGGCAGTTCGTGCAGATGCTGGCTGCGAGCACCGAGGAGTCCGAGGTGCGTGACCCGTGGGTCACCCGGATGCGGAGCATGCCGGCCACGGTCGTGTCGTCCACGTTGGACGGGCCGCTGGACTGGCCGGACGCGACCGTCGAGAGCGGCGACGCCGTCGAGGTGGTCGCACGGCTCAAGGAGGGGTCCGACGTGCCGTTGCGCTCGCACGGCAGCCTGTCGCTGAACTGGGCGCTGATGGCCGCCGGCCTGGTCGACCGGGTCCAGGTGACGATCTTCCCCGTGATCACCGGTAGGACCGGGGTGGAACCGATCTTCGGGGGTGCGGCCGACTTCGACCTCGAGCTGCTCGAGAGCCGGACGCTCGACGGCAACATCCAGGAGCTCACCTACCGGCCCACCCTGCACGGCTGAGAGGGAGCTCGCCATGGCGAAGTACCTGCTCGCCGTCCAGGTCGACGAGGGCACGCCCGAGTCCGGCGAGGATCTGCGGGAGCAGTTGGCCCGGACGGCGCAGGTCACCGCCGAGATGCAGGCCGCCGGGACGTGGGTGTTCGTCGGCGGTCTGCGGCCCTCGTACGCCACCACGGTCGTCCTCCCCGCGGGCGGCACGACCACGATGACCGACGGCCCGTTCGCCGAGACGAAGGAGCAGCTCGGCGGGTTCTGGGTGATCGAGTGCGACGACATCGACCAGGCGCTGGCCTGGGCCGAGAAGTGTGCGCTGGCCTGCAGGCGCCCGATCGAGGTGCGCCCCTTCGAAGACGCGCAGTGGACGTGAGAGCGGATGGATCTGGACGGCGTCTACCGGGCGGAGTACGGCCGGAGCGTGGCCACGCTGACGCGCCTGCTCGGTGACATCGGGCTCGCCGAGGAGGCCGTCCAGGACGCCTTCGCGGTGGCCGTCCGGAAGTGGGGCGAGGCGCTGCCGCCCAATCCGGGCGCCTGGATCGTGACCACCGCCCGCAACCGGGCAATCGACCGCCTGCGCCGGGAGTCCACCCGGGAGGCCCGCCACGCGCAGGCGCTGCTGCTGCACCGACCCGACGAGCCGGAGGAGGTGGGACCGGTGCGCGACGACCAGCTCCGCATGATCTTCACCTGCTGCCATCCGGCGCTGTCTCCGCTCGCGCAGACCGCGCTCACGCTGCGCCTGCTCGGCGGGCTGGAGGTGGCGGAGATCGCGCGGGCATACCTGGTGCCGGAGGTGACCGTCTCGCAGCGGATCGTCCGGGCGAAGAAGAAGATCCGCGACGCCGGCATCCCCTACCGCGTGCCCGACGACGCCGACCTCCCGGATCGGCTGGCCTCGGTGCTCACCGTGCTCTACCTGATCTTCAACGAGGGATACACGTCCACCTCGGGGGACCTGCTGCGGACCGACCTCTGCCGGGAGGCCGTCCGCCTGGCGAGGGCGCTCGCCGAGCTGGTGCCCGACGAGCCCGAGGTGATCGGGCTGCTGGCGCTGCTCCTGCTCATCGAGGCCAGGCGGCCCGCGCGGGTGGGGCCGTCGGGTGAACTGGTGGTGCTCGCGGACCAGGACCGGTCGCTGTGGAACCGGGAGCTGATCGCCGAGGGGCATGAGCTGGTGCGGCGGTGCCTGCGCCGCAACCAGCCGGGGCCGTACCAGTTGCAGGCCGCGCTCAACGCCGTGCACACCGACGGGCCGTCGACCGACTGGACGCAGGTGCTGGCGCTCTACGACCAGCTGCTGCAGCACACCCCCACGCCGATCGTGGCGCTCAACCGCGCGGTCGCCGTCGCGGAGGTGCACGGACCGGCGCCGGCACTGGCCGTCATCGACGAGCTGGACCTCCCCGGCTACCACCTGCTTCCCGCCACCCGCGCGGACCTGCTCGCCCGCCTCGGCCGCACCGCCGAAGCCGTCGCCGCCTACGACGAGGCGATCACCCTGGTCACCAACGACACGGAACGCACCTTCCTGGAGACGCGACGGGCGCGTCTGGCGTCGCACCCGGGTTCTCGGTGGAGCTGAGTGGTATCACCGCGGTTCCGTCGGTGACGGGAGTCCCCCGATCGCCGGCAGGATGATGTCTTCGAACTGGTCATGGCCGTCGCCGCAGGCACCCTCGACGACCTGGAGAAGATCGCCGCGCAGCTCGCAGCGTGAGTCGCTGCGGTGGACTCGTGGGTGCGACCTCCGGCACGCGGCGGGGGAGCGGCGGCGGGCGGCGGGTTAGGCTCGGCCGGCTGCGCGGGAACCCGGTGCGAACCCGGGGCGGTCCCGCCACTGTGACCCGCGATCCTCGCGGTGAGCCAGACCTCGCGCGGCACACCCACCACCGACCCCGTCCGGGCGTGGACACCCGGGGAGGAGCACTCGTGAACGCGCGCGCCGCCGTGCATCCCATCGAGCAGGAGTCCTACGCGATCCTGCGCAGCAGGCTCGACACCTCCGATCTGCCGCCGCTCACGCGCGCGGTCGTCGAGCGGGTCGTGCACACGAGCGCCGACACCACGTGGGTCGGCGACCTGGTCGCCGGCGAGGACGCCCTGCGCGCGGGGCGGGAGGCGTTGCTCGCGGGGGCGCCGCTGGTCACGGACGTGCGGATGGTGGCCGCCGGGATCACCGCGCGGCCGGCCGTGGTGGCGCTCGACCTGGCCGGTGGCCCGGAGCCCGGGACGACCCGGTCCGCGGCCGGGATCCGCGCCGCGGTGGCGCAGCACCCGGACGGCGCGGTGTGGGCGATCGGGAACGCGCCGACCGCGCTCCACGAGCTGGTGCGCTGCGCCGCCGACGGCCTGGTGCGTACGCCGCTCGTGGTCGGGCTGCCGGTCGGGTTCGTCGGGGCCGTGGCCGCGAAGGCGGCGCTGCGCGCGTCCGGGCTGCCCGCGGTCAGCAACCGCAGCGAGCGGGGTGGGGCGGCCGTCGCGGCCGCCGCCGTCAACGCGCTGCTTTACGCGGAGGTGGTCCGATGACCTCGCCCCTGTTGCTCGTCGGGCACGGCACGGTCGACGCGACGGGTGTCGAGGAGTTCGTCGCGTTCACCGACCGCGTGCGCGGTCTGCTCGACGTGGACGTGGCAGGCGGGTTCATCGAGCTGTCCGCGCCCACCGTCCACGAGGCGTGGACGGAGCTGTCCGCGCGCGGGAACACGACGATGGCGGCCGTGCCGATGGTGCTGGTCGCGGCCGGTCACGCGAAGGGCGACATCCCGGCTGCCCTGCAGCGCGAGGTCGTGCGCGACCCGGCCACCGCGTTCGTCTTCGGCCGCCCGCTCGGACCGCACCCGCTGCTGCAGGAGGTGGTGGCGGCACGCGTCGCGGAGGTGGCGCCCGCCCAGGACACGGCGGTGCTGCTCGTCGGCCGCGGCTCCACCGACCCCGACGCGAACGCCGAGATCTGCAAGGTCGCGCGGCTGCTGCAGGAGGGCCGCGGGTACGACTTCGTCGAGCCTGCGTTCGTCTCCCTGACCGGCCCGGACGTGCCGGGCGGGCTCGCCCGCTGCAAGGCGCTGGGCGCGCGTCGGGTCGTGGTGGCGCCGTACTTCCTGTTCGACGGGGTGCTGCCGCGCCGGGTGGGGGACCAGGCCCGCGCGTTCGCCGCGCAGCACCCGGACCTCGACGTGCGCGTGGCCCGGCACATCGGCGACTGCGCCGAGCTCGCGGAGCTGGTGCTGGAGCGCTACCGCGAGGCGCTGCACGGCGACATCCGGATGAACTGCGACACCTGCGCCTACCGGGTCCTGCTGCCCGGGTTCGAGGACAAGCTCGGTGCCGCGCAGACCCCGCACCACCACCCGGACGACCCCTCACACGGGCACGGGCACGGCCACGGGCACGTGATCGCGGGATGATGACGCACGTGGATCCCTATCTCGTCGGCCTCGACCTGGCCGGCCGCCGCGTGGTCGTGGTGGGCGGTGGGGTCGTCGCCCAGCGCCGGCTCGCCGGGCTGCTCGCGGCGGGGGCGGACGTCGAGGTGGTGGCGCCGGAGGTCACCCCGGCCGTCGAGGCCATGGCCACCGCGGGCGAGGTCCGCTGGACCGCGCGCGGCTTCCGGGCAGGCGACCTGGACGGCGCGTGGTACGCGATCGCCTGCACCGACGACCGGGCGGTGAACGCGCAGGTGGGCGCGGAGGCGCAGGAGCGGCGGGTGTTCTGCGTCCGCGCCGACGACGCCCCGCAGGGCAGCGCGGTGACCCCGGCGGTCGGGCGGCACGGCGGGCTCACCGTCGGCGTCCTCGCCGGCCGCAACCCCCGCCGCTCGGCCGCCGTGCGCACCGCCCTGGTCGAGGCCCTGCACGCGGGCGTCGTCGACGACGCGGCGGAGCCCGTGCGGCCGGGCGTGGCACTGGTCGGGGGCGGGCCGGGCGACCCGGACCTGATCACCGTGCGCGGCAGGCGGCTGCTGTCGCGGGCCGACGTCGTGGTCACCGACCGCCTCGGCCCGCGGGATCTGCTCGACACGCTCGCCCCGCAGGTCGAGGTCATCGACGCGTCCAAGATCCCGTACGGCCGGGCGATGAACCAGGCGCGGATCAACGAGCTGCTCGTCGAGCACGCCCGCGCCGGCAAGTTCGTGGTGCGCCTCAAGGGCGGGGACCCCTACGTCTTCGGCCGCGGCTTCGAGGAGGCACTCGCGTGTGCCGAGGCCGGGGTGCCCGTCACCGTGGTCCCCGGCGTGACCAGCGCGTTCGCCGCCCCGGCCGTGGCCGACGTGCCGGTCAGCCACCGCGGGGTCGCCCACGAGATCGTGGTGGTGTCCGGGCACGTCGCCCCGGACGACCCGCGCAGCCTCGTCGACTGGGCCGCGCTCGCCCGGCTGCGCGGCACGGTCGTGCTGATGATGGCGGTGGAGCGGATCGGCGCGTTCGCCGATGCGCTGATCGCGGGCGGTCGCCCGGCGGACACGCCCGTGGCCGTGGTGCAGGACGGCACCATGCGGATCCAGCGGACGCTGCGCGCGACGCTCGCCACCGTCGCCGACGAGGTGCGCGAGCAGGGGATCAACCCGCCCGCGGTGGTCGTCGTCGGGCCGGTGGCAGGCCTCGCCGATGAGCCGGTCACGTCGCGGGAACACTGATCCCGTGCCCGAGTCCCTGCTCGACCTGACCGTCCGGGAGCTGCTCGACGCCGCGGCCGCGCGTACCCCGGCCCCCGGCGGGGGTGGGGCGGCCGCGCTCACCACCGCGCTGGCGGCCGCGCTCACGGGCATGGCGGCCCGGTTCGCGAACGGCGCCGAGGCCGAACGAGCGGCCGAGCGGGCCGACGACCTGCGCGCCGCCGTCACCCCGCTCGCCGACGCCGACGCGGCGGCCTACCGCGACTACCTCGCCGCCACCCGCCTGCCGCGCGACGACCCCGGCCGCGCCGAGGCGATCGCCGCGGCCCGCCGCGGGACGATCGAGGTGCCCGCGCGGATCACCGAGCTCGCGGGGGAGGTGGCGGAGATCGCCGCCGACCTCGCCCGCAGCGGCAACCCCAACCTGCACGGTGACGCCGCCGCGGCCGTCCATCTCGCCGCCGCGGCCGCGACGACCGCCGCCGAGCTGATCGCGGCGAACGTCGTCGATGACGCGGAGGCGGCGGAGCGGGACCGGGCCCGGGAGATCGGGGCCTCCGCTCGCGCGCTCGCCGAGGCGGCGCTGACCCGCGGTGCCGGGCGCAGCTCCTAGTCGCAGCTCCTAGTCGCAGCTCCTAGTCGCCGTCGGACGCCCGGGGATGGCGCAGCAGCCCGTCGACCGTGTCCAGCACCGCCCGCAGCCGTGCCGCGTGGTCCCGGTCGAGACGGCCGGGATGATCGGTGCCGATCGCGAGCGGCACCTGCGGCGGCAGCGTCGCGAGCAGACCGGGGGTGGGTGCGCCGTGCTCGAGTTCGTCGACGAGCAGCCGCACGTAGCCGAGCCGGTCGCCGAGCTCCACGACCGTCTGGTCGACGGCGTCCGCGGTCGGCCCGGCCTGTGACAGCACGTCGAGCACGACACCCCCGCCGCTGGTTCCGACGACGTCCAGCGCCTGGTGCAGGGTCGGCGCCCCGGTGCCGGGAACGGCGTGCAGCAGCGGCCGGAGGCCGTAGCGGTGCGCCAGCTCCGCGAGCGCGGCGAAGTGCTCGCGCTGGCCCGGGCCCGCGGTCGCCCGCGCGGTGACGAACTGCGCCCCGAGCCGGGCTCCCAGCTCGAGGGCTCGCAGGTAGGGATGGGCGTAGTCGACGCTGTGCAGCTCGGGGCCCAGCTCGACCCGGCCGACGTCGAGCACGGTGACCCGCGACCCGAGCAGCGCGTCGACCAGCGCGGGGAGCATCGGCGAGCCGATGCCCCGCTGCCACCACGGCTCCGCCTCGTCGGCCGAGGCGACGCGGACGCCGATCGAGTCGTAGCCGGCCTCGCGGGCGACGGCGACGAGCTCGAGTGGGGAGAGCGGCAGCACCGTCGAGTGGTGCAGGGCGATGCGGTTCAGGGTGACCTCTTCTCCTGGGCGAGCCGGTGCCTGCGGTGGGCGGCCATGCGCACGGGCGCGGACACCGCGCCGTAACCGCGATACCCGCCCACTCGCTGGACCACCTCGAAGAACACGCGGGACCCGACCAGCTCGGTGTAGACGTGGAAGAACTCGCCCCCGTCGTCCCGGTCGTAGAGGATGCCGTGCTCGCGCATGGTCGCGAGCAGCTCGGGCGGCGGTGCGAGGCGTGCGTCGAGGTCGTCGTAGTAGTTGTCCGGGATCGGCAGCAGTGGCGCGCCGCGGGCCCGCATCGCGCGGGCGGAGGCGACGATGTCGCCGGTCGCGAACGCGACGTGCTGCGGGTCGGGCACACCGGGCGCCCAGTCGCCGCGGCGAAGCAGGGTGCCGGTCAGCGTGATGCGGGTGTGCCCGTCCGGATCTCCGACCGAGCGGCTGCGCATCACGCCGTACGGGGCGACGTACTCGCTGTCGTCGCGCGGCTCGAGCCCGAGAACGGAGCGGTAGAACAGTGTGGCCTCGTCGAAGGCGTCGAAGGGCTGGGCGAGCGTCACGTGGTCGATGTGGGTGAGCCCGACGTCGGATCCCGCGTCCTCGCCGGTCGGCGCGAAGTCGGCGAGCCAGGTGTCGTCGCCACCGGTGCGGCAGAAGAACACCTGCGTCCCGTCCGGTGCGGCGACGGCCGCGAGGTCCGCTTCGGCCACGCCGCGGGCGCGCGGCAGGACCGGTGCGAGCAGGGCCTCCGCACGTGTCCGCGACCGGGCCGGGTCGGCGCTCTCCACCGCGATGGCCCCGATCTCCGCCACCCCCGCTGACGACGTTTCGTTCACCACCACGCGGGCCGTGCCCTGCTGCCACAGCTGCACCGGTTTGGAGCGGTGCCGGCCGGTCCGGGTGAACCCGAGCGCGGCCAGCGTGCGGGTGACCGGGTCGAGTGTGTCCGGTCCGGCGGAGAGCTCGGTGAACGCGTGGCCGGCCAGGTGGGGCGCGCGTGGCAGCAGGTCGACACCGCGGAAGCGCCGCCCGTGCCGCTCCCGCAGATCGAGCAGCGAGCGCATCGCGTCGACGGCCGTGCGGTGCGGGTTCGCCTGCCGGAAGACGTCGTTGAACACCTCGAGCGACAGCGGCCCCGCGTAGCCGGTGCGCAGCACCTGGTCGAGGAAGCCCGGCAGGTCGAAGGCCCCCTGACCGGGGAAGAGCCGGTGGTGGCGGCTCCACTGCAGGACGTCCATGTCCAGGCGTGGCGCGTCGGCCAGCTGCACGAAGAACAGGCGGTCGCCGGGTACGTCGGCGATGCCGGAGACGTCCTGGGTGCGGGACAGGATGTGGAAGCTGTCGAGGCAGAGACCGAGGGCCCGGTGATCGGCGGCCTGCACGATCCGCCACGAGTGCTGCCAGGTGTTCACGAACCGGCCCCATGCGAGGGCCTCGTACGCCACGCGGATCCCGTGGTCGGCGGCGCGCGCGGCGAGCGCGTGGAGCTGCTCGGCGGCCAGGTCGTCGTCGGCTCGGGCGTGCGGCGAGACCGACGAGCAGACGAGCACCGTGTCGGCGCCGAGCCGTCGCATGAGGTCGAACTTCCGCTCGGCCCGGCGCAGGTTCCGGGCGAGCTCGGCGGGCGGGACCGCCTCGAAGTCGCGGAACGGCTGGTAGAGGTCGATCGAGAGCCCGAGGTCCGCGCATCGCGCGGCGATCTCCTCCGGGGTCGACGCGGCCGCCACGAGGTCGTTCTCGAAGATCTCGACGCCGGAGAAGCCCGCCGCGGCGGCCGCGGCGAGCTTGTCCTCGAGCGTTCCCGAGAGGCAGACGGTGGCGATGCCGAGCGGGAGGGACATCAGACCGCCCTGGCCGCCGCGCGGAGCCGGGCGTAGTCGTCGGCCGGTACCGGGGCGGCGTCCTCGGTGCCCAGGTCGTCCAGCCGGATCCGGTACGTCTCGCGCGCGGACCACGCCGACGCGGCCGCGAGGACGGCGAACCCGAACGTGAAGGCGCCGACGATCAGCGGCACGTTCGAGCCCGCAGGCGCCACGATCGCGAAGATCGTCGGCATGAAGGCGGTGATCGCCGTCCCGATGTTCTGGGAGACGGCGAAGCCGGTCACGCGGGTCCGGGTGGGGAACAGTTCCTGGTAGAAGGCGGGGAAGACCGCGTTGTAGCCCTGGTACACCACGCCCCACATGAGGATGGCGAGGATGAACGCGAGTGGGACGTTCCCCTGGCCGACCGCCCACAGGTACGCGAAGGAGAGCGCGCCGGACCCCAGCGAGCCGACGATGATGCAGGGACGGCGGCCGATGCGGTCGCTGAGGTCGCCGACGAAGGGGATCAGCACGACCGCGACGACGTTGCCGACCACGGAGATCCAGAGATACGTCGTGGGGCTGAAGCCGAGGCCGTACGCCTTGCTGGTGGCGTAGCTGGCGCCGAACACGGTGGTGGTGGTCGGCACGATGTTCATCAGGGCCATGGCGATCACACGCAGCATGTCGGAGCCGTTCTCGCGGACGACCTGCACGATCGGTGCCTTCGGCACGGCGTTCTGCTCCTGTTCCTCGCGGAACGCGGGCGTCTCGTCGACCCGGCGGCGGATGATGTAGCCGGCGACCACGACCAGCGCGCTGAGCAGGAACGGGACCCGCCAGCCCCATGCCTGGAACGCCTCCTCGGGCAGGAGCACCGACATCGGCAGGAAC
The DNA here is from genome assembly GCF_007994075.1 of Pseudonocardia hierapolitana. Taxonomy (NCBI): domain Bacteria; kingdom Bacillati; phylum Actinomycetota; class Actinomycetes; order Pseudonocardiales; family Pseudonocardiaceae; genus Pseudonocardia; species Pseudonocardia hierapolitana. The sequence continues at coordinate 123,279 of NZ_VIWU01000001.1, read as the reverse complement.
ACCGCAGCCGCCAGGATCTGCCCCGCCTGCACGCCCTGGAGCGTGAAGCTCGCGTAGAAGCCGCGGCGCCCGAACGGCGCGTGCTCGACGATCATGGCGCTGGCCCCGGAGATCTCGCCGCCGACGGCGAAGCCCTGGATGAGCCGCAGCACGACGAGCATCGCGGGAGCGAGCGCGCCGACCGACTCGTACGTGGGCAGGAGCGCCACGAGGAACGTCGAGACGCCCATCATCAGCATGCACAGCACGAGGACGTTCTTGCGGCCGTGCTTGTCGCCCCAGTGGCCCAGCGCGAACGCGCCGAGCGGGCGGGCCACGTACCCGACGCCGAACGTCGCGAGGGAGGCGACGACGCCGACGGCCGGATCGCCCTGCGGGAAGAAGATCGCCGGGAACACGAGCGCCGCGGCCTGGGCGTAGATGAAGAAGTCGTAGTACTCCAGCGCGCTGCCGACCCACCCGCTGGCGGCGGCCTTCCTCGGGGTGCGTTCCACGTCTTCTCCTTTGAAGCTGTGCACGATGCGCACAGCTGTGCGCATGTGGAATGGGGAGAGATTAGGAACAGGTGGGTGCGCCGTCAAGCGCGGGATTTCGGCCGGCCCGAAGGGCTCGAGCGGGAGGATGGAGCCGCGCCCGAGTGCCACGCGCGCACGCTGCGCATCGTGAAACGGGCCCGGCTTGATCATCGAACGCTCGCCTGCCCGAGCGAGCGGAGGGTGGTTAGCGGAGCGCGCTGCCCACGAGGTCGGCCTCGATCAGCCGCGCCGTGCGCAGGATCGCAGGCACGTGCTCGCGCTCCACGAGCTCCGGCGTCGTGCGCCCGGCGTGCACCGACACGTTGGCGGCCGCGATCGTGCGTCCCGCCCGGTCGCGCACCGGGGCGGCCGCGCCGCGCAGCCCCTCCTCCAGCTCGGAGTCGACCAGCGCCCAGCCCTGGGAGCGCACCTTGTCGATCTCGTGGCGGAGCTGCTCCACCGTGCGGACGGTCCGTTCGGTGCGAGTGGTGAGGTGCAGCCGGTCGAGGTAGCGATCGAGCTCCGCTGCCGGCAGGCCCGCGAGGAGCACCCGTCCCATGGAGGTGGCGTAGGCGTCGAACCGGGTCCCGATGTTGATCTTCACCGCGGCCAGCCGAGCGCTGGGGACGAGGGCCACGTAGACGATGTCGTCGCCGTCGAGCACGGCCAGCGCTGCCGTCTCGTTGAGCTCCGCGGCGAGCTTCTGCAGGTGTGGCTGGGCGATCTCGGGCAGCGACATCCCGGACAGGTACGCGTAGCCGAGCTCCAGGATGCGCGGGGTCAGCTCGAACATCCGTCCGTCGCCCGCCACGTACCCGAGGTCGGCCAGCGTCAGCAGCAGCCTGCGTGCGGTCGCGCGGTCGAGTCCGGTCTCCCGTGCCACGTCGGAGAGCGACTGCCTCGGCCGCTCGCCGGAGAACGATCGGAGCACCGCCAGTGCGCGGGCGACCGACTGCACGAAATGCGGCCCGTGGTCGTTCCGGCTGTGAGACGGTGGATCTTCCGTGCGCATCGCGCACATCTTAGTCAGACGAGCGCCCGGACCGGGGTTGCGGCGGGCTGCGCGGCCGGTCGGCCCGGCCACCAGCTGCGCTCGCCGAGCAGCGTCATCACCGACGGCAGGATGAGGATCCGCAGCACGACGGCGTCGAACAGCACCGCGACCGACAGGCCGACGGCCACCTGCTTCATCTCGATCCGCTCGATGAACAGGAAGCTCGCGAACACCGACAGCATGATCACCGCGCCGCTCGTGACGACCGCGGCCGAGCCGGCGATCCCGTCGAGCACGGCCTGCCGAGTGGGCACGCCGCGGTCCACCGCCTCGCGGATCCGGCTGACCACGAAGATCTGGTAGTCGGTGGAGAGGCCGACGAGGATCGCCAGGACCATCAGCGGCATCCGGGAGCCGACGAACCCGGTGGAGGTGAACCCGAGCAGGTCCTGCGCCCACGTGCCCTGGAACACGAGCGTGAGCACACCCCACGCCACGGCGACCGCGGCGAGGTTGATGGCCACGCCGATCGCGGCGAGCGGCACCGAACCGAACGCGAGCAGCATCACCACCAGCGTCGCGACGGAGACGAACGCGATCACCCAGGGGATCCGCGCGTCCTGGTGCGCGGCGTAGTCCACCCCGCGCGCCACCTCCCCACTCACCGCGTACTCCACACCGGACGTCCCGAGACCGGCGGGCAGCAGATCCCGGCGCAGCCGCTCGAGCGAGCCGACGGCCTCGGTGGAGTTCTCCGGGTGCGGCATCGGCACGCTGAACACGCTGGTGGTGCCGTCCGCGCTGGTGCGGACCCCGCCGCCCGCCGTGCCTGCGGCGAGCCGGGCGAGGGCGGCGGCCACCTCGGCGGCCCGGGCCGGCTCGGCGCGCACCGCCACGAGGTGCGCCGCGCCCGCCTCCGGGAACGCCGTGGTCAGCTGCGAGTAGGCGGCGACCGCGGGCACGCTCACGGGGAACGTCTCCTTGCCCTCGGTGCCCAGCCGCATCGCGAGGGCCGGGGCCGCGACCGCGGCCGTGATCGCCACGCCGGCCATCAGCGTGACGCCCGGACGCCGCAGCGCGGGCTGCAGCACCGCGGCCCATCGGCCGACCGAACCGTCCCGCGCGTGCCGGCGCCGGCCGCCCGTCCAGGGGGCCAGCACGACGAGCAGCGCCGGCAGCACCGTGAGCGAGCCGGCCAGCGCGACCGCGACGACGAGGATCGCGCCGGTCGCCACCGAGGAGAAGATCACGTCGCCGACGAGGTACAGGCCGGCCAGCGACACGACGACGGCGATCCCGGACGTCACGACGGCCCGCCCGGAGGTGGCGGCCGCAGCCTCCACGGCGGCGACCCGGTCCAGCCCGCGGGCGCGCTCCTCGCGCACCCGCTTGACGCAGAACAGGGCGTAGTCGACGCCCACGGCCATCCCGAGCAGGAACACGACGCTGACGGCCGCCCCGCCCGCGTCCGGGAACGCCCAGGACGCCACCGCGTACAGGCCGACCGAGCCGGCGAACGCCGAGATCGCGAGCAGCACCGGCAGCCCGGCGGCCAGTGCGGACCCGAACGCCAGGAACAGGATCGCGAACGTGACCGGCAGGCTGATCAGCTCGACGCGGGCGAGGTCGGCACCCTGCTTGTCGTTCACCCCCACCGAGATCGAGGCGTTCCCGGTCTGGACGACGACGAGGTCCGGGTGGACGGCCTGCACGGCCGTGGTCTCGGGGAGCAGGGTGCGCACCGTCCTGCGCGCCGTGTCCGGGTCGCCTGCCAGCGTGACGGGCACCCGCACCGCGGCGCCGTCCACCGACCGCACGGGCTCGCCGACCGCCGCGACCACCGGCAGTGCCCGCATCCGGGCCGTCACGTCGCGGGCGGCGGCGCCCGCGGCGGCCGGATCGAGCCTCCCGGACGGCGCGGTGATCAACACCTGCTCGACGAGCGGTGGGGTGAGCCCGGCGTCCTCGGCGATGGTCTCGGCACGGCCCGCCTCGCCGATCCGGAAGTCGGCGAGCGTGCCACGGTTCGTGCCGGTGGCCGCGCCGGCGCCCACGCAGAGCAGGACGAAGCCGATCCACCCCGCGATCGCCCACCACGGGTGCCGCGCGCTCCACACCGCTACCCGCACCGTCGCCGGCCGCCGCCGCTCGTTCCCGATCACGGGAGGAGCTTCCCGTCGCGGAGGCCATGGGGGCATTGCAGTGCGCCGGTCACGCCGGGGTCGGGGAAACCCCACCTCCATCGGCGGTGCCCACCGCCCGGCCCGTCCCACGCGGCCGCGGGAATCAGCCGGCCGACGGCGTCGTCATCCTCACGCCACGTTGACCGGCGTGCCCGCGGTGTGTTCCAGTTCTGGAGCGACGGCAGTGCAGGAAGCCGGTGTGAGTCCGGCGCGGTCCCGCCACTGTCACCGGGGGTGCCCCCGGGAGCCAGACACTCGCTGCCGTCACGACTCCGCCGAGCAGAGGGCGCGGACCCTCGGGAGGAACGCCGATGACGCAGCCCGTGCTGCTGCTGTCCACCGCCGACACGGAGCTCTTGGCCGCCCGCAGCTCCGGGGCGCTCTACCGCACCGCCAACCCGGCCCGCGTCGATCCCGACGGGCTGCCACCGCTGCTCGACGGCGTCGCCGTCGTCGTGCTGCGGCTGCTGGGCGGGCGCCGGGCCTGGCCGGAGGGGGTCGACGCGCTGGTCGCGTCCGGGCTGCCCGTCGTGCTGCTGGGTGGTGAGGCGGCGCCCGACGCCGAGCTGATGGCCGCCTCGACGGTGCCGGCGGGCGTCGCGTCGGAGGCGCTCGCCTACCTCGCGGCGGGCGGCACCGCGAACCTGCGCGAGCTGCACCGCTTCCTGTCCGACACGGTGCTGCTCACCGGCGAGGGCTTCGACCCGCCGGAGGCCATGCCCGAGTTCGGCGTGCACGGCGCCCGGACGCAGGATCCGGCGAAGCCCACCGTCGGGGTGGTCTTCTACCGGGCCCACGAGACGAGCGGCAACACCGCGTTCGTCGACGTGCTGTGCGACGCGATCGAGGCCCGCGGCGCCAACGCGCTGCCCGTGTTCTGCGGCTCGCTGCGCGGTGCACAGCCGGAGTTGATGGAGCTGCTCGGCAGGGCGGACGCGTTGGTCGCCACCGTGCTCGCCGCGGGCGGCACGGTCGCGGCGGACGCGAGCGCGGGCGGCGAGGAGGACTCGTGGGACGCCGGCGCGCTGGCGACCCTCGACGTCCCGGTGCTCCAGGGGCTGTGCCTGACGACATCACGGGCGACGTGGGCGGCATCCGACGCCGCGCTCTCGCCGATGGACGCGGCGATGCAGGTCGCGATCCCGGAGTTCGACGGCCGGCTGATCACGGTGCCGTTCTCGTTCAAGGAGACCGAACCCGGCGACGACATCCCGGTCTACCGCGCCGACCCCGAGCGCGCCGCCCGACTGGCCGGCCTCGCGGTGCGGCACGCGCGGCTGCACGCCACCCCGGTCGCCGGCCGGAAGCTGGCCGTCGTGCTGTCGAGCTACCCGACAAAGCACTCGCGGGTGGGCAACGCGGTGGGGCTGGACACACCCGCGTCCGCCGTCGTGCTGCTGCGCGCGCTGCGGGAGGCCGGGTACGCGATCGGGGACTTCCCCGAGGACTCCGACACGCTCATCCACTCGCTCATCGCGGCGGGCGGCCACGACGTCGAGTGGCTCACCGAGGAACAGCTGGCGGCCGCGCCGGCCCGCGTCCGGCTCGCCGACCACCGGCGCTGGTTCGACGCGCTGCCCTCCGCGCTCACCGACGGGATGCGGGAGCACTGGGGGGAGCCGCCGGGCTCCCTGTACGTCGACGGTGACGAGATCGTGCTGGCGTCGCTGCAGTTCGGCAACGTGGTGCTGATGATCCAGCCGCCGCGCGGGTTCGGGGAGAACCCGGTGGCGATCTACCACGACCCGGACCTGCCGCCGTCGCACCACTACCTGGCCGCCTACCGCTTCATCGACGAGGAGTTCGGCGCGGACGCAGTGATCCACCTCGGCAAGCACGGCACCCTCGAATGGCTGCCCGGCAAGGGCCTCGGCCTCGCCGCCGAGGACGCCCCGGACGCCGTGCTCGGCGAGCTGCCGCTCGTCTACCCGTTCATCGTCAACGACCCGGGGGAGGGCACGCAGGCCAAGCGCCGCGGCCACGCCGTGGTGGTGGACCACCTCGTGCCGCCGATGGCCCGCGCCGACACCTACGGCGAGATGGCCAAGCTGGAGCAGCTGCTCGACGAGTACGCCACGGTGCAGGCGATGGACCCGGCCAAGCTGCCCGCGCTGCGCACGCAGATCTGGGAGGTCGTCACGGCCGCGCAGCTGCACCACGACCTGCACGTCGACGCCGCCCCCGGCGAACACGACTTCGACGACTTCGTCCTCCACATCGACGGCTACCTGTGCGAGGTCAAGGACGTCCAGATCCGCGACGGCCTGCACATCCTCGGCGGCCCCCCGGAGGGCGAGGCCCAGGTGAACCTGGTGCTGTCGATCCTGCGGGCGAGCCAGGTCTGGGGCGGCAAGCAGGCCCTCCCGGGCCTCCGGGCGGCCCTCGCGTCCTGGGCGGGGCTGGACGAGCAAGCCCTTCTCGCGGCCCCCGGCGAGCGCCCCGACGCACTCGACGACTCCGACGAACGGCGCGTTCGTCGGATAGGTTCCGACGAACGCGCCGCTCGTCGGATGGGGCAGCTGCTCGCCGTTGCGCCCGGGCCCGCCGTCACCGGGGCCGATCTCGTCGATGTGCTCGAGGGCGTCGCCCGGGCGCTCGTCACCCGCCTCCAGGAGCGCGGGTGGCGCGAGCCCGCCGCCGTCTGCGCCGACCTGCTGGGGGAGGAGATCCCCTCCGTCGTGGCCGTGCTCGAGTTCGGCTGCGCGGAGGTCGTCCCGCGGCTGGAGCGCACCACCGACGAGGTCACCGCGGTGCTGCACGCCCTCGACGGCGGGTACGTGCCGGCCGGCCCGTCCGGCTCGCCGACCCGCGGACTGGTCAACGTCCTCCCGACCGGCCGGAACTTCTACTCGGTCGACCCCAAGGCGATCCCGTCCCGCTCCGCATGGGAGATCGGTTCGGCGCTGGCCGACTCCCTGGTCGCGCGCCACCTCGCCGACACCGGCACCTACCCGCGGTCGGTCGGTCTCACGGTCTGGGGCACGAGCGCCATGCGCACCCAGGGTGACGACCTCGCCGAGATCCTCGCGCTCATCGGCTGCCGCCCGGTCTGGGACGACGCGTCGCGCCGCGTCACCGGGTTCGAGGTCGTGCCGCTCGAGGAGCTGGGCCGTCCGCGCATCGACGTCACCGTCCGCATCTCGGGGTTCTTCCGCGACGCGTTCCCGCACGTCATCACGCTCTTGGACGACGCGATCCGCGCCGTCGCCGAGCTGGACGAGCCGGCGGAGCAGAACTACTTGCGCGCGCACGTCGACGAGGACACCGCGCAGCACGGCGACCGCCGCCGCGCCACGTCGCGGATCTTCGGCTCCAAGCCCGGCGCGTACGGGGCGGGCCTGCTGCCGCTGATCGACGCCCGCAACTGGCGCAGCGACGCCGACCTCGCCGAGGTCTACGCGGTGTGGGGCGGCTACGCCTACGGCCGCGACCTGGACGGGCGCGAGGCGCGAGCCGACATGGAGCAGTCGTTCCGGCGGATCGCGGTCGCGGCGAAGAACCAGGACACCCGCGAGCACGACATCGTCGACTCCGACGACTACTTCCAGTACCACGGCGGCATGGTCGCGATGGTGCGCGCGCTCACCGGGCGCTCGCCCGCCGCGTACGTCGGCGACTCCGCGGTGCCGCAGGCGGTGAAGACCCGCACGCTCGCCGAGGAGACCAAGCGGGTGTTCCGCGCCCGCGTGGTGAACCCGAAGTGGATCGCCGCGATGCAGCGCCACGGCTACAAGGGCGCGTTCGAGCTGGCCGCCACCGTCGACTACCTGTTCGGCTACGACGCCACCGCAGGCGTCGTCGACGACTGGATGTACGGGCAGCTCGCCGAGAGCTACGTGTTCGACGAGACCAACCGCGCGTTCATGGAGCAGAGCAACCCATGGGCGCTGCGCGGGATCACCGAGCGGCTCCTCGAAGCGGCCGACCGCGGCATGTGGGCCAAGCCCGACGACGCGGTGCTCGACCGGCTCCGCCAGACCTACCTCGACCTCGAGGGCGACCTGGAGGGGCAGCAATGAACACGCTGGTCGGGGTGGGGGTCGGCCCGGGCGACCCCGAGCTCGTCACCGTCAAGGCGGCGAACCTGCTGGCCAAGGCCGATGTCGTGTTCGTGCCCGTCGCCGACTCCGGCGAGACCGGCCGCGCCGAACAGACCGTCCTGTTCTACGCGGAGGCGTGGCGGGTGGAGCGCGTGGTCTTCGCGCTGCACGACCGCGAGCACACCCAAGCCCGTGAGCGCGCATGGGACGCGGCCGCGGCGCAGGTCGCGGCCTGGTTCGCCGCGCACCCCGACGGCACCGCCGTCTTCGCGACGATCGGCGACCCGTGCATCTACTCGACGTTCAGCTACCTCGCCGCGTCCGTGCGGGGGGTGCTGGGCGAGCTGGACGTGCAGCTCGTCCCCGGGATCAGCGCCATGCAGGACCTCGCGGCACGCTCCGGCACGCCGCTCGTCGAGGGCCGCGAGCCCCTCGCCCTGTTCCCGATGACGGCAGGCCCCGAACGGTTCCGCGAGGCACTGGAGCGCGGCGACGCCGTGGCCGCCTACAAGTTCGGCCGGATGTTGCCCGAGACCCTCGCCGTGCTCCGCGAGACCGGCCGCCTCGAGGAGGCCGTGTACGGCGCCGGCCTCGGCCTGCCGGAGGAGGACATCCGCCCCGCGGCCGAACTGGACCCCGACGAACAGGGCCCCTACCTGTCCACGCTGATCGTGCCCCCGAAACGCCGCGGCCGAGGCGGGGCCCTGTGACCGATTCCGACGAACGGCGCTGTGGTTCCACTGAGGACATGCGTTGGCGTCGGAAGGGGTTCTACGACACCGTGCACTCCCGCAGGGACGTGCGGGCCGGGTTCCGGGACGATCCCGTCGACGACGCCGTGCTCGTCCGCGTGCTGGAGGCCGCGCACGCAGCGCCCTCGGTCGGGTTCTCCCAGCCGTGGGACTTCCTCGTGCTGCGCGACCGCGCGGTGCGCGAGCGGGTGCACGCGCACGTCGCGGCGGCCCGGGCGGCCTATGCCGCGTCGCTGCCGGCGGCGCGCGCGGCAGCGTTCCGGGACGTGAAGGTCGAGGCGATCCTCGACACACCGCTCAACATCGCCGTGACCTGCGACCCGACCCGCGGCGGCAGGCACGTCCTCGGCAGGCACACCCAGCCGCGGACCGCGCCGTACTCGGTGGTCGGTGCGGTGCAGAACCTCTGGCTCGCCGCGCGGGCGGAGGGCCTCGGCGTCGGCTGGGTGAGCTTCGCGGACGAGCGGGCGCTCGCCGCACTGCTGGGCCTCCCGCAGCACCTGGAAGTGGTCGCCTACCTCTGCGTCGGGCACGTCGACGCCTTCCCGGACGAGCCGGAGCTCGCCGCCGCGGGCTGGGCTCGCCGCCGTCCGTTGCGCTGGGCCGTGCACCACGACACCTACGGACGCCGAGGGCTGCCCGGGGAGGAACCGATGGACCTGCTGGCCGAGACGGTCGCCGCGATCACGCCCCCGGACGCCGACGCGCAGGCCGCAGCAGCCGAGCGCCTCGATCGGATGACGAAGCCGCGCGGTGCGCTCGGCCGGGTGGAGGACCTGGCCGTCACACTCGCCGGGATCGCCGGGGCGTGCCCGCCGCCGGTGCCCGAGCCCGCGGCGGTGGCGGTCTTCGCCGGTGACCACGGCGTGCACGCGCAGGGCGTGACGCCATGGCCGCAGGAGGTCACCGCGCAGATGGTGGTGAACTTCCTCGGCGGGGGAGCGGTGGTGAACGCCTTCGCCCGGCGGCTCGGGGTCGAGGTGTGCGTGGTGGACGTCGGCGTGGCCGCTCCGCTCGATCCGGCGCCCGGCCTCCTCGCGCGGCGCGTCGCCGACGGAACGGCCGACCTCGCCACCGGTCCCGCGCTCACCCGCGAGCAGGCCCGCGCGGCCGTCGAGGTGGGGATCGAGACGGCGCGTGACCTCGTCGCGGCCGGCAACCGCTGCCTCGTCACCGGCGACATGGGCATCGCCAACACCACTGCGGCAGCCGCCCTGATCAGCGCCTTCACCGGTGCCGACCCGGGGGAGGTCACGGGCCGCGGCACCGGCATCGACGACGCCACCTTCTCCCGCAAGACGTCCGTGGTGGCCGCCGCGCTGGCCCGGCACCGGCCCGACCCGGCCGACCCGCTCGGCGTGCTGGCCGCCGTCGGCGGGCTGGAGCACGCCGCGCTGGCCGGATTCGTGCTCGCCGGCGCCGCGCTGCGCGTCCCGGTGCTGCTCGACGGGGTGAACGCCGGCGCCGCCGCTCTCGCCGCGGCCGCGTTCGCCCCGGACGCGCGGGCGTACTGGGTGGCCGGGCACCGCTCGGCCGAGCCCGGTCACACCCGAGCCCTCGCCCACCTGCGGCTCGACCCGCTGCTCGACCTCGGTATGCGTCTCGGCGAGGGCACCGGCGCGCTCCTCGCCCTCCCGCTGCTGCAGAGCGCGGCCCAGGCCATGCAGGACGTCGCCACCTTCGACGCCGCGGGCGTCACCGACAAGACCACCTGACGGGCCACACCCCACCGGTCACCCCGAGCTGCATCGCGGTCCGGCCGGAGGAACCGCTGTCCGCTGCGACGTCATGTCCGCACCTACCCCCTGACAGGGTGAACCGCGGTACAACTTCCCGCGCGGTCTCCCCGATACGCGGCGCACCCTGGGCGGGCTCGCGGTCGACGACGCAGGTCACACCGGCGTCCCGGAAAGTTCTTCGGAGAAGTCCGGGAGGCGGTGTCGGATCGGGGCGGTGGTGTTCGTAGCAGGGGTGAGGCCGCCCGCAGGGGGCGGCACCACGGTGAAGGAACCGCGATCATGAAGCTGACGACCATGACCCAGGTCACCATCGATGGAGTGATGCAGGGAAACGGCGCCGCGTCGGATGACCGCAGGAACGGATTCGAGCGCGGCGGATGGGCCCGGGGGAAGGGTGACGACGAGACCAGGACGTTCATCACGCAGACCTGCCAGCGCGCAGAGGCGTTCCTGTTCGGCCGGCGCACCTACGAGTTGTTCGCCGGCTCCTGGGGATCGATCGACCAGATGCGCGCACATCCCATCGGCGTGGCCTTGAACGAGGCCCCCAAGTACGTGGCCTCGACCACGCTCACCGCGCCGCGTTGGGAGGACACGACCGTTCTCCGCGGTGACCTCGCGGCGGCCGTCAGTGAGCTGAAGGCGAAGCCCGGGGGCGAGCTGCAGGTGCACGGCAGTGGCGCCCTGACCCGGTGGCTGCTGGAGAACGACCTGGTCGACGAGATGACTCTGATCGTGATCCCGGTGATCCTCGGCCAGGGCGCGAGGCTGTTCCCGGAGACCGGTCCGGATCTTGCGCTCGACCTGGTCGAGTCGCGGGTCGACTCGAAGGGCGTGTCGATCCAGGTCTACCGGCCGGCCGGGCGCCCGCGGTATGTCCCTGACCACCGAACCACGCTGTCCTGACATTCAGAGGAGATGATCTTCAGATGCGGTACCTGGTTTCCGTGATCGATGACACGAGCAATCCCGGCAGCACGGACAGGCAGCCTGCGATCAGCGCGTTCAACGAACGACTGATCGCCGAGGGCTACTGGGTTTTCGCGGGTGGACTCGCGGACACCGACGCGGCCACGGTCATCGACAACCGGGGCGAGCAGGCGGTGTTCAGCGACGGGCCTTTCGTGGAGTCGAAGGAGTACCTCGCCGGCGTCTGGGTGTGGGAGGCCCCCGATCTGGATGTGGCGCTCGAGCTCGCCGCCGAGGCGTCGAAGGTCTGCGATCGGAAGATCGAGGTGCGGCCGTTCCGGTGAGCGACGTCGAGGAGGCGGTCACCCGGGCCCACCACGACGAGTGGGCCCGGGTGGTCGCCGCCCTGACCAGGCGCTTCGGTGACCTCGACATCGCCGAGGAGGCAGCGGCCGAGGCGTTCACGACCGCCGTCGAGCGGTGGCCGGCCGACGGCGTGCCGCCCAAGCCCGGCGCCTGGCTGACCACCACCGCCACCCGCAGGGCCATCGACCGGATCCGGCGCGAGAACAAGCGCGACGACAAGCACAAGGAGGCTCGGATGGTGTACGACAACACCCCACCCGAGCCTCTCGGCGCCATCGACGACGACCGGCTGCGGCTGATCTTCACCTGCTGTCACCCGGCGCTCGCGATGGAAGCCCGCCTGGCGCTGACGCTGCGCATGGTCGGCGGTCTGACCGTGCCCGAGATCGCCCGCGCCTTCCTGGTGGCCGAGAGTGCCATGGGGCAGCGGATCACCCGCGCGAAGGCCAAGATCAAGTCGGCGCGCATCCCGTATCGGGTGCCGGCCGAGGAGGATCTCGCGGCACGCGTATCCGGCGTGCTCGCCGTCCTCTTCCTGGTGTTCAACGAGGGCTACCTGGCGACCGGCCCCGACACCGATCCCGTACGGCACGACCTGACCGCCGAGGCGATCCGGCTCACCCGCCTGATCCGTGCCCTCCTGCCGGAGGACGGTGAGGTGGCCGGGCTGCTGGCGCTGATGCTCCTCACCGAGGCCCGCCGCACCGCCCGGGTGTCGGCCAGCGGCGAACTGGTCCCCCTCGGCGAGCAGGACCGTGGGGCGTGGGACGCGGCGCTGGTCGCGGAGGGGCACCGGCTGGTGCGCGAGCGCCTGGCCGCTGCCGCCGCCGGGATGGCTCCGGGTCGCTACCAGATCCTCGCGGCGATCAACGCGGTGCACACTTCCGCCCGCGACGTGCGCGACACCGACTGGTCACAGGTCGTCGCCCTCTACGACCAGCTCGTCCGCCTCGACCGCTCGCCGATCATCGCCCTCAACCGGGCCATCGCGGTCGCCGAGCTCGACGGCCCGGAGGTGGCACTGGCGGCCGTCGACCGTCTCGAGGACGAGCTGGCCGGATATCACGCCTACCAAGCGACCCGTGCCGACCTGCTGCGCCGGCTGGGCCGCAGTGGGGAGGCGCGCGCGGCTTACGACAGAGCCATCGAGCTGGCGGGCAACACCGCCGAGACCGCCTACCTGACACGCCGCCGCGAGCAACTGCGGTAGCGCCACGGACCCCGATCGAACCCCCGCACGCAGCGGCGGCCGACCCCGGGGCGCCCTGCCGGTGCATTCCGCAACCTGTCGCGCCAGCGACGGGCCTGCCCGCTGCGTCAGCGTCGGAGTTCAGTCATCTAATCGCTGCATCGCCCTCCGCTGCCCGGACGCGGTGGCTCCGCAGTCTCGGGCGCGCCGCGTGCACTCGTGGGTCTCCGTCACGGGTGCCGACCCCGTGCGGAGATCAAGGGCGGGGTCGCGATGTCGAGCTGTCCGGCGGCGACCGCGCGGAGGTGGGCGTCGACCTCCTCGGCGCTCGCGCGGGCCTGGCTGATCAGCGCTGGCGCGACCTGGCGGACGTTGGCGATCTCGAGAGCTGCGGCGGCGGGCAACGCCACCGGTTCGAACGCGTCGGCGGCGACGTCGGTGAGGCCCGCGTCCCGCAGTCGCCGCGGCAGGGTTCGTCCGTAGGCGAGATCGACGCCCCGTTGGGCCAGCAGCTCGCGGAACCCGGCGCGCACCCGGTTGGCTCGTTGCTCGGCCTCCTGCCGGGCCTCGAGGCAGGCGAGCGGCTGGAGGTTGACGTCGAAGTCCTCGATCAGGAGCCAGCCCCCGGGCCGCAGCGCGGCCACCATGCGCCGCAGCGCCTCGTCCCGCTGCGGGACATGGACCAGCACCAGGCGGGCGTGCACGAGGTCGAACCCGGGCTCGGGCGGCGCGTCGGTGGCCACGTCGTGCCGGCGCACTTCCACGTTCCCCGGCAGGTCGGTGCCCATCCAGCTGACGTCGAGGTCGGTGGCCAGGACGTAGCCGGTCGGGCCGATCCGCTCGGCCAGCAGCCTCGGGACGCCGGGGCCACCGGCCCCGACCTCCCAGCACCGCCAGCCGGCCCTCGCCCCGATTCCGTCGACATGCCGCATGGTCACCCCGTCGAACAGCGCGGACAGCGCCACGAAGCGCGTCCCGGCGTCGGGTGCCCGGTTTTCCAGGAGGTAGGAGTCGGTGCTCATCGCGCCCCCTTCGTCCGCCGGCTAGCGTGCCGGTCACGCCGCCGGCGCGACATGGGTAACCGCTACCGATATTTGTGCCGCCCTGGTCGACGCGGATGGCGAGCGCCTCGTCCCGACACATGTGGCCCTGCATCCGGAGTGCGACCCCGCCCGCGGAAGCCGATGCGTGAACGCCCGCCCGCGGTAGCTGGAGACTGGGTTTCCGTTCGACGCCGGGTGCCCGCCGGGCCTAGAGGCTGCGCGGCTCTCCGCCGCGTTGCAGACGTGGGCGCCGGTGGGCGGACGGCGACGAGCATCGCGAGCAGGGGCTCGGTCAGGGGCGCGGAGCGATGGTGGGCGCGCCGGGCGGCGGTGTGGCCGCTGCGCGGCGCCACACCGCGGGCCACGACACGCGCACGAGCTGCACGGCCAGCGCGGCCACCACGGCGACGTGGAACGCGAGCACCATCCGCTGCAGGATGCCGCCGACGTCGACGGGGCCGAAGATGCCGGGCACGACGTCGTCCAGCCGGCTGGCCAGGTACGCCCCGGCGAGCACGGCTGCGGCGATCGAGAGCGTGCGGACGGTGGAGACGACGGGCGCCCACTCCGGCTTCTCGGCGAGCCGGACCGCGGCCGCGATGCCGGCGAACGACAGCAGCGCGAGGATGCCGGCACCCGCGAACTGGTGCACCCAGCCACCGAAGGTCATGATCCGCGGCGAGTCGTCGGCGGGGAAGACCGCGGCGAGCACGAGGCAGAGCGCCCACACCGCGAGCAGCACGGTGGGCCGGCCGGCCATCCGCACCCCGGAGCGCGCCATCCCGGCCAGCACGGCGAGCGTCCCGACGGCGAGGGCGACCGCGGCCGAGAAGAACAGCTGCTCACCGCCCTCGACGAAGGCGTAGTAGCTGAGCGGCACCGAGACCGGGTTGACCTCGCGGAAGTAGGTCACGCCCAGGTAGACCATGATCACGGTCGAGCGGGCGAGCGCGAGCAGTGCGAGCGTCGCGAGCAGCAGCGGCGCGACGCCCAACCGGCCCGATCGCTTCACGCTCCCCATGGTGCCCCCCGTCGCCGCGCCCGCGATCATGCGAACGCGGCGCGCCCGGTGGTCTGTTCCCGGAGGTCAGAGCGCGATGCCCGCCGAGGCCGGTGCGGTGGTCTCCAGGGCTTCCACGAGGTGCTCGACCGTGACCGACCCCCGGTAGATCTCGCCGTTGACGAACAGGGTGGGCGTGCCGCGCACGCCGCTGCGGACCCCGGAGTTGAAGTCGGCCTCGACCCGATCCTCGACGAACCGGGTGGCCGGCCACAGCACCTTCTCCGGCGGGATGCCGATCTCCTCCGCGTAGCGGCGCAGGTCCTCCTGCCGCAGCCGCGGCTCGTCGCCGGAGTAGAGCTTGGCGTGCATGGGCCAGAACTGGCCCTTCAGCGCAGCGCCCTCCGCGGCGACGGCCGCCGACAGCGCGAACGGGTGCAGCTCGGCGAGGGGGAAGTGCCGGAACACGAAGACGAGGCGGTCGCCGAGCCGCTGGCGGACCTCCTCGATGATCGGGTACGCGCGGCGGCAGTAGGGGCACTCGAAGTCGCCGTACTCGACGAGCGTGAGCTCCGACCCGAGGACGCCCTGGAGGTGGTCGTAGCTGCCGACCCGGGGTTCGAGCGGCATCGTGGCCTCCCTGACGTGCTGGTAGAGGTGGCTGTGGCCGATGGCAGGATCACGCCGTGACGGTGACAACCTTAGCCGAGCGCGGCGACCTGAGCCGGGCCGCGCGCGACTTCATGCGCACCGAGTCCGGGTCGGCCGTGCTGCTCCTCACCGCAGCGGTGCTGGCGCTGGCCTGGGCGAACCTCGGCTCCGGGTACGAGGACTTCTGGCACACCCAGGTCGCGTTGACCTTCGGGGACACGCAGCTCGCGCTCGACCTGCGGCACTGGGTCAACGACGGGCTCATGGTGCTGTTCTTCTTCAGCGTCGGGCTGGAGATCTCCCGGGAGATGGTGCTCGGTGAGCTGCGCGGGATCCGGGCGCTCGCTGCCCCGACGATCGCCGCGGTCGGCGGGCTCACGGTGCCCGCGATCCTGTTCCTGCTGTTCAACGGGGGCGGCCCGGCGGCAGGGGCGTGGGGTATCGCGATCTCCACCGACACCGCCGTGGTGATCGGCGTGCTCGCGCTCGTCGGTCCGCGGTGTCCCGACCAGCTGCGCGTGTTCCTGCTCGCGCTGGCGATCGTCGACGACATCGGGGCCGTCGCGGCGATCGCGATCTTCTACACCGACGACGTGCAGGTCACCTCGCTCGTGCTGTCGGTCGTGCTCTTCGCGGCCCTGCTCGGGCTGCGGTTCGCACCGTTCTGGCGCACCCCGATCTACGTGTTCATCGGCGTGGTCATGTGGCTCGCGGTGCTGGACTCCGGGGTGCACCCGAGCGTCGTCGGGGTCGTCATGGGCCTGCTCGTCAACGCCTACGCGCCGCGGATGCGCGACGTGATGCGGGCGCAGGTGCTGGGCAGCAGCTTCCTGCTCGACCCCAGCCCCGAGCGGGCGATGGCCGCACAGGCGGCGGTCACCGAGGCGGTGTCGCCGAACGAGCGGCTGCAGCTGCGCATCCAGCCGTGGAGCAGCTACGTGATCGTGCCGCTCTTCGTGCTGGCGAACGCCGGGGTCGTGCTCACGGGCGAGACCCTCGCCGCGGCGTTCACCTCGCCGCTGACGTGGGGCATCATCGTCGGGCTCACCGTGGGGAAGCTGGTCGGCGTTACGGCGGGCACCTGGGTGGCGCTGCGCACCGGCCTCGGCCGCGTGCCCGACACGCTGCGCTGGGGCCAGCTGATCGGCGGCGCAGGCCTCGCCGGCATCGGGTTCACCGTGGCGCTGTTCGTCACGGAGCTTGCGCTGGACGACGAGGAGCTCGTGACCGACGCGAAGATCGGCATCCTGACCGGATCGCTGCTGGCGGCGGGGATCGGCTGGTTGATCTTCCGGCTCGCGGGCGAGCGGGGTGGCCAGTGCGCGCCGAGCGGCCTCCCGGTGCTCCCGCCCCGTCCCTGGCGGCCGCCGGCCTGAGTCAGGCCCGCGCCCGCCGTCGGAGGGCGCGGGTGGTGCCGGAGCTGAGCGGCTGACCTCGGGCACATCGTGCGCCGAACTCGTATAGTATGATTCTCGTATCATATGAAGACGAGTTCGAGTGTCCGATGAGACGCTCGCCGGAGGAGGGCCCGACATGATCTTCGTCAACGACGGGGGCATCAGCCGCTCGCACGCCGTCGAGGGCTGACGCGATGGTCCTCGCGCTCCTCCTCGCGGCCGCATCCGCCCTGTTCGGCAGGCGCATGGCCGCGCGGAAACCCGTCATCGCGGTGCCCCGGGCCGGGCGGGTGGCCCGCCGTGCGGGCCTGATCCTGTCGGGCGTCCTCGTCCCGGGCGTGCTCGTCGCGATCCTCACCCAACGACACCCGGAGGTCATCGTGCTCGACATCGCACTGTGGGCAGCCCAGGGGCTCCTCGCGCTGTTCTTCCTCGCCGCCGGACTGCCCAAGGTGGCCGGGCGCGGCATCGACCGCTGGGTCGGCTTCGAGGACTTCTCCCGTGGCCTCACGATCCTCATCGGCGTGTCGGAGGTGGTGGGCGCCGTCGCGCTGGTGCTCCCGTCGCTCCTTGGCGCCTTCGAGTGGACGATCCCGCTCGCCGCGATCGGGATCGCCGTCATCTCCCTCATGGCCAGCGGCTTCCACGTTCGCGCCGCCGAGCGGATCTCCACGGTCGAGACCGCGCTCCTGGCCGCACTCGCCGGCTCGATCGCGATCGGCCGGTGGGGGGAGACCGCGTCTGCACCGGCCGTCCCCTCCGGTGCCCTCGTGATCGTGATCGCGCTCCTCGTCCCGTCGATCATCGCCGTGCTCGTCGTGCTCGTGATGCGCCCCGTCGGGCCGGGGGACGGGGCCGGATCGCGGCGCGTGGCGGGCGCGGGCTGACCGCCCGCGGAGCCTGCTCCGCGGGGTGGTGAGGTCCCGGCCGTCCCGGGCGCCGACTACCCTGCGGTGCAGGTCCCGCAGACGGTGAGAGTCGAACTGTATGAAGACAGGATCTTCCGAGGTGGATGGCGTCCCGCTGCGGCGCGGGCCGCTGCAGGCATCGGTGCGCCAGTCGCTCAACGAGACGGCGCTGCAGCTGGCGTTGCTCAACCGCAGGGTGGGCGGGCGTCTGGAGCTGAAGGACACCGACCTGGAATGTCTCAACCTCGTCCACAACGAGGGACCGTTGACCCCGAGTGTCCTGGCGCGCCGCGCCGCGCTCCACCCCGCCACCGTCACCGGTGTGCTCGACCGCCTCGAACGCGGGGGGTGGGTGGCCCGGGAGCGGGATCCCGCCAACCGTCGCGCCGTGCTCGTCCGGGCGCTGCGCGAGCGCAACGGCGAGCTGTTCGGGCTCCTGTCCGGGATGACGACGGCGATGGGCGAGATCCTCGAGCAGTACAGCACCGACGAGCTGAGGATCATCGCCGACTTCCTGGAACGCACCGCCGCCGCGGGCCGGCGCGCCACCGACGAGCTGGCGACGGAGGGCTGAGGCCGCGCGGCTGAGGCTGTCCGGCTGAGGCTGTCCGGCCGAGGCTGTCCGGCTGCTGCTGGGCCCACCCTGCGCCGCCGCGTTGCGCTTCGGACGCGGCGACGCGGGCTCGGGTCCGTCAGGCCGGTTCGACGCGGAACACCGCGATGCGGTCCGCGGCCGCGACCACCGCGTCTGCGGTGGGCGCGGCAGCCAGTCCGTTGGTCACGTAGCGCTCGGCCACGTGGTCCGGCTGGGTCTCCACGACCTCGCGGAGCAGTGGGCGACGCGCCTCCACCGGCACCTCCACCAGCCGGACCACCGAGCTCCGGCGGCCACGGGTCAGCGTGACCGTGTCCACGGCCCGCACGTTGGCCACCCATGCGGCGTTCGGGAACGCCTGGACGATGTAGCGGCCGCCCGCCAGCGGGAGCACCGCGATCGGGAAGGTGCGGGGGCGCCCGCTGCGGCGCCCGGTGACGGTGAGCAGCTCCATCGGTCCGAACACGACACCGATGCGCTGGAGGCCGGTGATGACCTTGTTGATCCGGTTGACCGTCCTGCGGTAGCTCTGCGCCTTCGGCGCGTCATGAGGCATGTCTGCAGCTTACCCAAATCGTATGAGTCTCGTATTTGATGGATCTCAAACAATATGCGCCCGGGTCCGACGGCATGCGGGCGAGCCGCATCAGCGCCGTTCGGCGCTATCCGCGCGGCGCCCCGCTGCGCCCGGTCAGGCCATGCTGGCCAGCGGGTCGGCCCGGGTGAGATCCGGGTCGTCCGCCTTCAGCGTGCGTGCCCTGCCGGGGCCCGTGGTGCGCGTCTCGAACCTGACCGTGACGCGGCCGTGGCCCGCGCCCTGCACCCATCCGTGGCCGTACTCGGGGTGTGCGACGTCGTCGCCCGGGCGCCACGGGCGCTCGACGGCCGGCTCCTCCTCCGGCTCCGCGGGCTCGGCCGCCTCGACGGGCACCGGCGCGGGCCCAGCGGATACCGGGGCGAGCGGCTCGAACAGGGCGGGCGGCGGGTCGTCGGTGAGCCCGGCGAGGGACACCCCGATCAATCGCACCCCGCCCTCGGGTACGGCGGTGCGTGCGAGTCGCTGCGCGACGGCGGTGAGGGCACCCAGGTCGGTGCTCGCGATGCCGGCGGTCTCCGAGCGGCTGGAGGTGGTGAAGTCGGCGCTGCGCACCTTCACCGTGACGGTGCGCGCCGCGCGCCCGGACGCGACGAGCCTGCGGTGCGCGGCCTCGGTCATCCGCGCCACCGCGTCGTGGACGGCGGCCATCGCGGTGAGGTCGGTGTCGAAGGTGGTCTCGGCGCTGACCTGCTTGGCCGCGCCCCGCGGCGCCACCGGCCGCTCGTCGATGCCGCGGGCGAGCCGGTGCAGCTCGGTGCCGATCGCGGTGCCGAGCAGCCCGTGGACCTCGCGCAGGTCCATGGCCGCGAGCTCGCCGATCGTGCGCACGCCGAGCTTGTTCAGCCCGGCCTCGGCGACCGGCCCGACACCCCACAGCGAGCGCACCGGCAGCGGCCCCAGCACCTCCCGCTCATCCTCGGGCGCGACGACGCGCAGCCCGTCGGGCTTCGCCAGCTCGGAGGCGATCTTCGCCAGCTGCTTGCCCGACCCGGCCCCGACCGACGCAGGCAGCCCGGTGGCCGCGCGCACGCCGGCCCGCAACCGGGCCCCGAACCGCTCCACCTCGGCCGCGGGCGCCCCGGCCAGCGCGGGCGGTTCGAGGAACGCCTCGTCGATCGAGACCGGCTCCAGCACGGGGGAGGCGTCGGCCAGGACGGCCATCACCCGTGAGCTCAGCTCCTTGTAGAGCGTGAACCGCGCCGGCAGCACGACGGCGTGCGGGCAGAGCCGCCGCGCCTGGCCCATCGGCATGGCCGACCGGGCCCCGAACACCCGCGCCTGGTAGCTGGCGCCCGCCACCACGGCTCGCGGGCCGAGGCCACCCACCAGCACCGGCCGATCGCGGAGCGTGGGACGGGTGAGCTGCTCGGCGGCGGCGAAGAACGCGTCCATGTCCAGGTGCAGGACCCAACGCGCGGCCACCCCGTCATTGTCGCTGGACGTACCGACACTTGTGGCCGTAGCGTGCGGTAAACGTGGCCACTGCAGAGATCAGCCCGGGAACGACCAGCACCGAGATCACCAGCGTCGCCGAGCTGGAAGCACTCGTCGGCACGCCCCTCACGGCGGTCGCGCAGAAGGTCCGCCCGTCGTTCGACCCGATCGACCGGCTGTGGCTCGAGCACTCCCCGCTCTGCATCATCGGCACCAGTGACGCCGAGGGGAACCTCGACGTCTCCCCGAAGGGCGACCCGGCAGGGCGCCTCGCCCACGTGATCGACGACCACACCCTCGCCATCGCGGAACGCCCCGGCAACCGGCGGGTCGACGGCTACCGCAACATCCTCACCAATCCGCACGTCGGCCTGATCTTCCTCGTTCCCGGGCGCGGCGACACGCTGCGGGTGAACGGGCGGGCGCGGTTGCTGCGCGACGCCCCGTACTTCGACGAGATGGTGGTGAAGGGGCACCGGCCGATCCTTGCCCTGGAGGTGGCGATCGACGAGGTCTTCTACCACTGCGCGAAGGCGTTCATGCGGTCGAAGCTGTGGCAGCCCGAGTCGTGGGACCACGAGGCGCTCCCGTCGACGGCGCGCATCTCGAAGGCCCTGGTCAACAAGGACGTCCCGCTCGAGGAGCTCGAGAAGTACTACGGGCCCTCGTACACGGAGAAGCTCTACCGGGCCTGAGCGGCCAGGAGGCCGTCGCCGCGCTCCTCGGTGATCTCCGGCCGGGGGCCGGTGCCGGCGACGGCGGCGTGGTAGCCGGCGGCGGGGTGCAGGTCGGCGAGCCACAGCGGGTCGCGCGGCGCGTCGTCCCCGGTCCAGGCGATCACGCCCGCCGGGCCGAGCGTGATCGCCGACATCGGTGTAGCGAGGCCGGTGCCGACCGCCTTGAGCAGCGCCTCCTTGCGCGTCCAGAGCGTGAAGAAGGCGTCCGCGTCCGCCGCGGACTCCTGCGGCGAGCAGACGTGGGCGACCATGGCGGGCAGGTCGCCGAGCTCGCGGGCCTGTTCGACGTCGAGCCCGACGGCGCCGTCCGGGTGCACGGCGACGCCGACGAGGTCGCCCGCGTGCGTCAGGGAGAACCCGGGTCCCCCCGGCAGCACCGGCTTGCCGTGCTGCGCGCCGCAGCGGCAGGTGCGGTCGAACGGCAGCGCGGCGGCCGGTGTGCCGACGGTGGCGGCGAGCACCAGGCGCACCAGCGCGTGTGCGGCGAGGTAGCGGGCCCGGTCGGCCGGGCGCCGGAAGCGGTCCAGCCGGTCGCGCTCGTGACCGTCCAGCAACGCGACCAGCCCCGGGGCGTCCGCGGGCGCCACCGGGGCGGCCCACCACACGACGGTCACGGGCCGGGCTTCGTCAGGGCTTGCGGCCGACGCCGCAGTAGGCGTCGATGTGCTCGGTTCGGCCGACCTCGACGTTCTCCGGTCGCCACTGGGTGAGCGGCACGATCCCGGGCTCGATCGGCTCCGTGCCCGCGAACCAGCCGCGGATCTCCTCGACGGTGCGCAGCTGGTACGGCGACCCCAGCTCGGCCTGGGCCCGAGCGCCCCTGACGACGGCCTCGCTGGTGCTGGTGCCGTCCCACAGCGCCAGGTAGCTGCCGGACGGGGTGGTGTCGATCACCCGGGAGATGATCGAGCGCGCCTCGTCGTAGTCGGGGACGTAGCCGAACACGCCCATGAACATCACGGCGATGGGCCGGGAGAAGTCCAGGATCTCGCGGGCCTGCTCGATGATGCGATCCGGCTGGTGGTAGTCGGCGTCGATGTACTGCGTGACACCCTCCGGAGTCGTGTTGACCAGGAGCGCTCTGGCGTGCGCGAGCACGAGCGGGTCGTTGTCGACGTAGACGATCTTGGCCTCTGGTGCGACCGACTGGGCCACCTCGTGGGTGTTCTGCATCGTGGGCAGGCCGGTGCCGACGTCGAGGAACTGGCGGATCCCGGCCTCGCCCGCGAGGTGGCGCACGGCGCGGATCAGGAACTGGCGGGACTTGAACGCCATGTCCACGATCTCGGGGAACACGGAGCTCACCGCGTCGCCGATCTCCCGGTCGGCGGCGTAGTTGTCCTTGCCGCCCAGCCAGTAGTTCCAGATGCGCGCCCCGTGCGGAACGTCGGGGCGGATGTCCGGCAGGGGTTGGTCGGTCACGCTCGCGACCGTAGCGCAAGGGGGCAGTCGGTGATCACCCGATCGTGGTGCCCCCGCAGGCGCTGCCGGTGCGGCCCGGCGACGTCGACGGGCGGACCGGCGGGGGCGAACGTCGGGTCCCGCATTACCTCCGAGGTGATCGACCGGGGCACCCGGCCCGTCGAGGCTTGCCGTTGTCAGCAGACGACAGGAAGGAACCACGATGACCACCACGACCCCCGCCGCCACCGCCGTGCAGCGCTACCTGGAGGCCTGGAACGCGACCGACCCGGCCGAGCGCCGCGCGGCGATCGAGGCGGCGTTCGCAGCGGACGCGCGCTACGTCGACCCGCTCGCGGACGTGACCGGCACCGATGCGCTCGACGCCCTGATCGCGGGTGTGCACGAGCAGTTCCCGGGCATGCGGTTCACACCGGTCGGCGACGTCGACGCCCACCACGACGTCTGCCGCTTCCGGTGGGGCCTCGGCCCGGAGGGCGCCGAGCCGCTGGTGATCGGCTTCGACGTGGCGACGGTGGGCCCTGACGGGCGGATCACCGGGGTGCAGGGTTTCCTGGACAAGGTGCCTGCGGGCGCCTGAACGACGGACACCGGGAAGCCACGTCTGCGACCCGCCGACCCGATGGCGCGTTCTCCATCGGGTCGGCCACTGCGGTTTGCGACGGCTCAGGCCCGAGCGGCAGCGGCCTCGTGAGCGAGCGGGCCGTGAGCCTCCGCCGACAGGTCCTGCCAGTCGGCCCATGTCTTCAGCCGGTCGGCGTAGACCTGCTGGAGCATCGGGTAGAAGCCCTGGCCGAAGAGGACACGCAGGGGTGGGTTCTCGGAGTCGACGATCTTGAGCAGTGCCTGGGCTGCGGCGGCGGGGTCGCCGGCGGGCTGCTTCCCCGTGATCGAGGCGAGGCGCTGGCGAAGACCGTCGTAGATCGGGTCGGGCTCGGCCATGTGACCGTTGGCGAGGGGGTCGGGATTCTTGCCGTCCCTGGTGGCGAAGCCGCTGGGCTCGATCACGGTGACCTTGATCCCGAAGCCGGCGACCTCCTGGGCGAGGCTCTCGTTCAGGGCTTCCACGGCCCATTTGGAGATGTGGTAGGCGCCGCCGAGCGGCATCGCAATGAGCCCGGCTGCCGAGGACAGCTGGATGATGTGCCCCGCACCCTGCCGGCGCAGGTGGGGCAGCGCGGCCTGGATGACCCACACCGCGCCGAACAGGTTGGTCTCCAGCTGGTCGCGCAGCTCCTGCTCGGTCAGTTCCTCGACGGCGCCGATCTGGGCGTAGCCCGCGTTGTTCACGATGACGTCGAGACGTCCGAAGTGGTCCTCGGCCCGCTCGACGCCCGCCAAGACGGCGGCCTTGTCGGTCACGTCCAGCCCGAGCGGGAGCACCGCGTCGCCGTGGGCGGCCACCAGATCGTCGAGGGTCGCGGTGTTCCGGGCGGCCGCGGCCACCCGGTCGCCGCGCGACAGGGCGGCCTCGACGAAGCTGCGGCCCAGGCCGCGCGACGAACCGGTGACGAACCAGACCTTGCTCATGATGATCTTCCGTTCTTCCTTGGTGGCGGGGCGAACATGAAGATGTCGGCGACGCGATCCCTGTGACAGGTCGGCGCCGTGATGCCCGCCACCGCCGGGCGTCGGCGGTTGCCCGTCCGACTCGCAGGAGCGTCCGGCCACGGCTGGGTGCACAGCATCTCCATGGCCTTCACCGCGATCCGCGCCACCCCGGGTGGGCTGATCGGGCGCCGCGGTCCCAGCGCGGCGTCCATGTCCCGGTGCCGAGGTCCGACCGGATGGAGCCGAGGTGGTCGCGGAGCTGCGCGAGTGCGGGATGCGGGTTGTCGTCGCGCCAGATCAGTGACATCGGGTAGACCGGTGCGGGGTTGCGTACCGGTATGCGCCGCAGGTCGTAGCGGTCCGGCCACAGGTACCGCGAGCCTTCGCCGACGAAGGTGGCCAGTTCCGAGGAGTCGGCGATCTCCACCAGCATGGCCTCGTAGCCGAAGCTGGGCCCGACAACGTCGATGGTGAGCCCGAACGCGGCGGCGAGCTCGTCGTAGTAGGCGGCCCACTCGGTACCGGCGGCCATTCCCGGCATCCAGATCGGGTGCCCGGCGAGTTGCGCGGGCGTGACGGCGGAGGCGTCGGCGAGCGGATGGCCGGGTCCGACGAGCAGCTGGTGCCGTTCGTCGAGCACCCGCGCGGTCCTGATCACGTCCGGCAGGTGCCGCTCGGAGAAGGGGACGGCGTGGAAGGTCGCGTCGATCGTCCCGGCCTCGACGGCGGCGATGGCCGCTGCGGCATCGGCATCCAGCGTGACGACGTCCAGCTCGACATCGGGGTGCGCGCGGTGGAAGCCCTGGAGGAGCACCGCAGGCGCGATCCGCCGGCTGTGGACGTCGACGCGCAGCGCGCGCCGGCCAGGACGCACGGACGCGTCCGCCCGCGCTTCCACCCGGAGGAGCTCGCGGGCGTGCGGCAGGAACGCCTGGCCGTCGATCGTGAGCCGGGCTCCGCGGGCGGTGCGGGTGAACAGGCGCACCTGCAGGTACGTCTCCAGCGCGGCGATGCGCTTGGAGACGGCCTGTTGGCTGATCGACAGCGCGGCGGCGGCGTCCTGGAACCGGCCGGCGTCCGCAGCGGCGACGAAGGTGCGCACGGCGTCGAGATCCACGCGCCGAACCGTATGCGGACAACCGGGGGTTGTGGCTCGCCGTCGGTCCGGTTGTTTGATCCACCGTCTCGGCCCTTGCTTGGATCCGCGTGATCAACGGCGGGTTGGTCTGAACCGGAGGTGCGGGGCTGGTGGCTCGCCGATCCCTTGGCCGGGAGTTCGGGTGGCTGTGGGCGTCGTACGCGGTCAGTGCGTATGGCTCTGGCCTGGGATTCGGCGCGTTCCCGCTGATCGCCGTGCTGGTGCTGGACGCAGGGCCCGCTGAGGTGTCCGCGCTGGCGGCGGTGGGGCCCGCGGTGGGCGCGCTGATCGCGTTGTCGCTCGGTCCGTGGGTGGAGTTCCGCCGCAAGCGACCGGTGATGATCGCGATGGACCTGGTCCGGTTCGCGGTCCTGTTGACGATCCCGGTCGCCTACGCCCTCGGCGGGCTCGGCGTGTCCCAGCTTCTGATCGTCTCAGCGGTCGTCGCCGCAGCCAAGATCGTCTTCGCCGCGGCGAGCGGCGCCTACCTCAAGGGTCTCGTCCGGCCGGACGACCTGCTCGTGGCCAACGCGCGGTTCGAGGCCGCGACCTGGAGCTCCATCGCGATCGGGCCGCCGCTGGGCGGCGCGGTGA
Organism: Pseudonocardia hierapolitana; assembly: GCF_007994075.1. Lineage (NCBI taxonomy): Bacteria > Bacillati > Actinomycetota > Actinomycetes > Pseudonocardiales > Pseudonocardiaceae > Pseudonocardia > Pseudonocardia hierapolitana. Next base: position 97,524 of record NZ_VIWU01000001.1, on the reverse strand, counting down.
TCGGCCTGTTCGGACCGGTCGTCACCGTGCTGGCCGACGCGTTCAGCCACCTGTTCTCCGCGCTGGGTCTCACCGCGATCCGCAGCGGGGAGGACCGCCCGGGGCGAACCGGCGGGCCCGGGCACCGCGGCGGCGAGTTGCTCGACGGCTGGCGGCACATCCTGACCCACCCGGGCCTGCGGGCGCTCTACGCCAACCACCTGCTCGTGGCCGGACTGATCATGGCCACGGAGCCGCTGCTGGCCGTGCTCATGCTCCGCGAGCTCGGGTTCCCGCCATGGCAGTTCGGCCTCGCCTTCGCCGCGCCCTGCGTCGGTGGGCTCATCGGCTCACGGCTCGCCCCCCGTGTCGTGGCGCGGTACGGCGGGCCCCGGGTCCTCCGCGTGGTCGGCACGCTGCGCCCGGTCTGGCTGATCGGCCTCGCTTTCGTCCAGCCCGGTCTCGCCGGCCTCGTGACCGTGATGGCCGTCGAGCTCGCGATCATCGTCAGCATGAGCCTGTACAACCCGGTGCTGGCCACCTATCGGCTCGAGCACACACCCGGAGACCGCGTCACGCGCACCCTGTCGGCCTGGTCGATCAGCAGCAGCGCCGCCATCGCCGTCCTCAGCGCGCTCGGCGGTCTGCTCGCCGCCGCCACCGACCCCCGCACGGCCATCACGGTCGCGGGACTGCTCATCCTCGCCAGCCCGCTGCTGCTGCCCCGGCCGGATTCTGCGCGTCCAGCCGGGGTCCGCAGGCTCGCGGTCACGGCTGGGGCACGAGGCGTATGTAGGGACGCGGGGCGTTCCAGCCCTGCGGCCAGATCTTCCTGGCTTCGTCATCGGAGACGGAGCCGGCGATGATGACGTCCTCGCCCTGTCGCCAGTTCACCGGTGTCGCCACCCGGTGCTCGGCGGTCAGCTGCAGCGAGTCGATGACCCGGAGCACCTCGTCGAAGTTGCGGCCGGTGGTCATCGGGTAGACCAGGATCAGCTTGACCTTCTTGTCCGGGCCGACGACGAAGACGTTGCGCACCGTCTGGTTCTGAGCCGGGGTGCGCTGGGTCGGATCGCCGGACGTGTCGGGCGGCAGCATCCCGTACAGCTTCGAGACCGAGAAGTCGGAGTCGCCGATCACCGGGTAGTTGGGCGCGTGGCCCTGGGTCTCGGCGATATCGGCGGCCCACTTCGCGTGGTTGTCCACGGGATCGACCGACAGCCCGATGATCTTCACATCGCGCCGGTCGAACTCCGGCTTGATCTTGGCCATGTAGCCCAGCTCGGTCGTGCAGACCGGGGTGAAGTCGCGCGGATGCGAGAACAACACCGCCCACGACCCACCGATCCAGTCGTGGAACCGCAGCCTGCCCTCCGTGGTCTCGGCTTCGAAGTCCGGTGCCGTGTCGCCGATCTGCAGTGCCATTTCTGCCCTCCTCGCCCGGATGGTCGATCCCCTGATGTCGTCCGCGGGCCGGGCTGTCCGAAACGGGACGCCGCCCGCGCGGGCCGTGAATCCTCCTCCTGCCTCGCGCGGTGTGTCTGCGTCCATCCGGCACTACCGCCGCGGCAAACGGAGGCGTCGGCGGCGGGAGCCGGGGGCGGCGGGTTCATGACTGCGGACGTGACGCCGACGGCCACGGTGCCGTCCACGACGGTGGCGACCGCGGGCCGTGCGGCGGACCTCGATCCGCTCAGGTGGACGGCGTGAGCCGTTGGGCCTCGGTGACCGGGTCCTCGGCCAGCACCTTCGCGCCGACGGCGTCGGCGACCGCAGCGGTGGCGCCGGCGCCGGCCAGCCGGAGCGAGGTGCGTCGAGTGAGTGCAGCGAGGTCCGGAATCGAGTGCTGGAACCTGTCGACGTCGACGGCGGCGAGGACCAGGGTCTCGGGTCGCTTCTCCTCGATCGTGCGGCCGAGGTCCGCAAGGGGGGTGTCGGCGCCCAGGTAGACGATCCGCCATCCGTTCCGGTGCAGGACGATGCCGAACGCGAGGAGTGGGAGATCGTGCTGCTCGCCGGGCGGGCAGGCGAGCACGGCACACGGCCCCCGTCCCTGGCCCCAGCCACGGGCGAGGCCCGCCAGTCGCGCCCTGAGCACGTTGCTCGCGAAGTGCTCAGTGGCCACCCCGATCTCGTTCGTCGCCCACCGGGTACCGAGGTCGTGCAGGTACGGCAGGAGGACCTCCCGCAGGGCGGTCTCCACGCTGAAGCCGGCGAACAAGCGGTCCAGCACCGCCTCTGCGGCCGGCTCGTCGAAGGCGTCGAGTGCGCGACGCAGATCCGCGGCCAGGCGCGCGAGCCCGCGGTCGGTCGCCGGAACCGGTGCCTGGGCCAGGTCCGACGCGGTTCCCCCCGGTCGCTCGACCGACACCGGCTCCGGCGCTACGGCCGTTCCATCGTCCTCGGCCAGGGCGGCGCGGGCGGCCTCGGCCGCGGCCAGTCCGCGGGCGAGGTGGGACTGCATCCGGCGAACCCGCCGCTCGTCGGCTGCGGTGTACAAGCGGAACCCGCCTGCCGAGCGCACCGGCTCGAGCAGGCCGTACCGACGCTCCCACGCGCGCAGGACGTCCTGGCTCACCCCCAGCCGACGCGCGAGTTCGCCGATGCGCAGGAGCGCTCGATCATCGCCAGCCGCCATGGGCAGACTATACAAACCCTGTACGAACATTTGACAGCACCGCCAGTGGCTTCTACATTAGCTGGACAGACTCTAGACGGAGGTGGAGCAAGTGAAGGTACTGAACATCGTCACAGCCGTGTTGCTGATCATCGGCGGGCTGAACTGGGGGCTCGTCGCGATCGCTGAGTTCGACCTGGTCGCCACGGTCTTCGGACTGACGTTCGGTGAAACCAACGTGGCCAGCCGCGTGGTCTACGCGCTGGTGGGGCTGTCCGCGATCTACCAGGCGGTCCAGCTGCCGGCCGCCCAGCGGCGGGCCACGTCCTCGACGGTCCGCTCGTAGCCCGGCGGGAAGCGGCGGACGGCGATCGGGCCGTCCGCCGCTTCCGCATGTCCGCCGCCGGTTCGGGCAGTCGGCTCCGCGGCACGTCCCACACAGCGGACCTCCGTCCTCCTCGACGCACCCCACCCGCTGGTCGTCATCGGAGTGAGCGGCGCCCGCGGTCCCGGCAGCCGGCGGGGGCCGTCCGGTGGATGCGAACCCGATCAGAGGTCGACGGTGAATCCGGCCGCGGCGGGCAGAACGGTCCGCCGCGGCCGGCCTCCGGAGTCGGGGCGCCGGCGATCGGCAGTACCCCGGTTCGGCGCTGGGGGCACCCCTCGGCCCCCAGCGCCTCGCCCGATCCCACTGCGATGGCCGCCGAACGGGCGGCACCGTCGGTCCGGGTCCACCGCCCGCTGCCCACGCCTCCACCGCGCGTCCCCTCCTGGACTCGTCGCGGCCCGGTGGGCACGCGGCGAAGGCGTCCGGCACCTCCGCGGAGAGGGCGAGCCGGTCAGCGGCCGGACACCACACCGTCGAGCTCCCACCGTCGCCGCAACCGCTCCAGTCCTCGCCGGAGATGACTCTTCACCGTGCCGAGGGGCAACCCCGTCGCCTCGGAGATCTGCTGGTGGGTCAGATCGGCGAAGAACGCCAGCCGCACGACGGCCCGCTGCTGGCCGGGTAGCCGTTCGATCTCGTGCGCGACCACCACCGCATCGACGACCTCGGCGGGCGGGTCGCCCACGACGCGCACCTCGGTGACGCGTCCGGCGCGGTCGGCGAGATCGCGGTCGCGGGCTCGGGCGGCGAACCGGTCGGCGATCTGGCGGCGGGTGATCCCCACCAGCCAGCCCCCGAGGGAACCCCGGCCGGGGTCGAGCCCCGCGCGCCCCCGCCACGCTCGGACGAACACCTGCTGCGTGACGTCCTCGGCGTCGTGGTGGGCGCCCAGTGAGCGCAGTGCCAGTGAGTACACCAGCCGCGCGTGGCGGTCGTAGGCCTCTTCGAGCGCGGCGCCCTCGCCGAGACGGAACCGACGGGCCAGCTCGTCGCTCGACGAGATGTCGGGTTCACCGACGCGCGGCAGTGGCACGACCCCCGGCGGCTCGTCCGCCATCCGAAGGCCGGTCACGATCTCCTCGCACTGCACCGCAGCGCCCCCATCCTCGGTCGATTCCGCACCTCGCCCGCAGACGGGCTCGGCGGTCACGACGGCGTTGTTCGGGTCATCGCGCGCAACCGCGTCGAACGCGCCGCTGCTGTGATGAGTGACAGCCGGGCGGAACGGACTGATCGGACAGCCGCTCCGCGGGCGCGTGCAGCGCCGTCGCGGCGGCGGCCGCGGCGGCCGGAGCGGTGGTCGCACTCCGGCCGGCCGTGGCGCCGCCGCGGCGAGCAGCACGACTCAGCCCGTGGTGTTGTGCAGGCCGTCGACCGTGACCACCACCAGGTCCAGGTTCCCGGCATCGAGGGCACCGATGGCGTGGACGAAGGTGGCGGTGCCCTCCTTCAGGTCGAGATCGGCCGGGCCGATGACCGGCTCGGTGGTGCCGGCCGCCGCGACCGCTGCGGAGACCGTGCCGGCCGGGACCTGGAGGGCCTTCTCGCCGGGGTTGGCCAGGCCACTGATCACCGGGCTGCCGCCGGCCAGCACGTCGACGGCCGGCGCGGCCGCGGTGTGCCGGACGACGAGTCGCGCCTCTCCGGCGGGGACGGGCGAGACGTCGTTGACGAACGGCGTGACCGCGGGCTGCCCGGCCTCGGTCAGGTGAGCGACCAGTGTGACGTTGCCGCCCCCTGGCACTTCCTCGGTTGCTGACAGCAGCGGCGGGCCCGAGCCGTCGGTGGCGTCGGCCGGGAACAGGGCGACCTCGTGGGCGCCGCTCGGCACGTCCACCGGGCCCGCGGCGGAGCTCGGCTGGAAGTCGTCGAGGAGGCGCGCCCCGTCGACGTAGACGTCGACGGGTGTGCCCGGGATGCCGTGCACGACGTACACGGAGGCGGTCTCCTGGGCGGCGGCGGGGGCGGTGACCCCCAAGGTCGTGGCAGCGGCGGCGAGTACTCCGCCGATGGCCAGGGTCAGACGGCGCATCATGCGTCCTTCCGTATCTGTGTTGGTCCTTCGAACTGCACTACCGCTCGGCCGGCGGCCGCGGATGCACAATCCTTGCACAGATTCTGGACGAACACTGGACAGGCGAAGCCGTTGACGCCACCGCGACGCCGGTGTGCTCGAGGGGACGCGGACGACCGAGCAGCAGGACGTCGAGCGCGCCTCACCAGGGTGGCGCTCGTACTGCTCGGTCGTCCGCCCAGCACCGCCGGCCCGCGTCCAACGAATCGTGACAGCTGACGCGGGGCCGGCGGTGCCGGCTGTGGATCAACCGGTGCGCCGCACCGGGTTGACCCGGCGGCCCTGCGCTGCGCGGGCGCGTCCCGAGGAGCCGGCGTGGACGGCTCCACTCGGGGCGCTCTTGCCCGCGCGGCCGCGGCGGGCCGCTCGGTTGGCCGGCGCCGCAGCGGCGTCGGCAGGGTTCGGCTCGCCGCTCTGCTGTCCACCGGTGGCGAGCAGGGTCGAGAGCAACGGGTCATGCACGGGATGCCTCCTGCAGGGGTGACGGGGCCGGCGCAGCAGAGCCGAGACGGCGCCCGGATCTGGTCCAGGGCCGGCCGGTTGACTGGGACGGGAGCGGCCGGGGCGGAGAGCCCGGGCCGTGCTTGCCGCGGTGGGGCGGCCGTCGCTACAGGCGCATGACCGGAACGATAGGCCTGCCGCTGCGTGGCGCGCCACGGGATTTCCGGCGCTAGCGTCGGCGGCGTGACCAGCATCGACTCAGGTATCGACACCGTCGTGGTCGGAGGCGGCATCGCCGGCGCCTCGATCGCGTACGAGCTGGCCGCGAGCCGTTCGGTCCTCCTGGTGGAGACCGAGACCGCGCTCGCCCGGCACTCGACGGCCCGCTCCGCGGCCACGTACGTCCCCGGCCACGGCGCGGCACCGCTGCGCGCGCTGGTCACGGCGAGCGGGCCCCGGTTCGCCCGGATCAAGGCCGAGCTGGACGCGCCGCCGCTGCTCGCGCCCCGCGCGGTGCTGCACGTCGCGTTCGACGCGGACGGCGAGGCGGAGCTCGCCGCCGATGTCGCCGAGCAGGCGGGCGAGCCGGGGGCGCCGGTGGCGATCGACCCCGCCGAGGCGCAGCGGCTGTGCCCGGCGCTGCGGCCGGGCACTGTGCGGGCCGCCGCCGTGGTGGAGGGCGCGGCCGACCTCGATGCCGAGGCGCTGCACCAGGCCTACATCCGTGGGCTGTTGCGCCGCGGTGGGTCGGTCCGGACCGGTGCACCCGTCACCGGCGTGCGGCGGAGCGGCTCCGGCTGGCAGGTGCAGGTCGGCCTGGACGAGAAGGTGGTCGGGGCGGCAGAGGTGGTGGACGCCGCAGGCGCGTGGGCGGACGCCGTCGCGGTGCGGGCCGGGGTCCCGCGGATCGGGCTCACCCCGTACCGGCGCACGATCGCGCTGGCCCGCGTGCCCGATCCGTCCCGCCTGCGCGGTCCGGACGGGACCAGGCTGCCGATGGTCATCGGCGTGCCCGAGGACTTCTACTTCAAGCAAGAGGGCGCCGGGTTGCTGGTCAGCCCGGCCGACGAGACCCCCGTGCACCCGCACGACGTGCGTCCCGACGAGCTGGACGTCGCCATGGCCCTGGAGCGGGTCGAGGAGGTCACCGGGCTCGGACTGCGCTCGGTGCACACGGCGTGGGCCGGGTTGCGGTCGTTCGTGCCCGACCGGCTGCCGGTGGTCGGGGCGTGGCCCGAGCACCCGGGGTTCTGGTTCTGCGCCGGGCAGGGCGGGTCCGGGATCGAGACGTCGCCCGCGCTCGCGGCGTTCGCCGCTGCGGTGGTGACGGGCGATCCGATACCGGCGGACATCCCGCTGGAGCGCGAGGCGTTGGCCCCGACGCGCCTGTAGGGGTTCGCGCTGCGGCCACGGGACCGGGCGCACCGCCGAGATCGCCGGGGACGTACGGTTCCGCGTCATGACGAGCGCGCTGTTCGACCCGCTGTTCGGGGCCGACCGGGTGGCGGCCCGCCTCGACGACGCATCGTGGGTGGCGGCGCTCGTCGCGGTCGAGGTGGCGCTGTCGCGGGCCGCGGCCGAACACGGCGTCGTGCCGGCCGCCGATGCGGACCGGATCGAGGCGGCCGCCGCCTCCCTCCGCATCGATCCGGCGGCGCTGGGCCGGGCCGCGGTCGAGGGCGGCAACCCCGTGATCCCGCTGGTGCGGATGCTCCGCTCGGCTGCGGGGGAGGCCGGGCGTTCGGTGCACCCCGGCGCCACGAGCCAGGACGTGATGGACACCGCGGCCGTGCTGCTGGTCGGCTGGGCGGGCGAGGTCGTGCTCGAGGACCTGCGAGGGGCCGCCGACGCGGCAGCCCGGCTGGCGCGCGAGCACCGCGACACCCCGATGATCGCCCGCACGCTCGGGCAGCAGGCGCTGCCGACGACGTTCGGACTGGTCGCCGCGGGATGGTGCGTGGGGCTGGACCGGGCGCGGGTACGGCTCGCGGAGGTGATCGGCGCGCTGCCCGTGCAGTTCGGCGGGGCAGCGGGCACCCTGGCCGCCCTGCACCCGCACGGGCCGGCGGTGGCCGCGTCGCTGGCCCGCGCCCTGCGGCTGGCCGACGCGGCGCCGTGGCACACGGAGCGGACCCGGATCGGCGAGCTCGCCGGGGCGCTCGCGGTGGCCGCCGGCGCCTGCGCCAAACCGGCGACCGACGTGGTGCTGCTCTCCGGCACGGAGCTGGGCGAGGTGTCGGAGGCGGCACCGGGCGACTCGTCGTCGATGCCGCACAAGCGCAACCCGATCGCGGCGGTCACGGCCCGCGCGGCCGCGCGCAGGGCGCCCGGCCTGGCGGCCGTGCTGCTCGCCGCGGCCGACCACGAGCACCAGCGAGCCGCCGGGCCGTGGCACGCCGAGTGGCAGACGATCGCCGAACTGCTGAGGGCCACCGGGGGCGCGGGCGCCCGGCTGCGGGCGTCCCTCGAGGGGCTCGGCGTGCACCCGGACCGGATGGCCGCGAACCTCGCGCTCACCGCCGAGGCGGACGGCCCACCCGGGCACGCGGGGGAGCTGGTCGACCGGCTGCTCGCCCAGCGTCCCTGACCGAGCAGCGTCCCTGACCGAGCAGCGCCCCTGACGGCGTCGTCGGTGCCGGCAGGCAGACTGCCGGCATGGCCGAACGCGTGCTCTCCACCCGGGAGCTCAACCGGGCGGTGCTCGCCCGCCAGCTGCTCCTGGAGCGCGCCGCGCTGAGCCCCGAGCAGGCCGTGGAGCAGGTGGCGGGGTTGCAGACGCAGTACGCGCCGTCGGGCTACATCGGGCTGTGGTCCCGGCTGGCGGGGTTCCGCCGTCATGCGCTTACCGAGGCGCTGCTCGCCGGCCGGGTGGTGCAGGCATGGGCGATGCGCTGCACGATCCACATGGTCTCGCCCGCCGACTACTGGCCGTTCACCGAGGCGGTGCGGCAGGCGCGGCGGGAGTGGTGGCGGCGGGCTCACCGGGCCGTCGGTCCGGTCGACATGCCGGCTATCGCGGCGGCGGTCCGCTCCCACCTCGCGGACGGGCCGCGGAAGCAGGCCGAGATCCAGCGGCAGCTGGCCGCCGCCGGGCACCCGCGGGAGGTCTGGCCGGGTGTGCAGCTGTGGGTCGACCTGGTGCGCGTGCCTCCGGCCGGCACGTGGAACACCCCCCGGGCCCACGTGTACGGGCTCGCCGAGCACACCGTGTCCGTCCCCGAGCCCGCCCCGAGCGAGCAGTGCGCCACGGAGTTCCTCGTCGCCCGCTACCTGCGCGGTTTCGGGCCTGCCTCGCCCGGCGACATCGCCTCGTTCTGCGGGTGGAGCATCACGGCCACGCGGGCGGTGCTCGCCCGGATGCAGCTGTGCCGGTACCGCACCGAGGCCGGGGGCGAGCTGGTCGATGTGCCGGGGGGCCCGCTGCCGCCCGCCGACACCCCGGCCCCCGTGCGGTTCCTCGGGCAGTGGGACGCCAACCTGCTCGTGCACGCCCGGCGCGCGCAGATCCTGCCCGAGGAGCACCGGCCGCGGGTGTTCGCGCGGAACATCCCGCAGTCGGTGCCCACGTTCCTCGTCGACGGGCAGGTCGCCGGCACGTGGCGCTACATCGACGGGGAGGTGCGGTGCGAGCCGTTCCAGCCGCTCGCGCGCGACGTGGCGCCGGAGGTGGAGGCCGAGGCGGCCCGGCTCGCGACCTTCCACGTGGAGTGATCGGGCTGGTGGCGTGCGATGGCGCGTAAGTCGGCGAGCTGACGTTCCTGGTCACGGTCCGCGGAGGCGCCGGGGAACTCGGCGGGCTGCCCCGGACGCACGATCGACAGGGCGACGACGGTGGCTACGAGGAGGAGGACGACGATCGCTGTGGTCATGGCAGTAATTCTCCGAGCACCAACTTCCCGCCACCAGTGGCAGAACTGACTACCGCAGCAAAGATTCTGCCATTACACTCGGCCCATGCTCTCCACGGTCGCCGTGCTCGTGATCCCGCCGCTGTCGCCGTTCGAGTTCGGCACGGTCTGCGAGGTCTTCGGCATCGACCGCAGCGACGACGGCGTGCCGCCGTTCGAGCTGCGGGTGTGCGGTGAGGTCGCGGGTCGACCGGTGCCCACCATCGTCGGTGCCGACGTCGTGCCCTCGCGCGGCCTCGACGGTCTGCAGGGCGCCGACCTCGTCGTCGTCTCGGCCACCCGGCAGCGCGAGTACTCCGACGCGGTGCTCGACGCGGTGCGCGCCGCCGCTGCCGCGGGCAGCACGTTGCTCAGCATCTGCTCCGGAGCGTTCGTGCTGGGGGCGGCCGGGTTGCTCGACGACCGGCCCTGCACCACGCACTGGGACAACGCCGACGAGCTGGGCGAGCGCTACCCGCGCGCCAAGATCGATCCGGACGTGCTGTTCGTCGACGACGGCAACCTGATCACCAGCGCGGGCACGGCCGCAGGCATCGACGCGTGCCTGCACCTGGTGCGCCGCGAACTCGGCAGCGCGGCGGTCAACGTGATCGCCCGGCGGATGGTCGTGCCGCCGCAGCGGGACGGCGGGCAGCGGCAGTACATCGAGATGCCGGTGCCGGTCTGCCGCTCCGACGGGTTGGCGCCGGTGCTGGACTGGGTGCTGGAGAACCTCGACGTCGAGCACTCGGTGTCGGATCTCGCGCGCCGCGCCCGGATGTCGGACCGCAGCTTCGCCCGCCGGTTCGTCGCCGAGACGGGCACCACGCCGCACAAGTGGCTGACCCTGCAGCGGGTGCTGCGGGCCCAACGGCTGCTGGAGGACACCGACATGGGCATCGACGAGGTGGCCCAGCGCAGCGGGTTCGGCAGCGCCGCGCTGCTGCGCCACCACTTCCGCAAGATCGTCGGGGTGGCGCCGGCCGACTTCCGGCGCACGTTCGCGGCCCGCGCCGCGCTCGCGGGGAGCTGACCTGCGGCACTAGGGTCCGAGTTGTGAGCGAGGAGGTCGGCACCGACGCCGCGCAGGACGCCGTGCTCGCCCACCGCGACGGCGACGGCGTCCTCACCCTCACCTTCAACCGCCCGGAGCGGCGCAACGCCTGGGCCGACGACATGTACGAGGCCTACTACGGGCGCCTCACCGACGCGGCCGCCGACGAGCAGGTGCGTGCGGTGGTCGTCACGGGGGCGGGCAGCACGTTCTGCCCCGGCGCCGACATCTCGCGGCTGGGCCGCCTCGGCCGGGACGACGCGCGGCTCCCGCACCACCCGGTCGACGTGCCGCGCCGGTTCCCCAAGCCGCTCATCGCGGCGATCAACGGTGCCTGCGCGGGCGTCGGGCTCGTGCAGGCGCTGTTCTGCCACGTCCGGTTCGCGGCCGACACGGCCCGGTTCTCCACCGCGTTCGCCCGCCGCGGGCTCGTCGCCGAGTACGGCATCGCGTGGACGCTCACCCGCCTCGTCGGGCAGGAGCGCGCGTTAGACCTGCTGCTCTCGGCCCGCGCGTTCGACGCCGCCGAGGCGCGGGAGCGCGGGCTCGTCAGCCGGGTCGTGCCGCGCGACGAGGTGCTCGGCGCCGCGCAGGCCTACGCGCGCGACCTCGCGCTGCACTGCAGCCCACGGGCGATGGCCGTGATCGCGGGCCAGGTCCTCGACGCGCAGGACTCCACCTTCGACGAGGCGCTGCAGACCTCCTACCGGCACGTCGACCGCTTCATCGGGTCGGCCGACCTGCGAGAGGGGGTGGCCTCCTTCCTCGAGCGGCGCGAGCCCCGGTTCGAGCCGCTCGGTCCTCCTCCCGACTGACACTCCTCCACCACCACAGGAGATGAACCACATGCAGCAGCGACAGGCCCGGGTCGCAGTGATCGGAGCAGGCCCGTCCGGGCTGTACGCCGCCGCCGCGCTGCTGGCCGCCGACATGCCGGTCAGCATCGACGTGCTGGACCGCCTGCCGGCGCCGTACGGCCTCGTCCGGTACGGCGTGGCACCGGATCACGTGAAGATGAAGTCGGTCATCCGCGTGTTGCAGAAGCCGTTCGACCCGGCCGAGATCGAGTTCCTGGGTGGTGTCCACGTCGGTGCCGGTGGCGTGCCGCTCGACGTCGTCCGGCAGCACTTCCACGCCGTCGTGCACGCCACCGGCAGCTCCGTGGACCGTGCCCTCGGCATCCCCGGCGAGGAGCTGGCCGGTTCGCTGGGCTCGGGCGCGTTCGTGAGCTGGTACTGCGGCCACCCCGACCACACGAAGCTGCAGCCGTCGCTGCACCACCCGGGCGTCGCGGTGGTCGGTGCCGGCAACGTCGCACTGGACGTCGCGCGCGTGCTGGCCAAGACCGCCGACGAGATGGCCGGGACCGACGTCCCGGACCCGGTGCTCGACACCCTGCGCGGAAGCGCAGTCCGCGACATCCACGTGCTGATCCGGCGCGGTCCGCAGCACATCCGCTTCACGCCGGCGGAGCTGCGCCAGATCGGCGAGCTCGTGAACGCCGACGTGCTCGTGCACGACGACGGCGTGCTGGCAGCGGGTGTGGAGGAGCCGGAGGACCGGCGGCACCGGCAGATGCTCGACATGCTCGCCGAGTGGTCGGCCGCCACGCCCGCAGGCAAGCCGCGCCGCATCCACCTGCGGTTCCTGCGCTCCCCGGTGCGGATCCTCGGGGCCGACGGTCGCGTCGCAGGCGTGGTGGTCGAGCGCAACGCGATCGTCGACGGGCGCGTCGTCGGCACCGGCGAGCAGGAGACCCTCGACGTCGGGATGATCGTGCGGGCGATCGGCTACGACGCCGCACCCATCCCGGGCCTGCCGTTCGACGCCGCCACCGGAACCGTTCCCAACGTGGGCGGCCGCGTCGTGCGCGACGGAGAGCCGGTGCCCGGCGCGTACGTCACGGGCTGGATCAAGCGCGGTCCCACGGGCGTGATCGGCACCAACAAGGCCGATGCCGTGGAGACGGTGGCCGCGCTGCTGGAGGATCTCCCCGGCCTGCCCGACCCCGCCGAGCCGGATCCCGCGGCCTTCCGGGCTGCGCTCGCCGCGCACGGGGTGCGCGCGGTGGACTGGACGGCGTGGATGCGCCTCGACGCCGAGGAGGTGCGCCGCGGCGGGCTGCGCGGGGCGGAGCGGGTGAAGGTCGCCGAGCTGGCCGAGATGCTGGACGCCGCCCACGGGGCCACCACAGGCTGATCGAGGAGGGGAGTTCGCGTCACGCCGGCAACGCGTGGTGCACGCGGCGCAGGACGAGCCGGCGGCGGGCCGGTCGGTGTCGCGGATCGACGTGTTCTGCCGGCTCGGCCGGTCACGCAGAACCACCTGGACCGTTGGCAGCACGGGCGGGCCCACCGGCTACGACGAGCTGCCTCCTGCGCGAGGAGGTGCCCGGCCCGGGTGCGGCCGCGGTCGACGACGTGCTGGACCGCCGGCGGGTGTCGGCCGGCCTCATGCGGCGAGGAGGCGAGCACCCTCCACCAGCCGGGACAGGTCGGCGTCCGTCCACGGTGTCCGCGTGATGACGCCGATGTGCTCGGCGCCGAGCTCGCCCAGCCCCGCACGACGCTCGGCGAAGGCATCGGGCGTCTCGTCCGGGAAGAGCGCGGTGCCGACGGTGGTCTCGATCTCCTCACGTGGGCGGCCGATCGCCTCGCACTCGCGCGCGAGGACCTCCAGCTTGTGGCGCAGGGTGACGCCGCCGTCCGGGATGTCGAAGAGGTTGCACGCGTCGGCGTAGCGGGCCACCAGCGGCAGCGTCTTCTTCTCGCCTGCGCCGCCGACGAGGATCCGCGGCCTGCGCGCCGGGATCGGGTGGTTCAGCGGCCGCTCGGCGCGGACGCGCCTGCCCGCGAACGGGGAGTCGTCGCCCGCGAACATGCGGTGGGCCAGCTGCAGGGTGTCCTCCAGCCGCTCGAACCGCTCGGCCGGCGGCGGCATCGGGATCCCCATCTGTGCCGCCTCCTGCTCGTGGTAGCCGGCGCCGATGCCCAGCCATGCGCGACCGCCGGAGAGGGCGTCGAGCGTGCTGACCGCCTTGATCAGCAGAGTGGCCGGCCGGAAGGCGACCGGGCTGACCATCGCCCCCAGCCGCACCCGCTCGCTGCGGCCCGCGAGCCAGCCCAGCGTGGTGTAGGCCTCGAGGTGCGGGTCGGTGGGTTCGGTACCGGGTGCGTACTGGACGAGGTGGTCGGCCACCCAGACCGTGTCGATGCCGCCCTCGTCGGCGACGCGCACGATCCGCTCCAGCGGGGCGTGTTCCGTACTCGCCGGGAACTGGGTGACGCTCAGGCTGACCCGCATGCAAGAACAGTAGGCATCTAACGATTAGTCGTCAATGCATTAGATATCGAACGATCTTGCTAGGCTGCCGCCATGCCTGGACCGCCGCGGGGGATGCCGATCGGACGCCGGCTGGCGAGCACGGCGAAGGAGGTCAGCCGCGCGTTCGGTGAGGCGCTCGCCGCCGTCGGCGGGTCGGAGCACGTCTGGCTGATCCTGCTCGCGCTCAAGACACGCGAGAACGCGAACCAGCGCGCGCTCGCCGCCGCCGTCGGGATCCAGGGGGCCACGCTCACCCACCATCTCAACGCGATGGAGGACGCCGGGCTCGTCACGCGGCGGCGCGACCCGCGGAACCGGCGCATCCACGTGGTGGAGCTGACGCCCGAGGGCGAGGCGGCGTTCCTCCGCATGCGATCCGCCGCAGTCGAGTTCGACGAGCGGCTGCGGGGCGACCTGTCGGACGACGACCTGGAGCGTGTGGCCGCTGTGCTCGACCAGCTCCGGGCCAACGTCGCCCCGGACTGATCGGCGCCGGACGCCGGGCTCGCCGTGTCGAACCGCCCGACCCGCCGTGCTCAGACGTCGGACTCGCCGTGCTCAGACGTCGGACTCGCCGTGCGCAGATGTCGGACTCGCCGTGCTCAGACGTCGGACTCGCGGGACCGGGGTGCGCTCACCCGCGAGTCCGGCAAACCGTCACGGCGAGTCCGGCCAACCGTCACGGCGAGTCCGGCCAACCGTCACGGCGAGTCCGGCGAACTGGCACGGCGAGTCCGGCGATCGCGCCGGGTGAGCTCAGCAGGGCTCGACGGAGACGACCGCCGGCACGGCGCCGAGGCGGTCGGCGAAGGTTGCGCACTCGTCGGCCGTGAGGGACACGGTGCAGGTGACCGAGCTGTAGGGGACGCCGTCGCGGACCTCGACGGCGAACTCGCGCACCGGGAATCCACATGCGCGCAGCGTGCTGCCGATGTCGAGGACGCCCTGCATGCCACCGGTGGTCACGATCTCGTGGCGGCGCTGGAGGCGCGGGGCCCAGGAGTTGCGGCGGGAGTGGTCGAGAACAGTCATTGTTCGGCTCCGGGGTTCCACGGATGGTGGTCGCCGAGCCAGGCCTCGGTGAGGTGGGGGAGCGGGGCGCGCCGGCGGCCTGGCTCAGCCGACGCGCGGCGGTACTGCCGCGGCGAGGGCGAGGGCGATACGCATGACCTCAGAGTAACGCGTGTCACGTCGGGGCGGCGGACCGGCCCGGCGTGTCACCGTTGCAGATCGTGGGCGAGGGAGGAAACGCTCGGGGCGACGACCGCTAACGCACCAGCCTGCCCAGCAGTGACGCGGCCCCGACGATCCCGAGGACGGCGGCGCCGACGAGCACCCCGAAGTCGGCCCACAGGTTCGCCGGGGCGCCGACGAGCAGCCCGCGCAGGGCGTTCACCAGGTAGGTCAGCGGGTTGACCTGGCTGATCACCTGCAGCCACGCCGGCATGATGTCGATCGGGTACAGCGCGTTCGAGGCGAAGAACAGCGGCATCGTCATGAGCTGGCCGATGCCCATCAGCCGGTCGCGGGTCTGCGCCACCCCGGCGATCGCCATCGACAGGCACGAGAAGAAACCCGCGCTGAGCATGAGGGCGGCTGCGGCGGCGATCAGCTTCAGCGGGTTGAGGGTGATGCCGACGCCGAGCAGCAACGCCACCGGCACGAGCACGACCACCGGGGCGAGCCCGCGCAGCCCTGCCGCGAACGCCTTGGCCATCACGATCGCGGCTCGCGGCGTGGGGGTGACCATGACCTTGGTGAGGATGCCGGCGTCGCGCTCCCAGATGATCTGGATCCCGAAGAAGATCGCGACGAACAGCGCCGACTGCGCGAGGATCCCGGGCGTCAGGTACTCCAGGTAGGACAGGTCGCCGGTCGGGATCGCCCGGATCCGGCTGAAGATCTGCCCGAAGATCAGCAACCACAGCACGGGCTGCACCATGCGCGTGAGGAGCTCGGTGTTGTCGCTGCGCAGCTTCTGCAGCTCGACGAGTCCGAGCGCGGCGGTGCGCGAGGCGAGCAGGCGGATCGGCTCAGCCCAGCTTGCGGGCGGTCGTGCGGCTACGACGGACATCTCTCACCCTCTCCGCTGCGTGGTCATCGGCGAGGCCGGCGCCGGCGTACCGCCGGAAGACGTCCTCGAGCGTGGCGTCCGGGCCGATCCCCGCGCCGAGCTCGGCGGGGGAGCCGACGGCCTGCAGCCGACCGTGGTGCATGAGCGCCACGGTGTCGCACAGCTCGTCGGCCTCCTCCATGTAGTGCGTCGTGAGGAGCACCGTCATGCCGTAGTCGGCCTTCATCTGGCGCACCCGCTCCCACACGCCCGCCCGCGCGATCGGGTCGAGGCCGACCGTCGGCTCGTCGAGCACGAGCAGCGCGGGCCGGTTGACCAGCGCCTGCGCCAGCTCGAGCCGGCGGATCATGCCGCCCGAGTACGTGCCGGCCCGCCGGTCGGCCACGGAGAGGAGGTCCATGGCGTCCAGGGCCTCCTCCACCCGGGCGGCCCGCTCGGCGCGCGGGACGTCGAACAGCCGCGCGAACCACGTGACGTTCTGCCGCCCGGTGAGCGCGGCCTCGATCGAGAGCTGCTGCGGCACGTAGCCCAGGTGCCGGCGGACGTCGAACGCCCGGCGCCGGACGTCGAACCCGAACACCCGCACGCTGCCCTCCTGCACCGGCAGCAGCGTGTTCAGCACGCGGATCGTGGTGGTCTTGCCGGCCCCGTTGGGACCGAGCAGCCCGAACACCTCCCCGGCCGCGATGCTCAGGTCGAGGTGGTCGACGGCCAGCGTGTCGCCGAACCGGTGCACCAGCCCGGTGCACTCCACCGCCTGCGCGGTCACCGTTCACGCTCCAGGGTCCGCAGTTCCTCGGCCAGGGCCTCCAGCGCGTCGATCCCGGCCGCGAGGTCGGTGAGCTGCCGCGGGGAGAGCCGGTCGAGCGCCTCGTGCAGCACGCCGCGCCTCCGGGCGCGGGCGGCGTCCAGGGCCACCTGAGCCGCCGGGGTCAGGGTCAGCCGCCCGACCCGCCGGTCCTGCGGGTCGGTCTCGCGCACCAGCAGGCCGGCCCCGACGAGCTGCGTGACGATCGTCGACACGCTGTTGGGCGCCAGACCCAGCTCGTCGGCGATCTCGGCCACCGATCTCCCCTCGCGCTTGCCGACCACGAGGAGCACTTCGCGCTGCGACGTCGACACCTCGAGCGGCGCGGTCGTGACGAACGGCCCGGCCAGGCGGCGCAGCAGCCGGCGCACCGCGCCGACGGCCGGCATCAGCGACTCGGACACCGCGTCCGCGGTCGGTGCCGTGGGGGAGGGGACCATGCGCTCCACCATATACCTCTGAGGCAGAGTAAATCTGGTGCAGATGTAGTGCGATCATGTGATAGGGAGGCACCATGACCACCGTCGCCGTCACCGGCAGCAGCGGAAAGCTCGGCCGCCACGTGGTGCGCCACCTCCAGGAGCACGGCTACCGGGTCGTGGCGCTCGACCGCGTGCCGGACCCGGACACGGCGGCGGCGGTGTCGGTGCGCGTCGACCTGACCGACCACGGCCAGGTCCTCGAGGCCCTCACCGCCGTCGACAACCGCCACGACGGCGTCGACGCGGTCGTGCACCTCGCCGCGATCCCCGCACCCGGACTCACCACGAACGCCGCGACGTTCTCGAACAACATCACCGCGACCTACAACGTGTTCGCCGCCGCCCGCATCGCGGGCATCCGCAACGTGGTGTGGGCGTCCAGCGAGACGGTGCTGGGCCTGCCGTTCGACGTGCCGCCGCCCTACATCCCGGTCGACGAGGAGTACCCGGTGCGGCCGGAGAGCACGTACTCGCTGGTCAAGAGCCTCGAGGAGGAGATGGCGCGGCACTTCTGCCGGTGGGTGCCCGACATGAAGATGATCGGGCTGCGGTTCTCGAACGTGATGGACCCCGAGGACTACGCGCGGTTCCCCGGCTTCGACGCCGACCCTTCGGCGCGGCGGTGGAACCTGTGGGCGTACATCGACGGCCGCGACGGCGCCCAGGCCGTGCGCCGCGCGCTGGAGCACGAGGCCACGGGCGTCGACGTGTTCGTGATCGCCAACGCCGACTCCGTGATGTCGCGGGCCAGCGCCGACCTCGCCGCCGAGGTCTACCCGGGCGTGCCGGTCACGAAGGAGCTCGGCGAGCACGAGACGATGCTGTCGATCGACAAGGCGCGCCGCGTGCTGGGGTACGAGCCGCTGTTCAGCTGGCGCGGCTAGCGTCGACCGGCTCGTCGAGAAGGGCCGGGCTGAAACGCCGCCACGCCACGGCGGTGAGCACCACCATCCCGCCGAACGCGATCCAGAACGGCGCCGTGATCCCCAGGGCGCGGGCCACCAACCCGCCGCCCAGGGCGCCGATGGCGGCACCGCCGACCGAGAACAGGAAGTACCCGCTGTTGACGCGCCCGCGCAGCGCGTCGGGGACCACGCGCTGGCGCCAGGACAGCGAGAGGATGCCCCACAGGCTCGCGTGCGCGCCGAACACGATCATGGTGGCGATCGCCACCCACGGCGCCCCGGCGAGCGCCAGCGACAGGTGCGTGCAGGTCTCGATCACCAGGCCGACGCGCAGCAGCAGCGCGGTGCCGAACCGGCGCTGCAGCCGGGCCGCCACCACGGTGCCGGCGATTCCGCCCACCGCACTCGCCGCGAGCAGCAGCCCGAACCCGACCTCGTCGAGCCCCAGCCGCTCGCGCGCGTATAGCACGAGGATCGCGAACGCGCCGACGAGGGTGACGTTCATCAGGCACAGGCACACCGCGAGCATCCGCAGCACCGGGTGCCCCAGCAGGGTGCGCATCCCGGTGGCGATGTCGTGGCGCAACGGGCGGTGGGGCTCCTCGGACACCGGCCGGAACCGGCCCCGCAGCGTGGCGAGGAACACCGCCGCCACCAGGAACGTGGCGGCATTCAGCCCGAACGGCAGCGCGGCGGCCGCGACGAACAGCGCGGCACCCAGCGGCGGGGCGAGCAGCTGGTTGCCGACGAGCTGCACGCCCATCAGCCGTGCGTTCGCCCGCGGCAGGTCCTCGGCGGGGACGACGGCGGGCAGCAGCGCGGTGCTCGCGTTGTCGGCGAGCGTCTCCATCGTGCCGACCACGAAGAGCGCGGCGTACACGACGGCCACCGTCGCGACCCCGGTGGCGACGGCGACCGCGAGCCCGCCGACCACCGCGGCCCGCACGAGGTTGACCAGCACGACGACGAGCCGCCGGTCGAGCCGGTCGACGTAGACGCCTGCCGGCAGCGCGAACAGCAACCACGGCAGCTGCTGGACGAACATCGCGCCCGCGACGAGCGCCGGGTCGGACGTCAGGGACGCCAGCAGTAGCGGGCCCGCCGCGAGCGCGACCCCGTCACCGACGTTCGATACGGCGGAGGCCGCCCACAGGCGCCCGAACCCACCCCTCACCCCGCCAGCGTCGCGGCGGGGTCAAGCGGATTGTTCGATCAGCGGCGGGTGCGGCGGCGGTAGGTCACCTGGCGCGCCCCGACGCCGGCGAAGTACAGCGCGAGGCAGAACAGTCCCGCGGTGACGAGGAGTGAGCTCGTGATCACCGCGATGGAGATCCCGACGAGGTCGAAGAGGAGGGCGAGACCGAACAGGACAGCAGCGACAACTGCGAGCATTGGGCTCCTTCCGCAGGCCAGATGCCACTCTGTTCCCGTTTTCGATCGTGTTCAACCTGGACGCGGTCGATGGTCGCCAGTGCACCGAGACCGCGATTCGCGAACGGGAATTGCCAGCCACCCTGTCTCCGTGAGTACCGCGATGAGTGCGGGCGAGTCGTGCTGTGAGCGCGGGCCGCCGAGCGCGGAGCAGTCAGCCGAGGCGGGTCGCAGTCGACATCGCGAAGTGAGTCACGGTGCCGGCGACCGCGCGGATGAAGCGGTCCAGGGCGGTGCGGTCGAGATGGGCGAGCCGGTCACGGCGGGTGTGGTGTTCGCGTCGAACCCCGTTCGCCGGGCCGCGCACCCCAGCGGTTGGCCTGCTTCTCAGTCTTTCCACCTGTCGCCCGCCAGTGACACCACCCGTCGGGATACTTGCGTCGACGAACGGCGCGTAATCCGACTCGCGGTCGAGCTCGGTCGTCTTCGCGACGACCCCAGTGGCCGCCAGCTGCTCGACCAGGACGCACGCCACGTGCGCGGAGCCGGGCGGGCCGGGCTTCGCGACCGTCTTGCGTTGCCGCCCAGCACGAAGTAGGCGGTGTTCGGCGAGGGGATCATGTCCAGATCGAAGTAGAGCAGGATGCGGTTGCGGTCGGGACGCGAGCGTCCCGCCATCCCCTCCGGGTTCAGCGAGTGATCGTCTCCGAGGACTCCGCGAACCGCGCCACCGTGCCGGCGATCGCATCGGAGAAGTCATCGAGCGCGCTGCGGTGGATGCCTTCCGCCCGATCGCAGGCGGAGTGGTAGCAGGGGTCGAAGACGGCGCCGGCTCGCCCACCCCAGCGCTCGGCCTGCTCGGTCGTCTTCACGCCCTCGTCACCGGCGTAGACGCCGCCGGTGGGGATCCCCGCCTCGAGGAACGCGTCGAAGTCCGACCCGCCATCGAACGGGGCAAGCTCAGCCGCGACGCCGGTCTCGGCCAGTTCCTCGACCAGGACCCGGCCCGCCACCTGTGAGCCCGCCGGACCGGTCTCGGATTCGTCGTCGCCGCGACCCCCTTGCACGAAGTAGCCGGCGTTGGGCGAAGCCACCATGTCCAGGTTGAGGTAGAGGACGATCGCTCGGCGATCGCTGCTGGAGAGCGAGTCGACGTAGGCTTCGGAGCCGTAGAGACCCTGCTCCTCCGCCGCCCAGAATGCGATGCGCACCGCGTTGGAGACCGGGGGCGAGCCGCTCATCCGGACGGCGGCCTCCAGGAGCGCGGCCACACCGGAGGCGTTGTCATTGATCCCCGGGCCCTCGAGGACCGAGTCGAGGTGTGCCCCACCCATCACCACCTGCCGCGGGTTTCCGGTGCGGGTCTGCGCCACCACGTTGCGGACCGTCGTCTCCCCGCCGTCGTCCGAGTCGAGCACGAACGACGGGGTACTGACGTCGAACCCGGCCCCGCGGAGCACGCCCACGACGTAGTCGACGCTCGCGTCGTAGCCCGGACCGGGAGTGGCCCGATTGCCGCCGTTCGCGTCAGCGATGCGCTGCAGCGCCTCGACGTGGACCATCGCACCGTCCGCAGTCACGTCCTCGACGAGCTGCGACCGGAACGACCCGGAAGCGGGTGGCGCCGGTGCCGACGGGCCCGGCCCCAGCGGCCCGGGCGAGGTACAGGCACAAAGCAGGGCAGCGGCGGCGACGAGGGCCATCACGCCGCGCCGGTGAGTATGCTCGCCGTTGATCACAACGTCAGCTCCTCTCTTGATCTCTCCCAGGTACGTCGGTTGCCGGGTTGCTGCGCAAGCGGGCACCCGCCGCCACTTCCTCGCCCTTCACGAGGAACGCGTCGGCTTCGAGCGCTGAGCCCGCGCCCATCGTGACGCCGTAGTGCGCGAACGCCCCGACTCCGAGCGTGCAACCAGCACCGATGGCCGATCGGTCGGACTTGAACGCACCGCCAGCTGGTTGGCCCGCGCGATCAGCTGCGGATGGTGAGTACCTCGCCGACGGAGTTCACAGCCAGGTGCTCTGCTCGCCCGCATACGCGCGCACTTCGTCTCAAACAGCGACCCAACTCCACCGCTGAACCCAGCGGATTCAAGTAGCCGGTCCGACTGAGCCAGCTCGACCGCGGCCATCGTCAGTCTCCGATGGCCGCCGCGACCCCTGATTCTGAGCAACATCGCCCGACCGCATTGATGAGGATCGAGCAAGCCGCGTCGACGACCTCGGCGGTCACGTTGAGCGGCGGCAGCATGCGCACGACGCAGTCGTCACGTCCGCCGAGCTCCACGATCAGCCCCTCGGAGCGCACCTCCACCTGCACCCGAGCGGCTAGGTCACCCGCCGGGCTCCCGGCGTTCCATGCGACTGACTCGCTCCTGCCCATGATCGCTCCCCCTCTTCCCAGTCAGACTAGCATCATTGGGCATCAATACTGATACTTATTGGCTGCCGTCGCGTGATGACCGGAGCCGCACGACGACGAGGTCAAGATCCGGTCCTGCATGCGCTCAACGGTCTGGCGTCGCGAGATCCGGGAGCTACGGGACCGCGTCGAGCAGATCGAGCGTCAGCTAGCTGCCGAAGACGCGAAGCCATGACGTCCGCGACGGTTCGCAACAGCTCGTCCAGCTCCGCGTCGGTGGTCGTGGGGCTCTTTAACCTCCCCCTTGCTTTCCCGTGTACTTCTGCTTGCAGGAGAAGGCATAGCCTCTTGAGGAGTCCCACGCTCGACCAGACCGTCAGGTACCCCGGGCACAGCACGACCGAGGGGACGATCAGGATGGACCTTCGCTTCGTGGCATTCGATCTCATCGCCCGACATGCCGGGCTGCGGGCGCTCCTGGTGAACTACGCCGACCGTATCGAACACGGGCATGCTCCGGACGGGCCTGCGACCGGCGCCTGCTTCCTCGCGTTGCAGTGGATCGGCGACGACCCAACATGCGCTCCTGCCGAGCCCCAGCTGTTGACGGCGCAAGCCCACATGCCTCGTCATCGTTCGATAGATCCTCTGTTCCTCGACTTCGTTCTGGAACGACTGACGGCGGCTTTGACGGTGGGCGCAGCGAGAGAACTGATCGCGATCCGATGCCTGGCGACGTCGCGCGACTTCGCGGAGAGCGACGTCGGCACGATCTACAAGACCAGTGCATTCGAGATCGCTCCCGCAACGCGGCAGCGCACTGGGGAGGCCGTGCTCGAGCTGGAAAGGCTGGAGCCGTGGACTGGAGGCGTCCACCCCGGCGCTTGCGGTGTTGTCCGGTCGAGCAGCGCTTTCATGAGCATGAACTGATCGCCCTGTGCGGCGATGATCTGGCGTGACCTGCACGGTCCGGGTCGTCGGACAGAGCTGAGCGAGTGACACGCACCTCCGCACGCACCATGCTGAGAGGCCACCGGGAGCGGTGACCACGGCGGCTGCGGAACGGAGACCCTCGTGCGCACTCGAATCATCGGCTTGGCGGTCTGGTCCGCTGTTCTCGCTATCGGCCTCTTCGGAGTGCCGCTCGCTGTGGCGGTGTTCCAGTACGCGATGCAGGTCGAGCGCAGCGAGCTGCAGCGGGCCGCCGTCGGCGTCGCGATCGCGGTGGCTGGCGACGTGTCCGACGGGGATCCGATCGCGAACCTCAACATGCCCGGTTCGGTCCAGGTCGGGGTGTACGACGAGGACGGCGTCTGGCTGGCTGGTGCCGGGCCGGGCATGGAACGACGGGAGATCGCCCAGGCCCTCGTGGGCGGGGTGGGAGCCGGAACGGACGGCGGCAATCTCGTCGTCGCCGTGCCGGTCACGGAATACAACGACGTGATCGGTGCGGTGCGGGCCACCACTCCGCTCAGCACCGTTCTGCAGCCGGTGGCGCTGGTGTGGGGCGCGATGGCCGCGCTCGCGGCCTTTGCCGTTGCCGCCGCATGGCTCGTCGGGCGTCGGCAGGCTCGCCGGCTGGCGCGGCCACTCGAGGACCTGGTCGTCGCTGCGCGTCGGCTGGGCGAGGGCGACTTCAGCGTGCGGACCCGGCAAGGCGGGATCCCGGAGATCGACTCGGTAGGAAACGCGCTCAACCACACCGCCGGTCGCCTCGACGACCTGCTCGCCAGGGAGCGGTCGCTGTCCGCCGACGTCACCCATCAGTTGCGCACGCCGCTCGCGGGTCTGCGGCTGCGACTCGAAGCCGCTCTCGAGCCGCCGGACCAGGATCTCAGGTCCGCGATCATCGCGAGTCTCGCCGACGCGGATCGACTGGAGTTGACCATCGACGAGTTGCTGGCCCTCGCTCATGACGAACGAGCCACCGGGGCCGGCCCACTCGATCTCCGTGCACTGCTGGGCGAGATGTCGCCGGAGTGGCGCGAGCGCCTCGCGCTCGAAGGCCGCGGCCTCGACCTGAACATCGATTCGGGAGCACCGGACCCGCGCGCATCGGCTGCGGCGGTCCGGCAGGTCCTCGCGGTGCTCCTGGACAACGCGACAACACACGGCAAAGGAACCGTCGCGGTCGCGGTCCGTGAGGCCACCAACGCGGTGGCGATCGACGTCTCCGACGAGGGACGTGGTGTGCACGAACCCGAGAGCGTCCTGTTCGCCGGACGTGCCGACCAGCGAAACGGGCACGGGATCGGCCTGGCACTGGCGCGACGCCTCGCGGAGGCCGAGGGCGGTCGGCTGGAGCTCGCCTGCCGAACACCGCCGGTGTTCACCCTTCTGTTGCCGTCGGCGATTGCCGACTTGTCGGCCAACCGTCCGATCCCCGGCGTCGCTGCCGGCGACCGCGGCTAGCGCGTACTAATCGGCGGAGCCAGATGTCGACGCCTGCGATCTGGGTGGCTTCGAAGCGCAGGGCCAGCTTGTCGTAGCGGGTGGCCACGCCCCGGTTCTGTTCCTGCAAGGTGCGTCAGGATCCGCGGCCAAATGCCATCTCGCTGCCAGCGTCGAAACAGGCCGTAGACCGACTGCCAGGACTCGTACCGCTCGGGTACGTCCCGCCACGGTGTACCGGCACGGGTCCGCCACCGGATCCAGGACAGCGACGAAGATCCACTTTCTAGGACAGACGCTAGTAGGCACTAGGGACGCGCGCTGTCGTCCGGCGCCCCGAGCTCCAACCGGTATCCGTAGCCACGCAGTGTGACGATCTCAGGAACACAGGCTCTCGCCGAGGCGGCGACCTCCCCGATCTTGCGGCGAAGCGCTGCGATGTGGACGTCGAGCGTCTTGGTGGAGCCGAACCAGTGCTCGTCCCACACGTCGGACATGAGGGTCTCTCGGCTCAGCGCCACGTCAGGTTGCGCAGCCAGGCGGGCCAGGAGGTCGAACTCCTTCACGCGCAGGCGGAGATCCCGGCCGGCGACGGTGACCCTGCGGCGGGGTACGTCGACGACGAGGTCGCCGATGGGGACCGCTGGTACGGTCGCGGCCGCCTCGTTCCGGCGCAGGTGGGCGCGGATTCGCGCGTGCAACTCGGCCAGTCGGACGGGCTTGACCAGATAGTCGTCGGCGCCTGCCTCCAGCCCCACCACGACGTCCATCTCCGCCGCACGCGCGGTCAGGATGACGAGAACACAGCCGGGTTGAGCGCGCCGAAGCTGTCGGCAGACCTCGATGCCGTCGAGATCGGGAAGCCCGAGGTCCAGCAGAACGAGGTCGACCATTGTGGCGGAGGCCGATGCTAGCCCGGCGGCCCCCGTCCGCTCCCACACCACCTCGTGCGCATGACTCCGCAGACTCGACGACAGGACTTCCCCGATCGTCGAGTCGTCCTCGATGAGGAGGATCCGACTGGCCACACCGTCATCCAATGAGTCCACGAGCGGCCGGGCAAGGCGCCGGCCCGGCGGGGCTTCGCGCTTTGCTCAGCGAGCGGACAGCCTGAGCCGCAAGACGATCTCGCCGTCGTCGATCTCACCGGTAGGCCGGAAGCCGAACCGCCGGTAGAAGGGCCATGGTTCGCCTTCTCCAGGCTCGTAGCTGGTCAGCAGCTCGGCGGCGCCATCGGCTCGAACCAGCTCGGCGATCTGTGTCAGCACCTCCCGGCCGATCCCGCGCCTCTGGTACCGCTTGTCGATGAGGAGACGCCAGAGGAAATGCCGCCCCTCGAAGGGACCAGCCGGCGGGCTCCACGACAGCATCACGAAGCCGACCGGCTCGTCGCCGCGGTACACGGCGCGATACCAGGGATTGGCCTCCGGCGTCGCTGCCGCCTGCTTGAGCGACTTGGACACCGAGGCGACGAACTGCTTCTGGTCACGCCGGATGCGGAGGGCGCGAACCGCATCCCGGTTGGCGTCAGTGATCTCCCTCAGGTGCACGCCTGGAGACGTCATGCCGCACCCTTCCTGTATCGACTCCGACGAGTGGCTCCCAGCGCACCTTGGACTCCACGAAGGCCGCGAGCCGCCCAAGGCTGCCGAAGACGTCGCCCATGATCTCGTCGATCTCGATCTCGATCCCGAACCGCTCCTGCAGGGCGACGATGAGCTTGACGACGGTGAGCGAGTCGAGCTCGGGAAGATTGCCGTGTAGGCCCGTCTCCGGGCCGAGGTCATCGGCCTTGTCCTCGATGTCCAGCGTGGTCACCACGACGGCCTTGACGTCCTCGAAGATCGCCTGTGAGATCTCTGGCGAGCGGCTCATCTGGTTCTCCTCATCGGTCCTGCAGAGGGCGGGAGGCGTTGAGCTCGTGGCGAAGAACCGCCCGGTCGAACTTGCCGTTCGGCGATCGGGGCAGGGCGCTGCGGACCACCACCTCGGCGGGCAACATGTAGGTGGGCAGTTCCTGCCGCAGGCGCGCGGTCACCGCGGCCGCGTCGAAGCCGGTGGGATCGCAGGGAGACACGACGAGGACGATCCGGTGGCCGAGCGCCTCGTCCTCGAGGCCGAGCGCGACGGCATCGTGGACCAGCCCAGTCTCGTAGGCCACTTCCTCGATCTCTTGCGGGCTGATCCGATATCCCGATGTCTTGATCATGTCATCACGCCGTCCGACGAAGTACAGGAAGCCCTCCTCGTCGCGGACGACGACATCGCCGGACCAGACCGCCAGCTCGGGCGTACACAGCTCGACCGGACGGTTCGGCGGCGGCCGGAACCGCTCGGCCGTGCGCTCCGCGTCACTCCAATAACCCAGCGTGACGAGCGGACCTCGGTGCACCAGCTCACCCGGCTCGCCCGGACCACACAGGCCGCCGTCCTCACGGACTACGAGGATCTCGGCATTCGGGATGGCCTGGCCGATCGAATCCGGCCGCCGGTCGACCTCCCGTGGATCGAGGTAGGTGGAGCGGAACGCCTCTGTGAGGCCGTACATCAGATATGGCGCCGCGGTCGGGAAGATTGCTCGCAGTCGTTGCAGGGTAACGCGCGGGAGCCGCCCCCCGGTGTTCGCGAAGTAGCGCATCCCGGCCACGGCCTCGGATGGCCACGTCTGGGCTGCGAGCTGGATCCACAGCGGCGGTACGCCAACCAGCCCGGTGATGCGGTGCTCCGCGCACAGCCGGACGACATCTCCCGGCAGCAGGTAGTCGGCGAGCACCACGTGGGCGCCGACACAGAAGCCGGTGGTCAGTTGGCTCAGTCCGGCGTCGAAGCTCAGCGGGAGAACGGCCAGGATCCGGTCCTCTGCCGTGTTGTTCAGGTAGGTGCTGACGCTCTCCGCGCCCACGACGAGGTTGCGGTGCGAGAGCACGACGCCCTTCGGGGCCCCGGTGCTCCCCGACGTATAGAGGATTGCGGCCACATCCGTGTCGACGCCGCCCGTCGGAGGACACGCGGCCTGGCTCGCGCGCTCGGCGGCCTCGGACCAGGGGAGCACGCGGTAAGGGGCTTCCTCGTCCTCACCGAGCAAGTCGCCCAGCACGAGGACGTGGCTGAGTGACTTGCAGGCGGCGAGCTCGGCGCGCAGGGTCCGCAGCCGGTCCGTTGAGGTCACCAGTACCCGCACGGCGCAGTCGTCGAGGATGTGCCGCACTTGCCTGGCCCGCAGCACGGGGTTCACCGGGACGAACACGCCACCGGCTCGCGAGCAGGCGAGCAGCGCCACGACGGTCTCGATCCTCTTGTCGAGGAAGACCGCGACGCGCTCGCCACCATCGAGCCCGATGTCGCGCAGGCCGGCGGCCGCTAGCTCCGTCCGCTCGTGCAGATCGGCGTAGGAGATCGTGGTCGTCCGCGCGGTCAGGGCGGGCGCGCCGGGGTTGCGTTGGGCGGACCTCGCGACGAGGTCCGGCAACCGGATGATCATTTCGGCGGATTCCTTCCTGTTCCTTTCGCCTGGCAGCCGACGAGTCCCAGCCCCTGCCCCCTGCGGCGGCTCGTCTCCGTTGGCAGGGCCGATCGCCCGGGCGTTGGACGCGGGAGTTCGACAAGTCGTCCCGCGTCAGCCTGGCCGGTGGGCGGTGCTGAGGTCAGCGGAGTTGAGCGCCTCTGGGCCATAGAGGTCCTCCACCCAGTTGGACTGGTAGACGGTGTCGAGGTAGCGCTCACCGAGGTCCGGGGCGATCGCCACCGCAGTGACGCCAGGCGCGCCATTGCGGGTGAGCCAGCTCGTCGCGCCGCTGACCACCGTGCCGGTGGATCCGCCGAACAGGAATCCGTGCCTGGCCAGCCGGCGGCAGGCGCGGACCGTGTCCGCCTCCTCGATGCGGACCACATCGTCCACGTAGGACGTATCGAGTAACGGCGGACGGATGCTGGTGCCCAGCCCGGGAATCATTCGCCGGCCCGGGGGGCCACCGAAAGCCACTGAGCCGACGCTGTCCACGGCGACGACCTGCACCCGCCGATGCCACCCCCGGAAGTAGCGCGCGCAACCCATCAGGGTCCCGGTGGTGCCTGTGCCGACGAATAGCACGTCCAGCCGCGGGAACTGGCGCGCGATCGCCGGTGCCGTCGTGCGGTAGTGCGCCAGCCAGTTACCTGGGTTGACGTACTGGTTGAGCCATACGTACCGGTCGTCGGAGGCGCACAGCGCCCGCACGTAGTCGATGCGTGCGCCGAGGAAGCCACCGATGGGATCCGGCTCGGCAATGATGTGGACCTGGCTGCCCAACGCAACCATCAGTCGCCGGGTGGCCAGGTTGCACCGGGAGTCGGTCACGCACAGGAACCGGTAGCCCTTGCTCGCCGCGACCGTGCTGAGCGCCACGCCCAGGTTGCCGGACGACGATTCGACCAGCACCGACCCTGGCGTCAGGACGCCCTCCCGCTCGGCAGCCTCCACCATCTCGGTCGCTGCTTTCAGCTTGATCGACCCGGCGAAGTTGAATCCCTCGCATTTCAGGAAGAGTGGGTGCTCGAGGATCGACCGGAGGTCGACGTAGAGCTCCTCCTCGTTGAAGGCATGTGGAACGGATATGACTGGCACGAATATCCCCCTCCCCATGAAATTGGGTACCGGCCGCCTATCCGTACCGGCGTAGCTCGTGGAAGAAGTCGTCAACGACGTGCAACTGACTGGACCGGGCCACCTCGTCGTAGACATACTTGCCGACCGCGAGATCGAGCACGCCGAGCCCGAACGGCGAGAACACCACAGGCCGGCCCTCGTCAACCGTCACCTGCCCGGCGATCACGTCGGCCAACGTGCCGTGCAGGAAGTCCCGGTTTCCGGTGAGCTGTTCGGCGAGGTGTGGTGAGGTGTCGGCCTTCAGGCAGTGGTCAACGTCATCGACGATGTTGGTCGAGGCGAGCACGATTGGTGGCGTGAGGTCACGCAGCGACACGTGCAGCACCAACGGGTTGTGTGCGAACCACGACAGGTCCCTGACGTGCGGCTGTGCGACGACCGTTGCGAAGACCACCAGGTCGGACGACCGGATCAGCTGGTCAGGACTCTCACAAACCGTGATCCGGCCGGTGGTGCCCGACCGCTCGAGGTACCCACGGAAACCGCAGGCGCTGTCAGCGGACAGATCGTGGATGCCGATCTCGTCGAACGACCAGCCGGTGCCGGACAGGTAGGTGTGGATATAGCGGGCGATCAGGCCCGCCCCGAAGAACCCGACGCGCGTCGGGCGCCCGCGGCCCCGGCTGAGCCAGTCCGCCGCCAACGCCGCTGACGCCGCCGTCCTGGTCGCGCTAATGATCGAGCTTTCCAGGCAGGCGAACGGATAGCCGGTGTCGTGATCATTGAGGATCAACACGGCCGACGCCCGCGGGACACCCAGCTCTACGTTCCCCGGAAAGCTGGAAATCCACTTCAGGCCAGCAACCTGAAACGTCCCGCCCAGCGATGCCGGCAAGGCGATGATCCGCGAGGCCGGGCGGTCGGGGAATCGCAGGAAATAGGAGGGCGGGTTCACCGTCTCACCGGCGCCGTGCAGCCGGTAGGCGGCCTCGACGAGCTCTACGATCTGCTTCTCGCACCCGAGCAGGACATGCTGGACCTGGGCACCGGAGATGACCGCGAACGGTCGCACGATGGATGTGTTCATCCGGCTTTCACTTCGACGGTCGGCGAGCAGTCGGCCAGGCGCACCGGGTCGGCCATCCCGACCAGGACTTGGCGCGGTCCGGTGAAGGGCTCCCTGCTGTGTGCGCTGCGGATGTTGTCGACGAGCATCAGGTCGCCGGCCTGCCACGGCTCCCGCATGGTCTTGGCCCCGTAGACCTCGTTGAGTAGCTCAACGATGTCCTCGCCGATCGGGTCGCCGCCCCCGAAGCGGGTGGTGAACGGCAACCCCTCGGCGCCGTAGGTGTCGACCAGGAACTCGCGCACCTCGGGGTCGATCGTCCACTCGTTGAGGAAGGCGATCTGGTTGAACCAGCAGCGGACGTCGGTGAGCGGGTGGCGCACCACCGCGCTGCGGCGCTGCCAGGTGCGCAGGCCGCCGTCGGGCCGCCACTCGAACTCGATCGCATTGGCGCGGCAGTAGCTCTCGACCGCGCCACGCTCCTCGGTGCCGAACGCCTCGGCGACCGACGCGCCGATTGCCTCGTTGTAGTTGCGGACGAGCATCCAGCCCTCCCGCTCGAGCCGTTCGACGAGGTCACCGGGCAGCGCGTCGAGCACGGCCGTCGAGTCCGCCACACCGGTCGCCCCGCCCTTGGTGGGCGCGGACAGGCACGCGAACAGCATCAGGCCGGGGAACTCGAGCCGATAGCTCAGCTCGTGGTGCATGCACATCGGCTGGTTCGGGGGCCACTTCGACGAGGAGTACACGCCCTCGGCGTAGGTCTGCCGCTCCGCGAAGGCCTCCCTCTCGATCATCAGGCCGGCGGTGGCCAGCCCACGGAACACGGCAGCGACCTCGGCTGCGTCGCGCAGCCCGAGACCGCGGACCAGGACCGCACCGTGTTCGGCGACGACGGCGCGCAAGGCGTCGCGGTGCACGGCCGCCCAGCTCGGTCCGTCGCCGGTGGCATCGACTCGCAGCATCGGCAGCCTGCCGGGCTGCAGATCCACGTCCAACAGCAATGATGACGAGGACGACATCTCGATCTCCTTTCAGTTCCCACCGGAGGAGGAGGTCAGCAGTTCGGGGGCGTGCTCTCGGTGGAGCAACTCGGCCATGTTCGCGAGGACCGGGTGCTCGGCGATGTCCTCGAGGGACACTGCTCGGTTCAGGGCGATCGCGAGCTTCACCGCCGACAGCGACGTGCCACCCAGCTCGAAGAAGTGGTCCCGCCGGCCGATCTGGTCCTCGCGCATACCGAGCACCTGCGCCCACGCGCCCGCAAGGCGCCGCTCGGTGGGCGTGCTCGGCGCCTCGGAACTCACGTCGACCGCGTCGAGCTCTGCGGCGGGCGTGGTGAGCGCCTTTCGATCGATCTTGCTGTTCGCGGTCAGCGGGAGGCCGTCCCGCCAGTGGAATGCCGACGGAACCATGTACTCGGGCAGCGACGCACCCAGCCGGTCCCGCAGGACGTCGACCTCGACCGGCCGCTCGCCGCTGTAGAAGGCCACCAGGTGCTTGCCCTGGTCGGCCCGCTCGGCGACCACCACCGCCCCGTCGCGGACACCCGGGACGCGCAACAGCGCGTTCTCGATCTCGCCGATCTCGATCCGGAAGCCACGGATCTTGACCTGGGTATCCCGGCGGCCGAGGAACTCCAGCCTGCCCCCTGGCAACCAGCGGCCGTGGTCGCCGCCGCGGTAGAGCCGCTGGCCCGGCCGGTGCGGGTCGGCCATGAACGCTCGCCGTGTGCGCTCGGGATCGTTGACGTACCCGCGGCCGACGCAGACGCCGGAGAAGACGATCTCGCCAGGGGCACCGAGGGGAACCGGTGACAGGTGCTCGTCGACAACGTAAACGTGCACGTTGTGGATAGGAGGACCGAGCGGGATCCGGTCGGAGTCGGGCACCCGCGTCATGATCTCGTGATTGGTGTCGTCGGAGGTCTCGGTCAGCCCGTATGCGTTGACCAGCCTGATCTCGGGGTGCAAGCCGAACCAGCGCTGCACGAGCTCCTTCTTCAGCGCCTCGCCGGTGGCCGACACGCACCGCAGGTCCGGCAGCTTCCGGGGATGCTGCTCGAGGTAGGTCAGCACGACCTCGAGATAGGACGGGACGACCTGCAGGATGCCGACCCGGCCGCGGACGATCGTGTCGACGTACCGCGCGACGTCGAGGATCACCTGCTGCTCGACGATCAGGGTTCGCCCCCCGACCAGGAGCGCCGACACCAGTTGCCACAGCGAGATGTCGAAGCACTGCGGCGCGGTCTGGGCGACCACGGGCGCGCCGTGCGCCGGGCCGACCCCGAGGTCGTCGATCTTGGCGTAGAGGTGGTTGAGCATGCCGGCGTGCTCGCACATCGCCCCCTTGGGCTCGCCCGTGGAGCCGGAAGTGAAGTAGATGTAGGCGAGCTGATCGGCCGCCACGGCGACGCCCAGGTCGTCGTCGGCATGGCCCTCGGCGCAGGCCTCCTCGATGTTGATCTTCTGTACGCCGGGCAGCGTGTCGAGGGCCTTGTCGAGCATGGTGGTGCTGCCGAGCTCGGTCAGCACCAGCGTGCACTCGGCCCGCGCCAGCGTGGTCGCGATCCGATCGGCGGGAAAGTGCGGCTCGATCGGCAGATACGCGCCACCGGCCTTGAAGATCGCGATGACGGCAGCCATCCAGTCCAGGTTCCGCGCGGTCACCACCGCGACCACGCCCTCGCGGCGCAGCCCGCGCGCCAGGAGCGCCCGGCTCAGCCGGTTGGCGTGCGCGTTGAGTTCCCGGTAGGTCCACTGCCGGTCGCGGTGCACGGCCGCGACGGCGTCCGGGTGCATCCGAACCCGCTGCTCGAACAGCTCGTGGAACCGGCGGTCCGGCAGCGGCCGGCGCGGCCCGGCCAGCCGGTCGAGCTGGAAGCGCAGCTCCTCGTCCGACAGCAGGCTCGCCCGCCCGTGCTCGGCGCCCGGGTCGGCGACCATCAGCGCGAGGGCGGTGAGGTGGTAGCCCGCCATCCTCTCGGCACTGCCCGCGTCGAGCGCGTCGGTGCGGTACCGCAGGTGCAGCGCGAGCCGGCCGCCAGGGTTTGCGAGCGCCACCCGGAGCACGGCGTACTCGGCGAGGTCAGTGTTGATCTCGCCGCCGGCGGCGAGGCTGCCGATCGGGTCGAACTCGGTCTCGAACGCCGGCCCGGCCACGCCCAGCTCGAGCTCGAGCTCGTCCACCGCGAAGTCCTTGTGCTGTAGCAGGTCCGACTCGACCCGAGCGGTGTCCTGCAGCAGCGACCGCCAGGAGAGGCCTTCGGTCGTGAGCGGGCAGGGCAGCGGCCGCCCACAGGGCGCGGCCGCGTAGCCGGTCACCACGTCCTGCTCGCCGGACAGCGCCGCCAGCACCTTCGCGTGCGCGGCCAGCGCCACCGAGTGCAGCGGCAGTTCCGACCGGTCGGCCAACCGGCGCACGGCCGCCGCGAGGTCGTCATCCAGGGTCGCGACGTGCTCGGCGACGCCCGCGGCCGGGTCGAGCGTCCACCGCGGGATCGCGGTCGCACCGCCCGCGAGCAGGACCGCCCGCCAGAACTCCCGGCCGGTTTCAACCCGCTTGTCCATCGAATCGTCCCTTCGATCCACGTTTGCCGGGTGTCAGACGCGGACGAGCACGGCGGCGCCGTTGTCGTCGATGCTGATCTTTCGGACCTGCAGATCGCCCGAGTGCTCGCGCATCTTCCTGGCGGGGTTTCCGCCCCACAGAGCACTCGGTGGCATTTCCTCGCCCTTCATGAGGAAGGAGTCGGCGGCGAGCATCGCACCGTCGCCCACCGTCACGCCGTAGTGGACGTATGCGCCGACGTCGAGCGTGCAGCCGGCACCGATCGCAGTGCGGTCCGACTTGAATCCGCCGTCCTCCTGCGAGTGGCATTGGACGGTGCTTCCTGCATTGAGCGTGCAGTCGTCCCCGATCGTGGTGAACGTCCGCTCGGTCGGCCACCAGCCGTCGTCGAAGACCCGGCGGCCGATTCGCACACCCAGCAGCCGCCAGATCACGTTCTTCAGCGGCGTGCCGTTGAAGGTATTGAGATAGACGGCGTCGGCGTTCATTTTCCAGAAGCGTTCGTGCCGCCAGAAGGCGCGGTCGTAGATCGAGCAGCCCTCCGGCCGCAAGGCCATGAGCGGCCGGACCGTGCGCTCGACCAGAATGGAGTACGCGAAGCTGAAGAAGAACACTCCGACGATGGCCAGCACGACCGCGAGCGCGCCAAGCGAGGCCCAGGCGTCGACGGCGCCGAGGTAGAGCACGGTGACGGCGAACAAGAAGATCCACCGCGAAAGCAGGAACAGCGCCATGCTGATGATGTTGTAAACGTTCTTGGCCCGGAGGCGGCGGCGCAGCTCGTCCTTGCTCACCACGGCGAGCTGCTTGTCGCGCTGGACCAACCGCGGGATCTCGAAGCTGGGCGAGCCCAGCAGGCCGACACCCTCCCGCACCTGTCCGTCGAGCGGAACCATGAGCTTCGTCGCAAGCAGGCAGTTGTCGCCCGTCTTCCCCTGCGCCGGGTAGGGGATCCTGTTACCGAGGAAGTTGTGGGCCCCGATCGACACGCGGGACAGTCGGAACGACGTGCTCGAGAAATCCGCATTGATGATGGACAACCCGTCCGCGACCATCGTTCCGCTGCCCACCGATGTGAGGAACGGGGTGTCGTGCTTGACGAGCTCGCCGAAGTTCGACCCCGTCTGCTCGACATTGCGAAGGTCGTACCCGATCCAGCGCAGGTAGTGGACGATGTAGGAGCTGCCGCCGAAGAGGCGGGTGAAGAACTTGCTGTTGCTCGTGCGGGCGATCGCTCGCTGGACCCAGTAGTGGAATCCGTACAAGGGGTAGACCTTGTCCGGCGTGATGGCCAGGTTCAGCAGGCGAGGAATGGTGGCCACGGATACGAGGCCGACGAGAATGGCGCCGAAGAAGAGCACGCCGGACATCACCAGCGCGTCGCGGTAGAACGTCCAGCTGGTGAACTGCACCGGACCCGAATCCAGCAGGGTCGCGAGCTGCGGGACCTCGGTGAGTGCGAGGACCACGACGCTGAATACCAGCGGCGAACCCAGCAGGAGCAGGTTCACCAGCTGCACGGTCGCGAAGACGACTCGTCGCAAGCTGCTGACGTGCGCCGTGGAGATCCGCTGGTAGTCCACGTCGGTCCGCTGCGCAGGGGAACCGTGCCAGCGCTCCCCGGCAGGCACGACCTGACCCGCGTGCAGAGCGGACGAGTGCCCGAGCTGGGCCCCGTCACCCAGCGAGGTCCAGATGTCGAGCACCGTGACCTCGCCGACCAGCGCGTCCTTGCCGATGCTCACCGCGCCCGTCTGGATGATGCCGTCGTGGGCCCGGTAGCCGGTGAAGAACGAGTCCTTCCGGATCACCGCGCCGTCGCCGATGCTGAGCAGGTCGGTGCACACGGGCACGTTCCTGGTGAAGATTGCGGCCCCGCGGCCGATCTTCGCGCCCAGCGCCCTCAGGTAGAGCGCATAGAGCGGCGAGCCGACGAACAACGCCATCGGGTTCCGCTGGATCAGCGTCCTGACGACCCAGAAGCGGAAGTACGGCATGCTCCAGACGCGGATCTCCTGAGGCTTCCACCGGCCGACGAGCACCCACTTGAGCAGGATCGGAAGGGCGCTCAGGCCGACGAGCATCGCGCTTCCGAACGCGACCGACCGCAGGTAGATGTCGATCAGGTCCGAGCCGCCGGCGCGGACCCACTCGACGCCCTTGACGCCGACGACAGCGGTGAGGGACGGGTAGCCGAGCATGAACAGCAGCTGCAGCGCCCCGCAGAGGACGTACTCACCATTGCGGGCCCGCCTTGGCAGCGGGGTGGGAGCCGCCGGAGTTGCCGGCTGCGAGGCAGGCGTGGGTTTGGTGTCGGTTTTGGTGTTGACGAGGGCCGATGCAAGACTCCGAATGGTCGGGTGCTGGTAGACGTCCTGCATCGACACCGACGGCAGGTCGGCCCGCTTGCGCACCCGTGCGCAGAAACGGGCCATCAGCATCGAGTCGGCACCGAGGTCGTCGAAGAAGTGGCTGTCAACCGACACGTGCTCGGTGCCCACGACATCGGTCAGCACCTCGGCGAAGAGTTGTTCGCATTTGGTGACAGTGGTCAGGTTGTCAGCGGGATCAGCGGTAAGGACGTCGTTGGCGAGGGCCGCCGCAAGACTCCGAATGGTCGGGTGCTGGTAGACGTCCTGCATCGACACCGACGGCAGGTCGGCCCGCTTGCGCACCCGTGCGCAGAAGCGGGCCATCAGCATCGAGTCGGCACCGAGGTCGTCGAAGAAGTGGCTGTCAACCGACACGTGCTCGGTGCCCACGACATCGGTCAGCACC
Source organism: Pseudonocardia hierapolitana (assembly GCF_007994075.1). Lineage (NCBI taxonomy): Bacteria > Bacillati > Actinomycetota > Actinomycetes > Pseudonocardiales > Pseudonocardiaceae > Pseudonocardia > Pseudonocardia hierapolitana. The sequence goes on along the minus strand of NZ_VIWU01000001.1, from coordinate 61,365 downwards.
TCGGCGAAGAGTTGTTCGCATTTGGTGACAGTGGTCAGGTTGTCAGCGGGATCAGCGGTAAGGACGTCGTTGGCGAGGGCCGCCGCAAGACTCCGAATGGTCGGGTGCTGGTAGACGTCCTGCATCGACACCGACGGCAGGTCGGCCCGCTTGCGCACCCGTGCGCAGAAGCGGGCCATCAGCATCGAGTCGGCACCGAGGTCGTCGAAGAAGTGGCTGTCAACCGACACGTGCTCGGTGCCCACGACATCGGTCAGCACCTCGGCGAAGAGTTGTTCGCATTCGGTGACAGTGGTCAGGTTGTCAGCCGGATCAGCGGTCAGGACGTCGCGGGAGCTTCCCATCAATTGACCCCTTGAATCAAAAGTCGGAGTGGTCGGTGCGACAAGCGCGCTGGACGGCGTGAGCGAGATCCGCGCACGTGCCTGGGCCGTTACGGGAGCTGTGCCAGAAACCCAGCTATCCGTGAACCGGCGCGGTCCGCAGCGGGAGGACGGGCGCAGCCTCCTACCGTGGACCCCGGGTCAGGAGCAGCGTCACGGGTGGGTGATGGAATGCTTCCGCCCGCCGCCGAGTCGATGCTGGTCTCGGGCCCGCATATCTGAGTTGCGGGTTCCTGCGCCACGGGACCCCGGCGACCGTCCTTCATCAAATCCACACCCGGAACCCCGTTGCCGATCGGCCGCTTGCTCGCGACGAGGCCGGTGACCGCCATCCCGAGGTGGGTGGTGCCGCGGAACCCACCCTGGAAGGACACGACATCGGACCGTCCGGTCGCGGTCTTGCACAGCCTGATCGCCGCGTCGACGGCGTTGACGCCGGTCGGCCCGCAGAAGTGCACCCGGGTGCGACCGCGCATCGTCGGCGGCAGCATCGACAGCTGCGCCTCGGTGAACGCGTCCTTCGCCGGCGTCGGCAGGTCGAGCCCGTGCGCGAACCGGCCGAGCTGCTCGGTCACGACGCGCACGGACTCCGGATGGTTGTGACCGAGCGAGAGCACGCCCGCTCCGGTCAGGAAGTCGATGAAGACGTTCCCTTCGAGATCGCGGACGAAGCTGCCCCATGCCTCGTCGATCACGATCGGGATGTGTCGTGGGTAGACGCGCGCGTTGGGCTCGCGCCGATCCTGCCTGATCAGCAGCTCCGCCGAGTGCGGCCCGGGAAGCGGGCCGGTGACGCGCGGGAGCGCGGGTAGATCGACGGGTTCCACCATGACCATGATCGTTCCCCTCCCTCCGCCTCAGGCTAGCACCAGTTGACACAATATTGGTGCCGATTTTCTGATGCCTGGAGCGGGGTCGATCAACGCCGACTCTGGCCCTAGGCTCTGCGCGTGACCGACGCGGAACGTGCGTGCGACGAGGACTGGAACTCGGTCGCAGAGGCGATCCGTAACCGCATGGCCGAGACCCGCATGACGCAGATGGACGTCGCGTCCCGCGCGCGGTTGTCGCTGACGACGATCCGGGAGCTGCAGCACAACCTCAGCCCGCGCCGCCGCCGACCCCAGACGCTCGCCGCGGTGTCGGAGGCGCTGGGGTGGCCCGCCGGCTACCTCGACCAGGTGCTGCGCGGTGACCGGCCGGAACCGCACGACGACGAGGTCAGGGATCCGGTCTTGCAGGCCCTGGACGGGCTGAGCCGGGAGATTCGGGAGCTGCGGGACCGCGTCGAGCAGATCGAGCGTCAGCTAACTGCCGAAGACGCGAAGCCCTGACGTCCCCCACGGTTCGGAGCAACCCGTCCAGCTCTGCGGCGAGCCTGCGCAGATCCGGGCGCGGATCGTCGTCGGCCCGGTACCCCGACCCCTTCCGCGGGCCCCCTGCCATCCCCAACGCCTCCAAACCCCGGGCCTGCGGCTCTCCCCGCTCGCTGGCCGGAAGCCCTCCGCGATACGGCCCTGGTAGCGGGCCGGTGTCCTGTGGGCAGGCAGGTGCGTCGACGTGTTCGACCAAGGCCATTTCGCCGTCCCCCGGATCCTGGATCGCCCCTCCGATCCGCAATTCGATCCTTCCGCTTCGCCCCGAGGAGCGCCCGGGGCTTACGTCCCATCACCCGCCTGGTCCCCACAACCGCGGACGTCCGCGGTCTCCTACTCGAAGAGGGGGACAAGGGCCGCCGAGATGCAACGCGTCAGGCCTAGTCGCCGGAGACGATCTGCGACGTTCGACCCATGGCGTACGGAGGTGTCGGCGATCCCCGTTTCCGCCAGGTGCCGCGTCCCGTCGGCTGCTGCGCAGTCGCTCGGGAGCAGATCCACCCGATAGGAGCACATCTACGGGCATCCGTACCCAGATGACCCAGCGACGGAGGACAAGGGCAGGTAGGCGCCGTTGCCGGCCGATCACCGCGCGCTGGTCACGCCCGCTGCAGCTCCTCCGTAGCGGGAGCGAAGATGGCGTCGTCGTGCTCGTAGGGGGCGTAGAAGGTGAAGCGGTCCACGAGTCCGCCGAAGCGGGCCAGGAGCGCGGGGCCCAGCCGGTCCGGCTCCGCGACCACGGCGAACGTGCCCAGCACCTCGTCGTCGATCAGCTCGCCCATGCGCTGCCACCGGTCGGCGTCGGTGCCGCGGGACAGCCGGTTGAGCTCGACTCCCAGCTCGCCCCACCCGTGCAGGTCGAGAACCGGGCGGTAGGCGGGCGTGCTGCCGTAGAAGGCGATCTGCTCGCGCACGCCGCGCGCGGCCATCGCCATCTCCTCCTCGGTGGATCCGGAGACGACGAAACCGGAGAACGCGATCGCGAAGCCGGCCCGGGTGCGCCCGCTCGCCGCGAGCCCCTCCTCCAGCACCGGGAGCGTGTGTTCGCGCAGGTAGCGCTCGGTGGTGAAGGCGTGGGGGAGCAGGCCGTCGCACACTTCGCCCGCCACCCGCGTCATCTGGTCGCCCACGGCGGCCAGGTACACCGCAGGCGGCCCGTAGGGGTTGGGCGCGGGGGAGAAGAACGGCGTCATGAGCGTGTGGGAGTAGAACTCGCCCCGGAACGCCAGCCGCTCACCGGTGTCCCACGCGGACCAGATCGTCCGCAGCGCCTGCACGTACTCGCGCATGCGGCGCGCGGGGTGGCTCCATGGCATCGCGAACCGGCGCTCGATGTGCGGCTTGACCTGGCTGCCCAGGCCGAGCAGGAACCGGCCCTCCGAGTGGACCTGCAGGTCGTTCGCGACGTAGGCCATGCTCATCGGGTTGCGCGCGAACGCGACGGCGATGGCGGTGCCCACCGCCACCCGCGAGGTGTGCTCGGCCACCGGCATCAGCGGCAGGAACGGGTCGTGCGGGCCCTCGTAGCTCCACAGCCCGTCGATCCCGGCGGCCTCCCGCTCCCGCGCCTCGGCCGCCAGGTCGGCCAGCCCCGTGCCCCGCAGCATCGCGTCGACCTTCATCGGATCAGTGGATCACGACTCGGCGCGCGGTGCTGCGCCGGTGTCGTCCCGCGGTCGAACGCCGTGCTCAACCCTGAACGCGTCGGCGTACCGGACCTCCCGGGCCGGCCGTGCCGACGGGCACGTGCCGCCCCGCGACCTCAGCGGGTTCGTCGCCACCGCGGACCGGGGCCGATGACGGCCATCGACCTGCGGTGCAGCCCGCGACCGCAGCGTCGACGTCGTGGTGCACCAGCCACTGCTGCTGCAGCCCGAGCAGTGACACCACCCGCCAGGCGGCGCCGGGCTGGGGGCAGACCACGTGCGCCGAGCCACCTCGCGCTTCGAGCGCACCCACCGCGCGCTCGACGCAGTGCACCCCGGCGACGGCGAAGAACCGGACCCCGGTGAGATCGACGAGGATCGACGGGGAGCCGACGGCGAGGGCGCGCTCCAGCGCGTCGGTGAGAGCGGCCCGAGTGCCCGTGTCGACGTCGCCGGTGACCCGGACGGCGACATACCCGTCGCCCGGGCGACCATTGACCTCAGCCACGAACACCCCGATCGGACCTTTCTGCTCGAACCCCGCTGTGCCCTTGTGTACCCAGCGTGATCCGGTATGTGCGGGAGGTCAATACCGCGACGGGAGAAAGATCACCACGACCTGGTGACTTCCTCGGCCGTTCGGCCACGCTGCGCAAACCCGGCCCCGCGGACCTCCGTCGAGTCGGGCATCTCAACGCGGCGAGTCGGGCGTTCTGGCGCGGCGAGTCGGGCATCTCAACACGGCGAGTCGGGCGTTCTGGCGCGGCGAGTCGGGCATCTCAACACGGCGAGTCGGGCGTTCTGGCGCGGCGAGTCGGGCATCTCAACACGGCGAGTCGGGCGTTCTGGCGCGGCGAGTCGGGCATCTCAACACGGCGAGTCGGGCGTTCTGGCGCGGCGAGTCGCGCGATCGGGCCGGCCGGGTGCGCTGATCGATCTGCGAGATGCGTGCGACCGCCATCGCGAGGGCGGCGAGCGCGATGTCGCAACGATCACGGCGCAGTGATCGATCCGACGTGCGGTTTCTCGCCCTGTCGAGGGCGCTCCGGCGGATGTCGGAACGATCAGGGGGGTGGGAATCCCACCTCCGTCGTTCCCGATGCCACGATCGGTCATCGGCCGGACGCGGAGGGCGCATGGGGGCGAAGCGGAACGGGGCGTCGATCAGGCGGCGCATCCTGGCGCGCAGATTGCGGAAGTTGCGGGAGGGAGCCCGGCTGACGCTGGACGAGGCGGCACCGGCGCTGGACACGTCGGCGAGCAGGCTCAGCCGCATCGAGAACGGGCAGCAGAAGGCCGACGTGCACCTGGTGAAGAGCATGCTCGACCTGTACGACGCCGGTGACGTGTGGACCGAGATGCTCGAGCTGGCACGGGAAGCGGCGAAGCCGGGCTGGTACCGGGCCTACGGGCTGGGCGACAACTCGTATGTGGGTTACGAGACCGAGGCCACGCAGGTGCAGGAGTATGCGACGGGGTTCGTGCCTGGGCTACTGCAAGTCCCTGACTACAGCCGCGCCCTGTACGAGGCGTCACCGCTGCCCCGGCCCACTGACGAGCGCGAGCGCGACATCCAGGTTCGCATGATCCGGCAGGAGCGCCTGGAGTCCGACGATGACCCGTTGCATTTCGTAGCGATCATTGATGAGGCTGTGCTCCGCAATCCCGTCGGGGGCAGGGCCACGTTGCGAGCTCAGCTGGAGCATCTGCTGACCGCGAGCGAGTTGACGACCGTCTCCCTGCAGGTGCTCCCCATGGGACGAGGCGCGCATCCCTCCCTCGCATCTGGCTTCCTCATACTCAGCTTCGGCGATCTCGGCGAACCCGACATGGCCTATGTCGAGCACGCCCTCGGCGCCACCCACCTGGAGAAGGAACCGGCCGTCACGCTGGCTAGACTCAAGTTCGAGCGGCTCCGGACCCTCGCGCTGGCCCCGCCCGAGTCGCGGGAGATGATCCGGCGGATCGCCGATGAGCTGTAACCCGAAGGGGGCGCCGTGAACCTGGATCACCTCGACTGGCACACGAGTACCTTCAGCGGTGAGAACGGTGCCAGCTGCGTCGAAGTTGCGCCGACGCCCGCCGGCGTCGCCGTCCGCGACACCAAGGACCGCACCCGCGCCCCCCACCTGCACTCCGCCACCGCTTGGCGGGACTTCCTCACCGCCCTCCGAAAAGGGGAGTTCGACCACTCATGACTTCGCGCGTGCCCGAGGACGTCGTCTGGATGCGCAGCAGCACCAGCGCCGGTGACGACGCCGTCGAGATCGCCCGGCTGCCCGACGGCGGGGCGGCGCTGCGCCGCGCCAACGACCCGGACTGCGAGCCGCACGTGTACACGGCCGCCGAGTGGGACGCGTTCGTGAAGGGCGTGGACGCGGGCGAGTTCGACCTCCCCGAATAGTGGGGGTGCGCCTCCTCTCCGGGGCCGCCGCGCTGGTGCTCGCCGCGCAGGCCCTGGTGTTCGCGCTGTGGCCCGACGCGCACGCGCTGCTGATCGACCTGCAGGTCTACCGGGCGGGCGGGGAGCACGTGCTCGCCGGTGGCCCGCTGTACGCGGGCGGGGTGCTGCTGGACCTGCCGTTCGTCTACCCGCCGTTCGCCGCTGTGCTGTTCGCGCCGCTCGCGCTGCTGCCGCTCGACCTGCTCAAGGCGGTGTGGACGGGCGCGGGGATCGCGCTGCTCGCCTTCGTCGTGCACCGGTGTGCGCCCCGCGCGGGGTGGCCGGTGGTCGTGCTGGTCGCGGTGGTCGCGACGGCGCTCGACCCGGTGCGCACCACCCTGTACCTCGGGCAGATCAACATCGTGCTGCTCGCCCTCGTGGTCGGTGACCTGCTCGGGAGGCCGGGGAGCCGGCTGCGCGGGGTGGGGGTCGGCCTCGCCGCGGCCGTGAAGCTGACGCCGCTGCTGTTCGTCGTGTACCTGGCGGCCACCCGGCGGTGGCGGGCGGCGGCCACGGCGCTCGCCACGTTCGCGGCGGCGGCCGGCCTCGGCTTCCTGCTCGCGCCCGCCGACTCGGTGACGTTCTGGCTCGACGGCACGTTCCTCGCGGCCGACCGGATCTCCGACGTCGCAGGCCCCAGCAACCACTCCCTGAACGGCCTGCTCGCCCGCCTCGGCGCCGAGGGACTGCCCTGGCTCGCTGCTGCCGCCGTGCTCGGGGCGGGCACGATCGCGCTGGCCGTGCGGGCGCACCGCTCGGGGGAGGAGCTGCTCGCGGTGACGCTGTGCGGGCTCGCCTCGGCGGCGCTGGCCCCGTTCGCGTGGTCGCACCACTACGTGTGGGCCATCCCCCTCGCTGTGCTGCTCGGCACCCGCGTCCTGGTGGGCGACCGCTTGGCCGCGGCAGGCCTCGCCGGTGTACTCGCGACGACCGTCGCGGTGGTGACGGCGCTGCCCGGCCCGCAGGTCGGCCCGATCCCGGCCACCGGTCTGATCTCGTTCTGGCCGGACGCCTACCTGCTGCTCTTCCTGGCGGCGCTGGCCGTCGCGGCCCGCTCCCACACCGATCGCGGAGCCGGCACACCAACTGCAGCGGGTGTCACCTTCGCAACAAGGCAGTGCAGCTGCGCTACCCGCGCAAACGCCCCGGTTCGCTCGGCGAGCGCGGGAGGGCCGTCGGTCGAACCGCCCACCCTCGATACGTCCAGGGCGTGGTGGGTGTCACGCTCTGTGCCGACCGCGATGTAGCTTCCGCGGTCGAGAGCATGGCGTGATCAAGAGGCAGCGCGCGGGCCGGATCCAAGAGCTGAACCTGGCGAGTCCGCCAGCAGCCCGGTCAGGGTGCGGCCACGTACTTGCGTGCTGTCCACGTGCGCAAGGCAGCATCCGTGCAGCCCGCCGGTGTGGGAAGGTGTCGCGGCCTCAGCACCTCATCGGCGGAGTTGCCGCGTTCGATCTCGGCGGGGTTGCCGTCGACGTGGTCGTCCGTCGATCGAGCGTCTCCTCGTCGGACGGGGTGACCGGATCCGCGTCGGGTTCGGGCCGGATCCGCAGCTGCCCGTCCCGCGTCCGGCTCTCCGGTCTCTCCCTCGGCCTTCCCCTCGCAGGGGACGGCTGACGGATGCCGGTGACTCGGCGGAGCGACCCTGTTCAGGGCCTCCTCGATCCGCCCCAATCCGAGTGAAGCTGCGATCAGGAACAGTGGCACCAGCAATCCGGTCACGAGTAACTCTGTGATCACGGCCCTCTCCCCCGCGGTGCGAGTTCGGCAGCCGTGATCGTTACCGCTCGGAGGGGGCCGTTCCTCATCCGAGACGGATGAGCTCGTGCTTCGAGCTCGCCCGGGAGAGCTCAGGGACACCCGCGTGCGCCGAACACCGCCCTGCGCAAGGCGGGCATCGAGGTCACCAACATCGAGGGTGGCTTTTCCGCGGTGCGGCGGGCGCGCGAATGGGTCGGCGGCTCGCATCGCATGACGTGCCCGATCGAACGCGATGCCGCGTTCTGACCCCCGGGGCTTCCATGGCGTTCAACCTGAGCGGCCGCAGCTTCCTCAAAGAGATCGACTTCGAGCCGGCCGAGCTCCGATACCTCCTCCGTCTCGCGGAGGCGCTCAAGCTGGCGAATTACGCGGGCAACGAGGTGGAACGGCTCGGCGGCAAGGAGATCGCGCTCATCTTCGAGAAGACGTCCACCCGCACCGCTCCGCCTTAGAGGTCGCTGCGTACGACCAGGGCGCTCATGTGACCTACCGGGGAGCGGACGGCCGTGGCTGCACCCGGTGGCGCCGCGTCCCGGTCGAGCAGCACAAGCACTCGGGCCAGGACCTACTGCCCGGCGTCCGCTTCCTCAGCCATTTCGGCCTCGACGACCATGATCGCGAAGCCGAGGGCCCGGAGGATGTTGCCGGCCGCCGCCACGATCCTGGGCGTGCCGACAACCGGGGCAATCCCAATCATCACTGCCTGAATGTCATCAGCGGTGACGCCGCTGTCGGCGGCGGCACCGGCGTTGGCCACATAGGAGGCGGGCGGTGCGTCCACCGCGATCAGGGTGGCGATCCTGGCGAGCATCAGCTCACGCGGTGGGAGAGCGCAGCGCTGAACTGAGATGGTGGTGAGGTCGACGAGTGTGTCGAGGACGGGTGTCTCGGCGGCGGTCACGGAAGCCCCAATCTGCTCGGTTCGCGCCTTTTCAGTCGCGCTTGGCACTGTCCGAACAGTCCAGCGCTGCTCCGACCGCCGGTCATCACCTCGGGCGGGTGAGCTCCGCCGAACTGCAGAGCACGACCTGGTCGAGCGCTGGCGCCGCCCACCACCCGGCATGCCGATCTGGGCTGCGGCGGCAAGGGCGAAGCGTGAACGTCACGAACAGCACGCGTTGGGGCGGCAGCGGCAGCGGGCAGCGGCTGCCGATCGAGGGCCATGCGGTATCGGAGCCTGGGACGGGCAGCGGGGGCCGGGGTCACCCGCGGTTGGCAAGATCCGGCTCGCCCGCATGGGGTGGTGCCGCAGGGGCCCGCCGACCGACAGTTCCGACGTATTGCAGGGTGGTCGAGGGAGCTGAGATGACGGCGTTGACGGTGGAAGTTCGATTCGGCCGATGGCGCGCGCAGCGCTCTCGACCTGCTGCAGCGGCAGCAGAAGAAGGAGCTGATCCAGATCGTCGACGCGGCGATTGTTACATCGCCGCAGGGGAGCCGGAAGCCCAAGACCGAGCAGCTGCGCAGCCTGGCCGGTGTAGGGGCGCTGGGCGGGAGCTTCTGGGGGCCTGCTGTTCGGTCTGCTGTTCTTCGTTCCGCTGCTGGGGATGGCGGTCGGCGCCGGGATGGGGAGCACTGGCCGGTTCGTTAGCTGACGTCGGAATCGATGACGACTTCATCCGCACGGTGCGCGGGGAGGTACAGGAGGGCACGTCGGCGCTGTTCGTGATGTCGGGCATTGTGCCCGATCGGGTGCTGGGCAACTTCCGCGGAACGGGGGCTCATTTGGTATCGAGCAACCTGATCGCTACGGCGAAGACCGTGTAGCCGTTCATCCACGCGTGCTTGGGACTCCTCCGGCTCCTCGTTGACGGGGATGGGATCTCCGCACTCATGTACGCCTCCTTCGAGGAGAGGGGTTCATCGGCGACATCGTTCAACTGCTTAATAGCCCCGTCACGAGGCCTCCTCGGCAGGAGCCGGGCCCCACTCGGCGCCTGCCGTCGTCCGGAACGCGGTGATCGCGGCGTCGAGCGTGGGGTAGAAGTGCGCCGGGTCGATCGTCGCGGTCAGCTCGTACTGGTCGATCTTGCGCCGCACCGGGTCCTTCATCTCGGCGAAGACGATGTCGACGCCCTTCTTGTTGAGCTCGAGGTCGAGGTCGAGGTCGCGGAGCATGTCCGCCGCGGTCGTGTCCACGTCGGTGATCGGCTCGGCGGCGACGATGATCCATGCGGGTCGCGGCTGCGACTCCGCGAGCGCGAGGATCTGTTCCCGGAACGTCCGCGCGTTCGCGAAGAAGACCGGAGCGTCGAACCGGTATATCGGACACCCGGGAAGACGCTCGGCGTGCGGGTAGCTCCGCACGTCGTGGTACCCCGGGATCCCCGGCACCCGGCCGAGGACGGTCTGGTACGGCCACCATGCTCTGCGGAATACGTTGCCGATTGACAGCGCGACCGCCACCGCGATGCCGGGGAGCACGCCGAGCCACACGACGCCGACGAAGGCGGCGATCGACAGCGAGAACTCGGTCCGGCGCAGTCGGTAGAGCCGCACCGTGCCAGGGATGTCGGCGAGCGAGAGCGATGCGGCGATCACCACCGCGGCCAGGGTCGGCTGCGGGAGGTTGCGGAGCAGACCGGGGGCCAGCAGCAGGATCAACGAGATCGCGCCTGCGCCCACGAGGCCGGTGACCTGCGTCCTCGCTCCGGCCTGTTCGGCAACGGCGGTGCGGGAGCCACTTGTGCTCACCGGAAATCCCTGGAACAGCCCCGCTGCGACGTTGGCCGCGCCGATGCCGATCATCTCCTTGTTGCCGTCGACGCGCTGGCCGGTGCGGGCGGCGAACGCCGTGGCCGTGGAGATGGTGTCGGCGAGCGAGACGACGGTGATGCCCAACGCGCCGGCCAGCAGGAGTGGAACGTCGGACAGGGTGATGTAGGGGATCGTGAGCGGGGGGAAGCCCTGGGGTAGGGGGCCGACGAGGTCGACGCCGCGGTCGCCCAGCCCGAGGACGGCGGCCGCGCCGATCGACAGCACGACGACGACGAGGACGGCCGGGATCTTCGGCAGCACCCGCTGCAGCGCCAGGATCACGACCAGGCCGCCCAGGCCGATGGCCAGGGCCGCGGGCACCGTCGCGCCGCCCGCCACCTCCGCCGCGAATCCGATGAGCTCGGCGAACAACCCGCTCGCGTCCACCGAGAAGCCGAAGAGCTTCGGGAGCTGGCCGACCAGGATCGTCAGCGCCAGCCCGTTCATGTAGCCGATCATCGTCGGCTTCGAGATCAGGTCGGCGATGAAGCCCAGCTTGCCGATCCCCGCGAGCAGGGCCATCGCCCCGGTCATGAGTGCGAGCGCCGACCCGAGCGCGACGGCGCGCCGAGGGTCCCCGTCCGCCGCGACCAGCGGGAGGACCGTGGCGGCGATCATCGGTCCGAGCGAGGAGTCCGGGCCGAGCACGAGGATCCGCGACGGGCCGAAGAACGCGTACCCCAGCAGGCAGAGGATCGAGGTGTACAGGCCGGTGATCGCGGGCAGCCCGGCGAGCTCGGCGTAGGCCATGCCCTGCGGCACCAGCAGCGCGGTCAGGACGAGGCCGGCGACGAGGTCGCGGGGCAGCGACTTCGCCGGGTAGGAGCCCAGCAGAGCCACACCGGGGACGAGCGAGGCCCTCATGGCACGCGTCCTGCGCTGGTCATGGCGCGTTGGGCCGAACAGGGTCCGCCTTCCGTTGCGACCCCGGGGCGATGAGCTTGCCGGGCTCCCAGAAGAACAGCAGCCCCACGGCGGGCACGACCGCCCGCAGGAACTGCACCGCGTTGACATCGACCCTGTCGAGGCCGGGCTCGACATGGTCGATCTCGCCCGCGTACTTCAGCGGACGCCGAGGGCACCCCCCGTCGTTCGCGAAGTGCACCATCCTTTTCGGGTGTACGCGCAGCGGCTCGACGAGCTCCGCGTTCCGTTCGCGCCCTCTTGTCGGTCATGGTCTGCCAACCGTTCCTCCGAGGGCGATCGTGCGGGCTTCCGCGGGCGGCAGCCTCATCCCCAGGAGGTGAGCGCGGCGTCGCCGCGTCTTGGGTCCGCCGCCAAGGGCTATGTCCCTCGCACCAAAGGAGCCGTTGACCGCGCTGCGCATCCACCCTCGCCGCCGAGGACCTCCATGCGCCACAACCCGACGCCCGCGGGAGCGGGCCGCAGGTATCCGGTTCACGACCGACTGGGCGAGGTGGCGGTCGACCCAGGACGCACGGCATCCGCCCGGTCGGCTCAGTAGGTGCGCCGCAGTCGCATATCAAGGGGGCGACCGTCCGGGTCGAGAAAGGACCGGTAGATCGGGGCGGTGAGCCAGCGATGCCGGGCGGGCAGCTTGCCTTCCTTACCGATGGGGTGGCTGCGCAGTCGGCCGGCAGGTCGGGGTCCGTGGCATCCGCCGTCATGCCACGCGTCGAGCTCGGCGGCGCTCTTGCGGACGGTTTCCGCGGCCCCAGTGGGGTCGAGCAGATCATCGTCCTCGTCGAGGTCGAGGTGTTCGCGCATCAGCGTGAGACGTAGTTCACGCGCGAACCGGCGGGCTCCGTCCCCGAGCCCACCGGGATCGGTCGGGGCGCGCGGGTCACGTTCGGTGTCCAACACCGCGACGGTCAGCTCGGAGTCGTGCGTCCAGGACCTCGTGTTGAAGTTGTCGCTACCGACCGCTGCCCAGACATCGTCGACGACGCACAGCTTCGAATGAACGTAAACGGGTAAGCCCTGCAGGTTCTCGACATCGAGCACCTGGACCCGGTCCCCGCCCGCCTCCCGCACCATGGCCAGGGCTTCGGCGTGTCCCAACATCGCCGCCTCGTTGTAGAACTGGTTCTCGTTGTCCGGCCGCCGAGGCACCACGGCGATCACACGGAGTCGTGACGACCGCTGGAGGGCGGCGGCGAAGATGCGGGCGACGTCGAACGACCACAGGTACTGGTCCTCGATATAGATCAGTTGCTCCGCCCGGCCGAGCGCCTTGGTGTAGGCCAGGGCGATGCTGCGTTCCCCTGACGGGGCATACGGGTAGCGGGGTCGTCGGCGCGGGTAGGTCCGCAGCAGCTGGACCGAGCACGTACCGGTGGCCGGGGGGGCGGGTGACGCCGGCGGGAGCGGAGAGGCGGTGCGGGGAAGGCCGTGGATCCGGTCGGGTACCACGTGCCAGGGCAGCCGCGACACCGCTGCCGGGTTCTGCCACCGCTCGCGGAAGGTCTCCTCCGCCTCCCGCACCACCGGACCCTGCAGCTCCAGTTGTACGTCGTGATAGGCGGGGTTGGGTCCGTACACGGGATCGGCTCCCACGCTCTGCCGATCGCCACGGTGATCGGCGTCGTCGCGGCTGCCGTGGTCGAGGTCGATGCCGCCGACGAACGCCACATCGTCCCGGGGACGGCCGGGATGGCGGACGATGACCATCTTCTGGTGGTGGCAGCCGAACGGGAGCACCCGCTGGTCCAGCAGCACCTCACCACCCGCCTTGCCCACGGCCAGGGCGAGCATCCGGTTCGGACCCACCTGCGAACCCACCGCGCCCGTGTGGGCGTGCCAGAGCAGCCCACGCACCCTCGCCCCACGACCCGCCGCCCCGGAAAGCGCCTCGACGACCGTCGGCCCGCCGTCGGCGAGGAGCTCATCGGCATCCCCTCGCCACCCCACGAACTGGACCGAATCGCCGTCGCCCGCCGCGGCCAGCACTCTCGCCAGGGCGTCGTAGTACACATGTCCGTGCACCAGTGGGCGCACTGCGTTGCCCTCGGTCCATGCCCTGAGGCGGGTGGCCGCATTGCCGCGCTCGAACTCCGAGAGGAACCAGTCCGCGACCGATCCCTCCCGGGGTTGCCCGATCCCGAGAGCGGCTCGCACCAACGGCAGTAGCTCCTCGCCGTTCGGTGCCCCGACCAGGGCCGCACCGACAATCTCGTCGGCCCGGGAGGACAGATTGATCTTCGAGCGACCTACGTCGAACACCTGCCGCAACGCGATCACCGCAAGACGGTCCCGGCGGCGGCACGCGAAATCGACGAATACCTGCGGGTCGTGCCCCCCATCATCCCCGAGGAGCACCCATCGCACGTTCGGCATCCGGTCCGCGAGGTGTTCGATGCCAGCAAGCTTGCGCGCCCTGCTGCCCCCGACGACCCATCGCGGCGCGAAGTTGCGGCCCATCGTCAGCAGCGTGCCCGAAGGATAGCCATCACGTCTGAGCAGGGACGTGATCGGCCGAGCCAGCACGCTCGGAAAGGCCGTCAAGTAGAACACCGGCGCGCTGCCCAGATCAGCTGAAAGTGCGCGGATGAGACGGGGCATGGCCAGCATCGAACGGCGATCTCGGAGACTGGTCGTGCGCAGGGCTCGAAGCCGCCCCAGCAGACGACGGAGCGACCCCCACCGGAGCACACCATCCACATCGAAAATCACGCCATGAGCATCGCCGCTCGACATCATCGAACTCCAGCTGTAACCCGGTTGAACCGTCGTGTGTGGAGGAGGCGCTGATTCAGCCAGGAAATTGCTGAGGCGGTGATCTGCAGGGGTGCCTCAGTCCCGTCCTTCCGCGGATCGCCGTTCGGCCGTGGACTTGTGGGCGAGTTGGGTCTGGTTTCGACCTCGACGACGCGAACCTGGTCAGCAGCCACGACAGCACCGCAGCATCGCCGTGTACCGCGCGAGGCCGCTCATCCGGCTCTCCGGCAGAAGCTGGCCCACGCCGACTTGCGCTGTTCCGTCGGTGACCGGAACGGGTTCCCGGTACTCATGTGCTGCTCCTCATTTGAGTGCGTCGGTCACGCTTCGCGGATCGTCACCGCCTCGCCAACCCCGCGCATCGCCCGTCTCGGGTGACCACCGATCCCCCGGCCTACGTCGTCGAGCAGTTGCCCCTCAAGCGGGTCGTACCTGCTCGTGGTGGCCTCGCAACCCCTCCGCTCGTTCAGGGTCTGCCGGCAGGTTTCGACGAGTTCGCCCGCAAGGGGGGATACGCAGTCGCCTGCGTCTGAGGATGGTTGTGCAATGGCCGAGCCCCAGACGGTCCGCGTAAGAGACGGGGTGCGTCGGCCGAGACGGGGCGCCGGCGGCGGGGGGTGGGGGAGCGGGCGGTTGGCGGCCGCGCTGACGCACCCCTTCTCCGCCCAGGTACCCCCTGTCCGCTGACGCCACGGATCGACGGGTCGCGTCAGCGGAGGCGGGATGCGCCGTCCGAATCGGCGTGCGCGGGCGCGTTCTGGCGAATGGGATCGGGCGGCGGGCGGAACGACGAAGGCCCCGCCGGGCGACCGGCGGGGCCTTCTCGTGGTGATCGGGACCTTACTGCTGGCCGATCGCCTCACGCTCTTCCGTGCGGGTGGCGACCTCGGGGGGCTGGTGCCCGTTGCGGGCCGCGGCCTCCCGCTCGGCCTCCTCGTGCCGGGCCCGCTCCAGGGCCACGGTCTGGTCGGCCGGGTCCGGCGTGAGCAGCGAGCCGGGGACCGGTGCGCCGCCCATGCCGAGCTGGTTCATCCGCTTGGGCACCGGGGCGCCCTGGTACTCCAGCGGGATCGCGTGGCCGTGGTCGTCGACACCGCCCAGCGGCTGGTGCACCTCGATGAACTCACCGTGGGGCAGTCGCTTGATGATGCCGGTCTCGATGCCGTGCTCGAGCACCGCCCGGTCGGAGCGCTGCAGGCCGATGCAGATCCGATAGGTCACCCAGTAGGCGATCGGCGGGACCACCAGCACCCCGATGCGGCCCGCCCACGTGGTGGCGTTGAGCGAGACGTCGAAGAAGTAGGCGATCAGGTCGTTGCTTCCCGACAGGACGAGCACCGTGTAGAAGGAGATGCCCATGACGCCCAGCGACGTGCGGACCGGCACGTCCCGCGGGCGCTGCAGCAGGTTGTGCAGGGCGTTGTCCTTGGTGAACTTCCGCTCGATCCACGGGTACGCCCCGGCGATCGTGTAGAGGATCGGGAGGAATGCCGGGCTCGCCCAGAACGCGGGCGGGACGTTGTAGTCCCCGAGGTAGATGTCCCACGGCGGGAAGATCCGCAGCATGCCCTCGGTGAAGAGGACGTACCAGTCGGGCTGGGACCCGGCGGAGACGTGGGCCGCGTTGTAGGGCCCGAAGTTCCAGATCGGGTTGATCTGCAGCAGTCCGCCCATGATCCCGAGGACGCCGACCGTGACGGCGAAGAACGCGCCGCCCTTGGCCGCGAACGCCGGAAGGATCCGCACGCCCACGACGTTGCCCTCCGTGCGGCCCGGGCCGGGGAACTGGGTGTGCTTCTGGTACCAGACCAGCCCGACGTGCACCGCGATCAGCGCGAGCAGGATGCCCGGGATGAGCAGCACGTGCACGATGTAGAGCCGCGGGATGATCTCGGTACCGGGGAACTCACCACCGAAGATCGCCCAGTGGCTCCACGTGCCGACCACCGGGACGGCCAGCATGAACCCGGACGCGATCCGCAGGCCCGTGCCGGACAGCAGGTCGTCGGGGATCGAGTAGCCGGTGAACCCGGCGAAGAAGCCGAGGAACAGCAGCAGCACGCCGATCACCCAGTTGGCCTCGCGCGGCTTGCGGAAGGCGCCGGTGAAGTACGTGCGGAACATGTGCACGACCATCGCGGCCATGAACAGCAGCGCCGCCCAGTGGTGCACCTGGCGGACGAACAGCCCGCCGCGGACCTCGAAGGAGATCTGCAGGGTGCTCTCGTACGCCCGCGACATGTGGATGCCGCGCAGGTTCTCGAACGTGCCGTTGTAGGTGACCTCCTCCATGGAGGGGTCGAAGAAGAGTGCGAGGTAGGTGCCCGACAGCAGCAGCACGATGAAGCTGTAGAGCGCGACCTCACCGAGCATGAACGACCAGTGGGTCGGGAAGACCTTGTTGAACTGCTTCCGCAGGCCAGCGGCCGGGTGGTAGCGCTGGTCGAGCTCGTCGAGGGCGCCGATCACCTTGGCGTTGGCTCCCGAGCCCGTCGGAGTGGTGAGGGCGCTCACGGGTTGTACCTCCGCTCCCAGAAGGCCGGGCCGACGGGCTCGGCGAAGTCGCTCGCGGCCACGAGGTATCCCTCGTCGTTCACTGTAATAGGAAGCTGGGCGAGCGGCCTGGTGGCCGGACCGAACACGGGCCTGGCGTACTCCGTGGCCAGGAACTGCGACTGGTGGCACGGGCAGAGGATCCGGTTGGTCTGCGACTCGTACAGCGAGGTGGGGCAGCCCAGGTGGCTGCAGATCTTGGAGAAGGCGTAGTAGTCGCCGTAGTTGAAGTTCTCCTGGCCGTTGCGGTGCACGACGCGCTCGTCGGGCCGCAGGCGGATCAGCATGACCGGGGCGTCCGAGGCCCGAAGGCTGCGGATCAGGGCTTCCTCGTTGTCCCGGTCGGACTCCCGGAACGGGAACACCGTCTCCATGGAGCCGGGCGCCTGGTCCTCGGGGCGGACGAGCGAGATCTCGTGCGGGTCGCCCGTGTCGCGGCGCAGGTAGACGGTCTCGCCGTTGACCGGCTTCCACGGGGTGACCCACAGCGCGGCGTTGTCGCCGCCCTTCCACGGGTCGCGCACCAGCGGCGCGACGGCCGCGACGCCCAGCCCGAGGCCGAGCACACCCGCCGCCCCGCCGGCGGCCCGGACGATCAGCTTGCGCCGGGCGATGTCGGTGTCCTTGCCCGCCTTGACCAGCTGCGCGGTGACGGTGAGCCGGGCGACGTCGTCGGAGGCGCCGTCGTGGCGCTGCTGGACCGACACCTCGTCCGGGAAGAACTTCTTGATGTAGGAGATCACGCCGATCCCGATCGCGAGGACCGAGAGCCCGAACGTGCCGCCGACGACCGGCGTGTAGAGCGTGTACGTCAGGTAGCCGGGCTCACCGGGCGCCACGTACTCGAACGGCCACGCCACGAACGCGACGAGGAACGCCAGCCCGGACAGCGCGGAGATGGCGAACCACATCGCCACGGCCCGTTCGGCGCGCTTCTCGGCGCGCGTGCCCGGGATCGGCCACTTGCGCTGGTTGTGGACGACGTCGACGTCGTCGAGGTCACCGGCGAGCCGCGCGCGCTGGTCGAGGGTCATGTCCTCGACCTCGGCCGGCGTGGGCGTGGGTGGCTTCGGGTTCTCCGTGCCGAGTGCGGGTGGATGCTGGCTCGAGGTGGTCATGACTTGGCTCCCAGCCACATTGCGAACCCGACCATGGCGGCGATGCCGACGATGAAGGCGACGAGGCCTTCGGACACCGGTCCGATCCCGCCGAGGGGGTCGCCGCCCGGGTTGTTGTTCCCGTTCGTCACCGACTTGACGTAGGCGATGATGTCTTCCTTCTCCTCCGGCGAGAGCTGCCGGTCGGAGAACTTCGGCATGTTCTGCGGTCCCGTGAGCATCGCCGTGTAGATGTCCAGCTCGGTGGCCGGGTCCAGCGACGGCGCGAACTTCCCGGACGACAGCGCCCCACCGCGTCCGGTGAAGTTGTGGCAGGACGCGCAGTTGAGGCGGAACAGCTCGCCGCCGCGCGCCGGGTCCTCGCCGCGAAGGGCGTGACCCTCGACGTTCGGCCGCGTGGGCCCGCCACCGTTGGCCTGGATGAACGCGCCCAGGGCGTCGATGTTGCGCGCGCCCTCCTCGGTGTTCGGGTCGAACTGGGCGGGCGGCGGCTTGCGCTGCGCCTGCGCCTCCTGGCGGGCCAGCGGCATGCGCCCGGTCGCGACCTGGAAGTAGACGGCCGCGTCACCGACGCCGATGAGGCTCGGACCGCGGTCCTGCACGCCCTGCAGGTTGGAGCCGTGACAGCTGACGCAGGTGTTGTTGTAGAGCTGCTCGCCCTGCGCGATCAGCGCGGCGTCGCCCTCCTGCGCCGTTGCCACCTGCGGCTGCGGGGCGAAGGCGGTGTACAGGCCACCCGCGGTGAGCAGGCCGATCCCCAGCGCCAGCGCGCCCGCCACGCGGCGGCGGAACCGGCTGCGCGGCCCACGGGGCTTCCTCGAAGGGGGTGTGGTGGTCATCGTCGGCGTCGTCCAGCCCTAACGGTCGGGTATCAGCGGATGAAGTAGATGACGGCGAACAGCCCGATCCACACGACGTCCACGAAGTGCCAGTAGTAGGACACGACGATCGCGGCGGTGGCCTGCTGCGGGGTGAACTTGCTGAGCTTCGTGCGGATCAGCAGGTAGACGAAAGCGATCAGCCCGCCGGTGACGTGCAGGCCGTGGAAGCCGGTGGCCAGGTAGAACACCGTGCCGTAGGCGCTCGACGCGAGCGTGGTGCCCTCGTGCACCAGCTGCACGTACTCGTAGGCCTGACCGAGCACGAACGCCGTGCCCATCGCGAGCGTCAGCAGGTACCAGCGGCGCAGCCCGTACACATCGCCGCGCTCGGCCGCGAACACCCCGAACTGGCAGGTGAACGAGGACGCGACGAGGATGATCGTCACGACCAGCGCGTAAGGCACGTTGAGGTGCGTCGGAGCGGGCGGCCACGTCGCGTCCGGCGGGTTCTGCGCCCGAGCCGTGAAGTAGATCGCGAACAGCCCGGCGAAGAACATCAGCTCGCTGGACAGCCACACGATGGTGCCGACGCTGACCAGGTTGGGGCGGTTCAGCGAGTGGATGCGCGCGCTGATGGTGGGAGCCGCAGTCGTCACCGGGGCAGTATGAACCATCTTCTACAGGCTGTCGTCTTTACCCCCGGGCAGGCGGGAGGGGGCGGACGAGCACGTCGCACTACAGTTCCCGAGTGTGAGCAGCCCCGTCGCGCACGAGACCCTGACCGTGCTGGTGTTCAGCCACCGCCCCGAGGTCCGGGAGGCCATCATCTCGGCCATCGGCCGGCGCCCGGCGCCCGACCTCCCCCGCGTCCGCTTCCACGAGGCGAGCGGGATCGCGGAGGTGCTGCAGGGAGCCGACGCCGGCGAGTTCGATCTCGCGATCCTCGACGGCGAGGCCCAGCCCACCGGCGGCATGGGCATCTCCCGTCAGCTGAAGAACGAGATCGACGACTGCCCGCCGATCATCGTCACGGTGCGCAGGCGTGACGACCGCTGGCTCGCCACGTGGTCCCAGGCCGACGCGGTGCTCGTGCACCCGCTCGACCCGCTCACCGCCGCCGAGACGGTGGCCGACGTGCTGCGGGGCTCGGCGCCGCTCCCGGCGCGCAGCGCAGCGCCCATCGGCACAGGCCGTGGCTGAGAGTGTCCTCAGCTGGCCGAGCCTGCTCGGCCGGCTGATCCGCGGCGAGCACCTCGGCGCCACCGACACCGCGTGGGTGATGGACCGGGTGCTCTCGGCCGAGGCCACCCCCGCCCAGCTCGCCGGGTTCCTGGTCGCGCTGCGGGCCAAGGGGGAGACGGCCGCCGAGATCGCCGGGCTCGCCGAGGCGATGCTGCGCCACGCCCGGCGGGTCACGGTGGCCGGTCCGGCCGTGGACGTCGTCGGCACCGGTGGCGACCAGGCGCACACCGTCAACATCTCCACCATGAGCGCGGTCGTCGTTGCGGCCGCGGGGGCGCCGGTCGTCAAGCACGGCAACCGGGCCGCGTCGTCGTCCAGCGGGGCGGCCGACGTGCTCGAGGCGCTCGGCGTCGCGATCGACCTGCCGCCCGATGGCGTCGCGGCGTGCGTGGCGGAGGTCGGCATCGGGTTCTGCTTCGCCCCGGTGTTCCACCCGGCGATGCGGCACGCGGCCGCACCGCGTCGCGAGCTCGGCGTGCCCACCGCGATGAACGTGCTCGGCCCGCTCACCAACCCGGCCCAGCCGCCCGCCGCGCTCGTCGGGTGCGCCGACCGGCGGCTCGCGCCCGTGATCGCCGAGGTGCTCGCCGGACGCGGGGGGTCGGCGCTCGTGGTCCGCGGCGACGACGGCCTCGACGAGCTCACCACCACGACCACCAGCACGGTCTGGGTCGTCGCCGGAGGGCAGGTGCGGCAGGAGAGCATCGACCCGGCCGCGCTCGGCCTAGCCCCCGCCACCCGGGAGGCGCTGCGTGGCGGCAGCCCGGCGGAGAACGCCGATGTCTTCCGCGCGCTGGTCGGCGGGCGCACCGGCGCCGTGCGCGACGCGGTGCTGCTCAACGCCGCCGGCGCGCTGGTCGCGTTCGACGGACCGCCCGCGCAGCTGGCGGACGCCTTCCCCGCGGCCCTCGACCGCGCCGCCGCCGCCATCGACTCCGGCGCGGCCGAACGGCTGCTGACCCGCTGGGTCGAGGTCTCCACCGCCCACAAGCCGTAGGACGGTCCCCAGGAACCCGCGAGTCGCGGTCAGTCCAGGCCGACGGAGAAGGTGGCCTCGGTGTCGGCGCGGGAGTACGAGCGGAAGGCGATGTGGGTGTCGGTGCGCCGCACGCCCTCGATCTTGCTGAGCCGCCCGGCGATCACGTCGGCGAGCTGGTCGTGCTCGGCGACCTTGACAACGGCGATCAGGTCGACGTCGCCCGCGCAGGAGTAGACCTCGGACACCCCGTCGAGGTCGGCGATGGTCTGCGCCGTCTCGGGGATGCGGTCGGCGGCGGTGTGCACCAGGACGATCGCGGTGATCACGACGGCTCCCTCGGGTCTCGGACTGAAGGCGACACTAGCGCCCCCGACCGGAAGTCCTGCACGTACCTCGACGGCCCAGCTTCCCGCTGGGCGCACCGGCGAACCGGCCGAGTACGCCCGGTACGAGGCCGGCTCGGCGGCACACCCAGCGGAAACCTGGATCCGCCGATCCACACACAGCACTTCCGGTCGGGGGCGCTGGTCGTTCCGGCCGCGCCCGTAGCCTGACACCCCGAGGGGTGATCCATCGTGGCCATCGGCGCGAGTCTGCGGGCATGGCGCGAACGTGCGCTGTTGACCCAGGAGCAGCTGGCCGAGCGATCCGGCATCAGCGTCCGGTCGATCCGGCGGCTGGAGGCGGGTGGTGCGGCCCGGCCGCGGAGCTCGTCGCTCGAGCTGCTCGCGGCCGCGTTGGGCCTGACCGAGGCGGAACGGGCCGCACTGATCGGCGCGGCGCGGGACACGGGCGCGATCGGAACGAGGAACGTGCCGGAGCGGTCCGGCGCGTTCCCGTCGCGGCCCCCGGGTGCGGTGCCGCGGCAGCTCCCGGCGCCCCCTCCGGCGTTCACCGGCCGGGCGGCGGAGTCGGCGGACCTGGAGCGGATCCCCGACATGTCGACGGTGGTGATCACGTCGATCGACGGGATGGCCGGTATCGGGAAGACGGCGCTCGCGGTGCACGCCGCGCACCGGATGGCCGGCCACTTCCCGGACGGTCAGCTGTTCCTGGACCTGCACGGCTACACCGAGGGCGTGGCGCCGGTCGAGCCCGCTGACGCGCTGGACCGGATGCTGCGGGCCATCGGGGTGCCGGGCGATCAGATCCCGGGCGACCTGGACGACCGTGCCGCGTTGTACCGCAGCCGGATGGCCGGTCGGAAGGTCCTGGTCCTGCTGGACAACGCGGCGAGCGAGGCGCAGGTGGCGCCGTTGCTCCCCGGGACGCCGGGCTGCCTTGTGGTGGTGACCAGTCGCCGCAGGCTGGTCGGCCTGGACCAGACCCGGGTCGTGTCGCTGGACGTGCTCCCGCTGCCCGACGCCGTCGCCCTGTTCGTCAACGCGGCCGGGGACGGCCGTACGGCCGGGGAGTCCGCCGAGGCGCTGGCGGAGGTCGTCGAGCTGTGCGGGCGGCTCCCGCTCGCGGTGCGGATCGCCGCGGCCCGGCTGCGCGCGCGTCCGGCGTGGTCCGTCGAGAACCTCGTGGAGCGGCTGCGCGACCGGCGGCATCGTCTGGTCGAGCTCGAGGCGGGCTCGCGCAGTGTGGCGGCCGCGCTGGAGTCGTCCTGCCGGGACCTCGATCCGCAGCTGCGCCGCGCCTACCGGTTGCTGGCGCTGCACCCCGGCGGCGAGCTCGACCGGTACGCCGCCGCAGCCCTCCTCGACGCCGACCTGAGCGACACCGGCCGGCTGATCGAGCAGCTCGTCGACGCACACCTGCTGCAGGAGCCGTCGCCGGGCCGCTTCGGGTTCCACGACCTCGTGCGTGACCACGCGCGGGCGGCGGCGATCCGCGACGAGGCCGAGCCCGACCGCCGAGCGGCGATCGCCCGGTTGCTCGACCATCACCGGTACGCCGCGTCGGCGGCGATGGACGTCGCCTACCCGCACGAACGGAGCAGACGGCCCGGGAAACCGCGAGCGCGCACGCCGGTACCGGCCTTCCCCGACCCGGTCCGTGCGGGGGCCTGGGTCGAAGGCGAGCTGTCGAACCTGGTCGCCGCCGCGCAGCACGCCGCCGAGCACGGTTGGCCAGAGCACGTCTCGCACGTGGGCGCCACCCTGCACCGCTACCTGTACGACCGGGGGCGCGGGGCCGAAGCCGCGACGCTCCACCAGCACGCGCTGGCCGCGGCCCGGGCCGCCGGTGACGGCCACGGGGAGGCCGACGCGCTGGTCCTGCTCGGCAAGGTGCACTGGTGGTTCCACAGCAGGCTGGAGCAAGCGGGCGAGCTCTTCGAACTCGCGGCGGCCACCGCCCACGCCGTCGGCCACCACCTCGGGGAGGTGAGGGCGTTGACGTCCCTCGGCGCGGTCCGCAGCCTGCAGGGCGCCCACGCGCGTGCCGCCGATCACTTCGCGGCCGCACTGGCGCGCGTCCGCCACGTCTCGGATCACGACGCCGAGCTGGACGCGCTGTGCTTCCTCGGGTGGCACCACCTCCGGTGCGGCGAGCCTGCGGTGGACGAGTTCGAGCAGTGCGTCGCCCTCGCTCGCGCCCACAGCGACCGGAACGGCGAATGGTTGGCGCTCCACGGCCTCGGTTACGCGCATCGGACCGATGGCCGGTTCGAACGGGCCATCGAGTGCTTCGAACAGGCGTTGCACATCTGCCGGGCCGTCCGCGACCAGCGCGGCACCCTCGGCTGCTTGATCGGCTTGGCGTGTGCCCACCGCGACGAGGGCCATGTCGCGCCGGCCGCCTCCTACTACGAGCAGGCCATCGACCTCGCCCGCGAGGTCGGCAACCCGAGCTGGGAGTACGAAGCCGTGTACGGCCTCGGCCGGCTCGCCTGCGTGGCCGGCCGGGCCGAGCGGGCGCTGGTCCTGTTCCACCAGGCGCTCGACCTCGCGACGACACTCGGCAGGCCCGTGGCCGATGTCCGCGCCCACGACGGCCTCGCCCACGCCCACCACCTGCTGAACGAGCGTGATCACGCCCGCAGGCATTGGCAGCGCGCCCTGGACATCCTGACGGATCTCGGCCTGACGACCATCGGCACGGACATCAGCTACGGCGATCGGATCACCACCACGGCGATCCGCTCCCACCTCCGCGATCTCTAGCGCTCCGCCGAGGCAGGTTCAGCACGCAACTCGGCGGCCCAGGCGTCCGCAGGCCGCGTTGCCGACCGGGCCGAGTACGCCCGGCTGCTTTGCACGATCAGGTCGACCCCATGCGTGCTTGGTTGCGCGGGGGCAGACCCATGGCGTCGATGTGAGGACGCATCGTGTTCATTCCGGAACGCCGCACCGCCCGCCACGGCTGGGCGCGACGACGGGTCGGTGCTGCTGCCGAGGCTCGTGTGGAGTAGTTGGGCCCAAGATCCGCAGTGTCGGTTGGCTATGGCTGTGGCGGCAGCCATGGGCAACCGACACGTGCGATCTTGGCGTTCATGATCCGCGGTGGCGGGTGCTCATGGTCGTCGGCGCAGGCATGGACAACCGACAGTTCGGATCATGCGCGCCGCCGCCCGGTGAGGCCATGGTCCGAGCCTGGTCACCTGCCGGGCGTGAGGCGGTCAGCCCGTCGATCGGGGCCTATCGAGTTCGGCCTGATCGGGCGGGTTCCGGTGGGCGCGCCGTTCCGGTCTCGGGACACACGACGGACGCCGCTCTTCGGGGCCTCCCGCGTGTTCCCGCGGGTCCGCGTCGCACCCCTCACCTGCGCGGGGTGGCCGGGTTGGGTTCACCGCCCAGATGCAGGCTCCGGCCGAACCGGATCGACACGACAGCAGCCCCGCGCCGATACGCGGGGCGAAGCGGCCCGAGCCGGGAACGGCGCGCCCACGAGACGGCTCGACCCGCAGCGGTACCCGGCACGTTCCGCGGAACACACCCGCCACTCAGCCGTGATCAGCGGCTCGGCAACCCGGGGTCAGATCCGCCGACCGCGCACCGACCCGCCGATCCCTGCGGCGGGAAGCCCTCCCCACACGGGCGCAGCGATCGACAGCTGGAGCACTAGGAGTCCACTTCCAGCGGCCTGGCCCGCTCCGCCCACGCCCGCCAGCCGCCCGCACCGCGGGCGGGTTCGGTCCACGCCGGTTCGCTCGCGACGAGGCGCGTGCCCCCGGTGGTGAGCCACCGGTGCAGCAAGCGGACCTCCTCCACGGGCGCGCCGCGCAGCGGGCCGGGGCCGGGCAGGATGGTCTGGGCGCCGAGCCGCAGCGCGTCGATCACGGGCATCGGCCCGACGCCGCGCCGGGCGACGCCCGCGGCGGCGAGCCGCCCGTACCGCACCACGGCGATCTCCCAGCCGCGGTTGCCGTCCGGCCGGGCGCCCACCAGCTCCGGCAAGGAGGCGAGCGCGGTGAGCCGCTGCGACCTCCCGAGCCCGACGATCAGCGCGGCCAGCTGGTCGCGCCTGCGCGCCGCGGTCTCGAAGCGCTCCCTCGCCGCGAGCGCGTCGATCTCGGCGGCCACGCTGCGCAGCGGCGCGTCGTCGCGGCCGTCGACCAGGTCCGACAGCGCGCGGACGGCGGGCGCGTACTCCTCGGGTGTCTGCAGCCCCGCGCACGGTGCCGCGCAGCGGCCCATCTCGTACAGCACGCACGGTGCGGCCGAGGCGCCCTTCGCCGGGATCCGCTGGGTGCACGGGCGCAGCGGCACGACGTCGAGCACGGTGTCGACGGCCGCGGCCGCCGACCGCCGGGACGGGAACGGCCCGAGGGCGCCGTCGCGGGGCGAGGTGACGACGGACAGCCGCGGGAACGCCTCGGCCGTGGGGACCACCCACCACGTGTGGTTCGGGCGCTTGGAACGGCGGTTGTAGCGGGGGTGGTGCGCCGCGATGAGGCGCAGCTCCCGCACCGAGGCCTCGAGGGCATGGGCGCAGACGACGGTGTCGACGCGCTCGGCGATCGCCACCATGTCCCGCACCCGCCTGCGCCGCTCACCCGAGGTGAAGTAGCTGCGGACGCGCCGTTGCAGGTCGCCGCTGGTGCCGACGTACAGCACCTCGTCCCGGGGCCCGCGGAACAGGTACACCCCGGGCGCCGACGGCACCCCCTCGGCGAGCACCCGCTTGCGCCGCTGCTGCTGGGTGGGCCGGTGCGGCGCGGACTCCTTCGCGAGCGCGAGCAGCTCCTCGAGGCTCTGCACACCGAGGTTGCCGACGCGTTCCAGCAAGCGGTGCAGGACCTCGACGGTGGCGCGGGCGTCGGCGAGTGCGCGGTGGGTGGGGCGCGTGGCCGTGCCGAACAGCTCGGCGAGTGCGCCGAGGCGGACGCTCGGCGCTTCGTCGTGGGACAGCACGGCACGGGCGAGCCGCGCCGTGCACAGCACGGGCGGGCGCGGCCACACCTGGCCGTGCCGCTCGCACGCCGCACGCAGGAACCCGGCGTCGAAGGGGGCGTTGTGGGCGACCAGCACGGCGCCGCGCAGGAACTCCAGCACGGACGGGAGCACCTGCGGCAGCCGGGGCGCCCCCGTGATCATCGCGGAGGTGATGCCGGTGAGCGCGACGATGCCGGGCGGCACGCCGGTGCCCGGGTCGACGAGCGTGGCGAGCTCGCCGATCCGCTCGCCTGCCCGCACCTTCACCGCACCGATCTCGGTGATCGAGTCGTTGCCCGCCGACCCGCCCGTGGTCTCCAGGTCGAGCACGACGAACGTGACCTCGCGCAGCGGGGTGCCGAGCTCGTCGAACGTCAGCTGGGGCGACCGGGCAGGCACGGGCGCGGACGCTAGCGACACTCTCCGACAGTTCTTCGAGGCCCGTTGGTACGGATTGTGACCGCCGCGTCACCGGTGAACCGGCGCGAACGCAGATAACCTGGTGCGATGTCCAGGTCCGAGGGCGCTTCCGGCCCGCCCGAGCAGGGTGGGGCCGCGCCGTCGGCCGGGCAGTCCGCGTCGGGGCAGGTCGACTGGGCCAAGCTCCCGGACCCGTTGCGCTCCCGGCTGGCCGAGCTCGCGTCCACGGCCCTCGGTTCGATGCCGGTCACGGACATCCCGGTGCCGTTGCGCCGGCTGGCGCGCTTCACCCCCGCCAAGCGGGCCAAGCTCGGCGGCGGTCCGATCACGGCGGAGCTGGAGGCCTCGGCGGCGTTCCGCACGGCGGTGGTGGCCTGGTGGGAGGACCAGCGTCCGGGCGAGCTGACCACCGCGGCCGACGACCCGCTCATGGCCGCAGCCGCGGCACTGCTGAACGACGACCCGGACGCGGGCGAGGTCGTCGCGGCGGCGGCCCGCCGCGGCGAAGCGGGGGAGCTGCGCGCGGAGCGTGACGCCGCGCTCTCCCGGGTGGACAAGCTCACCACCGAGCTCGAACGGCTGCGCGGCGAGCTCACCGAGGCCCGCGCCCAGGCCCGCACGGCGGGGCAGCAGCGCGACCACGAGTACCAGCAGCTGCGCCGCCGCGTGTCCGAGCAGGGGGCGAAACTCCGGGCGGCCCGCGACGCGCAGGCCGCCGCCGAGACGGCGGCCGAGGAGCTGCGGCGCGCGGCCGAGCGCGATCTCGCCGCCGCCTTCGCCGAGCGCGACCGCGAGCGGGAGCGCGCCGATGCCGAACGCAGGCGCGCCGACCGGGCCGCGGCCGAGGTGGCCGCCGCCCGGCAGGCCGCCAGGGAGGCGCGCAAGGCCGACGAGGTGCGGCTCGCGCTCCTCATGGACACCCTCGGTGGCGCGCTCACCGGCCTGCGGCGCGAGCTCGCGCTCGGCGGTGGCGGTCCCCGCCCCGGCGACCTCGTCGCGGGCGCACGGGCGGCGCGCGGCGGCACCGCCGTCGGCACTGTCGCCGAGCTGGACGCCCTGCTCGCCGTCCCGTCGCTGCACCTGGTGGTCGACGGCTACAACGTCAGCAAGACCGGCTACCCGGAGCTCCCGCTCGCCGACCAGCGCTCCCGGCTCGTCGGGCAGCTCGGCGTCCTCGCCGCGCGCACCGGGGTGGAGATCACCGTCGTGTTCGACGGCGCCGGCGTGATCACCGCGCCTCCGCGCGGATCCCGCGGGGTGCGGGTGCTCTTCAGCGATCCGGGCGTCCTGGCCGACGACGTCATCCGCGACCTGGTGGCGGCCGAGCCGCAGGGCAGGCCGATCGTCGTGGCCACCGCCGACCGCGCCGTCGTGCAGTCGGTCCGGCGCAGCGGGGCGCACGCCGTGCCGTCGGCGGTGCTGCTCACCCGTCTGGTCCGGGGATAGGCGCCCGCCTCTCGCGGCGGGCGGGAATTGTCGGAGGTCACTCCTAACGTCGCGCGCATCGGACGGCGACAGGCGCGTCCGAACCGTCGAGGGAGCAGAAATGATCATCGACTGCGACGGCTGCGCGGTGCGCGGCGTGGCCTGTGGTGAGTGCGTGATCGGTGTGCTGCTGGGTGCGCCGGCGCCGGTGGCGCCCGCCGATCATGATCCGGAGGTGCCGTCCGGCGCGCCGATCGTGCAACTCGACGCACCGGAGCGGCGGGCGCTCGCCGTGCTGGCCGATCAAGGGCTGGTGCCGAGATTGCGGTTGGTGGCCACCCCATCGCGCCGAACGCCTCGGGATGCGAGCGACGGGGGCGTGGTCCGTGACGCAGGGTGAGCGGATCTCCACTTAGACCGCATTTCCGCTGCGCTCCGTGCACGGGGGTGACGTCACAGCACGCCCCACGCCGGGCCGACCCCCGGGTTGAACGTGTTCCGGGTTGCTCCGTAATCTCCGCGAGACCTTGCGGAACGTCAGCCATTCGACCGCGAGTGGCAACGCGAGGTCACCGCGCGATGGTCCGATCGGCGCTCCCCTTCCCCCGATCGAGTCACTCGCGCGGGTGGCGAGAGGAGATCCGTCCGCGTGGAGTCGCGTCGACGCACCTCTTCGGGTCCTCGGAAGCCCGTCCTCCCCGTCGTGGGTCGCATCGGCCGCCACGGCAGGTCGGTGTCCTCCGTCGGATCGATCGTTCTGATCGTGATCATGTCGCTGCTGGTCGGCGCTTCCCCCGCCGCAGCCCAGCAGGACCCACCAGGCGACGCGGAGGACGCCGCGCAGCGGCTCGAGCAGGTCAACCGCGAGGCGGAGGCCCTCACCGAGGAGTGGCACGCCGCGAAGGACACCTTCGCGGCGCGGCAGTCGGAGCTCACCACGCTGCAGGCCGCCGTCGAGCCCGCCAAGGAGGCCGTCCGAGCCGCGGTCGAGGACGAGGAGCGGTTCCGCGTCGAGGTCGACAGCGTGGCGCTGTCGACGTTCGAGAGCGGCAACCTCGACCAGCTCAACGCGCTGCTCGCGAGCCGGTCGCCGCAGGAGTTCCTCGACCAGATGTCCGCGCTGGAGACCCTCGCCGTCGAGTACCGCGAGAAGCTCGACCAGCTGATGACGAAGGTCGGCGACACCGCGCAGAAGCAGGCCGACGCCGACGCCGCGGTCGCGCGTGCCCAGGCCGCCGCCGACGAGGCGGCCCGGGCCGAGCAGGACGTCGAGAACCGGAAGCGCGACGCCGAGAAGCGGATCGACGAGGCCCAGCGCCTCCTCGACCGGCTCACCCCGCAGCAACGACGCCAGCGCAACGGCCCCAACCTGACGGGGCCGAGCGTGATCGCAGGCACCGGCGTCGGGGTGCAGGCGGCGAAGGCGGCCGCGGAGATGCTGGGCAAGCCCTACCGGTACGGCGCGGAAGGCCCCAACTCGTTCGACTGCTCGGGTCTCACCTCGTGGGCGTTCCAGAAGGTCGGGATCACGCTGCCCCGGTCGAGCAGCCAACAGGCACGGGTGGGCACTCCCGTCTCCCGCGACCAGCTCCGGCCTGGTGACCTGCTGTTCTTCTACCAGCCGGTGAGCCACGTGGGCATCTACGTCGGCAACAACATGATGATCAACGCCCCGCAGACGGGCGACGTCGTCAAGTACTCGGACATTTCCCGCCGCCCGCTCACGGGCGCCCGCCGGTTGTAGCCGAAGGACCTCGTCCGCTCCCCGGAACGGGCGGCGGCCGGCCGGGTCGACCGGCCGCCGCCCGATCGCCGAGAGGCGGGGGATAGCGTCGCGCGGTGGCGCGCACGCTCCTCGTGACCAACGACTTCCCGCCCCGCACCGGCGGCATCCAGACATACCTGCAGGCCTTCGCCGACCGCCTGCCGCCCGGGGAGCTCGCCGTCTACGCGCCCGCGTGGCCCGGCGCCGCGGAGTTCGACGCGGCTTCGCCCGTCCCCGTCCACCGGCACGAGACGTCGCTCATGCTCCCCGTCCCGGCGGTGGCCGCTCGCGCCACGGCCCTCGCCCGCGAGTACGGCGCCACCACCGTCTGGTTCGGCGCGGCGGCGCCGCTCGCGCTGCTCGGACCGCACCTGCGCAGGCGCGCGGGCGTCGAGCGCGTGGTCGGGAGCACCCACGGCCACGAGGTCGGCTGGTCGATGGTGCCGGGCGGGCGCCGGGCGCTGCGCCGGATCGGCGCCGACGCCGACGTGCTCACCACGATCTCGCGCTACACCCGCTCCCGCGTCGCGGCCGCGTTCGGACCGCGGGCGGCACTGGAGGTGCTGCCCGCCGGCATCGACACCGAGCGGTTCCGCCCCGATCCGGCCGCGCGGGCGGAGCTGCGCAGGCGCTACCGGATCGGGGAGGCGCCGCTCGTGGTGTGCGTGTCCCGGCTGGTGGCGCGCAAGGGCCAGGACGTGCTGATCCGGGCCCTGCCGCTGGTGCGCGAGCGCGT
Organism: Pseudonocardia hierapolitana; assembly: GCF_007994075.1. Classification (NCBI taxonomy): domain Bacteria; kingdom Bacillati; phylum Actinomycetota; class Actinomycetes; order Pseudonocardiales; family Pseudonocardiaceae; genus Pseudonocardia; species Pseudonocardia hierapolitana. The sequence continues at coordinate 30,941 of NZ_VIWU01000001.1, read as the reverse complement.
GCCGGGGGCGCGGCTGCTCGTCGTCGGAGACGGGCCCGGCGCCGCGCGGCTGCGGCGGCTGGCCCTGGCCGGCGGGGTGGAGCGGCACGTCGTGTTCGCCGGCGCCGTGCCCGCGGCCGACCTGCCGGCCCATCAGGCGGTCGGCGACGTGTTCGCCCTCCCGTGTCGCACCCGCGGCGGTGGACTCGACGTCGAAGGTCTCGGCATCGTGCTCCTGGAGGCGGCGGCTGCCGGGCTCCCGGTCGTCGCGGGCCGGTCGGGTGGGGCACCGGAGACGGTCCGGGATGGACGCACCGGGCACGTCGTCGATGGCCGCAGCGTGCCGTCCGTCGCGTCCGCGGTGACCGGCCTGCTCGCCGATCCGGACCGCGCCCGGGCGATGGGCGCCGCCGGCCGGGCGTGGATGCAGCAGGAGTGGACCTGGGCCGCACGGGTGGCGCGGCTGCGGGCTCTGCTCGCCGGGGATCCCGCATCGATCGACCGTTAGTCGATCGCATGTTTCCCCTGGCGCCAGCGGGACAAGCCCCGGGGCGTGGGTGCGCGGACCTTCATCGATCTCTGGCCGGTCGTCCGTCAGCTCTCCGGGCATGACCCGCTGGGCCGTGGCGCGGCCGCGAAGTCCGCTCGGAGCCGGAGCCTGACCGCCCGTACGGAGACCGCCGACCGGATGGTGAAGTCGGTCTGCCCGTACTGCGCGGTGGGCTGTGGCCAGCAGGTCTACGTGTCGGACGAGCGGGTCACCCAGATCGAGGGCGACCCGGACTCACCGATCTCCCGCGGCCGGCTGTGCCCGAAGGGCGCCGCCAGCCACCAGCTGGTCACCGCGCCGACCCGGCAGACGAAGGTCCGCTACCGCCGCCCGGGCGGGACGGAGTGGGAGGACCTCGACCTCGACGAGGCCGTGGACATGATCGCCGACCGGGTGATCGAGACGCGGCGGCGGACCTGGCAGGACACGGACGCCGGCGGGCGGGTCCTGAACCGGACGCTGGGGTTCGCCAGTCTCGGCGGTGCCACGCTGGACAACGAAGAGAACTACCTGATGAAGAAGCTCTACACCGCCCTCGGCGCTGTGGAGATCGAGAATCAGGCCCGTATTTGACACTCGTCCACCGTCCCCGGTCTGGGGACCAGCTTCGGCCGCGGCGGCGCCACCACGTTCCAGCAGGATCTGCAGAACGCCGACTGCATCCTGATCCAGGGCTCGAACATGGCCGAGTGCCACCCGGTGGGATTCCAGTGGGTGATGGAGGCTAAGGCGCGCGGGGCGACCATCCTGCACGTCGACCCCCGGTTCAGCCGGACGAGCGCGCTCGCCGACATCCACGTCCCGCTGCGGGCCGGCACCGACATCGCGTTCCTCGGCGGGCTGATCCACTACGTGCTGGAGAACGACCGGTGGTTCCACGACTACGTCGTGCACTACACGAACGCGCCGATGATCCTCCGGGAGGAGTTCCGGGACACCGAGGATCTCGACGGCCTGTTCTCCGGGTTCGACGCCGAGGGACGCCACTACGACCAGTCGACCTGGCAGTACGAGGGCGCCGAAGTCGCGGCGGCTGCGGGTCAGCGCGACCAGTGGGCGACGATGCAGCGCGACGAGGGCGGGAACGGTGGCGACGATGACGGGGACGATCACGGGGCGCGCGTGAGGCAGTCCTCCTCGATGGAGACGTCCGGCTCCGGTGGCGGCACGTTCCACGGCACACCCCACCGCGACGACACCCTGCAGCACCCGCGATGCGTGTTCCAGGTGCTCAAGCGGCACTTCGCGCGCTACACCCCGGAGCGGGTCGCCGACATCTGCGGCATCTCCGCGCGGGAGTTCCTCCGGATCGCCGAGATCGTCACCCGCAACTCGGGGCGCGACCGCACCACGGCGATCGCGTACGCGGTCGGCTGGACCCACCACACCGTCGGCGTGCAGTACATCCGGACGGCCGCGATCCTGCAGCTGCTGCTCGGCAACATCGGCCGCCCCGGCGGGGGGATCCTCGCGCTCCGCGGGCACGCGTCGATCCAAGGGTCGACCGACATCCCGACGCTGTTCAACATCCTTCCCGGCTACCTGCCGATGCCCCATGCCCACGAGCACCTGGACCTGCGGCAGTACATCTCCTCCGGCGCCGGGAGCAAGGGCTTCTGGGGCAACATGGACACCTACGCGGTGAGCCTGCTGAAGGCGTGGTGGGGCGACGCGGCGACCGCGGAGAACGACTTCTGCTTCGGGTACCTGCCCCGGTTGACCAGCGGGCACTCCAACTACGACACCGTGATCAAACAGGCTGATGGCGGGGCGGAGGGCTACTTCCTGGTGGGGGAGAACCCCGCGGTGGGCACGGCCAACTCGCGGATGAACCGGATCGGGCTGGCAAACCTGAAGTGGCTCGTCGTGCGCGATCTCTACATGGTCGAGAGCGCGACGTTCTGGAAGGACGGCCCGGAGATCGAGTCGGGCGAGCTCCGCACCGAGGACATCGGTACCGAGGTGTTCTTCCTGCCCGCCGCGGCGCACGTCGAGAAGGACGGGACGTTCACCAACACCCAGCGGTTGCTGCAGTGGCACCACAAGGCCGTCGAACCGCAAGGCGACCAGCACAGCGAGCTGTGGTTCTACTTCCACCTCGGGCGGAGGATCCGCGAGAAGCTGGCCGCGTCGACCGACGAGCGGGACCGGCCGATCCTCGACCTCACGTGGGGCTACCCGACGTCAGGTCGCCACGCCGAGCCGGACGCGGAGGCGGTGCTCGCCGAGATCAGCGGCTGGGACGGCGACGGCGAGCCGCTCTCGTCCTACACCGCGCTGAAGGCCGACGGGTCCACCCGCTGCGGCTGCTGGATCTACTGCGGCTCGTTCGCCGACGGGGTCAACCAGACGGCCCGGCGCAAGCCCGGCCGGGAGCAGAACTGGGTGGCTCCGGAGTGGGGCTGGGCGTGGCCTGCAAACCGTCGCCTGCTCTACAACCGGGCCTCGGCGGACCCGGACGGGAGGCCGTGGAGCGACCGCAAGGCCTACGTCTGGTGGGACGCCGACCAGGAGAAGTGGGTGGGTCACGACGTCCCCGACTTCGAGGCCACCAAGCGTCCCGACTACCGGCCGCCCGAGGGTGCAGAGCGGCAGGACGCCCTCGCCGGCACCCACCCGTTCATCATGCAGGCCGACGGACGTGGCTGGCTCTACGTCCCGGCGGGGCTCGCGGACGGCCCGCTGCCCGCCCACTACGAGCCCGCGGAGTCACCGGTCGGCAACCAGCTGTACGGGCAGCAGGCGAACCCGGCCCGCCGGGTGTTCCCGCACCGGCTCAACCGGTACGCCCCGAGCGGCGCCAGCCCGGGGGCGGAGGTCTTCCCGTACGTGTTCACCACCTACCGGCTCACCGAGCACCACACGGCCGGCGGGATGAGCCGGTGGCTGCCGTACCTGTCGGAGCTGCAGCCGGAGATGTTCTGCGAGGTCTCCCCGGATCTCGCGGCAGAACGGGGCCTGGAGCACATGGGCTGGGCGACGATCGTGAGCGCCCGCGCGGCGATCGAGGCACGGGTGCTCGTCACCGAGCGGATGCGGCCGCTGCGGGTGGGCGGCCGGACGATCCACCAGATCGGCCTGCCCTACCACTGGGGGCCGAACGGCATCTCGACCGGCGACGCGGCGAACGAGCTGCTGCCGATCGTCCTCGACCCGAACGTGCACATCCAGCCCACGAAGGCGGACACCTGCGACATCCGCCCGGGACGGCGGCCACGCGGTGCGGCGCGGCTGGCGCTGGTCGAGTCCTACCAACGGCGGGCCGGCATCACCGAGCGCACCGGAACGACGGCGGCCACGACGGACACGGCTACGACGGACGGAGGGCGACGTGGGTGAGTACACCCTCGAGGAGCGGCTGGCCGGCCCGCTGGCCGATCCGGCCGCCGAGGCAGGCCACGCCGAGCACCCGCAGCGGGTCGGCTTCTTCACCGACACCTCGGTCTGCATCGGGTGCAAGGCCTGCGAGGTGGCCTGCAAGGAGTGGAACCTGATCCCGGAGGACGGCCTGGACCTGACCGGGATGTCCTACGACAACTCGGTCGGGCTGGGTGCCTCGACCTGGCGGCACGTCGCGTTCGTCGAGCAGACGCGGACGCGGAAGGACGCGGTCGACCTCGGCATGCCGTCCGTGCCGCAGGGCGCGCTGGAGGCCGACCGCGAAGTGCGGTGGCTGATGGCCTCGGACGTGTGCAAGCACTGCACGCACGCGGCCTGCCTGGACGTCTGCCCGACCGGCTCGCTGTTCCGCACCGAGTTCGGCACGGTCGTCGTGCAGGAGGACATCTGCAACGGCTGCGGCTACTGCGTCCCGGCCTGCCCCTACGGGGTGATCGACCTCCGGCCCGGGGACGGCAGGGCGTGGAAGTGCACGCTCTGCTACGACCGGCTCGGTGCCGGAATGGAGCCTGCCTGCGCGAAGGCATGCCCCACCGACTCGATCCAGTTCGGCCCGCTCGACGAGCTGCGTGAGAAGGCCGCGGAGCGGCTGGACGTGCTCCACGAGGCCGGGGTCGGTGAGGCCCGGCTCTACGGCCACGACCCGACCGACGGCGTCGGCGGCGACGGCGCCTTCTTCCTGCTCCTCGACGAGCCGGAGGTGTACGGCCTGCCACCGGATCCGGTGGTGACCACGCGCGACCTGCCCGCGATGTGGAAGCGGGCCGCGCTGACCGCCGCCGGTGTGGTGGCAGCGGTCGCCGCGGCGTTCGTCGGAGCAGCGCGATGACCGGCGACTTCCGGTCGTACTACGGCAAGCCCGTCCTCAACCGGCCGACGTGGAAGAACCCGGACGTGCCCGCCTACCTCTTCAGCGGGGGGATGGCAGGTGCCTCGGCGGTGATCGCCGAGCTCGCCGCGGCCACCGGGCGTCCTGCCTTGACCCGGGTCGCGCGGCTGGGTGCGGCGGGTGGGGCGATGGCCGGGGCCGGTCTGCTGGTCCACGACCTCGGCCGCCCCGCCCGGTTCCTCAACATGCTCCGGATGTTCAAGGTCACTTCGCCGCTGTCGGTGGGCTCGTGGATCCTCGCGCCCTTCTCCGGGCTGACCGCGCTGGCCGCCGCATCGGAGCTGAGCGGGTACGCCCCCGCGCTGGGCCGCGCGGCCGGCGTGGGCGCCGCCGCGCTGGGCGGGCCGATGACCACCTACACCGCGGTGCTGATCAGCAACACCGCGGTTCCGGCCTGGCACGAGGCGCACCGCGACCTTCCGGTGGTGTTCGCTTCCAGCGCCGTCGCGGCCGGTGGCGCGCTCGGGCTGGTCGGGGTCGGCACGGACGAGAACGCGCCGGCCGCGCGGCTCGCGGTGCTCGGCGCGGCCGCCGAGCTCGCGGCGAGTACCGCGATGGAGCGCAGGCTGGGCCCGCTCGGCACCAGGTACACGACCGGCCGCGCCGGCCGCTGGAGGCAGGCGGCGCGCCTCCTCACCGCGACCGGGGCCGTCGGAGCCCTGCTCGGGCGGCGGCGCCGTGCGGTCGCCGTGGCGTCCGGGCTCGCCGTTCTCGCCGGCTCGCTCGCCACGCGGTTCGCGGTCTTCCACGCCGGTCTGGCATCGGCCGCCGACCCGGCCGACACCGTCGTTCCGCAACGGCAGCGCCTCGGCGGACGGGAACAGGTCGAGGTGGGGAGCTGAGATGGGACGGATCACCGTGAGGCGCCCGGTGCTGGCCCTCTCCGGCGACGGGGAACGGCCCTGTGAACGGCGCAGACCGGACGCTCTCGCCGGCGAGGAACCACTCGAACTGCGGGTCGACGGGGAACCGCTCGCCGTCACGATGCGCACTCCGGGAGCGGACGTCGAGCTCGCCCACGGCTTCCTGCTGGGGGAGGGCGTCATCGGCTCGCGAGCCGACGTCAGCGCCGCGCGCTTCTGCGACTCCCGCGACGCCGACGGCCGCCACACCTACAACGTGCTCGACGTGCGGCTGGCGCCGGGCGTCCCGCCGCCCCGCCCGGACGTCCGGCGCAGCGTCTACACCACGTCCTCGTGCGGGGTCTGCGGGAAGGCGTCGCTCGACGCGGTGCGTACGAGCACGCGTTACCCGCCCGCGTCCGACCCCGTGACCGTCAGCACCGCCGTGCTCACCGGGCTGCCGCCGACGCTGCGGGCCGCGCAACGCGTCTTCGCGGCCACCGGCGGGCTGCACGCCGCCGGGCTCTTCACCGCCGACGGCGAGCTGCTCGTCGCCCGCGAGGACGTGGGCCGGCACAACGCGGTCGACAAGGTCCTCGGTCATGCCCTCCTCGACGATCGCGTCCCGGCGACCGGGCGCGTGCTGATGGTGTCCGGGCGGGCGTCGTTCGAGCTCGTCCAGAAGGCGGTCATGGCCGGGGTGCCGATGCTCGCGGCGGTCTCGGCACCGTCCTCACTGGCCGTCGAGCTGGCGGTGGAGGCCGGTGTCACGCTCGTGGGCTTCCTGCGGGGCAGCACGATGAACGTCTACGCTCGGGCGGACCGCATCGAGCGCCGAGGTCGGTGGTGGTCGGATCTGGCGTAGCCAGGGGAGGCGTCTGGGTGCCTGGTGGCCCCCGCGGTCTTCAAAACCGACGTGGCCGAGTAGCTCGGTCAGGCGGGTTCGATTCCCGTCCGCCTCCGCCAGTACCCGGCGTGCTCCGTGGCCGGGTTGAGCAGAACGGTGGTTCCTCCGCGGTGTCGCGGGTGGGGTACCACTCGCGTCCGATCACGCGGCCGGCCGAACGGCCGCGCTGATCAGTGCCTCTCTGAGCACCCATCCGCGTATCAGGCACCGGGGTTCCCCCTCCTTGTCGAGCGTGGAGGGAGGTGGAGGCGTGGCTCGCGTCGTGCTCGTACGTGCCGACGATCATCTGATCCCGGGGCTCCGTCGGTCGGGATTCACCCGTCTCCCGAGGATCGGCGGCACCCGGCCGGCGACCGACAACGGACACATCGCAGGGAGGGCAACATGCCCCTGGTCTCAGCGTTCTCGAACAACTTCCCGGACTTCTTCATCGTCGAACGGTCCGGCTTGGCGGATATCGCCACGATCGAAACCGATGCCGACCGTGGCGATGCCACGTTCGAGTGGACCGGCTCCGACCTGGGATTCGGCGGAACGGGACAGCTGCGGCGAGCGGTTGCTCCGACCGGCTTCGTGCTGCGCATCGCGACGTTCGACGGTTTCCGCATGCACGGCAAGTTCGTCGACGGCATCACGGATCCTGATATCGCGGCCGAGGTGCGCGCGGACTCGACTTTCGTCCTGGAAAGAGGGGTCATCGACCCGAGCCAGTTCTCATTTCGTTCCGTGAGGTTCCCCGATCGGTTCATTCGGCACAGGGATTTCAAACTCTTTGCGGAGCCGGTGAACACTCCGGACGAACTTCAGTCCGCGACCTTCAGGATTGTCTCACCGCTCCACTCGGACGACCGATAGACGGGTCGCCCCCGACCGCCGGCGAACGAGCCCGGTATCGAGATCGCACAGGAGGATGTCATGGCCACCGCGGGTTTTGCCAAGATGATGTCTCTGGAGGTATTCAGCGTTCGTGATCCAGATGGTGCCGACGAGATCCAGATCAGCAGGACCGGCGGTGCCATCTTCGAGCAGATACGAATGAGTAGAGGCGAGGTGTTCACATTCGACGACGACCGCCTCCTTCCATTCGTCGACCAGGCGCCGATCGAGGTTGTCTTCTTCGAGATCGACCAGGGGGGCTCGAACACCAGGCGCATCGGGACGGCGACCATCAGCGCCGCAGAAGTCGGACTCGGAGAACGACAGCAGCAGATCCGCGGCGCAGGGTCCGAGTACCAGCTGACCTACAAGGTCATTTGACTCCCTCGGTGCGCCCGGCGACGGCATACCCGGTCAGGGTCGGAGCACGATCCGGCCCCGGCCGGGGACCGTCCGGCCGATCAGCGCCGCCTCGAGCCCCTGCGCCCGCAGCTCGGCCACCGCCGCCGCGGCCTGTTCGGGCTGCGCGCCGAACAGCAAGCCGCCCGAGGTCTGGGCATCCGCGAGCAGCACGACGTCGGTCTCGCCGACGCCGGGCGAGACGTCGAGCACCTCGGCCACCCAGTCCCGGTTGCGCCGGGTTCCGCCGGGCACGACCCCGGCGTCCGCCAGCTCCCGCGCGCCGGGGAGCAGCGGCACGGCGCCCACCTCGACGACGGCGTCCACCCCGGACGCCGCCGCCATCTTCCGCAGGTGGCCGAGCAGCCCGAACCCGGTGACGTCGGTGCAGCCGGTGGCGCCCGCGGCGAGCGCGGCCGTGGCCGCTGCGGCGTTCGGCCTGCACATCGTGGCGACCGCGGCGTCGAGCAGCTCGGCGCTCGCGGTGCCCGCCTTCACCGCGGTCGTCGCGATCCCGATGCCCAGCGGTTTGGTGAGCACGAGCGCGTCGCCGGGGCGCAGGCCCGCGTTGGTGAGGATCCGGTCCGGGTGCACCTCACCGACGACCGCGAGCCCGTACTTCGGCTCCGGATCGTCGATCGAGTGGCCGCCGACCACGGCGAACCCGCACTCGCGGCCGACGTCCGCCCCGCCGGCGAGTACCTCGCCGAGCATCTCCGCCGGCAGCACCTCCGACGGCCAGGCCACGATGTTCAGCGCGAACAGCGGACGGCCACCCATCGCGTAGACGTCGGAGACGGCGTTGGTCGCGGCGATGCGGCCCCATGTGCGCGGATCGTCGACGACGGGGGTGAAGAAGTCGGTGGTGGCGACGAGTGCGCGGTCGGTGTCGAGCCGCCAGACGGCCGCGTCGTCGCCGGTCTCCGTGCCGACGAGGAGGTCCGGGTGGGTGGCGGGGGCGACGGTCGCGAGGATCTCCGCGAGCCGGCCGGGACCGATCTTGCAGCCGCAGCCGGCGCCGTGGCTGAACCGGGTGAGTCGTTGGAGGTCCGTCTGCCGCGCCGATGCGTCCACCATGACCGGATCGTAGGCTCGGACCCGTGGCCAGCGATCCGCGCCGCCGGGTGCCCCGCACGGACGCGGTGCTCGCCGATCCCCGGATCGCCGCGGCCGCCGTCCGGCTGGGAAAGCCGCTGGTGAAGCAGGCGGTGACGGCGGCGCAGCAGCGGGTCCGGGAGGGCGCCCTGCCGCCCGATGACGTCGTCGACGCGACCCTCGCCGCGTTGCCCCGGGCCGCCACGACGCTGCGGCCGGTGCTCAACGCCACCGGCGTGCTGCTGCACACCAACCTCGGCCGGGCCCCGCTCGGCGAGGCCGCCCGCGACGCCATCGGCGTCGCCGCGGGGACCTGTGACGTCGAGCTGGACCTCACGACCGGCGCCCGCGGCCCCCGCGGCGCCGGGGTGGTCGACGCCCTGCTCGCCGCCGTCCCCGGCGCCGGTGCGGCGCACGTGGTCAACAACGGGGCCGCCGCCCTCGCGCTCGTCGCCGCGACCCTCGCCACCGGTCGGGAGATCGTCGTCTCCCGAGGAGAGCTCGTCGAGATCGGTGACGGGTTCCGGATCCCCGACCTGATCGAGTCGGTCGGCGCGCGGCTGCGCGAGGTGGGCACCACCAACCGCACCCACCTCGCCGATTACGAGCGCGCGATCGGGCCGGACACCGCGTTCGTGCTCAAGGTGCACCCGTCGAACTTCACGGTCACCGGCTTCACCAGCGCGGTCGGGCCCGCCGAGCTGGCCGGCCTCGGGGTCCCGGTCGTCGTCGACATCGGGTCGGGCCTGCTCGCCCCGCACCCGCTGCTGCCCGACGAGCCCGACGCGGACGGCATGCTCGCAGCGGGCGCCGCGCTGGTGACGGCGTCGGGGGACAAGCTGCTCGGCGGGCCGCAGGCGGGATTGATCCTCGGTGACGCCGAGCTGGTCCAGCGCGTGCGCCGGTTCCCGCTCGCCCGCGCGATGCGGGTGGACAAGCTGACGCTCGCCGCGCTGGAGGCGACGTTGCGCGGGCCGGTGCCGCCCGTTCGCTCGGCCCTCGACACGCCGGTCGCCGAGCTGCGCGTCCGGGCCGAGGCCATCGCCGCCCGGCTGGCCGGGCTGGACGTGGGGGTCGTCGACTCGCAGGCGACGGTCGGCGGGGGCGGCGCGCCGGGCGTGCGGCTGCCCAGCGTCGCGCTGTCGCTGCCCGAGCCCTGCGCCGCGGCCCTGCGCGCAGGCACCCCGGCCGTGCTCGGTCGTCTCGAGGGTGGTCGCTGCCTGCTCGACCTGCGCGCGCTGGCGCCCGCCGACGACGAGACGCTCGCCGCATGCGTGCGCGCTGCGGGGGCCGGGCCGTGACCAGCCGCGTGGTGGCCACCGCGGGACACGTCGACCACGGCAAGTCGACGTTGGTGCGCGCACTGACCGGGATGGAGCCCGACCGGCTGGCCGAGGAGCGGCGCCGAGGGCTGACCATCGACCTCGGGTTCGCGTGGACCCGCCTGCCGTCCGGAACCGACCTCGCGTTCGTGGACGTCCCCGGGCACGAGCGGTTCGTGACGACGATGCTCGCCGGCGCCGGGCCCGCCCCGGCCGTGGTGATGGTGGTGGCCGCCGACGAGGGGTGGATGCCGCAGTCGGCTGAGCACCTCGACGCGCTGGACGCCCTCGGGGTCGAGCACGGGCTGCTCGTGATCACGCGGTGCGACCTGCTCGACCCCGAGCCGGCGCGCGAGGACGCGCTCGCCGAGATCTCCTCCTCCTCGCTCGGCGGAGTGGGGGTGGTGGAGGTGTGCGCGCCCCGCGGTGACGGTCTCGACGCGCTGCGCACCGCACTGGACGGCCTGGTCGCCGCGGTACCCGAACCGGAACCGGGCGCCGACGTGCGGCTGTGGGTCGACCGCGCGTTCAGCATCCGGGGTGCCGGCACGGTCGTCACCGGGACGCTCGGCGCCGGCACGATCCGGGTCGGGGACGAGCTGGACCTGGGCGGCAGGCGGGTGCACGTGCGGGGGCTGCAGAGCCTCGGCGAGCCGGTGCAGGTCGCCCGCGGGGTGGCCCGGGTCGCGGTGAACCTGCGCGGCGTCCCCCGCGAGGTCGTCGCCCGCGGCGACGCGCTGCTCACCCCGGACAGGTGGCTCGCGCCCGCCGAGGTCGACGTGGCGCTGCGCGGTGTGCGGGGGGGCGGGGTGCTGGGGGCGGAGCCGGGCGCACTGCCGCGCGAGGTGATGCTGCACGTCGGCTCGGCCGCGGTCACCGTGCGGGTCCGCCCGCTCGGCTCGGGGTTCGCCCGGCTGCGCCCCGAACGCCCGCTGCCGCTGCGGATCGGGGACCGCGCCGTGCTGCGCGACCCCGGCCGGCGCGCCGTCGTCGCGGGCGTCGAGGTGCTCGACGTCCTCCCGCCGGCGCTACGCCGTCGCGGAGCCGCTGCCCGCCGCGCCGCGGAACTCGCCGAACCGGACGTCGGCACCGCAGCGGCCGAGCTGCGCCGCCGGGGCGTGGTCCGGGCCGCTGACCTGGTGGCGATGGGTGTGCCCCGCGCCGAGGTCGACGCCCTGCCCGCGGTGCGGGCGGACGGCCACCTCGTCGCACCGGCTCGTGCGCAGGAAGCCGTCTCCGCGCTCGCCGCGGCCGTCCGCGTGCACGACGCCGCCGAGCCCCTCGACCCCGGTCTGACGATCGAGGCCGCCCGGCGGGCCGCGGACCTGCCCACACCGGGTCTGGTGACGGCCGTGCTCTCCGCCGCCCGGCCGGGCACCGGAGCGGTGACCCCGCAGCTGCGCGCCGGCCGGGTGCACCTCGGCCGGGCCAGCGGGCTTCCCGAGCCGGTCCGCGTGGCGATGGAGACTCTGCGTGCCGACCTCGTCACCCACCCGTTCCGCGCCCCGGACGCCGAGCGCCTCGCCGAGCTCGGCCTCGGCCCTCGCGAGCTGGCCGCGCTGGTCCGGGCCGGCGAGCTGATCGCGGTCGCCGAGGGCGTCGTGCTCCTGCCGGAGGCGCCGGACCGTGCGGTGGACCTGCTCCGCGGCGTCGGCCCCGAGTTCACCCTCAGCGAGGCGCGTCAGGCACTCGGCACGACCCGCCGGGTGGCGGTGCCGCTGCTGGAGCACCTCGCGCGCACCGGCCGGACCGTTCGGTCCGACGATCTCACCCACCGGCTCCGGTGACCGTCGCCCGGCCGCTCAGGCCCGCGGATCCGGCTCCGGCGGTGGGGCGGGAACGGGCGGTGCGGGGTCCGGTGCGGGCCCCGGCATCGGCTCCGGCTCGGGCATCGGCGGGGCCGGTTCCGGCCCCGGTGGGGGCGTCGGCGGGACCGGCGGCGGCTTCGGAACCGGGCCGGGGCCCGGCACCGGTGGCTCGGTCGCACCGACGGTGGTTGCACGGGATTGGTCCATTCGCCCGGCCTACCCGCGGCCGCCGTGCCCAACACGGCGATTGCGCATGCAAATGCCGGGTACGCACCTGTCAGGTCCGATCGTGGCACATGCGTCGGCCCGTCATCGGGTCGAGCGATCGGGACGAGGAGGAATCGTGATCGTTCTCGGCGTGATCCTTTTGGTCCTGGGATGGCTGCTCGGCATCCAGCTGCTGACCTACCTCGGCGGAATCCTGCTGGTCGTCGGCGTGGTCCTGATGCTGCTGGGCAGCACCGGCCGGGCCATCGGCCCCCGGAGGCACTACTACTAGGCAACTGCACCGAGAACGGCGGGCCACCGATCGGTGACCCGCCGTTCTCGTGCTCAGGCCGGGGCCTTCGCCCCGCTGTAGATGCTCGCGATGTCGGCGGCGAACGTCTTGGCGACGACCGCGCGCTTGACCTTCATCGTGGGCGTCATCTCGCCGCCGGCCTCGGTGAAGTCCACCGGGAGGATGCGGAACTCGCGGATCTGCTCCGCGCGCGACACCGCCTGGTTGGCGTCCTCGACCGCGTGGGCGATCTCGGCGCGCAGGTCGGGGTCGTCGACGAGGTCGGCGATGCGCGCGCCGACCGGCTTGCCGGAACGCTCGAGCCAGCCGGGGAGGGCCTCGGCGTCGATCGTGACGAGCGCGCCGATGAACGGCTGCCCGTCGCCGACGACCATGCACTGGCTGATCAGCGGGTGGGCGCGCAGCCGGTCCTCCAGCACGGCGGGGGCGACGTTCTTGCCCCCGGCCGTCACGATGAGCTCCTTCTTCCGGCCGGTGATCCGCAGGAAGCCCGCGTCGTCGAGCTCGCCGATGTCGCCGGTGTGGAACCAGCCGTCATCGAGCGCATCGGCGGTGGCGGTGTCGTTCTTCCAGTACCGGCGGAAGACGATCGGGCCCTTGACGAGCACCTCGCCGTCGTCGGCTATCCGGACCGAGTGGCCGGGCACCGGCCGCCCGACGGTGCCGATGCGCTGGGCGCCGAGCGCGTTGAGCGTGACGCCTGCCGTGGTCTCGGTGAGGCCGTAACCCTCGAGGACCGGGAGCCCGATGCCCCGGAAGAAGTGGCCGAGCCGCTCACCCAGCGGCGCCGCCCCCGACACCGCCGCCACCACGCTCCCGCCGACGACGGTCCGCAGCTTGCCGTACACCAGCCGGTCGAACAGCGCGTGCCGCAGCCGCAGCGCGAGGCCGGGGCCGCCGGTGTCCCGGGCCTGGCTCCACGCGATGGCGGTGTCGGTGGCCATGTCGAAGACCCGGCCCTTGCCGCTGTCGTGAGCCCGCTGGCGGGCGCTGTTGAAGACCTTCTCGAACACGCGCGGGGCGGAGAGGATGAACGTCGGCCGGAACGAGGCGAGGTCCGGGAGCAGCCGCTTCACGTCGGGCGTGTGCCCCACGACGGTGCGGGTGTACAGGGCGCCGCATTGGATGACCTTGCCGAACACGTGCGCGAGCGGCAGGAACAGCAGCACCGACCCGCGGTCGGTCAGCAGCTCGGGGAGCATGCTGACGGTGCTCTTGACCTCGCTGACGAGGTTGCCGTGGGTGAGCTCGCAGCCCTTGGGGCGGCCGGTGGTGCCGGACGTGTAGATCAGCGTGGCGAGGTCGTCGGCGCGCACGGCGGCGCTGCGCGCTCGCACCTCGTCGGCCGGGGTGTCCGCGCCAAGGGCAACGAGTGCGTCGACGGCACCCGGCCCGTCCTCCGACGGATCGATCTGCCAGACGTGCCGCACGCCGGGGCATGCGGCTCGCACGCTCTCGACCAGGCCGGCGTGCCTGCCCGACTCGACGATCGCGGCGACCGCCTCGGAGTCGGACAGGATCCAGCCGATCTGGTCGGCCGACGACGTCTCGTAGATCGGCACGGTGGCCGCGCCCGCCGCGAGGATCGCGTAGTCGATCAGGCTCCACTCGTAGCGGGTGCGCGACAGCAGCGCCACGCGGTCGCCGGGCCGGACCCCGGCGGCGACGAGCCCGCGAGCCACCGCCACGACCTCGTCGGCGAACTGCGCGCAGGTGACGTCCGACCATTCGCCGGGAGTGTCCTGGCGCCGGTACACCACCACCGACGCGTGCTCATCGGCATTCGCGTACACCGCGTCGAGGAGGTTCTCCTCGTCACCCACGCGGAACGTGGCTGGAACGCTGTACTCGCGCACGGTGTGACCTCCTGGCCGGCACTGGCTCCCGTTTCCCGAAACCTACCTCGCGGTAGGCGATCTCGGCACGACCTGGCACTAGGCTGGCGCGGTGCCGTCGGTGGACGTGGTGGACGAGACGTTCCTCGCCGTGCCGCCCGCCGTGGTGGCGGCCGAGTTCGCGGTGCCGTCCCGGTGGCGGCGGCTGTGGCCCGACCTGGAGCTCTCGGTCATGACCGACCGCGGCGTCCAAGGCATCCGGTGGACCGTCCGCGGCGCGCTCGTCGGCAGCATGGAGGTGTGGCTCGAGCCCGTGCTGGACGGCACCGTGCTGCACTACTACCTGCGCGCCGACCCGCAGGGCCCGGACGGGATGCCGCGGCCTGCGCCACCGCGGCACGCCGCCGCCGAGGTCGATCGACGGCAGCGCGCGGCCAAGACCATCGCGTTCGCGTGCAAGGAACGGCTCGAAGCGGGCCGTGAGCCGGGGGAGCCGCCTCGCGGGTAGGGGGCGCTATGTTGAGCGCATGCGCGTGCACGTGGTCTCCGACGTGCACGGCGCCTCCGACACTCTCGCCAGGGCGGGCGACGGGGCCGACGCGCTCGTCGTGCTCGGCGATCTCGTCGACTACGTCGACTACCGCGACCCGGCGGGCGGCATCCTCGGGCGCGTGCTCGGCCCAGAGGTGAGCGCCGAGTTCGCCCGCCTGCGCACCGCGGGCGGGCGTGACGCGCTGATCCGCTTCGTCCGGGACGCGTGGGCGCGGGTGCCCGACGCGCCCGCCGTGGTGGAGGACGCCGTGCAGGAGCAGTACGACCGGCTCTTCGGTGCGCTCACCGCGCCGACCTATGCGATCCCCGGCAACGTCGACATGCCCCGGCTGTGGCCGCGCTACGCCGGACCCGGGCTCACGCTCGCCGACGGCCGGGTCGTGGAGATCGGCGACCTGCGGTTCGGGTTCGTCGGCGGCGCGCCGCTGCCGCCGGGCGTGGAGCCGGGCACGGGCGGCCCGTGGACACCGCACCTGCTGCGGGCGACGGAGTTCACCGCGGCCGTGAAGGCACTCGACCGGGTGGACGTGCTGTGCAGCCACGTGCCGCCGGCCGTCCCCGAGCTCGCGTTCGACGTCGTCACGCGGCGGGCCGAGGCGTCCTCGGTGGCGCTGCTGGACGTCGTGCACCGCGACCGGCCGCGTGCCGCGCTCTTCGGTCACGTCCACCAGCCGCTCGCGCAGCGGGTGCGCGTGGGGCGCACCGAATGCGTCAACGTCGGGCACTTCCGCTCCACCGGCACTCCCTACGTCCTCCGCTGGTGAGCACAGTGCCCCGGTAACGTTCCCGCCATGGCCGACGCTACGACCTCCTCGATCACCATCGCCGCGCCGCCCGAGCGCGTGATGGCCGTGATCGCCGACTTCCCCGCCTACCCCGATTGGGCCTCGCAGGTGAAGAGCGTCGAGGTGCTGAGCAGCGGTAGCGACGGGCGCGCCGAGCGGGTCCGGTTCACGATGGACGCGGGGCCGATCAAGGACTCCTACACCCTCGACTACACCTGGGCGCCGGACGGCCGCTCGGTGAGCTGGACGCTGGTGAAGGGGCAGATCCAGAAGGCGCAGAACGGCTCCTACACGCTCGCCGGCACGGCCGGGGAGACCACGGTGACCTACTCGCTCGCCGTGGACCTGAACATCCCGATGATCGGCATGCTGCGCCGCAAGGCGGAGAAGGTGATCATCGACACCGCGCTCAAGGGGCTGAAGCGACGGGTCGAGAGCACTTCCTGACGGCCCCGCCGACAGGTCCGACCTGTTCCCGCGATTACGCTTCCGCGTCGTGCGCGTCGTCCTGTTCACCGGCAAGGGAGGCGTCGGCAAGACCACCCTCGCCGCGGCCACCGCCGCTCTCCTCGCGCGCTCCGGCCGCAAGGTGCTGGCGGTCTCGACCGACCCCGCGCACTCGCTCGGCGACGCGTTCGAGGCCGAGCTGGGCGCAGAGCCCACCGAGCTCGACCCCGGCCTCTTCGCCGCACACGTCGACACGCGGACGCTGCTGGACGGCGCGTGGGCCCGGCTCCAGGCCCACCTCGGCACGCTGCTCGCAGGCGCGGGCGTCGACGAGCTGATGGCCGACGAGCTCACCGTGCTGCCCGGCGTCGAGGACCTGCTCGCGCTGGGTGAGGTGCGCCGACTCGCCGAGAGCGGGCTGTGGGAGGTCGTGGTCGTCGACTGCGGGCCCACCGCGGAGACGCTGCGGCTGCTCGGCCTGCCCGAGGCGCTCTCGACCTACCTGGAGCGGCTGTTCCCGGCCCACCGCAGGGCCGTTCGGGGCCTGATCAGCGGCTTCGCCGCAGGCCGCGACGCCCAGCCGGCATGGGACCGCGCGATCGGTGCGCTGGACACGCTGGCCGAGCAGCTCCAGGGGCTGCGCCGGCTGCTCGCCGACGAGGCCACCACCTCGATCCGGCTCGTGCTCACCCCGGAGCGGGTGGTGGCCGCGGAGACCCGCCGCACCCTCACCGCGCTGGCACTGCACGGCCTGCGCGTCGACGGGCTGGTCGCCAACCGGATCGTGCCCGAGGCGCCCTCGTCCCTCCGCGGGCCGGCCGGGCGCTGGCTGCGCGAGCGCTACGCCGAGCAGAGCGCCGTGCTCGGCGAGCTGCAAGCGCTGCCGTTGCCGCTGCGCGTGGCGGAGCACACCGCCGCTGAACCGACAGGGCTGCCGGCGCTGCGGGAGCTCGCCGTCGGCCTCTACGGCACCGACGACCCCGCTGCCGCGCCGGACACCCCGGCCTCCCCGCTGCTGAAGGTGAACCGCACCGCAGGCAGCGGCACGTCCGTGGACTCCGCGTTCGAGCTGGTCCTGCGGCTGCCCGGGGTGGAAAGCGGACCGGTGGACCTCGTCCGGCTCGACGACGATCTCGCCGTCACCACCGGGGGTACGCGGCGGATGATCGCCCTGCCGTCCGTGCTGCGCCGCTGCACGGTCACCGGGGCCCACGTCGCGGGCGACGACCTGTGCGTCGCGTTCGTCCCCGACCCCGCGGTCTGGCTCCGGTGACCGCCGCCGACGGCTGCGGCGGCCACGAGGGGATCGGGGAGGACCTGCGGGTGCTCGCGCTGGCCGCGCTCGAGCGGCTCGACCCGGTGCTCGACCGGCTGCGGGCCGAACCCGAGAGCGACCCGCCCGAGACGTGTGCGTCGTGCCCGATCTGCGCCGTCATCGCCGCGCTGCGCGGGGAACGCCCCGAGCTCGCGGTGCGGCTGGCCGAGCACGCGACCGGGCTCGTGGCCGTGCTGCGCGCCGCGCTGGAGGCGGGTGGTCCGGCTCCCGCTGCCGCGGACGTCACGGAGCGGCCTCCCGCGCGTCGAGTGCAACGGATCAGGGTCGAACGGCGATCCTCATGACCGTGCTGACCATCGGCGTCGACGTCGGCGGGACGAGTGTGCGGGCCGGTGTCGTCGACGCAGAGGGGAACGTCCACGACACGGCGCGCACCCCGACCCCACGCAGCGAGACCGCCCTGGAAGCGGCACTGGCCGGCGTGATCGGCGAGCTCGCGCAGCGGCACCGGATCGGGGCCGTCGGGCTCGCGCTCGCCGGCTTCGTCACGCCGGACCGGCGGGGCGTCCGGTTCGCACCGCACCTGTCGTGGCGCGACGCGCCGGTCGCCGACCGGATCGCCGAGCGGATCGGCCTGCCGGTCGTCGTCGAGCACGACGCGAACGCAGCCGCGCTCGCCGAGCGGCATTTCGGCGCCGCATCCGGGGCGGGCACGGTCGTGTTCATCGCGCTCGGCACCGGCATCGGCTCGGCCCTCCTGATCGACGGCGAGTTGTACCGGGGCGCGTTCGGGGTGGCGCCGGAACTGGGGCACCTGCGGGTCGTGCCGGACGGACGGCCGTGCCCGTGCGGGAAGAACGGCTGCTGGGAGCGTTACTGCAGCGGCACGGCCCTGGCCACCACGGCCGTCGAGCTGCTCGCCCGTGACCCGGGAGGCTCGCCGCTGCTGCGCAGGCTCGTGGCGGGCGACCCGGGCCGCGTCACCGGTCAGCGGGTCGCCGCCGCCGCACGCGACGGCGACCAGGTGGCGATCGCCGCGATGGACGAGCTCGCCAGGTGGCTCGGCGAGGGACTCGCGCTCGTGGCCGACGTGTTCGACCCCGAGCTGGTGGTGATCGGCGGGGGAGTCTCGGTGTCGGCGCCGCTCTTCCTCGACGAGGCGCGCGAGCACTACGCCGCCACGGTGACCGGGGCGGGTCGCCGCCCGCTGGCCCGAATCCGCACTGCGCAGCTGGGTGAGGCCGCTGCGGTGGTCGGCGCGGCTCAACTGGCCCGCGAGCTCGCCCACCGGCACTGACCGCCGTCGGGTCAGATCACCGCGCCGTCGTCGTCCTCGTCGCGCCGGTCCGGTGGGTCGGGCCACAGGCGCAGCACCAGCCAGCCCAGGCCGGCCGCGAGCCCGACCAGGCCCAGCGGGAGGCCGTACGGGTCGGAGACACCCAACCACCCGGGGGAGACGACCAGCACGAGCCCGAGCGCGATCAGGGCCAGCCCGACCAGGGCGGGAGGGCCGAGGCGTGGCAGCGGCGGCGGCTCCGGCGGGATGAAGTGCTCGTCCTCGGGCAGCGTCGGGGGCGAGTAGGACCGCGGCGGTAGCGGGGCGGGCGCGGGTCGCGGAGCGGGATCCTCCAGGTCGGTGGGCGTGGCGACGGGGTCAGGGGTCTCGTCGTCGGGCCACTCGGGCACGTCGCCCTCGTTGCGCCAGAGGGCCACGATCGACTCGAACTCGTCGGGCGCCGCGCCGTCGGGTTGCGGGCGCTCGTCGGGATCGCGGTTCACGCGGCCTCCTCCCTCGGCGCGGGCCGGCGCGGCGGGGACCCCATCCTGACACGACGGCACCGGGGTAGGGGAAGAGTTCGGCCCCTCTTCCGGAGCCGATACCCCTGTGCCCGTTGTCGGCGCGTCGCGGCGATCCGTAGGCTGGCGCAGTCGAGCTGGAGGGGGCACGCCCAGGTGCTGTACTGGTGGTCCAAGTTCGTGCTCCTCGGCCCGCTGCTGCGACTGTTCTTCCGGCCATCGATCGAGGGCCTCGAGCACGTCCCCGCGCGGGGCGGGGCGATCCTGGCGAGCAATCACCTCGCCGTCGCCGACTCCTTCTTCCTGCCGTTGCTCGTGCCCAGGCGCATCACGTTCCTCGCCAAGCGCGAGTACTTCATCCAGCCGGGCCTCGTCGGGTGGCTCAAGAAGATCTTCTTCACCGGGGTGGGCCAGGTGCCGATCGACCGGTCGGGGGGATCGGCGGCGCAGGCGGCGATGGACACCGCCGTCCGCCTGCTGCGCGAGGGCAACCTGCTCGGCATCTACCCCGAGGGCACCCGATCGCCCGACGGGCGGCTCTACAAGGGCAAGACGGGTGTTGCGCGGATGGCGCTCGAGGCGGACGTCACGGTGGTCCCGGTGGCGATGATCGGCACCGACAAGGTCAACCCGATCGGGTCGCGGATCTGGCGGCCGCGCAAGGTGCGCATCAAGATCGGCCCGCCGCTGGACTTCTCCCGGTACGCCGGGATGGCGGGCGACCGGTTCATCGAGCGTTCGATGACCGACGAGATCATGTACGCGCTCATGGAGCTGTCCGGTCAGACCTACGTCGACCTGTACGCGGCGTCGGTCAAGGAGAAGGCGGCAGCGGCGTCGGAGGCAACGGACACCGCCACGACCACCACCACGCCGCCGATCACCACCGACGGCGAGGGCGGCGACGGCCGCGCCGCGAGCCGCGTGCCGGGCACGCGAGCCAGCTAGCTACCCGACCCAGGGGCGACCCCGGTATCGCGCAGGTAATACCGTGCTGGCGTGGCGCGATGGTCGGGTGTGGCAGAGCCGGACGACCCCTTGCGCGCCGACGACCCACTCGTCGGTGCCGAGCACGAGGACGTCCTGCTCGGTTCCGGCACGGCGGAGGAACGCGAGCCGGCCGCCGAGCACGTCGACTCCGTGCAGGACGACCTCGACGAGAACCCGACGTTCGTCGCAACCTCGGACGACCGGCCCACCACCGAACTCCCGCGCGTGGTGGCGCCCACGCCCGCGCCCGAGCCGACGACCTGGTCGGGCGGGGTCGCCCCGTGGGCGGTGTTCGCGGCCGTCGCCGTGGTCGTGATCGCGGCGACGACGACCCTGGCGTCCTGGTTGCAGGGCCCCACGTCCGAGCGTCAGGGCTTCACCGGGCTGACCCAGCCCTTCCCGACCGCCACCTCCGCCCCGCCTGCGCCAGTGGAGGCGCCCGCGGCACCTCCCTCGGCCGAGCCGGAACCCGAGCCGGAACCGGAACCGGCGGCGCGGCCCACACAGCGGCCGCGGGCGACCAAGGCGCCTGCCGCCCCGCGCCCGCCGGCCGCGGCCGTGAACGGGCGGGCCACCCCCAACGGGGAGGAGAAGGAGGAACCCGCGTCGACGACCTCCGCCCCGAGCCTCCCGGCCGCCGCCGACGCAGGCGCGGCCGGCACGGGTGCGGCCGACACGGGCGCAGCCGACACGGACATCGAGAAGGAGTCCTCCGAGGCGGACAACGCGAAGCCCGAGACGGACGAGGACTCCGACGAGTCAGAAGACGGCTAGCGGCGCGCGCTCGGGGAGCATCGTCAACTAACCTCTCGACGTGCGGTTCTTCTACGACTGCGAGTTCATCGAGGACGGGACGACGATCGACCTGGTGTCGATCGGCGTGGTCGGGGAGGACGGGCGCGAGTTCTACGCGGTGTCCACCGAGTTCGACCCCACCCGCGCTGGGCCGTGGGTCCGCGCGAACGTACTGCCGAAGCTGCCGTCACCCGCGGACCCGGCCTGGCGGTCCCGCGCCCGGTTGCGCACCGACCTGCTGCAGTTCCTCACCGCGGCACCGGGTGATGTGGAGCTGTGGGCGTGGATCGCCGCGTACGACCACGTGGCGCTGTGCCAGCTGTGGGGCGCCATGCCGGCGCTGCCCCGCGCCCTGCCGCGGTTCACCCGCGAGCTGAGGCAGCGCTGGGAGGATGCCGGGCGGCCACCGCTCCCACCGCCCACGGCCGACGCGCACGACGCGCTCGCCGACGCGCGGCTGAACCGGAGGCGGTGGGAGGCGATAGAGGCGGCGGTGGCCGCTCGCTGAGCTCTGGGGCGTCAAACGTTGAAGATGCTCACACCGCCCGGCCCCACGAGCAGGCCGACGATGATGAGCACGATTCCCCAGATCAACTGGCGCCGGAGGATCGCGAAGATGCCGGCGACGACGAGGACCACTGCCAGGATCCACAACAGAGTAGCCATGACGCCTCTGTGCCCGGAACCGTCCACTCCGGAATCGGGCCGAACGGGTGATCACGGCCACTGGTGGATCCGGCGCGTGCCGCCGCCGCACGACGGCCTACTCTTGGACATCGTGAACTGGACGGTCGACGCACCGGTCGAGGTGCTGCCCGAGTTGCCTCCGCTGCCATCTGAGCTGCGGGCTCGCCTCGACGACGCGCTGGCCCGCCCGGCGGCGCAGCAGCCGGAGTGGCCCGACGGGGAGCAGGTCGCCCATGTCCGCACCGTGCTCGAGAGTGTGCCGCCCGTCACACTCCCGCCGGAGGTCGACCGGTTGCGGGAGCGCCTCGCCGCCGTGGCCAGGGGTGAGGCGTTCCTGCTACAGGGTGGCGACTGCGCCGAGACGTTCGTCGACAACACCGAGCCGCACATCCGCGCCACCATCCGCACGCTGCTGCAGATGGCCATCGTGCTGACCTACGGCGCGTCGATGCCGGTCGTGAAGGTCGGGCGGATCGCCGGTCAGTACGCCAAGCCGCGCAGCGCTCCCATCGACGCGCTCGGCCTGCCGTCCTACCGCGGCGACATCGTCAACTCGCTGCACCCGACGCTCGAGGCCCGGGTGCCCGACCCCTCGCGCATGGTGCGCGCCTACGCCAACGCGGGCGCGGCGATGAACCTGGTGCGGGCGCTCACCGCCACCGGCATGGCCGACCTGACGATGGTGCACGACTGGAACAAGGACTTCGTGCGCACCTCACCGGCGGGGGAGCGGTTCGAGGACATCGCCACCGAGATCGAGCGCGCGCTGAACTTCATGCAGGCCTGCGGGGTGGACGACCACAACCTGCACAGCGTCGAGTTCTACGCGAGCCACGAGGCGCTGCTCATCGACTACGAGCGCTCGATGCTGCGCCTGGACACCCGCGCACCCGAGCCGCGGCTCTACGACCTGTCGGCGCACTTCCTGTGGATCGGGGAGCGCACCCGCCAGCTCGACGGCGCGCACATCGCGTTCGCGGAGCTGCTGTCCAACCCGATCGGTCTCAAGATCGGCCCCACCACCACCCCGGAGCTGGCCGTCGAGTACGTCGAACGGCTCGACCCGCACGCCACCCCCGGTCGTCTCACGCTGGTGAGCCGGATGGGCAACGGGCGGGTCCGCGACGTGCTGCCCGCGATCGTGGAGAAGGTCGAGGCGTCCGGGCACAAGGTCATCTGGCAGTGCGACCCGATGCACGGCAACACCCACGAGTCCACCACCGGCTACAAGACCCGGCACTTCGACCGGATCGTCGACGAGGTGCAGGGCTTCTTCGAGGTGCACAGGGCGTTGGGCACCCACCCGGGCGGCATCCACGTCGAGGTCACGGGTGAGGACGTCACCGAGTGCCTCGGCGGCGCACAGGAGATCTCCGACGCCGACCTCGCCGGCCGCTACGAGACGGCCTGCGACCCGCGCCTGAACACCCAGCAGTCGCTGGAGCTCGCGTTCCTCGTGGCGGAGATGCTCCGGGGCTGAGCCCGCCGGGGCGGTCAGACCGTGATCAGGGTGACCGTCGAGCCGCGCTCCACCGTCGTGCCCGCACGCGGGCTCTGCTCGACCACCTGGCCGTCGCTACGGCCGAGGAACGGGATCGCGCTGCGCCCCTCGGCGTCGAGGTCGAGCTCGTCGAGGACGTCCTCGGCGTCGTCGAAGTCCTTGCCGACCACGTCGGGCACCTGCACGGTGTCGGACTCGCCGCTGCTCACCACGATCGTCACCGGGGCGCCGAGCCGCAGCTCGGTGCCGGCCTCCGGGGCGGTCCGCAGCACGGAGCCCGCCGGGACGGAGTCGCTGTCGTCGGTGTCGTCCGAGCCGTGCACGGGCGTGAGACCCGCGTCGCGCAGCGCCTGCTCGGCGGCCGCCACCGAGGTGCCCGGCGCGATCTCGGGCACCGTCGGGCGTCCGGTCGAGACCGTGATCTGCACGGTGCTGCCGCGCAGCAACGCCGCCTGCGCCGCCGGGTCCGTGGCGCTGACGAGGCCGTCGGCGACCTCGTCGTCGTAGGCCTCGATCACCCGTACGACGAGATCGGAGTCGGCGAGCAGCTGCTGCGCCGCCGCCGCGTCCAACCCCACCAGGCTCGGCATCTCGGTCCAGCGCCCGCTACCCAGCCACCACGCCGTGACCCCGACGAGCAGCGCCAGCACGAGGACGACCGCCGTCCAGAAGGTGAAGGCCCGGCGGCTGCGCCTGCGGGCCCGCACGTGCGGCGGTGGGGTGCCGTCGTCCGGACGGGGGAGGGCGCGGGTGCCGCGCGGTCCCGGGGCGGGGAGGGCCGCGCTCACCGCCGTGCCGCCTGGTGTGCTCGCCGTGCCCCCTGCGAGGCGCTGCGGTGCCGCGGGCACGGTGTCCTGCTCCTCGAGCGGGCGCGGGGGCGGAACCGGCGGTGGCACGCGCGGGACCTCCAGCCGCACGGCCACCCGGTGCATTTCCGCGAGCATCGCCGCGGCGTCGTCCGGCCGGACGGCCGGGTCGCGACGGGTGGCGCGCAGCACGAGCTCGTCCAGCTCGGGGGGCACCTCGCCGGCGATCTGCGACGGCGGCGGTACGTCGGAGTTCACGTGGCGGTAGGCCACCGAGAGCGCGGTGTCGCCGCTGTAGGGCGGCGCGCCGGTGAGGAGCTCGTACAGCATGATGCCGGCCGCGTACACGTCGCTGCGGGCGTCGGCGTTGCCGGTGGCGACCTGCTCGGGGGAGAGGTACGCGACCGTCCCCATGATCATGCCGGCCGTGCTGGGGCCCGCCTGGGCGCTCGCGGTGACCAGGCCGAAGTCGGCGACCTTGACCTCGCCCGTCCGGCTGATCAGCACGTTCTCCGGCTTCACGTCGCGGTGCACGAGACCGATCCGGTGAGCCGCCGCCAGGCCGGAGAGCACCTGCTCCATCACGGCGAACGCGGCAGGCACCCCGAGCGCGCCCCGCGCGCGCAGGACGTCGCGCAGCGTGCCGCCCTCCACCAGCTCCATGACGAGGAACAGGAGCGGCCCGTCGCCGCCCAGGCCGGTGCCGGCGCCGGTGGCGGCCTGGCCCTGGTCGTACACGTCGACGACGGCCGGGTGATCGATGCGTGCCGCCGAACGGGCCTCGCGCTCGAGCCGGCCGCGGAACGCGGGATCGGCGGCCAACCGGGGATCCATCACCTTGATCGCGACCGGCCGGTCGAGCCGCGTGTCGGTGCCCCGGTAGACCGTGGACATCCCGCCGCGGGCGAGCAACGAGCCCACCCGGTAGCGCGCGTCCAGCAGCGCGGCAGGCGGGGCGTTCACGCGATGACGGTACCGTCCGCGCATTCGGCTTCTCCCGCGCGGCGCGCCTGTGGCATCGTATCGCCCCGTGAACGAGGTTCTCGGGCTGTCGGCGGACATCGCGACCCTGCCGGTCGTGGAGGTCGCACAGCGGCTTGGCCAACCGGTCTCCCGGGTGCACCAGCTCGTCCGTGACGGCCATCTGCTGTCGTTCCGGCGCGAAGGAGAGGTCGTCGTCCCGACCGACTTCCTCGGCGACGACGGCGAGGTGATCAAGGGGCTGTCCGGCACCATCACGGTCCTGCGCGACGGTGGCTACGCAGACCCGGACATCCTGCGCTGGCTCTTCGCCGAGGACGACTCGCTACCGGGCACCCCGGTCGCATCCCTGCGCGCGGGCCGGCACCGCGAGGTGAAGCGCAGAGCGCAGGCCATGGCGTTCTGACGCACGACTCACCGCGCGCAGACGCCCGACTCGCCGCGCCCGAACGCAAGACTCGCCGCGCCTGAACGCAAGACTCGCCTGCCAGGGCTCGCATCCCGGGCGCGAGTCCGACGTTCTACCACGGCGAGTCGAGCGTTCCAGCACGGCGAGTCCGACGTCTCGACGCGGCGAGTCGGGCGTTCCAGCACGGCGAGTCGGGCGTTCCGGCGCGGCGAGTCCGACGTCTCGACGCGGCGAGTCGGGCCCCGGGCGTCAGGAGCGGGCGCGGGCGGCGAGGGCGCGGACGAGGCCGGGGACGGCCACCGCGAGCCGGGTGTGCCGGGGGACCGAGACGCGGCGGTTGAGGATGTCGTAGTCGGCGGCCTCGATCTGGTCGAGGATGCCGCGGTAGAGGGTGAACGCGCAGGCCACGCAGGCGCGGGAGACCGGTTCGAGCATCCCGATCCCCGGCGCGGCGCGGCGGTAGACCGCGCGGGTGTGCGCGACGAGGTGGGCCAGCGCGCGGCGCACGCGCGGGTCGGGCCTGCGGGTGCGGCGGCACCACGCCAGTAGCTCCCGGTCGACGCCGAACGCCGCCAGCTCGTCGGTGGGCAGGTAGACCCGGCCCCGGTCGAGGTCCTCGCCGACGTCGCGCAGGAAGTTGGTGAGCTGGAACGCCACGCCGAGCGCCGCCGCCGGTCCCTCGGCCTCCTCGCGGGGCACCGTGGTGCCGAGGACGGGCAGCATCAGGAGACCGATCACCGCGGCCGAACCGTGCATGTAGCGGCCGAGCTCGTCGAACGTGGCGTACGCGGTGACCTCGGTGTCCATCCGCATCGACGCGAGGAAGTCGGCGAAGAGGGTGGGAGCGAGCGCGTACCGCCGGGCCGTGTCGGCGACGGCGGCGAGAACCGGCTGCTCCGCACGCTCCCCGGCCAGCGCCTGTCGCAACCGCAACCCCAGCAGGTCGATCTCGGCCGCCTTCTCGGCGGCGGGGCGGGCGTCGCCGAGGTCGTCGACGATCTCGTCCGCGTACCGCGCGAACCCGTACAGCGCGTGGACCGCGGGCCGCCTGGCGGCGGGGAGCAGGCGGGTGGCGAGGAAGTACGTGCGCCCGTGGTGCGCGTTCAGCGCCCGGCAGACGACGTAGCCGGCCCGCAGCGCCGGATCCGTGATCCCGGCGGCGTCGAGCTCAGCTCGTGCCGCGTTCGGCACCGTCGACGCCCGCCGCGGCGGGCGACGACGTCGCGGGCACGGTTGTCGGTTCGGGGAACGGCTGCCGTCCGCGCTGCCAGGCACCCGCGGACAGCCGCAGCGGGTCGGGGCGCACCAGCGACACGGCGGCGAGCAGCGCCACCAGCGCCCACGCGATGAGGTAGGGCGGGTTGTAGAGGGCGTCCTCGCCGTTGGAGTAGTAGCAGATGGTGAGCATCACCGACACGAACACGGCGAACTGCAGCGCGCGCACCGACCACGCGGCGGCCGCGAGCAGCGTCATTCCCCAGCTGACGTACCACGGCAGCATGGCGGGGGAGAGCACGGCGGTGGCCAGGAGCACCACGCCTGCCCGGCGCACGGCGTCCGGCCCGCCGTCGCGTGCCGCCCACCACTGCCGCACCGCGACGTAGACCAGCAGGATCCCGCCGAGCACGCGCGAGACGTTGATGAACGGCTGCTTCGGGACGTTGACGAGCACGCTGACCAGCGAGTGGGTGAACTCGCCGACCGCGGTGGGGAGCGACATCCAGTTGACGATCATCGACGGTGCGCTCAGCGCGGGCAGCCAGCCGAGCGAGACACCGGCGGCGAGCGTGCACGCGGCGAACACCGCGACGAAGACCCCGCCGCCCGCCGCGATCGCCTTGGCGATCCGGACCCGCTGCGAACCGGACATGTGTGCCGCCCACACGAGCACGAGGAACGGCAGCGCGATGGCGGCACTGGCCTTGACGGCCATCGCGCCCGTGACGAGCGCGATCCCGGCGACGTGGCCGCCGCGCAGCGCGACAAGCGCTCCTGCGGCGAGCAGGCCGACCACGAGCAGGTCGTTGTGGCCGCCGCCGACCATGTGGATCACCATCACCGGGTTGGCCACGGCCACCCACAGCGCCACCGACACCCGGCCGCCGAGACGGCGGGTGAGCTCGGGCAGCGCCCACACGAACAGCAGCAGGCCGGGCAGCAGCGCGAGCCGCATGAGCACGACGCCGAGGATGATCGTGTCGCCGGTGACCCACGCGACGGCCTTCGCGATCAGGATGAAGAGCGGCCCGTAGGGCGCGGGGGTGTCCTGCCAGAAGTAGTGGACGTTGTCGGCGAAGATCCCCGGCATCGCCTCCGGGCCCACCGCGTACGGGTCGAAACCGGCCAGCGGCAGGCCGCCCTGGGCGAGGTAGCTGAAGATGTCGCGGGTGAACAGCGGCGGGGCGAACAGCATCGGCGCCATCCAGACGGCGGCCGTGATGAGCACCGCGCGGCCGCGCGCCCGGTGGGCGAGCACCTCGCGGCCCAGCTGGATCCAGGCCCACACCATCAGGCCGACGCCGCCGTACATGAGGATGCTCGCCAGGTCGCGGCCGTGCCCGTAACGCCAGAAGCCGAGCGGCGAGTTCGTCAGCAGCGGGTCGTGGATGAGCACGCCGCCTGCGCCGAAACCGCCGATGAGCAGCATCAGCGAGGCGGTGAGGCCCAGGAGCAGCGGCCGGCGGGCCGGGCGGCCGAACCGGTCACGCCACGATCGCCGTACGGCAGGACGGGCTTCGACGGGGGGCGGCACGTCGAGGATGTCGGGCGCGCCGTCGGGCGCGGCTGCGCGTTCCGCTGCCGTGTCGGGGAGCGTCGACCCGTCGACCGGTGATGGTGGCTTCATGACGCGATCCATGCTCGCACGACCCCTGTCAGCCCCCTGTGGGTACCCTGCGCGCCCGCGAGGAGCGCCGGTGGACGGCGCCCGTGATGCGCTGTGCGGCGAGCCGACCGGAGATCAGGACGGGCGGGATGCCGACGCCCGGGGTGGTGCCGCAGCCCGCGAGGACGGCGTTCTCCAGCCCGCGGACGAGGTTGCGCGGCCGGAACGGTCCGGTCTGCGCGAGCGTGTGGGCGGCCGAGAAGGGGGTGCCCGCGCCGTACCCGACCGCGGCCCATTCAGCAGGAGTCACCATGTGGGTGACGTCGAGATCTTCTCGGAGCTCGATCCCGCGGTCCGCGAGGACGGCGAGCAGCTCGTCCCGGTAGGCCGGGCCGACGCGGGCCCAGTCGATGCGGCCGCGCTCGAGGTTCGGGCACGGTGCCAGCACGTAGACCAGCTCCGATCCGGTGGGCGCGAGTTCGGGGTCGGTGGCGGTCGGCCGCGTGACCAGGAGTGACGGGTCGCTCATCAGCCGGCCATCGTCGATGATCTCCCGGAACGTCCTGCGCCACGCCGCGCCGAACGAGATCGTGTGGTGCGCGAGGTCCGGGCGGGGGGTGCGCAGCCCGGCGTGCAGCACGACCGCGCTGGGCGACCAGTGCAGCGGCACCGGCCTGCGCGGCGCTCGCCCGATCAGGTCGTGCACGACCGGCAGGTCGGGGGTGAGCACCACCGCGTCGCACGGCAGGCGCTCGCCGCCCCCGTCGCGGCCGCCCCCGGTGACGCTGTGCCGGACCGCGGCGACCCGCCCGCCGCGCCGTTCCAGCCCGGTGGCCGTGCGGCCGTAGTGGATCATTGCGCCCGCGGCGACGGCGGCGTCGGCCAGGACCTGCGCGACCTGCCGCATCCCGCCGCGCGGGAAGAACACGCCTGCGATCGTGTCCATGTAGGCGATCACGCCGTACGCGCCGAGCGCCCGATTCGGTGGCACTCCTGCGTACAGCGACTGGAAGGTGAAGATCCGCGCCAGCCGCTCGTCGGGCAGCATCCGGGCCACGCGCGGGCCGAGCCGGCCGAAGCCGCCGAGCGCGGCGAGCCGGGCGAGGTCGGGGCCGACCAGGCCCAGCGGCGAGTCGTGGTTGGCGCAGATGAACCGGTCGATCTCCACCTCGTAGAGCCGGGTGAGCCACGAGCGCAGGCGCTCGTACCCGGCGGCGGCCGCAGGGCCGCAGGTCGCGCGCACCTCCTCGGTCATCGCCTCGGCGTCGGCGTGCACGTCGATCGTGGAACCGTCGGCGAAGCGGGCGCGGTAGGCGGGGTCGAGCGGCACGAGGTCGAGCCGCTCGTCGAGCTTCTCCCCGACCGCGGAGAGGGCCTCGTCGAGCAGCTCGGGCATGGTGAGCACGGTGGGGCCCGGGTCGACGCGGTAGGTGCCGTGCGGTGAGCGCAGGTCGAGCTGCCCGGCCCGGCCGCCGGGGTGCTCGGAACGTTCCAGCACGGTGACGCGCCGGCCCGCACCGAGCAGGTGCAGCGCGGCCGAGAGCCCCGCGAGCCCGGCGCCGACGACCACGACGTGGTCGGTGCGTCCGGGGACGCGGTGGCTCAACTCGGAGTCCGGGTCAACTGCGTCTCCGCGTGGCGGTGACCGCCAGCTCGGCCAGCTGTGACGCGGCGGGCTCGGCGACGTCCGCCGCCGACAGCGCGTCGAGCGCCGAGCCGGTGAGCGCGGCGATGCGCTGCTCGACGGCCTGCACGGCGCCGAGCTCGGTGAGCAGCCCGCGCACCCGCTCGACGCCGGCGTCGTCCAGCCCGGGGTCGCCGACGGCGTCCAGGACGGCCTGACGCGCGTCGGGCAGCCCCCGCTGCTCCGCCCGCTCGACCGCGAGGGCCACCAGCAGCGTGCGCTTGCCCTCGCGCAGGTCGTCGCCGGCAGGCTTGCCCGTGACCTCCGGATCGCCGAACACCCCGAGCAGGTCGTCGCGCAGCTGGAACGCGACGCCGATGTCGGCGCCGAACCGGCGGTAGGCGTTCACCAGCTCGGGCGGGGCGTCGGCGATCGCCGCCCCGAGGTGCAGCGGCCGCTCGACGGTGTAGGCGGCGGTCTTGTAGCGGTCGATCTGCAGGGCGGCCCGCACGGACGTGTCGCCGGTGGACTGGTGCAGCACGTCGAGGTACTGCCCGCCGAGCACCTCGGTGCGCATCGCCCGCCACGCAGGCGCCGCGCGGCGCAGGGCGGCCGGCGAGAGGCCGGCGGCGTGCAGCATGTCGTCGGCCCACGCGAGGGCCAGATCGCCCAGGAGGATCGCGGCGGCCGCGCCGAACCGGGCCGGCTGACCGCGCCAGCGCGCCGCGGCGTGCTTGCGGGCGAACTCGACGTGCACCGTGGGCCGGCCGCGCCGGGTGGCCGAGGCGTCCATCAGATCGTCGTGGATGAGCGCGCTGGCCTGGATGAGCTCCAGCGCGCTGATGGCGCGCAGCACGGCCAGCGCCTCGGGCGCCTCGACCGGCCCTCCCGCTCCGCGCCAACCCCACCACGCGAACGTGGGGCGGATCCGCTTGCCACCGCGCAGGACGAAGTCGGCGAGCGCCTCGGTGGCTTCCCCGAACACCGGGTCGATCGTGCCGGCATCGGCCGTGCGGCTGCGCAGATAGGTGGTCAGCGCCGCCTCG